>NZ_JBKGTY010000026.1:0-3652 GCF_053543375.1 Myxosarcina sp. GI1(2024) | reverse complement strand
CAGCAAAGGTATTCTATCTTATTTTGTCTGTTTAAATTGTTTAATTACCGCTAATGAATACCGATATGAAAACCTCAATGCAATCGCAGAAAAAGCAAATTGTCGTTGTGGGGGCTAGCCGAGGTATCGGTGCAGCCGTAGCTCAACACTTTGCTCAAAAGGGCGATCGCGTCTTCTCTGTCTCCAGGAGTCAACCAGTCGCGGGAGAATGGATTCAAGCCGATATTTCCACTGACGCAGGAATACAATTAGTTGCTGATACTATTGGTGACGCAGTGTTGGATGCTTTTTTGTTCATGGGCGGAGTATGGGAAGATGGAGCTTTTACAGGACAGTACGACTTCTTTAAAAGTAGCGATCGAGAAACTCGTTATGTAATGGCTGTAAATACTATTGCTCCTATTGAATTGACTAGGCAGCTTACCAAAAATCTGATTAACTCGAACAATCCACGAACCATATTTATTGGCTCACTATCTGGACTAGATAACTCTGCCACTATCGAAGTGGCTAACACAGCATCAAAATTTGGATTAAGAGGCGCAGCACAGGCATTAAAAATCGCTTTGAGCGATCGCAACATTGGCATCACAGTCATTAATCCTGGTAATGTCGCCACGGAAGAAGTATTGACAGATATTGAAGAAGGCAGATTTGAGCAGCAAGTTCCTATCCCTCTTGCAGACATAATTTCGGGGATTGAATGGATTTTGACACTTTCCAATAATGTAGATATTGGAGAAATTAATATACAGCAAAAAACTTAATTGCTCTGTTCTATAGTTTATGGTAATTGACTGGCAGAGTAGTAGCGATAATTTGTGAATGGGTCTATCTGCATGGGTTTTAGCAGCCCCATTTGGTCATAGAGGCGTAGTGCTTTAATCGATATTTGACTAAGTTTGGAAAAATCACCAATTTTGAACATCGTTCAATCTCTTTGCTTTCTATTTCTCCAGTAAATACTCTCCTCCAAGGGAAGAGTCAAGTTGGCATTCTGCACATAAATTTAATTTTCAATAATCAATTAGCTAGATAACAGCTTAGATGCGTGGAATAATTAGATAACAAGCATTTAATTACATCGCTATACTAAAGCTTAATCAAGCAAGTTCGTATAATTATTTCTTCAAGTTAATTATCTGCGGAATTCAGATTGGCGATCGCTTTTAACCAGTCTATATTTAAGATGCGATCGCTTTTTACTCCGATAACCAACCAAATAATTCTCCTAAAGTTAACTGAAAAGAGATAGCGAAATAGCAACTTTAACTTTGACGGTAAGCTTTTGGTGTCATTCCCACAAACTGACGGAAGTATTTGCTTAGGTGAGCATGACTATTAAAACCGCACATCATAGCAACATCGGAGATTGATATTTCTGCTTTTACTAATAGCTGTTTAGCTAGTTCGATTCTTTGCTGCATTACATACTGATGGGGAGATTTGCCCGTAGATTTTTTAAATAGTCTACTAAAATGAAATTTGCTAATTCCTAGACGGGTTGCCAAGTCTTCTAACTTAATCGATTGGCTTAGGTGATGGTCAATATATTCCATGGCTTGAAATAAAGAGCGATCGCTCAATCCCCCTTCATAGATTTTTATTTGAGGCTTAGTAATGCTGTAATCTCGCAACACATATAACCATCAAAGCATTGGCTAAAGACTCGATATAAAGCTGTCCTACACCATCTTTACCCCGATAAAGTTCGCTGCGTAACATCATCGCTAGCTGTTCGATTTGAGGATGGCGATCGCGAAATTCTGTGCGTAATTCTAGGCGATTGAGATCGCAATTCATTACTTCTGTGGCTACTTGGTTGAGAAAGTGTGGGGGAATTCTTATTGCTAAAAAATGGTCATGACCATAAGCTTTATACGTACAGGGAAGTTGTGCTGGTGTAATCGAAAGATCGCCATTGGAATAAATTCCACTATGGTTGCGATTACGCTCCGCGTACGCCGAAGGCATCGCCAATAGCTTGCCAGATGCGGTATGGTTTGGTTGCCAAACACAAAGCGATCGTATGTTCTAGATCGGGAGAAAACGTACTGTTTCCAGGCGGTTGCTTAAATTCGGCAACAGTTATCGACTCCCAACCCAAATCCGCACTTGTAACAATTGGCGATGGTATTTCTTTCGCTGTTTTAGGTGATGAATTAACCATTGATTCTGCTAAAAAAACTCGCAGCAAGATTATGTAAGCCGAGCAATATTTTGAAAGCTCAAAAATCTCTAGTCACTTATTCTGTAATTGTAACGATTGAACTAACAAAACTTAGTAAGTAGAAAGGATTTTAAACATGGCTAACTTGTTACACATTGATGCTAGTCCTAGGGGAGAGCGATCGCATTCTCGTAAAATGACTGGAGAATTTATTGTTACTTGGAAACAATTTCATCCAGAAGATAGCGTTACTTATCGAGATGTGGGACGCAATTCCATTCCTAATGTTGATGAGGCTTGGATTGCAGCCAATTTCACGCCACCAGAACAACGAACACCTCAAATGTGGAAAGCGATCGCATTTAGTGACAAATTGGTGGATGAATTTTTAGCAGCAGATATCTATGTGATGGGCATTCCGATGTATAACTTGAATGTTCCCAGTGAATTTAAAGCATACATCGATAACATTATCCGAGTGGGACGACTCTATGCCTTTGAACCTGAAGACAGAGAATCACCTTACAAACCTCTGGTACAGGGAAAAAAGATGTTTATTATTACAACTCACGGTGCGGGAGGATTTGCGTCTGGTGGACGCTGGGACAAGTTAAATTATCAAGCTCCCTACTTAAAGGCATTGTTTGGTTTCATTGGTATCACAGACATCACCTTCATTGCCGTAGAAAAAGATGATCTCGGCGGTCAGAGTCTTGCTGATTCGATTGCTGCTGCTCGTTCCAGAATTTACGAATTAGTTGCTGCCTAACAATGTTCTGTTGATGCACTACATTCACCAAGAAACTGATAGCAAGTTTTTATGCTAGCGATCGCCAATTTGCTCATCTACTAACTGAAATTCGCTGTAAGATTTTGACAATGCAATCTGTTTAGGTCGCGTGCCAAGACAAGTGTAAAATAATGCAATATATCCCCTAGGTATTGAGTTGAGATACGTTAAAAAAATACCACATCTACCTGTGCTCCTTTTCAGACGATACTTTACTTTTGCGCCTCACGGTCAAGCACTTAACGATAGATACTCCTTACCACGATCGCAAACAAGCCGTTTAGCTTTCTGGTGAACTTAGGCAAGTTTTAAACTTTGATTACCTATACCACAATAATAATCTCAATGCCCCCAGTCTGGAAGGTAGGAAATGTGAGCTACGATAATCCTTCTTACGAAGTTTGCTCAACGGAGGATACCTCCGCAACGCAACTTCGCGCTAACGGACAGGGCGTAAACCCAGATCGTGAGGGGCTGTGTGCTAAAAGGTGCATCAGCATTTTATAAGCCCCGTCGTCTAACGATATCGAAGTGTTATCTTTAGGGACGACTGGCGATGCGGTTTTGGGGTTCGGGATTTTTGTACTGTATTAGCTAGTACAAAGTCTATTTATATGGAAGGAATACCGACTCCTAGAATCACAGGAATGATGGAAATAATGTATTTGTCGATTAATCCTTGCTCTCGAAAT
>NZ_JBKGTY010000025.1:0-4158 GCF_053543375.1 Myxosarcina sp. GI1(2024) | reverse complement strand
CAGCAATTCTCATTTTAAAAATTCCCAGAGAAAAATAGATGAGAAATGAACGTTTGTTAGCAAATAACTTTCGCTAACAAAAACCACTCTGATTAAGATTCGGGTGAATTAGATTAAAGTAAAAGGCATTAACGGTACTTAAACAATTTAAACAGACAAAATAAGATAGAATACCTTTGCTGATTAACTTTAACATTATTCTAAAGCCCGATCGCACTTACTTTATGAAAGAAACTACTCCCGCAGCCATGCCTCCCTGTTTCGATAGATGAGATGGTGTCAAAAGTTTGATGATTTACTGAGAACTAAAGCGCAAAAAAGGGAATTCAGACATTATTTAGGAGGATTATTAGGGGAAAGTGAGCGAAAAAATGTATCTCAAATGGCTAAAGACGCAGTAGAGGTCACATACCACAAATTACACCATTTCTTAACTGAAGCAACTTGGTCAGCGAACAAGATAAATGAACGTCGCTTAGAAGTGATGAACAAGTGTAATCAAACGAGAATCAGTAAGGGATTTAGTCTAATTGTTGATGACTCTGGGCATAGAAAAAGTGGTAACTTTACCGCAGCAGTAGGTCGTCAATATATTGGGGAAATTGGGAAAACAGATAATGGCAATGTTGTAGTAACAACTCATCTATATGATGGCCAAAAAAGCTTACCTTTAGACATAGAACTATATCAACATGGTAATTCGTTGCCCGAAGGAAAGAAAGACAGAGAATTCAAGAAAAAACCCACCTTAGCCTTAGAATTAATCGATAAAAGTTTGAAGAGGGGATATCGACCAGGACTAGTATTAATAGATTCGTCCTATGGTAACAACACAACTGTTTTACTCGAACTGGAAAAAAAGAAATTAAAGTATATAGGAGGAATCGCTAAAAATCGTAATATTTTGGTTAAAACTCCATCAAATCAATTAGAAAAAATCAGAGTAGATGAATATGCTCAATGGTTATCTGATGAGGAATTTAAGGAGATTCAAATCCAGGGTGAAAAACCTAGAACCGTCTGGGTAGCAATAATAGAAGCAGAAATATCAAGGCTAGAAGGAATCAGAAAAATAGCTATCGTCATGAGTGCACCAATCTTTGAAGATGCTGAAGATATTGACTACTTACTCACAAATGTTGAGGGAGAAATAGTAACCGAGCAATGGATAGTTCAAACTTATGCTCAGAGAAACTGGATAGAAGTTTTCTATCGAGAAGCCAAGGGATGGTTAGGATTAAAAGAGTATCAAGTTAGAGATAAGAAGAGTTTGGAAAGACATTTTATTCTAGTTTTTTGTGCCTATACTTTTATCCTTTGGCATAAGCTTACTGGAGGTTTAAGAAGACGTTGGGCGAACAAACCTTTGGAGACATTTCCTGAAGCATTAGAAGCTTTTCGTACAGGTATATCTTATCGTTTTGTCCAATGGTTGAACCAAAATCGCGACGTATTCGTAGCTTATAAAGCTAGTTTGGGCTTTGTTTGGGCTTGATTTTTGTTTAAGTACCGTTAAATTCTCACAGAGTAGCAACATGGGTCTAGCAATAGGAATGCCTGAATTACTATCGATGCTGAGTGCCGAGTTAAATAATCTTCCCGAGGAACGAAAACCAAGCAATAATACTAAATATACGGTTGAAGAAGCTCACTTAAGTGCATTTTCTGTATTTTTTATGCAATCTCCTTCTTTTTTAGACCATCAACGTTTGATGAAAAGTCAGAAAGGGAAAAATAATGCCCAGAGTTTGTTTGGCATCGAGAACATCCCCTGTGATCCTCAGATTCGCACCCTGCTCAATTTGGTGCCAGCTTCGACGGTATTTGGCGTTTTTCGCTCAGTCTATAATGGTTTGTCCAAGACAGGGAACCTATCGCCCTATCGTTGCTTCGGTGGAGGATTTTTGCTGACACTTGATGGAACTGAATATTTCTCCTCCAAGAAGATTCACTGTTGTCATTGTTGCCATCGGACTCATAAAAACGGCAGTACTACCTATTTTCATGCTGCGGTTACTCCGGTACTGGTGGCTCCAGGACGACCACAGCTCATCAGTTTAGAACCAGAATTCATCACTTCCCAAGATGGTCATGATAAACAAGACTGGGAGAACGCTGCCGCTAAGCGTTGGATTGCTGCTCATCCCCGCGACCCAGAAGACCTCCCTGTAACTTTACTTGGGGATGACCTCTACTGCAATCAACCCATCTGTGAAACGGCTTTGGCTCATGGTTATCATTTTATCTTTGTCTGTAAGCGTACATCTCATTCAGAACTTTATGAGTGGGTGGATTACCTCGAACGAGTCGGGGAGGTGAAAACTCTAACCCAGTTGGAGATTCGAGGACGAAAATGTTTGTCTTACTACTACCGCTTTGTGAATAAAATTCCCCTCAGAGCTACCCAACCAGCCCTGGACGTAAACTGGTGTGAGGTAACGGTTACAGATACCAGCGACGAGAAAACCTTGTATTACAATGCCTTTGCTACTTGCCATGAAATCGAGCGACAGAATGCGATCGAGATTGTCACTGCTGCTCGTGCGCGCTCGAAGCTCGAAAATGAAGGGAATAATATTCTCAAAACTAAAGGCTATCATCTCGAACACAACTTGGGTCACGGTGAAAACCACCAGGCGGAACTTCTATTCTGCCTTAATTGGTTAGCTTATCTCTTCCACACCAGTTGGGATTTAGTCCACATCACTTATCGTGCCGTTCGCTCGATGTTAACGGTACTTAAACAAAAATCAAGCCCAAACAAAGCCCAAACTAGCTTTATAAGCTACGAATACGTCGCGATTTTGGTTCAACCATTGGACAAAACGATAAGATATACCTGTACGAAAAGCTTCTAATGCTTCAGGAAATGTCTCCAAAGGTTTGTTCGCCCAACGTCTTCTTAAACCTCCAGTAAGCTTATGCCAAAGGATAAAAGTATAGGCACAAAAAACTAGAATAAAATGTCTTTCCAAACTCTTCTTATCTCTAACTTGATACTCTTTTAATCCTAACCATCCCTTGGCTTCTCGATAGAAAACTTCTATCCAGTTTCTCTGAGCATAAGTTTGAACTATCCATTGCTCGGTTACTATTTCTCCCTCAACATTTGTGAGTAAGTAGTCAATATCTTCAGCATCTTCAAAGATTGGTGCACTCATGACGATAGCTATTTTTCTGATTCCTTCTAGCCTTGATATTTCTGCTTCTATTATTGCTACCCAGACGGTTCTAGGTTTTTCACCCTGGATTTGAATCTCCTTAAATTCCTCATCAGATAACCATTGAGCATATTCATCTACTCTGATTTTTTCTAATTGATTTGATGGAGTTTTAACCAAAATATTACGATTTTTAGCGATTCCTCCTATATACTTTAATTTCTTTTTTTCCAGTTCGAGTAAAACAGTTGTGTTGTTACCATAGGACGAATCTATTAATACTAGTCCTGGTCGATATCCCCTCTTCAAACTTTTATCGATTAATTCTAAGGCTAAGGTGGGTTTTTTCTTGAATTCTCTGTCTTTCTTTCCTTCGGGCAACGAATTACCATGTTGATATAGTTCTATGTCTAAAGGTAAGCTTTTTTGGCCATCATATAGATGAGTTGTTACTACAACATTGCCATTATCTGTTTTCCCAATTTCCCCAATATATTGACGACCTACTGCTGCGGTAAAGTTACCACTTTTTCTATGCCCAGAGTCATCAACAATTAGACTAAATCCCTTACTGATTCTCGTTTGATTACACTTGTTCATCACTTCTAAGCGACGTTCATTTATCTTGTTCGCTGACCAAGTTGCTTCAGTTAAGAAATGGTGTAATTTGTGGTATGTGACCTCTACTGCGTCTTTAGCCATTTGAGATACATTTTTTCGCTCACTTTCCCCTAATAATCCTCCTAAATAATGTCTGAATTCCCTTTTTTGCGCTTTAGTTCTCAGTAAATCATCAAACTTTTGACACCATCTATCGAAACAGGGAGGCATGGCTGCGGGAGTAGTTTCTTTCATAAAGTGCGATCGGGCTTTAGAATAATGTTAAAGTTAATCAGCAAAGGTATTCTATCTTATTTTGTCTGTTTAAATTGTTTAAGTACCGTTAGTTACTCGCCAAACTTTCTTCAATGATGTTCGGGCACTAACCAGATATTTA
>NZ_JBKGTY010000024.1:0-9843 GCF_053543375.1 Myxosarcina sp. GI1(2024) | reverse complement strand
CAGCAAAGGTATTCTATCTTATTTTGTCTGTTTAAATTGTTTAAGTACCGTTAAGTTGGACGATTCTGCTTGGCAGCAAATTTTCGTTGTTCTGAGCCACCAACAAGACATCCGTATCAAAGACCCCAAAGCTTGTCGTCGTTTTCTGAATGCGGTTCTCTGGATTACTCGCACAGGTGCTCAATGGCGTGAATTACCCAAACGTTTTGGCAACTGGAACAGCCTCTACAAACGATATCGGCGTTGGTGTCAGAAGGGAGTTTGGCATCGTCTCTTGCAAGAAATGTCCCACTCTGCTGACTTAGAAAGTTTAATTCCCGATAGCACCATGATTCGTGCTCATCCCTGTGCAGCAGGAGCAAAAGGGGGTCAGAAAAACACTCTTTAGGAGGTTCTTGTGGCGGATTTAGTACCAAGTTACATGCTGTGGTAGATGCGTTGGGCAATCCGCTGCGGTTGCTTCTGACTCCAGGGCAAACCGCCGATATCAGTCAAGGAGAGGCATTGGTGGCTGGTTATCGAGCTCAACAGGTAATTGCCGATAAAGGCTATGATTGTGATGCTTTTGTGGTCTTGATTGAGGAAACTGGTGCTCAAGGCGTGATTCCGCCTCGTTCTGGTCGCCTCAACCCTAGAGATTACGATTCACATCTGTACAAGGAGCGACATCTAGTTGAGTGCTTTTTTAACAAACTTAAATACTATCGTCGCGTTTTCAGCCGTTTTGACAAAACTGACGAATGTTATTTGGGATTTGCCGAATTTGCTTCGGCTTTAATTTGGTTGCGTTAATTGTGTCAACAGAACCTAAAACTCTATGTTTCTTATGTACCATTAACCAAGCTCATTGACTTGACGTGGAATCGTATATCGAATCCCCCGTCTACGTAAATTAAGTTTAAGCCAAATACTTCAATCTCGTATTTTTAAGCATTTCACCGACTTTTAAAACACGCCCTAGTTAAGATAAAGTCTTAAACAATGAATCGGGAATCATTTGAGAAATAAATTAAATTCTTTTAAAATCTTGCCATAGGCTGCACTATCCTAACCTCTACCGTGCCCACTGCAAACTGCTCTTTAAAATATGCGGTGCTTGAGCAGCAACAGCTTCGCTGGTCGCTCTTCTTAAAGCAATTGGAGTTTAGTAACCAGTATTTATTGATTGGTTTGTCGGTTGGGTGCGTTACATGAACGGTGCAGCTAGGGCAATTTGAGTTCGGGGACGGTCGACTGCTCCGAGGAGAAATTGTTAACGATCCCAATCATCCGCCACAGACAACCTCGAACTCTAACCAACAACCTCTCGTCGGTCGGCGTGCATTGAGGTTGTTAGCCAGGAGGATATATACACATTTACTTTTCAGTGAGATTTAGGATCTCAGCTGGAATATTTCACCGCGAATAGTATTTTCGTGTAAGAAAGTTGAGACAGATGCTGGATTCATTGGTATACGAATCTCCTTAACTTGTGTATGAATTTCTTGCACCTTACTCAGCTTAAGTTGAAGCAGAGTAACTATTTATTATGCTGCCTTTGCTTCCAATGAGCGGACGAAATCATCCGTGTTCATCTGTTTGCCGAAATGATGAACAACGGCATCGAGAACGTGAGCCTGTTGGGCTTGATTGAAGGCCGCACACGCATCGGACAGTACAACCACTTCGTAGCCCTGGTCATGGCCTTGCCGCAAGGTGGATTCGATGCATACGTGTAATGCGAAACCCGCAAGATATATGTGGTTTACCCGTTGATTGCGAAGATAAACGTCAAGGTTCGATCCTGCAAAGGCGCTACCGCCCGTCCGCCCTTGAACCACAAACTCGCCTGCACTTGGAGTGAACGGCTCGACAAACCGGCTGCCCTGGCCGGCGGCTAGGAACGTTCCTGCCTCTTGGATGGTGCTCTGAAGACCAGCACGCGGCTTGCCCAACTCCGGATAATTCTCTTGAAAGCCTAAGCCGCAGTGTATGACGCGAAAGTTCGCTTCTCTGGCCGCTGCAAGCGCCCTTTTCGCGTTATCCTTTGCACCCTGCAAGAGATACCGATCCTCCATGAGTTTATTCAGCTTTCCATCGTCTGCCAGCCACTCCTGTTGGAACTCGATCAGGATGAGTGCTCGATCGGTCTTTTCCATCATGAAACTCCTTCGGTTGGGTGGTGAGTTGTGGCGGCATCACTATTTATTATACGGAAACTTTCTGTAGATCTAACCTATAGGTCATGATATCCAAAATTATTCTGTATATTTACCCTATGTAGGGTTTTATTTCGAATTTTTCTGGATATTATCCTTTATTGGTACATTATCCAGAAATTTCCTAGTTATCATACTTCGTTCTTAGCTGCACTACCTTAATTTCTAGCGTACCTACCGCATATTGTTTATTAAGATATACGATCGCCTTATCCAAACTACAATAACTAGGTAGATGAGCAAAATTATCGCTGTTGCCAATCAAAAGGGAGGTACTGGGAAAACCACTACTTCTGTCCATCTTGCTTACTGGCTCTCTCAACGAGGTCGGGTTTTGGTTGTAGATGCCGATGCCCAACAAATTAGCGGGACTTAAACAAAAATCAAGCCCAAACAAAGCCCAAACTCGCTTTATAAGCTGTGAATAGGTCAGGATTTTGGTTGAGCCATCGAACGAAACCAAAAGACATAGCAGTACGAAACGCTTCTAATGCTTCAGGAAAAGTCTTAATTTCTTTATTAGCCCAGCGTCTTCTTAACCCACCAGTTAGCTTGTGCCAAAGGATAAAAATGTAAGCACAAAAGACAAGGATTAAATGTCTATCTAAGCTTCTTTTACCTCTTGTTTGATATTCTTTTAGCCCTAACCAACCTTTGGCTTCACGATAGAAAACTTCTTTTCTAAATTTAGAATTACTTCACTAACAGCCTCTTTGGGTAACGACCGTGCTAAATCATCTAATCTTATGTCTTCTCTATCCTCTAATTGATTAAGAAGTTTTACCTTTCTATTTTTGGCTAATCCTCCAATATATTTTAACTTTCTCTTCTCTAATTCCTTCAACAAGGTTGTATTGTTACCATATACAGATGAGTTGTAACAACAACATTGCCATTATCTGTTTTCCCGATTTCTCCAATATACTGACGACCTACTCCCGCAGTGAAATTGCGCACCGCCCGCGCTGAGGTTTCCTCAGCGTATAGGACGGAGCAAGCACCCACTTTTTCTATGACCACTATCATCAACAATTAAGCTAAAACCGCTACAAATTCTAGTCTGATGACACTTGTTCATTACTTGTAAACGTCGCTCATTAACCATGTCTGATGACCAAGGTGCTTCGGTTAAAAAGTGATGTAAGCGGTGATATGTCAGCAATTCTCATTTTAAAAATTCCCAGAGAAAAATAGATGAGAAATGAACGTTTGTTAGCAAATAACTTTCGCTAACAAAAACCACTCTGATTAAGATTCGGGTGAATTAGATTAAAGTAAAAGGCATTAAATTCTCACAGAGTAGCAACATGGGTCTAGCAATAGGAATGCCTGAATTACTATCGATGCTGAGTGCCGAGTTAAATAATCTTCCCGAGGAACGAAAACCAAGCAATAATACTAAATATACGGTTGAAGAAGCTCACTTAAGTGCATTTTCTGTATTTTTTATGCAATCTCCTTCTTTTTTAGACCATCAACGTTTGATGAAAAGTCAGAAAGGGAAAAATAATGCCCAGAGTTTGTTTGGCATCGAGAACATCCCCTGTGATCCTCAGATTCGCACCCTGCTCAATTTGGTGCCAGCTTCGACGGTATTTGGCGTTTTTCGCTCAGTCTATAATGGTTTGTCCAAGACAGGGAACCTATCGCCCTATCGTTGCTTCGGTGGAGGATTTTTGCTGACACTTGATGGAACTGAATATTTCTCCTCCAAGAAGATTCACTGTTGTCATTGTTGCCATCGGACTCATAAAAACGGCAGTACTACCTATTTTCATGCTGCGGTTACTCCGGTACTGGTGGCTCCAGGACGACCACAGCTCATCAGTTTAGAACCAGAATTCATCACTTCCCAAGATGGTCATGATAAACAAGACTGGGAGAACGCTGCCGCTAAGCGTTGGATTGCTGCTCATCCCCGCGACCCAGAAGACCTCCCTGTAACTTTACTTGGGGATGACCTCTACTGCAATCAACCCATCTGTGAAACGGCTTTGGCTCATGGTTATCATTTTATCTTTGTCTGTAAGCGTACATCTCATTCAGAACTTTATGAGTGGGTGGATTACCTCGAACGAGTCGGGGAGGTGAAAACTCTAACCCAGTTGGAGATTCGAGGACGAAAATGTTTGTCTTACTACTACCGCTTTGTGAATAAAATTCCCCTCAGAGCTACCCAACCAGCCCTGGACGTAAACTGGTGTGAGGTAACGGTTACAGATACCAGCGACGAGAAAACCTTGTATTACAATGCCTTTGCTACTTGCCATGAAATCGAGCGACAGAATGCGATCGAGATTGTCACTGCTGCTCGTGCGCGCTCGAAGCTCGAAAATGAAGGGAATAATATTCTCAAAACTAAAGGCTATCATCTCGAACACAACTTGGGTCACGGTGAAAACCACCAGGCGGAACTTCTATTCTGCCTTAATTGGTTAGCTTATCTCTTCCACACCAGTTGGGATTTAGTCCACATCACTTATCGTGCCGTTCGCTCGATGTTAGTTACTCGCCAAACTTTCTTCAATGATGTTCGGGCACTAACCAGATATTTATGGTTTGAGAGTTGGCAGACTTTGTGGGAGTTTATGCTGAGGGAGGGAAAAGCAACTGACAGGGTTAATTCTAGCTAAATTTCGCGACTGTTGAACCAGAACCAATTCGCGCCCTTTATAGCTCTACAGAGTAATAGGTAGTCGTTCCAAGTATTACTCGGCTTTTTCATGGCTCAAAATGAACTTCCTCGGAAATGATGGCTGCTTCTAAGCTTACTTTGGCTCACAATTAATTAACTCTTCGCTTTGTGCGCAAAAATTTTTCGCGCACAAGTTCCTGTTTCTCATTTTTCATTCTGTATTTTCTTTCGTTCAGGTTTCAAAATGAGAATTGCTGTAAATCACCCCCAAAGATTGCCAAAGCGGCGGCGCTGACTGCCGAGAGCGCTCGCCAACAAATACCCCGACAATTTCGCGGCTCTCGGCATCAATAGCCAACCAGATCCATTGCTTGTTCTTCTTGGAACCCAGAAATGACCACATCTCGTCTAATTGAATCGTCAGCCTACCTCTTTTTTTTGGGTAACGTTAACAGTCCTAGGGATTTGATAAAATTTCTGATTGACGTACATTTGTAACCAACGTTGAGCAACACCTGAGACTCTGGCGATCGCTGCCAACGATAGGCGTTCGAGTAGCAGCTTGTCAATCAACTGGCGAGTTGCCTCCTCAATCGGTTGACGGCTAGCATTCTCGACAAATTGTCGTCCACCTGACGGGGAGACAACCGCTAAAAACTAGAGACAGCAAGAGAGAAAGCGCGTTTAGTCACCTTCCCAAAATATGAGTCTAGGAAGTACGTATAAATACAAAGAGTTACAGAGAACCAGGCAAATACTTAAATCATCTTGAGCAAGATGAAGGGTCGATTTAAAAATCAGGAAAAATAATTGTCTGATAAATTAAACAGACAATTATTCAAGAAAATGTTGCCCCAATTCTATCTAGATTATCTCAAAACTTATCTCCCTGATTCAGAATTATTAACCTTACAAATTCTAGTGTGGTTACTACAAGTTCACCGTCAAGTTAGAATCGAAAGATTGGCTTCGAGCTTTCCATATCCAATTAACGGTACTTAAACAATTTAAACAGACAAAATAAGATAGAATACCTTTGCTGATTAACTTTAACATTATTCTAAAGCCCGATCGCACTTACTTTATGAAAGAAACTACTCCCGCAGCCATGCCTCCCTGTTTCGATAGATGAGATGGTGTCAAAAGTTTGATGATTTACTGAGAACTAAAGCGCAAAAAAGGGAATTCAGACATTATTTAGGAGGATTATTAGGGGAAAGTGAGCGAAAAAATGTATCTCAAATGGCTAAAGACGCAGTAGAGGTCACATACCACAAATTACACCATTTCTTAACTGAAGCAACTTGGTCAGCGAACAAGATAAATGAACGTCGCTTAGAAGTGATGAACAAGTGTAATCAAACGAGAATCAGTAAGGGATTTAGTCTAATTGTTGATGACTCTGGGCATAGAAAAAGTGGTAACTTTACCGCAGCAGTAGGTCGTCAATATATTGGGGAAATTGGGAAAACAGATAATGGCAATGTTGTAGTAACAACTCATCTATATGATGGCCAAAAAAGCTTACCTTTAGACATAGAACTATATCAACATGGTAATTCGTTGCCCGAAGGAAAGAAAGACAGAGAATTCAAGAAAAAACCCACCTTAGCCTTAGAATTAATCGATAAAAGTTTGAAGAGGGGATATCGACCAGGACTAGTATTAATAGATTCGTCCTATGGTAACAACACAACTGTTTTACTCGAACTGGAAAAAAAGAAATTAAAGTATATAGGAGGAATCGCTAAAAATCGTAATATTTTGGTTAAAACTCCATCAAATCAATTAGAAAAAATCAGAGTAGATGAATATGCTCAATGGTTATCTGATGAGGAATTTAAGGAGATTCAAATCCAGGGTGAAAAACCTAGAACCGTCTGGGTAGCAATAATAGAAGCAGAAATATCAAGGCTAGAAGGAATCAGAAAAATAGCTATCGTCATGAGTGCACCAATCTTTGAAGATGCTGAAGATATTGACTACTTACTCACAAATGTTGAGGGAGAAATAGTAACCGAGCAATGGATAGTTCAAACTTATGCTCAGAGAAACTGGATAGAAGTTTTCTATCGAGAAGCCAAGGGATGGTTAGGATTAAAAGAGTATCAAGTTAGAGATAAGAAGAGTTTGGAAAGACATTTTATTCTAGTTTTTTGTGCCTATACTTTTATCCTTTGGCATAAGCTTACTGGAGGTTTAAGAAGACGTTGGGCGAACAAACCTTTGGAGACATTTCCTGAAGCATTAGAAGCTTTTCGTACAGGTATATCTTATCGTTTTGTCCAATGGTTGAACCAAAATCGCGACGTATTCGTAGCTTATAAAGCTAGTTTGGGCTTTGTTTGGGCTTGATTTTTGTTTAAGTACCGTTAAGTGTGAAACTAGAAGAAAGAAAATACAAAGGTTTCTAGTTTTACCGCGATTAAGCTTACCATTACTTTGGTTTCCCTTAATTAAAAAAATAATTAATAGTCAATTCAAAACAGGCGATCGCTTAATAATAACTATCGATAGAACACAGTGGAAAGCCAATAATATTTTAATGGTAAGTGTAATTTGGAAAAAGCGGGCATTACCAAGATACTGGCTGCTGTTATCTAAGAAAGGTAGTAGTAATTTTTATGAGCAGGTAGCTGTTATTAGACCCGTATTACGTTTAATGAAAGAATATCATTTAGTAGTTATTGGCGATCGAGAATATAGGAGTACGGCATTTGCCCTGTGGTTAACCAAGAAAAAAATACACTTCGTTTTTAGATTGAACAAAAATACTAAAATTAAGCTCAGATACCAACAATATCAATCTCTAGATTCTTTGTGTATTAATCCAGGAACACGAGTTTTGTACTCTAAAGTTTTAGTAACACAAGAAAATAAAATAGACAGATTTAACGTCGTAGTTTACTGGAACAGAAAGTACGATAATAAACAATTACCTGCTCCTTGGTATCTGCTCACCAACCTCGAAAATAAACAGGAAGTGTAAGGATTCAGGTATCAGGGTTGACAAAAAGGAAAAAGAGATTAAAGTAGCCAATAATGAGCGAAGCTAATCACCCCTTCAAAGCCGAAGAACTGCGCCAGTTGTCCAATGAGAAACTGGCAGAAATCGTGACTACCCAACAAAAGCTGATTGAGAAGCTAGAAAAAAGAATAGAACAACTGGAACAGAGCCTCAACCTCGACAGCCAAACCTCATCGAAACCCCCTTCAACTGACTTGCTGAAAAAAAGCGAGAGAAAACCAGAAGTAGGGTTGGAAGAAGCCAAAAAAGAGACAAAAAGAAAACCAGGAGGACAACCAGGACATCAAGGGAAGACGAGAAAAGGATTTGGGCGTGTAGACCGCTACGAAGTATTGAAACCGACCATCTGCTCCAACTGTGGAAATCAACAATGGAAGACTAAGGGGGTACGAGTAGATACTCAACAGGTAGCCCAGTTGGTGGCAAAACCGATACAAGTCGTAGAGTACCAACGTCATCACTGTCAATGCGGCAAGTGTGGAGCAATAGAGGCAGCTCGACGGTCTCCCACAATGATTCCAGGTCAAGACTTGGGAGTCAGACTACAGGGGTTACTTTCCTGGCTGGGAAACTATGCTCATATGTCCTATGCTAAACAGCAAGAACTGTTGTGGGAACTGGGAGCAATAGAAATTAGTAGGGGAACTTTAGTTGCCACCAATGAACGAACGAGTACAACAAGCGAGTATCAACAGTGTTGAAGGGTTGAAAAAGTCGATTAATTCAGAGCATCCTCCTCTACATTGTGACGAAACCCCCTGCTCAGTTAAAGGAGTCAAAGAATGGCTCTGGGTTTTAGCTGGGTCAGAGTTCT
Organism: Myxosarcina sp. GI1(2024); assembly: GCF_053543375.1. NCBI lineage: Bacteria > Bacillati > Cyanobacteriota > Cyanophyceae > Pleurocapsales > Pleurocapsaceae > Myxosarcina > Myxosarcina sp. GI1(2024). The sequence continues at coordinate 1,168 of NZ_JBKGTY010000024.1, read as the reverse complement.
GCCTGTTTCATGCCGGCGATACTAGAAAACGCAGAGAATTGGAAGCTGTATTAGGAGTATTCTATGATGGAGTTTTGATTAGCGACGATTTTAGTGTCTACAACGGCTATTCAGTAGCAGGACAACAAAAGTGTTTGGCTCATCTACGTCGTCATTTTCAAAAACTGTTAAAGACTAAAGGGGTAGATAACCAAGAAATTGCTACCACCTTTCTGTCTCTAATTGATGAGGCATTTAAGCAACATCGGGTTTGGCGACAGACCCATCAGGAAAGCCACTATCGAGATTGGGCAGAGGATTTCCGAAGGCGAGTGACTAGCGCAATTAAGACTTGGCTCAAGAATGCTGGTCATGAAGCTGGAAAACTGCTACGTTCGCTGCGTGATAAGGCGGAGCAATGGTGGTATTTTCTGACACATCCTCAGATACCCCCCGACAATAATCTAGCTGAACGATGTTTGAGAACTGCTGTAACCAAGCGGAAAGTTTGTGGTGGCTCTCGTTCCATCGAACGGTTTCAACATACAGCCAACCTGCTGAGTGCAATTCAATCTTGTCGTTTGCAAGGACGTTCGGTGATTACTTTTTTTCAACAGACTTTACAAGCTACAGTTGGACATTGTTCTTATCCTTCTCTTATTCCTCATGCTTGCACCTGAATCCTTACCAGGAAGTTATTAAAATATTTGCCTCTCGTGGTGGAATTGAAGCAATGTTTCGGGATTGTAAGAGTGGCGGTTATAATCTAGAAGAAAGCCAAGCTAATACTCAACGTTTAACTAATCTAATTTTGTTAATAGCATTCGCTTATACTGCTAGTTGTATAGCAGGATTAAAAATTAGAAATACTGGTATAACCAAGTATATCAATAGACTAAAGCTTGAAGGTAAAAATCGACCCAGACACAGTTATTTCTGGACGGGACTATATGGCACTACTTGGATCTTATCTATGGATATATGTTGGGAGTGGGTCGAAAAGTTAATGAGAGCTGCTATCAATAAACTGCCATTTTATCTTCGAGGTCTTAAAGCTATGAAACGCATACAGAGTATGGTCTAGCTTGGTTGTCTCCCCGTCAGAATGACGACATACTTGACCGCGGAATCTTAGTTTACCGTAATGGGTAGAACCGTATTTGATGATTCGAGCTGATTGGCATTTGGG
>NZ_JBKGTY010000023.1:0-14325 GCF_053543375.1 Myxosarcina sp. GI1(2024) | reverse complement strand
AATTAGTTAATCACAGGTATATTCTCTCTGTTCGGATTTTTTGCAACAGAACCAGAAAAAGAACTCCACTGATAAAGCGACGGCATTTTTGAGGCTTGCCTACATAAATATCTGGTTGAGACAGAAGAAAATCGAGGATTTTTTTCCAATCCGAGTCGTTAAGTCTAGCACGATTACTCATTGGGGTTTTCGCTCTTCAAATAGCTGCAACTCCCTTTAGGTTCTTGTTTCTGATTCATTTTGTCAACAGAACTTAGATGTTTATTCTGACTCTATCTGACATAAACTTTGAGAGCCTTCAGCATCAGCAATAAAAGTCCCAAACCAATTATTTAACAATCTTTGAGACTCCGGACTCTCTATAACAAAATTTATAAAATCTTGCCACTCGGGATCGTTACTTGTAATAATCATTCCATAGCGATCGCAGGTTAGAGGCGGTTCGGGAATTAAAGGATATTCTTGCCGTGAAAGATTTTGTAACTGTGCTTCTGCTCTTAGTAAAATACCATCGCTGACCATTGCAGCTATTCTTCCCTGCTCTAATGCTTGTACCCCTCGATCTCTGCCCTTACGACCGCCAAACTTGACTAGTGTAGCTGAAGGATAACGATTTTCTAAAAACTCCGCCGTAGAAGTATTTCCCAGGACTCCGATTCTAACTTCCTCTAGATCTCCGTCGAGCTCGAGAGCTGAAGAATTAGCTGCCTTAATTAAAAATTGGGTACCGGAAACGAAAAAATTTGTGGAAAATTGAGTACCAATAGGAGGAGTGTCACGAATGGTATTAGGTCCACATTCAAGGTTAACTAAGTCTTGGGCTACTAATTGAAAACGATTAGTGGCACTAGATTTGAGTAGTCTGATTATTAAAGTATTTCTGTCTAGTCTCCTACTTAATTGCTCTTTGAGAATTACAAAAAAATCCAGACAATATCCTTGTAATTTTTGATTGCTATCTAAATAACCAAAAGGAGCAGCATCTTCACGGATAGCAAGTTTGACAACTCCAGTGCGTTGAATTGTTTCTAGTACTGTTTCCGCCCTAGCAGGAAAGGAAAAAAATAATAAACTGAAGCTGCCAACCAAAAAAGATGCTAATTTGCTATCCATTTTGAAAATTTCACTTGTCTAAATATTGGACTGCGACCCCCCTATGGATAAAAGCTCAACTGAGGTAAACCTGTAGTTTCTTGCCAACCTATCATCAGATTTAAACATTGTACTGCCTGACCGGACTGTCCTTTAATCAAATTATCAATAGCCGACATGACAATAACGCGACCAGTACGAGCATCTACTTCAACCCCGATATAGCAAAGATTGGTGCCGCAAGCCCATTTGGTCTGGGGATATACACCAGCGGGCAGAATTTTGACAAAAGGAGATGAGCGATAGAAAGCCGAATAAATAGTCAGTAAATCTTCTCTAACTAAATTGGGATCCCTTAAGGTGGCGTAAACTGTGGCTAAAATTCCTCTCACCATGGGAATGAGATGGGGTGTAAACTGAATTTTTATTTCCTGACGGGCTAAAGAGCTGCAAATTTGTTCGATTTCAGGTGTATGGCGGTGACTGCCTACTCCATAGGCACAAAGAGAATTATCCGCTTCGGCGAGTAGAAGATTAGTTTTTGCCTGACGACCGCCGCCCGAGGTTCCGGACTTAGCGTCGATAATTGCCGTTTCAGGTAGGATTAGACCTTGTTTTAACAAGGGAGCAAGAGCGAGTAAACTGGCGGTGCAGTAGCAACCGGGACAGCCAATTAATTGTGATTGAGCGATCTTATCGCGGTATAGCTCTGGCAACCCATATACGGCAGTAGCGGCGATCGCTTCATCGTTACGTTCTTTTTTATACCAATTTGTGTAGGTATTTAAATCTTGAAAGCGATAGTCTGCCGAGAGATCTAGTACTTTACAGCCTTTTTCAATTAGGGTAGGAGCAATTTGACAAGCAAGACCATTAGGCAAACCCAAAAAGACGATCTCGCATCTCGAAGCTACATTATCTAAATCGATCGTCTCGACACTGAGATCGACACGGTGAGCCAGATGGGGATAGAGAGTAGCAAATTGTTTTCCCGCGCTGCTATCTCCTCCCAGATAGACGAGATCGACTTCTGGATGTTCTAACAATAATCTGACCAGTTGTACTCCACCATATCCAGAAGCACCAATGATTCCTACAGATTTTTTTGACTGTTCGCTCATAATTTTGTTGATTTTAATCGATTGCCTACTCTATTTTTGCTTGTTTGTCGAATAAATTTAAGTTAAAGATAATACTAAATCAATTTCAATTTGTTTGCGCGAAAGTCTCTTAAATTCTTAGAATTTTTTCGGTGATTGCGTAGTACTGTTACTGCGATCGTTGCTGTTTTAATACTTGAAGAATGTCTTGGTATTCTTGCCGTTCTGGTTGCAATTTGGCTAGCTTTTCTAAGGTCGGAATTGCTTGTTCGGGATTTCCTGTTTGAAGATATAGTTGCGCTAACCCGGTTAATGCAGTTAAATTTTCTGGTTCTCGCTCCAACACTTTTTCATAACCACGGACTTGTGCCTGAATTTGTTCTTCTAGTGATTCAGTATTTGCCACGGTGTTATTAGTAGTATTTCTGTTGTCAAATAAACCTGCTAACACGGCAGCTCCAGTTGAGCCAATAAATGCCAATCCGAAGATTAAAATAACAATGCGCTGTAGCGTTTTTCTATTCATAAATTATGATGTCACTCCCAAAACATTGAATGCCAGTATACCTCCTCCAAAACCCAATAAACAAAGACAGGTTAAAAGAAACCATGAAAACCATCTTTGATATCCTGCTAGCTGTAAATCTAGCTTGAAAAGGAGAGCGGCAGACAATAATAATAAAAAATCAGCAAAGACCTCTACCATTTGAATAATTATGGCAAATGCAAAAGCTCCAATAAATATAGACAAAAAAGCTCTAACTTCCGACTTGAGCCAATTAGAAAGGCTGATAGTCATTAAAGAAATGGGAGCGGTAAAAGCGATCGTCAGCAAAATAATCAAAATTCCTCCGACGCTATAGAGAAAAACTATTGCCAGATCTCTTTCAAATTGGTTGAATATACTTCCTTCGTCGATTGAGGTCACACCCCAAGAGGTGTACGACCAACCATAAACTCCGTAGGTAAGTAAAAGTAAAATTAAAGACAGCCAAGGAATTTTTTTCAGCCGAAGCATTAATAATATTTAGTTATAGACAATCGATAATAAACAAGTATATTTTAGTAAGTTAAGTAAGCTACGATCGCGCCTCTTACACTGCTTATCACCAATTGTCTACAAACTAAAATTGCCGTGTCCGAGTTCCAAGTACCAAATTAAATCTGACTTAGTCACGAACTATTTAGGGTTTAATTTGCTAGCGACCGACATTTTATTTTTATTTAGGGCGGTTGCTTTGATTTTATCTGCTAACTGTGTTACTTGATACTTAGCAAGATCGCTTTTAGGACATACTTTGAATGATGTAATCGAAATAAGGACTAGCCTCAGAAGCATCTTCTTTATTCAAAAGTCCTAATGCAGCATTTTTCAAACAGCGAATGGCATCTACCATTCCTGGTAAGGGAACTCCGAGAGAATTGTACATTTCTCTAACACCAATCAAGCCAGTTTTTTCAATTGGTTCTTTATCTCCTGCCATAACTCCATAAGTAACCAGTCGTAAGTACCAACCAAAATCACGCAGACATTGATTGTATTTTTTTTGACCGAAAGCGTTGCCGCCTGCCGCCCGATATTCGGGGTGCATCCTAAATAAGTCTTTTCCAGCTTTGTCAATGATTTTCTTTTCATTTTCTGCTAGAGTTTCGGCGATACGGACTCGTCGTTCGCCGGTTGTTAAAAACTTTTTGATTCCTTCTAATTCGCCGCTACTAGGATAGCGGAGTTCATCATCTGCTTTAAGAATAACTTGACTAACTACGCTCATAATATTGTGGTAGATTTAATTAACTTTAATAATTTTAGCCGAACTCGCGTTTGTATATAGCAATTCTCGCCTAAGTGAGTTACGCTTCCTTTGCCATGGTAATACTACTTAATACATTAGTACAGTTGTTACAGATGTTGGTGTCTCATAACCACAGTAAGATACAGGCTTGAGTGTTCCCAGTCTAGTCATCACCAAAAAAATAGGAACGTTATCGTAAACGTTCCTATATTAAATAATTTAACTATCGCGATCGCGCCAACGACTGCTTGGTATTTAATTTAACTGTCGGTTAATTCTCCTGCGTTTTTAGTTCCGGCGATACTAGGGAATTTTTCGCCAAAATAGTTATTTAAAAAGGTATTAACCGCCGAAAGAATTACTGGTGCGAGAATAAAAGCCAGCAGTCCCGACACGTAGAAACCAGGGACAAACAAAGAAGCCAACCAAAAGCAGAAGCCGTTAACTACTAAAGAAAACGCGCCCAAACTGAGAATGTTAATTGGCAAAGAGAGAATGGATAAAACTGGTCTGGCTACACCATTAACTACACCAATTGCTGCTGCTGCCAACATCGCTGCTGGGAAGTTAGCTAAATTTACGCCTGGAAAAATAATATCAACTACTAAAAGACTTAGAGCCGTTGCTAGTAAGGTTAAAAGTGTTCCTAACATGCGATATTCTCCTAAACTTTAACTTTTTGTAATATTTACTATCAAATTTTTCGATAATCTTATTTTCGCTAGGTTATCTTATTTTCGCCTCTCTTCAAAGATGTATTTTTGTGCGATATTTTTATATTTTGATTGCAAATTAGGCAACTAATTAATCTCTCTCTTGATAGAAGTCAAAGATACTTATTATTTATAATAATATATAAACAAAAGTAAAAATAAAATTTGATTACAAAACTATGAAACTCGTTCAACTTATTGCTTGTATTTTAGTGCCTCCATTAGGAGTATTTTTAATTAGTGGAGTTAGTTCGGCTTTAATTATCAACATTTTACTGTCTTTATTGGGCTATATTCCAGGAATTATTCACGCTATCTGGATATATTCCAAGCAATCAGAAAAAGTCAACGTTTAAAAAGATTGCGCTTGCCAAACAGCTTTGAGCTTTAGACTCTGCCATACCTGGCGATCGCAGTAAAGGCTGAGTTTTCCCGTTGGTTGAGCCACGCCCACATGCGATCACCCAAAGAGAAATGCCACCATTCGCGAGGATGGCGACAAAAACCCGCTTCGGACATTACTTTATTAAGTAGCTGGCGATGAAGCTGATATTGCTCTGATTCAGTATGGCGATCGCCAGCGTAATAGTCGGGGTGCGATCGCTCCGAAAGTTCGTCAATTTCTCCTCCCATATTTAAGTCATTCCCCATTTCGTCGACGATAGTTAAATCTATAGCACTACCGGTACTGTGAGGTGGCGGCGTTGCCGGATCGTCACTAGGAACAGCCCAAAGCTGATATACTCTATCCCACAAGTCTTGACACTGCTGAGGGGATAGCTCGCTTGGATTTAACTCACACTGCGCTATGAGAGTATTGAAAGTATAGTCAACCATAAACTGCTGTACTGCCAGGGGGCGATAGGCATCAAAAATTTTTAACTGCCACCGAGGATGTTCTTTAGTTAATAAAGATTGAGCTTGGAGTAAAGCTGCCACCACTCCCTGACGTAGGTAATAGGGAGATTTATTACCATATTGTGCTCCCAACTTCTGATAAGGATGGGGTGACTCTACAGCAAAATACTTTAGAGGAATGGGAATCAATGGTTCGCCACATTCTTGAATGGGAATTTGTAGTTCGGGTTTCATATCACGTCTAGTGCTTGGCGATCGCTAAATTGAGTTAGAGGAGCTAGTTACTCGAAGTTTTTTGTCTATTAAACCTCCTCTACCGAGCCAATTCTAGAACCTCTACAACTCTTAATTTTTATTTAACAGACAATTAATCTATAATAATTTCTCCACAGGATGACTTAAAAAAACGAGTTAACCGCCACTGACTCTGACAAAATTAAGCTCGAACCCGAGGAGCAGAGCATAAGTAATAATTACTACACTACATATAGTGGTTAAGTAGAAAAAATATCGATTCACACTCCATATCTAGTGTTATGATACTAATCCGATTTTAAACAAGGGTTAGTAAAGATGGATTGTCTCTGGGAATGGAAAGCTAGTTGTGTCGATGAAGAGTTGACACATTTAAATGTAATTCCCTTAGCGGGTGCATCTCCTTCAGAGTATCTACTGTACTCTGATGCCATACCGAGAAGAAACGATGGCAGAGTTAGTCAAGGTTTTTTAGAGCGTTACGTCCACACCGATGCTGGTGGTTGGTGGTGTTCGGGAATCGATTTGCTTACGGGAGAAGAAGATGTTTGGGGCTGTTTTAAACCCGATCGCCCTCGTTATAGCGATCGCCAGAAGCCAATTAAGTACGAACATCCACCCTTCACGCCGACGGGTATATTTGCCTTGAGAGTTACCCTAGGAATTTGGCAACAAATAAGCGATCGCGCTGGGGTTGCCATTGCTACAGAAGATATCGACCAAAATCGCCCAGATTTGGGGTTTTGGCAGTGGTTAATCGCCCACCCCGAAGTTCCCCTCTGTATTACCGAAGGGGCAAAAAAAGCAGGTGCCTTGCTATCGGCAGGCTATGGAGCGATCGCCCTACCGGGAATCAATAACGGTTATCGTACTCCGAAAGATGCTAACGGCAAGCGCATCGGCAAATCCGATCTAATTCCCCAACTGCAAAAGCTAGCCACTTCAGGAAGAACTATCTATCTCGTTTTCGATCGCGACTCGAAACCCAACACGGTAAAAGCAGTTAATGCCGCGATTAAAAAAACTGGCTATCTCTTACAACAGGCTGATTGTCAGGTAAAAGTCGTCCTCTGGGATGCTCAGTTAGGCAAAGGTATAGACGATCTCATTGCCAATTGTGGTCGAGAATATTTTAACGAAGTTTACCAAAATGCCCTCAGCTTAGAAACCTGGAAAGCCAAAACCTGGAAGGGTTTGACCTATACACCCCAGGTAAAGTTGCGCGATCGCTATTTACCAGAACTAGAAATTCCGCCACAGGCAAAGCTAATCGGGATTAAATCGCCCAAAGGGACGGGTAAGACTAAATTATTTGAGAAAATTGTCGCTCGCGCCATTCAAAGACAGCAAAAAGTACTGGTAATCGGACATCGGATTCAGTTGGTCAAAGAACTATGTCAGAGATTCGGTCTTAAATATATTACTGAAGTCAGTGGAGATGACTGGTTGGCTATAGGTTATGGTCTTTGTATCGATTCACTTCACCCCAATTCTCTAGCCAAATTCGCTCCTGCTGACTGGAAAGATAGTGTGGTAATTATTGACGAAATCGAACAGGTTTTATGGCATGGCTTGAATTCTAGTACCTGTAGAGATAATCGGGTAGAAATTCTCAAAACTTTTAAAATCTTGATGCAGAATGTTTTGGCACGGCAGGGGCAAGTATATATCGCCGATGCCGACTTAAGCGATATTGCGATCGACTATTTAATCTCTCTATCGGGTATCGATCTCGAACCTTATATCATTCACAATGACTGGAAACCAGACACTGACTCTTGCTGGCAAGTATATAACTATTCCGGTAAGACTCCCAAACGGTTAGTAGCAGATTTAGAAACCTATATTCGACGAGGCGGTAAACCGTTCATTTGCCTCTCGGCACAGAAATTAACCAGTAAATGGGGCACTCAGAATTTAGAAGCCTATTTAAAACAACAATTCCCCCAAACTAAAATACTCCGCATCGATTCTGAGTCTCTCAGCGATCCCAACCATCCCGCCTATCAATGTATCGCTCGATTAAATACGCTACTGAGTCAATACGAGATCGTTATCGCCAGCCCCTCGATCGAAACCGGAATCTCCATCGAACTCAAACATCACTTTACTTCGGTATGGGCGATCGCCCAAGGTACTCAAGGAGAAAACGCCGTCAGGCAAACTCTCGCCCGTCTGCGAGATAATGTTCCTCGCTATCTTTGGTGTGCTTCCTATAGCTTCAATAAAATTGGCAACGGCTCGACTTCGATCCCAGGCTTGTTAAGTTCCAATCATCGCTTTACCCAGTTAAATATCCACCTGCTGCAACAGTTAGATCTTGCCTATCTCGACGATCTCGATACGGGTTTTCAAGCCGAGTCTTTGCTATGTTGGGCGAAAATGGCGGTGCGATATAATGCCAGCGCACTAGACTATCGCGGCTCGATTTTAGCTGCTCTAAGAGAAGAAGGACATCAAATTATCGATGCTGCTACTGTAAAAATTCAACAGCCCAAGAGCAACCCAGAAGCAAGTCTTTCTCTAGTTCAAGCCATTACCGAAATTAGCACCCAAAACTATCAAGCAGAATGTCAAGCGATCGCTACTTGTCCCGATCTTAGCGAACTAGAGTATCACGCTCTTAATAAGAGAATCGTTAAATCTTTAAGCGATCGCCGCAAGCTGAGAAAATACCAATTACAGCAACGCTATCATCTGCCCATAACCCCCGAGCTAGTCGCCCTCGATGATGACGGTTGGTATGATAAAATCCGACTGCACTATTTTTTCACCGTCGGTCGTTCCTATCTGGCTGACAGAGATACTCAAGTCGCTCGTAAACTAATCGAACGGGGTAACGGCAGCCTCTTTTTACCAGATTTCAATCATTCCCAATTGGGGGCAGTCGTGGGTACGATGGAAATATTGGGCATTCCCGTCCTGTTAAAAGATCCCAAACGACAGCTACGCAACAACGACCCAGACTTACAAGCTTTAGCAGCGATCGCCCGTAGTAACCGCAGCGAAATTAAAACTATCCTGAAGATTGGTATTGCCAAAAACTACAGTCCCATAACTATTCTCAGCCGTATCTTAAGCAAAATAGACTGCAAACTCAAACACATTCATTCTGAAACTCAAAATAAGAAAAGAATCCGCGTCTATCAGTTAGAACCGATAAACGATAAACGAGCCATCGTCTTTCAACATTGGTCGAACCTCGATCGCCAACGTCCGGGTAACTCTCTCTTTTGGACAGAAGATAAGTTTAATAGGTTAAAAAGCGATCGCTCTCAGCAAATTAATGATGGGAGTTACTTACAGCTGAGTTTGAAATTTTAAGGGACTTACACTATCGGTAAAGTTACACCAGCACTTTGATTTTGATATTTACCACCGCGATCGGCGTAGGTAGTCTGACAGGGTTCGCCTTCAAAAAACAACAGCTGCACCACCCCTTCGTTGGCATAAATTTTGACATCGGCACTAGAGGCATTGGAAAATTCCAGGGTAATACTCTGACCGTGCCAGGAACTTTCGAGGGGAGTAATATTGGCAATAACTCCTACCCGAGCATAAGTAGATTTACCGAGACAAATTGCCGTTACTGTAGGAGGCATTTTGATGCTTTCTAAAGAAGCACCCAAGCCGTAGCTATTGGCGGGAATAATAAAATAGGAAGAACCATCAGGATCGAAGTGTAGTTCGGCAGGTTCTAAATTTTTGGGATTGAAGTTTTTCGGATCGACAACCGTTCCGGGGATATGTCTGAATATTCTAAAATCGTGGGGTGAGAGGCGAATATCGTAACCGTACGAACTTAGTCCCCAACTAATCGTAGCAACTTCACACTCGGAATTAAAAACTGCCCGTCTAATTGACTTTTCTTCAAAAGGAGTAATCATTCCTCGGCGAGCCTGTTCGACTATCCACTTATCATTCTTAATCATTTCGTTCTACTACAAATTTCCTCTAGATCGTCAAGATTATTCCAAACTCGAATTTTAGACTATTTTATTTTTGGGCGCGAGCGGAACGTTTTTCAGTTTCGGCTTTGATCGCTGCCAAACTTTTTTCTAAACTGTCTTCGTAAATGCCGTAAAAAAAGCTATTAGCGGGACTAGACGCTGGTTTTACTTCAACTCGATGGGTGATTAAAACGCTGTTAGGAGGTGCGCTCGGGTAAGGAGATACTGGTTCGAGTAACCAGCTACCATTTAGAGTTTTAAAGTCTCCTGCTATTGCCTCAAATTGGATTTGCTGGGGATAAGATTCAGTTATGGCAAGGCGAACTCGAGCTTCTGTTTTAAAAATCAGGGTTTTTATCGTACTGATTTGCTCGAATACTTTGCGATCGCCATTGGTTTCCAGCAAACGACTGCTATCGACATTGGGTAGGAAATTATCAAATCCTTCGTAGTCAGTCAATACTTGCCAAGCAGTATCCCTAGAAGCCTCTACCAACATGCGACCCGTATATTTTCCTTCTTCCCCTGCCAGAGTGACTTTGCCTTCTCGCAAGGCGACTCGTTCGAGAACGGGAAGTTTATCTACTGGACCATCAAATAGTTTAGCATCAGCATCGGGACTGGCAATCAGACAAATAATTAAGGCAATCGCGCCAAGGCAAATTAAAAATACTTGACGGCGTTGTAGCATAGTAAAAGTTGAAGTCAAATTATGATGTTCCAGACTGAGAATTACAATCATCGCCTATTCTAGCTGGAGCGAGCGATACAAAGTTTAAAATCCCATTGCTCTGCTTGCTGTTTTTTATTTAATTACATCAACCTACCTAGTTTATAGATGTCAATTGGAAAACCTTACAGAGATTACGGCTTTTCCCACTACTTTATTCCGAGCTAAAACGATAAATTAATAATACTAAGTACATGAAGAAATATTAACTAGAGGGAGTTTTCTAAAAAGTGTTTGAATACTTTAACGAAAAAGCCATTAAAAGCGTCGTCCTCGCCCAAGAAGAAGCCAGAAATGCAGGACATAATCTTGTCGGGACGGAACATCTATTATTGGGGGCGATCGGGGAGGGCACATCAGCAGCAGCAAAAATTTTAGCGGCTAAAAATATTACTACTGAAAGTACGCGACAGCTAGCAACGGAAACGGTTGGTAAAGGATCCGGTTACGTTCCAGCCAACATTCCCTTTACACCTAAAACCAAAAATATTCTCGAACAAGCTTTTCAGGAAGCTCGCCAATTAAAAAATAATTATATCGGTCCAGAGCATATTTTATTGGCAATTACCAAGCAGAGTGACACTCTAGCTGGAAAATTATTAACCAGGCAAGGAGTAGATCTCAGACAACTACGAACGGAGATTATCAAGCAGCTAGGGGAACAAGAACCTGTAGCGGCGGCTGCTCCCAAACGAGGACCATTTGGATTTCCCGGTCCACAATCTAAGCCCGTAGCCCTTAAAGAATTTAGCACCAATCTGACCGAGCTAGCAAAAGAAGGTAAGCTCGATCCAGTAGTAGGTAGAAATGCTGAAATCGAAAGAGTAGTTCAGATTCTCGGCAGACGTACCAAGAATAATCCCGTTCTAGTGGGAGAACCAGGAGTCGGTAAAACTGCGATCGCCGAAGGCTTAGCGCAGCGCATTGTTAGTGGCGATGTAACTCAGCTTCTCGAAGGCAAGCAGGTAGTTAGCCTCGACATGGGTTTATTACTCGCTGGAACCAAATTTCGCGGTGAGTTTGAAGAAAGACTTAAAGGCATCGTTGACGAAGTCCGTAATGCCGGTAACATTATTCTAGTTATTGACGAAATTCATACCCTGGTAGGTGCCGGAGCCATGGGCGGTGCGATGGACGCAGCGAATATGCTCAAACCTGTTTTAGCTCGGGGTGAAATTCAATGTCTCGGTAGTACCACTCTCGATGAATATCGCAAGCATATCGAGCGCGATGCAGCTTTAGAACGTCGTTTCCAAAAAGTAACTATTGGCGAACCTTCCGTAGCAGATGCGATGGAAATTCTCAGCGGTTTACGCAAAACCTATGAAGAGTTTCACAAAGTTAAATTTACCGACGAAGCCATTAAAACTGCGGTTACTCTCTCCGAACGCTACATTAGCGATCGCTTCTTACCAGATAAGGCGATTGACTTAATCGATGAAGCAGGTTCGCGGATCCATTTAGAACATTCTCTAAATAGCAACAATAGCGAAGAAAAATCTGAAGTAGCCACAATCGATCCTCAAGCTCTAACTCCCGTAGTAGATGAAGATGACATTGCCAGAATCGTTGCAGCGTGGACGAAAATACCCGTAACCAAAATGACCGAAACCGAATCGGAAATCTTACTTCACTTAGAAGATAACCTGCACGAACGTGTAATCGGTCAAGATGAAGCAGTCAGAGCCGTAGCCCGGGCTCTTAGACGTTCGCGTTCTGGTTTGGGCGATCCCAACCGTCCCATTGCCAGTCTCTTCTTTTCCGGTCCTACTGGAGTGGGTAAAACCGAATTGGCTAAAGCTTTAGCCATTCAGATGTTTGGTTCGGAAGAAGCAATTGTCCGTGTCGATATGTCCGAGTTGATGGAAGCTCATACTGTTTCTAAATTAATCGGTTCGCCTCCAGGATATGTCGGTTACGATGAAGGAGGACAGCTAACTGAAGCAGTACGCCGTCAACCATATACAGTGGTGCTGTTTGACGAAATTGAAAAAGCTCATCCCGACGTGTTCAACCTGCTATTACAGTTACTAGATGACGGTCGGTTGACAGATGCTCAAGGTCGCGTGGTGAACTTCAAAAACACCCTGGTTATCATGACTTCTAACGTCGGTTCTAAAGTAATCGAAAAAGGTGGTTCTGGTTTGGGATTTAGTTTCGCTGAAGATGAGTCCGAAGCACAATATAACCGAATCAAAGACTTAGTCAATCAGGAATTAAAACAATACTTCCGTCCTGAATTTCTCAATCGCCTTGACGAAATTATCGTCTTCCGTCAACTTACCAAACCTGAAGTTAAAGAAATTTCCGAATTGCTCCTGCAAGAGGTATTTCAAAGACTTGAAGAGCAAAGAGAAATTTCTTTAGAAGTTACCGAAGCTTTCAAAGACAAAGTAGTCGAAGAAGGCTACGATCCTAGTTACGGTGCTAGACCCTTACGTCGCGCCCTAGTTAGACTTCTAGAAGATAGTTTGGCAGAAGCGATTTTGTCTGGTCAAGTATACGAAGGAGACAAGGCTATAGTTGATGTTAACGATGAACAGGTAACCATATCTCCAGTCTCACAACCTGCTCTAGTCGAAGCAGTTAACTAACAGCTAAAGCTTCTGATAAAACTTCAGAGTATCTCTAAATAACTTACAAATGGGCGTAACGCCCATTTTTTTCTGTTTTAAGTAAATATTAAAGAACTAACGGTACTTAAACAAAAACCAAGCCCAAACAAAGCCCAAACTAGCTTTATAAGCGGTAAAAAGGTCGCGATTATGATTGAGCCACTCTACAAAACGATACGGACAGCTCACGATTCTGAGCCAAGCTCAGAATCCGTGTCCTCAAGATATAGCTGTACGAAATGCTTCTAAAGCTTCAGGAAATGTCTCCAAAGATTTGTTTGCCCAACGCCTTCTTAATCCTCCCGTTAGCTTGTGCCAAAGAATAAAACTATAGGCACAAAATACCAAAATAAAATGCCTTTCTAAACTTTTTTTCTCTCTGACTTGATATTCTTTTAACCCTAACCATCCCTTGGCTTCTCGATAGAAAACTTCTACCCAATTTCTTTCTGAATAGGTGTTAACTATCCACTGTTCGGTTACTTTTTCTTCTTCAACATTTGTGATTAAGTAGTCAATATCTTTGGCATCTTCAAAGACTGGTGCGCTCATGACGATAGCTATTTTTCTAATTCCTTCTAGCTTTGATATTTCTGCCTCTAGTATTGCTACCCACACGGTTCTGGGTTTTTCACCCTGGATTTGAATCTCCTTGAATTCTTCATCAGATAACCATTGAGCATATTCATCTACTCTGATTTTTTCTAATTGATTTTGATTTGATGGGGTTTTAACTAAAATATTACGATTTTTAGCTATTCCTCCTACATACTTTAATTTCTTTTCTTCTAATTCCTTCAAAAAAGATCTGTTGTTTCCATAGGATGAATCTATTAAAATTATTCCTGGTCGATATCCCCGCCTCAAACTTTTATCAATTAATTCTAGGGCTAAGCTCGGTTTTTTTTGAACTCTGGGTCTTTTTTTCCTTCGGATAAAGATGTAGCGTGTTGATATAATTCTATGTCTAAAGGTAAGCTTTTTTTGCCATCATATAGATGAGTTGTTACCACGACATTGCCATTATCTGTTTTGCCGATTTCCCCGATGTATTGACGACCTACTCCTGCGGTAAAGTTCCTGCTTTTCCTATGCCCAGAGTCATCTACAATTAGAGTAAATCCTCGACTTATTCGAGTTTGATTACATTTGTTCATCACCTCCAAACGACGCTCATTAATCTTCTCTGCCGACCAAGTTGCTTCCGTCAAAAAGCGAT
>NZ_JBKGTY010000022.1:0-26351 GCF_053543375.1 Myxosarcina sp. GI1(2024) | reverse complement strand
GCAAAGGTATTCTATCTTATTTTGTCTGTTTAAATTGTTTAAGTACCGTTAATGTTTCTCGTGCCACGATGGGAAGAATGACTCAAAAATTGCAATTAACCGTTAAAAAGCGGCGAGACCCCGCGTCGGCGTAAGACGCAAGGGAATGCTCGCCAAGACAAAACTCTACATCCAACTGAGAAAGCGCACCGCCTGCGCTGAGGTCTCCTCAGCGTAAAGACGGAGCAAGCAGAAACAGAACGAGTACAAAAACTAAGAGTTGAGTTCTGGGAGAAAATACGGGATATTCCAGTCAAAGACTTAGTTTTTTTAGATGAGGCAGGAGTCAACCTAGCTCTTGTTCGATTATATGCTCGTGCGCCACGAGGTCAAAGAGCACTCTTGTACTCGTCCTCATCAACGAGGTAAAAATGTATCAATGATTGGAGCGATCGCGCTCAAGTGAATTGTCGCATCGATAAATCTTTTAGGTTCGACTGACAGATTAACATTTGAGGCTTTTGTCATCCGAAAACTCGTGCCGAATCTTTGGAAGGGTGCAACGCAGAGCCTATTGGCTCAAGACGCGACTAGCGTCGCTTGCAGCTTTGCTGCTGCGTTTAGGATAACAGCAGTATTCATAAAGGAGAAGAAATTGAAAAAGCGATCGCCTCTGCTGAAGCTAGATTAATTTATCTACCTCCTTATTCACCTGATTTCAATCCGATTGAAAACTTTTGGTCAAAAGTCAAAACTACTCTACGTTCCATTGGTGCTAGGACATATCAAGCTTTAGATTTGGCGATCGCTGAAGCTTATGCTCAAGTATCTTTGAAAGACATTCGTAATGGGTTCGCTCATTCCTGTTACTGTATCTCACCATTTTGAGAAGGGCTATACCAGTTCAAATTTACCGCAATCGTCGTTTTATTTTACTAATCTAACCTCAAATACTCGTGGGTATCTCTAGATAAATTATCGAAAGAAACTTCTATCTAACCAATATAATAAGCAGCACGTAAAACGACACGAATAAAGTTGCTTAGATAAGCTTGCCATTAGTTAGTAGTAATAGTTAGAAGCAACGTAATAATTGTTAGCATTGTCATTTTTATTTGACTCTAACTACTTATTGTAGATTTTGAGTTCAATTAAATATTATGTACACTTCCATCGTGTTTCACCAACAGACTTATTTCTTCAGAAAGATTAAATTATCGATAAATTTTAATAGACTTCGTTTAGAAACAAATCACATTAATAAATTAATTTATTCAATACATTCAAACACTCATGTTACCTAAAAGTAGAGGCAAAATAGCTCTTATTTCCGTTCATGGAGATCCAGCTATTGACATCGGTAAAGAGGAAGCAGGCGGTCAAAACGTATATGTTAGAAAAGTAGGAGAAGCTCTGTCCCGATTGGGATGGCAAGTAGATATGTTTACCCGTCGTAGCGATGTCGAACAAGAAAAAATCGTCGAACATTCTCCTAATTGCCGTACCATCCGTTTGACTGCTGGTCCTGCTGAATTTATCGAACGTCAGAGAATTTACAACTACGTTTCAGAATTTGTAGACGCGTTTCTAGATTTTCAGCACGAAACGGGAACTATATATCCATTAATTCATACTAACTACTGGCTTTCTGCTGCAGTAGGTAAAAAAATTAGGCAACGTCAGCCGACTAAAATATTTCATACCTATCATTCTCTAGGTGCGGTCAAATATAAAGCAGTTAATACAGTTCCTTTAATTGCCAGTAAACGCCTCAACCTCGAGAGGCAAAGTTTGGAAAATTCTGATGTAGTGGTAGCGACATCGCCACAAGAAAAAATAGATATGCAGACTTTAGTTTCGAGTAAAGGCAACATCGATATCGTTCCTTGCGGTACTGACATCAATATCTTTGGCAAAGTCTCTCGCGATGAAGCCAGGGAAGAATTAGGTATCGAACCCGATGCTAAAGTGGTTTTTTATGCAGGACGCTTCGATCGCCGTAAAGGTATTGAAACTCTAGTCAGAGCGGTCGCTAGGCTTAAAGAGGATGGGCATTCTCATCTGAAACTGATTATTGCTGGCGGTAGCACCCCAGGACAAAAAGACGGTTTAGAAAGAGAGAGAATCGAAGGTATCGTTACCGAATTAGGGTTAGAAGAAATTACCACCTTTACCGGTCAAGTCAAACACGCTGAATTGGCGTTTTATTATGCTGCGGCTGATGTTTGTATCGTTCCCAGCCACTACGAACCTTTTGGCTTAGTCGCGATCGAAGCTATGGCTTCTAGTACTCCTGTGGTGGCTTCTGAAGTCGGCGGGTTGAAATATACCGTCGTCAATGAAGAAACCGGTCTATTAGCACCACCCAAAGATAGTAAGGCTTTTGCCGGAGCGATCGCTCGAATTCTTGCCGATCCCCAATGGCGCGATCGCCTGGGACAAGCGGCGAGAAAAAGAATTGAATCTCAGTTTAGTTGGGACGGAGTAGCCAAACAGCTAGACCTACTTTACTTGGAAGAACTAGGAAAATTACATCAAGAATTTTTAACTAATACCGTGGTTAGCTAAAAATACCGCAGGTTGTTTTATAATATAAACTTAAAGATTGCGATAAAATTTGAATTTTATCGCTTTTTTTAGATAGTTTTAGTTGATAAAAACAATTTATTAATAGCAATCAGGAGTTTTAATTATGAATTTATTAAACTTATCAAAGATTTTAGGGTCTACAGTTTTAACTACTAGCTTAGTATTATCTTCTGGGATAGCCTTAAGTCAGGAAAGAGAAGAAACAATCGATGGCAATCTAGAGCAAACCGAACAAAATTTAGACAATGCTGGTGAAAATCTTCGAGATACTGGGGAAGCTTTAGGGAACTCGATAGAAAACACGGGAGATGCCGCAACCGAAGCGGTTCAAAGAACATATCGAGAAGCGGAGCGAAATATAGAAAATACTGCTAGAGAGGCGAGAGAAAATATCAATCTTGCGGCTGAAGAAGCACGAGCAGAACTAGCAGTAGCTGCCGAAGAAATAGAAAGTCGTTCTAACTGGGGTTGGCTTGGTTTGTTAGGTTTACTCGGCTTATTTGGTTTAGCAGGTGGTAAAAAACGTAAAGTTGTCGAACATCGCACTACTTCAGGAAGTGATTTTATCGAACCTCGTCAAGATCGAACTGTATAAACTTGATAAACTTGGATTAAGTAATAGACATTCTTAATATCCAGTTTAAATTGTTGGCAAGCTAGTTTTAAAAGACGCTATTTTTAGTTAGAGCGTCTTTTTTTGGATGCAAAACTAAAAACTTACGAGCAATTGTTAGAACGAAAAATCGTAAGGATTCAGGTATCAGGGTTGACAAAAAGGAAAAAGAGATTAAAGTAGCCAATAATGAGCGAAGCTAATCACCCCTTCAAAGCCGAAGAACTGCGCCAGTTGTCCAATGAGAAACTGGCAGAAATCGTGACTACCCAACAAAAGCTGATTGAGAAGCTAGAAAAAAGAATAGAACAACTGGAACAGAGCCTCAACCTCGACAGCCAAACCTCATCGAAACCCCCTTCAACTGACTTGCTGAAAAAAAGCGAGAGAAAACCAGAAGTAGGGTTGGAAGAAGCCAAAAAAGAGACAAAAAGAAAACCAGGAGGACAACCAGGACATCAAGGGAAGACGAGAAAAGGATTTGGGCGTGTAGACCGCTACGAAGTATTGAAACCGACCATCTGCTCCAACTGTGGAAATCAACAATGGAAGACTAAGGGGGTACGAGTAGATACTCAACAGGTAGCCCAGTTGGTGGCAAAACCGATACAAGTCGTAGAGTACCAACGTCATCACTGTCAATGCGGCAAGTGTGGAGCAATAGAGGCAGCTCGACGGTCTCCCACAATGATTCCAGGTCAAGACTTGGGAGTCAGACTACAGGGGTTACTTTCCTGGCTGGGAAACTATGCTCATATGTCCTATGCTAAACAGCAAGAACTGTTGTGGGAACTGGGAGCAATAGAAATTAGTAGGGGAACTTTAGTTGCCACCAATGAACGAACGAGTACAACAAGCGAGTATCAACAGTGTTGAAGGGTTGAAAAAGTCGATTAATTCAGAGCATCCTCCTCTACATTGTGACGAAACCCCCTGCTCAGTTAAAGGAGTCAAAGAATGGCTCTGGGTTTTAGCTGGGTCAGAGTTCTGCCTGTTTCATGCCGGCGATACTAGAAAACGCAGAGAATTGGAAGCTGTATTAGGAGTATTCTATGATGGAGTTTTGATTAGCGACGATTTTAGTGTCTACAACGGCTATTCAGTAGCAGGACAACAAAAGTGTTTGGCTCATCTACGTCGTCATTTTCAAAAACTGTTAAAGACTAAAGGGGTAGATAACCAAGAAATTGCTACCACCTTTCTGTCTCTAATTGATGAGGCATTTAAGCAACATCGGGTTTGGCGACAGACCCATCAGGAAAGCCACTATCGAGATTGGGCAGAGGATTTCCGAAGGCGAGTGACTAGCGCAATTAAGACTTGGCTCAAGAATGCTGGTCATGAAGCTGGAAAACTGCTACGTTCGCTGCGTGATAAGGCGGAGCAATGGTGGTATTTTCTGACACATCCTCAGATACCCCCCGACAATAATCTAGCTGAACGATGTTTGAGAACTGCTGTAACCAAGCGGAAAGTTTGTGGTGGCTCTCGTTCCATCGAACGGTTTCAACATACAGCCAACCTGCTGAGTGCAATTCAATCTTGTCGTTTGCAAGGACGTTCGGTGATTACTTTTTTTCAACAGACTTTACAAGCTACAGTTGGACATTGTTCTTATCCTTCTCTTATTCCTCATGCTTGCACCTGAATCCTTACGAAAAATCCACCTTTTCCCTTTTACCCTTGTATCTTGAAATTAGGATTAGGATCTAGAATCCTGATACTTTAGAGAAAGTAGTAGACCGTCTTACCCTTGGTTACTGAAAACCGTGTTAAAGCTGGGTCACTACAATTTCTCTCTCCTCAAGCAAACTCAAACAATCGCCAGGGTTTGAAACCCGTACGCCAGGGTTTGAAACCCGTATCTTTGCAAGGAAGAGTCAGATGAGCGAGAGTCAAAACGATTTCAAAATATCACTAAAAGAGAAGCAAACTCATGAGTGAAAAACAGTGGGTAGGAATAGATGTCTGTCAAAAATATCTTGATATCTATAGTACGTCCTGAAGGAAAACTATTTCCAGTGACAAATGATGAACTAGGCATTAGCAAACTCGTTCAAACTCTGAGCAAGATCCAGCCAGAATTAATTGTACTCGAAGCAACAGGAGGAATGGAAATCGATGCAGCAATCAAACTGACTCAAGCAGGATTAGCCGTAGCCGTAATCAATCCTCGACAAGCGAGGCATTTCGCCAAAGCGACAGGACAATTAGCCAAAACTGATGCCATCGATGCCAGAGTGCTAGCCCACTTTGCCGATGCCATTCGTCCCCAAGTAAGACAAATAAGCGATGAATCTTCTCGTCAACTAGAAGATTTAGTACAACGCCGTCGCCAGATAAGCGACATGATTACTGCCGAAAAAAATCGTCGCAGAGGTAAGACTAATTCTGTCAAAACGAGTATCGATGAACATATTAAATGGCTAGAGCAACAACTTAAAGAAATTGAATCACAAATCAAATCGGCGATCGCGCTTGACGAAAGCTGGAAGCAAAAAATGAAGTTATTAACCAGTGTTCCTGGGATTGGGGAAGTAGTAGCTGTAACTCTAATTTCATCCTTACCAGAATTAGGCACAATCTCGCACAAATCAATTTCCTACTTAGTTGGTGTTGCTCCTTTGAATAAAGATAGCGGCAAATTTCGTGGCAAACGAAGAATTTGGGGCGGAAGGGCTAAGATTCGTTGTGTGCTTTATATGGCAGCTTTGGTAGCAATTCGTTTTAATCCCCCTATTAAAACTTTTTATGAGCGTCTAATTCAACAAGGTAAACTCAAAAAAGTTGAGGGGCTGTCTCTTGAATTTACTTCAAGAGCTTGTAAGCCCCGTGCCATAACAGCCTGTATGCACAAGCTTCTAGTTGTTTTAAATGCCATGATGAAGAACAATCAATCTTGGCAATCTCAAACCGTCAGCTAGCTCTCCCAATCATTCTTGAGTTTTCCAAGTCACAAAATTTTGTCATTGTAGTGACTCATCAGCATAGCTGAATTATGCAGCTAGCGATCGCACCATAAGACAAATTAAGCTTGACATTCAAGACAATCGCTTTAACCGCTCTATATCATTTATTTTCAGAACTTATCGAACTCAGGTATAGAGAGGAAGCTCTCATACGTCGGCGACGACTCAGGCACCTTTAGGTCTGAAATTTGCTACGAAATTTGCTACTTTATCTAGATAGTCCCGACATGACTTTTTCTAACGCAGCAGAAAAACTTACAATATTACAATAGTTAGAGATTACTGCCAAAACGGTCGTCTTAAACTGCCAAAACAGACATCTGGGGCGCACAACTGAGCCGCAACTTCCTCTGTATTAAAAGAAGGGATGCGCGGCGGTAGCCGCCCTTTCCGAGTTTTCCTTGGAAATCGTGTCTTCATAAATTTGGCAGCCTGAGGAACGAACGGCAGTACCTTCAAAGAAGTTTGACTCGTTAAATTACGAGTCTCGGTCGCTTTAGGCGACTCTATGATGGGCGGTATGAACGTCTGAGGAAGCCGAGTTCTACTCGCGAGGCGAGAAGTTGAGTCTACGACTTGCTCCGCAATCGCAACAGACGACGCGCCTTTGCGAAGACGCTTCCCCCGAAGTGTCCTTCTCTGACCGTTGGTTAATGCAGAAAAACGATCTGCTCTGTGGTATGGCTAGTTAAAACATCATAAACTCGTGTCCTGGACTACATTAAAAACTACCAAAGCTCGCTGGGAAGCAGAGTTGATGCAACAAATATTAGCCGCCCACGATATTCCTAGCCGCGTTCTTGATATTGGCGCAGGTATTTATTGCGGACAAGGAAACCAGGCAGCACTACAAGTACTAGCCAAAGATCGCTGGACGGCTTTACTGTTGCTTAGTTCTCCAGAAGAAAATGAGTAAATTCGTAAATAAAAATAAAAATTTGAGATATGTCTTTAATTGACTGGTTTGCCAATCTTAGAAAAAC
Organism: Myxosarcina sp. GI1(2024); assembly: GCF_053543375.1. NCBI lineage: Bacteria > Bacillati > Cyanobacteriota > Cyanophyceae > Pleurocapsales > Pleurocapsaceae > Myxosarcina > Myxosarcina sp. GI1(2024). The sequence continues at coordinate 19,218 of NZ_JBKGTY010000022.1, read as the reverse complement.
CGAAACTCCAATTCAAAAAAGACCGGAGAGAGAAATAGCTGATGGATTATGGACAAAATGTAGTCTGTGCAGTACCGTTGCCTATGCTAAAGATTTACGCGCCAATCAACTAGTTTGTACTGAATGCGGTCATCACAACCGCGTTGATGCTAACGAGCGTATTCAACAGCTAATCGATCCTCAGACTTGGAATCCTTTAGGAGAAGAAATTCAGCCCAGCGATCCCCTCAGGTTTCGCGATCGCAAAGAATATCGGGTACGACTCCAAGATTACCAGTCGAAAACTGGCATGAGCGATGCCGTTAAAACGGGAACTGGCTCGATCGATGGCTTGCCTGTGGCTTTAGGGGTAATGGATTTTCGCTTTATGGGCGGTAGCATGGGTTCGGTAGTCGGTGAAAAGCTCTGTCTTCTGATTGAACATGCTACGGCACAACATTTGCCCGTGGTTATCGTCTGCGCTTCTGGCGGTGCGAGAATGCAGGAGGGAATGTTGAGTTTGATGCAGATGGCGAAAATCTCGGGTGCCCTACAGCGTCATCATGAAGCTCATCTACTCTATATCCCCATTCTTACTCATCCGACTACAGGAGGTGTAACCGCCAGTTTTGCCATGTTGGGCGATATAATTGTCGCCGAACCCAAGGCGACCATCGGATTTGCAGGACGCAGGGTTATCGAACAAACTCTTAAAGAAAAGTTACCCGAAGGATTCCAAACTTCGGAATATCTCTTACAACACGGCTTTGTCGATATCATCGTACCCCGCACTCAGCTTAAGAAAACCCTGGCACAGTTAATTGGTTTGCATCAATCTTTTTACTCCTTGATGTCTCCGGTAAATTATCACAATGGCGGTATACCGAAAAAGACGGAAGTTTGAAGGAGTTATTTTACTATCGGTTAACATGCGATTACCAAAGGCTTCTCGACTCGAATGAATCAAAACAAGGGATATCGGATTCAGTTAGAGAAGCTGTAACCGCTGAAGGCTGTGTGTTTAATGCCTCGGGCTGGTGCCAGCGAATCGGCTTGTAGGCAAACTTTAGAATACAATTTCCGGAAAGAGCGGGCTCGGAAGTAATTTGTGGTTATCCAGTGCATCTGCCTTTAAAATTAATTTGAGGGCAAGGGGTAGTAAAATTAACTAATCTTAGGGAATGGGTATCGATCAAAAGCGGGGCGCGATTTTTCTACCCTGGAAGCAAAAACTTCAGTACTTAGTGACTACTATTGGGCTGTTAGGAATTTTTTCGCTGGCTGGGGTCGGGGAGCGAACAGTAGCAAACTCTACACCGGTATTAAGCGAAAGTGAAATCTCCCAGAAACTCCAACAGCTACCAGGTTGGACTCGAGAAGGCAACAAAATCGTCAACACTTTTAAATTCAAAGATTTTGTCACTGCAGTTGATTTTGTCAATCAGTTAGTCGAACCAGCAGAATCGACAGGTCATCATCCAGAGCTCGCCATTGCCTACAATCGAGTTACCGTATCTCTGACAACTCATGATGCTGGAGGTATTACCGAGCGAGATTTTGCCCTAGCTAGAGTTATTTCTCGATTAGCTGATGAATAATCGAGTGCCATTTGGCGATCGCCCTAGGCTCTTTTGAGGATACGTTTGAACATATTACTATCGGTATAATCTATATAAGCGATCGCTTTTTTGAGCGGCATAATCCGCAACCTTCCATCTTGACTATTTGCCTGATACACTTTCTGTTGGGTTAAATCTAAAGCGCTCATCCAGCCACTATGGTGATGATAAACTCCCGTTTCAATGTCCAACCAACCAGGACCTGCGGCTATTTGCCCCGGTTCTACCCCCGGCAAAGTAAAAGTAATCGTATGACCGGTAATAATTAACTTGTCTTTAAAATAAGGCTGTTTGTTACCGTGAAATTCGGCTCTAATCCAACAGAATTCTTGGGAGGATTGCTCTGATAAAGGTATTTGAGGATGCACTCCGGCATGTACTAACCAAAATTCTCCCAAGTCGAAATAGAGAGGCAACTTTTTCATCCAGTCAATATGTTCTTGGGGAATCTTGCTATTATAACTAGCGACAGTAGCATGACCGCCACTATAAAGCCAGCTCTGATAGAGATCCATCGAAACTTCGCCGCTACCGACGACATTGAGCAACATCTCTTCGTGATTACCCCGCAGACACTGGTAGTTGTTGGCGATCGCTAGTTCTACTACCTGTGCGCTTTTGGGTCCTCGGTCGATTAAATCTCCTAAGAAATAAATTTCGTCATTGCTGTTAGGAGAAATTGAGTCTAACAAGGTAATTAAGGTATCGTAGTGTCCGTGTACGTCACCAATTACGATTTGGCGGTGATTGGTCATATTAACTGTGTGTGTGTACGCAACTTCAGAGTGATTTATGCTGTTAACTAAAGCTGTTAACTAAAGAGGAATTTTATTTTTGCTCTGCTAGAGCGGGTTATCAATCTACTTAAATAAGTATTCCCAAATTAATACTCAAAGATTTATGTATACTCTGAAAATATTTCGCTCTTTACACTGTAATTATAAGAAAACAAATACAAATTGATACAAATTGATAGATATCTAGCAATTTTCAGTTACATAAAATACATTTCAGTATTAAACTAATGTCGGATAAAGCCCTATTACCTACTACTAAGCTGAAAATTCTCAAACAGCCTACCAGTCTGGCTTGGCTCGAACAAGCACTCTCCAATCTAGATACAATTTTACTCGATCATTCCCATTGCGAACGTAAAGCCGCAGGAGCAGCAATCAATTTGATGTTTCGCTATCCCGCCCATCATCATTTGGTACGGCAGTTAACTGCGATCGCTAAAGAAGAACTGGAGCATTTCGAACTAGTCAATCAGTGGCTCGAACGAAGAAACATCCCTCTTGCTCCCCTAAACTCTCCTCCCTATGGAGCTAAATTAAAATCCCAAATTCGCCACCAGGAACCAGAGCGTTTACTAGATTCTCTGTTAATTTCGGCTTTAATTGAAGCCCGTTCTTACGAAAGATTGAGCCTACTGGGTCAACACTGTCCCGATCGAGATTTAGCCAAATTTTATCGCAGCTTGATGGCATCAGAAGCCCGTCACTATGGAATTTATTGGCTACTCACCGATCGCTATGGCGACCGCCAAGAATTAAATCGTCGTTTAGATGAGTTGGCGACCTTTGAAAGCGAAGTATTATCTACTCTATATTTAGAACCGAGAATACACAGTTAAAGCTGGAGCGATGGACCAAATTTACGACCGATTTTGGATTAGGGATTGGCATCCGAGCGATCGCGATCTAGCAGCAGCAGTAATTCGGCAAGTATTACAGGAATATGGTTTACCTTGGCAACCAAAAACTGCCGACCGCGATGTAGTTGAAGTAGAAACCTCATATCATGCTACTGGCGGAGAATTTTGGGTGATAGAGACAAGTACAAAGATCGTGGGAACCGCAGCATATTATCCAATTGCTAGAGGCAAACGTGCAGTCGAAATTCGGAAAATGTATCTCTTGCCAGAAGTAAGAGGTTGGGGGTTGGGTAAATACTTATTACGAGAACTGGAACGAGCGATCGCTTTACATAACTATGAGGAGATTTGGCTGGAGACAGCCTCTGTATTAGTTGAAGCCGTGAAACTCTATGAAAGTTCTGGTTATCGTCCTGCTACGGAAATAGAAACCGAGCGGTGCGATTTAGTGTATGTTAAAAATTTGAGTCAAGGGAACAACTAACTGTAAATAATTATGCTTTTAATAGCTGGAGATATTGGCGGAACTAAAACGATTTTACGTTTGGTGGAAGTAACCGAGGTTACTCTGACAGAAAGAGCCTTTAAAACCGTCAAAGAGGCACAGTACGTCAGTGCTAACTTTGTCGATTTAGTGCCGATGGTCAAACAGTTTTTAGCCACGGGAAATTATCCCACTCCCCAATCTGCTTGTTTTGCGATCGCCGGTCCCGTAATTGATAACACTTCTCACTTAACCAATATTAACTGGGTCTTAGATTCTCGGCGTTTGTCGTCAGAATTAGGCATCGACAGAGTTAGTTTGATTAACGATTTTGCCGCCAACAGTTTTGGTATTCTGGGTTTGAGAGAGGAAGATTTACATACTTTACAAACGGGAACCAAGCAAAACGAGTCTCCGATAGGTGTCATTGGCGCTGGGACTGGCTTAGGACAGGCATTTTTGGTGCCTCAAGGGGAAAAGTATTTAGTTTTTCCTACTGAAGGCGGACATACAGATTTTGCTCCCAACAACAACTTGGAAAGACAACTGTTAGAATATCTGCAAAATAAATTAGCCACCGATCATATCTCGGTAGAAAGAGTAGTTTCAGGACAAGGAATCGTAGCGATCTATCAGTTTTTACGGGACTCAGATTTCATAGCAGAAACAGCGGAAATTGCTAACAAGATTAGAGTTTGGGAACGAGAAACCGAAAAAACCATCGATCCTGCTGCCATTATTTCCCAGGCTGCTTTTAAACAGAGCGATCGCCTCTGCGTTAAAACTATGGAGATGTTCATCGATGCGTATGGTGCAGAAACGGGCAATTTAGCTCTTAAATTATTGCCCTATGGAGGAATCTATATCACTGGCGGAATTGCAGCTAAAAACTTACCAATGATGCAAGATGGTCGATTTATGACTGCTTTTAAGCAAAAAGGAAGAGTTAGTTCTCTGTTAGACAATATTCCCATTCATATCGTTCTCAATCCTCAAGTCGGTTTAGTAGGTTCGGTACTCTACGCTCTACAGTCAGAGCGACCAGGATAAGAGACAAGGCGATCGTTGTTAATGTTAATGAGTTAATACATCAGCAACGGTAAAAAGCAATCACACTCACACTAACTGTATCGAATGCTCTTGGAGTGATTTATGATTTTGCGCCAGCGAGCGATGCACCTGCAAGGATAAATTATCTATGCCGAACGGTTTGTGTAGAATACCGTTGGCTCCACTTTTTCTAGCTTCTTCGGCAGTAATTTGATGATTTGCCGAAATTAACAAAATTTGTATCGATGACAGTTCTTCCTCTTGACGGAGCTGCTTGGTAACTTCTAAACCATTCAAACCAGGCATCATAATATCCATCAAGATTAACTGAGGACGTATTTCTCGCGCTAACTTTAAAGCATCAGAACCATTAGTAGCAGACCTGACTTCGTATCCGTCTGACTCTAAAGTAAGTCGGATCAAGAACAAAATGTCATCGTAATCGTCAACTATTAAGATCGGTTTGGTCATTGCTTTGCTTTAAACTTTTGATTCGGTTCGGATTGAGTTTAGAACTGTATACATATACATTTTAAATGTATTCAATGACCAGTTTAATCACCTCTTACTTTTGGCTACTTTTATTAATTAATTTACTCTATCTATAGTAAGAGATTAATCTATTTATATTTTTAGGTCAAACACTCAATTATATTGACCAAAAATATGCCGACAAAAAATGTTTTATTTATCATTATTTTTAAATATAGCTTAAAAAATTATAAAAATGGAATTTTGGCAGCAGAGCAACTGAGAATTTTGTCCCTCAGACCGAACGGACAGAATGAACTTCTAATTTGGATAACGAAGGATTTCCTGCTAGCCAACACGAGTAATTTAAGTTACCTAAAAAAACTTGCCACTATTATCTTTAGTAAGTATTTTATCTTTAGTAAGTATTTCTGCTCCATCTTTTAAATACTAATCGCTCGATAGCGAGCACCGTTCGCTAATAAGATAATTGAATGAAAACCCGCCTTCGAACAGACGGATTTCACTAACATTTAAAGCTAATTAACTGTCGAAGTAGCAGCAGGATTAGCTTTTTTGGTTTTATCAAAATTGCGAACCATATATCTACAGCCAGCACAATCACAACCATATAGAGCGATCGCCTTTTCTCCTTCGCGGTCTATTGCTTCGATGGTGGCAGGATCGTAGCTGTCGCAACTACAATCATAAAAAGGATAATCAGTATCGCTACGAGGAGCATTGACTACTGAATCGCTTACTTGTGGTGCGGTGAACACGTATTCTCGAGAGGTATTAGCATGAGCGGCATTAGCTACCATAACTGTCAGAGCTACGGAACCAGAGCAACCCAAAATACTGAGTAGTTTCTTATTCATAAATCAACTCCTAGATCGAGGACAAAAAAAGTTGGTTAACGAAATAATAACCGACAATCTCAAAGATCGATAACTTCTCAGTACTCAGTACTAACCGTGGGTGTTTGCAACCCAATCTAACAAAATTGGATTGACTACTTCTGGAGCTTCGTCTTGGGGACAGTGACCCAAACCTTCCAAAGGAATAAAGCGATTTACAGTTGGAATAGCCGCTAATTCTTTACCCATAGAGACTGGCTCCCAGGGGTCTTCCGTTCCCCAAAGTATAATTGTCGGACATTGAAGCTGAGGTAATAAATCCTCTGGCAACGGTCCTTGAGAATAACGAGTAAAAGCAATAAAAACATCTCCAGCTCCTTCATCTAATGCTGGTATCATCAGCATTTCGATTAATTCCTCGCTGACTGCTTCGGAACGACGATATGCCTGTAACAAAATTTTGCGGACTACTTGGGGTTTGGCAATTTGTTTAAAAAAGAAATTACCGACCCATTTATTGCCTAAAACTCGCTGCATTAGAGCAGAGCCATAATTACGATACCAAGGTAAAGTAGCTCGTTTGCGTTCGTGTAACAATCTCACCGAACAGTTAATTGCCGCTATCCCTAAGATTAAATCAGGGTTATCCACTGCAGCCTGCATAACTACGATACAGCCGATGGAATTGCCAATTAAATATGCAGGACTACCGACAACTTCTCGACAAAAATCGGCTACTTGTCGTCCCCAAGTTTCAAATGTGTAGCCAATGCCTTCTCCAGGTATCGGTTTTGCCGAACCTCCAAAACCAATCAGGTCGAGCGCATAACAGCGATAGGTTTCTCCTAAGACGGGTAAATTCTTGCGCCAATGACCCCAAGAAGCACCAAAACCATGAACTAATACTATTGCCGGAGCATCGGTATTAGTTTCGCCAGAGCTTTGATAGGTAATGTTAAAACCTTGCCAGTTCCAGTTTTGAGGAGTTTTTGAAGCTGCGATCGCTGGGGCAGTTGTCATCTTTACTAGAATATTTAACGATTATTTTTATATTTTTATTATTGGCAGAATTAGTTAATCGTAGTTGGTGGGAAAACCTAATACTTTCTACTGGCGGTTAGGTCTTAGTCAAAGGAGTCGCTTGGTTGCATTTAAAACCTCATAGAAATGCTGTACGAGGTAGGGATTACCGTCTCTACTGCTCGGAGACAAATCTTTCTAAACTAGATAAAAGAATTTAGATAAAATCTTGAGTAAATTTATGACTGAGAATACAGCACGCGATCGCTTTCGTTCTGCCTACGAAAATCGCTATACTTGGGACAAAAACTTTCCCGGCTACACTACTAAGTTAGAACTCCGACAGGGAGATGAAGTTTATAGTGGTAATATCAAAGTTAACCGCGACCTTTCGGTAGAAGTTACCGGAATTGAAAACGAAGAAGTTACCGAGAGCGTCTACAATCATATGCGGGACGTGATTACTCACCGCAAACGCAACTCTTTTGAAAACGCACACGGTAAAAGTACTTTTAACTTCGGAGAAGAAGATTCTAGTGGTGCGGTCGAAATTTTAGTCAAAGGCGATGCCATGGGATCGAACTACAAAATTCGCGATAAAGAAATTACTCAAGTAAGTCGCGTGATGGGACCGATGGCGTTTGTAATTAATACTAACGAAAGTCTTGATACAGGTGAAGGCTATATTTCTACTGGCTACAACGCTATCTTTCGCGATTCGAAAACTAACAAACTAAAAGGAAAGCGAGAATTTAAAGAAAGCTACGAAAAGTTTGGTAATTATTATCTACCAGTGCACCAAGAAATTGAGGCGATCGACAAAGACGGTAATAAAATAACTACCGAATTTATCTTTAGCGAAACTAAATTACTAGAACTCGCTACTGTTGGATAATCCCAATTTATCTAGGCAATTTCTGCTAGTTAAGCAGCGATCGCGCTAGGATCGTTTTAAAAACATTTAAAACATAACAACACAACTAACTATGTCATTAGCATTAACTTCCGAAAACGTAGAAAACGTATTAGATGAACTACGTCCCTACTTAGTAGCTGACGGTGGTAACGTCGAGTTGGTCGAAATTGAAGGACCAATCGTTAAATTAAGACTACAAGGTGCTTGTGGTTCTTGTCCTAGTTCGACCATGACTTTAAAAATGGGTATCGAACGCCGCCTACGAGAAAAAATTCCTGAAATTGCCGAAGTAGAACAAACAATTTAATTTTCTTGATAGGGATGTCAAAACGAACATCCCTATCTTTTAAGTAGGTAGCTCTTCAGCTAGTTAGAGCTAAGTTTCCTCCTGTTTCGGACTTTTAATACTGCTACCTATTACCGCCAATGACTAATATTTCCCCTATTGCCAATCTTTCAGAAGACAGAGCGTGGAATTATTGGCGACGCTAACAGCTTTATTTTTTGCTAACTTTCTGAGTTTTTGCCGAGCGATTGAATATTCAACAAACTATTTTTTTTCGTCACGGCGGGCTAGAAAATTCGAGAAAACAGGAGATAAGCTTAGCTTGTTACCTCGAACAATAATCAAAATGTCTGCATTTTTACAGTAATTTTTGACGTTTTTTCTTGCTTCGATCTAATCTTGATAAACTGCTAGAGTCACAGATTACTCCATCGCCAAATCGGTGCGACTAAGAAAGAGGTTTTCTCCCCATTGAGAATATGCGCCCAGTCAAAGCGGAGACTACTGTGACCATTAGTAAAACTATAATAAGAAGTTACAAAGTAATGCAAAATAGCTTTTTTAATAATTCGTTAGATAAAAAAAGTCTCAAGCAACGTCTGCGTAAATTAAGTAAAGCCAAAGTTGGTTTTTATAGCATTGGTTTATATCCCGCTTCTCTAGCGTATAACTCAGCAATGCAGAAAAGCGAAAAATCCTTGCTGTTAGCTCCTCGTCCCGGTAGAGAATTATTGGGAGCCTTTTCCGAAGAGGCGATAAGAGGTATGGATCCCAGGCACGTAACCAAAATGAACCGCATGGCTAGTCACAGAGAGGGAGATGAATTAGTTTCAAATAATCTCGAGTACTTGATTGAAAAATGCGACCTAGTGTTGTTGAGTGCAAACAGTAAATACATCGAACGAGATTTTGCTGATGCCTGCTCCCTGAGAGAAAAACTCAACCGTAAAAACGTCGTGCTTGCTTGCCTGGCGGGGTCTTTTAACCATGACGATGTTAATAATAATTCATATATACTATGCGAAAAGTATCCTAACTTAGCATTTTTCTCTGGCTTTCACAGACATGGTGCTCTGCGTCATCCAGTCGATAGCTTTACCGCTAATTTTTGCCATCCTAATGCTTTGACAGCCCTGATCGGGGCATATATGCTCGATAAACTCTCGCCAAATCTTCAAGTTTCTCCTGGGATTCATAATATTGAAGCACAATATCTCAAAGCTGCTAAAAACATGGCTTCAATCTTTGCGGGATTTGGCTATGAATATCATCAACACAATCCAGGAGTTCTACCGACTTTACTAACCTTGCTACTCAATCAATGTCTAGATCAGGCAGCAACTGTTTCGATGATGCGACCCGACCGCCACAGACTATATAACGAGCAAACTATAGCTTTGACTGAATTGGGCTATGCCGTACCCAGAATTGAAGCAACTCTGAATAAAGGTGGCTATTTGGAAAAAGCACGGGATCATACCTTTTCCCAGTTAACCGCGATCGTGGCTGATGTGCGAGGCAGTATGATGCTCCCCGTTACCGGCGAGCCAACCAGAAACTTTCAGGCTGGACAATGGTTAGCTAGAGGTATGCGCGAACACGGTCGCTGTCCGATAAATATTGAAGAATTCGAGCAGTGGTGTATAAATGCCGGTTTGAATACGGGGGCTCTAGAAGGATTAAAAGCTCTAAAATATTGGCCGCAAATCGAGGAAAAGTATGGTATTCAAGTTCATGATGCTTCAATGGTCAATCTTCTATACAAGGGATTATATGGCAATGATGTAGAAAAAGATTATGCTTTTGAAGTAATGACCGAAAGTCGAGAATTAACCAGTTATTGTCAAGAGTCTGTAAGACCTACTCACGGACGAAAATATGCAGAAGCTTTAAATAATTTGGAAAAACTCGATGCTCTCGAATTAATTTCCAACGCAGTTATTGCTGAAAATGCTCGAAAAGCTTTGAAAGTTGATGGTGAAATTGAAGACAGAAAAATTCATCCAGATGCTCCTGCCTATATACGAGTCATGGAATATATCGAAAAAGGTGCATGATTGACTACTCGTCAAGAGCGAATTGAGATGATAAATAAATCTCGCGCACCCAGAGAAAAAAGGCTGGAAGGTAGGAAAAACTGGTGAATTGGTACGATAATAAATTTATTGAGCCACTTCTGCAATTATGACCTCTAAATTCACGCTTTTTGCTGGCAGTGCAAACGTCGAATTAGCTCGAGCAGTAGCTTATAATCTGGACATCAAACTAGGTCAGCGTACCATTACACGTTTTCCCGATGGGGAGATTTCCGTAGAGTTAAATGAGTCGGTAAGAGAACGACAAGTTTTTCTCCTCCAGCCAACTTCCCCACCTGTAGATAGCAACCTATTAGAGTTACTCGCTTTTGTCGATGCCTGTCGTCGTTCTTCAGCCGCTCGAATTGTGGCAATTATTCCTTACTTTGGTTACGCCCGTAGCGATAAAAGACGGGGTAAACGTCAGGCGATTATGGCTAGTTTGGTGGCTAATCTAATCGAACTAGTAGGCATCGACCACTTAATTACTTTCGACCTACACGCACCACAAATCGAGGGATTCTTTCACATTCCCGTAGATAATTTGACGGCAGTACAACCACTTCAACAGGCGTTGCGCGATCGCTTGTCACCCGAAACAGTGGTTGTTTCTCCCGATAGTGGCAGAATTTCCATGGCAATGGCGTATGCGCGAGAATTAGATGCCAAAGTGGCCGTTTTGCACAAACAACGAGAAAGTGGTACCGAAACCGCAGTTACTCACGTGATTGGCGATGTCAAACATAAGCCCTGCTTGATTATCGACGATATGATTTCTACGGGTGGTACGATCGCCACCACTGTGACGGCATTACTAGAGGCTGAGGCACTACCCAAAATTTTTGTCGCGGCAACACACGGACTACTGATTGAAAATGCCAGAGAGAAGCTAGCTCATGAAAGTATCCAAGGGATTTTTGTTAGCGATACTTTGCCCAAAGAAGGACAAAACTGGAGTAAATTAGAAACTGTTTCCGTAGCACCTCTAATTGCCGAAGCTATCTGCAAAATTGCCGGAGAAATTTTTTAAAATAAACATTATTAAGTCGACAATAGCGATCGCAGCTAAAAAAGTTATCTGTAGAATAAATAAAATATTGAAATCTAATTAGGAGTTAACTATGACGAATATTGCTGTCATTGACTACGACATGGGCAATCTTCACTCTGCTTGTAAAGGCTTAGAAAAAGCAGGAGCAACTCCTAAGATTACTGATTCTGCCACAGAAATTCTCCATGCCGATGCAGTAGTTTTGCCTGGAGTCGGCGCTTTCGATCCTGCAATGAGGCATTTAAGAGCGCGCGATTTAGAAGCACCAATCAAAGAGGCGATCGCGCGAGGCAAGCCTTTTTTAGGTATTTGTTTGGGGTTACAAATTCTGTTTGAGGGTTCGGAAGAAGGAATGGAAAAGGGTTTGGGCGTTGTTTCAGGTATAGTACGTCATTTCAAAAGAGAACTAGATATTACCATTCCTCACATGGGTTGGAATCAATTAGAGTTGACTCAACCAGAGCTTTCTCTATGGCAGCAATTAGCTCCCAATCCCTATGTTTATTTCGTTCATTCCTTTTATGTCGATCCCTGCGATCCCAATGTTAATGCGGCAACCGTAACTCATGGTAGCCAAACAGTTACTGCGGCGATCGCTCGCGACAACCTGATGGCGGTTCAATTTCATCCTGAAAAGTCTTCTGCCAATGGCTTACAAATTCTGTCTAACTTTGTGGCTTTAGTCGAACAGCATCAAACTTTGGTTAGCAGCGCGCAGTAGATATTAGTTAGATGAGATAAATTGCTCTCGCGCCGCCGAGCGATAGTCGGTAGTAGGTTTCGCTCTTCGGTTGGTCGTTAACTGATGGTTTTTGGCTAGTTGCCAGATCGAACTTTAAGATAGAGAAGAAGTCAAAAAAAAATAATTTAGTAGTGCGATCGCCAGATATCGATTTTATTACTGATGAAGAATTAATGTTGCTTAGTTCCAAAAATCCCGAACTGAGATTCGAACGTAATGCGGATGGAACTTTAGTAGCTATGTCTCCTACGGGCAAAATTTCTAGTAATCGAGAAGCAAAAGCGATCGCTTATCTTTTGCTTTGGGTTGAAAATAACAATTTGGGCGAAGTTTTCAGTTCTAATTGTGGATTTAAACTACTTAATGGCGCAATTCGCTCTCCTGATGCTGCTTTTGTCGCCAGAGAAAATCTACCCGCAGGATGGGACGAAGGAGAAGATGAATTTTTAAATCTCGCTCCCGATTTTATAATTGAAATTCGTTCTAAAACTGATAACTTGCAAGTTCTTCAAGAAAAGATGCAGGAGTATATAGATAATGGCGTAAAGTTAGGTTGGTTAATAGATCGGCAGAATAAGCAAGCTTTAGTGTATCGTGTTGACGGTTCTATTACTCAATATCGAGCCGATACTATCTTAAGTGGTGAGGATATAGTACCAGGTTTTAAGCTGTCTTTGCGGTCTTTATTTTAGAATAAATTACTACTTTAATCATGTTGGTTTTCGTTCCTCAACCCCCACCCAAAGAAATATAAAAATTAATTATTGAGCGATCGCTACTTATTGTCATAACTTTTATTTTATATTTATTCAGGACTAAACCGTTACTTTGGTATTCGATATTAGGGGCTATTAGCAGCACCATTAAATTGACCTTAGTGGCGATCGCAGCAACAAGATTGAGAAAAAACTCTACTTTTTCCAGGGTAGTTTAGTTCCCATTTCGGTTAGTGCCGAAAATACTAGATAGATAATGAGAACGGCTACGCCAGCAACAAACAAAATTAGCTCTTGGTTCATCGATCGCCTGCTCTAATATTCTTTTTATTTTTTTATTGTCTCAGTCTTCACTCGATTTATGCCAGACTAAATTTAAAACCCAATGAGAATTTATGGCAATCGACAGCTTAAAACCGTCCCAGGACAAACAACTCGCCCCACCTCAGCTAAAGTAAGGGAAGCGATATTTAATATTTGGCAGGGAGAGATTGCAGATTGCTCCTGGCTGGATTTATGCGCGGGGAATGGTTCGATGGGTGCAGAAGCTCTATGTCGCGATGCCAAAAAGGTGGTAGGAATTGAAAAGTACGGTAAAGCTTGTAGTGTCATTCGCCAGAATTGGCAACAAATAGCCAAACCAGAACAGACTTGGCAAATTATTCAAGGAGATGTCTTAACTAAAATAAAAACTCTGGCAGGACAACAGTTCGATCGCATCTATTTCGATCCTCCCTATGACAGTTACCTCTATTTACCAGTTCTCAAAGCGATCGCTTCATTAGAGTTGTTAGCACCAGCAGGGGAACTCGCCGTCGAACACGACTCTCAAATCTGGCAAGCAAAAGAAATACCAGGTTTGGAACTATATCGTACCAAATCTTACGGCAAGACAACGGTGACTTTCTATTTCACAATTCCCCGCCGTAAACGGATGGCGATTGTAAGGAAGAGGGAAGAAGGTATAATTACAAACACATCAAACTTCTTTCTTCAAACTTCAAAAAAAATGAGCCACAGAGAACAATTTAATTTATTTGGAAACGTAGCGTCGAGCTTTGTGTTATTTGCTATCGATTAACCAAGCATTTTCCACAATCAGAACTATACGGTTTAACCAATCAAATCAGACTAACAGAAGTATCCGTGCCATCCAATATAGCTGAGGGTTACGGAAGAACATACAAAAATGAATATGTTCGTTATCTTCAGATTGCATTAGGTTCGTTGCGAGAATTAGACACTCAATTAATTATTGCCAAAAAAGTTGGATTGGCTAAATCAGAACTATTTACAACTGCTATGAATGAAGTAGAAGAAATGCAAAAAATAATGGTTTCTACTTTACATAAATTATCTAAATAACCTTGTTCCCTCTTCCTTCTTCCTTCGAGGAGCGGCAGCGATTGATCTTTGCCCTAAAAGAACAAAGCTTTCTCGCCGCTTCTCGGTAACTACTAACTACTAGAAAATAGTTAAATTCCTCTGATTTTTTGCGACCAAACTCTAGTGGGTAAACCCCAAATATAGATAAATCCTTCTGCTGCTTTGTGATCGAATTGGTCATCGGCACCGTAGGTAGCGAGATCGGGGGTGTAAATCGAATTTGGCGATCGCCGACCGACAATGTTGGCATTACCTTTAAATAGTTTTAGCCGCACTTCTCCAGTGACTCGTTCCTGAGTTTTTTGGATAAAGGCATCCAAAGCTGCTTTTAAAGGACTGTACCAGAGACCGCGATATACTAGTTCGCTGTAGCTTTGTTCGATACCCCGTTTGTATTGGGTAATGTCTGCGGTGAGAGTTAAGCTTTCTAAGTCCCGATGGGCATCGATTAATGCCAGTAAAGCTGGTGCTTCGTAGATTTCCCGCGATTTAATCCCTACCACGCGGTTTTCTAACATATCAATTCTACCTACGCCATGCTTGCCCATTATTTGATTGAGTCGCAAAATTAAAGCGACGGGGTCGAGATGGTTACCATCAATGCTAACGGGAATACCAGCCTCAAAACCGATAGTTACATATTCTGGTTCGTCTGGAGTATCGGCGATCGCTCGAGTCATTAGGTAGATTTCTTCGGGTGGTTCACTCATCGGATCTTCTAAAGGACCGGCTTCGATACTGCGACCGAGTAAGTTGCGATCGATACTGTAAGGAGAAGATTTTTTTACGGGAAATTCGATGCCAAATTTTTCTCCATAGGAAATAGCTTGTTCGCGACTCATTCCCCATTCTCTTGCCGGGGCAAGAACTTTTAAACTGGGGTTTAATGCCATAATGCCCACGTCAAAGCGTACCTGATCGTTACCTTTCCCCGTACAACCGTGGGCTACTGCATCCGCACCATATTTTTCTGCTGCCTCTACTAGCAATTTAGCAATCAACGGACGGGCTAAAGCCGTAGAAAGGGGATAGCGATTTTCATATAAAGCGTTAGCTTGAATGGCGGGAAAAGCATAGTCTTTAACAAAACTTTTAGTGGCATCTTCAACCAAAGATTCAGTGGCACCACATTTCAAAGCTTTTTGACGAATTGGTTCTAATTCATCTCCCTGTCCTAAATCGGCGGCGAGAGTAATTACTTCTTTAACTCCCCATTCTTGTTTGAGATAGGGAATACAAACTGAGGTATCCACCCCACCAGAATAGGCTAATATTACTTTTTCTGCGCGACCCATAATTTATATCACCTCAAATAACTAATGGGGTATTGTATCGCGGATCGAACTATGTCTAAGTATTAACGGTAGCTCGGGATTTTTTGAGGAATATAATAGTAACTCAGGACGAACTAACATTATGTTTAAACAGCTACTTTCTGTCTTTCTCGAATCTAAATGTCCTCTATGCGATCGCACCGCCGCGAATGTGATTTGTACTTACTGTCAAAAAAAGTTATACAGCTATCGCTTAGATAAACCGAGTGGCTTATGGCAGGAGGAATTACCGCTGTTTGCTTGGGGAAAATATGATGGACAACTCAAGCAGGCGATCGCCATAATGAAATACGATCGCCAACCCGAAATTGGCACAGTTTTAGGTAAATGGCTGGGAACAGCTTGGCTGAAAAGTACTTTAGTCAAACCACAGAAGATAACGGTAGTGCCAATTCCCTTATATCCCGACAAGCAACAATCGCGAGGATTCAATCAAGCTGAAGTTATCGCCAGGGGTTTTTGTCAGCAAACTGGTTACTTATTGCAGTCTGAGGTTTTGTTTAGAGTACGAAATACTAAAGCTATGTTTGGACTGAATACTTTAGAAAGAAAGCACAATATGAGTAATGCTTTTCAACTGGGCAAAGAGTTGCCTAAATATCCGGTCTTGTTATTAGATGATATCCATACTTCTGGTAATACGGTATTAGAAGCGGCTAAAGTTTTAACTCGGCAAGAAATAAAAGTCTATGGTGTAGTGATGGTTGCTAAAGCCGGTAAACGCGTTATTAAGTAGTAAATATTTGTGACTAATTACTATTAAGATTGGCAGTAATAATTGTAACGGGATTTAAAGGAGTAAAACGAGTTAAATTTTTAATCGGTGTCGAACGAGAGATTTGCAGTTGCAATAGACGATAGTGCCAAGAATTTTGCCTTAACCAGTCTACTACTTGATATCCATGTTCGACAGTGGCAAGAGCGATAACTAAAACACCATTATTATTAATTCTCTGTCTACAAAATTCTAAAATATCTACTAAGTTGCCGCCGCTACCGCCAATAAAAATGCGATCGGGATTGGGTAATTTAAATAATGCTTCTGGAGCTTTGCCGCTAATGATTTTGACATTATTAACTTTAAATCTCTGACAGTTTTTAGAGATTAAATTTATTCCCATGCTAGTTTGTTCTACGGCAAAAATTCGAGCACTAGGACACAAACGGGCAATTTCAATCGATACCGAACCAGTACCCGCACCGATATCCCAAACGATTTGCTTTGATTGTAGTGCTAATTCTCCCAATACTGCCAAACGCACTTCTCTTTTAGTAATTAAACCCGGGCGATCGCGAAAGCTAAAAAAGAGTCGATCGGGCAATCCTAAGATTGGTAATTTCTCTAGCTCTGAGTTATAATTTGGCGATTCTTCAATTAAAATTAGTACATTTAAAGGAGCAAAATTTGTTGCGGATAAGTTGGCAAGTTCGAAGATCTTTTCCGAAGTAAAAGTAGTAATTTTTTCTTCTAGAGCTGCTAATTTTTCGCAGACGTGAAAGGTATAATTAGTAGGTAAATCTAAACTCAAATAAAGACGAGCGATCGCGGCGGGATTATGCTCTGAATCGGTTAAAATTGCAATTTTTTCTTTACCCCGTTTTAATAACTCGATCGATTCATCTGGATCGCGTCCATGAACGCTGATAAACGCTGCATCTTGCCAGGGAATTTTCAGACGATTAAAAGCTAATTGAATCGAGCTAAGGTGAGGATGAAAACTTATTTTTTCTGCCGGTAATTTTTCTAGTAACAAACGTCCCAAGCCAAAAAAAAGCGGGTCGCCACTAACTAAAATAACTGGACGATCCTGGGTTTCTATGAGCTGCCGAATAAATTCGATGTCCGACTGCAAATTATCTAAAACTAATTGACGAATTGGAAAATCTTTAAAATAATTTAGATGGCGGCGGCTGCCTATTAAAATAGTAGCGTCATCGATAATATTTTCAGTTTTTTTAGTTAATCCCGCTAGCCCATCTAAGCCAATGCCGACTACTTGAAGTTGCGCCATCTATTTCTGAGCCGAATTAGAGACAAACTTATATCCTACGTAGAGCAAAAAACCGATAAAAGCAATACTAACTAAACTACTGACAATATGCAAAAAGGTATTGAGCAAAGAGAAACTCAACCATACCGCACCGATAGTGACGGCTATTTTACCAGTCTGAGGCAGGCGATCGAACCAATTTTTAGCTGAATTTAGCCAAGTTTCATATTTAGTTCGTTCGGGAAGGATTTCTGGTTCTACTGTTTTGTTACTATCTTGAAAACCAGCATTGCGATTGATTTCTGCCTCTAATGCTTCTAACTTGCGTTGCCAATCTTGGTTGTTGGGAGAATTCATCGAACTTAACTCTATCTCTGAAAATAAATTATCTGCTTTTTTTTAATCTTAGCAGTTTCAAGGCTTTGCCAGCGCGATCGCCTGTTTTTTCCCTCTATGTAATTCAATATATAGATATATAGAAATGTATCTTTATTAATGTTAATAATAATAAATACTAATAAATTGACGTTGGTAAAATAATTAATGCTAGAAGCGATTCTCTTCGATCTAGACGGTACTTTAGCCAATACCGATCCGATTCATTTTGCCGTCTGGCAAGACATTCTGACTCGGTACGAGTTAGAGATCGATCGCTCTTTTTACAGACAGAGGATATCGGGACGTACTAATGCTGAGATTATTCAAGATATTCTACCGCAAATATCTCTAGAAGAAGCTTGGCATCTTGCTATCGAAAAAGAGGAGAATTACCGCCAACTAACGGGTAGTTTAAGACAGATGCCTGGTTTGGCACGAGTATTACAGTTAACCGATACCGTACCGTTAAAAAAAGCTGTAGTAACCAATGCACCGAAGGAAAATACGGAACATATGCTCCGAATTTTGCAGCTTACTCATATTTTTCCAGTCGTGATTATGGCAGAAGACGCACCCCCAGGAAAACCCCATCCCGCACCATATAATTTAGCTCTAGAAAGGCTTGGTGTAACCAAAGAACGAGCGATGGTATTTGAAGATTCCCCTGCCGGTATTCGTTCGGCAGTAGGCGCGGGTATTTATACCATCGGTATTGCTTCAACTCATACTCGTGAAAATTTAATTAAATTAGGTGCGGATATGGCAATAGACGACTTTAATAGTGAAGAACTTTGGCAATTATTAGATAAAAAAGTATTTTGTTAAGTTTCCCTCGCTGGACAGTAGCTCTAACGACTCTTGATTAGATATTGTCTTAAACATTAACAATAATATCAGGGTAATCGCATGAAACCAGGCGGTAATCTGCGGTGCAGATGGCTGGGTGGGAATTGAAACCTATGGCAAAGCCAAACAGACTTGGTTAGAAACCTTTTGAGAACTACCAAATGGAATTCCTTCTCACGATACATTTGCTCGTGTTATTGGTCGACTCGACCCAGAAATGCTGGAGCCAAACTTCCAGGCAGGGGTCAAACAGATGACCGATTCGTTGGGTTTAGAATTAGTAGCCATAGATGGCAAAACTCTCAAAGGCTCTTAGCGGTACTTAAACAATTTAAACAGACAAAATAAGATAGAATACCTTTG
>NZ_JBKGTY010000021.1:8502-35943 GCF_053543375.1 Myxosarcina sp. GI1(2024) | reverse complement strand
GAGTAAACAAAGCTTGCCTAATTCGGGTAAAGATGAAATTAAAGTCGTAGCTACTTTAATTGCTCTGACTTGAGGGCGTATAGCATTTCTAGAAGTGCGCCAAAATTTTCGCATCAATAGCATCGGTTTTGGCTAACTGCCCTGTGGCTTCCAAGACGATTAACTCTGGTTTGATTTCTATAAGTATCTTGACTAACTCACTAATTCCAGAATCATCATTAGTTACTTGAAATAACTTTCCTATCGGGCAGATGTAGACATCGAGATATTTCTGACAGACATCGATTCCCACCCACTGTTGTTGTTCCATTGTTCTTATTAAAAATTTTTAGCTTTTTCCTCTGGGTTCTGACTCTTCCTTGCAGAATGCGGGGTCTAATTCCCCTAGTGATTGTTTGAGTTGATTAAACTGAGAGGAGAGTAGCGACCCTAGCTAAATCACGGTTTTAATTAACCAAGGGAAGGACGGTCTACTACTTTTTCTAAAGTATCAGGATTTGAGATCCTAAATTCAAGATACAAGGGTAAGGGTTAAAGGAATAATAAAACAACCTTTTACCGTTTCCCTTTCCCCCTTAACCTTTTTCTTAAATAGCTAATGTGCGATTCGTGCAAGAGGTCTAATAACGAATACTTAAAAAAAATCCCAGCCTCAAAAATTATTTAAACCGCGTCCATATAGAGAACTGGAGTTTTAACCAGATCCCTTTTTCCTTTGCCCCTTGACCTTTAACCTAAAAATAGAAAAATAAAAACTACGGGTTTCAAAGTAGACGCGGTTTAGCTGAAGAATATCCAGAAATTTATCAAGATGCGATCGCTACTATGGAACGAGAGTTTGATATTCCTGTGGATAACTTCGTTCCTTTGGCAACAATTATGACTGAAGATTATTTTGGTTAGAGTGAGCGATGGCTTTAATCTTGAACCGCTCGAATAATAACAAAAGAGGCAGCATGAAGAGTTATTACTCACGCTACCTCCCGGTAATTTTTTTGTAGACATAAAAACGAAGTTACTTCGCGCTGATGTCTCCCCAATTATTCAATTTACTTTAATCAATTTAGTAGCGGCTAGCGTTAGGCTTATAAACAATAAAGCTAACAGTTTGGCACTGTTTGATGTTATCGAAACCTACAACGCGGATGTAGCAATCAGAATATTCAGAGCGGCATTCGCGGACTTCAGTGAGTACGTCTTGAGCGTTGCGCGCATCGAATAAGGGCAGTTTCCACAAAGTCCAGTGATGCAGACTGGGTTGGGGATCTTTTTCAAATTCCACTGCAGGAATAAATCCTTGCTCTAACATATAGTCAATTTGCTTGATAATTTGCTGGTCGGTTAGAGGTGGTAAAAAAGAAAGGGTTTCGTAACGACGCTCTTTAGGTAATGTTTTCATGTTTCTTATTCGGTATAGCTAGATTTAATCGGGAGATTCTTTCGGCTCTATCTGTGTTTCCGAGTTGTCCTCGGTAGCTGTAGGTGTTTCAGCTTCGGTTTGAGTAAGACGTTCCAAAAGATGACGGCGATGTAACAGATTTGCCTGGGTAATTCCCGTAGCCACCATCTCTGGCAAAAACTCTAAAGTTTGTTCGGCAATACTTTCACGAACGGTCATAATCCTGATGGCGAACTCTTTACCTCTTGGTTGGGACATGATTTCTTCTAAATAAGCTTCTCCATCTTGAAGTTTGCCTCCAGAAGAAAATTGCCTCAACCAAATAGCCGCACTAGGATTAGTTTCGTTTAGCTGCTCGATTATTACTTTGACTGCTTGGTAAGTCAGGTAACTCTGCAAAACTTTCGCCGTCTCTTTGGCAATGTCTTTTGGTTGCATTTGGTTTTGTTTTTGGTAGTCTAGGATTTTTCGATTCGAGCTAAATTGCTTCTATCTTCTATCCCAGACCTACCAGTTTGCTGTTTGCTAATAACAATTAACAATCTAGAGAGTATCTACTGCCTCGTACTCAAACTTGATTTCTTTCCAGATTTCGCAAGCAGCAGCTAATTCTGGAGACCAGCGACAAGCTTCGCGGATGACATCGTTACCTTCACGGGCTAGGGAACGTCCTTCATTACGAGCTTGAATACAAGCTTCTAATGCTACGCGGTTAGCAGTCGCACCGGGAGCATTACCCCAGGGGTGTCCGAGAGTACCACCACCAAACTGTAAGCAAGCATCATCGCCGAAGATATCTACTAGAGCTGGCATATGCCAAACGTGAATACCGCCAGAAGCCACAGGCATGGTACCGGGCATCGAAGCCCAGTCTTGAGTAAAGAAGTTACCGCGAGAACGGTCTTCTTCTACGTAGTCTTCGCGCATTTGATCGACGAAACCGAGAGTAATGTCGCGTTCTCCTTCTAACTTACCGACAACGGTACCAGAGTGAAGGTGGTCGCCACCAGACATCCGCAAGCATTTAGCTAAAACACGGAAGTGAATGCCATGAATCTTCTGACGGTCGATTACAGCGTGCATGGCGCGGTGAATATGAAGCAATACGCCATTAGCACGACACCATCTTGCTAGGGTGGTATTCGCAGTAAAACCACCGGTTAAGTAATCGTGCATGATAATGGGAGTGCCGAGTTCTTTGGCAAATTCAGCCCGCTCCATCATTTGCTCGCAGGTAGGAGCAGTTACGTTGAGGTAATGACCTTTAATTTCGTTGGTTTCGGCTTGAGATTTTTCGATCGCTTCTTGGACGAATAAAAAGCGATCGCGCCAGCGCATGAAGGGCTGAGAGTTGATGTTTTCGTCGTCTTTGGTGAAGTCCAAACCACCGCGCAGACATTCGTAAACCGCACGTCCATAGTTTTTCGCCGATAAGCCTAGTTTGGGTTTAATGGTACAGCCCAATAGAGGACGACCGTATTTGTTCAGTTTGTCTCTTTCTACGGTGATTCCGTGAGGAGGACCTTGGAAAGTTTTGAGATAGGCTACTGGAATTCGTAAATCTTCTAAGCGTAAAGCCCGTAAAGCTTTAAATCCAAATACGTTGCCGACAATAGATGTCAGCATATTGGTTACCGAGCCTTCTTCGAACAAGTCGAGTGGATAGGCGACAAAGCAAAAATATTGGTTATCTTCTCCTGGAACGGGTTCTACATCATAGCAACGACCTTTATAGCGATCGAGGTCGGTTAAGCCATCAGTCCAAACTGTGGTCCAAGTACCAGTAGAAGATTCTGCCGCTACTGCCGCACCAGCTTCTTCGGGAGGAACACCTGGTTGAGGAGTCATGCGGAAGCAAGCTAGTAAGTCGGTATCCTTGGGGGTATAGTCTGGGGTGTAATAAGTCAGGCGATAATCCTTTACACCTGCCTCAAAACCTGAAGATGTTTTGGTTGCCATGTAGGTCATTCCTCCATAAATAGAACGCTTAATTTTTATTAGAGGTCAGAGCAAGCTCCGTCGTCTTAGGATGGAGTAATCTCTAACCCAATTTATTTGGGGAGTTTGGTTATGCTTTTTTGGCAACATAGCAATCCCCGTTTCGGTTTCAAGAATCAATTTCTAAGCTGACCCTCAAACTGTAAAAAGATCGATAGAATTAATATCTTAATTTGCCAAAATTCTTGGCAGTATATAATCTTCTTGACTATTCTTTTTTCAGTTTCTCATGTTAACACGATAGCACGATCGCTAATGCTTTTAACAGCAATGTTAACTCCAGTGCGATTGCCTTTTTTTCTGAGAGATATTAATTAAACTAATCATAATCAATTGCTGGAAAATAGTAAGTTAAGAAATGTTGCTTTCAATTGCTTTAAGTGAAATTTACTCCTCTAGTAAAACGCGATCGCTAACAAGTAATAAGTATATGTACTCGTTCAGGATCGCAATTAATTCAGCCCAAATTGCTTAGCTAGGGCATCAAATTGATTTTAAATAAAAATAGTTATGAGCTTTAGCTTCCAGAGTGAATAGTTGGGAGTTGTCTTCAAGTTTCAAAAACTAAAAGTTGGCATATTTTAACGATAAGAGTATGTTTGCTAGGAATTATTTCTTCATGCTCTCGCTCGCTAGCTACTTGTTAGTTAATGACGAAATAATATCAAAATATTACATTGACGAGCGTAGTATTTTTTAGGAGCGACTACCGTTAGAGCGATCGGTGTGCGAATCAGAATCTCGACTTTTTTTGTAGGGAAATAAAGTCATCATCAAGCGATCTATATAAACCTTACCTACTACAGTATCAGTTTTTGATGGAGTTTCCCCCTCCCTACTGACTGCATCTAAATCTGGCTGAGAAGGCTGAGAACCATTTTGCTCATTTTGAAGCTTCTGGGCTTTTTTGGTAAATTTTGGCTTTTGTCCATTGTTTGCCGAAACATTAGTTTCAACGTTGTTTGGGGAAGGTTCTGTTTTGACTTCGCGATCGAATTCCTTCGGTTCTGGCTGACGGGAGGTATCGCCAATTAACGAACCTGGAGAAACTACTGCCATCGCCGTCACGGAAGCTTGAAAAATAGTCGTCGCCGTACCTACACAGGCATTATTGCCGATTTTACTTGCCCCTATAACTAAAACTCCAGAGCCTAAAGCCGCACCGCGCTCGATCTCAATTACACCGCGATCGACACTGAGAATTACGCCCATCCCCAAACAAACATCTGCTCCAATAACAATCCGACTTTGAGGAGCTGCTTGTAAAATTACTCCTGGAGCAATAGATGCGCTGGGGTGAATTTCGACATCACCACTAATGCAAATCTCAGAGTTAGCAGGTTGCGGCGGAAATAAATACATTCTTTTTGGCAACAGTATACAAGCACGAAAGCAGTTTTCGAGTGGAGAGACGCTCGATAGATAGAGAACGCCTCTACCGTTTCTCGGTCATTTAGGGGTATGCAACCTCAATAGAATCTAAGGACAATAGAATCTAAGGACGTTGAATAATTGTTTCCGATACTCGACGTTTATTTTGAGTATCGATTCCAAACATACGGACGTATTCTCCCGAATGTTCGTTCAAACAAGCTTCTAAAGCAGCGACCACATCCATTTCGTACTTACTGTCAATGGGCGAACAAGTTTGCCAAGATTTAGTTTTAAAGCGACGCTTGTTGGCGTGCTCGGTACCAATTTTATATCCTGCTGCCAAAAGAGAACGTACTTCTCGGAGAGATTCTTGACTGAGCTTGGGATTACTAAAAGCGTCGTAGATTGGCGGCTTGCCATTATTGCCGTTGCCGTTACTGCTGGTAAAATCAGCGACAAAATATCCCTGATTTTGACTTTGAGTTTTGCCATTGCTTTTAGCTGCGGGATTATCTTCTGGTCTTTGGATAATGGTCTGAGCGACTCGCCGTCTAGCTTGAGGGTCGATGCCCAACATCCGCACGTATTCTCCAGCGTGTTCTGCCAAACAAGCTTCCAATGCTGAAATCACCTCAGCAGGATTGCGACTTTCTATAGGAGAACAAGTTTTCCAAGACTTAGTTTTAAAGCGGCGTTTATCGGCGTGTTCGCTGCCAATTTGGTATCCTGCAGCTAATAAGGAACGAATTTGCTGCACGGTTTCAGAATCGAGACTGCTACTACTACTGCTATAGCCATTACCGTTACTGTAACTACTAGAGCGACCAGAACTTCTAGAAGATTGCACCGGTGCTTTTCCTGGATGCTGAACGATAATTTGAGCCATTCTGCGCTTGGCATTGGGATCGACACCAATAACCCGGATATATTCTTCGGGATATTCGGTCATAGCTCGTTCGATCGCACCCATAACTTTGCTCTTGCTACCTTCTACTTGCCCCACGGTTAGCCAAGATTTGGTTTTAAAACGGCGTTTGCTGGCGCGTTCGATACCAATAGCACAACCTTGGGCGAGTAGGGAACTAATTTGACTAGCTACGTCAGAAGCTAAGTTACCGCTGTCGTTACTACTATAGCTATGACTGCGATTTCTACCACCACCACTACGAATTTTACCGTTGGTGCGATCGATTACGGTTTTGGCAGTTCCTTTTCCTGGGGTGTCTTCAGGTCGCTGTACGATAACTTCTGCCACTCGCCGTTTGGCACCAGGATCGACTCCAATCAGCTTGACGTATTCCCCCTGATGTTCGTTGAGTAACGCTTCTAATTGGCTGATAATGCGATCTTCTCGTCCTTCAATTTGACCTCCAGTAAGCCAGGACTTGGTTTTGTAGCGACGCTGGTTGGCGTGTTCGGTACTGATAGTACACCCCTGCGCCAAGAGCGATCGCACTTGGGTTCTAATCTCCGAATTTAAACTCATTTTTCCTACTGAATTTATATAGGCATTTTCATTACTTACTTTTGCTGCCAAACGCTCTCCTGTGTTTACTCGTTTGGCATTAATACAGCTTCGATCTTCAGCACAACGATAGCCCGCTAGCAGAGCTTCATTAACTTCTACCACGTGATTGGCAAAGTTGCGATCGCTGTCTATAACATCGGGCAAGCGATCTGCCTGTTGCTGATTGACAATTATCGCTCCTGACGGTACATACTTTCCTGGAGGAATTTCTACATCCTGAATTAGAGAGTGCATCATAACGATACAGCCCGAGCCAATTTTGGCATTGAACACGGTGGAGCGAAAACCAATAAAGCACTCATTGCCCACGTATACCGGTCCGTGAATTAGTGCCATGTGTGTGATACAAGTATCTTTACCAATCCATACGGAATAGTCATTACCATCGTCACCTTTGACCCGTCCTTTTTCTAGACCGTGAATGACGACTCCATCCTGAATATTAGTGCTTTCACCAATAAAAAATGGCGTTCCCTCATCCGCTCTAATCGAACTGCCTGGAGCGATAAACACATTGGCACCTACTCGAACATCACCAATTAATCTGGAAAACGAATGTACGTAGGCAGTTTTATTTACTTGTGGCTCCGCTAGGTCGCTCGACCAAGGAGTCGGGGGAGCCGCTTTAGTACGGACTACCATGTCAACCCTCCTAAAAATTTACTAAGTCAGTGGCGTGGGGTGCGTGCTTCGAATACCGCCAAGGGCGAGAGCGCGCTATGAAAAACGCTCGATTTCTCTTTTGCTGTATAGGGAACGATTATTATCTACGTTGATCGTATCGATAATCCCTACTACTAAAGCATCTAGCGGTTGAGATTGGCGACGACCTTCCGTACGAGCGGCACTGCCACGGCTAATTAGCACCCATTCACTCACCCCAGCACCGACAATATCGCCAGCAACTTCGTATTGAGGCAACAGTCGCCCCTCTTCATCGATGTACTGTACTAGAAGTAGTTTGACTCCTGTCATGCTAGGGTCTTTTTGCGTGCTAACTACCGTACCGCGAACTTTAGCAATTTGCATCCGATTTTAAGTGGCTAGTCTACGATCTTCTTAAAGGACGAGGATTTACACTCTCGCGAAATTGTTCTACTGCTTCGGTATAGCGAATTGGTAAAACATACTCGAGGTTTTCGTGAGGACGGGCAATAATATGATCGGATAAGACCTTGCCGCCGTTTACTCTTTTAACGTTATCAATACCAGCCGATACCGAAGCCTGTACCTCAGAGACATCACCTCGTACGATGACGGTAACTCGTCCGGTACCAATTTTTTCGTAACCTACTAGGGTTACGCGAGCGGCTTTGACCATAGCATCTGCCGCTTCAACTACTGCAGGGAAACCTAAGGTTTCAATCATTCCTACTGCAATGGACATACTTTAAATTGCTCCTATAAATTGAATTGTTTAGGGATTCGAGCGCCAAATTTTTGGCTGTTACTAGTTATTTCTTGAATCAATAAGTCATACCGAAGCTCGCGTGCCTTTTTACTCGAATTTAGAGCCGGCGACCGCCTCAAGGTCGCCTTTTTAAGCACGAGAGCAAACACCAACAGACCTGTTAGTAGAGCTCAGGAGGCATTTGCGCTTGCCCCTTTACTCTGGCTAGTAGGTTCTAAATTGCTCGACTTCTTCGGTGTAGCGAATTGGCAAGACGTACTCTAGGTTTTCATGGGGACGAGCGATAATATGAGTGGAAAGAACTTCTCCTCCATTAACTCGGTTAGCAGATTCTATCCCAGCCGATACTGAGGCCTGGACTTCCGAAACATCACCCCGTACGATCACGGTAACCCGTCCGGTGCCAATTTTTTCGTAACCTACTAGGGTTACGCGAGCGGCTTTGACCATCGCATCTGCCGCTTCAACTACTGCGGGAAAACCCAGGGTTTCAATCATTCCTACTGCAATAGGCATTGTTTATTTTTTCCTCTTCAAACCGACTATAAATATAAAAATGGGTAAATGGGTTATTGTAAAGACGCTACTGCCCTTTATCAATAGACTTAAGACTAATTGTTAGGCTCGATCGATTTAGTTTCAGTTGCAATCGACTGGATTTTTATGTCGTTACAGAAATGAATAAATTATTTTTTCTCTCCCGATCTCCTTAGGAATTAACCGACCTAAAAATTTACGGGGGTAGCTAATTTACATTCCCACAATCTAAGCATAAATAACCTTGTTCCCTTTGACAATATAAATCATGATTATAATTTTTAATTTGTTAGTTAATAAGAATTAATGCCTAATTGATAATTGCCGAAATTTTGACAGAGAGATTCTGGGCGAGTGAGCGGGAAGTGACCGGGATAGGATCTTGTTTATAATTTATTTATTATGACAGGTAGTCAGGTAGAATTATAGAATCGAAGAGTAAATCTTCTCCGCTCTTCTTAAGTCACTCTAGCTCATCGGTGGCGATCCTGGAGCATAAACCTGGGATTTGAGCCAAAAATAAGTTTAAATAACTACCATTTATAGAGCAAATAGATAATTAGCTTCAAAATAATTACTTAAAGTAAAAATTCAACTAGGGATTAAAAAGCCATAGCTAGGCGCTCTTACACCGAACCATCATTGACTAGATTAAATTGCGATCGCCACAAATAATTTTCATCGCATCTATTTGAGAGCAGA
Source organism: Myxosarcina sp. GI1(2024) (assembly GCF_053543375.1). NCBI lineage: Bacteria > Bacillati > Cyanobacteriota > Cyanophyceae > Pleurocapsales > Pleurocapsaceae > Myxosarcina > Myxosarcina sp. GI1(2024). Next base: position 26,994 of record NZ_JBKGTY010000021.1, on the reverse strand, counting down.
AGTAGTATCGATTCACGAGAGACCTGATAAGATAAACCCTTAGGTAAAGACAACAGATCCTAGTTAGGAAAGCCGAGAGCCGACCATTGGCAAACCAACTATTCTCAACAGATAAATATAAAAAAAATTAACCTTGTAAGTTCTTAGTATAGTTGAAAGATTTTGATGAGTGATTTTTTATTACAAACTACATGGACGTTACCCATATACACCCTGTTAGGAGCAGTTTTAACCTTGCCCTGGTCGCTGGGTATTATTCGGAAAACGGGACCGCGACCTGCAGCTTACTTTAATATTCTGGTAACATTTTTAGCTTTCATTCATAGCTCACTTGTATTTAACCTGGTTTGGACGAGACAAACCCAACAGCTAGTCTTTCACTGGTTACAGGTGGCAGATTTAGATTTAACCCTAGCTATCGAACTATCGCCAGTTAGTTTGGGAGCATTAGAAATCGTTACCGGTATTAGTTTGCTAGCGCAAGTATATGCCTTGGGATATATGGAAAAAGACTGGTCACTAGCAAGGTTTTTTGGTTTGATGGGTTTTTTTGAAGCAGCTTTGGCGGGTATTGCTCTGAGCGACTCTTTGCTGCTGAGTTATGGCTTGCTCGAGATGTTGACTCTATCTACCTATTTATTGGTGGGCTTTTGGTACGCTCAACCTCTGGTAGTTACTGCCGCCAGAGATGCTTTTCTAACTAAGCGAATCGGGGATATTATTTTGCTGATGGGCATTGTAGCACTTTCAGCCTACGGCGAAGGACTCAACTTTTCCGAACTAGAAAGCTGGGTCGAAACGGCTAACCTACCGGAACTGACAGCTACTTTACTGGGATTATCCTTAATTGCCGGTCCCACGGGTAAATGCGCTCAATTTCCTCTCAACCTGTGGCTGGATGAAGCGATGGAAGGACCCAATCCAGCGGGGATTATGCGTAATTCAATCGTAGTTTCCGCCGGCGCTTACGTCTTAATTAAGCTCCAGCCAGTTTTTGCTCTCTCACCCATTGCTTCTGACGCGCTGATTATTATCGGTACGGTGACGGCGATCGGTACGTCATTGATGGCGATCGCCCAAATTGATATCAAACGCGCCCTGTGTCATTCCACTAGTGCCTACTTGGGACTGATTTTCATTGCCGTAGGCTTGAAGCAGGTAGATATTGCCTTTTTACTGCTGTTTGCTCACGCGATCGCCAAAGCCCTATTATTTATGAGCGCGGGGTCGGTTATCGTCACCACCAGCAATCAAAACGTCACGGAAATGGGAGGTTTGTGGTCGCGAATGCCTGCTACGGCAGTCTCATTTATTGTCGGCAGTGCGGGTCTTTTAGCTCTCATGCCCATGGGGATGTTCTGGACTTTCCAACGTTGGTTTAATGGCTCCTGGGAAGTAAGCTGGTGGCTGTTTGCCATTGTCATTACAGTGAATGTACTTTCTGCAATCAGTCTCACTCGTTTGTTTCGCGTCATCTTTTTAGGAGAACCACAGGTTAAAACCCGCCGCGCTCCAGAAGTTCCCTGGCAGATGGCAGTACCGATGGTTGCTTTAATGGTAGTTACTTTACTGGCACCGTTGGCACCAATTAGGTGGTCTTTATGGTTGAGTCCCGCTACTCCCTTAGAATCAGTGTCGTCAGAGATCGTTTCCGTTGCCGTACCTGGATTAATTATCTCTGGAGTTATCGGCTGCATAATTGGATCTAGTATCGGATTGCGTCGTCCATGGAGACGCTCGACCAAAGTAGTGTTGAGGTTTTTCCAAGATTTGCTGGCCTACGACTTTTATTTTGAGAAAATCTATCAACTAACGGTAGTGGCAGCAGTTTCTAGTTTGGCTAAGTTAGCTTCTTGGGTCGATCGCTATGTAGTCGATGGGTTGGTCAATTTAGTTAGCCTGGCAACCGTATTTAGCAGTAATGCTCTCAAATACAACACCTCGGGACAATCACAATTTTATATGTTGACGATTTTAATCGGAGTCAGCGTATTACTCTGGTCGCTTTTAAATGGGCAATGGTCATTGGTAACTAACTATTGGTCTTCAGTAATTAGATGATAGTGTGCCCAGTAAAATAGTCGTCTCTAATTTAATTTACTAAAACTGAAAATAATTAAGTTCTATGCTTAGTGTCTTGATTCTTTTGCCCTTTCTAGGGGCAGCCATTATCGGCTTATTGCCAACCAAACTAGATAGCAAATCGACTCGCAAAATCGCCCTCGTAGTTGCCATCACTACTTTAGTCATCAATCTGGCGATCGCCTTACAGTTTGACTCTCAGTATGAAGGTTTTCAGTTTGCCGAAAACATTCCCTGGATCGAGTGGATTGGCTTAAACTATCACTTAGGAATTGACGGGCTTTCCTTGCCGCTAATCTTCCTAAACAGTCTGCTTACTTTAATTGCGATTGTCACTAGCAGCACGGCGATCGAACGACCCCGTCTTTACTATTCGATGTTATTACTATTAACTGGCGGGGCAGCAGGTGCCTTTTTAGCACGAGATTTACTGTTATTCTTTTTGTTTTACGAACTAGAAATCGTTCCTCTCTACATTTTGATTGCCATTTGGGGTGGTAGCAGAAGGGGTTACGCAGCGATGAAATTCCTGCTCTACACTGCTCTTTCGGGAATTTTAGTCTTAGCCTCATTTTTAGGACTAGTGTGGTTGAGTGGGGCAAATAGTTTTGACTATGAAATCTTGCGGGAGCAAAATCTAGCGCTCAACACTCAATTATTGCTTTTGGCACCTTTATTAATTGGTGTTTTCATCAAAATCCCCATTTTTCCCTTTCATACTTGGTTGCCAGATGCCCATGTCGAAGCATCGACTCCAATTTCCGTACTGTTAGCAGGAGTGCTGCTTAAATTGGGCACCTACGGCTTATTGAGATTTGCCGTCGGTCTATTTCTCGAAGGCTGGACTTATCTCGCTCCCTGGATGGCAATCTTAGCTGCTATCAGTGCTTTGTATGGTGCTTCTTGTGCGATCGCTCAAAAAGATATGAAGAAAGTAGTTGCCTATTCTTCAATCGCCCACATGGCATACATTTTATTGGCAGCCTCAGCCACAACACGCCTCAGTATGTCGGCGGCGATATTTCAGATGGTCAGTCATGGTTTGATTTCAGCACTGCTATTTCTATTAGTAGGAACGGTGTATAAAAAAACTGGCACACGCGATGTTGATGAACTGAGAGGTTTACTCAATCCAGAAAAAGGATTGCCCGTCACCGGCGGATTGATGATTTTGGGAGTAATGGCAAGTTCTGGTTTGCCGGGTATGGTCGGCTTTATTTCTGAGTTTTTAGTCTTTAGAGCCAGCTTTCCCATTTTTCCCGTACCTACCCTGCTGTGTCTAGTGGGTACTGGTTTGACGGCAGTTTACTTTTTGCTGGTAATCAATCGAGTTTTCTTTGGCAGATTAGAAGAGAGTTTGGCGCAACTGCCCCCTGTAAAATGGGTAGAACACGCTCCTGCTTTTGTCCTACTGGCTCTAATTTTTACTTTTGGTATTCAACCCAGTTGGGTAGTGCGCTGGAGCGAACTACAGGCAGTAGCTTTATTGACAGGTAGTTAAGGTCAACAGACAGGAACCAGAAGGATTGAGTACTAAAAGCGGAGCAGAGTGAAACTCAGACTAATTGATTCTCTAATTTTTGCCTTTTCCTCTAGCGTAGTTCGACTGCTCGATCTTTTAAAATAAATTTTCGCAGTAGTTATTTTAGTTATTAAACTAGAAATTATGGTTACTAGTACTAATGTTAGAGCGACTAGATCGCTTTTAATTGACGAATATATTCACAAGCTAGAACTTGGAGCGGCTTTACTTGAAGATTCTCCCCAAAACTTAATGGAAGTCGTGGGTATCCTCAAAAGTTATGGCGTAGTTTTAGATGCCTACTCAATTAATTTATGTTACATAGCTAATACGCAATTTTTAAAGCTATTTCCGTTTTTTAAATATTTCAACGGCGAGTTTACCATCGAGAAACTATTAAAACATTGGGGGCACGACCGCATAAACTATGAATATGCAGAATACTGCATGAAATCAATGTTTTGGCATGGGGGTGGCGGTTTGGATGCCTATTTAGACACTCCAGAATTTTTAGCAGTCGTCCAGCAGGTAATTAAAGCTAAGTTTAAATACAATCCCTTAATGTTGGGTATGAATGCTTTATTCCAAGACTTTTTGCCCGAACAAATGCGGCAAATGTCATACTATAGCGGTCTGGGACAATTTTGGCGGGTAATGAGCGATATCTTTTTGGATTTGAGCGAGCGCTACGAAGATGGGGCGATCGAATCTATTCCCGAGGTTGTCCAACACATTCTCGATGGCTTAGTTGCCAATGCTACTAAACCAATTACGTATGAAGTAACGGTCAGAGGTCAAACCTACCAATTGATTCCCGAAGCGGCTGGCTTAACTTTTCTCGCCGATACTGCGGTTCCCTACGTAGAAGCGATCTTCTTTCGTGGTACTCCTTTTCACGGCACTATTTCCTATAATGCTCAGGCGTATCAAATTCCCAGCGATATCAGTGCCTTTGAATATGGAGCGTTGTTTGCCGATCCCTTACCTATTGGTGGCGCGGGGATTCCGCCGACACTATTGATGCATGATATGCAACATTTTTTACCCAATTATCTGCGAGATTATTATCGTCAGGGAATCAGGGGCGAAGGAGACTTGTTAATTAAAATTTGCCAGAGTTTTCAAAAATCAATGTTTTGCGTGACTACTGCCGCATTACAGGGACTCGCACCCCATGCTTTGGATACCGAAGAACCCCAACAGCAAGCAGATAACCGTAAATTTCTTCAAGGCTGGTTGAAACGAATCATAGAATCACAGTTAGTCGCTGTTAATAATGACAAAAAAATAGTACAGACATCAGATTAAAAAACTGTCTATTATATTTACCAAAAAATATCAATTATCTCTTAATCTAGCTAGTGAGAGATTTACTAGATCTCAATCTCGCGTTATCTTGAGACCGCCGAACTTGCCGGCAGCCTTCAAGTTGGACTAATTGCTTTGATAAGCAACTGTTTGTTGAGAATTTTCTCATCACGACACAACTTAAAAAGTCTGGCTTGCTCAGAGTCGCGATCGCCTTTATACCTACAAGAGAAATGGAGTAAATAGAATGGATTATAAAAAAATCGTCGCTCAAGTTTTGGGTTTATCGTTATTGTTAGGATTGACAACTTCAATTGTTGGTTGTGAAACTGCCGAACCCGAACTTGAAGAAGAAGATACCACAATTGAAGAACCCCTTGAAGAAGAAACTGAAGTGGAAACAGAAGAGTAATAAACTTTTCGTTATGTTCAGTAACTGGCATTTTAAAATATAGCAGTCGAAGCAAAGGGTGAGATACATAAACTAACCGTGTAAGGGGATTTTCTAAATTACCCTTACATTAAATTTATTTATGTCCCAATCTACAGTTCGATTGCTTTAATTTACAAGTCAACGAGAGGTGACAAAAAATCATGTCACCTTTTTAAATACTCTAGACACTCTGTTACGGATAAGGAAAGATAAGGGTTTGAGCTATCTCAACTCATTTAACCCATGAAAGAGAATTAGTGTACGGAGGTGATAATTAGCCTACTATTGGTGAGACTTATTCGCGAACTTCTCGCCCTTAGAAGTATTATAAAGCGATAAACTTCTCTAGCCCTTGAATTGCCTCAATCCTAACTGAGGTTAGATTTAAAAGATAGTAAGCTGAAAATAACTACCTTCTTCAGCCGTTCTGTCCTTATGTTTAGTTTGAATTTAATATTTTATCATCTAGATGATTTTTGTTTGGTTTTCGAAACGATCTGAGCAACTGAAAAATATTTCTCCTGACGCAAAAATTTTCTTTATCGCTTGCCTATTAATTTCTGTGTTAATGTTCTTTGCAGATTAGTTGCTTATTATCACCAACCGACAAAACTCTGCATTTACCTAGATTGGCTTTTACCTTAATCCGCCATCTGCTTAACCCGAACTGAGATTAACTTAATTCTAACAGCGATCGCCAAATGAATTTAACGGGTTTATTTGAGAGAATCTACAAACTCAGCCAAACGCTTAACTCCTTTTTCAATCGTCGGCAGATCGGTGGCATAGGAAAACCGGATACAGTTATCAGTACCGAAAGCAATTCCAGGAATAGCAGCAACGTATTTTGATTCTAATAAACTCTCACAAAACTCTAAAGAACCCATTCCCGTTTGGGAAATATCGACATATAAATAAAAAGCTCCATCTGGTTTAAAGCAGCTAAGTTGGGGAATAGCCTCAACTGCTTCGTAAATGTAAGCACGTCTTTTGGCAAAAGCCTCGACCATTTCTGCCACGCAATCTTGAGGAGATTCTAAAGCGGCGATCGCGCCATATTGGGCGAAAGTACAGACATTAGAGGTACTGTGACCTTGGATTTTGGTCATACCCTCGATTATTTCTAAAGGAGCAGCGGCATAACCCACGCGCCAACCTGTCATTGAATGGCTTTTGGCAAAACCATTACTGGTAATAGTCCGCGCTAACATCTCCGAATTTACCGCACCAATGCTGAGATGTTGGGCATCATCATAGAGAATTTTTTCATAGATTTCGTCAGAAACTACTAACAGGCGGTCGTCAGCTAAAATTACAGCGGCGAGAGCGCGGATTTCTTCGGGACTATAAACAGCACCCGTGGGATTAGAGGGAGAGTTAAGCACGAACAGCTTGCTTTGGGGAGCGATCGCTTTTTCCAGCTGTTCTGGAGTAATTTTATAGCCATTTTCGGCTTGCGTATCCACAATTACCGGCGTACCGCCAGCCAACTTAACCATTTCTGGATAACTCAACCAATACGGGGAAGGAATTATAACTTCATCTCCTGCTTCGATTAATGTCTGCATTAGGTTGAACAGCGAGTATTTACCGCCGTTGGTAACGATAATGTTTTCTGGTCGATAATCTAAATTGTTATCTCGATCTAACTTACGGGCGATCGCCTCTCGTAATTCTGGTTCTCCTGCCGCAGGACCATAACGAGTTTTGCCATTATCTAAAGCTGTTTTAGCTGCTTCTACGACGTGGGCGGGAGTGGGAAAATCTGGTTCCCCCGCACTAAAACTACATACATCAATACCTTCTGCCTGCATCGCCTTGGCTTTGGCAGAAATTGCTAGTGTCATCGATGGAGGTACTTGGTTGACTCTGGCAGCTAATTTCATCAATTACAAATTTAGGATTTTCTGGTGTGTTTTCTAGTATTTATGACTTTAGAGGTTAATCAAAAGTTAAACTATAGTTTCGCAAAATCTCCTTAATTTTAGAAAAATCTCGGTGGATTTCTTTACAATTTCTACGATTGATGACATTAAGGCGATCGTCGTACTGCTAAACCAGAAATTGGAAGCTACTAAAGAGTAGGGACTATGGCTTTCTCTACCCCTTCTTCATCCTGACTATTGGCTATTGGTTACGCAGTTTTTCTAATTTGTATTGAGATGGGTTGGCAATCCGTCGATACTTTGCAAGTTTTTCTCTTGTTGATATTGTTTGATTCCCGATTCACCTTTCTTGGCTGCCCAATCGATTAAAGTTTTTCTATCTTCTCGATAATCGTATAGTGGTACGCCGAAACCACATGAGGTTTGCACCGATTCGATATTAAGCAAAATTATTTGTCTTTCTCCCGGAATCGATGCGAACAGAATATGCAATTTATGCCAACGCTCGCTATTATGGCTAATTACTTCTCCTCTGCCATATAATCTCAAAATTAAAGGATTTTCGTCAAAACTACAAAACATTATCGTCATTCTGCCATTTTCATATAAATGCGCCCCAGTTTCGTTGCCACTACCTGTTAAATCCAAATAAGCAACAGTATTAGCATCGATACAACAAAAAGTATCGATACCTTTTGGAGATAAATTTATTCTGCCCGAGCTGGGTGCAGTGGCAGTAAAAAAGATTTTTTGATTTTGAATAAAAGTTTCCAAGTTTGAAGTGAGTTGAGAATAAAATTTTGCCATGCTAAAAATTTGACGCAGCCAATAATAAAATTAATATTCAAATTTTACAACTGCAGAAAATAACCTCAAGTATGTCAGTTATAACTATTGTTTTAGGTGACGAAAAACATTAGAGACTTACAGATTAAGAAAATCTAGAAAAAAAACTGTCCTAAATCGAACTAAATGATAGTATGGCAGGCAAAATAGAGCATATTTAAGTTGTCACAGTGGCAAAAGTTGTTTTTGAAAAGGTTGATAAAAGTTATCCCCGTCGCGAACGGGATGGAGCGCTCGCGGAATTAGACGGTAGAGAGCAAAAAATTCGTCCCGCGATCGCGGCTACTAACACTATTCCTGGATCTACTAAAACCAGATCGATAAAAAGCGATCGCGTCAATATCTTACACCAGATCGATTTAAAGGTAGAAGACGGAGAATTTATGGTTTTAGTCGGACCTTCTGGCTGTGGTAAAAGTACCTTGTTACGGATGCTGTCTGGACTGGAAACTATAACTTCTGGCAAGATCTGGATCGGCGATCGCTTAGTAAATAATCTCCCTCCCAAAGCCAGAGACGTGGCAATGGTGTTTCAAAATTACGCTTTATATCCCCATTTAAATATTTATGACAACATTGCCTTTGGACTGCGCCGTGGCGATGGATGGAAAACCCACAGCAAAAAGTTATCGAATTCTCCTCGGTTAGACGATCTTTTAGTAGGAATGACTCGTTGGTTGCCCAAAAAGCTACGCTATATCTCGCCTAAAGAAAAGACAGTTCGAGAAAGAGTAAGACGAGTCGCTAGTTTATTACAAATCGAAACCTTACTCAATAGATTGCCCAAAGAACTATCGGGAGGACAAAAACAGCGAGTAGCCTTAGGTAGAGCGATCGCTCGCAATCCCCAAGTATTTTTAATGGACGAACCCCTATCCAATCTCGATGCCAAACTGCGAACCGAAACTCGCGCTCAAATTGTCAAACTGCAAAAGCAATTAGGTACCACTACTATCTACGTCACCCACGACCAAACCGAAGCGATGACTATGGGCGATCGCATTGCAGTAATGAATGACGGTCGCATTCAGCAAATTGCTCCACCACTAAAAATTTATCAACAACCAGCTACTCGTTTTGTCGCCGAGTTTATCGGTTCGCCACCGATGAATTTTTTAGCTGTCGAATTGGTTGCACCTTTAACCCTAGTTCACCCTCAATTTCGTCTCACTCTGCCAGAATTTTGGGCTAATCCCCTGCAAGCCAGCCGAGAGCGGTTTTTTACTTTAGGGATTCGTCCCCAACATTTACAGCTAGGAGAAGCTCACCAATCCAATATCCTAGTTACCGTCGATTTGGTTGAAGCTTTGGGAAGTGAAACCTACGTTGCCGCTCATCTAAAAGACGATCCCGAATCGACGATTAGCGTCTGTCTACCGCCCGATCGAATAGTAACAATTGGCGATCGACTCTGGTTATCTATTCGACTGGATAAGATTCATCTGTTTAGAGTCGATTGCGGAAAATCGCTTCTCTGTTAAGGTTAATAGTAAAAATGCGATCGACAACTGATAATTGACAAACAAATAAATAATAACCATGAGTATCAAAACACCTGATTGGGTCAAAAATGCGGTTTTCTATCAAATTTTTCCCGATCGCTTTGCCAGAAGTAAATCAACTCTCAAAGGTCAGTGGATTGCTTCTACCTTAGAAGGCTGGGATGCTACTCCAACTTTACAGGGTTACAAGGGTGGTAATTTATGGGGAGTTATCGACAAATTAGATTATCTTAAAGACTTGGGTATTAATGCCATTTACTTCACGCCAATTTTTCAATCTGCTTCCAATCACCGCTATCACACTCACGATTACTATCAAGTCGATCCTTTATTGGGTGGCAATGTGGCTTTTGAGCAACTGATAGAAGCCGCTCACCGTAAAAATCTTAAAGTCGTTCTCGACGGAGTTTTCAATCATGCCAGTCGGGGCTTTTTCTTTTTTAACGATATTCTGGAAAATGGTCCCTATTCTCCCTGGTTAGACTGGTTTAAAATTCACAAGTGGCCGGTATCGGCATACGATGGCAGTAAGCCTGCTAATTATGATAGTTGGGTGGACAATCGGGCTCTACCAGAATTCAATCACGACAATCCACAAGTCAAAGAATATATCATGCAGGTAGCTGAATATTGGTTATATCAGGGTATTGATGGCTGGCGATTGGACGTTCCCAATGAAGTAACGACTCCTGGCTTTTGGGAAGAATTTCGCACCCGAGTTAAAGCAATTAATCCCGAAGCTTATATCGTTGGCGAAATCTGGGAAGATGCCACTCCTTGGCTGGATGGCAAGCAGTTCGACGGAGTAATGAACTACAGATTTACCGAACCGACAATTGCTTTTAGCGCAGGCGATCGCTACGTTCGTGAATACGCCCAGGAAAATCTGACTCCCTATCCCGCTATTTCAGCGGCAGAATACGCCAGTAAAATCGAAAATCTTTTAAGCAGACACAATTGGGAAATACAGCTAACTCAGCTAAATTTGTTAGATAGTCACGATACCTCAAGACTGTTAACTGCCGTCGGAAAGGATAAAACCAGCGCACATTTGGCTACAGTACTACTGTTCACTTTTCCTGGTGCTCCCAGTATTTTTTATGGAGATGAAGTAGGATTGCCTGGAGGTAAAGATCCCGATTCACGTAGGGTTTTTCCCGAACCGAAACTGTGGGACATAGAAACCTTGGAGTATCACAAAGAGTTAATTGCTTTACGCCATCAATATTCTTGTTTGCGTACCGGAACCTATCGAGTTTTGTATGCCGAAGGAGCAGTTTATGCGTTCGCTCGAATTTTAGAGCGAGAAATAGTTTTAGTAGCAGTTAATGTTGATGATAATTCGGCTAACGTTCGCTTTCCCGTAACTAAACTATCTTCTCAACCAGATTCGGTTATTTATGGTAAAGGTCGCGTAACCTGGCACTCTACTAAAGAAACTAACGAGTTAGAAATAACTTTACCTGCAAGAAGCAGTGTTATAGTTTCATAAAAAGTCGTGAGTCTCACTTGTGTACGAGCAAGGCAATATCTCGCTGCTTCTGACTTCCGTACCAATTCTTTTCAACAAAATAATGGGGAAAATCTCTGCTCTCATTATTTGTCATCATTAAATTTCAAAGAAGATTATTAGTAAAGCGATAATACGAAAGTGGCTCGACAAATAGAATTGAATAAATACAAGCAGCAGATAGCCAATCTGTATAGCGATCGCAGCCCCAATTACGATCGCGGTGAATGGCATTCGCAAATCGCTCACCGTCTCGTTGAATATGCACAGCTTAGAACTGGACAGAGCATTTTATATATTGCCACTGGAACCGGTATGCTTGCTATTGAAGCAGCTCAAATTGTAGGCTATTCGGGACAAGTTAAGGGAATTGACATATCAGTAGGGATGCTAGATGTGGCTAAAAAAAATGCTCAGACACTTGGCTTGAGTAACATTGAGTTTTTCCTAGCAGATGCTGAAGCCTTGAGCCTACCTGCCAAAAGTTTTGACTGCATTTTTTGTTCGTCGGCATTAATTTGGATGTCTGACTTAATCGGCGCATTGCGACTTTGGCATCATTTGCTCAAACCAGGAGGATTGCTCGGCTTCCATGCCTTCGCCGAAACCGCTTTTGTAGTAGGAGTAGCGGCACAAAAGTTACTAGAAAATTATGGTGTCTCCCTTTTGCTTAACAAGCCAACTGGAACGGTAGAAAAATGCTATAACTTATTACAACAAGCAGGTTTTGAGGAAATTGAGATTCAAACCGAGCCAGATGGTAGCTATATTAGTCTAGAGAAAGCCAAAGGAATGTGGCTGAGTGTTAGCTCATCTCCGATGCCAGGACAGTATCCCAATCCCTTAATGAAACTTTCGACAGACCAATTGCTACGGGCTAAAAATGAATTTGATGCCGAATTAGAGATATTAAATACCGAACGAGGAGTTTGGAACGATACAACTACCTTTTATGTATTTGGACGTAAAGCAGGATAAAAATTTACTTGAAGTAAACTTAAAATTTTTCTTTAGAAAATAGTGAAAAGTTTGCTATTCTCAATTCAAGTTTGAGCTGAAACTCGTTAATGGGAATAGCTACAAAATAATACAGTATGATGACTCACAAATTGCACTCAACGCCTATCTTCATGCTTATTGATTTTCGAGATAAAGTTTAAATAGAGACAACCTTAAGGGAAATGAAAGCAGCGGAGATAGTAGTTGTTGGTGGCGGTATAATTGGATTGGCGATCGCGATCGAGTTAAAACGTCGCGGTGCAGAGGTGATGGTAATTAGCCGCGATTTTAGTGCGGCACGGACATCTCACGGTAGCGAGGCAACCTCGCCACCCGTGTCCTCAGCTTCTCACGCGGCGGCAGGAATGCTAGCACCGATGGCGGAGAGGATCGAGTCGGAACCGATGCGAGAATTGTGTCTGCGATCGCGAGATCTATATCCCGAATGGATTGGCAAGCTAGAAGAACTAACGGGTATAGATACGGGTTACTTACCCCGGGGTATTCTCGCACCTGTTTACGCTAAACCAACACCGCCAATTAACTCCAATAACCTTAGTCTGTGGCTGGATCGAACCGCAATACAACATTATCAGTCGGGATTGAGTGCAGATGTGGTTGGGGGTTGGTGGTATCCCGAAGACGGACAGGTAGACAACCGCGCGGTAATGCGATCGCTCTTGCAAGGGGCTCAAACTTTGGGCATCGAAATTAAACGAGAAGTTACGGTTAAAGCTATCCAGCAAAGACAGGGACGAGTAGCTAGTTTAATAACCGATATTGGCAGTATAGAAGGCGATCGCTATATAATTGCTGCTGGCTCTTGGATAAGTCAGTTGTTGCCTTTGCCAGTACGTCCCGTTAAAGGACAAATGCTCTCTGTCAAAATGCCTCCGAAGATTCAATTTCTGTCTCAGAGAGTTTTGTTTGGCGAAGATATCTATCTCGTTCCCAGACGGGCGACACGAGCGTCTGAGGTTTCCCCAGACGACGCGCCCTCACAACCTGGACGTTTAATTATCGGTGCCACCGTTGAAGACGTTTCCTGGAAATCGGGAAATACGCCCCAAGGCATACAGAGTTTAATCGCAAAAGCCACGAGACTATATCCAGCGATCGCCGATTGGCAAATTGAAGAGTTGTGGTGGGGTTTTCGTCCTGCTACTCCCGATGAATTACCAATTCTCGGTCGAGGTAGCTGCGATAATTTATTTTTAGCAACGGGACACTATCGCAACGGTATTTTGTTGGCACCGATTACAGCGAAGATAATAGCAGACTTAATTTTAGAACAGAAATCCGATCCGCTTTTAGCAAACTTTAGTTGGCAGCGTTTTTTCGAGCGATCTCAGAATACAGAAATGACTTTAAATACTTCTCCACAAAATGGTTATCAATCTTCACTTCAAATTAAAGAAAGCAACTCTTATTCTCTATCACCCTCAGAAAAAAGCGATAATTTAACTATTGCCGGACGCACCTTTAAATCTCGATTAATGACCGGTACGGGCAAATATCCCAGCATTCAAGCGATGCAGCAAAGTATCGTCGCTAGTGACTGTCAAATTGTTACCGTTGCCGTTCGTCGAGTGCAAACCAAAGCCCCAGGACATGAAGGATTGGCAGAGGCGATCGACTGGAGTAAAATTTGGATGCTGCCTAACACCGCAGGCTGTAAAACTGCAGATGAAGCGATAAGAGTCGCCAGGTTGGGTAGAGAAATGGCAAAGTTACTCGGACAAGAAGACAATAATTTTGTCAAGCTCGAAGTCATTCCCGATGCCAAATATTTATTACCCGATCCGATAGGAACTTTAGAAGCGGCCGAACAATTAGTTAAAGAAGGTTTTGCCGTCTTGCCCTATATCAATGCCGATCCCTTACTGGCAAAACGTTTAGAAGAAGTAGGGTGTGCGACAGTGATGCCTTTAGGTTCTCCTATCGGTTCGGGACAGGGAATTAAAAACGCCGCTAACATTGCCATCATTATCGAAGAAGCTAATATTCCTGTAGTAGTAGATGCTGGGATTGGCTCTCCTAGCGAAGCCGCCTATTCAATGGAACTGGGAGCAGATGCTTTGTTGGTCAATAGCGCGATCGCCAGAGCGAAAAACCCTCCGGCTATGGCACGGGCGATGCGGATGGCAACGGTTGCGGGAAGACTGGCATATTTAGCAGGTAGAATTCCCATCAAACAGTATGCTAGTGCTAGTTCTCCTCTAACCGGAACGGTTAACTCGTAGGGGCGAACGGTCGTTCGCCCGTAGTCAATGGATGTAATTTTATGCCATCAAACAGCAGATTTCGACGCTTTGGGTTCGGCGATCGCTTTGTCCCGTCTCAAACCAGGAGCTAAGATCGTTCTAACTGGAGGCGCACATCCTGCGGTCAAGAATTTTTTAGCTTTATATCGGGATGAATTTGCCTTAATTGAGTTGCGTAGTGTTACTCCCCAAAGCCTTACTTCAATTAGTGTTGTCGATACTCAAAAACGCGATCGTCTGGGAAAAGCTGTTGAGTGGTTGGATTTGCCCAATGTAAATGCGATTGAAATCTACGATCACCATCGAGATTTAGACTCGGACATTCCCGCTACCAAAACTTTTATCGAATCCCTAGGGGCGATAACCACATTTATGGTGGAACTATTGCAGCAACAAGCGATCGCGCCAACGTCCTTTGAAGCGACGGCAATGGCTTTGGGTATTCACGTCGATACGGGTTCGCTGACTTTTAGCGGTACTACTGCCAGAGATGCTAAAGCTTTGGCTTGGCTGATGGAACACGAGGCTAATGTGGAGATTATCTCAGAATATGTCGAACCTGGATTATCTAATCAACTACAGGAACTACTGCAACAAGCTCTAGCCGATTTGGAAGTAGATCGGATTAGAGGTTATGCTGTCGCTTCAGTTCTCTTGCAAACTGATGATTTTGTTCCAGGCTTATCTAGTTTGGCAGCGAGGTTGATCGATCTAACCGAAAGCGATGTTTTGCTTTTGGGACATCAGTATAAAAAGACGCGGACTCCGAAGCCTGCTGGAAATGGCGAGCAGTCGGAAAATCAGACAGAAGGGAAATTAACGGTTATCGGGCGATCGCGCCTGCAAGAAATAAATCTCAATGACTTGTTTGCTCCTTTTGGTGGCGGCGGACACGCTCAGGCGGCTGCAATGACGGTTAACAGCAAAAAACCTACCGACATTTGGCAACAAATAATCAGTCAGTTATTAGAGCAGATTCCCCATCCCCCTACTGCCAGAGACTTAATGTCTTCTCCCGTTCGTACTATACGTCCTACTACTACTATCGAACAGGCTCAAAGAATTTTATTCCGCTACGGTCATTCGGGACTTTCGGTAGTGGACGATCGCGACAACTTAGTAGGAGTAATTTCTCGGCGCGATTTGGATCTGGCTTTGCATCACGGTTTTAGTCATGCTCCTGTAAAGGGATACATGAGCCGTAACTTGAAAACTATCACTCCCGATACCCCGCTACCAGAGATCGAGTCATTGATGGTAACTTACGATGTCGGTAGATTACCCGTACTGGAAAACCAACAGTTAATTGGAGTCGTTACTCGCACCGATGTTTTGCGTCAGCTACATCAAGATCGAGAAGCCGTAGAACCAGATACACCAGCCAAAATTAAATACACTTCTCACCTCTTACCTACTCTACAACAAAGGTTAGAGCCTCCTATTTGGCAATTATTGTCTCAAGTAGCTCAACAAGCGATCGCCAGGGGGTGGAATCTTTATTTAGTTGGCGGTGGCGTAAGAGATGTATTGCTGGCAAAAGATGACGAACCCTTACTCTTACAGGATATTGACTTGGTAGTAGATGGTTTTCATCGAGCGGCGGACGACCGTGCTGGAGTAGAATTAGCTGAAACTATTCAAGAAACTTATCCCCAGGCTCGTCTATCGGTTCATGGAGAGTTTCAAACCGCAGCTTTACTGTGGCACCAAGACCCAATTTTGGGTAATCTCTGGATCGATATTGCTACGGCAAGAACTGAGTTTTACCCTTATCCTGCAGCCAACCCCGAAGTAGAAGCCAGCTCGATTCGTCAAGATTTATATCGCCGTGACTTTACTATCAATGCTTTGGCAGTTAGATTAACACCTCCCAGAAAAGGCGAATTTTCTCGTAAAGGGGATTTATTAGACTTTTTTGGCGGTTTGTTAGATTTGCAATCTGGTTTAATTAGGGCTCTCCATCCCAACAGCTTTATTGAAGATCCCACACGCATCTATCGAGCAGTGCGGTTTGCGGTGCGCCTGAAATTTAGAATTGAAACTCAAACTGAAGCCTACATTCGCTATGCGATTGACAGTGGCGTATACGAACGGTTGCGTCTGAGCGACGCGATCGCTCCGGCACTGACTACTAGATTGAGAGCGGAATTAAAATACATTCTTCAGGCTAATTATTGGCAACCGGCTTTAAAATTACTCTCGGATTTAAAGGCATTGCGCTGTCTGCATCCAGATTTAGAATTAACTACAGAATTATGGCGGCAAATACGAACTGGTTCGCGTTGGTTAAACTATCTCGATCGCGACAACAACTGGCAACACTGGCTAATTAGATTGGAGATTTTAATCGCTCATTTACCTGCTTCGGAAAGAGAGATTGTCGCCACCAACCTACAACTACCTAAAGATAGTCTGCAACGTCTCAAACAATTGCAGGTATTAGAAACAGAAACAGTTCGCCAGTTAAAATTGTGCGATTGCCCAAGTCAAATCTATCAATTACTGCGTCCTTTTAAATATATCGGTCTAATTTTATTTGCCGTTAGAAGTCCCATACCAATACGTCGGATAATTTGGCAATATCTGACTCAATTATCTCAAGTACAACCGCCTTTAAATGGCAACGCTCTCAAAGCATTGGGTTATCCACCAGGACCTATTTACAAACAAATTCTTGACGATTTGTTGTCGGCTAAATTAGATGGCAAAATTAAAGACCGCGATGGCGCGATCGCCTATCTAAAAGCGCAATATCAATCAGCATAAACTACGGGATTGTTGTTAACAATCATCATCACATCTTGTAAGTCGTAAGCAAAGCTGGAAGTATTAGTAGTTCCCAACTCAACTAACGGTACTTAAACAAAAATCAAGCCCAAACAAAGCCCAAACTAGCTTTATAAGCTACGAATACGTCGCGATTTTGGTTCAACCATTGGACAAAACGATAAGATATACCTGTACGAAAAGCTTCTAATGCTTCAGGAAATGTCTCCAAAGGTTTGTTCGCCCAACGTCTTCTTAAACCTCCAGTAAGCTTATGCCAAAGGATAAAAGTATAGGCACAAAAAACTAGAATAAAATGTCTTTCCAAACTCTTCTTATCTCTAACTTGATACTCTTTTAATCCTAACCATCCCTTGGCTTCTCGATAGAAAACTTCTATCCAGTTTCTCTGAGCATAAGTTTGAACTATCCATTGCTCGGTTACTATTTCTCCCTCAACATTTGTGAGTAAGTAGTCAATATCTTCAGCATCTTCAAAGATTGGTGCACTCATGACGATAGCTATTTTTCTGATTCCTTCTAGCCTTGATATTTCTGCTTCTATTATTGCTACCCAGACGGTTCTAGGTTTTTCACCCTGGATTTGAATCTCCTTAAATTCCTCATCAGATAACCATTGAGCATATTCATCTACTCTGATTTTTTCTAATTGATTTGATGGAGTTTTAACCAAAATATTACGATTTTTAGCGATTCCTCCTATATACTTTAATTTCTTTTTTTCCAGTTCGAGTAAAACAGTTGTGTTGTTACCATAGGACGAATCTATTAATACTAGTCCTGGTCGATATCCCCTCTTCAAACTTTTATCGATTAATTCTAAGGCTAAGGTGGGTTTTTTCTTGAATTCTCTGTCTTTCTTTCCTTCGGGCAACGAATTACCATGTTGATATAGTTCTATGTCTAAAGGTAAGCTTTTTTGGCCATCATATAGATGAGTTGTTACTACAACATTGCCATTATCTGTTTTCCCAATTTCCCCAATATATTGACGACCTACTGCTGCGGTAAAGTTACCACTTTTTCTAT
The DNA here is from genome assembly GCF_053543375.1 of Myxosarcina sp. GI1(2024). Lineage (NCBI taxonomy): Bacteria > Bacillati > Cyanobacteriota > Cyanophyceae > Pleurocapsales > Pleurocapsaceae > Myxosarcina > Myxosarcina sp. GI1(2024). The sequence continues at coordinate 8,826 of NZ_JBKGTY010000021.1, read as the reverse complement.
GCCCAGAGTCATCAACAATTAGACTAAATCCCTTACTGATTCTCGTTTGATTACACTTGTTCATCACTTCTAAGCGACGTTCATTTATCTTGTTCGCTGACCAAGTTGCTTCAGTTAAGAAATGGTGTAATTTGTGGTATGTGACCTCTACTGCGTCTTTAGCCATTTGAGATACATTTTTTCGCTCACTTTCCCCTAATAATCCTCCTAAATAATGTCTGAATTCCCTTTTTTGCGCTTTAGTTCTCAGTAAATCATCAAACTTTTGACACCATCTATCGAAACAGGGAGGCATGGCTGCGGGAGTAGTTTCTTTCATAAAGT
>NZ_JBKGTY010000021.1:0-8464 GCF_053543375.1 Myxosarcina sp. GI1(2024) | reverse complement strand
AGCAAAGGTATTCTATCTTATTTTGTCTGTTTAAATTGTTTAAGTACCGCTAAAAATAGTTCCTCGTAGTCCTTTAATCCATCTAAAATTTCTTGAATGGATTGTTGCTCGTAGGCGCCAGGAAGATCGGGAACCGAATCATTATTACCCAAAAGCATTTCAGTAGGTCTACTGGGACTGCAGCTAGCATCGACAAAACTATATTTAAAAGTCAATTCTCTTACCGAATCAACGGGTAATAAAATCCGTTCTTCTACTGACATTGTTGTTACTAATTGGCTGTTTTGATAGACATCAATACTTACATTAATAGGGGAGCCATTAGAGCCACATTGAATTTGAGAAGCTAAATATAATAGTTCGATCATAGGAATAGTTTTTATTTAAAGTATTACTTAATTAAAATTAGTTACATATATATATTCACTTAAATAATTTTTAAATAGGTAAACATCTTGTAAAAAGGTAAGAGTTCAATTTGAATTTATCGTAAAGAATACTGATATTTTCCGCTCGAATTTGAGTTGAGTACGAAGTTTGCGCGATCTACTATCGCTCGCCTACGAAAACTCGATCTTTCAATGATTAATTGGGGATAATAAATTAAGAATCAAATCATCCAATTCTCGAAACTACTAAAAAGCTTGCTAGGATTAGAATGAGGGTGAAAGTATATAAGACAATCGGTTTCGGCTTTATTGTTACCTTGTAACTTGAATTTAGGATCTCAAATCCTGATACTTTAGAAAAAGTAGTAGACCGTCCTTCCCTTGGTTAATTAAAACCGTGATTTAGCTAGGGTCGCTACTCTCCTCTCAGTTTAATCAACTCAAACAATCACTAGGGGAATTAGACCCCGCATTCTGCAAGGAAGAGTCAGAACCCAGAGGAAAAAGCTAAAAATTTTTAATAAGAACAATGGAACAACAACAGTGGGTGGGAATCGATGTCTGTCAGAAATATCTCGATGTCTACATCTGCCCGATAGGAAAGTTATTTCAAGTAACTAATGATGATTCTGGAATTAGTGAGTTAGTCAAGATACTTATAGAAATCAAACCAGAGTTAATCGTCTTGGAAGCCACAGGGCAGTTAGCCAAAACCGATGCTATTGATGCGAAAATTTTGGCGCACTTCTAGAAATGCTATACGCCCTCAAGTCAGAGCAATTAAAGACGAATCATCCCGTCAATTAGAAGACTTGGTACAGCGTCGTCGTCAAATTAGCGACATGATTACCGCCGAGAAAAATCGTCTTCGAGGTAAAAGTAACGTAGTGCAATCGGGCATTAGCGAACACATTGAATGGCTAGAAGCAAAACTCAAAGAAATCGAATCACAAATCAAAGACGCGATTGCGCTCCGCGCACTGGCAAAGCCAATCGCTAGCGATGAAGATTGGAAGCAGAAACAGAAGTTACTCAATTGTTGAGGTTTGTTTAAATTGTAATAGTTATGGTACAGCAACGTATTTTAATTTGGCAGCGCAACGACCTGCGAGTTCACGATCGCCTAACTTTAGATCTTGCTCTAGAAGTAAAAGCTTTAATTATTCCCGTTTACTGTTTCGATCCCCGGCAGTTTAAAACCACTTCCTTTGGCTTTCCCAAAACTGGTAAATATCGCGCCCAATTTTTAATCGAAAGCGTCCGAAATTTACGCAACTCACTCCAGAAACTAGGTAGTAATTTAGTCGTGCGCCAGGGTTTACCAGAAGAAGTCATTCCCTCTCTGGTAAAAAGCTTAGACATCGATGCGGTTTACTATCAACAGGAAGTAACCGACGAAGAACTCAAGGTAGAGTCGGCTTTAAAGAGAGCCTTAAAATCCCTCAACGTCAAGGTAGAAGAATTTTGGGAGTCGACACTCTACCTACCAAAAGATTTACCCTTCGATATTTCCGAAATTCCAGAACTCTACACCAGTTTTCGCAAACAGGTAGAAAACAATTCCACAATTGCCGAACCCCTAACGGAACCAGAGAAATTACCACAGCTACCTGAAATAGAAATCGGTGAAATTCCTACTCTAGCAGATTTGGGATTAGAAACTCCTAACTTCGACGATCGCGCTGTTTTGAAATTTCGAGGAGGAGAGACGGAAGCGATCGCCAGACTAGAATATTACTTTTGGCAAGCAGACTGTCTTAAAGACTATAAACAAACCCGCAATGGGATGTTGGGAGCAGACTATTCTTCCAAGTTTTCTCCCTGGGTGGCAAGGGGGTGTATTTCTCCCCGCTATATCTGCGATCGCGTCCGTCAATACGAGAGCGAAAGAATTAAAAATAATTCTACCTATTGGCTAATTTTTGAATTAATTTGGCGCGACTTTTTCCGTTTTATTTGTGCCAAACACGGCAATAAAATCTTTAAAGTTTCTGGTTTGCAAGGTATTGAAATTCCCTGGAAAGAAGACTGGGAAAGGTTCGATCTCTGGCGCGAAGGAAAAACTGGTTATCCTTTAGTAGATGCCAACATGAAAGAGATTGCCGCTACGGGTTTTATGTCCAATCGTGGCAGACAAAATGTTGCTAGTTTTCTGACTAAAAATTTGGGGATTAACTGGCAAATGGGTGCGGAGTGGTTTGAATCTCTACTGATCGATTACGATGTTTGTAGTAATTGGGGCAACTGGAATTACACTGCAGGAGTCGGCAATGACGCTCGTGGCTTTCGTTATTTTAATATTCCCAAACAAACTAAAGATTACGATCCTCAAGGAGAGTATATCAAACACTGGTTACCAGAATTAGCTTCCCTGCCTGAGGATAAAGTACGCGAACCATATAAACTGAGTGCGGAAGAACAAAAACGCTACGGGGTAAGATTGGGAGTCGATTATCCCAACCCAGTCGTTGACTTTTTCAAGTCGGTTAAAGCCAACGAAAAAATCTATCACAGCGCAGTCAACCAAAATAAATAAAATAAATAATGTGTTTTTGATGTTGCTGAATAGATAAAAATCGAGATGGATAATTGTTAGTAGTTGGTTGTTACTCGACAATTTCAAACTAGCGAGTGTCTAGGTTGCCATTACTCAGTTAGAGGTTGTCTGAAAAGCAAATTTTGTTATTTATAAAGTTATATCTAGTACGCAGATAAGAAAGTTTTAACCTTAGTAATCTCCTTAGACTAAACTCACCCTAAAGTAGTCATCGAAACTTTTCAGATATTCTCTAAACCACAGTTTCGTGACTAAGCATTGTTATGCGTTCCTTTGCGATCGGCTCCCATACTAGTGGCTACTCTTTAATTCTAGTAAATGTACGCTTTCCGTGTACTGGCTGGTAAATAGATTCAAAGTCGAAAGCGTAGTTAAAATCATCCTTCTCCAGAACTCTCTGTCCCTTAATATCGACATTGTGGATAATCAGAAGTTCCTCATTTAAATGAGATGCCTGAACGAGATTAATACCTGATGGAGCCCAGATTCCCGATCCTCCCCAAAAATGGGCACCTGTAATATCGTGCCTGCCTACTGCATTACAGGCTAGAGTCCAGACCTGGTTGATGGCAGATTTTGCTGCTATCACCGTGTCCCAAAGATATCCGTAATACGTATCTGAACGTATATTCATGGCAGGATAGTTTCTTTGAGCTAGAGAGCGCCAGGAAGCAATTTGTATAATAGCGTCGACCTTGTCAATTTTGGCGTATTCAAGCAACAATTGGGAGAATAAATAGTCATAACAGCTCGTAAATCCAAATCGACCCCATTTGGTGTCGACAACTAGTCGGTCGTCTCCTCCTGTCTCCGTATAGATTTTTTCTATGGGCGGAAGAAAAATTTTGTCATAAGTATTTTCCTCCTGCAAATAATCAAATTCCTCGATCTCCGCTAGGGTAAAAATAGTATTAAAGTATTTACCTTCGTTGCCTTGCCTAATGTTGTTGAACACGATCGCTTTCAGTCGATCGTCCAACATCGGCTTTAAGGTTTTATCTATCCATTCTGTGTGATTCTCAATCACGGTACTGTCCATGTATTGTCGACAGGCTTGGGTATCTTCCCAGAAATAACCTGATAATGAGAATTCGGGAAAGATGGCTAGATTTACGCCTTTATTCTTAAATATTTCCGTGGCTCTGGCCATTTTGTCCTTGTTTGCCTCAATGTCTGGTACGATAGCTCGGAGGTTCGCAAGTCCGATGGTCATTTGGCTCTCGTCGTGAGAATATACCCTTTCTACGATGAAAAATTTGTCCTTCATTTCGGATGACGAGGTTCTCACGATATTTTTTGCAAATTCTCGTTCTCTAGCCAATTATAATCTCCTTTACCTGGTACGATTTCAACGAACTTTGCGATCTAGTCGACCGAGTATTTGTGTATTGTCAGGTTAACTGAATTGAAAAACATTTCCCAACCATTGGCAGGGCAATTAATCTGTCGATTGAGATTTTTGATTAAATTGGGAGAAGAGGTTAAAGACTACATCGTTTTATGAATACATATATCTCAGTTCTTCCCCTAGTAAAGTCATTTTGATTTACTTTTACTTTTGGTTTTCTCATTCAACCATATACTACAAATTGCCATACAAAAAAACCTTGGTGAAGTTTAATTTTTAATAAAAATTTGTAATAGAAGCCAGAGCCGAAGACTTGCTCAACCTAATCAATAAAAAAATATAGTTAAAAACCTATTTGGCGACCCTACTTCGATCTTACTTGATTTGTAAAAATATTGACGGTAGTCAGGTAATAGGCATTTATGCAATCATTGCTGCCGGACATAACATCAGAAGATTTACTGAAGACAAATAACGCTTGATCGCCGAAGCTGGTTAGCTATAGATTATAGCTATTTTGATTTAAATTGACGCTCAGATGAAGATGATGACTAAAATTATCGAGCAATTGCTAAGAGTTATTACTATTGACTAATGAACCAAACTCTCAAAGACGAGCTCGTTTTGGTTGTCAATCATCACCAAACTAACTACCAGCAACTGACTGAAGAATTACAAGCTCATGGTCTCAAAGTCTCGCTCGAACATGAGCGAATAAATATTGTAGTTACAGCCGAATCGCTCCAACCAGATATTATTTTGATGGACATTTCCCATATAGAAAACGAGGGATTAGAAATATGCCATCAGCTAAAAAATAATTTTAATACTCAAAATATTTTTCTCATTTTAATAACTTCGCTCAATCAAAGTCTCCACAAACTTAAAAAATTACACCTGAAAAATGTAGACTATATGATTAAACCGGTACGCTCGGAGGAAATATTAGCACGGATAAAAATCCACTTAGCACTAAGACGTATTAACAGCCAACTTCACCAAGAAATTTCCAACCGTTGCCAAGTAGAAGCACTGGTAGAACAATCTCAACAAATATTGTCCCAAAAATTTGGTACTGAAATTTCAGAATTAATTAGTGTCCAACAGGAATTAGAAACGATTAATCGAGAATTATTTGTTTCCGACCGTGAGTTAGAAAAATTTACTCATTTAGTTGCAAGCGATCTACAAGTACTATTGCTTTCCCTAGAAGGATTTACCGAACTATTGGTTCGAGACGAGGGCGATCGAGCTGAAGATTAAGATAGATAATAAAAAACAGAATCTAAATTTTACCCCTCCTCCTGATTCGATCGCGGAACATCGAACAATACTTGGCTCATATAGTTATCTGCCCATTCCTTACCAAAAGCCTTTTCTAAAACGCGGCGAGTTTTATCATTTTGTTTCTGTTTGGTACAGTAATAATTCTGTCCTGCTAAATACAATTCTTGTTGACCTACCGATACTGGTTGAGCGAGATTAGCTTGTTGACAGTGAATGCGGAGATAAGCAGAAGTGCGATCGAGAAAACTTCGTTCTTCATCCTCGCTTTGGGGACGAATAAACAAACAAAACTGAGAGAAAATATCCGCCCAGGAAGGTAACTCGCGAGGTACGGAGAACTGAACTGTTGGCAAGGCAGAAAGTTCTTGTTGGTAAGCTTGGGGTAGAGTTTTTTCGGGATCGATCGGTGAAAGATCGACGATCGCCGCGCCGATACCCGCCTTACCCGCCACTATATCGCAACCAAACATCGGCAGGGGATATTGGAGACGAGGAAACATCACGCAATGCAGTATATCTAAGTTATTACCTACCTTCGCCAACTCCAGGTGCATTTTGCGAAATTGCGGTGTTTGATAACAGCAATTTTCAATCCGCAACTTTTCTCCTTCTAGTTTTCCTTCTACATAACCCAAACCTTCGGGTAAAGCATAGGGAGATAGCTCTAAATATTGTTGCCAGTAGTCGATAATGCGATCGGCTAGCTGACGAATTAGAGGATGTTGTTCTTGACGGAGGGAAAACTGGGATGTTTCTAACATTTGGATGATTAAAACGCTCGCTCTGGGTGGTTCATTGGACACAGCCGCAGATGTCTATTAGTTTAACGATATACTGAGACTGAGATTATATCTACATTTAACTATTAATTGTCTTGAGGAGATTAAATATATGTTTGGTTTGGGTTGGCCTGAAGTGGTTATCATTGGGCTGGTTGCAGTCTTGGTCTTCGGTCCTAAAAAAATTCCCGAAATTGGTAGTTCTCTAGGAAAAACTCTGCGGGGTTTTAAGGAAGAAATGGAAAATCCGCAACTTGAAGAATCGGACGAGGAAGATAGCTAAGCGTCTTACTCGGTAAAGTCTTCAGAGTTTGCTAGATTTTCGATCTTTTTGAATTTTAGAGAGATTTCAAGATTTTTTGGGCATCAAAAATTACTCTGTTTCACAGCAGATGTTTTCCAAATAGGGATTTTGCAACCTGGAAGAAAGTTGAAGCAAGCATGAGCGATCCTCAAACTCTACCCGAAAATAATCCCTTACTAAAATCAAAGGTATGTTGCACGATTTAATCGAACATCTGCGTTCAGATGTTACCAAGGTAGAAGATCCCAAAGCAGAAGCTTTATTTGAAACCACAGCCGAAGTGCTTGAAGGATTGAAAAACGCCTATACTGATTACGAGCGTAAGTAATGAACGGGCTTGGCAATAAAAATTAGCTAGTTTTTAGAGAGGCAATCGCCAGTTGCTTCTAGTCTTGAGCAATAGAGCTTCCAGAAAGATTACTAATGATGAAATTGCCACAATGGGAATTACGGGTAAAAAACCAAAGGTCAAGCCTGGGGAATTACCCCTGTTTTCAATCCCACGAGCATTGCTTTGCCAGCTAAAATTGACAAGACAACTTAGAGGTGAAATATTTCTGCAATTACTGTAGGAAACAATACCGACAGTCCAGTAAAAGCTACAGTAGCCAGTTTCAGCAGCGATTCTGGTGGTTGATAAGCTAAAATTATATTAATGCCAAGGCGATCTTTAACAATCTGCCTACCATTATTTGTTCTGAAAGAGAAGCCTGGGGGCGAAAATAAGCAGTGTAGACATCCCGTGTCACCATCGAACTTAAAGCTAAAAGTTGAGAATCTAAAGTAGACATAAATGCTGCCACTGCTCCAACCATCACTAGAGATGCCATCCAGCTTGAAGTGTATTGCTCGAGCATCAATGGCAAAATTTCATCTGCTGCATTGCCTGTCAAGTCTGGAAAAGCCAGGTGTCCCCACATTCCGATGAAAACGGGACCAATATATAGATCGAGCGTAATAATCGGATAGCAAACCGTCGCTACTTTCAGTGAATTTAGAGCTTTTTCGGTATAAAATTTCATAAACATCTGCGGAAACATCGGCACGATAAACGTCCACAGACAGATATAGCTAAACTACTGTTTTGGAGAAAAAAAACATCAGAATCTGTCGGGTAAAAAGTTCGGGTTTGAGATAGTAAACTGCTCGATTAGCTTTGTCAATTCCTACCAAGCCATGAGCGATCGCACTTAAAGCGGCGAGCCTCAGGATAAATACTAAAACACCTTAGAATACATCAATCAGTTAAGGCTACACTATTCATTCCTCCAATGCAGACATAAAATACGATCGCCAAAGATTAAACAGTTTTTTTCTACACCCCCATACTATCTTTCAACACAGAAGTAACAAATTTATCAATCGTGTTTTGTTTGACTAAAAATTACAGTAAACGAGTAATATTTGTCGGGCGTATATTTATCAAAATTAGGTAGATTATATAATATAGAATATTGTTACCTCGCGCTATACAAAGCTTGTACTTAGTTTCGTGCGCTTTGCCTTTGGTTATGCAATTCCTACATATACTCTAAAATGAAGCTCTTAACTTTAGGATACAGTTAATCTATGATTAAGAAAACACCGAGAATAATTCGAAAAATCGAATCCGTTTTTGAAGCATTTATCTGGAATCTTCGTTTTTTTATTATAGCTCCGGTTATTTTTAGCTTACTGAGTGCTTTACGCTTAATTGTTATCGGAACTGTAGATATTTGGGCTGGATTAACTTTGAATTTTGATGTTAAAGATTGGTGCACTCATGACGATAGCTATTTTTCTGATTCCTTCTAGCCTTGA
>NZ_JBKGTY010000020.1:39663-46836 GCF_053543375.1 Myxosarcina sp. GI1(2024) | reverse complement strand
GGATGAAGATAATGAAACCCGATGATTTGAGAGCATTGACACCACTAATTTGGAGCTGACGGGGTGACAACCCTGTGAGAAGTCAGACAGTGTAGGGAACAGAGACAACCTATGGTAAAAAAGATTCGGTCAGTTATTGAGAATCCGACCGAACCCTAAAAAATGTTAAACCAATTGTACCGCAATCATCTTTCACGTTATCTGAGTGATGACCAACTAATTACTTTGGAAGTGCTGGTATACCTTATCCAGACCTACAAACAAGTAAAGATAGAAAGACTAGCTGCATACTTCCCTTTACCAATTAAATATGAGAGCCGTCGTCGCCGAATCCAAAGGTTTTTGAAGTCCTCAGCTTTATCAGTTTCGTTAGTCTGGTTTCCCATAGTCAAAGAAGTAGTTCAAAAGAAATTCTTGCCAGACCAGACAATTTATCTAGTCTTAGATAGAACTCAATGGCAAGATAAAAATCTGTTCATGGTTGGAGTAGTGATGGCGAAAAGAGCTTTGCCTATATACTGGCAGTTTCTAGAGAAGAAAGGAGCCAGTAACTTCGCTCAACAAAAAGCCATATTACGTCCAGTATTGAAGCTGTTTAAACAACACCAAATCGTTATTTTAGGAGACAGAGAATTCCAGAGTGTTGAACTAGCTAAGTGGCTGACCCAGCAGCAGGTCTACTTTGTGCTTCGACAGAGAAAGAGTACGAAGATAATGGTAACTCAATTAGGTTTTACTCCCTTAAAAGACCTAGACGTTAATCCAGGAGACCAACGGTTTTATCAAGAAACTAAAGTCACTCAACTGCATCAAGTTTCGGGGATTTATTTAGGGGTCTATTGGCGACGTATTTACCGAGGCATGGGGGCAAAGGAACCCTGGTATCTGCTGACAAATTTACCCAATTTACCTGAAGCTGTCAAAGCCTATAAAAAGCGCGTAGGGATTGAGGCGATGTTTAAAGATTGCAAGTCAGGTGGCTACAATCTCGAGGGGTCGCAAGCTCAGATTGAACGCCTTACTCGTCTAGTTTTGCTCATCGCCATTGCTTACACTCACTCGGTGTTCAAAGGACATACTCTTAGCCTTCGAGGTCAGTCTAAATACATCGGTCGCCATCGAAAAATTAAACAATCTTTGACTCGCAACAGCTACTTTTGGCTTGGTTTATATGGTAGTAGCTGGCTGGTTTCATTTACCTTGATGAAGGAATGGATAAACAAATTGATGTGGCTCAATCTCAATAAGCTGCCTTTTTACCAGAGGGGTCTACGAGCTATGTTTATTATCCAGCAATCTTTCTAGCTCCCTTGTCACCCCTTCAGAATTTGGAGTCATGTAAATCCGTATGGAACTTTCCGTTTGAATCTTGATGAAAGGCTACCAATTCAAATTGCTGCTTAATTTCAATGATGAAGTGTATATGGGGCAAGGGTTTTAGGCTAGATTGCCCCTGGTGACAGCTTCGCTAGTTTCACCCCAAGCACTAGGATCGGTCTTAACGCCATTAACCGAAATAATATCGTTGGCTAACTCTTCTGCCATCATTGGGATCAAACGCTTGAGATTTGTCTTGTAAGCAAGGGGCCATTCTTTAAGCAATTGCTCTCTTGCATCTTCATTTATATAAACGGTTTTATCCGCTGCTATTAAAACCATTGCTACATGACCTGAATTTTGCGTAACTGCAAAGACAAATTCATCACGGTCTGCCTTAAGACCCTCATACCAGTAGTCAATGTGTGCTGCTAATTCATGTTCATACAATGCCCGTTCCATTCGGCCGTCTTGTAGTAATGCTTTACGTAAGAGGTTTGCAATCTTTTTCTTTCTCACAGTCTGATTTTTAGAACTTACTATCCTGGTAAATATCCTTAAGCTCTCTGGATTTGTTGTCGTTCGCTCTTAGGAACTTTCATTCGTCTGCTCAAAGGATTTGTCAGCCTGTGCAGTGGTTCCAAGAGCTTGGTTATCTCGTGTTACTCGGATCAAAAACCGTAAGGCTTCATTAACCGCATCAGCACTGGGGAACATCTCTGCTACATCAGGTTCTAACCGCACAGTCGTTCCGCCAAAGCTTTTTCTTTTTGAGCCGAACTTTCTGACTCGTAAGCTCTTCAAGTCATACTCGGCTCTTAAATCATCGGACATTTCTGACTTATCCCTCTTCATAAGCTTTTCGCTCAGCTCGCGTCAATTCTCTGGCACTGATCAAACGAATTGAGTCTCCTCTCTCAGTGTACGACACAATTAACAAGCGTCCTCGGTTCGACGCTCCAATAATGAGGTAACGTTCCTCATCTTCGGAGTGGTCTGGATCGTAGAAATCGACATAAAAAGGGTCGTCAAAGACTGTTTTTGCTTCCTCAAATGAGACTCCATGCTTTGATAAGTTGCTTGCCGCCTTGTTTTCGCTCCACTCAAACTGCATGAAATCATTAACATTTGTGTTTTAGAACATAAATTATATGCGATTTAATAACGCTCTACCGAATATTCTTAAGCGCCTAAGACCGTTCTATACTAAAGAGGGCGGCTTTTTTAATGTCAATTTACTACAGATCAAAGCGATGAAACTATTAATTGCCGCACCCATAATTTACACAGCCTACCAATATCCCCTACATTTTCTAGCAATAGTAATTGGATTAATGTTTCTGCTCCACATAATTCAAGATTCGTATTTATCTAGAACTAATAGCAAAACCTCTTCATATGACCTAGTAAAAGAAGTATTTAATGATCCTAGCTCATCAAGTTACATACCTCAAAGGTTAGCTTGTGTGCCTGTAGATTTCTCAGATTGGGATTACAAATCACTTCAGATAGTTTGTAAATCATTAGGTATTAAAGCCAATCAAAGCAAGTCTCAACTGATAGTTGAATTAAATAATCAACTAGCAACTAACTAATTACTCGAACCAATTTAAATAGTCCTGTATTCGGATGACTTTAAAAGACGAAAAGCCCTTAGAGAAGCCTACTCTCTGAAGGGGATTTTTTTAGGTTTATTTATTTCACTCAATTGACATTATGATACAGTATCAACCCTACAACCATTTAAAGAAGCACCAAGCACAGTTAGTTTTTCTTGGTATAGAAATAGCAACTAAAGCACATCACGAGTTTGAGTATGGGCATCTAACACCCATAACATACACGCATTATCTTTGGGCAAATAAAATCCTCTGATTATTCAACTAATACTTTACACCAACTGATGAAACAACAAGGCTATAGCCCTAATTGCTAGTGTATCAAAGCAGTTTGGGAATGTCAGGAGGGCCCCGAACTATGAACAAAAAATATTACCTAACCATTGAAGTAGATCCAGAACAACTCATCAGCTCCTATACGGGTAATGACGACACTATTTACCCTGATGAGCTTCCAGACCTAGATGAGCTTGTAGCCTTTGAGCTTAATTGGGTAGCCGCATCAGGTATTCACATCAAGGAAATAGAAGAAATTAAGGAGTAATAAAAATGGTTTATACAGAGTTCGCAAAAGTTAAAAATGTCCTTACTGTAAAAACAAAATTCGGAATGCGGAAAGTCTGTAATGTCATTACAGAAAAGAATGGTGAAGAAGCAATTTGGGCAGAAGACTTGTCTTCTTTTAGTAATCTAAGCCCCAATCAACAAATACAAGTGATCAGGGGAACTAAAGGTAAGCTCACTGTTCTAGAGAACCAACCACCCAGACATAGAAACGGTAAGAGCGAATTAACGCATATATCTGAGCCTCTAAATAATGTAGTTGATGACTTACTCGACGAGCTACCAATACTTAGTGAGAAAGACAAGAAAAAGCTAAGTGTCTATATTCAGCAAAACAGTAAGCTCCTTAAGTATTGCTGTGATTGTGTAGCCAAAGAGTTCCCTGATATTGATGATAAATCTGTTAGGTCATTGGGAATAACTATATTTATCAATGCTCAACAAGCACTCCATTCTCAAACGAAGTGAAGATCAACAAAAATCTATAAAAGTAATTATGAGTAATCTTATTCCCAATGAGGAGCACTGCGAATATTACAGAACTCGTTTGCCAGACAGATATTTACATAGCGACGAAGTTTATCTAACTAAGGCTGATTATCAATTACTACAAGCTTTAGATGATGATGTCCAATTAGATGACCTAGAGTTTGAGTATCAATTGAGTATTGGGGCTATAAATGCTCTTAATAACTTTAGAGCCAAAGCTTTTGCTGACTATGACACTGTAGGGGACTTTAGGATCTGTATGTTGGAACTCCAGCAGTTAATAGATACTTGGCTAAATATGTGTGATTTATCCCAAATCATAATTGGGTAATTACTGCTTCTGTTCCTGTATTAATTCAATCGGAACACCTAAAGCTTTTATTAAATTGTGCTTTAGATGACAAAAGGATATGCGCTTATTTTGTTCGATGGAATTCATTAACATTTACCTGCTACAGCCTTCTCACTAGTTAGAAACTACTTGACCCCGATGGATAATACTTCTTTGCCAACAGAGCCTGCCCCAGTTGCTTTATCTTTCTTAGGTCATCACACAGGTATGAGTGTTAAGACTTTAAAGCAAGCTTTCTTGGATAATCTGTTTTTTGTCCAAGGAAAGCCAGTTGCCTTGGCGACCAAGCATGATTACTACATGGCTCTGGCTTATCTGGTACGAGAATGGTACGGCAGAAAGTTACACAAAAAAACCGCTCTCTTACAGTTTGCTACCTTTCGGCAGAGTTTTTGATGGGACCTCACTTAGGAAATAATCTGCTCAACATGGGCATTTACGACCAAGTGAAGCGGGCTATGGAGGAACTGGGGCTAGACTTTGAAGAGCTGTTATCCCAAGAAGTAGAACCTGGTTTAGGCAATGGGGGATTGGGTAGATTAGCCGCCTGTTACCTCGATTCTCTGGCGACCTTAGAAGTAGCATCGTTAGGTTATGGCATTCGCTACGAATTTGGCATTTTCGAGCAAGAGCTCAGCAATGGCTGGCAGGTAGAACAGACGGATAAATGGCTGAGGTATGGCAATCCTTTGGAAGTGGTGCGTCCCGAGTGGGCCACAGAAGTGAAATTTGGCGGTTATACTCAGTCTTATCAAGATGAAGAGGGTAACTATCGCGTTAGTTGGATACCGGAGAAAGAAGTTTTGGGCATTCCTTATGATACACCAATTCTTGGCTATCAGGTAAATACGGCCAATACACTTCGTTTGTGGAAAGCCGAGGCGGTCGAGTCTTTTGATTTTGCCGTGTTCAACCAGGGTAATTATTACGGTGCGGTAGAAGAGAAAGTCTCCTCAGAGAATTTAACCAAGGTGCTTTATCCCAATGATGAAACGGTAGCTGGCAAACAGCTGCGCTTGGAACAGCAGTTTTTCTTGGTATCTTGCTCCCTACAAGATATGTTCCGCATTTTGGCAGGTCAAGACATTCCCGTGGAGCAATTTCACGAGAAATTTGCCATTCAGTTGAATGATACCCATCCAGCAATCGGTTCAGTGGAACTAATGCGCCTGCTGGTAGATGAACATCGCCTGGATTGGTCATTGGCTTGGGAAATCACCCAGAAGAGTCTGGCTTATACCAATCACACCCTGATGCCGGAGGCTTTGGAAAAGTGGCCGGTGAATTTGTTCGGTCGCTTACTGCCCCGTCATTTAGAGCTGATCTATGAAATCAACGCTCGCTTTTTAGAGCTGGTGCGAATGCGGTTTCCGAAAGATGCAGCCCGTATAGAACGGATGTCTTTGATTGACGAGACTGGGGAACGTTACTTGCGGATGGCCAACCTAGCCTGCGTGAGTAGTCATACGATTAATGGGGTTGCCGAGCTACACAGCGAGTTGTTGAAGCAAACCGTTCTCAAAGACTTCTACGAGCTGTTTCCCGAAAAGTTTTGTAATGTGACCAATGGGGTGACCCCCCGCCGATGGATAGCCTTGAGTAACCCCCAACTGACCGAAACAGTCACCAAGCGCATTGGCTCTGGTTGGTTGAAGAACTTAGAGGAGATGCAGCAGCTCGAGCATTTGGCAGGGGATGCCTCTTTTCAAGAAGAGTGGCGTAACCTCAAACAGTCGGCGAAACGAGATGTGGCTAACCGAATACACCAGCAGCATGGTGTGTTGCTTGACCCCGCTTCATTGTTTGACGTACAAGTTAAGCGGATTCACGAGTATAAGCGTCAGCATCTAAATGTCTTGCAGATTGTGACACTTTACAGCCAGCTCAAGCAAAATCCGCAGCTGGAGATTACCCCTCGAACCTTCATTTTTGCAGGTAAGGCAACACCGGGCTATCATATGGCCAAGCTGATTGTTAAGCTGATTACCTCGGTGGGTAAGATGATCAATCAAGACCCGGCGCTGCGGAATCAGATGCGGGTAATCTTCTGGCCTAACTATAATGTGACCAACAGTCAACGCATTTATCCTGCCTCTGATTTGTCCGAGCAAATTTCGACTGCTGGTAAGGAGGCTTCGGGCACGGGTAATATGAAGTTTGCCATGAATGGGGCGTTGACGATTGGGACCCTAGACGGAGCCAATGTTGAAATTCGAGATGCTGTGGGCGCAGATAATTTCTTTTTGTTTGGTATGACAGCCGATCGGGTTAATCAGCTGAAGTTCCAGGGTTATCGTTCGTGGGACTATTACCAGGCTAATCCACAGTTGAAAGATGCCATCGATTTGATTGGGTCGGGTCATTTTTCCCAAGGAGATACGAGCTTATTTCAGCCATTACTAGATAATCTCTTAGATCGCGATCCATTTATGCTGCTGGCAGATTATCAGTCCTACATTGACTGTCAGCAGACCGTAAGTCAGGTCTATCGCGACCGGACTCGCTGGACGGAGATGTCAATTCTTAACTTGGTGCGAATGGGTCGTTTTTCTTCAGATCGTTCTATTCAAGAATACTGCGAGCGCATTTGGAAGGTCTCCCCTTCGCCTGTACGATTAGGCGACTATATTCAGATACATGGCCCATTAGGGGTAAACGAAAAAAGGTGTGGGAAACGGAGTAACCGTTCACTCCCCCTAGCCTGAATTATTCATGAGCCAAAACATAAGTGTAGCGACTGGAAATGTCTTTGATAATTTAAAGAACTGAATCAGCGTTCTAGGTTCTGTTGACACAATTAACGCAACCAAATTAAAGCCGAAGCAAATTCGG
>NZ_JBKGTY010000020.1:12517-39613 GCF_053543375.1 Myxosarcina sp. GI1(2024) | reverse complement strand
CGATAGTATTTAAGTTTGTTAAAAAAGCACTCAACTAGATGTCGCTCCTTGTACAGATGTGAATCGTAATCTCTAGGGTTGAGGCGACCAGAACGAGGCGGAATCACGCCTTGAGCACCAGTTTCCTCAATCAAGACCACAAAAGCATCACAATCATAGCCTTTATCGGCAATTACCTGTTGAGCTCGATAACCAGCCACCAATGCCTCTCCTTGACTGATATCGGCGGTTTGCCCTGGAGTCAGAAGCAACCGCAGCGGATTGCCCAACGCATCTACCACAGCATGTAACTTGGTACTAAATCCGCCACAAGAACCTCCTAAAGAGTGTTTTTCTGACCCCCTTTTGCTCCTGCTGCACAGGGATGAGCACGAATCATGGTGCTATCGGGAATTAAACTTTCTAAGTCAGCAGAGTGGGACATTTCTTGCAAGAGACGATGCCAAACTCCCTTCTGACACCAACGCCGATATCGTTTGTAGAGGCTGTTCCAGTTGCCAAAACGTTTGGGTAATTCACGCCATTGAGCACCTGTGCGAGTAATCCAGAGAACCGCATTCAGAAAACGACGACAAGCTTTGGGGTCTTTGATACGGATGTCTTGTTGGTGGCTCAGAACAACGAAAATTTGCTGCCAAGCAGAATCGTCCAACTTAACACGAGATTTCATGAAGAATTTTTTGACTAAAATCAGCAACTTCAGGTACTTTCTCATCTTTGCCTCTTTACGTCAACAGAACCTAGCGATCAGTCCCTGTAAATTGTCCGACTTGTCAACTATTTGTAAGCAGTGAAAATGACCTTCGGCCAGCATCTCAGCCGCTTTTAGCATTAGTTAATCTGAGATAGCTCAGCGTCATAAGTTAAGCTAATCACAAAGAAAATCTTATCTTTGTTACATTTCGTTACACTTGCCTTAAGATAGAGACATATCATTCAAAAATCAAAACCCAACGCAATCATAGCCAAATGACAACAACTCTACAGCAACGTCAAAGCCTTAGTCCTTGGGAAAAATTCTGTGAGTGGGTAACTAGCACCAACAACCGCATCTACGTCGGTTGGTTCGGCGTATTGATGATCCCCACCCTCCTAGCGGCAACCACCTGTTTCCTAATTGCCTTCGTCGCAGCACCACCTGTAGACATCGACGGCATCAGAGAACCAGTAGCCGGTTCTTTGCTTTACGGCAACAACATCGTCTCTGGAGCAGTAGTACCGAGCTCTAACGCCATCGGACTACACTTTTATCCCATTTGGGAGGCAGCATCCCTAGACGAATGGCTCTACAACGGTGGTCCTTACCAGCTGATCATCTTCCACTTCCTGATCGGAGTTTTCTCCTACTTAGGTCGTCAGTGGGAACTTAGCTACAGACTAGGAATGCGTCCTTGGATCTGTGTAGCATATTCGGCACCAGTATCTGCTGCTACTGCAGTCTTCTTAATCTATCCTTATTGAATCTCAGCTAACCCACAAATAGTCAGACGTTCTGGTTGGCACTGCTTGATTTTGACAGTTATTCTCCGAGCTCCTTCAAGTCTCAAATCTTCTAGATAACCCTCTTGTAAACTTTTCGCTTCGACAGCAGTCTCGAAAGGTCCAAAGTAGTAAAGGCATTGAGGTTCTTGGGTTTGAATTTCTAGCCACCAGTGTCGAGCTGGTGCGTAGACAGGTAAAGTCAAGTAAAAGCTGCTGCCCGCTCCCAAGGTACTCTCTGCCCAGAGCTGCCCACCATGGAGCTGAATAATCTGATGAGCTAGAGCTAAACCCAAACCCAATCCATTATAAGGACGAGAATCTGAAGCATCTACTTGGTAGAAAACATCAAAAATCTTGTCTAGTCGCTCGGCTGGAATGCCGACCCCCCGATCTTTGACTTGAAACCGGACCAACTCTTCACTAAGGGTGACCATTAACGTAACTATTGAGGGAGTCGGCGAGAATTTAATCCCATTGCCGAGCAAATGAGATAGAACCAAGATAGTCAACTGAGGATCTGCCCAAACAGAAACCAATCTCGGCATCAGCGAGAAGATAACTCCAATTTGCTTGCCTTTTAACTGTATGACTCGAGCTGCTTGCTTGACTAGCTCGGCAACAGGGCAAGGCTGTGGAACGATTTGGAGTTGACCTGATTCGAGCTGCTGGTAGACTAGAAGCTCTCTAACTATATATCTCAGTTTGTCGATTTGCTTCCGGGCCAGATTCAGCAGCAGCCGACCTTCTTGGGAACCAGAATCTAATTTCCCAGCTGCCAAGAGTTGTAGAGCTCCTTGAAGTGGGGTTAGAGGAGTGAGAAATTCGTGAGAGAGTACCGAAATCAACTTGTCGTTTGTTTGAGATAGCATCCGCCAAACTTCTGGTAGCTCTGACTCAACCTGGTAGAGTTGCTCGAGTGCTTCAGATAAATTTTCTGGTTGAGTTGGCAACTGGCTGAGATTTTGTCGCAGAATTTCCAGACGACGCTCAGTTGATAACAGCAATGATGGAAGGAAGCTCTTCTTGTAATCCATTACTCGTTACAGCTCTCTAGTAATCTCAATCTCACTCAGGAGCTGCCTCAAAAGGTTAAGGTTCTGCAACTAGAGCAGAAAATGGTTCGATTAGTGATTTTTTTTGAGTTTAATCAAAGATTTTGAAGAATTTGTGAGATTTCCAAGCTAGGCACCTTAATTCGAGCTGGAGCAGCGACAATTCAGCGGGCAATTTCTTCGGAGTTTAATTGGGCAATAACCTCTTTCCTAACCTGCTTCAGCAAGACCTCCGTATTCCTCTTCCGTCCCAACTCCATCAAATTGCTCGAATTACCAACTCCCAGCTCGATTTCTTCATAGAAAATCTCGGTTAACACCTCATAAATTTCACTTGAACCCAAATCCCTAAGTCGTTCATTTACGGGATAGTGGGTCACCAAGACCCGCTGATGCTTCCACTTAATCAGATAAAAGCCCTCACCAGAGTAATTAGGTCGTAACTGGTTTAGGTGTGTTTCGAGCAGTAAATTTAAGTAATCATGTTCAATTGGTTTGAGGGATTTACTCTCCCAGCAGGTTATGACCCTTTCCTTAAGACTTTCAGACCCACAATCGATTAGGGCTACTATGGCCAGTATCGGGTCAAAGTTTGAAAGGGTTGACCTCGCTACTTCAACCACCAAAGACTGTTTCTTAGGCTGCATTATCTTGCCTCCGATTCTAAAAACTATATAGCTTCACTATTTGGTTAAACCAGAATTAAATGCCGAACTTGGTAGAGTTGGGCAAGGAGGTCTATAAAAAATTTATTGTCGAGAAAGTTATTCGCTCTAACCGTACCAAAATTCAGAGTTTTGGAGTGTCTTCAGATTTAATTGACCAACACTCTTTGAGCGACTAGGGGGTGATTACCTTTCACGGCGAGCGCTCTTTTTGAGACTGTATCTACACTAATTTTACTGCTCATGACTCTAATTAATTTTGATTGATAATTTTCTTGACTTTGTGATGAATGTTTAATTTAGTTATTGAACTGTTACAGATTTAACAGAATTTTCCCTGAAAATTCTCCTGAAAACAATTTCGAGGGAAAATAGAGATAGATAAATTAAACTAGCTTTGATTTTGAGGTGGCTTCATTATCCAATCAAAGTCTCTAGTTTTTAGTTCGAGCGGTAGATTTAAACCACCAATCCCGAAAGCTCCTCAGATCAAAGATTAGAACCGTAAGCTGAACTTACAGCTAAAAAACTAAGAGCTAATAGCTGAGAATTAGGAACTACGAGGTCAGGAAATTAAATTGGGAGGCGGTAATCGTGCTCAAATCCAAATTAATCACTGCTACACTTAAAACTACCGCTAGCATCTTGCTAATTGGGGGAATTGGACTATGGTCTTCGAGTCTGTCAGCCGAGACAGTTCCTACTTCTAAAGACACAGCTCAGCATTTAAAAGGAATTGTCGCGAGGAATCAAATTAATGTGTTGGATGGCATTGCCCAAACTAGTAAATGATTCGAGCATAGAACCGACAAATAAGCGACCTTCACAACAACCTCAAGCCGAAAATACCGTAAGATACTCTATCTCAGTCGATCAACAAACCGACGATTTTAGCTCGGACTGGCAGGTTCAAGCTGCAAGTCAAGACTAGTCTAATCTCAATCGAGGAGATGGTTCTGCAGCGAGTATAGTTCGATATGTTGTCTGGCGATTTTAAAACACCTTCAGGAGATGGAAGCTAGTCTGCAAGTAGAAGAGTAGCCCACAAACAACTAAATACCTTGTCCTAAACCACGACATAAAACTGGTTAATTTTTTTGTCCCCCTCACACTACAAATTATTACTACTATGTTAAATAACGAATTAAACTCACTACAAGAAGAACTAAATTACCATAGGCAATCCATAGAAGAACTAGAACAGAAGATTGCTGAGGCTAAGGGGTATGAAGCTTTTGCTACTCAAGCTAGTGATGCAGTAGAAGAAGCTATCAAGCAGATCGGAATGGGTAAATATCTATGGCTCTTTCGTGAGCATTTAATGAGTTTGTTCCCACAAGAGCAACCAAAGTATCTAGAAGAAGTTTCTGTTCCTCTTTCCCAGAAAAGCGAAGCTCCTCTTTCATCGGAGATGGAAGCTGAAAAAGAAGACAACGAAATTGAGTATATGGATGATAACGACCCTAACTATAAATCTATTGAGGAACTACAAAAAGAAGAACCCGATACAGTTGTAGCGGTCTATCATAGTGAAGAATATTTAGAGCAACAGGAAGTTAAAGATACTCAAGCAAGTAGGGCTAGGTTATTAGGTATCCCAGATTTCACACCCACTACTTATACAGATATTTCACCTGATATTGTCTATAGTTCCACAGGCAGATGTTATGTAGGCTTTAGCAACTACAATCGGGCAAAGAACTACGGCAATCAACTCTGTGAGCTATACGAGCTTACTAGTGGCTTTCTAGTTGATAAGTCCCAGATCATGACCAACCACAAGTATGAGCTTAAGTTTTGGTGTTCAGAAGCTAATGCTAGAAGGCTTGTAGGTCTTAACCTCAAGAAAGAACTAGATGATCCTGTTAATGCCAAGGTGGTCGAGAGTTGGAAGAGGGTAGAACCTACTAAATCTCAGCCTACTAGTCCTAAACCCATTCCTATCTCAGAATTAGAAGTAGGAGACATAGTTCATAGGGAAGGAAAACCCCAGGATCGGTATGAAGTAAGGGGTGTTAAAGAGAAAGATGGTATTCTCTTTGCTGAATTCTATTGCCTACACCACAAGGACTTTAAAGGTCTAGTAGGGCAGACTTTCTCGTTTAAGGAAGTCTATCTAGTATCTAGAACATCTGAAATAGAAAAGGATTGGGTTGCTTGAGTAATCAAACAGAAACGCAATCCCACTCACTCTATCAAGCTATCGGACTGCTTTTTGGTGAACTTAGGGGTACAACCATTAAACTAGATTTCATACAACTTCTACCTACAGTTTAAGCTTTAGTTCTTAGGATACGAAACCCATAAATCCCTAGATTGATAACTAATACCGACAGACCTAACGGTACTTAAACAAAAATCAAGCCCAAACAAAGCCCAAACTAGCTTTATAAGCTACGAATACGTCGCGATTTTGGTTCAACCATTGGACAAAACGATAAGATATACCTGTACGAAAAGCTTCTAATGCTTCAGGAAATGTCTCCAAAGGTTTGTTCGCCCAACGTCTTCTTAAACCTCCAGTAAGCTTATGCCAAAGGATAAAAGTATAGGCACAAAAAACTAGAATAAAATGTCTTTCCAAACTCTTCTTATCTCTAACTTGATACTCTTTTAATCCTAACCATCCCTTGGCTTCTCGATAGAAAACTTCTATCCAGTTTCTCTGAGCATAAGTTTGAACTATCCATTGCTCGGTTACTATTTCTCCCTCAACATTTGTGAGTAAGTAGTCAATATCTTCAGCATCTTCAAAGATTGGTGCACTCATGACGATAGCTATTTTTCTGATTCCTTCTAGCCTTGATATTTCTGCTTCTATTATTGCTACCCAGACGGTTCTAGGTTTTTCACCCTGGATTTGAATCTCCTTAAATTCCTCATCAGATAACCATTGAGCATATTCATCTACTCTGATTTTTTCTAATTGATTTGATGGAGTTTTAACCAAAATATTACGATTTTTAGCGATTCCTCCTATATACTTTAATTTCTTTTTTTCCAGTTCGAGTAAAACAGTTGTGTTGTTACCATAGGACGAATCTATTAATACTAGTCCTGGTCGATATCCCCTCTTCAAACTTTTATCGATTAATTCTAAGGCTAAGGTGGGTTTTTTCTTGAATTCTCTGTCTTTCTTTCCTTCGGGCAACGAATTACCATGTTGATATAGTTCTATGTCTAAAGGTAAGCTTTTTTGGCCATCATATAGATGAGTTGTTACTACAACATTGCCATTATCTGTTTTCCCAATTTCCCCAATATATTGACGACCTACTGCTGCGGTAAAGTTACCACTTTTTCTATGCCCAGAGTCATCAACAATTAGACTAAATCCCTTACTGATTCTCGTTTGATTACACTTGTTCATCACTTCTAAGCGACGTTCATTTATCTTGTTCGCTGACCAAGTTGCTTCAGTTAAGAAATGGTGTAATTTGTGGTATGTGACCTCTACTGCGTCTTTAGCCATTTGAGATACATTTTTTCGCTCACTTTCCCCTAATAATCCTCCTAAATAATGTCTGAATTCCCTTTTTTGCGCTTTAGTTCTCAGTAAATCATCAAACTTTTGACACCATCTCATCTATCGAAACAGGGAGGCATGGCTGCGGGAGTAGTTTCTTTCATAAAGTAAGTGCGATCGGGCTTTAGAATAATGTTAAAGTTAATCAGCAAAGGTATTCTATCTTATTTTGTCTGTTTAAATTGTTTAAGTACCGTTAAAGTGCCAAAGAAGAAGTAGTCCTATGAGGTGAATGCTAGATGAGTGATTTAATTCGGAACTTTGTTAGTATAATGGCGCAGTTTACTTAATGATGTTAGTTTTATTCCCCCAGTTTCACCAAGAATTTTAGGTCAGTGAAAAAAATTATCTGTTTATTCAATCAATCGGGGGGTGTGGGCAAAAGCACCTTGACAATGAATCTGGGCTATCACTTAGCAGAAAAAGAGCAAAAAGTTTTATTGATTGATATCGATCCTCAAGGCTCTTTAACTACTTTTATGGGGTTAGAACCAAACGAACTAGATAAAACTATTTACAATGCTATTATTTTCGATGAGCCTTTACCGATACATCATCAGATACATAATATGGATTTAATCCCTGCCAATATCGATTTAAGCGGGGCTGAATTGGAGCTGGTTATGGCCGATCTAAGAGATTTTCGCTTAAAGCAAGCTTTAGAACCTGTTCAATCACAATATGACTTTATTCTGTTAGATTGTCCCCCAAGTTTAGGATTGCTTAGTTATATCAGTTTAGTATCAGCTACTCATGTTCTTATTCCCATACAAGCAGAATATAAGGCTTTACGAGGCACAGAACTTCTTTTCCAAACTATTCAACGTGTCAAAAAAGGGGCGAATAAACAACTAAAAATTGCTGGGTTTATCCCAACAATGTACAATGCACGGACGATTCATGGCGAAAAGAGCCTTCAAGCTATTAAAGAGTTGGCTAAGTTAGGAGAAGTGTTTCCTCCCATTCCCCGTACTGTTGTATTTGCTGATGCTTCCCAAAAACAAATACCCCTGGCTAAATACGAACCTAGGCACTCTGTTGTTACCTTAATGAAACAAATTGCTACCAGCTTGAGTAATCAATAATGGCTAGACGAAGCAAAAATAACAAAGATGAAGTTTATACCTTAAAAGGTGTTGACCAACTTTTTAACACTATGTCGGAGTCGGAAAAAGTTTCTGAGTTGGTAGCCCTAAAAGATATTGTTTTACCAGAAAGTCAGTCACGTCGATTCTTTGACCCTAAATCAATGGCTGATTTAACTCAGTCAGTTCAAAAAAAAGGAATTTTATCTCCTTTACTAGTACGCCCTCTTGGTAATAATAAGTATGAATTGGTAGCAGGAGAAAGAAGATTCCGAGCAGCCAAAGCATCAGCATTAGAACAAGTTCCCGTAGTTATTAGAGAACTTTCAGAGCTTGAAGCTAAAGAGCTAGGATTAGTTGAGAATCTCCAAAGAGAAGATTTAAATCCTATAGACGAAACTGAGGGGGTTTTATCTTTATTAGCTTTACAAGAAGACTTGACGGTAGAAGAAGTAATATCTCGGCTTTATCGCCTTTACAACAAGCAAAAAGGCAATGTTGATAATTCTAACCCAAACGTTTGGGTTAAAAGCTTTGAGGCTTCTGTTACAGATTTATTTAACTCTCTAGGTCGCATGAATTGGGAGTCCTTTGTTAAAACAAGACTACCTCTTTTAAAGTTACCCAAAGATATCCTCGAAGCTCTCAGAGCAGGTCAAATCGAATACACCAAAGCTAAAGCTATTAGCCAGCTCAAAGATGAAGTATTTAGAGATGAATTGTTAAAAGAAGCGATAGCTAATAACTTGTCGCTCAATGACATTAAAAACAGAATTGCCCAACATAAAGGCAAGACTTCTACTGACTACTCGGAACTGTCAACAGAAGAGCTAATTAAAGATGTTCGACAAACTTACCAAAAATTTTCTAAAAGCAAAAAAGTCTGGTCGGATCGCAAGAATAGAAAGAAGATTGAAACTCTGTTGAAGCAGCTAAAGAGTTTGATTGAGGAGTAGTTGAAAAAACTTATGTAATAATTATCGGTTCTTCAGTACCTAGTATGCTAGAAAACCCCGCAATATCCATTCTACAAAGCTCATAGCTATTTATTGCTGTTTACATTTCTGTTAGTTTGAAAAATGCTGTAATTAAAAAAATCGATCTATGTCAAGCTAACAGTTTGGCATAACAAGTAGGGCTAAAACTAGCGAAGCTGTTATAGAGTGCAATCTAGCTCGAAACTCTTACAGAGTATAGGTTTCAAACTCAGGATTTTTAAAATATAGCGATCGCCAGAGATAATCATTTTTTGCAGCCTTTGGTTAGAAGCTGCAATATTATCTTAATGGAGGCTGAATAGAAAAAGGGGCTAAAGCTGGACAATAGTAATTGGCAATTTCTTTTGCAATCGCATCAGGACGAATAATTTTATCAAGATTGCAAAATAAAATAACGGTGAGGCGATCGTCGATAAAGCGGGTTATATTGCTAGCAAATCCCACAATCGATCCGTTATGAGCGACAACACGTTTATTTTGGTAATCGGGGTCAAGCCGAGATACGTGCGAAATCGTGCCACATCTCCCTGAAACCATTGACACACAGGGCTTTCAATTTTTGACTTTTCACGACTCTTGCTTGTCTGCTAAGTGCTATTAGCAGAAGTGAATTAACGAAAAACTGGGGTTCTACGTCTGCTAATGCTCTTGATAAGTGCCATTTTTCATGTCTGCTAAGGTTAGTGGCATGATTTTACATGAACCTCGGCTCAACCCCGTAATCGGGCATGAACCATCCTAAACCCGCCCTTTCTACTAAATCTTTTAGAATTTCGCTCCAACAATGAGATACACCAACCCGTCATTGAAGCCTTAGAGCTACTGAAAAAGTACATTGGTAGTCGGGAAAGATATTACGATGAAACGGAAAATGTCCCAACCGACGGTATCATCGAAGCTAGTTTATCAGAACTGATTTTAGAAACCAAAGATGATGGCAGCGTTAAAATCAACCGTATCAACTACGAACTAGCAGTGCTTCAGGCTCTACGAGATGGATTGAGGTGTAAAGAAATTTGGGTAGTCGGAGCAAATCGCTATCGTAACCCTGAAGAAGACTTGCCCACTGACTTTGAGCAGCAAAAAGAAGCCTATTATCAAGCACTCCAACAGCCAGAAGATGTCGAAGCATTCATCAGCAATCTTCAGCAACAAATGACAGATGGCTTGGCAAAACTAAATCGAGGGATGCCCAAAAACGATCCAGTTAAGATTCTTATCAAAAATAACGGCTGGATTAAATTATCTCCTTTTGCTGCTTTACCCGAACCCTTAAATCTAAAACGTCTCAAGAAAGAAATCGAGCAAAGGTGGTCAATGACTAGCTTGCTAGATATGCTCAAGGAAACCGATTTAGGAATCAACTTTACCAAACATTTCAGAAGCGTATCTAGTAGAGAAAATCTTAACCCCAAAGTATTACAGAAACGTCTGCTAATTGACCTCTATGGCTTGGGGACGAATACAGGCATCAAACGTTTAAGCTTGGGTGATTTAGGCGAAAAATATCAAGATTTGCTCTATGTCAGACGCAAATTTATTCATAAATCACAGTTAAGAAATGCCATTGCTGAGATTGTGAACGCTACCTTTGCAGCTAAACTGCCACAGATATGGGGAGAAGGCACGACTACCTGTGCCAGTGACTCGAAAAAGTTTGGTGCTTCGGATCAGAATCTAATGACTGAATGGCACATCCGCTATGGTGGTCGAGGAGTTATGATTTATTGGCACGTCGATAAGAATTCGGCTTGTATTTATTCTCAATTAAAAACTTGTTCGAGTAGTGAGGTGGCAGCAATGATTGAAGGTTTACTGCGTCACTGCACCAATATGAAGGTGGAGAAGAATTATGTTGATAGTCACGGACAGTCTGAAGTCGCTTTTGCCTTCACGCATCTGTTGGGCTTTAATCTGATGCCCCGACTCAAAGCGATTCACAAACAAAAACTATATCTTCCCCACACTGGTCAAAGTAATGCTTATCCTAATTTAAAACCAATTCTGACTCGCTCAATTAATTGGGATTTGATTCGCCAACAGTACGACCAAATGATTAAATATGCGACGGCTTTGAGACTAGGTACAGCAGAAACAGAAGCTATACTCAAACGGTTTACCCGTTCAAATTTGAGTCATCCAACCTATCGTGCTTTGGCTGAACTAGGAAAAGTCATCAAAACCATTTTCCTTTGTAAATATCTGCATTCAGAAGCACTGCGTCGGGAAGTCAATGAGTCGTTGAATGTTGTGGAGAGTTGGAATAATGCCAATGGATTTATCTTTTTTGGCAAAGGTAAGGAAATAGCGACTAATCGCATGGAAGACCAAGAGGTAGCCGTTTTATCTTTGCACCTATTACAGTCATGTTTGGTATATGTGAACACCCTAATGATTCAGGATGTGCTGTCCGAACCAGAGTGGATGAAGATAATGAAACCCGATGATTTGAGAGCATTGACACCACTAATTTGGAGTCATGTAAATCCGTATGGAACTTTCCGTTTGAATCTTGATGAAAGGCTACCAATTCAAATTGCTGCTTAATTTCAATGATGAAGTGTATATGGGGCAAGGGTTTTAGGCTAGATTGCCCCTGGTGACAGCTTCGCTAGTTTCACCCCAAATTGAGGGAAGAGGGGAAGTCAGCAACAGAGTTGGGAAAAACATTTAATGTAGACCGTTCCACTATTTATCGCTTGAGTAAATGATACTTTGCAACAATCCACGCTGGCATGGAGGGCATCTTTGTAACGGAAGCGAAGGGATGGGCTTTAAGTAATGATTACCCGATAAGTGAATAGCGGAGAAATATAGCTCAGATGTTGTAAATAAAATTCCTCTCACACTATCGCTATTTCATCGTGATTAATTCTCTGGCGATCGACTGTTTGTCTGTAGGAGCAAAATTTTCGTAGTGTTGCAGATACCAATCAACGAATTTTTTGGCTCCAATATCTATTGAGGTTGAGGGTTTGAAGTCAAAATCTGCCATCAATTCGTCAACCTCAGCATAGGTTGCCACAACATCTCCTGGTTGCATGGGTAATAAATTTTTCTTAGCAGATTTACCCAACGCGGTTTCAATAGCACCAATAAATTCTCCTAATTCTACGGGACTATTATTGCCAAGATTGTAGACTTTGTAGGGCGGTTGTCCCAATGTTTGAGGAGGTCTGGGAATTATTCTCACAATGGCTTCGACAACATCATCAATATAGGTAAAATCTCGCTTCATTTTGCCATAATTATAAACATCTATTGGTTTGCCTTGAGCGATCGCTTTGGTAAATTTAAAGTAAGCCATATCGGGTCTTCCCCAAGCACCATATACGGTAAAGAAGCGCAAGCCAGTCATGGGAAGATCGTATAGATGACTGTAAGAATAAGCCATTAATTCATTAGCTTTTTTGGTTGCTGCATACAAAGAAACAGGAGAGTCTGTGCGATCGCCAACGGCGAAGGGAACTTTGGTATTAGCACCGTAAACCGAGCTTGAAGAAGCAAATAATAAATGTTTAATTTTGCTGTGACGACAACCTTCTAAAATATTGGTAAAACCAACTAAATTGCTGTCTACATAAGCATGAGGATTTTTTAGAGAATAGCGTACCCCTGCTTGAGCAGCGAGATTGATTACGCAGTCAAAATCATGAGTAGCAAATAGTTGAGCTACTTTGTTGCGATCGCTAATATCCAGGCATTCAAAGGTAAAGTTATCTTGGGGTAACAGTTGAGCTAAACGAGCTTGTTTTAAACTAACATCATAGTAATCGTTGAGATTATCAACGCCATATATTTGGTATCCGAGAGCTAACAGTTTATTGCTTAAATGGTAGCCGATAAATCCTGCTGCACCAGTAATTAAAATATTCATAATCTGCTATTTTCAATCTAAGTTAAATAGGCGATGCTTTGGCTTGTAACTAATTCATAGTGTGATTGAGGTCAATGAAGATGCTGTGAAACTTACATGAGAGATTTTTCATTCACCCCACCCGATCTTTAAAAGCTAAATTCCGTTCTGATTGTTCCTACCCAGATAGCGTTGCCATCATCAGTATCGGGATTAAAAACAGCAAAAGCTCCAGGGGTAATTTCAATGAAATCATTAACCTCAATACGATACAAAGCCTCGACGTGTAAGGGAGTTGTATCGGTAACTAAATCTTCGTCATCGTGACTGCTAATCAAGGGAGGTACGCCAATAATAATTCCGCCGACATTTTTCTCCCCACCCAAATCGGGAAAAGCAAAAGTCAACGCACCATTGAGGATAGTCGCACCGTCGTTGCCATCTTGCTGTTGTTGGGCAGAAGTATAGCCAAACCAACCACCGATCTCTAAACCAGAAGTGACCTCCCAGTTAGCCTGCACACCAAAGTTATCAGAAGTAGTGGCATTGTTCCCAAAGGGTTCATTAGCTTCTTCTACTCCAGTCGAACCCATTAGGTTAACATCATCACTACGTTCGTAGGTACGAGTATAGGTAGCAGCTAGGGCTAATTCCTCTTTTGGTTCGATGACCAGTTGTGCGATCGCACTATTTGAACTTCCAGATATACCCCTACCAGCTTGGGGATTAGCAACATCTTCATTATTAATAAAATAGCCCGCAAATCCTAATATTTTGCCGCTAAACTCTTGTTTAATGCCAATTCCCGCTCCCCCTGGGGCGCGTAAAGTCGCTGGATCTCTTCTGCCAAAGCGAGAAATCGCCCCACTACTGCTACTAGAAAAAGGATTTAGCACTTCCCCCACATCGTTGAGACTAACACCTGCCGTGCCGAATAAAATTTCTGTATTCTCTCCTGCGGGAAAGGTATAGGAAAGTTCCGATAGTTCGGTTGCTCCATCCGTATCCCCATCAACGCTCAAACGACTGAGAGAAGTATCAGTGACATCATCCAAGCGAGGGGAATTACGATTTTCTAAACGCACTCGCAGCAAGTCCCTACCTGAAAAGCTAGTATTAAAATTCAATCTGGTGCGATAACCAAAGGTAGTTTCACTATTGTCATCTCCGCCAAAGCTATCAGTTAAAAAAAATAAGACCTGACCTTCAAATTTAGTTGTCGTAGAGAATTGTTGGGATTCTATTTGAGTAACTTTAGTTTCTAGTTGTTCTACTGTAGTGGTTAATCGTGCTAATTCTGGAGCAAAATCTCGCTGTAATCTTTGCAATACGATTAAATCTTGTTGCGATGTCAGATCTTCAATCTGTTGTAGACAAATATTCAAACCAACCGCGAATTCAAAACGAGTTATAGGTCTAGTATTATTGCCTTGTTGCCATTGATGGGTGCAATCATAGCGTTGAGCTAAAGATTGTAAGGCTTGATATTCCCAGTCTGTAGTTTGAATATTTTTTAGTTTCGATACTGAAGGAATAGATTCGATGCTGTTGCCTAAAGCTATAGGAGAAATAAATAGAGATGAAATGAGAATAATGCCAATTTTAAATAATCTAGATATAGGCATATAAACTTATGATTGACATTCGCTTTAGAAGTGCAGATTAGGTTGTGGATAGGAAGTAAAAATAACAAGAGAAAGTTATTCTTATGATGCTATAAATAATGGATGATCGATCTAGCTCTAGCTAAATTTTTAATGGTTTTATTTGCTTAATAAGATTCCTTGGCTAGTAAGTGGTAATATGCCCTGGAGAATTGGATGATTTGTATTTTGAGGATAGTGAATGACAGTTAAACTATCTTGGACATGAGAAACATCAATCTGAAAAGTATTGTTTAAGATACGAGAAATTAGTTTGTCTGAAGCAATAATTAAACCAGTAGATAAATGAGATTGCTCTAGAGGGATTGGCGATTTTTGCCTGTTAATAATTGTTTGCTGCCAGTTGAAAAAATGATTTTCTGCCAAGGGCAAATGGGGTATTTGATGTTTTGTGGCTATTGTCTGAGCGAATGATTCTGGAATCGAATGCTCGGTTAGTAGTAAATCGATCTTGTCACTGCCTAAGCTGTCAAACAGCAAGCGATCGCTTTTAGCGTTAGTTTCAGATAACAACAACCACCGCCAGCCTGTTTTCCCTGCTTTGAGCTTGGGTAAGGTTTCGCCTAAATGGTGAGTAGCGTTTAAATATTTTAGTTCCCCGTTATTAATAGAAGTAAGTTCCAAACAGCTAATCCCACAATTAGATTGCTGTAAATTGTGATAGCTTTCTGGCTTTAAACCAACTGCCGTACTAATTAAAGCGCGATTTGTACCACCATGAGCCACGATTAAAATAGTTTGTCTCTGATGTTTGCTTAAAACTTGTTGCCAGAATAATTTTGCATTCTCAAACAGTTCTAAAACGGGATAAGTATTATTGATACTGAAAAGATGAGGTGTATTTTGCCAACAGCGATAGGCTTCGACGAACTTTTCTTTAACCTCTTGATAGTAAAGTCCTTGCCAATGAGACATACAAATTTCCGTTAACAGGCGATCGCTATACATGGGTGGTACATTGTCCTTTCCCAAAGCAGTAATAATCTCTTGAGTAGTTTGCCGTACTCTTTTTAAAGGACTGGTATAGATAGCGTCAAAACTATATTCTTTAAGAGCTAATCCCGTAGCATAGGCATCTTGATGTCCTTTAGCGGTTAAAACCGATCGATCGCTACTGCCTTGATATCTACCCTGTTCGTTATAGGTGGTGCGAGCATGGCGGACGAGGATTACTCTGGTGGGGGTAGAAGGTCTGAGATAAGAATTAGGGGAGTAGAGGGTAGTAGGTATTTTCTGAGCCATAAATATGGGAGAAGATAGTTGTTTTTTTAGGTGAGGCTAACGGTTTGCTGTAGGCGATAGAGAGTAGCGTAGTGTTTGCCTTGCTGCATCAACTGTTGGTGAGTGCCTGATTCGAGAATTTTTCCCCCTTCGAGGTAATAAATGCGATCGCTGTTTTGGGCAGTTTTGAGATCGTGGGTAATTAAAAAGGTAGTAGAAGATTGAGTCAGACGATCTAAAGCTTCGGTAACGATTCTTTCGCTACGGTTATCCAAACCTATAGTGGGTTCGTCGAGAATTACTATGGGTGCATTACGAATGGCAGCACGAGCGATCGCTATTCGCTGTCTTTGCCCTCCTGAGAGCGTTCCTCCTCTTTCTCCCACTACAGTATCGTAACCATTGGGGAGCTTCATGATAAATTCGTGGGCATTAGCTAAACGAGCAGCCATAATAATTTCTTTCTCGGTAGCATCAACGCAACCATAGGCGATATTGTCTCTGATGCTGGCAGCGAAGAGAATGCTTTCTTGTAAGACGATACTAATTTGACTGCGTAATGATTCTAGGGTGTAGTCTTTAATGTCGTTGCCATCAATTAAGATTTGACCCTGTTGGGGGTCATAAAGACGCAGTAGCAAACTAACTAGAGTAGATTTTCCGCCACCAGAAGCCCCAACTAGAGCGATTTTTTGTTCTGGTAATGCCCTCAGAGAAATATTTTGTAAGGTGGCTTCTGCCTTTTCATAGGCAAAACCAACATCGCGAAACTCCACTACACCGCGAAAAGGACGAGCGGGATAAGCCCAGGGAGTATTTTTAACTTCAGGGGCAATTTCTAAAAGACTGACAATTCTCTCCCCAGAAGCGATCGCTTTGGCAATTTGTCCCGTATATTTTGCCAACTGGCGCATCGGTTTAAACGCTACCTTGAGATAAGTAATAAAGACCAATAAATCGCCAGGAGTGACTGTTCTCAGCATAACTAGCTGCACTCCTCGCCAAAGCACAATGGAGGTAGCGACCGCCACTAGGATTTCGACAGTTCTTTCTTGTCCTGCTTTTAATTTCTGAGTTTGTGCGCTTTCTGTAAGACTTTTGTTGTTTTGCCTGGCAAAAGTTTTTTCTAACCGTGACTGAAGAGACAAAGCCTGTACTACTTTAATTGCCCCGATTGCTTCGGCTGCGTTAGCTGCCATTGCCCCTTCCCGTTTGCGCTGTTTTTTAGCTACCTTGTGTATCTTTTTACTCATAATTGTCGTCGTAATGACAAACAGAGGAAAAATAGCGATCGCAATTAATGCCAGTTGGATATTTAACCACATCATGACGCACAACATTCCTGTCATTGTCAGAATATTGGTCAATAAAGGTAATGCAGCTATTACTGTGACTTCTCTAAGTCGTTCTACATCATAGGTCACGCGGGTAATTAAGTCCCCAGTTTTAGCCTGAGAATGAAAAGAAAGAGACAAACTTTGCAAATGGGAATAAATATTAGCCCTAACCTCGCTCATTATTCTAGTTGCAGCCACCGCCATCCCTGCCGTACTGACATAAGCCATCGTTCCCTTGAGTACGGTGATCGCTACCAAGCCAAAAGCTAACACTGTCAGTAAACCAAAACTGTTGAGGCTATCTAAAAAAGGAACTTTAAGACTTTCTACCTCAAATCCCTTGTAAATTATCTCGTCAAAAATAAACTTAAGGGGCAAAGGTTCGAGTAACCGCAACCCAGTTTCGGCGACCAAAGCCAAGAAGGAAATAGCAATTAAACGGCTTTGAGGACGAATTTGTGGCAAGAAATGCTTGATTATTCTACTTATACCTGATATGCCTTGTTTTAAATTTTGAGGACGCTTTTTTTTCATCGCTATCTATCAGTTATCAACCGATCTTGACGATACAGATTGATTTGCTCGCTACTTCCCTGAGCGCGATCGCTAATTGCCCGATTTAGCTTTCTCTCAGCCGAAATCAACATTTTCTCCAGCCAGGTAGCATAACCGCCAAAGGAAAGCTGACGTACTAGAGGACGTAAGAAAGCCTGATGTCGGCGTTGTCCCAAACGACGGTAACGTTTTTTGAAATATTTATCCTTTTTAGCCAGATCCCATTTCTGCATAAAGTGTTCGAGGCTGGCAACTTCCCAAGCATCGCTCCAGCGCAGCATAAAGTAAGTTAAATCCGACCATTCAAACCCAGAGTCAGGGACGTAAGTAGTTACGGAATTTGGTTCGCAGAAGATTTTGCCTCCCGCATTGGTAACGGTCATGGAAAAGTCGATGTGTTCTCTGGTGCTGAGAAGTTTTTCATCTAACAAGCCGATTGTTTCAAAGATATCTTTGCGTACTAAAACACAGTGAAACTCGGCAAATTCACATTCTCGACGGTGTAGTTGGTCTTTTACATCAGCAATGGAACGATTGACGAAGTAATGTTTTTCATGAACTTTACGTCTGGTTTTGCCGTTTTTCAGTTCCAGAACTATACTTGCTTCTCCCCCCGCTAAATGAATCTTGGAATGCAGATTTTTACCAATGCATACTAGAGGACAAACTACCGCAGCCGATTCTGATTCAGCACAGTTGACTAATTTCTCCAGCCAGCCAGGACTAACGTGAATATCATTATCAACAAACACTACATATTCAGTCTCTTTGTCGATATGCTGTAAACCAATATTTCTCGCTTGATTGGGGGCAAGATAATGCTCGGTTCTGACTAACTTAAACTGTTTTTCGTCTGCTTTCTGAGCTAAATAGTTTTTAGTATGTTCTGGCGAATTACCATCAACATAAACCAGATCGAAAAGATATTTAGTACATTGATAAATGCTTTCTAGAGATTCGCAAGTATAACTAAAGCGTTCTCTTGGTACGACGATTAAGGTTACTTTTGCTTTATTCATGGCTAATAGTTGATTGTTGATTGTTAATTGCTTCCTACCCAGCTAATACCCGCACCTTGGATTTGCTGTCTACAGCTAAAACGCGATCGTAAATTTTACTCCAATTAGCTTGTTCCACCGCAGGATTAAGGTCTTGTAATACTTTCTGTTTTGCTAGTTTGCCAAAGGTTTGTCTGAGGAGAGGACGTTCGATTAATTTGGCGATCGCAATTGCTAATTTTTCACTCTCAAAGGGATTAACCAATAACCCATTAACCCCATCTTCAATAATTTCAGCGATCGCATCTACATTAGTGCCAACTACTGCGCGTTCGGCTAACATTGCTTCCAATAAGGCGTTGGGACAGCCATCATTAAGAGAAGGAATGGCAAAGATATCCATATGGGGTAAGTATGCCAATGCCTCTTCGCGACTGACTTTTCCCGTAATTACAATCTTGTCTGACAAACCACTTTTGGCTAATTCTTGTTGCCAGTATTCGGCTTCTTTAGGGACAAACTCTCCCACAAACAGTAAGGTAAATTCGGTTTTTAATTCTCGACAGGCATCTAAAAGATATTCAATCCCTTTCTTATCGCGAAAATTACCCACCGAACCAATTACTGTTCCCTGCAATTTGTCAGCTAGAGGAGGAGTAGGTAAAGAAGAAAAATTTACAGGAGCGATCGAGTTTAGAAATGCTGAAGACTTATTAATAATATTAGGAACAAATAATCTAGCGCGATGTAGCAGATCGCGACTGACAAAAGTAGTCCAGTCCGAGTTTTCTAATGTCCAAGCAATTTGCTTTTGTTGCTGGCAATCGAAGATATGCTTGTGCAAATCCGCACCCCGCACGCTATTAACTACGCGGATATTGTTTTCTTTTGCCAACATGGTAGTGAGAAAACCAGTTTCGTTGATGAAAAAGGCGTGAACCAAATTGAATTGATATTGCTTGTGGAGAGTAGTTAATTGTCCGTAAGTATCCATCAAGTAATCTTGATCGCGGGCAACCGTAGAACGCACCGCAGGATACAATCGATGTACGGTAATGCCATCTTGAGTGGTAGTTTCACAACGGGAACGACTAAATTTTCCTGCTTTAGCTAGTTTTCTTTGTTTGCGAAATACAGAACGAAAGACTGCTACATGAACTTTATAGCCTAATTCTTGTAATAACAAAGCAATGCGTTTTGCTGATACCCCAACACCTCCCACATCGGGAGGAAATTCTTGGGCGGTAATACAGATCGTAGGATTGCTGTTCATTAATATTTAGTTGATTATGAATTGCTGTTATCTTTAGTTTGTTTGGGTTCAATGAATTACCAATGAAGCTTTGATGAGAAGAATTTCATTGAAGTTGTAAGATAAATATCGATTAGAAATTAATAAGCTGTCGGCTATTTTGCTTCGATTCGAGAGCTAATTGGTTTAAATACTTAGCCGTGTTAGCTACTCCGTCGAGGTTGAGAGCGAGTTTGCTATGAGTTTGTTCTAAGTAATTAATAATTTGCCCCGCAAACTTTTCTGGTTGTAAATCTTCAGGCTGAATCATTTTTACCCGTCCTAAACTATCTAACTTTTGCAAACGGGTTTCTTGTTCTTTGTCGTTGTTACCCTGAAATGCCATCATCATTGCTTTCACCCCAGTACTCAAAATATTCATCGTAGTGTTGTAGCCACCCATGCCAATGGATAAGTCGGCTTGCTGCATATAATCTAATAAATTGGTTGTGTAGCGATCGCAAGTTATATTATCTAAATCTTTGGTTAAATCTTGAAGTTTAGACAACACTTCATTAGGACTAAATGCACCTGTAAATACTTGTATATGATGGGGAATTTTATCTTTTAGAATTAATGCAGTACGAGCAACGCATTCTAATAAATCGTGTCCGAATCTTCCGCCACCAACGCTGACTAAGATTGTGGGTTTATCTAATATTATCTGTCGAGATTCTGGTATTGGTTGCACTACATAACCCGTGTAGTGAACGGGACAGTTAAAATCGTTAATGCGAGAAAAACTGAGGTCGAGCTTGACAAAGTTAGGATCGCCGTGAATCAATAGCAGATCGAAATACTTATTTATTAAACGGCAAACTTTCTCTTCATGACGCTGTTGGTTTTGTTTGGTAACGACTATATCGCGGACGCTAGAGACAATTTTTGTTCCCATTGCTTTAGCTTTTTCTACCACAGGAATTAATTCAAAAGAAAAACGCCGACGACCAAAAGGAAATAGTTCGATAATTAAGATGTCTGGCTGAAAGCGATCGCAAGTTTCTAACAGCATATTAGTTCTGATGGTTTCTACTTTCTCCATAGTTAAACTGTCATCTACGGGACGTAGTTCGTTAAATTCGCTATCAGTTTTGACCGCAGGAATATTGATTACTTCTATCTCTGAGGGAAATTCAAATTCTGGAATGACCTGTCCGCCATTGATAAAGCAGATCTCAAAGTTAGGGATTAATCCTTTAACTATTTCGACGCTGCGAATTAAGTGACCCATGCCAAGGATGTGTTGGCAGTAGAACATTACTTTCATTTTAGGTAGGGGCTAGTTGGTACGAGGTTGAGGAAGTAGAGGGAGTGGAAATGATTAAGCTGGTTGTAAGCTTAGAGTTCGTTCGATGCTACAAGGGCTAAATAGAAGTCCAGTCAAATAGTTAGCAACCTGGGGTAAACCTGAGAAATCTAAGTTATTGACTTTACCAGTAGAAAATTGGGTTACAGCTAGATTGTTAAAGATAATTTTTACTAATAAATCTGGATTGAGTTCTTCGGGATGGATAGTCTCGATTAATCCTGCGTTTGCCATGCTTTGAGAGCGAATTAGCTGTTCTCTGCCTGGTTTGATGCGGGGGACGACGATCGCCTTTTTTCCTTTTTGTAAGACTTCGGTAATAGTGTTATACCCACACATGGAAACTACCAGGTTGGCAGTATTGATATAGCTCATCATGTCATTGGTAAATTCTTTAACTATCACCCCTGGTAATTCTTGAGCTTGTCGATCTATTTGCTGTTGGTGCTGTGATGGCATTTCCGCACCGCAGAAGATTAGGGTACGAATGTTTTGTTCGATAAAGTTACCTCTTTGCCGTGCCAAACCTTGAAGATAATTACTAATTAAGTAATAGCCATCTTCTCCACCTCCAGGGGTAACTAGAACGAGCTTTTCATCTTTAGCAATACCTAATTCCTGTCGAATGGTACGACGGTTTTTCAGACCCAAATCTTTGCGAATATAGCCACAGTAGCGGAGTTTGTCGGCAATTATTTCACCAAACTGATATTCTCGTACCAGATCGAAAATTTGCTGCATTCCCACGACTAAAAGGCGATCGTAAAGAGATTCTACCTGGCGATAATAGCCTTCTCGCTGCCATTCGGCAATGGTTTTTTCAGGAGTATCTAAGATGTCCCGTAGCAACAAAACAAGCTTGGTTGTGGGTGAATTAGTTTTCAAATACTCAATAGTAGATTGCAATTCCCCCTTAATCCCCGTTGGTTTCTTATCAACCAAAACTAAATCTGGTTGATAATTTTTGGCTGCTGCTAAGATAATTTCAGATCGTAACTTTAAAATGGACTCGATATCTGCATTAAGATATTTCACTGCCATCTGTCCCCATCCCCGATTAAGACAAGGTAATTTAATGTAATCTAGTCCTTGAGGTAGGCGAAAATCATGCAGTATTGGCGAACCAGAAACTAGCAGAATTGATAGATTGGGAATAGATTTTAGTAAATATTTACAGATTGCCAGCATACGGCGAATATTACCCAAACCGTAAGCATCATGGGAATAAACCATGATTTTTCGGTATGCGCCTGGGGTAATTGAATGATGTATTTGAGCCATGATAATTGCTCGATGAGTATTGGAGGCAACATAAAGGTACAAAAATGCAGATTTAGCTTTTTATGTCAGTCATTTCTATAACTAGATGTCTATTGTCAGTCTCGTGGTTGTCAATGAACTAGGTGTGAAACTTTGATGAGAAGAATCTCACACTCAAAATATTGAGTAATTTATTTTGTATATTGACAAGTAACATTAAACCGTAAGTGATATTTTGACGAAAAAAATCGAATCTGACAAAGCAAATGGTTTGCCAACGGAGACACATAACACTTATGAAGTACAGAGTCGCAAGCTATCTGATGAAGAATCTTAGACTTTTTAGACGTAAAATACCGTCATTTTGGCAAAATCTCAGTGTTAAAGTTAAGCAGTTAAACAACTTACAAATTTACCAAGAAACTCGCACCCGTATTCTATTGTGGTATTTGGTTTTGATAGGTTTGTTTATTGCGATCGCCATTCCCGCCATTCGTTATCGTTTGATTGCTGAAGTTACGGCGCGGGTAGAAGCAGATATGCGGGAAGAATTGGAAGAGTTTGAGGAAGAACTAATTGAAAGTTTATTAGAATCTAACCTGAGATCGAACTCAGAACTAACGGCAATCGAGCAAGCCAATCGGGATGTATATTTAGCTTTTGATGAATTTATTGCTACTAATCAAGCCGAAGATGATAATTATTTTATCGCTATAGTTGACGGTTCTTTTTACAAAACCAATGCTCCGTATTTGCCTAAAGCGATCGCGCCTGGGTCGGATTTGATGGAGTATTGGCAAGAGATTACCGTAGAACAAGAAGGCGAAGTCAAGGTTGACGATCCCAAAATTGGTAGCATTCTGTATAAAGCCGAACCAATCAAGACTACCGAAGAAGTTATTGGTGTTTTTGTCGTAGCTCACCTCACTGCAGGAGAAATACAGGAAGTTTTGAGCTCTTTTAATACCGTCGTACAGGTTTTGT
This sequence comes from Myxosarcina sp. GI1(2024), assembly GCF_053543375.1. Lineage (NCBI taxonomy): Bacteria > Bacillati > Cyanobacteriota > Cyanophyceae > Pleurocapsales > Pleurocapsaceae > Myxosarcina > Myxosarcina sp. GI1(2024). The sequence continues at coordinate 16,333 of NZ_JBKGTY010000020.1, read as the reverse complement.
TGTTGGTAATTTTGCTGGCTTCAGTAGTGGCTTGGGTAGCAGCAGGAAGAATACTCACTCCCCTCAAGAACTTCTCTAACACCCTCAAATCGATTTCCGAATCCGATCTCAGCCAACGCATCCTGGTACAAGGTAAAGGAGAATTAGCGCAGTTGGGACGAACTTTTAATGCCATGATGGATCGGATTGAAGACTCTTTTGCCACCCAACGTAACTTTATCAACGATGCGGGACACGAACTAAGAACGCCAATCACCATCATTCGCGGACATTTAGAACTAATGGACGTAGATACTCCAGAGCAAAGAGAAACTGTCGATCTAACTATCGACGAATTAGATCGGATGAATCGTCTGGTAGAAGATTTAGTCTTACTAGCTAAATCAGAACGTCCCGATTTTCTCCAAATTGAAACTATCGAGCTAACTACTTTTGTTACGGAATTGTTTGGCAAAATGCAGACTTTGGGAGAACGCAACTGGCATCTGGATAATCAAATCATGTCAGGTAAAATGACGGGCGATCGCCAAAGAATAACTCAGGCAATTATCAATCTTGCTAACAATGCCGTACAGCATACCGTTGTTGATAGTTTGATTGTGTTTGGAGCGAAATTAGAAAAGAATCGCGTTGAATTTTGGCTGCAAGATACGGGTAACGGTATCGCTGCCAGCGAACAAGAACGGATCTTCGATCGCTTTGCCAGAGTAAAAAACAGCCGTCGTCGTTCTGAAGGCTCTGGTTTAGGTTTATCCATAGTTAAAGCGGTAGTGGAAGCCCATCAAGGAGAAATCAATCTACAAAGCAAACTCGGCATCGGCTCTACTTTTACCCTAATTTTTCCTCTAGAATTTAACGAAAAACAAAAACCATAAATAATCCCCCTCTACTCCCCCTACCCCTCACCTCTCATGAAACAAATACTAATCGTCGAAGACGAAACCAGAATCGCTGCCTTTATTGCTAAAGGATTGAAAGCCAAAGGATACAACCCCACTATTGCCGAAGATGCTAATACTGCTTTGAATTTACCTTTTGGTTGTGAATTCAATTTAGCACTGCTCGATCTGGGTTTACCTGGACAAGATGGATTGGAGGTTTTAGAGGCGTGGCGAGGGCAGGGAATCGATTTTCCCGTAATTATTCTTACCGCTAGAGATGACGTAATGGATAAAGTAGCAGGGCTGAAGGGCGGTGCGGACGATTATGTAACCAAACCCTTTAGCTTCGCCGAACTATTGGCGCGGATTGAAGTAAGATTGAAAAACGCCAACGGTAGCGGGCAGAAACAAGACAAGATGCAGATTCAACGAGGTAAGATGGCCCTCGATTTGCGTACCTGTAAGGTTTTAGTCGGCGATCGCCAAATCGAACTACCCGCTCGCGAATTTACGATGGCAGAGGTGTTCTTTCGCCATCCAGGACAGGTAATGACCAGACAGCAGCTATTAGATTTGGTTTGGGGTTACGATTACGATCCTGGTTCAAATATTGTCGATGTTTATGTGGGTTATCTACGCAAAAAACTAGGTAGCGAAGTAATTGAAACCGTTCGCAGTATGGGATATCGGCTTAAAACTTAAGAAAAACGGCAAATTCTGTTTTTTTGTTCAGCAAAACGCGTCCGTATAATTAGACTTTGTACTGGTTAATTCAGTACAAAATATGCCGATCTCTCAAATCGAGATCCCTTCGCTCATTTTTAATTTTTGATTTTTCAGTTTCTGTTCATTATTGTGGTTTAGTCAATCAAAGTCTAAAATACTATCTTGTAGATGAGATTATTAAACTTAACCGAAGATAATGCTCCTTGGCTATGCTCGTGTTAGTACAAATGACCAAAATTTAGATTTGCAACTTGACGCTCTGCGTTCGCATGGATGCAAAAGATTTTTTTCTGATGTTGTTAGTGGTGCAAAAGCGAGTCGTCCTGGTTTGGACGAAATGTTAAAAAATGCTCGCGAAGACGATGTGATTGTAATTTGGAAATTAGATCGCTTAGGGCGATCGCTCAAGCATCTGGTCGAATTGGTAGCTGAGTTGAACGAGCGTAAAATTGGGTTGAAGAGTTTGAACGACCCCATAGATACTACTACCGCCCAAGGCAGGTTGGTGTTTAATATCTTCGCATCCCTGGCAGAATTCGAGCGGGAGATAATTAGAGAGCGGACTAATGCGGGATTAGCTGCTGCTAGAGCCAGGGGTAGAAAAGGAGGCAGAAAACCTGGGCTATCGGAGGAAGCCCAAAGGAAAGCGAGAATTGCCGAATCATATTATAAAGAGGGAATGGCAGTTAACCAAATTGCCAAGGATTTGAATATCTCCAAAGCTACTCTCTATAAGTATTTGCGATATCGTAAGGTGGAGATTAGTCAATATCAAAAACAAACCTCTTAGATTTCTAGCTTAATTGTGCAACAATCGGCTACGCCGATTCCAGAATCGAAGATTCTGGGATGCCTGGAGGCATCGGCTGCACAATTAGAACAAAATTCTCAAAGCTACGATTTTCAACCAACCAAGGGCTAACCAGTACGTGAGTAATACACCAGTTCCCGATAATTACGACAACTTTCTACGCTCCCTCAAAGAGCACATTCGCACCGCTCAGGTTCGGGCAGCTTTGGCTGTCAATAAAGAGTTGGTGCTGCTCTACTGGCAGATTGGAAAAGAGATTCTCGAACGCCAGTCACAAGAGGGATGGGGAGCTAAAGTTATTAGTAGGCTGGCAAAAGACCTCAAAGCTGAATTTCCTGAGATGAAGGGGTTTTCTAGCCGTAATATCAATTATATGCGAGCATTTGCCGATACTTACCCCGACGAGCAAATAGTGCAACAGCTTGTTGCACAAATTCCTTGGGGTCATAATGTCCGCATCTTGGACTCGGTTAAGAATCAAGATGAGCGGATCTGGTATATCCAACAAACCATTGAGAATGGCTGGAGTCGGGCAGTTCTAGAACATCAAATTGAGACTAATCTGTACCAGCGACAGGGCAAGGCAATTACCAACTTCGACCAAGCTTTACCTCAACCTCAGTCAGAGTTAGCCCAACAAATTCTCAAGTCTCCGTACAACTTTGATTTCTTGAGCTTGGGCAAAGAGGCACAGGAAAGAGACTTGGAACGCGCCTTAATTGCCCATATGCGAGATTTTCTTCTAGAGTTGGGGGTGGGTTTTTCCTTTGTCGGTAGTCAGTATGCTCTGGAGGTAGCCGAGCAAGAATTTAGAATCGACCTGCTTTTCTATCATCTCAAGCTCAGATGTTTTATCGTTATTGACCTGAAGATGGGCAAGTTTGAACCCGCTTATTCAGGACAAATTAACTTTTACGTCAATGCAGTAGATGACTTGTTGAGACATCCCGATGACCAGCCGACAATTGGTCTGGTGCTTTGTAAATCAAAAGAAAATACTATTGTTGAATACTCTCTGCGCGGTATTAGTACCCCAATAGGAGTTTCTACTCACAGTATCGAACAGCTTCCAAAGCAGTTACAGGAGAGTTTGCCAACGGTAGAACGGTTACAGCAGGAATTAAATGAAGCAGCAGCAGAGATTGAAGCCAAGTCATCCAATCCAGAAGAATAGGAGGTAGCACAGAGTTTTTGTGACTGTGTTACTCTTATTCATCTTCAAAACCCTGAGATGTAAACTTTAGTGTTCTACAATTCTCGCTCACCGTGCGAATTACGTTATCTGGTATTCCCTCTGTTACCTGTAACGGACTGAAATTATAATCACTTCGACCCGAAATTATCGGTGTTTTCAGCCCACATTAAATGAAACTATAATTTCGCTTCGACCCAGATTAT
>NZ_JBKGTY010000020.1:3993-8956 GCF_053543375.1 Myxosarcina sp. GI1(2024) | reverse complement strand
ATAATCTGGGTCGAAGCGAAATTATAGTTTCATTTAATGTGGGCTGAAAACACCGATAATTTCGGGTCGAAGTGATTATAATTTCAGTCCGTTACACATAGAGGTCAATTATGAATTAATAAGAAAGAAATATGAACACTACAATTGTAGGCAAACACAGCCCAAACACTCAGACCATTAACCTTGCTGGAGCTGAAATAGGCAAAGCAATCAATGGCGGTACGCCTTCTGAATCTTTACTAAAATTTTCAGGAGAAACAGTCCCAACAGTACCAATGCCAGATAAAACCTCAGAATCAACATTAGAATCAACATTGGTTGAAGCTATTGATGGTGGCTCGCCAACTCCAGAATTAGAGCAAATAATTCAAGAAGCTAATTCACTCTATTTAGAGACAGCTATTGAGAGCCATCATCTTGAAGAAGCAGCAGATATAGAACGAGTGTCGCACTCATCAAAACAAAACTCAATTACCAAAACTGTAGAATCAATAGATGCCGGACAATGTCCCCACTTCAATCGTTAACTTTTGAACTTTAGACAAAACGGAAATTTATGTGAGTTAGCGCATGAATTTCCGTTTTGTCTAGGTAGAAAAAAATCGAGAATTTAATTTGCAGGATTATTAAAGATAACGTTGAATAATATTAAGAAAAAGGTATATCGAATAAGTATCGACAGAAGAAATCTGAACAGTCTTATTTATGCTATCAATAGAAGCATTTTCTAGAAAACCGCAATGTTCAATTAAATCCTCAAAAAAAATACGGTCGTCACTTTCAGGATGAGGAAGATCGTAAAAGCGAATAATCATCTGATAATCTTCTAGCAGAATTTTCTCAATTTTCATGGCAAAAAACCAAAATTAACTCATTAGAAATGACAGGTTTTCTGCCAAGAGAAAATGATAGGTCTCACTCTTTAAAGGGCAGAAAGGACGGCTTGTATTCTAACCGCACTGAGCATGTTTGTCATCCGCAGCCCTTAACAGGCTGCACGGCTCGAAGCGCGTCTCTCACAGCGGCGACTAACCAATAGGGCTAAAAACAAAACACTAGATAAGTTTTCTTATCAGGGAAACTACCGACCCTTGTAGAATCTAAACACCAGGAGATTGACTAAATTGAGCTGTCAAAATTTCGGCTAACACGCTACAAATATCGGTAACTGTGACAATCCCCGCTAATTCTCCTGACTTGACTACCACTGCGGCACCGATCTTTCTCTTAGACATCTCCTGTAAGACTGTATTAAGTGGGGTAGTTATCTCTACTGTATAGGGATTATTAACTTGCACATGAGCCACAGGAATCTCTTCAGGATCTGGAAGCAAAAGTGCGGGACTTCTCATCCAGCGTAAATCTCGCTCGGAAACAATTCCTACCACTTGCTCGCCTTGCTTAATTGGTATATGTCCAATATTGTGCTTCTTCATCAACCCATCGACTTGAGCCACAGTATCGCCAGGCCGAGCAAAATAGGGTAATGATTTCATCAGAGCTGCTACGGTAGGCATTTGGTTATAGTCTGAGAGTTTCATGGTTAACCTATACCGACTGATTGTTTGGCTCTAATAGTAACAGATCCACATTTTGCGGAATGACCAAAGCTTTACTTGATACAGACCATATTAAGAACAGATGGCTGAAACTTTATTTAGTCGAACTCCTTCCTAACCTACAAACTTCTCTACTCTAGAGTATTGAATATTCACAATAAAGAAACAAATGTAGAGCTTTAGCTAAAAAAGGTATACAATTGCAACTAACCGCTACCTCTTAGCGGAGAGATAGCGGCTAATTGCATATTTTTTGAGACACCATGATGGTGTGCAAATCTACCGTGTGGTAGCTTTAGATTAGCACATCACAGAGGAGTTTGTCTCAAATTTCCTAGATAAAATTTGGAGACATCTGTGAAAAACTACTACAGTGCGCCTAAAGGTTTCAATCCCAATCCCTTCGTTAAAGAGCTATACCACGAACCAGATGCTGAATTAGCCAATAAGAATGATGATGTCATTCAAGAGCTGATTGAATATGCTTTATATGTAGATAACAAGATTGAAGGTGATTTCGATTTAAAGTATCTAGCCTTCGAGTTTAGGAACAACATGATGTCCTTCGTTCGTAATGGTCTGTTAGCTTTTAAGATCCAATCTTTGAAACTCCACAAAAGATACTACACTGACTTTAAGGTCTTCTGTAAGAAGGTTTTAAAGTTATCATACTGGCAGGTAAAACGAATAATAGAGGCAGCCAGAGTAGTAATGGAACTTATTCATGCAGGGTTTACCGTGCTACCACACAATATATCTCAGTGCGAACCTCTAGCTGAGTATATAGGCACTGAAGCTTTAATCGAAAATTGGGCCGACATTGCAAGCAATATACCCGAACATCTTCTGACTGCTAAATCCATTGATAAGTTTTTACATCCACCAGAAGCAGAAGAGAAAGTAGAAACTGTTATTAAAGTGCCACCCAAACTCTACTTAAAAATCTTAAAAGTAGCTATGAAGCTAGATTTGAGCGTAGTTAACTTACTAGAACTGATGGTAGAAAAAGTAGCGAATTTGAAACCTTCGACTATAGAAAAGTGGCAAAGAGACTACAAAGTAAAACAATAAAAATAGCTAATAATATTTAGATATTTACATTAGCTCTCCTCATAAATATACAAGCATACAACCTTACTAGATCGCTCTGATTATGAGTGAAATACAAGTGAAACAGTAAAGGGGTGAATTTCTGCTGCTCATAAGCTTTTTTATGATTCCAGAGTAGACGTAGAGCTTTGGAATCAGATTGACGTTTCTTTAAAGCTAAAATATATTAAATCCAAGTATCAACATTGATTATAAAAACCTTCTAAAGCAGAAGCTACTTCTTCTAGAGTTCCAATAAATGGTTCATATTTCTTGGTGGCTCGCTTATAAATTTCCGCTAGTTCTTGTTTGGAATCGGAACAGCCGTTCTCAACAAGTTCTGCATATCTCTTTTCATCTTCAGAAGTAAATTCATACTTTAAATAGAATAGATAGTACATACTATCTTCTTGGTTTTTCAACCAAGTAAGAAATATATCATCGTACAGATAACCACTTTCAGAATCCCCTAATCTGAAACGAAGCCTCTCCTTAGTGATTTTAGAGATAGGATGAATCGCCAATCCATCTTGATGTTGGTAAAAAGATAGTTCAATGGAACCATCGGAGTTGACCAAAACTCTCTCATTTGCTTGTTGTAGCATTTTTACATGAATCTCTGTGAGTAAGACTACGTAAATTTACATAGTTATTCTACCCCGATGTAAATAAATGTAAAGATAGTTTGAATAATTTCTATCTTAGAATGTTCTGCATAGATAGTTATCTATTTTACTAAGATTTGCAGAGAATTATTACAATATTACAAATGCTGATTGATAATTTCTGAGGTATTTTCAAGGCTCGCTCTTAGTTCAGTCTCGATTTGTCGTGTCTTCATTTCCGGATCTGTACCTTTTTCTGGTTTTTTATTCTCTTCGTGCTCTTTAGGTAGAGGAAAGAAGGGCTTGGCTATCGAACAAGCAGGACAATTGCCTTTAACTTCGACATTTAAGATTTCACAGCGTCCCCAACGATGCCCTTCTAACTGAAAATAACGACAGAAACGGATCTGTCAATAAGTTTGTGTCAAAGAAAGTTAAAGTGGAAGCCGTCCTTCAAACTCGATGGCAAATCGATTTAAAGCAGCTTTCCAATCCCGTAAAGGTCTAGTCCATCTCTGAGATAAGTTATTAATCGCAAGATAAATAACTTTGAGCGCAGCTTCATCTGTTGGAAAAATCCGATGATTCTTCAACACTTTTCTAAGAGTCATATTCATCGACTCGATCGCATTAGTGGTGTAAATAATGCGACGGATTTCTGGAGGAAACTGGAAAAACGGAATCACGTGCTGCCAGTGAGCCAGCCAAGACCTACTAATTGGGGCATAAGTGGAGTCCCACTTGTCAGCAAAAGTTATTAGTGCCTGTTCGGCTTCAGCTTCAGTAGCGGCAGTGTACACTCGTTTGAGGTCAGCGGCAACAGCTTTACGGTGTTTGTAGGAGACATAGCGTAGGGAGTTCCTGACCATGTGTACCATACATAACTGTACGCGGGTTTGCGTAAATACCGTTTCAATCGCTTCGGCGAAGCCCGTCAGACCATCGATACAAGCAATAAAGATATCCTTGACTCCACGATTCTTTAACTCAGTTAACACCGACAGCCAGAATTTTGCCGTTTCTGTCTGGGTCATCCACAGCCCCAATAACTCCTTATCGCCTTCGATGTTGATTCCCAGAGCTAGATGGACGGCTTTGTTGATGACTCTTCCCTCCTGTCTGACTTTGACGACCAAAGCATCAAAAAAGATAATTGGATACACTGCCTCTAGGCTGCGATTTTGCCACTGGAGTCGCTCTTCATGAACCGCATTGGTTACTTGAGATACCAGGGCTGGCGATACTTCTACTCCATAAAGGTCTTGTAGTTGGGCTTGGATATCACGAGTGGTCATTCCTCTCGCATACAGGGCGAGAATCTTGTCATCGAAGCCTGTAAAACGAGTTTGTCCTTTTTTGACCATCTGAGGCTCGAATTGGCGATCGCGATCGCGAGGCACGGCAAGTTCCGCTTCGCCAAACTCCCCCTTAATGGTTTTACGGCTGTGTCCGTTGCGTCGATTTTGTCGCTCTTTTTTGCCCCGCTCTGCCTTCTGAGTCTCTAGATGTACGTCTATTTCAGCTTCTAAACAACGCTCTACGAGTTTTTTGGTCAGTTGTTTGAGGATTCCTCCTTCTCCAATAAGGTCTTCTGGTTTTTCATAGTCTTTGAGCAGTTCATCAATTAACTCTGGTCGAAAGGTCATAGTCTCATTCCTCACATTAATTCTATTTATTAGAGTGTGTTTTGACCTTTGACACAATTTATTT
>NZ_JBKGTY010000020.1:0-3789 GCF_053543375.1 Myxosarcina sp. GI1(2024) | reverse complement strand
AGCCAGCCTTTCTCATAAGCTTCTTCTAATTCTCTTAAATAATTCAAGCGACTGCGGTTGCTAGGAACTAACCTTTTAACTACGGCCTCAATTACATTGACTAATACCGAGGGTTGAAGCGAAATCATCGGTTCGTCTCGATCGGCTGTGCCCCTTGGATTATCCGCAGATAGTTCGGCAGTTGTTATAGTTACTAAATGGGGATTGGAATCTAAAAGTTTGAGAAACTCATTAGTGGTTCCTTCCCTTTCAAGGTGAGCGTGTAATCCATCCAATAACTGTAATTGAGCAGAGGTAATAAAAGCTTTTCGACCTTGTTTGACCGATTCAATCTTTAGGTCCTTAAGTCGATTATAAAGGTTAGAACGAGCAATGCCATAGCGCGAGGGCAGTTGGGATAGAGGAATTAAGTCAACTTCCATCATCGATTTGTCCAGGACAGTCCTGGAAGAAACTGCATCTAATTTTTAGCACATTCTCGGTTCGTAGGTAGAAAATGCTTAACTTTAAATTACCGATAATCGCTGATAATTTTAATTGCTTCTTGGCCTACTTTCAGAGCTTTAGAAGCCGTGTAATACAGCTCGCTTGGTTGATAGATTGAACCATCACGGAAAGCCAGGGCATATTGGTAGCATTTTCCCGAAGTGTAGTAAACCATTAGGATAGCTCTATCAATACTAATCAAATATTCAATCTTCATTATCTTCTGCTGGTTTGGTCATACAAGATTGAGTGTTGTTCTACTTTTTACTTTAGAAGTTTTTGAGTAAAAGAACAGTAATCTGGCTCACTTAGGCTTCTGCCGATTGCGTTTACGAGATGCTTTGGCCATATTACGTCGCTTTTTCTCCTTGGCTTTGCAAGCAGGAGAAAGTCCGCCAAAATCGCAGATAGAACTTAAAAATCGATCTATAGCCTAAGAACCGAATAATAAGCTGCCGATAGCCCCCCTACAGGGTCAGCTTGAAATTACTGACGATTGAAAAATTATATGAACTATAGAACTACAGATCTTAGTTAACAGAGTCAGCCACAAATAATCAACTAATCAAATAAACCATTGTTTCTTGGGTCGGGTATATCCTGACCCTTTTTATGTGGATTACCTCTCTTCATCAATCCACGTACATCACATAAATTCGGAGATTTAACTAATGTCTAATATTATCCTTACCAAAGGAACTTACGATAAGTTCCTCAACCTACGTTCTGTCTTTAAACACCTATTAGATGCTTTCTTAGCTGAGAACAGTATTGAGGTAGTTTACAGCATTACCAACACTATTACTTACAACGAGCTAGCTAGTAAGTTTGTTAAGTTCGTCTTTGAGAAAATTCAACTAACTAATCTCGTCGATGAAGAACAGATATGTCTGGTCGTTAAGACCTACGGCAATAAACAAGCCATCCAGCATCACTACATCAACTTTGATTATGTAAATCATACTATTACCTGGCGTGGTAAAATCTATCACCTAGAGCCTAATGTCTTAGTTCACTTTAAAGCCTCAGAGAAAACTACTGCTGCTGAAGCTGGAGTCTATGAACCATCTGCTGTGATGCTAATCATCAAGAAGCAAATTATGAAAGCAGAGCGGGCCCATGTAGTTGACGATCTCATTGCCAAACTCCAAGGTAGTCTGATAGTGGCAGAAAATGACTATGCGGTTGGCGATATTCAGAAAAGCAATGGGAAGTATCATGATCGCATTCGGGTGATGCTGGATAACAAAGTAGTAGCTATCGGTATTGCTATCGATACTTCTATCAATAAATCCTTTTGTCGTGAATACAACTATCCACTAGGGTTAAAGGTAGTTAAAACTGAGATCCGCCCTGAAGATATTAAGGTAGTACAGTCCAAGTTTGGTCCTGCTATTTCCGATAAGAACAACAAGAAATGTTTCTACGTGGGAGATGGTGTTAACGCAGCATTCGTTACTCGTGTTGGCGATCGCTATCTTACTCTCAATCCAACTGATAATGTAGCCAAGCTAGCCAATCGTATTGGTTCTCATAAGTTCATTCCTGCCAAGCTGGAGAATGCTGAAGCTTCTAAATTAGTTAGTCAGTTATCTGATGGTAGGTATGCCTGTACCTATGGAATGCCAATGATTACTATCATCCACGATGGAGGATTTAACAATGGATCTGGTGCTGCTGTCTACACCAAACCTATCCACTATATCATTGATAAAACTCTACGTGGCGTATTTGCTATCGACCAGTTAAACCAAAGGTATCTTAATAGTCTAAGCCGTAATCGGGAAAAACAATTAGAACAGATTGGTACTGCTCTTATTACCTACCTCAAATCTCTCAAAGGCACGGATTTAGAGCCAGGAGAAGCCATTAAATGGAAAGGTGTAGAGATGTTCGCAATCGCCATAACTTCCCTGTAAGCATTGATAGCATTCGTCTGAAGAAAGGATATTTCCTTAATACCGAGTGTCGTAGTATCAGGGTTGAGGTTAAAATTTTCTCTCACCGCTATGATTACAATGCCAAGCTTAGAGGTAATCTCAAGAAGCTACAGACTATTCATCAACCAGGGACTAAGGTTTATACCGTAGATGGTAAGCCTGTTGATTTTGACATCATGCTCAATGGCGAGAATATCAAAGGTGTAATTCCTAACTTGGAGATTTACGCTAATGCCTTTGATCGCAATTTAGTCTTTGGCACGGATGGGAAATTGTATCGTAATAGTTTGGAAATTACCGAAGATAAAATCAAATCTTGGATTGAAGCCAACACCAAGCAGATTGTAATCGAACAGGTAATTAGTGCTGACTACTTTGATCAGTATAAATCCGAGTTTGATAATAGGGGCGACCAGTATTTTGCTAATGCTGATGGTAGTTATACTTTACGGTCTAAGGTTAATGCCATTATTGGTAAGGCTCATTATGCCGTCGAATTAAGCAGCAATCCAGAACTTTACCGATAGTTACCAGGGTGTTCCCGGTCAAATGATGCTTTCTACGATGAACGACAACATAAAGTCCGCTATTGTTAAGCACCAAGAAGCTGCTGCATTGAACTTAGACCTATTCGATTTGAGAGCCTACAGTGCCGAGTTCAATCTTACCCACGCAGAAGATAGAGCTGAGTTTGATGAAAAGCTCAATCTCAAAGGCAATGAAACAATTGAGATGATATTTAAAAAGCTGGCTCAGAAATGGGCTAAAGGTATTCGTCTTAATGCCGTAGTAAGAAACTACACTTACTCGGTTAATATCCCTACTAAGCTTTTGTATCACTATATTGCTTTTGATAGCAGTGGCTATCCCCTTAATGAGTAAGAGATGATGAATAACATTGTTTCTCTGCTTAAACTCTGTTCTACTGCTGGTGCTGACGTAGTGCTGATCAAAGAATATATGTTCTATGTCAAAGCCTATTTAGAAAGATGGGTTAAGGATATTGAGGGCAATAAGAACTCCTTTATACGTGGCAACCGTGCTATTAAATCCTTTGGGATGAAGGTGATTACTTCTGCCGATATTGGATGCTACGCAGGTATTCCTGAAATTGTCGTTAATCCTCTAAATCCTCTAGTTAGTGGTAATAGCCTATTGGTTTATAAGAAGGATAAGCTCAAGGAAGGCAGCATTGTTTTATTTTACCGTAATCCTCTACCTTTCTTTACTCCTGCAATAGTACGCTTCTCTGAGAATGTAGATCCATTAGTAGTTGGGATTTCTCCAACTGCTTGGACCAAAGCTTGTCTAGCGGTACTTAAACAATTTAAACAGACAAAATAAGATAGAATACCTTTGCTGA
>NZ_JBKGTY010000019.1:0-51174 GCF_053543375.1 Myxosarcina sp. GI1(2024) | reverse complement strand
TTATTTACGTTTGTTAAATACTACAAGTTTGTCTTAAGTTTTTGCAACATTACCGCATTCTGTAATTGCGGCGCAGCTTTTTGGCAGAGTATATTTCACAAATGATGGAGCAGTTAAAATTTTGCTTGCCAATACGCCTAATACCATAAGAGGTTCTCTCTTCATAAAGCTTTTAGTAACATTTATTTTGTTAATTAAATCCCTAACATTATTCAACCCTTGATTGGCAAACGGCTTCAAATCCGAAGGAATAATTAAATAGTCTGCTGTCAGTAAGGCAATTCTAGCAAACAAGTTTAAAGCAGGTGGAGTATCAATTAGTACAATATCGTATATTTTTTTTACCCTCTGAAGCTTTTCGTATAAAATATATTTACTATAATCTAAGTGAGTTAAATCAATTTCTTTACCCATTAAGCTAATGTGTGCAGGAATAACGTCAATCGATGGTTGACAAAAATCTTTTGTCTTTCTAACTATTTTCTCTATTTGATATAGCTCTGGAGAATTTAAAACATGAAATATATTGGAATCTCTTATATCATCATGAATTTCGTCATCGAACTTAATTAAACCATAGGCATAAGTAGTATTTGCCTGACCGTCTAAATCGATAACTAATACTCTTTTGCCTTGTTTGCTTAGTGCTGCAGCTAAATTAACTACAGTAGTAGTTTTCCCTACGCTGCCTTTGTTATGGTATACCGAAATGATTTTCATATTGTTTTCTTTGGGTTGCATTTTGGTTCCTCCTATTCGTTTGGTCTTAGTGAACTCAACAATCTTTGAACTTCCTAGTTTTTCTTTGCTTATATGAGATTTAATTTGTTCGATATTAGCATCGATATTTTTTCCGCTACATTGAAATAGAATTTCTGGTGGATTTAAGATTAGGCTTTTACCTACTTTTTGAGAAGGCGATCGCCTGTAAATTCTCAATTCTTTGCCATTGGTTAATACTCCATGTTCGACTTTGATAAGGTGCAAGTATTGATTTAATTTACGAACGTGATTATCTAAATTGGTTCTAGGACTTTTGGCTTCAATAATTAAGCATGAAGCTGGATTGAGTTTGTTATTACTCGAATTAATAGATTTATTGAAAACAAAAAAATCTAAGCGAATTTTTTTATAAGTTACCTCTTCATGCCAGTCATTAGGAGAATATCCTAGCTTGGGTAGTAAATAGTAAACTATAAGCTTACTTCTAACTTCAGACTCATTGCGACAATAATTAGGATTAAAATTCAAGACAATTTTACCTACGAAAAATTTAGCTGCAAATTTTTTACTCTACTATAAAGAGCGACTAGATTGCAGTTAAAAATAATAAATCTTCGTTAGTTTGTTTGAGAAATAAATCTAGTTTAGCCCGACTAAGATCGAATGTCACGGGCGATCGCACTCAACAATAAAGTTTAAAAAAGTTTAAATTGGTTTAATAGCTAATTTTTTAGATCTCAATAAATATAATTATGATTTGAAGTTACAAAGAATCTACAAAAATCAAAAATGCGATCGCGCTAACAATAAAGTTAAAAAAGAATTAATTTAATTGAAATGTTTCAAAACCGGCAGCAAGATTTTTAAGTTTTTTATACAATCTGGTGTAGAACTCAATAGATTTTCTGAAATTCACTTCGAGAAGTATTAATGGACTTTTTATCGAATCCGGTTACCCTGTCGCGGATGCAGTTTGCATTTACGGCAATCTTTCATATGTTGTGGCCAGTTCTGACTACGGGTATGGCAATCTATCTGATTGTAGTAGAAGGAATGTGGCTCAAGACTCGCAATCCCAATTATTACTACCATGCTCGTTTTTGGTCGAAAATCTACGTGCTCAATTTTGGTATTGGCGTAGCTACGGGCATCCCGATGGAATTTCAGTTCGGTACTAACTGGGCACCTTTTTCTCAGGTTACGGGTGATTTCTTCGGTGCCGTTTTGGGTTTTGAAGCGACGATGGCATTTATGCTGGAAGCTGGTTTTCTGGGAATTATGCTGTTTGGCTGGGAGAGAGTTCCCCCCGTAATGCACTATATTGCCACGATTATGGTGGCATTTGGAGCGAACTTGTCTATTTTCTGGATTTTAAGTGCGAACTCTTGGTTGCAAACCCCTGCGGGTGGGGAATTTGTTAACGGTCACTTCGTGGTTCAAGACTACTTTGAGGCAATTTTTAATCCGTTTATGCGCAATAGCGTCATCCATATGTTTATGGCAACCTTGGAGACATCTTTATTTGTCATTGGCGGAATTAGTGCTTGGTATATTTTAAATAAGCGCAACCATGAGTTTTTTAGCCTCTCCTTTAAAATCGTTCTAGCTGTGGCGATCGCCGTTACTCCCCTACAGATTTACATCGGACATTTAAGTGGCGAACAAGTCTATCACTATCAACCTACTAAATTAGCGGCAATGGAAGCTCAGTGGGAAACTATTCCTGCAGGAGAATCTCCTTCTTGGAGTGCGCTGGCGATCCCTAATGATAAGGCAGAAAAAAATGACTGGGAAGTTTCCATACCAGGATTGTTAAGCTACATCTTAGAAGTCAAGCCTCAACTTTCTGAACCCGTATACGGACTTAAAGAATGGCAGCCTGAAGATCGTCCCCATCAAATTGGCTTGGTCTACTATTCCTTTCGGGTTATGATTGCCATCGGCGTATTTCTAGCTGCTTTAATGGCAGTGACTACCTTACAATGGCTGCGGGGTAAACTTTCTCCAGAAAATATTGCTCGGCAAAAATGGTTGCTGAGAGTTTGGATGTTAGCTGCACCTTTAGGATATGTTGCGATCGAATCTGGTTGGATCGTCCGCTGTGTGGGTAGGCAGCCATGGGTAGTTTATGGCGAGGTACGTACTGTTGATGGGGTTTCCAATCTACCAGCAGGAGATGTTCTTACTTCTCTGACTGCATATATCGTTGTTTATTCACTACTGTTTATTGCCGCGCTTTATTTTGGTAGTCGCATTATTCGCAAAGGACCAAATTTAAACTTACCCATACCGGGTAAAGATGTTGCTTCTGACCTAGAAACTGAACCAGCGACTAAGATTCCCGATACTCGTCCTTTAGAAGCGCAACAGTAATTATAAATATCAAAAATCGCTAATTATGGAACCCCTACAGTATTTTCTCCCTCAAGTTTGGTTTGTAATTTTGGCTTTATTCCTGTTTCTTTACGTAATGCTCGACGGTTTTGACTTGGGAGTGGGCATTTTATCGATAACTAGCTCTACCGAAGAACGACGCGGTATTTTAATGACCAGTCTGAATAACGTTTGGGATGCTAATGAAACCTGGCTGGTATTAATGGGAGGCTCGTTATTTGGCGCGTTTCCCCTCGCTTATGGCACTATCTTGCAGGCTTTATATATCCCCATTTCTCTAATGGTGTTTGGATTAATTTTTCGGGCGGTAGCTTTTGAATTTCGCGAACACGCCAATCGTAAATGGTTCTGGAATTTGGCTTTTGGTATCGGTAGCTTTTTGGCAGCCACTGGACAGGGTTTTGCTTTGGGAGGAGTGTTAAAAGGTATTGCCGTTGATGAGTCGGGAATGTTTATCGGCAATACCTGGGATTGGTTGAATTGGCAATCGGTATTGATGGCTTTAACTTTGATTCAGGGCTATGTATTGATCGGTTCTACTTACTTGATTACTAAAACCGAGGGTGAACTACAAAATACTCACTATGTTACAGCTAGAATTGCTGCCATTACTACCTTAATTGGTGCGGTATTGATTACCATCACTACGCCAATTTTTTATGAAAGTGCTAGAGAGCGTCTATTTTCCGCGCCTTTGGTTTATGTTTTTGCCTTAATTCCTTTACTGGGCATTTTGCTCATCGGTTTGTTGCTGAGAAGTATCAGTCAACGTAAGGAGAGAAGTCCTGTTATCTGGACGATTTTACTGTTTTTGCTGACTTTTTTAGGACTGGGATTAATCGTATTTCCCTATATTATTCCTACAGAGATAACTATTTACGAAGCTTCGGCAAGTCTCAGTTCTTTGGTATTTATGATCGTTTTCATCGGCTTTTTGATTCCGATTATGCTGGCGTATAACATCTATCAATATATTGTTTTTGGAGGCAAAGTTACGGAACAAAATTACGGTGGTTGAACTACACAGTTTGAAATTCAAATAATAGCAGCGATCGCTTTTAACCCCCAATGGAATAAAATTGGTACGAATAAACAACCATCAATCCAGATGTTATAAAGCGATCGCGACATTTCTGGTTGCACTAACCAAATGTAGATAATGGTTATTTCTGTCGATACCAAGATTTCGGGATAATAGCTAATAGTATTTGTCTTCCAAGCAGCAAACATTACTAAAAGCATTAAAATATTCATTGCCGTTAAAACAATTCTCGTTCCTCTAACTCCTACCATCAAAGGTAAAGTAGTTACGCCTTTCTCTCGATCGGATTCAATATCTCGCAAGTCGAAAGTATGAGAATTAGAAACGATAAAGACAAACAGAAAGAGTGTAGTCAAGGCTGCTGTAAGATCGAATTGCCTTGCTGCATAAGCCATTGGTAAAGCTACCGCTGCATAGGTTAGGGTGCCGCCAACGATCCAAGCTTTAGATCCTGGAATATCTTTGAGGCGATACCATTTAATTTGCGAATCTTTCAACCAGGGAAATAGAGGTGTACCGTACAGCAAGGGAACGATACCCGCACAGCTAACATAACGAACTCTTACAGGCGCATCGTATAAAAGTAAGGCAGTAGCGATTATTGCCCCAATTAATAAGATAAAAATATATGGTTGGCGAAAAAAAGATTGCGCCTTGGCTTCGGGAATTTCCTGAACGTATGAATCAAAAATGCGATCTAGATTATAGGGAATGAGTCCCGTGCTAAAAATTAGGGCAATTGGTTTACAATTAAACTCCAACCCCATCATAATTTGGGCAAAAATTCCCAATGAAGCAATTGCTGCTACTACCCAAATGCTCGGATAGATAATTAGTTGAATAAAGCGGTCGTACAGCCAGGCTCGAAAGTTAGTTTGTTTCCCGAATAAAACGGTTTTCATGGTTAAAGGGCGAAAAGTGCGATCGGAAAAAACACTCGGTTCTACTCTAGCCTAGGAAACTTTACAAAATTTAACAATTTTTTGGAAAACTCAGGCGGTCAGTCTTTCAGAAGCAGATAGACTCCTGGCATCTTCTGAGCGCTCGAAACGTATGATAATCGCAGACCTTAGAAACCAAGAGAATTTTTATGTCAAGTCAAGTTTACAAAAATATAAACATTTGTTAAGATAATTTACAGAAACACAGGAGCAAAATTTAATTATGACTACTACTACAGACGAAAACGGAATTCTCAATAATTTTGCTAAGGAGCCTAAAGTGTACGTTGCAGAAAGCCCTTCACCTAAAGAGCAGCGTCGCTATGTAATAACAGGAGCCTTATCTGCTTTGCTGATTGCAGGATTTATTGCTGCCTCTTTTGCAATTAGTTAATGTATTCAATTAAATTAAATGAGTATCTTTCAATCAACCTCGCTTTGCCGAGGTTTTTTATTTGGCGATAGAGTACCCATAATATTCAATACCAATATAGGTTTCTGTAATCCTTGCTGTTGACTAAAGGCGGGGCTAAACTGGAAACGACCATTTACGATATCTGTTTTTACATTGATGCAAGAAAAACGAGCGTATTGGTTAGCTTGGTCGCAGATATCTGGTATAGGTGCAGTTTCGCTCAAACGAATTCAGCAACACTTTGGGTCTTTAAAAGATGCCTGGAATGCACCAATAGAAGCTTTTGGCTCGATAGAAGGATTAAATAGTAAAGCCATTAATGGCATCATCCGCGAGTGATCGCCAAACTTAACTCACCCCAAGCAGCTACTAGCAGAACATCTACGCCAAAATCCCCAATTTTGGACTCCAGACGATCCTGAATATCCTCGTCTGTTACAGGAAATTCCCAGTCCTCCACCCCTGCTTTATTATCTAGGGCAAATCCTACTCTCAGAAAATCAAGGTGCTAGACCCTTAATTGGCATAGTCGGCACTCGTTATCCTACCGAATACGGCAGGCGATGGACGGAGAAAATAACTACTACGCTGGTCAAACACGGTTTTGGTATCGTTTCCGGCATGGCTGCGGGTATCGATGCCGTAGCTCATCACAGTTGTTTGAAGGCAGGAGGCAGAACCATTGCCGTACTGGGTACCGAAGTAGATAAAATTTATCCCGAGAGCAATCGGCAACTTTACCAACAGATACGGGAAACAGGCTTACTGTTAAGCGAATATCCCGCCCAAACTAAACCAGAACGGGGAAACTTTCCCGCTCGCAACCGTATTATTGCAGGTTTGTGCAGAGCGGTACTGATTATGGAAGCTCCAATTAAGTCGGGTGCTTTAATTACTGCCAGTTTTGCTAATGATTTTTGTCGGGATGTTTACGTTTTACCAGGCTCTTTAGACACTCCTCAATCTATGGGTTGTTTGGATTTATTAAATCGGGGAGCGCAGGTTATTTTAAGTGAAGAGCATTTATTAGAGATGTTGGGTACGATGCCTCAACTCGATTTGTTAGAGCGAGCGCCAGTTAAGGAGCGTCCTCAACCACAACTGGAGCCAAAACTAAACCGCGTTTTTCAAGTCTTGAACGATGAGGCGATCGCCATAGATGCGATCGCCCAAAAAATTAGCTTAGATCCGGGTCAAATTTTAGCAGCCCTGTCTCAACTAGAAATTATGGATTTAGTAATTCAGTTGCCAGGAATGCGCTATCAAAGAAAATAAGCTACTATTGACGAGCGGGATAACGATAGATAATAAAAGGAGTTCTGCTTTGTTTCCGTCTGAGAATTGAAGTTAAACTATTAGGCTCTACATCGACATCAAACTGAAACACTTGTTCTTTAACTGACTGACGGGGTATTGAAGTAGGAGAAATTGGATAGCGTCTGATATATGCGGTGTAGTCCATACCGATTTCGTTATTAATGTAGTAAGCGCTGGCGATAGAGCTTAACTTTAGGGGAAGATTGTCTTCCCCAAGAAAATATACACCATCATCTAGCGCAAGCTCGGTAGCTAAGGGATCGGAGCCAATAACGTTACTATTATTGTTAATAATATTTAGTTGCTCATCGGTAGCAGGCTCGATGTCCGGCGATCGCTTCTCTTACTTCCTGATAGCGATAGATGGGGATATCTGCTCGTTTAATTCCTTTTAATCCTTTGACCCATTCTCGACCGTTCCAATGTTCTTGCCAGCGTTTGGGCTTACCTCCCTTGCCGTCATCGATGCGAATGACGCGGACAAGAGAATTGCCTTTGCGGTCTGGATACTCCCAAATTCGCTTCCGTGCGGGTCTGATGGGTTTTTCTGATTTTTCTACTATCAGTTTGTATTTTCTAGTCCCCTCATTATCTGTCCAAGGGGTTTCTTCCCATCCCATGGCTGCTGGAGCATTTCGTTTACAGACTCCGTAGGTATGCCCGTCTTCTCCTATGTACTCATAACACCATTTGTTCTCATTTTTCTTTCCACAGTGAGGACAGGGAGAGGGAAATATCAATCCTTTATAATTCTTTTTTTCTTGAGGAAAGATGCTTTGTGTCATAATTAAATTACTAGATTAATTAAATTACTAAAGTGAATGCCCGGAGCATTCACGTCCCCTATCTGCGTCAACAGGTAGGGGTTGTTTTTTTGGTAGAATCGACTTCACCGCTTGGCATTGTTGGCTCTGAGCAAGAGTTGATTTTTCGAGCGGGCAATTGTATCATCTACTTCAAAGATTTATTTGTAGTTTGTGTCTGAACAGTAGATGCTCTTGCCTCAGCTACACTAAAATGTGAGCCATCTACTAAACTGTTAATATTAACTCATAGTTGAATATAGTCAATCAAAATTAAACTATATTTTGATTTTTCTTTACGGAACTTAACATGATTCATCAATTGCTTCGGCAGACACAAGACCGTTATCGAATTACCAGCAAGGCTTTAGCCAAAAAGTCTGAGATTACCCCACAGCATCTTTCTGAGTTTCGCAATGGAAATAGCGAGCTTTCGACCAAAGTTTTGTGGCAGATGCTTCAGGCGCTGGAGGAACTCGCTCCTGGTTCGCGACGTTACTTTTGTTCTTTGCTAGCGGGAAAGAGTCAAGCTGGAGAGTTAGGCTCTTTCCGAGTCAAGGATTTAATTGCGGTTATGGAACCAGATGAGGTGGCAGAATTGTTAAATGCTAACATCGAGCTGGTAAGCATGGCGATTCCTTACCTTTCTGATGCAGACCGAGCGGACATTATGAGTGCGATTGCTCAATCTCTTCGGGAAGTCAAACAAAAGGCTCGGTTTACCCAAGAAGAGGTAAAAGCTAGTTAAAAATTATTAAATTCTCTTCAACAATCAAGACAGAGTTAAACCAACAAGACGAAAACGGTTGATATGTTAAATTAGGCTGTTAAAAAGATGGTCATGTAAATGGATAATAAAGATATAAAAGATATAAATTTGGAAAAAGTTATGACTTTAGCTAAGAAGCTGGATAAAGACTCTCAGGCAGCCTTAGTTAAAGAATTGATGGAAATCCAGGAAATGTCTATTTCTTTTGGTGGCTGTAACATTAGTACTGCCGAAGTGTTGGTTTATATCCAAAATACAGACACGAATGATATTGCCAATGTGGTTGATGCTTTGGCAGAGCGGATTAAGGGAAAGTCTGGGGATTTGAACTCTCGATGAATCTAATTTACCAGAGCATTTAAAGATAAAGAGCTTTAGAGTTTAAAACCCTCGAAAAGAACCACGAGCTTAAAGGAAAGTGGGAATAAGGCGGAAATAGAAGGTTGCAATAAGTAAAAATTATCAACAATTCGCCACAAAGAGGGACTATTCTCAGCTATTACTTCTCTTCTCCATTAACAATTAGTTGTTACTTATGAAGCCGAGAATCATAATCAGGAGCTAAACCGATGCCGATGTGAGCGCGATAACCGAGGTGACCGTCGCCGCGTTTAAGACCCTGGAGCTCAGCAATCACACAGAGCAGTTCATCATCAAGGCACTACGCGCCGCCAAAGCTCTCACGGTATCGCTCGTTGCAGAAGTAGATGATCGTGTAGTAGGTCATATTGCCTTCTCTCCCGTGACCATTTCGGACGGTACTCAGAACTGGTACGGTCTTGGACCTATTTCGGTGTTGCCAGCGTACCAGCGGCAGGGCATTGGCAAAGCCCTAATACGGGAAGGGCTGTCTCGGCTGAAAGATCTGAAGGCTCGAGGATGTTGTCTCGTAGGACATCCGGATTACTACAGGAAATTTGGATTTAAAAACATATCGGGGCTCGTGCTTGATAATGTTCCACAGGAAGTCTTATTCGCTCTGTCTTTCAACGGGCATACTCCCCAGGGTACCGTAACTTTTCACGAAGCATTCAAAGCCGATGACCGACAAGAGTATGTAGGCGATGCTTTATAGCGCCCCTGAGCCATGACGTTTGTTAGCTCGTCAGCTTAATTATTTCAAAGCGGGGTTATCGGTATTAAAGACAAAAAAAATATACGCTTAGTTGATAGTAAGAAACATAAGTAAATTTACTGTTCGGGATTTAATCAAGAGCATGTTACAAGGAAGAAAATGATCCATAATCCTGAACTTTCAACTTTCTGATCCAGCTATGGTAATAGCCATAAAGGAGATCTCGAGCCCATTTTTGAGTTGCCAAGTCGTGTTAGATAAGCTATGAAACAGATTTTGCTCCAAGTAACAGTTGCTAGTATAAATCAGCTAGGAACGGTTTTATTATATGTTTGGGCTATTGGGGCTGTAGGCATAATTGGGCTCGTTATTAATAGGATCTGTCAATAAGTTTGTGTCAAAGAAAGTTAAAGTGGAAGCCGTCCTTCAAACTCGATGGCAAATCGATTTAAAGCAGCTTTCCAATCCCGTAAAGGTCTAGTCCATCTCTGAGATAAGTTATTAATCGCAAGATAAATAACTTTGAGCGCAGCTTCATCTGTTGGAAAAATCCGATGATTCTTCAACACTTTTCTAAGAGTCATATTCATCGACTCGATCGCATTAGTGGTGTAAATAATGCGACGGATTTCTGGAGGAAACTGGAAAAACGGAATCACGTGCTGCCAGTGAGCCAGCCAAGACCTACTAATTGGGGCATAAGTGGAGTCCCACTTGTCAGCAAAAGTTATTAGTGCCTGTTCGGCTTCAGCTTCAGTAGCGGCAGTGTACACTCGTTTGAGGTCAGCGGCAACAGCTTTACGGTGTTTGTAGGAGACATAGCGTAGGGAGTTCCTGACCATGTGTACCATACATAACTGTACGCGGGTTTGCGTAAATACCGTTTCAATCGCTTCGGCGAAGCCCGTCAGACCATCGATACAAGCAATAAAGATATCCTTGACTCCACGATTCTTTAACTCAGTTAACACCGACAGCCAGAATTTTGCCGTTTCTGTCTGGGTCATCCACAGCCCCAATAACTCCTTATCGCCTTCGATGTTGATTCCCAGAGCTAGATGGACGGCTTTGTTGATGACTCTTCCCTCCTGTCTGACTTTGACGACCAAAGCATCAAAAAAGATAATTGGATACACTGCCTCTAGGCTGCGATTTTGCCACTGGAGTCGCTCTTCATGAACCGCATTGGTTACTTGAGATACCAGGGCTGGCGATACTTCTACTCCATAAAGGTCTTGTAGTTGGGCTTGGATATCACGAGTGGTCATTCCTCTCGCATACAGGGCGAGAATCTTGTCATCGAAGCCTGTAAAACGAGTTTGTCCTTTTTTGACCATCTGAGGCTCGAATTGGCGATCGCGATCGCGAGGCACGGCAAGTTCCGCTTCGCCAAACTCCCCCTTAATGGTTTTACGGCTGTGTCCGTTGCGTCGATTTTGTCGCTCTTTTTTGCCCCGCTCTGCCTTCTGAGTCTCTAGATGTACGTCTATTTCAGCTTCTAAACAACGCTCTACGAGTTTTTTGGTCAGTTGTTTGAGGATTCCTCCTTCTCCAATAAGGTCTTCTGGTTTTTCATAGTCTTTGAGCAGTTCATCAATTAACTCTGGTCGAAAGGTCATAGTCTCATTCCTCACATTAATTCTATTTATTAGAGTGTGTTTTGACCTTTGACACAATTTATTTTACATACCCTATTAAATATGATTGGATTACTGAGAGGTGTCAACCAACCTCTTACTTTAGAACCTAGAGCTAACTTAAGACAGTTACCAAAAGATGATGGACTCTATCAATCATTCTTAAGTATAGAAACTAAACCAATTGATGAAGCCTATAAAATTTGCTTGGGACAGCACCAATTGCTTTTAGTCAGTCGCTACTTACAAAAAATAGTCTTTTGTATTGGGTTAACCATAGTTCCAATTACCTACTTTATAAGTGAGTGGATCGGAAATAACAAGTTGGGAGATTCCATGTTGATTTTGATTGAGATCGCAATTCTCCCAATATCTTGGATAATTGCTTTTCTAGCCAGAGTGTATTCAATAATTTTCTTTGGGTTACTACTGACTTGGGGGATTTATGCTGTCAGCTTAAGTGGTCGTCTTCTTCCTGCTGATACGCTTTTGTTATTTTCAATCTTAGTTTATCTTATCAGCGTATGTTCAGTATTTATTGCCGACCATCAACAGAAAGATCGAGGGAATAACTCTAATCCCAACTTTTGGAGCCTAGTAGTATCTTCAATCTTTATAATATTTGCTTTAGGTGCGATGCGATCTGTCCTGCCCTTCGTCGGGTCATTTACAATTTTGCTCGTAGTACCTGCATTATTGGCGATTCGTCCTATGATTGGTTGCCTCGCTCCATTTATAGCAATTCCCGTACTCATTGTTTCAGCAATCGCCGAACGATATCTCTTCGTATTTTCAAATTATCTGCTTATTTCTTGTTTCTTTGGGCTTGATGTCGTTCTTCTTCTGCTTATACTTGTGTCTCCTCATAACATCAATAGATTACTAAACGAACTTTCCCAACGTCTTGCCATTGCTAAAGCAAACAATATACCTTTTCCCTGCAAAGTTTGCGGCTCTAGCATGGAATACATAAATAGCTCAGAGATTGATAATTACTTAAGCTATCCTCAACAGGTTGCTCGTTCCATTGATAGTATGCAATATTTGGCTTGGCGCTGTCCCCAATGTTATCAATCAGTACCAACAATCAATTTGCGCGGTTATATTCAGAGTCGAGGACGTAATAAATCAGGTCATTGGTTTGAGGACTGTCCTACTTGTCAGGAGCGAACAATGGTATGTCGCCAAACTCTTACAACAGAGTCTAATTCTAAGTTTGCGGGAATAAAGGTTAAAAGTAAAAATTTTAATGTTGAAAGAAACTGTGCTTGTTGCAACTTAGTAAATTCATATATCGCATCCGAGCATTACATTCATTGATGTACTCTCTGAATCAATTGCAAGAACCCGATATCTACAACTTTATGCTAGCTAGTAGGTTACTTTTTATCGAAGTAGCGATCGCCCGTAATGATAAGCGATCGCCACGAGCGGACAAATAATTTATGATCTAGAGGTCATCTGCGGCGGGTTAAGGGCAACGTTTAGTTGGGGGAGACACGTATGATAATTGCTATCAATGGGGTTGGGATCGCCGGTCCAACACTCGCTTTTTGGTTACTCAGGTCTGGTCATGAGGTTTTGCTGGTTGAAAAGGCACCGCAACTTCGCAGCGGTGGTTATGTAGTTGACTTTTGGGGCGTTGGATTTGATATCGCCGAGAAGATGGGACTCGTTCCCCAGTTGAGGAAACTCGGTTACCAAGTTCAGGAGGTCCGCCTCGTAGACGATCGTGGTTATAGACGCGGCGGTTTTTCCGCAGACGTTTTCAACCGGATGACCGATGGTCGCTTCACCAGCCTGCGGCGTTCTGACCTTTCAGCCACTATCTATGGCGCAATCGCAGGACAGGTAGAGACACTGTTTAATGATTCTATCGTGAGCATCGAACCACAGAGCGATCGCGTGTGTCTTAGCTTTGAGAATGGCACCTCACGACATGTCGATCTAGTCATTGGTGCTGACGGGCTGCATTCACGCATCCGAAGACTTGTTTTTGGACCCGAAGAACGATTTGAAGTTGCTCTTGGTTATCATGTTGCCGCTTTCGAAGTTGAAGGTTATCGACCGCGGAATGAATTGGTCTATGTCAGTCATGGGGTTCCAGGAAGACAGGTTTCCCGATTTTCCCTACGTGAGGATAGGACGCTCTTTCTTTTCGTTTTTCGCGAGCGGTATCTGAGCGAGAAAAACCCCTCGAATGATGATGAGCGCAAAGCAGCACTCAGAGAAGTGTTTGCTAATGTTGGCTGGGAATGCCCCCAAATTCTAGATGCGATGGAGAATGTCAACAATGTTTATTTCGACCGAGTCAGCCAAATTCGCATGGACAGATGGGCGAAGGAACGCACAGCGCTAATCGGTGATGCGGCCGCTTGTGTTTCCCTACTTGCTGGCGAGGGCACCGGGCTGGCAATGGCTGAGGCCTACGTACTTGCAGGAGAGTTACACCGTTGTCAGGGAGAACACGCAGCTGCCTTCGCCCGTTATCAATCCCTGATGATGCCATTCCTAGAACGAAAGCAGGAAGCGGCAGCCAGATTTGCCTCCACGTTCGCCCCGCAGACTGCTTTCGGCATTCACTTCCGCAATTTTGCTACTCGGCTATTGCGAATACCGTTCATTGCGGACTTCATTATGGGTCGGAATCTACGCGACGACATCACGCTTCCCAATTATGACTTTTAGTAATCACATCTTTTGACTTACTTCCACTACGAATAATTAACGAATAGTTACAGAGTATTGATGAGATTCACTCAAAGATGCCCAATCGATAGCAGCTTCATTAACTTACCTATTTTGATTTTCTAAGGCGTTGGCGATTCTTTCTAAAACGTTGTTTATCTCAACATTAGTACGAGAGAGATTAGCGACATTTTCAGCGATACCTGAGAGATTTTCTAGTGTAGTCACTCTGTCCTCATTCAATCCCCGCAGTATTTCATACATCACCGCTCTGTCTCTAGCTAACTCCGAGGTATTTCGAGCCAGTTCGCTACAGATGTTATAGAGTGCGTTGGTTTCTCTACGACTTTCAGCGATCGCATTACTATTAGAAGCGATCGCTTTAGCGTTAGACTGTAAGATTGCTTCTACTTCTTCTGGTGTCATTGTTCTGTACTTTTTCTCTGTATTTATTGTCTTCGATTTCTCCCCCGATGAAGAAGGAGAACTAAATATTTGTTTGGCTAACAATCTCAATACTCACTCGGCAGCATTAGGACTTTCTGAGTAAGATAAAATTCAATCTCTGGCAGAGGAAAATTTGTCCGTTCTATCTCCTGAGTGACTGCCACGTTTCCAGCATCTCGTTCGCAAATTAACATGGCGGAATTATTGTCGTTAACCTTCAGCTTCCAAAACTGAATTTGTCTTAGCATGGGATCGCGTTTAATCTTGGGGTCTAGTTGCCAGCCAGCGATCGCGTCGATTAGCCAATAAGCTTTTCCCTGTTTGGCGACGTACTGTACGCCATCCGTGTATAAAAGTCCGAGCCAATGCTTGTAGTATTTTGTCGTACCAGTAAATTGGTCTAGGTTAAATTGTTTGAGAGTCATTTGTATAATTAATTAGTTAGTAGTGAGTTTGTTTTTAGAATCTTTGCTGCTTGTTAATAGTCATTCATGGCTGAAACCTAAAATAAACTTCAAGCTTCAGCCGGAGGACTGTTTATTTATTTCCCTGTCTTCGTTCGTACACGGTGACGATGCGCTCTAAAGTTTCATCGTCGAATAGATGCAGTGCCTTATTTAGTTGCTGTCAGTCCTGCCACTTCTCTAAACAATAAGCATCATTTTCTAACTGTTGTTTAGTCCAGCCATCTTTTTGGAGGATTTCTCGACAGAATTCATAGAAATCAATGTGCCAATTGAGATTAGCTACTGCTTTTTGTAAAGTAATAACATTCATAGTTTTTATAGAGAATCAACTTCATAGTTACCGTAGGACTGATTGATTTAGAAAATGTCTTCATTCCATTTATTTTTATTAGTTAAATTTGATTTATTTACTTCAATAGTTAGTTCTCCGCTAGCTAGTTTGGCTTTAGTTTCATACCAACCAGAGAGATAGTAATAGTCATCTGATGCTGGGGTTTCTAAACTTAGAGCATCATTTTCACCATTGATATACTCAAACAAAGCAACTTCATCTCTCGAACTGAGTTGTAAGTAATCCATAACCTTTTAATTAGTTACTAAACTTCACTTACCCTCAGCACGAGACAGTAATTATTTAGTTTTTATCTATTTAGTTTTTATTTAATTCTGATTATCAAACTGGTTTCGGTTTCTCCCCAATCAGCCCAGGGAAAACCATTTTTACTAGTTTTCAAAGCTTGTTTGATGTCGTTGAGTTTAGCCTCGACTTTAATTCGCTGATATTCCTCTGGCAGTTCTGCTGCTGCTACTTTGAGGACTACTGGCTGTCTGGTTTGTTGATAGATGGTCGAGTATTTACCCTTGACTTTGCTTTCTCCTCTCTGCTGCATCGCTAGTAGGATGTATTGTTTTAACTTGTTGGCGGAATTAAGCTTACTAACCTGTCTGACTCTCAGCTCGTCAATCATCGATTTAACGGCTGCTGCTTCTTTCTCCAAGCATTTAGCGGCATAAGCAGCAGATTCTAGTTTTGCTTTCCAGTCTTGTTCTTTACCCAACCATTGCTGGAATAGCTGTTGAGAACGTTGGTCTTTTTCTGCTTCGGTTAATTCTTCACTGTTGGCAATCTCGGCGATCGCTTCTTCTAACTCGATGAGGTCTTGAGTTTTGTTCCAGAGGTTATCATTCATAGTTGTTGTTTCCTTTTAATTTATTTAATTTCACTAATTCCGAAGGACTGACTGACTTTTAACTTTTTGTTTACTTTCTTTATTTGGTTAACTGATACACTTGTATCGATGGATTGAGAGATATGGTGATGGAGAATTTAGAGAGTCAGATATGCGATCGCGTAGCTCAGAGTTGTGGTGAGACGGCAGCAGAGATTTTCGAGTTCTGTCAGTTGCAGATGGTTATAGTGCAGGGCAGTTCGGCATTACTGATTCACTGTCCTAATGTTTGGACGGCTGACCGACTTAGGGGATATCTCATAGGAAAGCTCGGTCAAACACTCCACGATCTGGGCATCGACCAAACCGTTCTCGATGATGGTGAAGGGATGAAATCTTACTATCAATGGGACACGACCAACTTCGTCTTCAAAGGTTATTTTGTCGATGGTGATTTAAACAAGCTGGCGATCGTTCCCATCCCTGACGATGAAGATCTGATGGACAGCATTTGATTAGCTGCCCATGTTATTAGTCAGTTAGTTAGAGATCGACATCTTCAGTTGCTGCTGGCAGTTCCAAGCTTTGCCGTTCGTTCATTCGGGCTGCATAGAGATTGTGTTGAGCGACGAAGCTTTTTAGCTCCTCAATTCGTTCTTTTTGGTTTTCTTCCCAATCAAACTCGACGGCATAGTAAGTGCCATTATCGCTAGAGCGTTTGCTCATCTCGGCACTGACAATACCCGTACCGATAGCAATACCTTGAATGCTCAGGTCTAGAGTTAGAGTGAAGAAGTTATCTAGAGATTCGGTCTTAAAGAGAATGTGACCGACAACATTATCTGGGTCTACAAAGATGACTTCTAGCCAACTTTGATAGGGATAGTTAAATAACTGTTCTTCAAAGGTACGGAAGCTGAGGATTTCTAGGTTGAGTTCGTTACCCACTATTTTCGATTCACCAATCTTAAATACACCAGCTTTACAGTCAGCACGATACTGACGGGGACGACCAGGGATATAAACAATGCCGTCCATCTTGGGAGGTTCGAAAGCATTAATCATGAGTTGTTTTTCTCCAAATTAATTACACAATTGCCGAAGGTTTTATTAGACTTTAAGTGCCAGATTTTTATTTCTCTGACACTTTTTATTAACTTTATTTATGCAGTTACTAATTCTTTAGATTTTTCGATATATTCTTTTAAAGATGAATAATTGAGATAGCTCAATACCGAATAACAATGTTTGCAGCAAGCTTTACCTAAAATCTCTTTTTGATTTATCCAATCATCGCAGTTACAAACCAACTCTTGGGGATGAACGCTTACCTGATAGCGAGTATCTTTGTAGGGATTATGGACGGTAAACAGTTCTTGGCTGTAGATATGAGGCGTAGCCTCTAATGCACGACTTCTAGCTCTGCGCCAGTCGGCAAAATGCTGACGAAACTCTTTTTTAGAAATAAATTTAGCTTTCTGGTCGTAAATTTTAACTAGAACGACTTTATGCCAGATTTCTATCTCTTTAATCAGAGAGCGATCGAGTTTTAAAATCCTGGCAGCAGCAGCTTTAGAGTAAACAAAGTTTTGTGCAGTAATCATTTATTTTTTGTTGAATAAACTTCACTGCTACCGAAGGACTCTTATTTAACTTTTTCTTTTTTTATTTATTCTTTTTTTCTTTTGTTGTTGTTAATTAATCAATTCAGATGATGCGATCGCGCTTGACCGATTCCGCTTTACATAGTTGGGTGGGTGATGGGCTGGAAGTGAGGAGTGGTGGGGCTTGTCCCTGCCCGACGAACGACCTTTTAAAAAGCAAAATAAAAATTGATAAAACCTGGAGCTAGAGATAGCCCCAGGCTGAATGATTAACGATTATACCGTTGTGCCGAACGCTGGCGATTTAGTTCGAGTAAATCTTCTAACGGTACTTAAACAATTTAAACAGACAAAATAAGATAGAATACCTTTGCTGATTAACTTTAACATTATTCTAAAGCCCGATCGCACTTTATGAAAGAAACTACTCCCGCAGCCATGCCTCCCTGTTTCGATAGATGAGATGGTGTCAAAAGTTTGATGATTTACTGAGAACTAAAGCGCAAAAAAGGGAATTCAGACATTATTTAGGAGGATTATTAGGGGAAAGTGAGCGAAAAAATGTATCTCAAATGGCTAAAGACGCAGTAGAGGTCACATACCACAAATTACACCATTTCTTAACTGAAGCAACTTGGTCAGCGAACAAGATAAATGAACGTCGCTTAGAAGTGATGAACAAGTGTAATCAAACGAGAATCAGTAAGGGATTTAGTCTAATTGTTGATGACTCTGGGCATAGAAAAAGTGGTAACTTTACCGCAGCAGTAGGTCGTCAATATATTGGGGAAATTGGGAAAACAGATAATGGCAATGTTGTAGTAACAACTCATCTATATGATGGCCAAAAAAGCTTACCTTTAGACATAGAACTATATCAACATGGTAATTCGTTGCCCGAAGGAAAGAAAGACAGAGAATTCAAGAAAAAACCCACCTTAGCCTTAGAATTAATCGATAAAAGTTTGAAGAGGGGATATCGACCAGGACTAGTATTAATAGATTCGTCCTATGGTAACAACACAACTGTTTTACTCGAACTGGAAAAAAAGAAATTAAAGTATATAGGAGGAATCGCTAAAAATCGTAATATTTTGGTTAAAACTCCATCAAATCAATTAGAAAAAATCAGAGTAGATGAATATGCTCAATGGTTATCTGATGAGGAATTTAAGGAGATTCAAATCCAGGGTGAAAAACCTAGAACCGTCTGGGTAGCAATAATAGAAGCAGAAATATCAAGGCTAGAAGGAATCAGAAAAATAGCTATCGTCATGAGTGCACCAATCTTTGAAGATGCTGAAGATATTGACTACTTACTCACAAATGTTGAGGGAGAAATAGTAACCGAGCAATGGATAGTTCAAACTTATGCTCAGAGAAACTGGATAGAAGTTTTCTATCGAGAAGCCAAGGGATGGTTAGGATTAAAAGAGTATCAAGTTAGAGATAAGAAGAGTTTGGAAAGACATTTTATTCTAGTTTTTTGTGCCTATACTTTTATCCTTTGGCATAAGCTTACTGGAGGTTTAAGAAGACGTTGGGCGAACAAACCTTTGGAGACATTTCCTGAAGCATTAGAAGCTTTTCGTACAGGTATATCTTATCGTTTTGTCCAATGGTTGAACCAAAATCGCGACGTATTCGTAGCTTATAAAGCTAGTTTGGGCTTTGTTTGGGCTTGATTTTTGTTTAAGTACCGCTAAACTCATGCGAAACCTAGTCTGAGCAAACTCTACCATCTCTTCTAAAGTCGCTTTGATAAAAGCGCGATCGTATTCTTCTTGGAACTCATCCCAAGCTTCTGAATAAAGCTGCTGAACATCTTGTGGGTCGAATTCACCAGGAGCAATTGGTTCGATTGCACCGCAGTCTAGAGCATCTGTAAAGATGCGACTTTTGCTATCATCCCAAATTTTAAAGCGCAGCGTGTAGAACACTGCCTGCCATTTACGAAAGGCAGCTTGCTGCTCTCTATGTTTATAAGTAGGAACTTGAAATTTAGAAGATAAAGCATTGTGATTGATAGGCATGATAGGAAACTCCTTAAAAATAAAAAAACAATTTACGCCCTTCAAGGAACGAAGCGAGTCAAGGGTCTGCCGTTAGGCAAATTTTCCACTTCCAATGGGGTGTGGGGAAACCCCACATTAATAACCAAATTTCCCTTGACCGCGTAGTTACAATAGAAAACCTGTTGTTGTGCGCCGCAGGCACCACCTCAGCCGTCACCCCAAGGGGGACGATAGGCGCAGGGGGGTAATGAAAGACACCACGCGAAGCGACCACTTCTACTCATGCGATCGCAAACAATAGATAATAAAGGGGGCAAAGCCCCCGAAAGGAAAACTAGAAAGGCACAGACACCCACCAGCCACCACCAACAGCAACCAAACCCCAAGAGGCAGGAACGGAAACACCAGCAGGCAGCCAGACACAGCAGGGAACGCCCAGACCGAGAGCAAACGCCAGGGAAGCCCACGAACCAGAACCCAAACCACAGAAACAAGCCGAGGAAGAAGCAGCAGGCACCAAACCCACAGGACAGGGACGACCGGGGAAAGAGAACAACACCCCACCAGCCGACGACAACCGCCGCACGAACCGCACCGAACGAGCCGCAAAAGCACCGCGACCAGAACCAGACACCCGAAACACGCAAGCAGAAGGGAAACGAGAACGCACCGCACCGTCAACGTCCCGCGCACAACCAACGAACACGGGACAGCCAGCAGGCACGGCAGACACAACCGCAAACAGAGCCGCAGGCACCAGGGAACGAGAACCAGAAAAACCAACCACAGACGCACCAGACAGAGCCGAGGAAACGGCAACGGGAAGAGAAACAGAAACAGCAGAAACAGACACGGGCAGCACCCCCAAAAAACGAAAAAAGAACGCCCTTTTCAATGCGGCAGGGTAGCGAAGTCATAGGGCAAGGCAGGAAAAATATAATCTGCGATCGCGACCACATAAATTCTTCCTGCCGCAGTGTATTTACCCTTGACGAGCGTTTCGGGGTCTGGGGTGTCCCCAGATAACAACTGCGTAGCAACACTATCCCTGCCGCAATAATGGGATGGCTGAAATTCGACACTAGGACAAAATCCGAACAGCGTTCGCTGTCTGCCCCTTGGGGGGCAATGGGGGGATTTGAGCGCGACAGCCCGCGAAGCGACGATATCAATACTGCGATCGCTAACAAATAAAGAAAGTTAAGCTCTAAATTCGATGATTTTGAAACTCCAAAAAACTCCCAAACCAATTACTAGATAAGCCAAAATTATCAGAGAAGGAGTAAGTCTCGCCAGGATTTCTTCTGAATCTGAAAATCCCGCAATGCCCACCAGAAAATAAGCAGCAAAACTAATTACAATCCAGACCAACAATAATGCGCTCGAGAGCGAAAGTGGTACGAGCCGATTGGAAGTAAGTTTTAAAACCGTGATGTAAAGACCGAATAGTATGTTTCCTATGAAGGCTAAAATCCCCACAGCTAAAGCTATTAAGTGTATGAGCCGAAACATAACTAATAAACACGATTTATCTCGTTGATGCTTCTACTGTACATCATTACCAACTACCATCAACGGTTCTTAACTAAGGCGATCGCTACTCTCTCAACGCTGCCAAATACCCAACTTATCATCTTTAGCCGCTTCTGCTGCCCATCCCAATGCTTCATCGCTACGACAGTGACCAGAACTTCGTTTATCGTGTCTAGCCATGCCCTCTTGTACCATCCAAGTATTCAGGTGAAGCTGCCTCTCGAAATTCGGCTTTAATAACACCCAGGCTTCAAATGCTCCTTCTCTTTCTTCAAGCTGAACCGTACCATCACCTCTATCTATCAGCGATTTCAAGTAATCTCTAGCTTCATCTCCTGCTGCCGTTATGCCACATAGCTTAATGGTTTTAGTTTCATCATCACGAGCCACAGTAAAGCTTTCGCCCGTCATCACCTCATCTACTCTCCAAGGGTTGTAGTTAACAGATTTAGATTTATACTTCAACCACGAATCAGCACCAATCGAAACTAGAGCGATCACCGAAAACAGAAAAATTAAAAGCTTACGATAGCGGAGATAGAAGAGAAATAGCTTGGCTTTCATCGACTGGGATAGAACGTTTGTCTTAGTTTTCCCCAAGTCAAAGCCCAGTCAAACAGAATCATCCCGATTGAATCAGAGCATTTAAGTGATTGAGATTAAAAACTAACTTGCCAAATCTCAAACAACTCACCAGACAGGCTTTTGACAATTTTTCCTCCAGCTTGACGTACTAAACTGCGCCACTCACCCAGAGGCGTTAAGAAAACTTCCGCACCTAGATAAGTTTCTAAAATCGCCCAGTCTTCAGCTAGAGGTTGGTCCGGAGCGAGCGCATCAAAAATCAAGATGCCTCCAGGTTTTAGCACCCGTTTGACTTCAGCCATCACTCGCTCCCAATAATCGAGGGGGTAGTAACAACTCCATCCTGTCGCCAGTACACCATCAAACTGACCGTCTTCGTAGGCGAGTAAATGACCAGCACCTAACTTCACCCCCCGAAACAATTTAGAATTTAGCTGTGGTGCGCGACTCATCAGGATATCTCGCGCTGTTCTACTCACTTCCTGTCCGGAGAAAAAAGCACCCCATTCGTTCCAGGGATAAATCAAAAAACTCAAGCCACAACCGATGTCCAACCAAGCTTGCTTGTTCATGGGAGTTTTTAATTCCCAAAATCTAGAACTAACCCGGTCTTGAAGGCTTCCCATCTGCCATTCGTCATAAATAGCAAGAGCTTTAATTTCTGCGGGTAAAGCCAAATTTTCTTGACGATATTCGCGTTCGAATCTCTGAGTGGTATTTTCCATTGCAGTTTGCCAGTCTCCACGATTGCTTGAGAATCCGGCTTGAGAAGACCCTAAATTTTGTCCTTGGAAGTCTGATTTGTGCTTTGCCAATATCTCTATTTCCTAAAGGTAAATGCTGTCTTATTTATGACTGAAAAAGAAGCAATGTGAATTCCCTTGGCTTTGTCGTACATTATACCGAATCGTCCATCCAGCCACATTCAGGGCAATCGTAGTGAAGATGAACCGCACAGACTAAGAAGTGGGGATGGGGATTGTGGGCGTAGAGGAGACAGCGATCGCAGTCGGGAATTTTCATCTAGGGTTAATCTTCCGTTCAAAGAGCCAGGAGCAAGGTGCTATAACAACTGACTTCTAGAAAAGAACTGCATCATAAAAACTAACAACCCCACTGCCACAGCCCAAATTGCCAACGTTCCACAACTTACTGAATCCGATGTAATTCGCTCAAATAAACGTTTGCCTCTTTGATAAATAGTCATTTCGATCGTGCTCCAAACTATTACTAATGAGAGCACATTATAGTGAACACTTTTTGACTAGGTTGGATGCCTAAACATCAAGTTTTTCAGCAAGTTTAAGCTGTTAACCATTTACCGCTCTCATTAGTAAATGTCAGCTAAGTCATTATCTAGTCAGGATTTCAAATTCAATTTACTGAAAAGTTGGCGACTGTAATTCAGTTTGTAAATAACCATTGCTGAGAGCTGTCACACCACGAACGCCATCAACAGACCTTTAATAACGACTTATACCTAGATTGTGCATCAAGCTTCTCGCTCTTGCTTGTAAATAGTAATGAGACTTAACCAAAAGCGAGAGAGAATAGAGCGCTCGATGACTTCAATTTGGCTTACTGCTACATCACGAGCTTCCTTTATTCTGTGTTTTCAGGGTCAAAAGCTCATCGTCAAAATATCTTTTTAGTCTGCCAAACCGAACTCAATTAAGTATAGTTTCCCCTACCAAAATCGTCTGCTTGGGTTCGGGATAAAAACCTCACTATCTATGGGTTATAACCACCACTTACCTCTAGTTTGTTGACTTACTAAGATAATAATTGAAGCAAGCAACAAATATACAGAAACTCTAAGTTAATCATCTATTAAGTAGTAAACAAAGGAGTCACAAACATGGCATTAGTACGTTACAATCCTTGGCAAGAAATGAATTCTTTACAACGTCAACTAAACCGCTTATTCGATGATGCTTTAGTTCCCAACAATTGGGATGGTTTTGATAATCTAGCTAAAGTACCTGCCGCAGAACTAACTGAAACTGACGATGCTTTACATCTAAAACTAGAAGTTCCTGGCATGGAAGCTAAAGATTTAGATGTTCAAGTAATGGCAGATCGAGTAGCAATTTCTGGCGAACGTAAATCCGAAATCAAAGAAAAAACTCGTTCTGAATTTCGTTACGGTAAATTCCAAAGAGTAATTCCTCTACCTACCAAAATTCAAAACACTAACGTTACTGCTGAATACAAAGACGGTATCCTCAATTTGACTTTACCTAAATCAGAAGAAGAAAAAAATAAAGTAGTCAAAGTCAATCTCGGTGAAGAAGCTTCTGCTTAGTTTTCCAAGGATAACGAACTAATTGTATAGTTCAATAATCAAGCCCAGTTGCAGTTAATGTGACTGGGTTTTTTGTTTGTAGAGCAATCGCTGTTAAGACTTTCTGAGCCAAAGACTATGTTATTAATAATTTGCTGTCGAGCGATACTCTGTATATAAACTCCATGCTTTTAATTCTTTCCCCCTCTAAAACCCTAGATTTTGAAACGCTCTCTCCAATCTCAGCTACTAGCGAGCTCTTTTTCCACAGCCAAACTCAGACTTTAGTAGAAGCGTTCGAGAAGCTTTCTGGTGAAGATTTCTCAAACCTAATGGGTATTAGTGCTAAGTTAGGAAAACTAAATGCCGAGCGTTACCAGAAGTTTTCTACAGCAGCTACCAAACAAGCGATGTTTGCCTTTAAGGGAGATGTCTATGAAGGTTTGCAAGCTACGAACTTCTCGAAAGAAGATATTTCTTATGCCCAAGAACATCTGCGTATTCTCTCTGGGCTTTATGGATTGTTAAAACCATTAGACCCCATCGCACCCTACCGACTCTCCATGGATACGCGCTTATCACAAAATCCTACCCTGAGCCCAAGTCTGCCAGAAACGCTGTACCAATTCTGGGGCGAGCGCATAAGTGAAGCCTTAAATCGAGACTTACAACAGACAAAAAGTAAATTCCTCCTCAACCTCGCTTCACAAGAGTATGCCAAAGCGTTAAATCTAAAAATTCTCTCAGCCGAACTGATTAATCCCGTCTTTAAAGACTGGAAAAAGGATAGGTACAAAGTCATCGGTTTCTATGCCAAAAAAGCCAGAGGCATGATGGCTCGCTATGTAATTCAAAACCAAATTAGGGATCTTGCTAAGATTAAGAACTTTACCGATGAAGGATACGCTTACAATGAAGAGCTTTCAACTAACGAAGAGCTAGTTTTTACTCGTAAGCCATAAAACTAGTAGTCTTGGGCGTAAATATCGATACCATTAGCAAAGTTGATTCATAAATAAATCGAACTTATTTTAATGGTTACTGTATTTAAGCCTCGCTCCACTAGTCCCATCAAATTTTTGTTGGACTTAATGGGGAAATTCGTCAAACCTATGATATCCTGACAGCTTCGGCAGTCATTCAGGATAGAAAGTGAGCGAGCGACAACTAAGTTTATTCGACATCAGACCTGCTTACCGAGTCGAGCAACCCCAAAAACTGATGGGCAAGGATGCTCTACTAAAATGGAAGTCAAAGATCTTTAACTATCAGCAACAAACTCTACAAATGCGATCGCCACAACAAACCAGCTTGTTCGATACTCCTAAAATTCACTGCCAGAGCGATTCGATTAATCCCTTTGAACTGAAGCTGCATTCTTCCCTGTTTTACAGGATGAAAGACTATGGCGACCGCAACTGCATTTACTTCATCATCGATAATGCCTTACCCTTACTTCTCTACGTTGGCGAAACCATGCAGTCTGCTAAAGCTAGGTGGAACGGGACTCATGACTGTAAAGACTACATGATGAACTATGTAGAACTGCACCGCAAGTATGACTTAGAGGTCAAGATGTGTTCGGCTTTTTGGTATGATACGCCGAGCGAGCGCAGAAGTCGTTTAAAGCTGGAGCGAGAATTGATTCTTAGATTTTTCCCTCCGTTTAACAAGGAGACATGGAGGCGATGGGGGCAACCGTTTGGGAAGATTTAAGAGCAGGACAATTTTTTATCTCTTCTTTGGTATGCTACTAGGATTTCTCTTTTCTTTGAGTTTGTAGATGCAGATCGGAACTACTACTAAATCGATTAGCACATGAAAAACCGTGAAGGGATTGGGATGTAAAAACAAGAAGCGATAAACTCCTAACACCCCACCAATACTAGGCACGATTGCCCCTAGCCACAGTGCTAGACGACTACGACGCAATATAAAAAGACCGATGAAAAAATAAATGATGCCAAATGCAGCAGCACCGATAACGTGATGTTCTAGAGGATATACCTGAAGCTGTACTACATGAGTTATGCTAGAAATGAGCATCAACATACCAGCTATTTTGAGAAGTTGCTTCATCGCTAAAACCCGAACTTTTGCTAAGGTAATTTTATTGCTTTATCTTTAGCAAACCTTTTCTTACTTTACGGATAGAAACGGTTAGAGCGCGATCGCACTCTATCCAAACTCTCATTTAAACTGTTTTCCTCATTCTTCGATTTAAGGTTGTTCGGTAGGCGACATATTTCGGATAGCGGCAATTTTCCACTCACCTTCTTGGCGTACCACTAAAAAGGTGCTCCACAAATTTCTGACATCACCATCTTCAAGTTGTATTTTATAGCGAGTATCTACAACTGCCACCTCCGAATCTAAAAACCGTATTTGCTCGACGGTAATTGTTCTCTGTCCTGGGTTGCGATTGGAACTTCGTAACATCCCTTCTACGGCAGTCTCAATTCCTCTGCGCCATTCTCCAGAAGAAACCAGTTGGTCTACATCATTCGTCGTAATCTAGAGTCCGATAGAAGTCCGCAGGTTTGAGTTTAATGATTCCTCGTTCGTCTAGGAGCAGGCGATCGTATTTTTGGAGAAACTCTTGGATTTCGGGATTGGTGTCGATGTTCATTAATTATTTGAGCGGTGAGAGCGATCGCACCTCTTCAAGATTTTCAAGCCGATAATTAATCTGGATAAACAACAAACCTATATTAATCTCTATATTAAAAACAAGTCCTGGCACAAACGTCAGGACTTACTTATTTCATAATAAATAGCTTGTATGGGTTTACTTTTCCAAACTATTTAACTAATAATTACTTTGAAAGTTTCGACTACGCAGCAATTCTCATTTTAAGATTTCATGACATTGAAACCCAGTCCAGAATCGTTACAAGCAGAAGAATTGGGAATTAGTTCTCTATTCAACATAGAGAACTAAAACAAGAAGGGGCAATTAGCTTAAAGTAAAAGGCATTAACCTTCGCTGGAGTGGCAACATGGGTTTAGCAATAGGGATGCCTGAATTATTATCGATGCTAACCGACGAGTTAGATGAGCTGCCCGATGAAAGAAAACAGGGCAATAACACCAAATATAGGGTTGAAGAAGCGATAAAAAGTGCTTTTTCGGTCTTTTTCATGCAATCGAGGTCATTTTTAGACCATCAACGCTTGATGAAAACCCAGAAAGGGAGAGATAATGCGGCTAGTCTGTTTGGGATCGAGCGCATCCCCTGTGATAATCAGATTCGTACCCTGCTCGACCCGGTGCCAGCTTCAACGGTGTTTGGGGTCTTTCGCTCCGTCTATGACGGTTTGTCAAAAACGGGAAATCTCAAGCCCTATCAGTGCTTTGGTGGAGAATTTTTACTGACTCTCGATGGCACTGAATATTTCTCGTCCAAGAAGATTCACTGCTGTCACTGTTGCCATCAGACACATAAAAACGGCAGCACCACCTATTTTCACGCTGCTGTAACACCAGTATTAGTGGCTCCAGGACGACCACAGGTCATCAGTTTAGAACCTGAATTCATCACTCCCCAAGATGGTCACGACAAACAAGATTGTGAAAACGCTGCTGCCAAGCGTTGGATTGCTGCCCATGCCTGTGAGCCACAAGACCCGCCTGTAACTTTACTTGGGGATGACCTCTACTGTAACCAACCCATCTGTGAAAAGGCTTTGAACCATGGCTATCATTTTATCTTCGTCTGTAAGCGAAGCTCCCATCCAGAAGTTTATGACTGGGTGGATTACCTCGAACGAGTCGGTGAAGTGCAAACTCTGACCGAGATTGAGTTCCATGGACGAAAGCGTTTGTCTGATCACTATCGTTTTGTGAATAAAATTCCCCTCAGAGCCACCCAACCAGCCCTGGACGTAAACTGGTGTGAGGTGACGGTAACAGATACCAGCAACCAGAAAACTCTATACTACAATGCCTTTGCTACTTGCCATGAAATTCATGCCCAGAATGTGTCCGAGATTGTCACTGCTGCTCGTGCACGCTGGAAGGTAGAAAATGAAGGGAATAATATTCTCAAAACTAAGGTTTATCATCTCGAACATAATTTTGGTCACGGTCAAAACCACCAGGCAGAACTTCTATTTTGCCTTAATTTATTAGCCTATCTCTTCCACACCACTCTGGATTTAATCCACATCACTTATCGTGCCGTTCGCTCCATGTTGGTTACTCGCCAAACCTTCTTCAACGAGCTTCGGGCACTGACCAGATATTTATGGTTTGAGAGTTGGCAGACTTTGTTCGAGTTTATGCTGAGGGAGGGAAAAGCACCTGACGGGGTTAACTCTAGCTAAATTTCGCGACTGTTGAACCTGAACCAATTCGCGCCCCTTATAGCTCTACAAAGTAATAGCTGGTTGTTCCAAGTATTACTTGGCTTTTTCATGGCTCAAAACGAACTTGCTCAGGGATGATAGCTGCTCCGGAGCTTACTTTGACTCACAATCAATTAACTCTTCGACTTTGTTCGCGAAAAAGTTTCGCGAACAAGTTCCCAATTTTTATCTTTTACCCTCTATTTTCTTCCGTTCAGGTTTCAAAATGAGAATTGCTGGATGTGTATGGATGCCCTTTACTCCGATACTAAGCTAGTTGTCATCAACGGCAAGCTCTACAAATGGGTAGGCACGCACTACGAGCAATCCTGTTACGAAGAGGAAATCCGACGTATTGCCAATTGGTGCGATACCACACCAGTTCAAGTCGGACGTAAGTGGAAATATGCCCTGGCAACAGCTACCCACGTCGATAATATTTGGAATTGGCTAATCAGACAGTTCAGCTACCCCCCCAGTCAAGTAAATCCCCCTGGACTCAACTGTCTCAACGGAGTAGTCAAGATTAATTGGAATGGCGCAGTAGCTTCTTGGGAATTAGTCCCTCATAACCCAGATGTAGTCTATACCTACGTCAGCGAGATTAACTTTGACCCCCAAGCCGACCCCACCGACTGCGATCGCATGTTAAGCTGTCTCGAACCAAAACAACAGAAGCTATTTATTCAGACAGTAGCAGCTTCACTGGACTTAAAAAATATTCGCAAATACCGAGGCAGGGAAGTTAGGGCGTTGCTTTGTAAGGGGTATGGCAACAATGGTAAGGATACTCTACGAGAATCTGTCAGGCTACTTTACGCTGGAATTGGGATGAGCAACGCCAGCGTCAGTGACTTTGCTGCTTATGACGGAGGCAGAAAATACGGTACTGTTGCAAAAACTTAAGACAAACTTGTAGTATTTAACAAACGTAAATAACTACTAGACCAGATGAACTCAAAGCAACCATTTAAGTGGAAACATTTTCAAGGAGAAATAATTTTACTTTGTGTGAGGTGGTATCTCCGCTATGGTTTGAGTTATCGTGATTTAGCAGAAATCATGCAAGAGCGAGGACTATCTGTAGACCACACCACGATTTACCGATGGGTGATGATTTATGCACCACAAATAGAAAGAAGAGCCAGAAAGCATCTCATCTCAACTAATGACTCTTGGCGAGTAGATCAAACTTATCTCAAGGTCAAAGGAAAATGGAAATATCTATATAGAGCAGTTGACAGCAATGGTATTACCATAGAGTTTATGTTTAGTGCCAGGAGAGATAAACAAGCTGCTAAAAGATTCTTGAAGAAAGCCCTGAAATCGAGACATAATAAGCAGCCAAGAGTTATTAACGTAGACCAAAATCCTGCTTATCCCGCAGCAGTTGAAGAACTTCAAACGGAAGAAATTATCTCTAGTGAGTGTGAATTGAGACAGAACAAATATCTTAATAATATCATCGAGCAAGACCATAGATTTCCGAAAAAGCAGGCTAAGTATAAATTATACTTTCAACATTTCCACTCAGCATGGCGGACATTAAAAGGGTATGAAATCATGAATGTGATTCGCAAAGGGCAAATAAAAAATATCGCTAAAGGTGACATCTTGGGACAAAGAAATTTTGTCTATTCTCTGTTTGGGATCGCTGTCTAAAAAATTAGTTAATCACAGGTATATTCTCTCTGTTCGGATTTTTTGCAACAGAACCCTCAAAATTACATTCTAGAAAACATCGTCACTGCCTTGGAACAAAGAAGAGTTGATGTCGATCGCCTAGAAATTAATTTTAACGGTCAAAATATCTTTAAGATGCGAGATGGAGATGTTGCGAGATCTACTGTTACAGATAGTCAAACAGAGCTAATTAAGCAGACACTTAACGATCCAGCTTCTTTTAAAGGTTCAATCAAAATTACCAATGGTAGACAAGTGCTACTGCACGTTAAAGATGGGCAAGTCTTGAGAGATAGTTTGAATTTGACCAAATCTTCTACCAAGGTAGAAATTAGTTCCACTCCTAGCGATTTATACGATAAATATTCCCAAGGTGTAGAAAGCAAAGGTCTTAAAGCAACAAAACAAGTAGCTATAAATGCCCTAACTGATGGAGTAAGTCAGGAACAAGTTAAGGAAATTATCAAAGCCAAAGATCTTGGCTATAAAAGTTTAGCCACTTCCGCTGGCGAGAATTCTGCCAATAGTACTTTAGATAAAATTGTCACCTCGGCAAGAGCAG
Organism: Myxosarcina sp. GI1(2024); assembly: GCF_053543375.1. Lineage (NCBI taxonomy): Bacteria > Bacillati > Cyanobacteriota > Cyanophyceae > Pleurocapsales > Pleurocapsaceae > Myxosarcina > Myxosarcina sp. GI1(2024). Next base: position 20,675 of record NZ_JBKGTY010000019.1, on the reverse strand, counting down.
AGGTAAAAAATCGAAATTCTTTAAATAACTCTGAACGACTCAAAAAATCTCCTGCATTATCTACTAGAAGTTAATTGACACTCCCATCGGGTAGTGCGCTAAAAGTGTTGATGAGTCCTCTGTTACTGATTTCAGACAAGGTATTTGACAAGAGTTTCGACACTTTATTACGCTACCTAAAAGAGTGCCTATTTTTAGATAATCCACTATTAATTTAGCAATGCGCAAGGATTCTGGTGATTTTGTTCCGTTAAGTTCACAAGACCTGTAGATTTTTTCAACAGACAAAATTGGAAATTTAACCTTAACTAAGTAGGAAAGCCCAATTAAAGAAGTTTTATCTATCACTCAGACAATGGTCACTTCTCTACTAAATGATGAAAGTAACTTTCAGCAAAACCAGCAGATTTTACCGCCAGTCCAAACAGTTGACTTTGTCGATCTCGAGCGTTACGACGGCTTATGGTACGAGATAGCCAAAACTAGAAATCTGTTTGCATTCGGCTGTACCTGTACTACGGCAACTTACGAATTGTTATCGGATAGCAGTGTTAGTGTTTTAAATGCCTGCAACAGATTTTTAGCTCAAGGGCCACGAACCACCATAGAAGGAGTAGCTGAAGTATCGAGCCTGAAACCAATGCCAAGCTGGAAGTCGATTTAGAAGGAGTGCCGTTCCCTGGAGATTATTGGATTATCGATCTGGTCGAAGAAACCCCCCAAAGTGATTACAATTATGCTGTAGTAAGCGATCCGAATCGGAGTACTCTTTTTATTCTTTCGAGAACACCCAACCCCGACCCAGAAATTTTAGAAGAACTTTATGCTGGGTTAGAAGAGCAGTTTTACGATCTAGATGAGATTGTTAGAAGTCCTCAGCCATCAGGGTGCGAATCCCCGTTGTTAGAAAGCAATTGTCATGGAGAAGAAGCCAACTACTCTAGACATAATGGTAAGACTCTTAACCGAGATTCTCTTACAGGGAGCGGCGATGTGCAAACTCTAGCTGGTATTGACGGTGTAGCTGATACTTTTTTATTGGGAGATGAGATTAGTTATTTTTATGACCAGTCAGGAACAGACGATTTAGCATTAATTAAAAATTTCAATTCTGGTGATAGCGATCTCATTCAACTTTATGGTGAAGCTGCTGATTATCAGCTAGTAGAAGGAACCACAGTCATTGGCGGTCGAAGTTACTGGGGAACATCAATCTTTCTGAATACCGATGACCTTGGTGATGAGTTAATTGCGGTAGTCCAGAACACAACTAAGCTAACTCTCATCGAATCTAATAACTTTAGGTTTGTTTGAATAACTCTCTGCTAGTCCTAAAAAGTCAAGCTATGCGTGGGAGACGACTTTAGCGAAGTATTACTGAGATTAAATTTAAAGATAGATAATCATCATCTAACTTATCAACATCATTCATAGCTGCCGATTCTCGTATAGGGCGCGAGTTTGCCTTAAGATGTTGCTGTTAGCCAGCCACAAATACTCATATCAGTTCGTCAGTTGGTTAAATGGTAAAGCTACCTAACCATGGTTAGGTAGCCTAATCTAGGCTAGGAAATGGAGCTTTGGAAGCTTAAGTTTACAATATCAAAGTCTCTTTATCGTTAATTAAACGGTTAGTTAAAGATTTTAGAGCGGAGCGGATTATATATATACTACTATCTTAAATACATTGGTTTGTCTATTTCGTCTGTTTTTGCCACCATATAAGGCATCATGAAGTCAGGACGCAATTGATAAACTTCCGAGTTGTCTTTGAGCTTGATTCGGCGCATTGGTAGTTGCTGTTTAGTGGAGACTACCCAATCATGAAAGCAGAACCCTTTGTCCATTGCTGTCGGGAAAATTTCTGGATACTTGGCATAAAGTTGTTCCAAATAAACTCTAAAATTGGAATTATCAGTGATTAATTGTTGATATTATTCTTCACTGCTAACGGGTAAACAAATACTTTTATCTCCTCTGATAATAACTGCCATGCTTGAACTTTTACTTAAAATCAATTGGATGTTTGTTGACTTTATCTCAATTTGATTCCGTTTGTGTTTCAAGCCCAATTATCTTGAGTATTTATACCACCCACAAAATCCGTTAGAACCAGACCAAAAAGCCCTCGATGCTCTTAAATAGGGCGAAAACGTTCTAAAGCTGAGGATACTAGCAAGGGCGATTCTCGAGAAGCGTTAATTTATTGAGGTACTCATAATGTTTCAAGGTAATCAAATCAAAACCGCTGCTCTTTTAGGGCTGCTCAGTGGTGTATTAGTTTTGGGCGGTTATGGGGCAACAGGCAATGGACAAGGGGCTTTGCTTGGGTTGATTATGGCTGCGGTCAGTAGTTTTGGCTCTTGGTTTTATTCAGATAAAGCGGCATTAGCGGCCTACCAAGCCCAGCCGATTACCCGTAATCAAGCACCTGAATTACACGCTCTGGTGGCAGACTTAGCGAAAAAGGCAGATTTACCGATGCCTAAACTATGTGTTGTCCCCACCCAAACACCCAACGCATTTGCTACGGGTAGAGATCCTCATCATGCTGCGGTAGCTGTAACTCAGGGAATTATGCAGATATTAGACAGAGAAGAGCTGGCAGGAGTAATCGCCCACGAATTAACTCATATTAAAAATCGCGACACCTTGACTCAAGCTGTCGCTGGAACTTTGGGCGGTGCGATAACTTTCTTGGGGAGAATGCTGAGTTTGGGAACAATGTATGGTCCTGTGAGTCGTGATGAGCGCCAAGGAGGTAATCCCTTGGGAGTTCTAATTTTGGTAATCTTAGCACCTATTTCGGCATCTTTAATTCAGATGGCAATTTCTCGGACTCGGGAGTTCTCAGCAGATCGGGGTGCGGCTGAAATCACCGAAAATCCTATGGCACTAGCTAGTGCCCTACAAAAATTAGAATCTATCGGGAAACAAGTTCCGATGAATGGGAATCCTGCCTTTGAGCCAGTACTAATTATTAATGCTTTTTCAGGCGGTGTCTTACAGTCTTTATTTCGAACTCATCCTCCTACGGAAGAGCGTGTACGGCAATTGCAGAAAATAGCGGCAAGACAGTAAAATAGCCCTACTTTTCCTTCAAACTAATTATAAAGAACGCAAAAAATTCTGATAATTGCAATTGTTTAGGTAAACGGCGTAAAACTAGACACATAGGGTGAGGGCGATCGCCACCAGCATACTCAAGAACAGGGGTTTCCGTTCCATCAATCTTCCTCTCTTACAGTCGTGGTTTGGGCTGCTGGATTCGGTCGTGTGTGGGCGATCGCCAACCGAGAGATGATAGATGGTCTGGAGGTAGTGGTGCAAACCCCTGACTATCAAAAGGAAGAACTAGCTTATCTTAAGATGACCAGTCAGGAGAGCTATGAATCAATGGAGCAGCTCAGGCTAGAAAGATAGTAATCGCGAAAGCAGAGGCAGAATTGGCATTAGCTAAAGAAGAATGCTCCTCATCACAGCAATTACCCAAAAATGACCGTTCAAAAGGGAAAAGTCGATAAGTATAATTAGGATCTTTTCTCTACAAACCCAATCCTACCGAATTCTATCGCCTGAGTCGGGGTTCTCTACCAGGTTGAATATTCTGGTTTGTCTTTGACCAATCAAAGGAATTAACTAAATCCTGATTCCAATCAATAGATTTTGGTGTTTTACGTACCGCTTTAGGTAGCTTGTTACTAACTCTGGTTGCCATTGCTTCACCACCATCATCATTGTCGAAAGCGAGCGCAACTTCCTTTACCTCTTGCAGAAATTCAAAGGGCAATCGACCTGCTCCGTCAGTAGATAAATATAACGTTTTCTTAGAATCGGTGCGTTCCATTACTGCCAATGACATCGCATCAATCGGTGACTCGACCAGCACCACTCTTTTAATCGAATCTTCCGATTGTTCTCCTCGCTCGAAATAAAACCAGCCTTCACTGGGATCTGTCAATAAGTTTGTGTCAAAGAAAGTTAAAGTGGAAGCCGTCCTTCAAACTCGATGGCAAATCGATTTAAAGCAGCTTTCCAATCCCGTAAAGGTCTAGTCCATCTCTGAGATAAGTTATTAATCGCAAGATAAATAACTTTGAGCGCAGCTTCATCTGTTGGAAAAATCCGATGATTCTTCAACACTTTTCTAAGAGTCATATTCATCGACTCGATCGCATTAGTGGTGTAAATAATGCGACGGATTTCTGGAGGAAACTGGAAAAACGGAATCACGTGCTGCCAGTGAGCCAGCCAAGACCTACTAATTGGGGCATAAGTGGAGTCCCACTTGTCAGCAAAAGTTATTAGTGCCTGTTCGGCTTCAGCTTCAGTAGCGGCAGTGTACACTCGTTTGAGGTCAGCGGCAACAGCTTTACGGTGTTTGTAGGAGACATAGCGTAGGGAGTTCCTGACCATGTGTACCATACATAACTGTACGCGGGTTTGCGTAAATACCGTTTCAATCGCTTCGGCGAAGCCCGTCAGACCATCGATACAAGCAATAAAGATATCCTTGACTCCACGATTCTTTAACTCAGTTAACACCGACAGCCAGAATTTTGCCGTTTCTGTCTGGGTCATCCACAGCCCCAATAACTCCTTATCGCCTTCGATGTTGATTCCCAGAGCTAGATGGACGGCTTTGTTGATGACTCTTCCCTCCTGTCTGACTTTGACGACCAAAGCATCAAAAAAGATAATTGGATACACTGCCTCTAGGCTGCGATTTTGCCACTGGAGTCGCTCTTCATGAACCGCATTGGTTACTTGAGATACCAGGGCTGGCGATACTTCTACTCCATAAAGGTCTTGTAGTTGGGCTTGGATATCACGAGTGGTCATTCCTCTCGCATACAGGGCGAGAATCTTGTCATCGAAGCCTGTAAAACGAGTTTGTCCTTTTTTGACCATCTGAGGCTCGAATTGGCGATCGCGATCGCGAGGCACGGCAAGTTCCGCTTCGCCAAACTCCCCCTTAATGGTTTTACGGCTGTGTCCGTTGCGTCGATTTTGTCGCTCTTTTTTGCCCCGCTCTGCCTTCTGAGTCTCTAGATGTACGTCTATTTCAGCTTCTAAACAACGCTCTACGAGTTTTTTGGTCAGTTGTTTGAGGATTCCTCCTTCTCCAATAAGGTCTTCTGGTTTTTCATAGTCTTTGAGCAGTTCATCAATTAACTCTGGTCGAAAGGTCATAGTCTCATTCCTCACATTAATTCTATTTATTAGAGTGTGTTTTGACCTTTGACACAATTTATTTTACATACCCGCTTATAAAGCTAGTTTGGGCTTTGTTTGGGCTTGATTTTTGTTTAAGTACCGTTAATTCCTCGCTCCAATCCTAAAGGAGACATCGCTTGAGCATAACTATCTTGAAACTGACTCAGCTTTTGCCGTCCCCCAAATATACCGCGACAGTTTAACTTACCCCGCTCGTCTAGGGGAACAAAATAGGCATGAATGTGAGGCGTAGATTCATCCAGGTGTAGCTCGGCTCTGACAATGCGATCGCCATACTCAGTATCCAGCCATCCCTTTACTGCCTGCTGCCAACTTTCTAATTTTTCTGGTTCGTAATATCCCGCTCGGCTGGGAGCTTCGGGACGAAAATATTCGGGGCTGGCTGTCAACAGCATCTCCACACACAACACGGCGTTTTTACGAATTGTTTGTTCGCCAATTCTTTCTCGAACTACCTCATTTAATCTTCTTCTATCCCCTTCGCCGATTAACCGAATGTTAGTAATATTTTTATTAGCATTTATAGTTTCTCGCTCTCGATTTACGTGAAGTTCTGAAGAGTTAATATTGCCTGCCTTAAGTTTGGCAATCCGCGCGATCGCATAAGCCATTATTATTTAATAGTGAAATAGTGATTATTCTTCCCAGTTATTGTTTAGCTGAGTCACGGGTAATTTATCTCTATTGTTTCGACGGTCGGATCGTTACCTTTAACTCAGGGGGTGTCCAGAGGGGGTTTCCCCCTTTGGCTCACTCACAATTTTAGAGCGCAGCGAGGTCGTCAGACCAAAATTGTGTAGTGAGTACAGAAGACTTGCTCTTATCGACACAAATAATTTACAAAATCTACTTGGAAAAAGAAAACGCTTTCTCCAACAGATTTAAGTATATTTCGAGCTAAAATTTGTCTTTTTTTTAAATATACAATAAATTTTCTCGATTCAAAGCTAGTTCCATAGGAAAATACATCACTTATCAGGTTAAATCTAAGTTACACATAACTACATCTGTAATCAAAATTCTCTATACAGCTACGTAGCTAACAAAACAAGTAATCAAACGACCCACGATGTCAGAAAATAGATGCAACCAAAAAATACCTGTTGCTCGATTAGAAACTACAATCGACAAGCTGGATAAGCTACACAAAAAAACCAAATCAGAATTTACTTTACGAGAAACAATTTATCAATTGAGACATAAATTGAACAGTGCTTTGAAAAAGGGTTATAGCTATGAAGATCTAGCTCAAATACTAGAGTCACAGCACATTATAATTTCGCCAAGAACCCTACAGCAGTACTTGAGCGATACCAGAAAAAGATCGGCATCAAAACCTAAACCTTGCTCTAGTGTTTCAAACAAATCGTTGACAAAACCAGCTAAAGACAATACATCTAATTTGGATTCACCAAGTACCAGTACCAAACAGACCAAAAAAGCACTTCCTAGTAATCAAAAGTCACTCGCAAGCCCCGCCTTTGCAAGGCGGGGCTTGCGAGTGACGTTGGTCAAATTCAAAAACTACATCTTCAAACTTCACTACAGATACGGAAGAAAAGATAGATCGTAGCAAATCTGCGCCCGACAAAAGTATCAAACGTAAATTCACGGGGCTATCTAGTTCAACCGAAGATTTAAGCAATGAATTCAATCAGTATTGAACACAGACTTCGATACAGAATTAGCGAACAAAAAACTAACAAATCTAAATCGATAAAAACACTAATGCCTACAATACATTTAATAGACGGCGAGAAAGGCGGAGTCGGCAAATCCTTCGTCACCAGAGCAATGATTCAGTATTGTCTCGATCGCAGTTTGCCCTTCGTAGCGGTAGAAACCGATCGCTCTAATCCCGACGTAGCTGGAGTATATAAAGATATCTGTAAGTATGCCGTCTTGAGTGAAGATGAAAAACAGGCGGATAAGGCAGACCGAATATTTGAATATGCTGTAGATAAACCAGTAATTGTCTCCCTACCGTCTCAGGTACATAGAGCAATGAAAGCCTGGATCGATAGAAATAAGTTATTGGAGTTAGGTGATGAATACAAAGTTAAATTTGTGAAGTGGTTTGTCTGTAACGGTGAATATGATTCTGTAAATTTGCTGATTGCCTCACTTAACTGCTATGAAAATCGAATTGCTCATATATTAGTCAGAAACTTTGGATTATGCGATGAATGGTCGCAGGTTGAATCTGACCAGAATCTGCAAAAGCTGATCGAGAAATACAAAGTCAAAACGATTGATTTTCCCAAGCTGGGATACAAGGAAAGATATCTAATCAATCAAAAGCGGTTGCAATTCGATGAAGCCAAAAGGCATAAAGATTTTTCTATTTTAGGCAAGCAACGAGTAGTTAATTTCCTCAATGCTGCCTACACTATTTTTGACAACGCTGGGGTGTGGCATGAATCTATCTAATGCCAGAGCTAAAGAGGTTTTGGAGTTGTGCTTGGCTAACGAAGACCCCGAAATGCGCTCATTGGTCTATGAAATTATCAACGCCAGTGGATTAGATCCTAGCGATCCCATGTTTCTCGTACTGGCTCTAACGGGTCAAATACGGGTTTTCCTGGAAGCTGCCCCGACAGAGTTACGCCAGCTTTTGCTCGACTGGAAAAAACAGAATGCTGAAAGTTTGGCAGAGATAACCAATGCTGTTTCCGAGACCAAACAGACATACGCCGAACGGGTAGAAGCGACCGAGCGGGCTTTGGAGCGTGTTAGCTTTCAATGTGTATCTAACATCAAAGAAGTGGGGATGGCTACTACCGAGGCGATCGCCGAAGCTAATAGTGAAACGCTAGAGCGAGTACAACATCTCAAAGCAGAAATAGAGTCGTTGACGAAACAGCTCGAATCTCTTCAAGGCAGTATCCAGCTAGCTCGGCAAACGGAGCGAGAAAATATGACTTCTACGGTCGAAAAATTTCAGCAAACAACTCGCGAGTTACATCGAGCAAATGTAGAGTTGAAAAATGCTATCTGGTCGGCTAAGAAATTTTACCAACAGACATCTTGGGCTAGACGTGCTGAATGGTTTACGCCTTTATTTGCCCTGCTGATTGTAGGTATAGGTGGGGGGATTACAGGGGGATGGCTAACGTCTCGTTATTTTAATTCACCCAGCCAGCAGCTAGGGCGGAGGCTTGCCGAACTGAATCGGCAACGGCTGTTTGAGTGTATGAATAATAATGATACTCAATGTACAATTCAGCTCGCTCCTTAAATTTAATGTCAACATTTGTTGGACTATAGATAATTTTTTGATGAACATAATTTAGGTCAAATTCGCTCGTTATATAATCTTAAACTGGGAATATTTTTAACTTTTTAGATTTGGAATTAATATTTTGATATATGAATAAAAAACTCAGCGATATTATTACCAATTGCGAATTAACTCTATCGGAAGAAGATAGCAGAAATATTACTTCTGCTCTAGGAATAAAGGATTTAAGGAAGAATCCTTCTGAAGAACAACAAATAAAATTTACACGAGTTTGTAATTCGATTAAGGAAGGCAAAACTATCGAACAGGCAATATCAACTGTAGTAGAAGGGAGAAAAACAGATAGCCAAGATTCTTCAATAGATGATATAGATCTTGAAGCCATTATTACCCATCAGGCAAATTTAGCAGCCGATGCTACTTTATCTACCCTACCCAATATTGCTCAGTCTGAAAGTGCAGTGCTCAGACAGAAATTTGTGCGGCATTTCAGAATTCACGTTCGGGAGCACCTGCAATCTCCCGAATATCAGAAAGCCTTTATAGCACAGATTGAGTGCCTGGGGGAGTTGCCGACATTCAACAACAGTACGACGAATACAGCCTTGCCCAGCAGTTCGTCTTCCAGCAGTTGATTAGTTTTTGTAATGAGTTTAAAGAGGCTCAACTACTCAAAGAGAAAAACTTACAGCTTAAAGCCTCAGAATCGAAGCAAAAACAGATGGAGAAGATGATGTTCTGGGAGCAAATTCAATACTTAATCTGTTCGGTAAGCACCATCTCCTTGTCGATTATTTTGGGGCTATCGATAGGTATTTTCATTGGTATCAATGTACCTAATGGTGCTGGGTGTAGTAAGCAAAATTTGCTCTGTGGTTGGCTGCGCTTGCGCCAGCCAAAAGTTAATCTTACTGAGAATTAATTGGTTTGCAGCTTATCAATTTTACAAAAATGTTTTAAGCGTATAATATCGCCTACTGCGATCGCAGATTTTTAAACCTTTAATTATTCGTATTTTCTAAAATAGAATAGGTTTGAGCCTTCGCAAAACATCTTGCAGAAGCAAATTCGGACATTCACAGATAAATTTTGCTTCTCTAGCTCTGTAGTCAAGAGATCTTATTTGGTCGCACATAATGACTCCTTTGACTGCCAAATTATCTGGTATAGAAACGTAGAAAGGGGTTTTTCGTTCTGTAGTACTAACGGGACATACTAAAGCAAAGCCCATTTTCTGATTAAACTCGGTCTTGCTAACCACTAAGGCGGGGCGATGTCCTTGCTGCTCGTGTCCCGTTTGCGGATCGAAATTAAGCCAGACAAATTGACTACGTTTGGGAATATCTACCAAATCTCATCTCCTTCTGGCTTTCCCCAATCCACCTCTGGTTCTGGTGGTTCGATTACCTGCGACAAAAGCTCGTCTAACGATAGTTCCTCTAATTCTTCAATCGGTTCGAGGATGATCCTACCGTTGTCTTCTGTAATAGATAGACGATCGTTAACCTTTAAGCCTAAAGATTGTGAAATATGTTTTGGTAGTCGCACGGTAAGAGAATTACCCCACTGCCCAATTTGGCTGTTCATGAATATCTTACAACTAGATTGTTTAGCATAATATGATATACATAGTATATCATTTACCCCAAGCTAACCAGAAAGTTTTAACAACTTGATGTAGAAATAAAACTAAAACCAGAATCTTCTACCCAGTCTCCAAACATCAAGCGATCGCGGATCTTTAAGAAAAGGTTCTTAGCTGTAGATTTAGTTTTCTTTAAGTCGAACGCCGAACGTTTACGCTCGTGTCAAACGAAAGTAAATCTTACTGATTTAAAATAGCAGATAAATCTTGGAAGAAATTATTATCTGTTGAGGCTGTTATGGCATCTAGGTCATTTTGTGCTTCGCCATCTTTATCTCCATCGCTTTCGACTGTGTTATCCTGTGCTGCATTATTCTCAAATAAACCAGGTATGTAAATCCGTGTCATTCCCCGTCTACTTCTCAATCTCTGCCGCTCTTCTTTTTCAATTAACTGTTTAATCTGTAATTCTTGGTTGCGATCGATTTCGGCTAATTGAGAGTTCTGGTCGGCTAAAAAAGTCTCCATGTTCTGTTGTCTTTGATTAGAGATAGTTAGCTGTTCGTTCAGTCCGCTCATTTGCACGCTATTATAGATTTGCGCTTCTCCTAACAATGCCAGTTGCTCCGATACTCCTGCGTTTATTTCGGCTACATATTGATTTTGAGCAGCCAGAGCTTTTAAAACATCCTGAGAGGCATTAGCTGCCTGAGCTGAAGCTGCTTGTTCTGCGCTCGATTCGGCATAGTCATAATTATCGAGCGCTATATCTTTGGCAGTTTGATAGACTTCTGCTGTTGCTATTTGAGCTTGGGTAGCATCTGTTTGGGTTTGTCCGATAATCTTGTTTTGTTCGTCGATCGCCTCCTGTCCTTTCTGACCGAAGACTATTTGCGATAGACGGTCTGAGAGCTGCGACTGATGAGCATCGGCTGCTTCAGCCTGTAGAACCACTTCTTCTGGAGACTGAGGATTGCTGTAGGGACTTTTATCGTTCGTACTAACGCTATTAGCCTCCTCGTGCGGGTCAATTAATCCTACTGCTCCCAAGGTAGTTAAAATTGCATCTTCTAGACTTCCTCCATTAATTTCGGCAATTACTTCTTTAGTCTGGTCGATTATCGGATTAATTGTCTCAAAAACATCCTCAAAAAAGCTTTCTATCGGACCGGGATTGTTTTCCATCAGTTCGATGAGATCGGGTTCTCCTTCGACTAGAGAGTTGCCACTTTCAGTTTGGGCTTTGACGGCAAGCGGAGCGAGCGAAATTAGAACGCTACCTAGACCCAAAACCAATACTTTAAAAAACTTTAAGCTGCCAATCAAACGAACGTTCGCTCCCGCTTTTAATATTCTTTGCTTCTTGTCTCATAGTTTATACGCTGTTTTTATCACTGGACTCTAAAGTCTTTCGCCATCACAAAATCTAGAGATAATCCCTGTCTTTTGGCTCTGGCATTGACTTTGGCAAATGCTTTCAGCCCTTCAATTTCATCATCGTACTGCGCCATAATTTTGGCTCTGGCTGCCTCTTCATCGGGGTCGGTCGCGCCCAAAGCTAGTAACAAATGGCTGGGGGGATGGATAACTTCTAGGTGTTGGTCGCTGCGCTTGAGGTACCAGTATGATTGCAGCAGTTCCTTGCTGGGTTTAAAAGCCTGGGTAGTGTAATACTTGAGCAGTTCGGGGTAGAAATCGATACTCTCCATCTCCGCAAGTGCGGGGCTTTGAATGTAACCGCAGAAAATATTGTCTAGATTTTTAAAAATTTCCTGACCCGAAATAGAATCTCGAATAGTGGTAATTTCCTGGGCAGCAATCAAAAAGTTACAGCCCCACTTTCTGCCATGAACGGGAATGATGCCCGTTTCTCTGGCAAAGAAGGGAAACTTATAAAGAATCGTTCCCTCATCAATTCCTAGCAAAGAACGTTTGGCAGAAAAAGCACCGCGATAGAGGGCATTTAACCCCGACATGGCGTAGAGCAGCGAATCTAAGTTTTCTGCTACATCAGTCAAGCCAATTACGAGAACGTCGGTATCCGTGTTGAAGCTACTGATGCCGTTAATCGATCTACCCAGGGGAGTCTTCAGGATTCCCCGTAGCTGAATTAAGATTAAGTCGATAGTTTCCCGCGATAGTTCCGAATTGGTTTCCGCCTTGCCCTTGATGTAGTTTCTAAACCACTCCTCGGCAAAGTCAACGAAATTTTCCAGGATGGGCATTTCTCGATAGGCTTGGCTACCATAACCTCCTGCGATCGCCCGTTCGTATCTTATCTTAATCTCCTCTGAGGAGTGGAAGTCATAGTAGCAGTCGGTCAACAGGGAGTTGACTAATACTTCTCGGTCTGGATTGTTAGAGATGCCGATAACAATTGCTACTAGGTTCTGTTGACACAATTAACGCAACCAAATTAAAGCCGAAGCAAATTCGGCAAATCCCAAATAACATTCGTCAGTTTTGTCAAAACGGCTGAAAACGCGACGATAGTATTTAAGTTTGTTAAAAAAGCACTCAACTAGATGTCGCTCCTTGTACAGATGTGAATCGTAATCTCTAGGGTTGAGGCGACCAGAACGAGGCGGAATCACGCCTTGAGCACCAGTTTCCTCAATCAAGACCACAAAAGCATCACAATCATAGCCTTTATCGGCAATTACCTGTTGAGCTCGATAACCAGCCACCAATGCCTCTCCTTGACTGATATCGGCGGTTTGCCCTGGAGTCAGAAGCAACCGCAGCGGATTGCCCAACGCATCTACCACAGCATGTAACTTGGTACTAAATCCGCCACAAGAACCTCCTAAAGAGTGTTTTTCTGACCCCCTTTTGCTCCTGCTGCACAGGGATGAGCACGAATCATGGTGCTATCGGGAATTAAACTTTCTAAGTCAGCAGAGTGGGACATTTCTTGCAAGAGACGATGCCAAACTCCCTTCTGACACCAACGCCGATATCGTTTGTAGAGGCTGTTCCAGTTGCCAAAACGTTTGGGTAATTCACGCCATTGAGCACCTGTGCGAGTAATCCAGAGAACCGCATTCAGAAAACGACGACAAGCTTTGGGGTCTTTGATACGGATGTCTTGTTGGTGGCTCAGAACAACGAAAATTTGCTGCCAAGCAGAATCGTCCAACTTAACACGAGATTTCATGAAGAATTTTTTGACTAAAATCAGCAACTTCAGGTACTTTCTCATCTTTGCCTCTTTACGTCAACAGAACCTAAGAGACGAACGTGGGATTTAAAAGCATCGTTACCACCGCTCTCTTCGATTTTGCTCGTCGGTAGCACTCCGCAAATCGGGCATTTCAATGATATTGATCGTGTTTTTCCGCACGTCATGATAGGCAGCTTTCACCCCCAACTTTTGCAGTAGGGGAATCAATACGGTGTAGGTGGAAGTTCCATCGGGGCGGGGAAAGTCAAACAGGACTACTCGCTGGTCGTAGATGACATTCTCCAGAATTGTCTCTAAAATCATGTTGGATTTACCCGCTCCTGAAGTGGCAAAGATTCCCGTATGATTTTTCTCATTGGCAATATCGAGATAGATGGGAGTGTTTAATTCTCTAGTCAAGAACATCATCCCCTTCTGGTTGAGCTGCTGGGTTTTCATCAAGGGAATTGTGGGAGCAGCTTGAAAACTGAGGTACTTTTGCCGACGGTGGTTGGGTTTGGTCAAAAACGCTTCCCATTCAAACGCCCAGGTCTGCATCCAAACGTCTTCGGTATAGTATTGAACTTTCTCTACCGAAGCCGAGGGAATTTGCTAGCAGAGTTCGCTAATATCCTGCTCCAGAGTTTCTAAATTGTCCCGATAGAGCCAAATCCCCGAACTGACCCAGAAAGGAATATGATTGTCTTCTAAAATATCGCGAGCTTCTAAAGCTTCTTCACGCTGCCTTACTGCCACCACGTCAACCGTCTTCTTGGACAAAGCTAGAGCTTCCCGCTTCATTGAGTCCGAGATAGTGCGATCTAACAACAATCTTTCATAGCCACTGCGATCGGCGGTCAATTCGGTTACTACCCGACAGTCGGTAAGGTTTTTCTTATCGGCGACGATATTCCACAGATAGCGCATATATCCCAGAGACACGCTTCCTCTTTCCAGCGGAAACTTCTGAATCTGTCCGAGCCGCACGAAGGCTGAATATTTTTTCTTACTTGGTAGGTAGGCAAAACCGCGATCGAAGTGGGGACATACCGCAATCCCCGCTTGGGGCTGAAACAACGCTCCCAAACTGTGAACCGCAGAATTGATGACGGGACTTCTCAAGCCTAGACGGTCGTAAACAATGTATTGGGGAACCTCAATTACGGGAGGTTGGTGTAGCTCCAGATAGTCCCTCGCCCAAAGATCCCTAACGCTCATCGCTCTGGCTCGTAGACCGAACCCGCGATTGCTGGTCAGAATGTTATTAATCTTTTGAAAAGCGTAGTTGTAGGCTGCGTCAAATACTTTCTCCCAGGAGGCTTTAGAATCAAACTTTTTACCCCTCAGCATTCCAATTAGAGGCTGAGTCTGTGAGAGAAAATCATCCAGCCAATTTTGCTTGATTGCATAGTCACCCCCCAAAGTGAGTCGATATTTGGCAAAGATAGTCAGTTTGTTCGACTGCAATCTACCCTCTCGATCTAGCTCCTTGCCTCTTTTGGCACGGGATTTAATAATTTCTTGACTGAGAAGATCGAGATCGTCTGAAAAAACACTAGCCTGCCGTTGTAAATACTCTTCAAAATCACTAGATACATCCTGATAGATTTTCAGATCGAGGTCTTTGGGAAGCTGGTTGAGAGCATCTGTGATTGAAGATAAACTCGACTCTGCTTGGCTCGCAGTCATAGCTGGATCTAAACCAGCGACGCTCCAGCCAAAGATAATCATCAATTGAGAACCCCGACGCAGCAAATAAAATCCAATTTCTCTACCGTCCAACTCGATCTGTCCGTAGGTTTTGAGTAGGAATTTCTTCTCTATGTGATGAAATGTTTTTGGTTTTCCTCTAATTTTGTAGGTGGTAGCCATTTTTCTGGTTTCTTTGGGTTGGGGAATTCCCGCCCTGTTAAAATCTACTTCTACTTCCTCGGCGATATATTTATTCGGCGATCTCAGTCTCTCAAAAAATTGGCTGGGATCATTTCCCGTCAATGTCCATAACAGACCATAAATTACCAGAAATATAATTAGTCCTTGAAAGGGATTGACAAAAATGAAGGGAAGACAAAGTACTAAGATTCCACCAGCGAAGGGAATTTGCTTCGGAGTGATAAAGCCAAATCCCAGAGCCGTGCCAATCGTGCTGTTGACACGACCGCCATTCAGTTCTTTTTCTTGCATGGTTCAGAGCGACTTAGCCACCAACAGTAGGTGCGGTAGCAGTTCCTAACATGACCGAGGTGACCTGAAGGGGTGACAAGGGAGCTAGAAAGATTGCTGGATAATAAACATAGCTCGTAGACCCCTCTGGTAAAAAGGCAGCTTATTGAGATTGAGCCACATCAATTTGTTTATCCATTCCTTCATCAAGGTAAATGAAACCAGCCAGCTACTACCATATAAACCAAGCCAAAAGTAGCTGTTGCGAGTCAAAGATTGTTTAATTTTTCGATGGCGACCGATGTATTTAGACTGACCTCGAAGGCTAAGAGTATGTCCTTTGAACACCGAGTGAGTGTAAGCAATGGCGATGAGCAAAACTAGACGAGTAAGGCGTTCAATCTGAGCTTGCGACCCCTCGAGATTGTAGCCACCTGACTTGCAATCTTTAAACATCGCCTCAATCCCTACGCGCTTTTTATAGGCTTTGACAGCTTCAGGTAAATTGGGTAAATTTGTCAGCAGATACCAGGGTTCCTTTGCCCCCATGCCTCGGTAAATACGTCGCCAATAGACCCCTAAATAAATCCCCGAAACTTGATGCAGTTGAGTGACTTTAGTTTCTTGATAAAACCGTTGGTCTCCTGGATTAACGTCTAGGTCTTTTAAGGGAGTAAAACCTAATTGAGTTACCATTATCTTCGTACTCTTTCTCTGTCGAAGCACAAAGTAGACCTGCTGCTGGGTCAGCCACTTAGCTAGTTCAACACTCTGGAATTCTCTGTCTCCTAAAATAACGATTTGGTGTTGTTTAAACAGCTTCAATACTGGACGTAATATGGCTTTTTGTTGAGCGAAGTTACTGGCTCCTTTCTTCTCTAGAAACTGCCAGTATATAGGCAAAGCTCTTTTCGCCATCACTACTCCAACCATGAACAGATTTTTATCTTGCCATTGAGTTCTATCTAAGACTAGATAAATTGTCTGGTCTGGCAAGAATTTCTTTTGAACTACTTCTTTGACTATGGGAAACCAGACTAACGAAACTGATAAAGCTGAGGACTTCAAAAACCTTTGGATTCGGCGACGACGGCTCTCATATTTAATTGGTAAAGGGAAGTATGCAGCTAGTCTTTCTATCTTTACTTGTTTGTAGGTCTGGATAAGGTATACCAGCACTTCCAAAGTAATTAGTTGGTCATCACTCAGATAACGTGAAAGATGATTGCGGTACAATTGGTTTAACATTTTTTAGGGTTCGGTCGGATTCTCAATAACTGACCGAATCTTTTTTACCATAGGTTGTCTCTGTTCCCTACACTGTCTGACTTCTCACAGGGTTGTCACCCCGTCAGCCGAGGTGACGAAGGTTGCTCCACCCGCAAAGATTAAAAAGCCAAATACGGGATCTAGCACGGTGGCGATCGGTTGTCTTTGATAGCCGACCTGATAGGAAACAGTTCCCAAAACACCTAAGAATCCCAGCAACAAACCGACTGTCAATAGTCCTACTACCTGGCAGATTAATGCGCTTAGGGTACCGCCGCCTACGCCACCAAAAGTAATGTTGGTAAAGACCTGATCGACAAAATTAGTTACCGCAGCAAATAGCCCAGTGTTGGTACAGGCACCACCGGGAGCAGCTTGAGCGAATGCTGGTTTGCTTACCAAAGCAAATAGTAGCGCGTGGTAACAAGGAATTACCCATTTATGTTTGCCTAAATAAGGCTTGAGAGCACGGAAAAAGAGAGTAAAAAATCGATGCCCAAAACAATGAAACCATCGTAATACCAAGTTGGTTGCCATTTACCAAAGCCAGTACCGTAACGATCGCCGATGAAATCGACCAATGTGGCATAATTGCTTTAATCTGTGGAGGAAGCAAATTAGCCCACCAGATTTCAAACGAATTTGATTGAGGTGTTTGTTTAGCTGTTTTAGTTTTTGGAGTTGGTTGTAAGTACATTATAATTAGCTGAATAATAAAAAGAGATTTATGTCACCAGTAAGCTACTGAGCGAATTGCTTAACTGGTATCAACTAATTTATTTCAGCTTTTCTATTGATTGGGTAAAGCTAGAATCAAGAAAAGCGACTGGAATATGAATTTGAGAGCAAATCTCTATCTATGTATCGATGATGTTTGCTCTCAAATTCATACGTACCATTGCAGAGTTGGAGTTTAGACGGAGAACTGAAGATTTTGAAACATCTTCTTCTCGGTATATATCTCCAACTCAATCGCAGCATTTGGTCACTAACTGCTCAATATCCTAATATGAGCCAGAACTAGCCGAATTAGATGAACTCCAAACATTCATTCGTCGCAATTATTGAGCAACACCATCGATGCTGCAATAGCATCATCAGCCCAACCAACTTTCTTGGGGATTTTAGTCTTTAATCAGAACCACTATTATCCTGAAGCGTTCCATATTGTTCTTCTAAAAATGCCAACAGCTTTGACTCTAGAAGCCTCAAATAGGGAGTTTTGAGCTTTGCCAAACCATTTAAAATCCAGAGTGCAGCTTCATCCAACTTACCTGTTTGATGGAGCTGAGTCATGCGAATTCCTAAGTCTTCCATTTGTCTGCATTCGTCTGGCGAATATTTTAATGACTTGAGATGCTCCGAGCGCAGTATGTATTCATTGTCCCAAGTAACAACCAAACAGCTAAATTCATAAACTTCGCTCACAATACACCAACAGCCACTTTTACCCCGCAGTTCGGGGTTATCTTTGGCTATAATCTGACAAACTTCTCCTACCGATAGAGCTATCGGCGGTCGCTCTCTATCTTTGATCCGCTGCACTACCTCTTTTACTATCCTTCCTGGCGGTACTTTCCCTCCAGCCTCTTCTACCGCGCTTATCCAAGCTTCGGGTTGCTCATCTAGTTCTAGTTGACTTAGAGGTTGTATTTGACCTTCTTTGGTAGGCAAAATGTGGAAAAATTTTGCACATTTTTCCACGAGATTGTCGTAAATCAATGCAGCTTCAATCATTTGATAGGGGCGACGGCGTGTATAGTTAAAGCGATCGCGACAGTAATCTTCAAAAGTCGCATGGGTAGAGCGATAAAGCCTACGATCCCTTAACTGCATCAGCGCCATGCCAGCTTCATAGAATGCCCGTTCGACTTTTCTTTCTAGGTGCAGGCGATCGCCTTCTTCTTCTGTAGTAAGAGGAGCGATGGGTAATACTGCTAGTTCGCTACTTTTACTTGAAGCAGATTTTCTTCTCTTTTGCCATTGCTTTTTCGAGCGCGCCATCTATTGTTTCTCCGATGATGCTGGAATTATTTTACCTCGTAGGCATCGTTAACTCGACCGCCAAACGACGACACTCAATCACGAAACTATAGGGGTTTGAACCAAAAATAGCTCTTGAGAAGCAATGTTTCCAAAAGCTATTTTTGGGTTGGTAACATAGATTTTCTTTAGTTCGTATTAAATTTGTTTTAGCTTTAAGCTATAAGCTTTAGGCTATAAGCTTTTTTAGATCTATGCAGGATTTCACACAGTTGAGGGTTTGGCAAAAATCTCACAATCTTACAATTAATATTTACAAACTTACTGCTCAAATGCCTTCTGAAGAAAAATTTGGTTTGGTGAGTCAAATTCGTCGAGCTTCCGTTTCTATTGAAAGCAATCTCGCGGAGGGCTGCGGTAGAGACAATGATAGAGAAATGGCTAGATTTGTCGATATCTCTATGGGCAGTTCATTTGAACTTAGATGCCAATTACTTATAGCAAGAGATCTGGGTTACATTAATTCAAAGCAATACCAAACATTTGAATCCAAAATTCTTGAAGTAAATAGAATGCTTGGAGGCTTGCTCAAAAAGCTTAGAGCTTAGAGCTTGTAGCTTATGGCTTTTGAAAAATTAAATCTATCCAATTTCAGCTACCTCAATCAAAGCTTCCCCAGCCTGATGGGTAGAAATTTGAATAGTGACTTTCTTTTCAAGTTTGTTTAGAAACCCAAACAGACGAGCTTCGGAAAATAGATAGTATTTGCCTTTCATCAGGTTGGAAACTTCTGGCTGTTTGACATCGAGCAGCTTGGCTATTTCTTGCTGTTTTAGATTTCTACTTTCTAAAATACGGCGTACGGCAATTCCTAGTTTGGCACGAGTAAGAAGTTCTTCAGCATCTTCTAAACCCATATCTGCGAATACATTACCACTGCTTAAGGTGAATTCAATTGGTGTTGTATCTTCACTCATTATTAACCCTCCTTCGATCTCTCAACTGCTGCTTTAAAACGTTTCTTGATTAAGTCAATATCTTTTTGCGCTGTTTTAATCCCTTTAGGAGATTTCTTCTGAAACGCATGAAGTACATAAATGCAGTTCCCAATTTGCACAGCATATACCGTTCTGTAAGTATCAGAATCAAACCGCGTTACAATCTCAAAAACTCCACTACCTACCCCCTTAAAAGGTTTAGCATTGTTTGGTTTATCTCCTAGCTGAACTTCATAAAGAGACGAACCGATATCCTTCCTTACTCCCTCTGGAAAGCTTTTTACTTGTTTTAAACTATCTCCCATCCAAACAACGGATTTTTCCATTTTATAAGTAGATACTTATAATTTTATTATTGATATTATACTCAACTACTCATCAAGTAAAAAATTGTGATTCTATAATGTGCAAAAATTTTACACATTTGATTTGTGATGAGGCTCCGTAAGCACGAGCGCGATCGCTCTAACCCCGACCGCTAAGTCGATCGCAAACGAACTCAAAATGGGAGAATGATTAAGAAAGTGTAAAAAGCCTATTGTGAGTTATCTGCTCTATTCTCAAGCAGAACAGCTAAAGCTACATGAACCCGTTCCCGTTACCCTTCATCCCGCAGCAATTTACCTTAGTTCGCTTTCAGAAGGGTCGCGTCGCACAATGCTATCTTCCCTCAATGCGATCGCCAGTTTGTTGACCGAAGGGGAATGCGATGCTTTTTCTCTCGATTGGTCCAAGTTACGCTACCACCACACCGCAGCCGTAAGAACTGCCCTCAAGCAAAGACTCGCTCCTACTACTACCAATAAAATGCTGGTTGCTCTGCGTCGTGTACTTACCGAAGCTTATCGCTTGGATTTGATTAATGCAAAGGACTATCACAAAGCAGTTGACATATCTAATGTTAAAGGAACGGGTAAATTAAGGGGTCGGGCTTTAACTACCTCAGAAATTGAAAATTTAATCGAGTGTTGTTACGAACAGGGAGGAATCGCTAAAAATCGTAATATTTTGGTTAAAACTCCATCAAATCAATTA
>NZ_JBKGTY010000018.1:0-54284 GCF_053543375.1 Myxosarcina sp. GI1(2024) | reverse complement strand
TCAAAAGGTTTCTAACCAAGTCTGTTTGGCTTTGCCATAGGTTTCAATTCCCACCTAGCCATCTGTATTCCACTATTTGACTTTCAATAGTTAAATTATCACCTTTAGACATTAGTGGGATAGGTTCTGATAACTGCACTCCCTTGTAAAAAAATTACTGTAACTTAGTATTTTTGGCTTTATCTTGATTATCTAAGTGCATTCTGGGTGACACCAATTTGACACCAACTCAGAATTTTCATAAGTATAAAAATCCTAATTTGATGACAAAAGACAAAATCGTAACTATTAATACAATTTGTCAGGTCGTTACTGCATACTGTATACAATAACTCAGAAATTCTGGTAGAGAATATGCGATCGCTATTAAAAACCACTATTAATTTAAGCATTAAGAATTGACAGATAAATATGATACAGCCAACAGAACAAGAACTGAGTACAAATACAGAAAATGTGCAGACCGAAGCCACTTCTAAGATTAGATCGGACTTAATCTATGGGTTAGAGGCACGTCCCCCGCTGTTAGAATCGATTTTTGTAGCCTTACAGCACGTATTTGCTTGTTTCGTGGGCATTATCACCCCGGCGTTGATTATTTGTGGGGCGTTAGAAGTACCACCAGAAGATACCGCTTTTATCATCAGTATGTCTTTGGTAGTTTCTGGTATTGCTACTTTTATTCAGGCAAAAAGATTTGGTCCTGTCGGTTCTGGTTTGTTAAGCGTTCAGGGTACTAGTTTTGCGTTTCTCGGTCCGATTATTGCTGCAGGCTCGGCGGTTACGGCGCAGGGAGGTACATTTCAAGAAGCCTTGAGCTTAATCTTTGGCTTGTGCTTTTTTGGTGCTTTTGTAGAAATATTTATCAGTCGTTTTTTACATTTAGCTAATCAAATCATTACACCATTAGTAACGGGGGTGGTAGTAACTTTAATTGGCTTGACTCTAATCAAAGTAGGTATGACCTCTATGGGTGGTGGAGTACCAGCCCAGAACAATGAAACCTTTGGCAATCCAGTTTATTTGGGAATAGCGTTTTTAGTCTTAATCGTAATTATTGCCCTTAACAGCACTAACAGTAATTTTCTCAGAATGTCATCGATCGTTATCGGTCTAATAGTTGGTTACTTAGTTTCGATTCCAGCAGGTCTAGTAGATTTTAGTAATCTGGCTAACTTACCAGCATTTGCACTTCCGATTCCCCTGCGTTATGGTTTGGGATTCGATTTTGGGGCGTTTATTCCTTTTGCTTTCTTGTATTTAATCACGGCGATTGAATCGATTGGCGACTTAACCGCTACTTCTGCTATTTCTGGCGAACCAATTGAAGGACCTAAATATTTCAAGCGCATCAAGGGTGGAGTCTTAGGAGATGGAATAAATTCAATTATTGCAGCTTGTTTCAATACTTTTCCCAATACAACTTTCAGTCAAAATAATGGTGTAATTCAATTAACCGGAGTTGGTAGTCGCTATGTAGGCTATTTTGTTGCGGCAATCTTCTTTCTTCTCGGTTTATTTCCAATTATTGCGGGGGTTTTTCAAGCTTTGCCTCAACCAGTACTCGGTGGCGCGACTATCGTGATGTTTGCCACTGTAGCAGTAGCGGGAATTAAAATTCTTTCTTGTGTCAATCTGACCAAACGTAATTCAATTATTCTGGCAGTATCCTTGGGTATGGGTTTGGGAGTTACTTTCGTCCCCGAAATTCTCGAAGAATTACCTTCATTGGTTCAAAGTATCTTCTCATCTGGAATTTCTACAGGAGGCATTACTGCTTTATTGCTCAATCTCATTATCCCTGGCGGAGAATAAAATCCAAAAGACCACTAAGACAATCAATAACCATAGATAATTACCATGTACGACTTAAAAGCAGTTATTATTGGCGCGGGAATGGCAGGACTTGCCACGGGAATTGCTTTGCGCCAGGCAGGCTACGAAGTAGAAATTTACGAAAAAACAAGCAAACTTCGTCCTGCGGGAGCTGGCATCTCTTTGTGGTCGAATGGCATTAAAGTTCTCAATAAATTGGGACTTGGTCGACAAGTGGCCGCCATTGGTGGCGAGATGAACCGTATGGAGTATCTGAGTCATCGAGGAGAAGTTCTAAATCCCATCGACTTAATGCCCCTAGTAGAACAGGTAGGACAAAGACCTTATCCCGTATCTCGTACCGACCTCCAGCAGATGATGCTTACTGCCTTTGGCGAAGCAGATTTAAAAATGGGAATGCGCTGTGTCGAAGTGAAGCAAGATCAAGACAGTGCGACGGCTATTTTTGAAGATGGTACTACTGCTACGGGGGATGTGGTTATCGGTGCTGATGGCATTCATTCGGTAGTGCGTACTTATCTCAATAATGGTAAGGTAGAACCCCGCTATGCAGGTTACGTTAACTGGAATGGTTTGGTAGATGCTAGTCCCGATTTGGCTGAAAGTGATGTTTGGGTAATCTATGTCGGCGAAGGAAAACGAGCTTCGATGATGCCCGTTGGAGGAAATCGTTTTTACTTTTTCTTTGGCTGTCCCAAACCCAAGGGAACCAAAGTAGAACCAAAAGATATTCGGGCTGAATTAAAAGAGACCTTTGCAGGATGGGCACAACCAGTACAAAATTTAATCGATAAACTCGATCCCGAACAGGTTAATCGTCTAGAAATTAGCGACATCGAGCCTTTACCTAATTTGGTAAAAGGTAGAATTGCTCTAGTTGGGGATTCTGCTCATGCAACTACTCCCACTCTCGGACAGGGAGGCTGTCAGGCTATGGAAGATGCAGATGTATTGTGTCGCTATTTGGTAACGACCAACATCAGTATTGAAGATGCTCTCAAGCGTTACGAAGCCGAACGTAAGGAACGAGTTGCTAATTTGGTTTTGAAAGCCCGCAAGCGTACCGATACTATTTATAACAAGGAGCCAGATTTAACCCAACAGTGGTACGAACAACTAAAACACGAGCGAGAGAAAGATGTTACCGACGCACTGGCAAAAATTATTTTAGGTGGTCCTTTACGTTAAACCCAAGAGCGATTTACTAATTGCTCCAACACACAAACGATTGATGATTTGAGCAAACAATATTTATGTCAGGTAAATTAACCACTCACGTTTTAGACACGGCTCATGGTTGTCCCGCTAAAGAAGTTGCGATCGCTCTATGGAAGCTGGGTTCGGACTTGGAACTCGACTCTAAAACTCTGTTAAAAACTACTTCAACCAATCAGGATGGACGTACCGACGAACCACTTTTGCTCGGAGCAGAATTTAAGCCGGGAGTGTATGAGTTGGTTTTTAGTATCGGCGATTACTTTGCTGAGTATTCTGACTATTCCCAGCCGCTGTTTTTAGATCGAATTCCCATTCGCTTTGGAATTAGTCAAATTGATGCTCACTATCACGTTCCTTTGCTAGTTTCTCCTTGGTCTTACAGTACCTATCGGGGAAGTTGAAGCGAGAATCAAAGATGAAGTTTACTACGATTCAGCTATGAACGAGCGACCATTAACCATCAACCATCGCCAATACTCTCTCTCAGAATTAAATCAAATGTCTCAAGCTGAGTTTACGGCTGCTTTGGCAAGTATCTGGGAAGAAACGCCAGTAATTGTTAAAAAAGCTTGGCGCGATCGCCCTTTTGCCGATCTTGAAACTTTATATGGAGCAATGCTTGGTGTAGTAGAAGCAATGAGCGACTCGGAACAGTTAGCTCTAATTAAAGCTCATCCTGACTTGGGAAGTAAAGCCAAAATGGCGGAAGCTTCGGTAAAAGAGCAGGCAGGAGCGGGTTTAGATCGCTTATCTGCTGAAGAATATCAGCGTTTTCAGTCTCTCAATCAGGCTTATAAAAATAAGTTTGACTTTCCGTTTATCGTTGCGGTCAAAAACCATACTAAAGAGAGTATATTGCAAGCTTTCGAACGGCGTTTAAACAATTCTGTAGCAACCGAAAAACAACAGGCACTAACAGAAATTAGCCAGATCGCTCGCTTCCGTTTACAGGCGATCGTAGAATAACAATTTTGTTATAGCTAGCTCGATTCATCTAGACCAAAATATTCATATTTTAGTATTGAAGCGATTGAGTTGACTATAATTTTTTAGATGTCTAAAAATAGTATTCAGCCCTAATTTAACTGTTTAGAAAACTGCCAGTACTTCTATGATTTTAAATCATAAAATCTCAATTTTTTTCTGACCATTTATCACCTAAACTATCCCAAGGTAACAATTTTGAAATTAATATTCTTCAATAATAAATAGTTTCCAACCTATTTAAAAAAAATGCATACTGTATACATTAATACTTTTGCCTCTAAATAACAATGATATTTTTATTAATCGAAATTATTATTATTTAGGTGTGAGAGTAAAAAATGACCGTTCAAAAATTAAAACAATGGTGTTTGAATCCGAGTAAAAGTTTTCAGTTAGTCGATCATTCAATTCTCTTACTTTTACCGTTAACTTTGTTAGCAACTAGCGCAGCAAAAACATCTGCATCAGAAGAAGATCTTCTCTTATCAGAAATTGAGCAACGCTCGAAGCAGGCTGGTGAGGAAACCTCGCCAGTAATCTTTGAGAACATTGAAAATATAAATATAATAGAAGATCCCGACAGGTTGTCACAAGTTACTAACATCAACCAGTTACGAGATGTCGAGCCTACTGACTGGGCATACGAAGCATTACGCTCTTTAGTAGATCGTTATGGTTGTATTGCAGGTTTTCCCAACCAAACTTATCGCGGTTTTCAAGCTTTAACTCGCTATGAGTTTGCCGCCGGATTAAATTCTTGTTTGAATCAAATTGAGCGGTTAATTGCTTTATCTGAAGCCGTGTCTAGACAAGATTTAGCTACTATAAGTCGCTTGAGTGAAGAGTTTGCTGCCGAACTTGCCACAATTGAAGGTAGAGTAGATAACTTAGAGGGAAGAGTCGCTTTCTTAGAAGATAATCAGTTTTCGACTACTACTAAATTAACCGGCAATATCTTTTTTAACCTTACGGGGGCGACCGCTGGGGATAATGTGCTTGCCGAAACCAACGATCTAAATACACCCCTAACCATCCGGCGCGCTGCTAGAGGAACGGACGGCAATCCTATAGTTAGTAACATAACTGACGATCCAGAAATTACCTTTAGCTATTACTCTTGGATTAACTTCAATACTTCTTTTACTGGGGAAGATACATTAGTTACTCAATTAGTTGCAGGTAACGGCAACTCTCCTGCCAACACCTTTATTTCTGCAGGACTCTACAATACCTTTGGCGTACCCTTTACCGATCAAACCGGTGCGCCTGCAGCAAATAGCGTAGCAATTCGGGAGTTATTTTACGATTTTCCCATCGGCGAAAAGTTTCGAGTAGTAGTAGGACCGAGAATTAACTGGTATCGCTATTTTGATAATAATAACTACACCTTTTTCCTCACTGGTGCGAGTAGCTACAATTCCAGTGGCGGAACCTTAGTCAATGCGATCGATCGCGGTTCGGGAGCGGTAATAACTTGGGATGTTAACGATTTTCTGACTTTCACAGTCGGTTATTTGGGAGAAAATACCGAATTCCTACCAGCAGAATTTTTTAATACTTCCTCCGATCCTGAAAAAGGCTTGTTTAATGCTACCAATACTATCACTGCGGAAGTAGATTTAGCGATCGCCGATCGCGCTAATATTCGCTTACTCTACACTCGTTCTAATTTGGATAACAATCAACCCATACTCGATGCTGCTGGCAATATTACTGGCTTTGGGGTGGGCGGCTCTACAGGAGAACCACTCTATGGAGTTGCCGATGATGGTTTTGGCGGTACGATTGGGGATGCTCCTGCAGATACTTTTGCCGTCAACTTTGATTGGGCAATTTTAGATTGGCTCGGTGTTTTTGGACGCTACAGTTATGGTAGTACGGATATTTATCCCCGTACTCCAGGTAGAGATGATGGAGAAGTTAACGCTCAAGCCTTTCAAGCAGGGATAGCTTTTCCCGACTTAATTAAAGAAGGAAGCTTGGGAACGTTTTCTTTTGTGGTTCCCTTCGATGTCATCGATGGTGAAGAGTTTTTAGTTTCTGGTGCTGGTGATGGCGGCACTCAGTACGAGTTCGAACTGACCTATTTCTATCCAGTTAACGATAATATTGCCTTAGTTCCTGCTTTCTATCTAGTCGCCAATCCCAACAACTTTGAGGACAATCCCAATATTTATGTCGGTAACTTGCGGATGCAGTTTAGCTTTTAGTTAACTAGGACGTATCTGCTCGTTCCCTCCCCAGGATGGAGGACTTAGAATTTGTTTCCCCCAGATTTGACGAGCGACCCCGTGTCTTGAAAAGACGCGATGGGTAGCGCGAGTTCGGGGACGAGGGGAGCGAAACTCATTCAACTGTGTAAATGTGTAAGTCCTGGCTTATTTGGCAGTATATGCTTCGAGGCGTTCTCGAACGAAACGAATGTAAAAGTGCTTGAAAATCGATCGCAGTACCCGAGGCAAACCAAAGTCTATAGGCATGAAAGCATCGGGCAACTTCCAGTCGGTTACTCTTAGTTCTCGTGGCTGACAGTAAGGAAACTCAATTTCGGCTAAATCTCTACAAAGTCCCAATCTAAATTGCGCTGCGAGAGTGGGTACTAATAGCGGATCGACATTAAGAATCTCGACAAAGGCGCGATCGAGAGCAAAAACATTAGTAGCTGCGCCTAAAATTCCCAACTCTCTCGGTTCGCCACCACTAGGACCGTTACCCTCATGAGCGATAATACCGTCAATGATGGTTAAATTCGGAGCGATCGCTCTAGCCGTTTCTACCAGCATCTCGCCAAAGCGCTCGGTATCTTTACCCGCTTCCATGTGCCACCAGGCTTTCATCTTACCGGGAACGCAACCGAAAAGATTTTTAACCCCCAGAGTCATCGTAAGCTGCATATGAGATTTCACTTTAGGCAAATTAATTACTACATCTGCATCCATCGCTTCCTTGGAAAGTCGCAGATGACTGAAACTTTGACTTGCTGTAGGATAGCGTTGCCCTTTAAATTCAATAATTGGTAAGTCTAATTCTTGGCACAGTGGTAAATAACCATTAGCCTTGGCTACTCCCAAGGCACTGCCAAAAGCGGGACTATCTCCCAAAAAAGGTTTGCCCCCTGCTTCGGTTACTAATTGAGCGACACAGTAAACTATCTCTGGACGAGTTATACACTCTTTAGTCGGACGACTACCCGTAAGTAAATTCGGTTTGAGTAAAACGAGATCGCCCTGCTTGACGATTGCTTTGATTCCTCCCAGGGGTGCGAGTAAATATTCAAGGCGCGATCGCAGTTTGGCTAGATCGTAAGAACTGGCTCGGATTAGGCTGGCTTTGGGCATTATGTCAAGTTTTATCTTGCTATTTTTCTCCAAGATATCAAATAAGATCGTTAACTATACTTATTTATCCATTGAGTAATTAATTCGGGAAGCTCAATTCTAGTTCTAGTTTGAGGATCGATGCAAACATGTTTGGTATTGGCTTTAATTAATATTTTATCTGGATTGGATATGGCGACAATTTTGTAAGCGATCGCAAATTCACTAGCTTTTAAGCGAATAACTCTTAAATGAACCTGTAATTTATCGCCGCAAAATAGGGGACGAAAAAAATCGATTGCTGCATGAACGATCGGAATAGCAACTTTACCTTCGACTAATAACTGCTGCAGACTAATTTCTGCCACCATCAAAGATGACTCATAAGCTTCGTGACACATCTGCATTCCAATAGCAAAATAAACGACTCCTGCTGCATCCGTATCAGATAAATATACCGTTCGAGAATGAGTAAAACCCATCTGTTTTTCCACTAATTACTGTCCTTGCTTGTTTTGGCTGCCATCGGTTGCTAGTCAACCGTACTTTACACCATAAAAATATAATCTCAGAAGAGTTGAAAAAGCTTTTTCTGATGCTTTCGATCTCGAGCCTTCTAGAGAAAATCGCTGCAGTTATGCAATTTATACATTGATAATTTGCAATTTAATCATAATTGAAGCGATCTAACCTCAAATTTCAACTAAGATTGTAATTAGAATCTTACCGAATCTAGGTCTAAACACTAAATTAGTAGCTCAAAAGAACTCCAAGTTCTTGGAAAAGCTCACACAAGATCTGCTCAAACATTATGTCAAACAATCTTCGAGCCTATGCATACTAATTTTTCTAATCCTCAAAATCAAATAATGCTTTGCGGTTATGTAAATACCACGTCTCAGATTCAAGTAGCTAAAATTCAAGAGAACCCTCAATTTGAGAAGATTATTTTTCCCTACGAAAAACTTTTATTTGATGCTCCCGAAGGAAGTGAGTTGAAGATTTTTATTGAAACAGCTGGAAAGACATCTTTGTTCGCTTCAATTCCTTGTCAAAAATTGCAAACTCGTGCCCCAATTAAATTCCATTGTTAAGCAAGCTGTAACTTCTCGTGTCAATTAATAAAAGGCTCAGACATAGCTATGCTTAGGAGGTTAACCCCGTGTCGCGCCTAAATTGTGGCGTGGCGAGTCAAGAATGAATTGAGCCGTCAGGAAGGATGGTTCCTGTCAACTTTACTCCCGTCAATTTAACTAAAATTTTATTGCTAGTACCAACTTTAGCTCCAGTTAGGTCGGCACCACTGAGGTCAGCACCGCTCAAGTCGGCACCAATTAAATTAGTATCCCGTAGATTGGCTTTTCTCAGGTTTGCCGATAACAAGTTGGCACGAAACAAATTGGCTCCTGTAAGATTAGCCTCTTCTAAAATGATGTTATGTAAAAAACTATCGCTTAAATCTGCGTAGCTGAGATTTGCCTGCTGAAGATTTTTACCCGAGAGATCTTTTTCTTTTAAGTTAGCTCGACTCAGGTCTACTCCCTTCATGTCTCGGTCGTGAGGTCGTTTGTGGGAATTTCCGTAGCTACTGTGATAGTAGTTTTTGCTATTGTAATCTGGACAATCATGTGCGCGGTAGGAATTTCTACTGGTAGCGTTAGTGCGATTGCCTTGACGATAATAATTTTTGGACTGGTAATTATTGCTATCGCTATAACTATAAGAATGTCCGTTACTATAAGTCTGACGATCGCGATGATGATAGTAATTCTGAGACTGGCGATTGCTGCGATCGCTGTAACTATGAGTACTATTATCGTAACTGGTGCGATTGCTGGAGCGATAGGAATGGGGATTGTAATAAGAGCGATTTGGGGACTGGGAGGTCGGTCTCGAAGCTGAAGCAGGTTTAGATTTAGAGGTACTATTGCCGTTACGACGATGGACAGAACGCAACAAGTCTCGTGCGTGATTGATTTCCTTAATTTTTTCAAGGGATTTTTCGATCAACCTTTGATTTTCTTTGGGAAGGCGATCGGGATGCCAAATAAATGCTAAATCTTTGTAAGCTTGGTTGACTTCTTCTATAGAAGCTCCTAGCTCTAATCCTAAAACTTTATAGTATCGCTCTAGATTCTCGATCGCCATTGCAATCTTCCCTTTAATACTACTTCTTGCCTAGTTTAGCTCAAACTATAAAAATTATTTATATTTTTCATAGCTAATACTAAACTTACATTTAAAGATAGCAACCCCGAACGATAATTTTGTTAAAACATTAAAAAAATTACCATTCCTCTCGCTCGAGGAAAGTATCGTTTGGCGATCGCTACTGCAAATCAACCGTATAAAATAATTAACTACCAACTATATTTTACTTACCGAAAACTGGTAACTCCACCTAAATTGAAGGATGAAAAAAGTTCCGTTCGGGCGAAACTTTGGGGCTTGAAATACTCAGAGAAAACCCGCCTTAAACAGACAAGGCTCTCTCTGACTCGGTAAAATGCTGAATTTAACGTACGGTTCCTGCCAAGTGTTCGACAGAAATTGGTTTAATTAGATAAAGTTTTAAAAATTGCCAGCCGTTAGAAACGTAATGTGGTAGCTTGCGAACAAATTTAACTACTCCAGGCGAACCAGAATTGTCAATCGCTCTGAGTTTATCGTTATTGTCAATGCAAGTTTCCAATCTCTGATAAAATTCTGGATGTTCGATATCGAGAATTATCGGAAAAACTCTGCCTGCAGTATCGTTGGTTCTCTCGATGACTTGCTTGTCGTATTCTCGGGCATCTAAACTAATACAAGCATAAAAGCCAGAACGTTGAATGTCGTTAAGATACATCGTGGCAAATACCGACAGCAAGAAGAAACGACACCACAATCTAGCTTTCCAATCGTTCAGAAATTGGGGCTGAGATCTCATAATCGCGTCAAAGAAGTCACCATGACGGTTTTCATCCTGACACCAGTTCTCAAAGAAACGGAAGATAGGATAAATTCTGTCTTCGGGATGTCGTTCTAAATGGCGATAAATCGTGATGTAACGCCAGTAACCGATCTTTTCGGAAAGATAGGTAGCGTAGAAAATAAACTTGGGTTTAAAGAAAGTGTACTTACGGCTTTTCGTCAAAAAGCTCAGATCGAGAGAGAGATTGAAATCAGACAGAGCTTTATTGAGAAAACCTGCATGACGAGCTTCATCTCGCGACATCAAATTAAAAATTTCTGCTAAGACTGGGTTTTTGCCTTTTAAGCGTCTACCCAATTCTTTATAGAGTAAAAAGCCAGAAAATTCAGCCGTACAGGAACGTTCGAGAAATTCGACGAAAAGTCGGCGGGTTTCACCGTCGATGTTATCCCAAGAGCGATTGAATTCTTCATCGCGCACGAAATGATGGCGGTTATAATCGACACGAAATTCTTCGAGAATTGCTTTTAATTCATCTTCGTTGA
This sequence comes from Myxosarcina sp. GI1(2024), assembly GCF_053543375.1. Classification (NCBI taxonomy): domain Bacteria; kingdom Bacillati; phylum Cyanobacteriota; class Cyanophyceae; order Pleurocapsales; family Pleurocapsaceae; genus Myxosarcina; species Myxosarcina sp. GI1(2024). Next base: position 43,467 of record NZ_JBKGTY010000018.1, on the reverse strand, counting down.
CAGAAATATCCATCTCTGCCATTTCTTCGAAATCTGTGGTGTAAAAGCGAGGCGTAAGAATAGTTTCGGCGGCTGGAGTTTTAACTCCAGGACGCATTTCCTCAAACTTAGGTTTTTTTAGGCTATCTACCATGAGATTTTTTATTGTTTAACTTTAACTCGATTAATTTTTATTTATGCCGCGAAAGCCGCGAAAATTATTGCTAGGGCTACTAAAGGTATATTTTGCAATATATTGAGAGGTTTATCGCAGCTAGTTAACGAATGTTAATCACTTATTTAGTGAAGGCAGAGGGCAGAAGGCAGTTAGGATAGTGAGAACAGTTAGTGCAGTTAGAACAATGGTTTGAATTTACATTATCGTATTGGATAATTAAATTTTGCCGAGGTTCAAAACTCCAAATCCGCAATTTTACGCCATGTTGTAGTTCGAGCCTACGATCGCAACCATTTTGAATATATGTACTAAGGTTAGATAGCCGTTGAATCCTGTATCGATGATAAAATCTAGCGAAAAGTCTGGTTGTTCGGGTAAGCGAAAAATCACTGAAACTGTCGCTTTACCGCCAACTAATCTTCCGTAAATCATTCTGCTATCGGTTCTACTGTCCCACCAAAGCCAAACGCAGCATTATATCCGATTCGTATCATAAATAATCTAGCCTGGGGATTCTTTTGCTTTAACGCTAATATCGATCTCACACCACTTTCATCAATTTCATACTCGCCAGTCTCGGCATCAATGACAATCATCTTGCCAAGATTATCTCCCTGCTCGACACAGGAGCGAATTTCACTCTCGTAAAATTGTTTGGCTCTTTGAGCGACTTCTTCGACAGTCCAAAAAATAGCCTGCATAATCACACCTGCTTTTTACTTGTATCGATCTTATTCTAACTACCTGAAATTTGAAATTTAACTAAAAAAGTGCGTAGTGAAGCCCTCCGCGCATCGTATGCGATTATGCTATTGCCGTAGGCTTATCGCCTTAACAATTTAACCTCAGAACAAATAGAACCCACATTCCGCAGGTCGATCAGACCAATAAATAATATTTTTGGCAGGGGGCACCGAGAAACTGAAGAATCCCTTGATGCTCGTGGGTCAAGTTGACAATCTGCTGCACTCGATCGAAGATGACTAAGAAAACACTGAAACACCCAACGCATCGTTGGCGTAGCTGTAGGCTTGCCCAATTGATTCATACTATCCCCTCTGCTCCCAAAGCGGGTTGCACTCAGCAATTCTCATTTTGAAACCTGAACGGAAGAAAATAGAGGGTAAAAGATAAAAATTGGGAACTTGTTCGCGAAACTTTTTCGCGAACAAAGTCGAAGAGTTAATTGATTGTGAGTCAAAGTAAGCTCCGGAGCAGCTATCATCCCTGAGCAAGTTCGTTTTGAGCCATGAAAAAGCCAAGTAATACTTGGAACAACCAGCTATTACTTTGTAGAGCTATAAGGGGCGCGAATTGGTTCAGGTTCAACAGTCGCGAAATTTAGCTAGAGTTAACCCCGTCAGGTGCTTTTCCCTCCCTCAGCATAAACTCGAACAAAGTCTGCCAACTCTCAAACCATAAATATCTGGTCAGTGCCCGAAGCTCGTTGAAGAAGGTTTGGCGAGTAACCAACATGGAGCGAACGGCACGATAAGTGATGTGGATTAAATCCAGAGTGGTGTGGAAGAGATAGGCTAATAAATTAAGGCAAAATAGAAGTTCTGCCTGGTGGTTTTGACCGTGACCAAAATTATGTTCGAGATGATAAACCTTAGTTTTGAGAATATTATTCCCTTCATTTTCTACCTTCCAGCGTGCACGAGCAGCAGTGACAATCTCGGACACATTCTGGGCATGAATTTCATGGCAAGTAGCAAAGGCATTGTAGTATAGAGTTTTCTGGTTGCTGGTATCTGTTACCGTCACCTCACACCAGTTTACGTCCAGGGCTGGTTGGGTGGCTCTGAGGGGAATTTTATTCACAAAACGATAGTGATCAGACAAACGCTTTCGTCCATGGAACTCAATCTCGGTCAGAGTTTGCACTTCACCGACTCGTTCGAGGTAATCCACCCAGTCATAAACTTCTGGATGGGAGCTTCGCTTACAGACGAAGATAAAATGATAGCCATGGTTCAAAGCCTTTTCACAGATGGGTTGGTTACAGTAGAGGTCATCCCCAAGTAAAGTTACAGGCGGGTCTTGTGGCTCACAGGCATGGGCAGCAATCCAACGCTTGGCAGCAGCGTTTTCACAATCTTGTTTGTCGTGACCATCTTGGGGAGTGATGAATTCAGGTTCTAAACTGATGACCTGTGGTCGTCCTGGAGCCACTAATACTGGTGTTACAGCAGCGTGAAAATAGGTGGTGCTGCCGTTTTTATGTGTCTGATGGCAACAGTGACAGCAGTGAATCTTCTTGGACGAGAAATATTCAGTGCCATCGAGAGTCAGTAAAAATTCTCCACCAAAGCACTGATAGGGCTTGAGATTTCCCGTTTTTGACAAACCGTCATAGACGGAGCGAAAGACCCCAAACACCGTTGAAGCTGGCACCGGGTCGAGCAGGGTACGAATCTGATTATCACAGGGGATGCGCTCGATCCCAAACAGACTAGCCGCATTATCTCTCCCTTTCTGGGTTTTCATCAAGCGTTGATGGTCTAAAAATGACCTCGATTGCATGAAAAAGACCGAAAAAGCACTTTTTATCGCTTCTTCAACCCTATATTTGGTGTTATTGCCCTGTTTTCTTTCATCGGGCAGCTCATCTAACTCGTCGGTTAGCATCGATAATAATTCAGGCATCCCTATTGCTAAACCCATGTTGCCACTCCAGCGAAGGTTAATGCCTTTTACTTTAAGCTAATTGCCCCTTCTTGTTTTAGTTCTCTATGTTGAATAGAGAACTAATTCCCAATTCTTCTGCTTGTAACGATTCTGGACTGGGTTTCAATGTCATGAAATCTTAAAATGAGAATTGCTGGGTTGCACTATCTAAAAAGGCGATCGCGATCGCACTTAATCCAATTATTTCTGTCAATCTCAGCAATCTATTACTCCTCACCGTTCCAATCTTTTTAGGCTTATTAAGAATTTTCTCAAATTTTGCTAATTGAGATACTCTACGGGAAATTACTGAGGAGCGTCTACCCAGAGAGGATTAAGTTTGACCTCAAGAGGATTGCATAGGGAGCGGGTAATAGAGTAAAACTTACTAACTACTCATATTTCCCTAGAGCGATCGCGGCATTTTGTCCGCCAAAGCCGAAGCTAAAGCAAAGGGCTTTATTTATCGGGTACTGACGCGGAGTGGTTGCGAAATTGAGCGCGAACTCTGGCTGTTGCAAACCTACGCACGGAGGTAGGTAACTTTCGGCGATCGCCATTAAAGTTAAAACAGTTGCGATCGCGCCCGATGCCCCTAGGGTATGTCCTGTCGCTCCCTTGGTGGCGGTTACGGCTACTTCGGAAGAAAATAAATAGTTAATTAATTGAGCTTCGCGGCGATCGTTTAACTTAGTGCTGGTACCGTGAGTATGAATTAAGTCTACCGCGTCTATTTCTATTTGACTCCGAGAGAGACACTGTTTAACAGCTAAATAAGCCGTTCTGTTATTAGCATCTGGCGAACTGATGTGATATGCGTCGCAAGTCAAACTAAAACCTAAAATTTCGCCGTAAATACGTGCTTGGCGGCGGCGAGCTAGAGTTGCTGTTTCTAGAACTAACACTGCGCCCCCTTCTGCTAAAACCAATCCTTCTCTGTGACTGCTAAAAGGATAGCATCCAGAAGTGGCTAAAACTCCCATGCGCTCGAAAGCGGCAAGAGTCAGTTTAGTAATAGGAGCCTCTACGCCACCAACGATCGCTCTCTGACATTGACCAGTGGTAATTAACTCATAACCTCTAGCAATCGCCCAGATGCCGGTGGCACAAGCCGCCGTCGGTGCTAAGACTGGTGCGAACGTCTGAAGATAGCGAGCTGTGGCGATCGATGGCTGATGGGGCAAAGTTTCTAACCAGTTAGAGTTGCTGGTAAACTGCTCCCAATCTGCCTGACAACCGCGACTAGAACCAATTACTACGGCGCATTTTGGTAAAGGAATCTCGAGCTGAGCATCGGCAATTGCTGCCGCGACAATTAATTTAGTTAGTTCTGAGAGTAAGACTGGCTGGCTACCGATTAACCCCAAAGGTAGTGACACTATTTCGGGAAAAGGCTGACTCAGTCTAATTCCAGATTTACCTGCTAATAAACTCGTCCAACTCTCCTGTAGCGAACCGAGACAGGTTAACAAGCCCATTCCCGTTACTACTACCGATTCAGAGTTGCCCGATTTATTGTTTGAGATTTTCTGCACCTTCTACAACTTTTGCCGATTCGATGCGATCGCCCTGACTGATATTTGCTACTACGTCCATACCTTCGATAACTTTGCCAAATACGGCATAGTCACCGTCTAAAGACTCTAAATCCTCTAGGGCAATATAAAACTGCGAAGAAGCAGAATCAGGCATTGCCGAACGTGCCATGGCAATTACGCCCTTGTCGTGCTTGAGAGATACTGCATCTGAAGGTAAACCCGCTTGGCTATAGGTGGGTTTATCTTCTCCTGACAGCTTGATTTCTAGAGGAATTCTGCGCTCTTTGCCCGTTTCGGGATCGATAAATCCTCCAGTTCCTAAAGTACCGCTAAAATTAGGATCTTTTCCCTGCGGATCGCCTCCTTGAGCTACAAAACCCGGGATAACTCGGTGAAATACCAGTCCGTCATAAACGTCTCGTTCGACTAAATCGACAAAATTACCGGCTGTTATAGGTGCTTCGTTGCCGTTGACTTCGATCGAGATCGGCGAACCATTAACGGTCAGCTCTACTTTTGCCATTCCTTCTAGTTGAGGTAAATTAGTCATATTTTGCTTATTGGCGATCGCCGTTTGAGATTGCTCTGTAGTCAGATTATCAGATGATGAGGCTTGAGAAACATCTGATGCCGATGTAGTACAGCCACTAGTGGCGAAGATACCAATGGAGATTAGCAAAATTAGAGCGAGCGAGCGAACTTTAGTTTTTGGAGTCATCTTTTTTGATTTTTGTTACTCACAATACTGACGAAGTGAACGCAAGCCCTGTCGTTTTGCGGCAGGGTACTGTTCACAGTTTTAGCTTAACTGCTAACTTAGAATCAACAATCTGCTACAAGCCTTCTAAGGGAACTTCTAAAAACCGAGCTAGTTCTGCACCTTGATTTTCTAACGTCGATAGCGCGATTGGCTCTCCGACGCGAGTCAGAGGAATATCTCTTCGTTTTTTTGCTTTTAGATATAGGCTGCGCTTGGGATTTAAGCCTTCTTTGATTTCTGCTTTAACCGATTGAATATCTTCTAGCGGTATTTCTACTTCTACTCGGCGATTTTTGCCGGGAAAGCCCAGTCGAGAAATTTTTACCATACCAGTTTCTTTATTAAATTCGTTATAGCCACCCCCCACATTCCAGAAGATGACCAACCAGAGATAAATTGCCAGCAGTAAACCCGCTACGCCATAGAAGGTCAAAGCGATTCCCTGAGGAATAAACTGCAAATCCGTAGGGTCGGAAACGATTAATAAATTAGTTTGAAAATAACTAGACAGTCCTGCTAGTAAAAATCCCGTACCGCCGAGGGACACGGCAACTGCCCAGAAAAAGTTGCTAAATCGACGGGCACCTAAAATATTTTGCTGAAAAACGCTGCTATTGTCTGCCATTACCAATTTTTATTAACTAGAGAATGCAATTCAAGCCGATCTCCTCGAGTGAGCCAGACTAGGCTTTTGTTACAGCCGCAGGCATTTACTTGAAGATTAATAATTTAAATAATATTAAATTATGAGAAAAAATATGTTAGTTTGTTAAACTTTTGCTAATAATTATATAAATGATTACTCAATAATCAATTTTCGAAATTTTGTATCGAAGATCGATTTTAGCCTCTGATGTACGTTGCTTTCGTGCTATTTTAAAGAATGTTACGTTGAGCGAATTCAGCAAACGCCAAAAGTAAACGAGATTTAATGGCAGTTTCGCCCAAATATATAAGAATTCTATCCCTTAGTGGGTAGAATTTTATAAAATTTGACAGTTTATTACAATCGTTAATCGATCGCACTGTCTCAGTCATGGTATTAGCGTACATTATGAGAAATCTTAGTTTGTCGATTCAAACAAGAGGATTAAAAATATGACAATAGCAGTAGGACGCGCGCCAGCGTCGCGAGGATGGTTCGACATCATCGACGACTGGCTCAAGCGCGATCGCTTCGTGTTCATTGGCTGGTCGGGAATCTTGCTCTTCCCCTGCGCCTACATGGCACTAGGAGGCTGGCTCACCGGTACCACCTTCGTAACTTCCTGGTATACCCACGGCTTAGCCAGTTCCTATCTCGAAGGCTGTAACTTTCTGACCGTAGCCGTATCCACCCCAGCAGACAGTATGGGACACTCCCTACTCTTTCTCTGGGGACCAGAAGCCAACTGGGACTTCGCCCGTTGGTGTCAAATCGGCGGCTTGTGGACATTTACCGCGCTGCACGGCGCCTTCGGACTGATCGGCTTCATGTTGCGTCAGTTTGAAATATCCCGTCTGGTAGGAATCAGACCCTACAACGCCATCGCCTTTAGTGCGCCGATAGCCGTATTCGTCTCGGTGTTCTTACTCTATCCCCTGGGGCAATCGAGCTGGTTTTTCGCACCCAGCTTTGGAGTAGCGGGAATCTTCCGCTTTATCCTATTCGTCCAAGGATTCCACAACTTCACCCTCAACCCCTTCCACATGATGGGAGTAGCGGGGGTCTTAGGAGGAGCACTATTATGTGCGATTCACGGTGCCACGGTAGAAAACACCCTGTTTGAAGACGGAGATGGCTCCAATACCTTCCGAGCCTTCGAGCCGACCCAATCAGAAGAAACCTACAGTATGGTGACAGCCAACCGCTTCTGGTCGCAGATCTTCGGCATCGCCTTTTCCAACAAACGCTGGCTACACTTCTTCATGTTGTTCGTACCGGTAACGGGATTGTGGATGGCGAGCATCGGCATCATCGGCATTGCCCTCAACCTGAGAGCCTATGACTTTGTCTCTCAAGAGTTGAGAGCGGCAGAAGACCCAGAATTTGAAACTTTCTACACCAAAAACATCCTGCTCAACGAAGGTCTCAGAGCATGGATGGCAAAACAAGACCAACCACATCAACGATTTGAATTCCCAGAGGAGGTACTACCACGTGGTAACGCTCTCTAATCCAGCATTAGCAGGCGGTCGCGACCAAATGTCCACAGGTTATGCCTGGTGGTCTGGTAACGCCCGTTTAATTAATCTTTCAGGTAAACTTCTTGGGGCACATGTCGCTCACGCAGGGCTCATCGTATTCTGGGCAGGCGCGATGACTATTTTTGAAGTCGCCCACTACGTCCCAGAAAAACCCATGTACGAACAGGGAATGATTTTAATTCCTCACCTAGCTACGTTGGGTTGGGGAGTAGGTCCTGGCGGTGAAGTCATCGATACTTATCCCTACTTTGTAATTGGCGTGCTCCACCTAATTTCCTCTGCCGTTCTTGGTTTAGGCGGTATTTACCACGCGCTTCGCGGTCCAGAAACTTTAGAAGAATATTCCAACTTCTTCAGTCAAGACTGGAAAGATAAAGACCAAATGACTAACATTATTGGCTACCATCTGATTTTGTTAGGCTGTGGTGCTTTTCTGTTGGTATTTAAAGCCATGTTCTTTGGCGGTGTCTATGACACTTGGGCGCCAGGCGGTGGTGATGTCAGAGTCATCTCCAATCCTACCCTCAATCCAGCAGCGATCTTCGGTTATTTAGTCTCCTCTCCATTTGGTGGAGAAGGTTGGATTGTTGGCGTTAATAATATGGAAGATATTATTGGCGGACATATCTGGGTAGGATTGATTTGTATTGCTGGCGGTATTTTCCACATCCTGACCAAGCCTTTTGGTTGGGCACGTCGCTCTCTAATCTGGTCTGGTGAAGCCTATCTTTCTTACAGTATTGGTGCTGTATCCTTGATGTCTTTTATTGCTGCTGGCTACATCTGGTTCAATAACACTGCTTATCCCAGTGAATTTTATGGACCCACCAATGCCGAAGCATCTCAAGCACAAGCTTTCACCTTCTTAGCTCGCGACCAACAAATGGGTGCGAATATTGGTTCTTCCCAAGGTCCTACCGGTCTTGGTAAGTACTTAATGCGTTCTCCCACTGGTGAAATTATTCTCGGTGGAGAAACGATGCGCTTTTGGGATTTTCGCGGTCCCTGGTTAGAACCCATGCGCGGTCCTAACGGTATCGACCTCGATAAAATTCGTAACGATATTCAGCCTTGGCAGTTGCGCCGTGCTGCAGAGTACATGACTCATGCCCCCAACGCTTCGATTAACTCGGTTGGTGGGATTATTACCGAGTCTAACTCGTTTAACTTCGTTAATATCCGTCAATGGTTGGCTGCTTTCCAATTCGTGATGGCTTTCTTCTTCCTAGTCGGTCATCTATGGCACGCTGGACGTGCTAGAGCTGCCGCAGGTGGTTTTGAGAGGGGTATCAACCGCGAAACCGAACCCGTATTGAGTATGCCAGATCTAGACTAATAGATCGTCTCAGTCGGATTTTAAAACGAGTTAATCGTTAAGAAACATCAGTTAAGCTCCTGTTAGATAGCAGGAGCTTAATTTTTGAGCAAAACCTTGATAGTTAGCGATTTAGCGTACCATTCTCCAACCGCGATCGTCTACTGTTTAAATTTGACAAGTTACTGTAAATCGACTATGGAACAATCCGATTTAGACAAAATCGCCACTCAGCTAGAAAGTCCTAATTCTAAAGACCGGCTGCTGGCTTTGACATCTCTCAGAGCGGTGCCTCCCGAAGATGCCGTACCTTTAATTAAAAAAGTACTGAATGATGAGATTTTACCAGTGCGATCGATGGCAGTATTTGCGTTAGGAATCAAACCAACTCCTGAATGCTATCCTATCTTAGTCAATCTTTTAGAAACCGATGAAGATTATGGTATTCGCGCCGATGCAGCAGGTGCTTTAGGTTATCTCGGAGATATTCGAGCTTTTGAACCGTTGGTGAGGGCTTTCTATGAAGATACTAACTGGTTAGTACGCTTTAGTGCTGCAGTTTCTTTAGGTAATTTAAAAGACATTAGAGCTAGAGAAGTACTTTTAGAGGCTTTAGATAGCGAAGAGATCATTTTACAACAGGCAGCGATCGCAGCTTTAGGAGAAATTCAAGCTACTGAGTCTGTAGATCGCATCCTCGATTTTGCCAGTTCGGAAGATTGGCTAGTCAGACAGAGACTCGCCGAAGCCTTAGCTAATTTTAATACCGAAAAAAGCATTTCTGCCCTTAAGTTTTTAGCCAAAGACATTCATCCCCAGGTAAGCCAAGCAGCTCGTATTTCTTTGGCAGCTTTGGAGAATGACAGTTGATGTTTTTAATTGTCAAGAACTCGAATAAATTTAACCAAAGCGATCGCGCTAGTTTTTTCGCACTAAACAGCTCCCCAATATATAGAGATATATAGAGGCGCGACGCGCCTCTAATGTAGACTTTGCAAAGTTTCAAATGTTGAGCTAAAGAAGGTTACAGACATTCTTTGGCGACGAAAAAGTTAGGTTCAGGGAACGGAAAAGCCCTAAAATTGATGAAACCCCCTGGCACTCACTCGGTAAGAACAAATGTACCGAAAAGCGAACCAGCCTGAGCTGACTCCTAAGAAACTCAACTTTTTCAGTTCATATGAACCAATAATCTGCTGAGTTTCTTTGATTTATTATTAGCGATCGCTAATGAAACGCTTCTGTCAGACTCCGAAAACTAGAGCAAATTCTAAGTTCTGTGACCATTATCTACTATGCGATCGCGGAGTTTTTTCTTAATAGAAATTTTTTGAGGCGGACGGATGACGAAAATTTGACTACAAATGGCTCAATGAATTGATATTGTTTCCCTTGAAAACCTTTTCCTAATATGAAATATTGGAAAGTGACAGACGAGGGATATCTCTGAATTCCTTTGGTTGTTTTTCCGTGTTTGCGAGCTATTGGATGACCACAAAGAAGACATTCCATCTAAATTTTTCAATTTACTAACCACTTCTTTAGACTCAATCCCACAGATTTTTGTTTCACTACCTATTATGGCAAACCATGAAAATATGTACCATACTGTAACCCAGGAAAAAAGTAATTTAGTTCGATAAAAACGATCGCGACAATAACTAGAGCAAGAGTAGCTACTACGGGGGCACTGGTTAAATATTTTATGAAATACTGCATGATTGTTCTTGCTTAAATTTGTATTTTACAAACAAATAATTTTTCTGACTGTTAGTCAATAAAATCTATAACGAACTAACGAGGTGAAACCGGAATTTCATTGTCCTTAGCAGTTAGTTCCCCACTTAACAGTTCTTTTACTGCTAATGTTGGCCACACCAGACCTTGAGCTAAAGATTTAATTGACAAAGGTAAATCAATAAATATTTCTGATTCTTGAGGAGATTTTTTTTCGTTAATCGCTTGTAAATAAGAACGTCCCGACCAGCCGATAAAACCTGTAATATAGAAAAAAATGCCGAAAGCGATCGCGATATCGATCGTATTTCGGAAACTAATTACTAAATGCGGCAATCCATCAGTCCCACAGGGTAAGTACTCTGCGTAGGCGCGATCGGGTTGGTTGAAGTAATAGTTATTTGGATAGTTTGCCACTCTTTCTTGATAGGCTGGCGAGTCTTTACATTTTACTAGCAGGTCATTGGCTGAAGCAGTAGGAACGACAGCAAACCAAATTGATAAAATTAAAATTAAGGTAAATAGTTTTCGCATCATTTTTTTTCACAATTACAAAAAGTTAATGTCAGGTTGCAATTTTTAAAATTGAGTAAGCTAAGATTGCTTTATTCTGGCGATCGCTCTTTGGTTTCTCTTTCAATCCAAAGAAATAATAGAGCAAACACGGGAAATGGAAGAATATAGGTGATTAAGGGAATAAATATCCAAGGCAACCAAGAAAGAGCGTAAGAACCTGTCATTTGGGTAACATCTGTCATAGGACTAATCCTCGTAATTTTAAATGGTTAGTTGTTAGTTGTTGACAATCGCAATTAGTAGCCTAACCCCAGATCCAGAAATTTAACTGTTGGCTAACATTAACCGCGCCGCGTAAAATTGCATCTAAATCGTCAAAATTTTCTAGTAAAGCGTAGGCAAACACCGCGCCTCCCATAGCACCTAAAAAGATACCGCCACCAAGTTGAAAAAATTCTTCTTTTTTTTTCAAAGGTCTCAGATCGTCTTGAGAATTAGAATTATATGCCCCTCTGGGGTCGCCTTGAAAAGTAGCCATAGCAAAAATAGAAATACCTAAAACTGCCGAAGCGGTAATATAAATGGCGGTAATTAGACCACTTAAATTTGCTCCGTGAGAAGTTTCGCGCAAAGGTCCGAACACAATTTCAGGTCCTACTAAAAAGTAACCGTGAGCCATACCAATTTCTAGTCCTCGCATAAAGGGGCTCAATCCTTCACGATAGGCTGGTAAATTGCGAATAAAACCTTTAACCAAGTCTGAATCATTGATTGGTGTTGAGAGATTACCCAACCAGGGATCGCCTTTATAGGGTTTAATTAGTTCCTCATCAGCATAGGCTGGAGTAATCTTAGCAGTTGTATTTTGGGTCATGTTTTTTCTCTAGATTATTATTGGTAAGGAAACCCGACCGTATGCCCTATTTGCGATCGGGTCTTGTCTATTTTGGGAGAGGAGAATCCCCCAAACTTGTCAATACTGATTATTAGTCATTAGTCTTCGGGTGTTGAAGGGCAAAGCCAATGACAAGGAACGACAAAGCTAACCAAACTTACTAGCTGTTGCTGCGATTAGAAAGGCTCCGTAGGTAGCAATGTAGCCGACTGCAAAATGAGTCAAACCGACTAGGCGAGCCTGAACGATGGATAGAGCCACGGGTTTGTCTTTGGGATAGCCAAAAGATAACGGGGTGTGTTCGTGTGCCCACATTAGAGTTTCGATTAGCTCTTGCCAATAACCCCGCCAAGTAATTAGGAACATAAAGCTAACCGCCCAGGCTAAGTGTCCTAAAAGGAATATCCAAGCCCAGATCGCCAGATTGTTAGTGCCGTAGGGGTTATAACCATTGATTAACTGTGCGGAGTTTGCCCAAAGATAGTCCCTAAACCAACCCATCAGATAAGTAGAGCCTTCGTTAAATCGAGCGACATTGCCCTCCCAAATCGCCAGATGTTTCCAATGCCAATAGAAGGTAATCCAACCCAGGGTATTGAGCATCCAGAAAGTAGCAAGGTAGAAAGCGTCCCAAGCCGAGATATCGCAAGTACCGCCCCGTCCCGGTCCATCACAGGGGAAAGCAAAACCAAAATCTTTTTTGTCGGGCATCAGTTTAGAACCACGAGCATCTAACGCTCCCTTGACTAAGATTAAGGTGGTAACGTGAAGTCCGAGTGCGATCGCATGATGGACTAAGAAGTCTCCAGGACCGATAGTGAGAAATAGGGAGTTTGTACCGCTATTAATCGCTTCGAGCCAACCTGGTAGCCAGACATTAGCGTGATTGGGCCATGCAGTAGAAGCGATGCTATCGGGATTGGAGAGCAAAGTGCTGATGCCATAGAGTGTCTTACCATGAACTGCCTGAACCCATTGCGCGAATACGGGTTCGACTAAAATTTGTTTTTCTGCTGCGCCAAAGGCTACTTCGACATCATTGTGAACGTATAAACCCAGAGTATGGAAACCGAGAAATAGCGATACCCAGCTTAGGTGCGAAATAATCGCCTCTTTGTGGTCTAAAACCCTTGCCAAGACGTTGTTCCGATTTAGTTCTGGGTCGTAGTCCCGTACCAGGAAGATCGCCCCATGGGCAAAGGCACCAACCATTAAAAAGCCAGCAATATACTGATGGTGAGTATATAAGGCAGCCTGTGTGGTGTAGTCCCTGGCAATAAAAGCATAGGGCGGCATTGAATACATATGCTGCGCCACCAAAGAAGTAATTACTCCCAAACAAGCCAGATGCCAGCCTAGTTGAAAGTGCAGCGAATTATTGTAGGTATCGTAAATACCTTTATGTCCGCGACCAGTGTTGGGAGCGATAAAGAAACCATCCCAACCAGGTCCGGCTAAAGCTTCAGTCATCTCTTTGATATTGTGACCGATGCCAAAATTGGTGCGGTACATATGACCCGCAACGATAAACAGAACGGCGATCGCCAGATGGTGATGAGCCATGTCAGTGAGCCACAGAGATTCGGTTTGGGGATGAAAACCACCCAGAAAAGTCAAAATTGCCGTTCCCGCACCTTCAGAGGAGCCAAATACATGATTGGCAGTATCGGGATTCTGTGCGTAAACTCCCCAGTTAAGAGTAAAGAAAGCGCCCAAACCTGCTGAATGTGGTGGAGTAGATAAAAAATTATTCCAACCTACATGCTGTCCGCGAGATTCGGGAATTGCCACGTGAACTAAGTGACCAGCCCAGGCTAGAGAACTAACGCCAAACAGCCCTGCCAAATGATGATTGAGTCGGGACTCGGCGTTTTTAAACCAAGCCAGACTGGGGCTAAATTTTGGTTGGAGGTGTAGCCAGCCTGCAAATAACATTACCGAGGCGAGTATGAGTAGAAAAATCGACCCCATATATAGCTCGTTGTTAGAGCGCATCCCGATGGTATACCACCAGTGATAAACTCCAGAGTAAGCTATATTTACAGGATTAGAAGCGCCCGCCCTGGTAAATGCTTCAATTGCTCCGGGTCCAAATTGAGGGTCCCAAATCGCGTGGGCGATGGGAGGAATATTGAGCGGATCTTTAATCCACTGCTCGAAGTTGCCTTGCCATGCCACATGAAACAGCAGCCCTGAAGTCCACAGAAAGATAATCGCTATATGACCGAAGTGAGAAGCAAATATTTTCTGATATAGCTTCTCTTCCGTCATGCCATCGTGGAGTTCAAAATCATGAGCCGTAGCAATCCCGTACCAAACCCTTCTGGTAGTAGGATCTTGGGCGAGGTCTTGGCTAAATTTAGGAAATTTAGTAGCCATAATTAATAATTGTTAGACATTAATTGTTGGTAGGAGCGAATGGTAATTCGCCCTTTGAGGTTTTTCGATTGGGTTTGTCTGTACGTCTAACCAATCGCTGCTATTCGTTCGAGTCAGATCGTAGGGTGGGCAAATTTTAAAGTTCAAACTAGAAAATTTTACTGAAAGATAATTTTGTCCACCTTACTTACAGTTAAAGTAGTTAACCAATCGCCGCCATTCGTGCCAGGAAGAATGCCCAAGTGGTAACAATTCCTCCTAACAGATAGTGAGCGACTCCTACAGCCCGACCCTGAGTAATACTGAGAGCGCGGGGTTGGATAGCAGGGGTAATCTTGAGCTTGTTGTGCGCCCAGACGATAGACTCAATTAGTTCTTGCCAATAGCCGCGACCGCTAAACAGGAACATTAAACTAAAGCCAAAGACGAAGTGACCTGCTAGGAACATCAGACCGTAGGCAGAAAGGGCGCTGTTATAGGAGGTAATTACTTGGGAAGCTTGTGCCCACAAGAAATCTCGCAGCCAGCCGTTATTGGTAATCGAGCTAAGAGCAAAATTCCCCCCAGTAATATGGCTAATGGTGCCGTCGGCATCTACAGTCCCCCAAACATCTGACTGCATCTTCCAGAAAAAGTGAAAAATCACGATCGAAAGGGAATTGTACATCCAGAAAAGACCGAGAAACACGTGATCCCAAGCCGATACCTGACAAGTACCACCCCGTCCCGGTCCATCACAGGGGAAACGGAAGCCTAAAATACCCTTATCGGGAATTAGACGAGAACTACGAGCATAGAGAACTCCTTTGAGCAATACCAATACCGTGACGTGAATGGTAAAGGCATGGATGTGGTGAATTAAAAAATCTGCCGTACCCAAAGTAATCGGCATCATTGCCACCTTACCTCCTACAGCCAACACGCCACCGCCAAAAGCATAACTAACGGGTTCGCTTATACTAGGTGCGGTAGTTCCCAATCCTCCCAGTGCAATATTGCTAAAGCCTCCAAAAACATTACCCGTAGGCTGAGCAGCTTGAAGAGCGGGATTGCCAACTGCCATCGTATGAATATGCTGAATCCATTGAGCGAAGACTGGCTGTAATTGAATTCCCGTATCGGAAAACATATCTTGAGGACGACCAAAAGCCCGCATCGTATCATTATGGCAATAAATCGCAAAGCTATGAAAGCCTAAAAATTGACAGACCCAAGCTAAATGGGAAGTAATAGTATCGCGATGGCGAATCACTCGGTCTAAAAGATTGTTGACATTTTGAGCGGGGTCGTAGTCTCGCACCATAAAGATAGCAGCATGGGCGGCAGCACCTACAATGAGAAAACCGCCAATCCAAACGTGATGGGTAAATAAAGATAGAGTTGTGGCATAGTCAGTCGCTAAATATGGATAGGGCGGCATTGCATACATATGATGTGCCACGATAATGCTTAGAGAACCAATCATCGCCAGGTTGATGGCTAACTGCGCGTGCCAGGAGCTAGTCAAAATTTCGTATAGACCTTTATGTCCCTGTCCCGTAAACGGTCCTCGGTGTGCCTCCAGCATTTCCTTCATGCTGTGACCGATACCCCAGTTGGTACGGTACATATGACCGGCAATAATTAAAATTACCGCCAGTGCCAAGTGATGGTGAGCGCTATCCGAGAGCCATAAACCCCCCGTAACGGGGTTTAAACCACCTTTGAAAGTGAGGAAGTCAGCGTAAACTCCCCAATTTAAAGTAAAAAATGGTCGCAATCCTTGCTCGAAGCTAGGATATAGCTCGATCATTTTATTCGCATCGAGAATAAATTCATGGGGTAAGGGAATATCGGCAGGAGCGACACCTGCATCCAATAGCTTATTAATTGGTAATGCCACATGAATCTGGTGTCCCGCCCAGCCCAAAGAACCGAGTCCGAGTAATCCTGCCAAGTGATGATTCATCATCGACTCGGCATTCTGAAACCATTCCAGCTTGGGGGCGCGGACGTGATAGTGAAACCAGCCTGCAAATATCATTAAAGCTGCCATCACCAAACCACCGATCGCGGTACAGTAAAGCTGAAACTCATTGGTAATACCTGCGGCACGCCAAAGCTGAAATAAACCCGACGTTATTTGAATACCGTGAAAGCCTCCACCGACATCGCCATTGAGAATATCTTGACCGAAAATCGGCCAGACAACCTGGGCACTGGGTTTAATACTAGTGGGGTCTGATAGCCAAGCGGTGTAGTTGGAAAATCTAGCACCATGATAGTACATCCCGCTCAACCAGACAAAGACTACCGCCAAGTGTCCGAAATGGGCGGCAAATATCTTGCGGGAAACGTCTTCTAAATCGCTGGTGTGGGTATCAAAATCGTGAGCGTCGGCGTGTAAATTCCAAATCCAGGTGGTAGTTTTCGGACCTCTAGCCAGGGTGCGATCGAAGTGCCCTGGTTTTGCCCACTTCTCAAAAGAAGTAGGTACTGGATTGGTATCTACGACAACTTTTGCCTTTTGCTCAGACTCTGAAGGGCTAATTGTCATGTAAATTCTCCTTTAAATTGAAGAGTTTTGCAGTGTTGCCAACTCAGAAATTGTTAGTAATTTCTGGAAACAAAAATTGACCAATGGTCAGAGGGGACGTTTAAAGTCTCGAAACAAGTTCGAGACTCAGCCCCTCGGCTTGTGATACTGCGGTTGCCGCCGTATCATTACCTGACCTGCTAGTTGCTTTATGTTTGCCTCAAATCAGCAATAGATATTTTTGAGTAAATAAAGTCTTGCGTTTATTTCGATCGATCTGTTTTTTCAACAACTTCAATTACATTTGGCGCATG
Source organism: Myxosarcina sp. GI1(2024) (assembly GCF_053543375.1). Lineage (NCBI taxonomy): Bacteria > Bacillati > Cyanobacteriota > Cyanophyceae > Pleurocapsales > Pleurocapsaceae > Myxosarcina > Myxosarcina sp. GI1(2024). The sequence continues at coordinate 26,484 of NZ_JBKGTY010000018.1, read as the reverse complement.
TAAAACCAGATCGCTTATCTATCAAAATAAGAACCTATCCCTCTTTTGTCACTTATAAATTCTGAAGTCTTTACAGAAAATAAAGATTGTTCAATTTTTTTCTAAATAATAAAAATTCAGAGCGAAGCATGGCTGTAATCAGCTCGCTGTATGATTCTATCTCGAAAAGTAACAGAAGAGGGCTATAGCAATCATATTTGATTGGTGAAAGTTCTAATAGCTAGATGTCTTTTGTTATCTTGAATTTTACAGTCTTATGAAATGCCAAAACGGTTTTTACTAATAATTCATTCTCTAGAAAACTAGACCGAGCTTCTTCATCCCAAGACATTTCCGAACCAAGTTTCCAATGTTTGATAGGTTTCCCAGTTAATTTATCGCTTGTCAAAAAGGAAGCGAAACCATTAGAACGTACTATATTTATTTCTTGCAATTTCACGATCGAAAATTCCTTACTAAAAGGGCAAATTACCGATTATTGCTGCGGTTTCCGAGGCCAGAGGCAACAATCGACTTTGATGGTTTTGATACTAATTGAACGAGCGTAGTTACGAAGTGTCCTCGTAACGTTGATAAGGGGCTGGCTGGCGGTTGCGGAGCGTCTTACGCGATTACACTTGTGGAGGGAACCTCCGAGTGTCTCGTACGCAAGTCGAAGACTCGGCTTCCTCGCCAGATTAATTAAATGCCCCGTCGCTCGATGATTTCATTCAAGCAATCTAATAGATTTTCTCTGATATTTTTATAATGAATGCTATATGTGAAAGAAGATTATTCCGCTAGATAGCTAGATTTGCTTATTTAAACTTATACCAGAATCAAATGGTCACTTAGCTAAGGTTGCTGTTATTTTTTACAAAACTTTAAAATTTGTACTTGACTGCTAAGTACAGGACAGGACAAAAATTGCAAAGAGTGTAAAAACTCATCTTGTTTCAAATCTAAATCAGTGAAAATAGAGCGCAGATGATCGAAACCATAGCGAAAAATACTTTTAGCTTTGCGACCATGTTTTTTGACTTTGATTGGTTGATGCTGATGATGTAACCATTCCCCTGTATTTAATTGCTTAACATAAAGCCAATGTCATCAAGGCAATTAATTTGCTTAAACGTTCCCCAGGGAGCAGGTCAGTTTTGTTAGGACAAGTGAACTAAATGAATAAAAACGCTCGATTTCAACGTTAAAATCAGGTGTGGTTAGAAGAGGAAACAGATGACAGCAGACGAAGAAAAAAAACTAACAGAACATCTTGAAGAGAATCGGTCATCAAACAAATTCAGACAATAAACAATGTAAAATTCTAGTAACTTACTAAAAAACTTATGTAAAAAAACTTATGTATATGTATTATGTAGAAATAGGAATATGACAAATATATAATAAGCCTTTTTTAAAATTCAACCAATAGTTAATAAATTTTTTTTTTAAATGCTGAGATATATGTCGGCTTACTGTTTATGAAAATTTTATTGATTGAAGATGACGAATTGATTGCTCAAACCTTAGAAAATATTTTGCGCGATCACGACTATGTTGTCGATCGTGCTGCTGAAGGCGAGTTGGGTTGGAGATTTATCGAGGCATATAATTATGACTTAATTCTGCTCGATATTATCCTGCCCAAACTAAATGGAATTGAGCTTTGTCGAAGATTACGTTCTGCGGGCGATCTAACCCCCGTTATGTTACTAACCGCTCAAAATTCTAATAACAAAAAAATAATTGGACTGGATGCAGGAGCGGATGATTATGTAGTCAAACCTTTTGAAATTTCCGAGTTATTGGCGCGAATTCGGGTCTTATTACGTCGCAAAAATTCCTTAACTCTGCCAATTTTAGAATGGGAAGATTTGCGTCTTGACTCTAGAACTCACGAGACGACTTATAGAGGAAAGTTACTCAACTTAACACCTAAAGAATATCGCTTACTAGAGCTTTTTTTACGTAATGGCGATCGAGTTTTAACTAGGAGTGTAATTTTGGATAGTCTTTGGTCGGTTGATGAAGCGCCAACCGAAAACGCAGTTATGGCTCATATTAAAGATCTACGGCGTAAACTCAAACAAGTTGGAGCCAATACCAACTTAATTGAAACCATATATGGAGTCGGTTATCGACTCAAATCAATAGCCACCAATACTAACTCTCCAGCCCCATCTCAAAAGCCAGACCTAACTAAGCGACAGAAGTTAGAAAGTTCGTTAGCGTCACTTTGGCAAAAGTTTGAAGGCTTAAATAACCAACGTTTAGAAATTCTCGAACGAGCCAATCGTGCTTGGCAAGATGATACTTTAGAAGCCGAACTCTTACAACAGGCAAAATGGTCGGCTCATAGATTGGCAGGAGGGCTTGGCGTGTTTGGCTTTGCTGAAGGCTCGCGTTTGGCAATTGAAATTGAAGATCTACTTAGAGTGCAAGAAACTTCCGAACCAGAGCGAGCCAGTTACTTTTCCGAACTATTACTCGCCTTAAAAAATTCTTTAAAATTAGATCGCGATTTACAGCCTGCCCTAACAGAGCAAAATAGTCCTTTAATCTTGGCGATCGACGATTGCTCTCAATTAGTAGCAAGAGTTTTAGCTGAGATGTCTGCTGCCAACATTGGTTTTGAGTTAGTTAGCAACCAAGCTAATCTCAAACAAGCATTGGATAAGCCAGATCTAGATGTTGTAATCTGGGATTTTGCTCTAAGCGGTTTGACGGCAGTAGAACTCAATGATTTTGCAGGTCTAGTTAACGAGATCTTGCCGACCTTAGTAATCCTCTTGACAAATAACGATAACCTAAGCGATCGCCTCAAATTCGTCCGTCTGTTCGAGCAGAAAAATCTACTTTTACAGCAATCGGCACTAAGCAAACAAGCGATTGTCTCGCTCGTTAAAGCCATCAAGAGAATTAAACATAAAGAGGCAAAAGTGTTACTGGTGGATGATGATGCCGAAGTCTTGGAATTTATTCGCAGTGTCATCAAGCCTTGGAATCTGGATTTGACGACGTTAGAGAACCCACGGCAATTTTGGCAGGCGATCGCCAAATTAGATCCAGATTTACTGATTCTGGATGTGGCGATGCCCGAGTCAGACGGGATCGAACTTTGCCAGCTAGTCCGCAACGATCCCCGTTGGCGTGAGTTACCAATTTTGTTTTTTACCGTTCACAGCGATCGCCGCACTATGTATCGAGTTCTAGCTGCGGGAGCAAACGATTTTGTGAGTAAAACTATTCCTCAGACAGAATTGGTAACTAAAATATTCAATCATCTCAACCGCAGTCAATTATTGCGGGCTATTCAGTACTAATTGACGAATGGTAGCTAAAGACCAATGACAAATGACAACTGCTGACTAATTCGCTTTATTTTTGTCGTTCTATAAAGAAACATGAGCCAACAAAATCGACCATCTCAAACCGATAATCAAGATCTTGAATCTTGGGGAATGTTGCTGCATCGGATGATGAATCGCATCCGTCAGTCTTTAGAACTCTCGGTAATTCTTTCTGCTACTGTAGCCGAAGTTAGAGCTTTTTTAAAAACTGACCGAGTTAAAATCTATCGGTTTGAAGCAGACGGCAGTGGGGAAGTAGTAGCAGAGTCAGTTGATAACCAGCAGCTACCATCTTTATTGGGACAGCACTTTCCAGCCGAAGATATACCTCTAGAAATGCGCGAACTCTATTTGCGGGAACGCCAGCGAACCATCGTTAATGTAGCGACACGCCAAATTGGCATGAGTTCGTCAGCTAAGGCTGAAAATGGCAAAAATATTAGCTTTCGCGAGGTCGATCCGTGTCATGTCGAGTACCTGACAGCTATGGGAGTACAATCTTCTTTGGTAGTTCCCATTGTCAGTGGCGATCTCTGGGGATTGTTGGTTTCTCACCACAGCTTGCCGCGCATCGTCACCGTCAAAGAATTGGAGATGGTGCAACTAGTCGCCGATCAAACTTCAATAGCGATCGCCCAAGCAAATTTATTGGAGTCTACCCGCGTGCAAGCGCGTCAGGAAGCTGCCATCAACCGCGTTGGTAAATCGCTGCATTCGATGACGGAAATGCAGCTACAGCAGGCTTTAAAGCATACTGTTTCCGCCCTACAGGGGTCGGGAGGTCGAGTATATATTACCCCCCAAAATTCCGAATCAGTAGCGCAACTGTATGTCTCTGGCGAACAACCCGTATTCTTAGCCGAGACAGATAACGCCAACACTGTCGCTCCAATCCCTCTAGAGCAGCATCCTAGTTGGCAAGCATGGCTAGAAACTACACTGCATGAAAAGCGGGTAATTATGCCCTGGGCGATTGCCGAGATCGATCGCGCCCCCATGCCTGCGGATTGGGCGATCGCTTTCCAACCGACAAAAATTAAAAGTATTTTAACCATTCGGCTAGAGTATCGACGCAGAATCTTGGGTTATCTCACCGTGTTTCGCCAGGGTGTGGATATTGAAACCATTTGGGCAAAAAGACCAGACCGCGACGATCCCCGCAATCAGTTTCCCCGTAAGTCTTTTGAGACTTGGCGCGAACTCCAGCAAAACCAAGCTCGTCAGTGGACGAGTAGTGAAATCGAACTGGCACAGACTTTAGGCAGTCATTTTGCGATCGCTATCTATCAATACCAACTCTATCAACAGATTCGCACCCTTAACGCTACCTTAGAATGTCGAGTGCAAGAGCGAACCGCAGAGCTACAGCAGACCAACCAAAAGTTAATCCGAGAAATTAGCGATCGCCTCAGAACTAGAGCTTCTCTAGAAAGACTCAGCCATCAACACGAATTGATTTTAAATTCGGCTGGAGAAGGTATTTACGGGCTAGATTTGCAAGGAAAAACCACCTTTATCAATCCTGCGGCGGCTGAAATGCTCGGATATCAGGTCACCGACCTACAAAACCACTTAATGCACGAGGTCGTCAATCATTCAACCTCAGAAGAAATTGTCTATTCCTGGCAGGAAAATCCTATTTGTCAAACCCTACAAACTGGCGAGGTACATCACGTAACCAACGAAATATTTTGGCGTAAAGACAAAACCAATTTTCCCGTAGAGTATGTTAGCACCCCAATCCGAGAACAGCAGCAGATTGTGGGAGCAGTGGTCATCTTTAAAGACATTACCGAACGGCAGATCGTAGACCGCATGAAGGACGAATTTATCTCGGTGGTCAGCCACGAACTGCGAACCCCTCTAACTTCCATTCGCAGTGCCATTGGGATGCTGGCTAGTGGTCGTTTAGATCCTACCTCTCCCAAAAGCCAGCGTTTGTTGGAAATTGCTCTCGATAATTCCAATCGACTAGTACGTTTGATTAACGACATTCTGGATTTAGAGCGGATTAAATCGGGCAAGGTGACAATGGTCAAAGACACCTACAACGCCGCAGAGGTGATGCTCGATGCGGTTGAGGTGATGCAAAGTCTGGCAGATAAAGCCAATATCCAACTTTCCGTAACCCCACTAGCAGTTACGCTATGGCTCGATCGCGATCGCATCATCCAAACCCTAACTAACTTACTGAGTAACGCCATCAAATTTTCACCACCCCAGACTACGGTTAGTCTGGATGCGCTTTTAGTGAACGCTACCGAAGTTTTGGGTTCTGGGGACTCTACCGACTCGGTCATGTTTCGCGTCAGGGATTGCGGTAGGGGTATTCCTCCAGAAAACCTAGAAACTATCTTCGATCGCTTTCAACAAGTCGATGCTTCCGATTCTCGCGATCGCGGGGGGACGGGTTTGGGACTTGCCATTTGTCGCAGTATCGTCCAACAGCACGGCGGTAAAATCTGGGTAGAAAGCGTCTTAGGGAAGGGAAGTACTTTCTTGTTCACCCTGCCAATTCCTAACTAAATAGTCCTTTTTCCTTTGTCATCTGTAACTAAGGACAAAGGACTAGAGACATAAACAAGGACTAACAACCAATGACCAAAAAAATTTTACTAATTGACGACGATAATGATGTTCGAGAAGCCACGCAAATCTGTCTGGAATTAACAGGAGATTGGGAAATTTTGACCGCGAGTTCGGGTAGAGAAGGTTTGGTTAAAGCGATCGCCGAACAACCCGATATCATTTTGTTAGACGTAATGATGCCAGATATAGATGGTTTGGAGACTTTTAAACAACTACAGGCTAATTCTGCAACTCGCTATATTCCCGTAATTTTACTAACGGCAAAAGCTCAACCAGCCGAACAGCGTCAGTTTACTCAGCTACAGGTGTCGGATGTAATTACGAAACCCTACGACCCCTTTGACCTATCAGAACGCATTGTCAAAGTTTTGGGATAAATAAAGGAAATAAAAAGTAGGTTATATCGAACTGGTTTTACTCAACTTCAAACAATTACTTTTGCTGTTGCTTCTTCTGCTACTTAATTTTTAACCGAACGGTATTGACTCGCTACTAACTACTCGATCGCTAAAGTTGTCAGGGATAAATTGCTTCATTAGTTATTCAGATTTGTTCTCTAAAATCCAAAATGTACATACATTAAGCTGTAAGAGTTACCGTCGATGCCAATCAAGACGCGGCAAATCGTATTGATTAGTTGTGAAAATAGTATCCAGGAAGTGATGCAGGTTTGTTTAGAGACTATTTTGAACTGCGAAGCGATTGTAGCTAATTCTGGTGCTGAGGGAATCGAACGAGCTGCGATAGAGCTACCTAGAGCTATTCTACTCGATCTCGATGAAACGATGCCCGATTTGAGTTGGAGAGAAATAATTTGCAATTTAAAGCAAAATTCTTCGACCAACAATATTCCCTTAATTCTCTTGACAGCTTCACCTCAATCTCAAGAACTAATTCGGCTACAGCAGATAACAGAACTTGAGCCGGTTGTTAAATCTTTCGATCTGCTAAATTTAGCCAGTCAAATTTCTAGATTACTTCGCTGGAACTAAGAAAAGCTGTTAGCTATAAGATAATCCCTCGGAACAATATTTAAATTTTTTGCTAAAAATTTGTCTTCTTCAGAAGTTTTACAGATTGTTTGTTTAATATCGTATCGTACAGACAAGTAAAAAGTTAAGTTGCCTGGTAAATTTACTTACATTCCTGAAATTAACCCCATCGCTTCTGGCCTCGGAAACCGCAACGATGAGGTTTTTATTCCTACCCTTTTAGCAAGGAATTACTAATTATGTTACAGCATTTATCCATTCTCAAACACTCCCAGGTTCAGATTAGTAATTTAGTCGAGCAACTCAAGGCTAGTCAAAACCAGAGCTTCTGACTAGCCTTGAGTTGAGACAGAAAATTACCTATCTTTCTCGCTTGTAAATTTTCAGAACAACTCGAACTATCCACAACAAAAGTTCTTGGTGCGATCGCTCTTTCTCAAACGTATTTACAGCGGTTTTCAGATCGATTAAACACGAATTTAGAGCGAACAAAGTTAGAAATATAGAGCAAATGTACTTTATGAGAGCCAAAACTGCTGTAGTTATTTAATTGTTCAGTTAGGAGATCGAAAAAATTATGACCACGACCATTCAACAACAGCAACCCCTCGATCTATGGGAGCGTTTTTGTCGATGGGTTACTAGTACTGAAAATCGACTATACATTGGTTGGTTTGGTGTTTTGATGATTCCCCTATTGGGTGTGTCAACCACAGTTTTTATCCTTGCCTTTATTGGCGCACCGCCAGTAGATATCGATGGTATTAGAGAGCCAATCTCTGGTTCCTTACTCTACGGCAATAATATTATTACTGGCGCCGTAGTACCTACATCCAATGCCATTGGCTTGCACTTTTATCCAATTTGGGAAGCTGCCTCGATGGACGAATGGCTCTACAATGGCGGTCCCTATCAAATGATTGCCTTTCATTACATTCCCGCCCTTTGCTGCTACCTGGGAAGAGAGTGGGAATTAAGCTACCGCCTGGGAATGCGTCCCTGGATTTGTGTTGCCTTTAGCGCGCCTCTAGCAGCGACTGTTTCTGTTTTTTTAATCTATCCCATCGGACAGGGTAGCTTTTCAGACGGTTTGCCTATGGGCATTAGCGGCACGTTTAACTTTATGTTTGTCTTCCAAGCCGAACATAATATCTTAATGCACCCATTTCATATGTTGGGAGTTGCAGGGGTATTTGGTGGAGCGTTTTTTGCTGCCATGCACGGTTCGCTAGTAACATCTTCACTAATTAAAGAAACTAGCGATAGTGAATCCCAAAACTATGGCTATAAGTTCGGTCAAGAACAAGAAACCTACAACATAGTTGCCGCTCATGGCTATTTCGGTCGTCTGATCTTTCAGTATGCCAGCTTTCAAAACAGCCGCAACCTACACTTTTTCTTAGCAGCTTGGCCCGTTATCTGCATTTGGTTTACAGCTTTGGGGATTTGCGTCATGGCATTTAACCTCAATGGCTTTAATTTCAACCAGTCAATTTTAGATTCTCAAGGTCGGGTACTTCCGAGTTGGGCAGATGTTATCAATCGCGCCAATTTGGGTTTTGAAGTAATGCACGAACGCAATGCCCATAATTTTCCCATGGATTTAGCCTGTGGTGAGGCTACTCCGATCGCTCTAACAGCGCCCTCAATCGGCGGTTAGGTGTATTATCAACTCAAGCACTTATTTTCTTGCTTCTCAACTCGGAAACCGCAGCGATATGTTTTTAGTAAGGAGCTACAAATAGATGATTCAGCAAGACCAAATACTCTCAACTTCGGTGGAATTAGATTCTGCTGTCGATCGCCAAGCCGAACCCAATCTTAGCTTATGGGAACAATTTTGTCGCTGGGTTACCAGTACCAATAACCGCATCTACATTGGCTGGTTTGGAGTACTGATGATTCCCACGATGCTCACTGCCAGTATTGTATTTATCATCGCGATCGTGGCTGCACCACCTGTAAATTGGGATGGACTGGGTTCTCCTGTTTCTGGTTCTTTGTTAGCTGGCAATAACGTTATCACTGCGGCAGTCATTCCGACTTCAGCAGCAATTGGTTTGCACTTTTACCCAATTTGGGAAGCGGCTTCAATAGATGAATGGCTCTACAATGGCGGTCCCTATCAACTAATCGTACTGCACTTTCTGATTGGAATTATTGCCTATCAAGACCGAGAGTGGGAATTAAGTTATCGCTTGGGAATGCGACCTTGGATTTCTCTAGCTTTTACAGCCCCCGTAGCGGCGGCAATATCGGTGTTGATAATTTATCCCATCGGACAGGGAAGTTTTTCAGAAGGGATGCCTTTAGGAATCTCTGGTACGTTTTTCTTTATGTTTCGCCTACAAGCAGACCACAATATTTTGATGAGTCCTTTTCATCAGTTGGGGGTAATAGGTGTCTTGGGTGGGGCTTTATTTTGTGCCATGCACGGCTCAATTGTCACCTCGACCCTAATTCGCAACACCAATGAGCATGAATCGATAAATCTAGGATATAAGCTGGGTCAAAAGAAATCAACCTATAGCTTTGGTAAATCTCAGAGCTATCAGCGCAGTCTGTGGGGAATAAGTTTTCCCAATTCGCGATCGCTCCACTTTTTCTTAGCGGCTTTTCCCGTAGCGGGAATTTGGTCGGCAGCGATTGGGATTGATATTGCGGCTTTCGACTTTGAAGGATTTAATTTCCAACAGCCTACGATCGTCAGTCAAGAGCACATAATTCCCACCTGGATGGATATTATTTTTGATGCCAATTTGGGGTTGTCGGAGATAACCAGACAACCGAGCAATCTGTGCAATCTGTCAGTTTTTCCAGACTGGGGTTTTTCCAGACTGGGAAACAACTTCAGACCTACAGCTTATTAGCTTTCCTTTAAAACTATAGTCAACGGAGCGCTTAACTACTAACTACTAACAACAAATTATGGAAACCCCGTTTACCGATTTAACCCTCAATATTACTGCCACTGCTGGAGATGAAATCGATCCCAGACGAGAAGGAAAAGATAAAGCTTCTACAGGATATGCCTGGTGGGCTGGAAATGCCCGTTTTATCAACCTTTCCGGTAAATTTTTAGGAGCGCACGTCGCTCATGCTGGCTTGATTGCCTTTTGGGCTGGAGCAATGCTGCTGTACGAAGTGGCACACTACAATCCCGATCTGCCGATGTTTAGACAGGGCTGCTTGTTAATGCCTCACATTGCCACTTTAGGGTTTGGAGTCGGTCCTGGTGGAGAAGTGGTCGATCTGTTCCCTTTCATGGCGATCGCCGTGTTGCATTTGATTGGTTCGGCTGTTTTGGGTCTTGGCGGACTCTATCACGCTTTACGAGGACCGAGTAAACTATCTGGCTTTTTCGATTTCGACTGGTCGGACAAAGACAAGATTAGCTCGATCTTGGGCTACCATCTGATTGCTTTGGGAGTAGCCGCACTACTTTTGGTCTGCAAAGCGATGTTTTGGGGTGGCTTGTACGATACTTGGTTGCCTGGAGGGGGCGATGTGCGCCTGGTAACAAATCCCACTCTCGATCCCAGAGTCATCTTCGGTTACTTCTTTCGTAATCCTTTTGGTGGAAGCGGTTGGCTCGTTAGCGTCGATAATTTAGAAGATATTGTCGGCGGTCATATCTGGATGGGCGGCATCTTAATCGCTGGTGGCATCTGGCATGTCGTAACCGTTCCCTTTGAGTGGACTGACAAAGTTTTTATCTGGTCGGGAGAAGCCTATCTTTCTCAAAGTTTGGGCAATGTCGCAGGTCAGGCGTTTATCGCTGCGATGTTTATTTGGTTTAATAACACTGCTTATCCAAGCGAATTCTACGGTCCGACTGTTGCCGAATCATCCCAGGCACAATCGTTGGTATTTTTGATTCGAGACCAAAATCTGGGAGCTAACATTGCCACAACTCAAGGTCCTGTAGGCTTGGGCAAATACTTGCAGCGATCGCCTACTGGAGAAGTTATCTTTGGCGGTGAAACCATGCGCTTTTGGGATTTTCGCGGTCCTTGGTTAGAACCACTACGCGGACAGAACGGTCTAGACCTAGATAAGCTGCGTAACGATGTTCAACCCTGGCAAATTCGCCGCGCCTCTGAATATATGGTGCAGGCACCTATGGGTTCGATTAACTCTGTAGCTGGTCTAGCAACCGAAACTAACGGCTTTAACTTTTTATCAGTTCGTACCTGGATGACTGGTTCCCATCTGATTCTCGCTTTTTTCTTTCTCGTCGGTCATTGGTGGCACGCAGGTAGGGCAAGAGCGCAAGCTGCTGGTTTCGAAAGAGGAATCGATCGCCAAGACGAACCCGTTTTATCAATGGGAGATATTGATTGATTATTAGAAGGCAAGAGGCAAGTATCAAGTATAGATTGAAGAGAGCAAATGCAGAATTTTCAAAAAGTTTTTAATAGTGTATCCATTATGTCAATTGTGACTCTGGCTATAGCTTTAGCAACTGTAATGTTTTTAAGTTTTATTCTGACAAGTCTTCCCGCCGCAATTTAGCGTTCTTTGCTTGAAGGAAGAGGGAATAATCCTACTTCATCCTTCTTCCTTACACATTTAATTTACACATACACAATTTTTAAAAATGACTATTGCTATAGATAACCCCCAACTAGATATTGGTTGGTTTAAAAAAATCGATGACTGGCTCAAACGCGATCGCTTCGTGTTTATTGGCTGGTCGGGACTGTTATTATTTCCCTGTGCCTATTTAGCAATTGGAGCCTGGTTTACGGGAACGACTTTTGTAACCGCTTGGTATTCTCACGGGCTAGTCAGTTCCTATATTGAAGGCTGCAATGTACTCACTGCAGCGGTGTCTACACCTGCCGATAGCATGGGTCACTCTCTCTTATTTCTCTGGGGACCGGAGGCTAACTGGAACTTTACGCGCTGGTGTCAAATTGGCGGTTTGTGGACGTTTACCGTACTTCACGGTGCCTTTGGGCTGATGGGCTTTATGCTCAGACAGCTGGAAATTGCCCGACTGATTGGAGTGCGTCCCTATAACGCGATCGCTTTTTCTGCACCCATCGCGGTGTTTGTCTCGGTCTTTTTAGTCTATCCTTTGAACCAATCTAGCTGGTTTTTTGGTCCGAGTTTGGGTATTGCAGGGATCTTTCGCTTCGTGCTTTTTTTTCAGGGTTTTCATAACTACACCCTCAATCCCTTTCACATGATGGGAGTAGCGGGAATTTTGGGAGGAGCCTTACTCTGCGCCATTCATGGTGCTACGGTGCAAAATACTTTGTTTAAGGATGCCGAAGCATTTGATACTTTTGGCGGTTTTAATCCGACTCAAGCTGAAGAAACCTATTCGATGGTTACGGCAAATCGCTTTTGGTCGCAGATTTTTGGTGTGGCTTTTTCTAATAAGCGATGGCTGCACTTTTTTATGCTTTTTGTCCCCGTAACTGGCTTATGGATGAGTGCCATTGGTATGGTGGGTTTATCTTTTAACCTCAGAGCCTACGACTTTATTTCCCAGGAGTTAAGAGCCGCAGAAGATCCCGAATTTGAGACTTTCTACACCAAAAATATTCTCCTCAATGAAGGTCTGCGGGCTTGGATGGCACCCCTAGATCAACCCCACGAAGGTTTTCAGTTTCCCGAAGAAGTCTTGCCCCGGGGCAATGCAGAGTAACCATGCAGCTCGAATTTTATATAACCAACGGAGGTTAGACAATGGAGCGAGTTTTAAGAGATGCGATCGTATTACCCGTTCTATTACCAATGCTTTTCTTAGTTGTTGTCGCTCTCTTTTCAGTAGTAGCAGCATTTTTAGACGTTATTTTTCACGAGCGATAGTAGTAGAAAAATCGAATTGTACCTAAAGATCGAGCGGAGGCTAGCCAATGTCAAAGATTTTTAAATATGCGATCGCCTTACCTTTAGTTTACGAAATTATTGCTGCTGTCTTTTCAGTAATGGTAACGGTTTTAAACTGTTGTTTTCGTGGCTCTTTAGATGGCACCTATCTCAAACTTTTTTTCTAACTTTTTTATTCAACTGTCGATAAATAATAAAAGGAGTAGAGCCAATGGGCTTACCTTGGTATCGCGTCCATACGGTAGTTTTAAACGACCCAGGACGCTTAATATCCGTCCATTTAATGCACAACGCACTTTGCGCGGGCTTTGCTGGTTCGATGCTGTTGTTCGAACTGGCATTATACGACCCCAGCGATCCCGTACTCAATCCTATGTGGCGACAGGGCTGTTTTCTGATGCCCTTTGTAGCTAGGTTGGGCGTAACCAATTCTTGGCAGGGTTGGAGCGTAACGGGTGAAACCTTTACCGATCCTGGTTTTTGGACATTTGAAACCGTTGCGATCGCTCACATCGTCTTTTCGGGACTACAGTTTTTAGCCGCTTGCTGGCACTGGGTTTACTGGGATTTGATCACTTTCTACGATGAAGAAACTGGCAAACCAACCCTAGACTTACCGAGAATTTTTGGCATTCATCTGTTACTAGCTGGTTTACTCTGTTTTGGTTTTGGTGCTTTTCATTTAACGGGCATTTTTGGACCGGGGATGTGGGTATCAGACCCCTATGGACTGACAGGACATATTGAGGGAGTCGCACCTGTCTGGGGTGCGGCAGGTTTCGATCCTTATAATCCTGGTGGTGTAGTCGCCCATCATATTGCCGCAGGTGTTGTCGGTATTATTGGTGGACTGTTTCATATCGCGGTGCGACCTTCAGAAGAACTCTATCGACTGCTGAAGATGGGCAATATCGAAGGTGCTTTGGCTAGTGGTTTGGCGGTGTTCTTTTTTGCAGGATTTATTGCCAGTGGCTCAATGTGGTATGGAACGGCAACTACTCCCGTCGAACTTTGGGGACCGACCCGTTTTCAGTGGGACAAAGGCTACTACCAACAGGAAATCGAACGCCGCGTGGAAACTAGTCTAGCCGCAGGCAATAGTCTATCTCAAGCCTGGTCGAGTATTCCAGAAAAGCTACTGTTCTACGACTACATCGGCAATAATCCTGCTAAGGGCGGCTTGTTTCGCTACGGGCGAATGATCGATGGTGATGGTCTGCCCATAGCTTGGATCGGTCATCCCGTTTTTAAAGACAGTTCGGGAAGCGAGTTAACCGTCAGGCGGATGACTAGCTTCTTTGAAACCTTTCCTACAGTTTTAACTGACGCAGATAACATCGTTCGTGCCGATATTCCTTTCCGTAGAGCAGAAGCAGAATACAGTATCGAGCAGACTGGAGTTACCGTAAGTTTTAACGGCGGTCTTTTGGACGGTAAAACCTTTAGCAATCCTGCTGATGTCAGAAGATATGCCCGCCAAGCGGTACTGGGAGAAGCCTTTCAATTCGATCGCGAAACCTACAATTCAGATGGCGTGTTTCGCACCAGCAATCGTGGCTTTTTTGCCTTCTTCCATGCCTGTTTTGCCCTAGTCTGGTTTTTCGGTCACATCTGGCATGGTAGTCGCGCTATTTTCCGCGATGTCTTTGCAGGTATCGATATCGAACTCGAAGAGCAAGTAGAGTTTGGCGTTTGGGCAAAAGTCGGCGATGTCACCACTCGTAAAAAGCCAGAATTAGCACTTAAAAGTCAATCTGAGTAGGTAGTGCAGCAGAATCGACAAGCCACTAACTACTAACCACTAACCACTAACCAAAATGACACAAGCAAAATTTGCCTCCAAAAAAGCCGCTCCCCTTCAGTATTTTTTCAAACCCCTCAACTCAGAAGCAGGAAAAGTCACTCGCGGTTGGGGTACTACTCCACTAATGGTAGTTTTGATGTTTTTGTTCTTTCTGTTTCTCCTAATTATCCTTCAGATAGCCAATGCTTCAATTCTGCTTGAAGGGATGGACGTAGATTGGACGAGCTTGAGGTATTAACTACTTGCAACTAACTGTAAGGTGGGCAATGTTATTGCTCGGCTAATTTTAATTTAAACTCTCAAATTTACCCACCCTACGACTAACAACCGACGACTAACGAAAAATGCAGCCACTCTTTTTTGCCTATGGTGAGGGACAATTCGCCGCCACTGCTACCGGGGTTGCCTCTGGTTTGCTAGCGTTGCTAATCCTTCTTATTCTATTAGGAGTTTACGCTAGCCAAACCTATCCGAGCGATCGCCCGTAGACACAAACTACATCAATCTCAATCTATCTTAGGAGCAAATCAATGAGTATCGTTTCCGAATTAATCCTCAGTGCCGACAGTGAAGCACGTTATCCAGGTCCCAAGGAGCTAAATATCTTTCAAGACTTCCTCAAAACAGGGGAAAAACGCATGAGAATCGCCCGCTTTCTCGCCGAAAACGAACAAAAAATCGTTCAGAACGGCAGCAATAGATTTTGGGAACGTTGTCCCGTCACTCCCAGCAATAGCGGTAACGAGAGAAAAACCGCTTCTTGTCAACGAGACCAGGGGTGGTATATTCGCCTAATTGCCTATTCAGTACTTGCGGGAAGTGAAAAACCTCTAGAAGAAATCGGCACCATTGGTATCAAAGAAATGTATAACTCTCTTGAAATACCGATCCGCAATATTGCCGAATGTATGCAGTGTCTCAAAGAAGAAGCGGTATCGATGATGGACGAAGAAGATGCTTTTGAAGTCGCACCTTACTTCGACTATATTATTCAATCGCTTTCTTAGATTGGGCACTAGGCTCTAGGCTCTAGGTTAAGACGAAGCTAGTGGTGGCGCGTATAGCTTAATTTGCTGGGTACAGCAAACTAATTCAAGCCCCCTAACCCCCAACTTTGGGGGAAATAATTCTTCCTTAGAAAAAATATTGAACCAAATACAAATAATAGGAGATAAAAGACAATGCAGGATGCAATTACTTCTACCATTAACACCTTTGATGTGCGCGGACAGTACCCCGATAGCGAGGCGATGAACAAGCTAGAACAATACTTCCGAAGCGGTACGCTGCGAGCCAAAGCTTGTCTGGCAATTAGTGCCAACGCTAAATCTATTATCACTAAGGCAGTTGCTAAATCTTTGATGTATACCGATATTACCGCCCCTGGTGGCAATATGTATACCTGTCGTCGTTATGCAGCCTGTATCAGAGATTTAGAATACTATCTTCGCTATGCTACCTACGCGATGCTCGCTGGCGATCCTTCGATCCTCGACGAGCGGATTCTCAATGGCTTGCGGGAAACCTATAACTCTCTGGGAGTACCCATCGGTGGCACAGTCAGGGCAATCCAGGCGATGAAAGAGGTCACTACCGATTTAGTTGGTACAGAAGCTGGTAAAGAAATGGGAGTTTATTTTGACTACATCTGTTCGGGCTTGAGTTAGCCATTTGCAAGGGCGAACCGTCGTTCGCCCCCTACAGATTATTTTCCATCTCCACAAGCGAAAAAAATCATGAGTATCATTACTTGTTCTATTGCCAATGCCGATCGCGAAGCCCGCTATTTGAATTTAGGGGAGTTAAGGGCGATTGAAGAATTTTATCAGGATGGTTCGGATAGACTTCGCCTCGCTCAGATTTTGATGGCGAACGAAGCAGAAATTATTAATCGAGGCAGTCAGAGGTTTTGGCAGCGATATCCCAATACTCCCAGCAACACTGGCAACCCTACCTTTAGAGCCTCTTGTTTGCGGGATCAGAGTTGGTATCTGCGGTTAATTACATATGCGATCGTGGTTGGCGACACCGAACCCCTCGACCAAATTGGTATCAAAGGCGTAAAAGAGATGTATGAATCTCTAGAAATTCCCCTAGAAAACTTAGCTGGATGTATGCGTTGTTTAAAAGAAGTAACTACAGAGATGCTGAGTCTGGAAGATGCTGCTGAAGTAGCACCTTATTTTGACTATCTCAAACAAGGATTTAGTTAATAGTAATTAGTCATTAGTCATTGATCGTCGAACGCGAAGGACAAGGGACGAAGGACAAAAGACAAATAACAAATAACAGAGGAGAAAAAATAAATGAATGTTCATATTGGCGGTGGTAGTCCCCTCGTCCACCCACAACAATATCAAACTACACCCCTAGCAGTTATTTCTCAAGCCGAACAGCAAGATCGCTATTTAAAACAAAGCGAATTAAATCGACTTGCTAGCTATTTTAGTTCTGGTAGCAAGTTATTAGAAATTGCCGAGATCCTCAACCAGAATGCCGATGCAATTGTGGCGGCTGGTGGCGATCGCATTTTTTATGGCGGCAATCCCATGAAATACCTAGAAAAGCCACAAGAAATGGTAGATCTACCAGGCTATGGCAAACCAGTAACTATGGTTGGTGCTGCGGTTGCTAAAGCAAATGCCGTCAAGAAAACAGAAAAGTTACGACAACAAGATTCTGCATCTACCCCACGTCGCTTTAGCTTTGTCGAACTTTTGCTGGAAATTGTCTATCGAATGCAGCTAGGTGGCGAACCACTACCAGGAGGGTTTAGACCGATTAGTATCTCTCGCTACGGTGCGGCGAGAATGAAGCGCTCGATGCGCGATTTAGCTTGGTTTCTGCGCTATGTTACCTATGCGATCGTGGCTGGTGATGAGAGTATTTTGACGGTCAATGCCAGAGGCTTGCGGGGTGTAATTCCTGAAGATGTCACTGTGGCTACCGTTGTGGCAATCAAAACCATGTGTCGTAAGTCGCTGTCTTATTTTTCTGAAGACGAAGAGGCGAAAAATCTTGTTAGGTATTACTTTGATGTCTTAATTCGCGAGTATGAAGTTGAAAAGCCTTCTACAAGAATTCGCCAAGGCGCAGATAACCACCAACAGGGTTTACAACTCCCTCAAAGCTATTTTTTGGCAGCAGAATCGCGACCAAAATATGTCATTAAACCCCATACGTCAATCTCACAACAACAGGCTGTAATCAGAGCAGCTTACCGACAAGTTTTTGAAGACGATCTCCAACGCACCTATGGCATCGCCTTTAAGGAACTGGAATCTCAGCTTATGGGTGGCACAATCTCTATGAAAGAGTTTGTCCGCAGACTGGGAAAATCGCGGCTTTATCTGCGACTGTTCTACGAACCATACACCATCTCTAGAGTTATAGAACTAGCATTTCGTCACTTTTTGGGACGGGGTTTGAGTTCTCCCGAAGAATTTCAAGACTATTTTGCTATTATTTCTCGTAGCGGTTTGCCAGCGTTAGTCGATGCTCTAGTAGACTCGACTGAATATGCCGATTATTTTGGGGAAGAAACCGTTCCCTATCTCCGAGGATTGGGTCAGGAAGCTCAAGAATGCCGCAACTGGGGAGCACAGTTAAATCTATTCAAGTATAGTGCCTCCATTCGCAAAGTAGCTCAGTTTGCGACGCTGTTTGGCAACTATCAACAACCACTACCCAATCATCATCCTTACGGTATCGGTAACGATTGTCTTGAAACTCAGTTTGGAGCGGTTTTTCCCAGCGAGACTCGCAATCCCTATACTCAACCAGCACCTTTTGGCAAAGATAACCATCGTCTGTTGATTAGTTCCAGTTTGGGGGTTCAAAACACCAGCAGCAGCATATATTCAAAGGAAAAGAACTTCAAACTAGATGGCCTTCCTCACGACGGCACGAGCAATGTCGATCTATCTCATCATCAAGTCGCAGCCATAATCGACAGAGCCTATCGACAGGTTTGGGGACAACAGCCATATTCTGGGCAAAACTTAACCTCAGCCGAAACCAAACTTAAAGGTGGCGAGATTACTGTCCGCGAGTTCGTGCGCCAGTTGGCTAAATCTTCCTGGTTTCGCGATTTGTATTGGGATAAACTCTACGTTACCAAAGCGATTGAATCCATTCATCGACGTTTGTTAGGTCGTCCTACCTATGGACGTTCAGAGCTAAATCGATATTACGATCTATGTTCCCAACAAGGTTTTTACCCCTTAGTCGATGTCATCCTAGACAGCGACGAATATCTAGAAACCTTTGGCGAAGATACAGTTCCCTACCAACGCTATCTTACCCCCAGAGGTTGGGCGATGCGATCGCTCTCTCAACCGACAAATTGGTCGCAAGCACAACTAGACCGTAAAACTACAGCAGGACAAGTTGTAGCTCAAAAAAAACGGGAAGACAGCGAGCGACTGGCTAGATTGGCAAAAGAAACTAATGGTTCTGCTGCTAGTAAGACCATAAATGTGGCAATGGCTATAAAACAAGCTACCCCTTCAAAAGAACCAGCATCAGTTGCTACTTCTAACTCCGATCGAGCCAAACCTCAGACAGAATTACCATCCGTCCCAGAAAATTCCCCAGAAACAGAAACCACAGAAACCTATGAGTATAGTAAAACAAGTGATTCTTAATGCCGATGAAGAACTCCGCTACCTCAACCTTAGCGAAATTAATCTCTTGCAAAACTTTTGTCAATCGGGAGCAAATCGAATTCGGATCGCTAAAATTCTTGCCGACAATGAAACTAGGCTGGTACAAAGGGGTTCGCGGAGATTTTGGAAACGCTGTCCAGTCACACCAAGCAATAGTGGCAACCTAAGAAAGACCAATTCCTGTCAGCGCGACCAAGGTTGGTATGTCCGTTTGATTGCCTATTGTGTGTTGGCTGGCAACGAACAACCCCTAGCAGATATTGGCACTATCGGCATGAAGGAAATGTATCAATCTTTAGGCATTCCTCTGGGTAACTGGACTGAAGCCATACGCTGTCTCAAAGAAGAAGCAATTATTTTACTGGGCGAGGTCGATGCAGCAGAAGTCACGCCTTACTTCGACCATATCATTCAAACTCTATCTACACCAGACCCCCACTACTACATTAACGATGGATCGGTAGAATATTAGTTTTGTCTGCAAGATAAAGTAACCTGTTTTACTTACTTTAATGTTACATTTTGTTTTTGTCGTATGCTTTTGGGCGATCGTTCTTTCATTCTTAGCTCTTAAAATTATGCGATCGTCTCAAAAAGCGTTTGCTTATTTAAAAAAACTACATCAAATACCCTGCTCCAAATGTGTCTATTTTACAGGCAAACACTATCTAAAATGTTCCTTAAACCCCAAGATCGCTCTAACGGAAGAAGCGATCGACTGCCAAGATTTCGAACCCAACTTCACTTCAGAAAGGCGATCGCCGTAGTAAACCTCGCATTTTTGTCTCCGAATTTTTGTCTGACCACTCGTATACAAAGCCGTTATAGATACCCTGATTGACTGACAAAAGAGAAGAATACAAGTCTTGAAATCAAGAAGCAGTAGGAAGTTACAGGATTGACAAACGGCAAGGGGAGTCAGCATTCTGAGATTAGACACTACTCGTAATTTCAGAATACTGTGAATCAAAACTCCCGTCTTTATAATGCCTTGGGTCAATGGATTTCTCAACCAGTGAACTGGTCACATCTATGCCATCTCAAAACTTGCATTTGGATGATAATTGCTTTGATAGATACAAACAGCGTAAATCTGACAAAATGGTCAATATATATTCCTTGTCGCGGAAAATATGCCCAAAGCAGACAAAGAAGAATAGAGAGATGGTTAAATAATCCTCGAATCAATGTTCATCGTCTGTACAAACCATTAATCAAGACAGCTTTGGCGAATTGGCAAGAAGAAAGTATTTTTCTGGCATTAGACACCTCGCTTTTTTGGGATGAATATTGTTTAGTCCGCCTCTGCGTAATTCATCGTGGCAGAGCTTTACCTGTAATCTGGAGGGTAATGAAACACGAAAGTGCTAGCATTTCATTTTCGGATTATCGAGAAATGCTCAAACAAGCACCAGCCAGACTAGCAAAATCAGTCAAGGTAGTGCTGCTAGCTGATAGGGGCTTTGTGCATACTGAGTTAATGAAAATGTTGACTTTGGAGAGGCAATTTGCCTACATAATGTCCGAATTCACAAAGGGGAATTTTATGGCATAGTTCATGTAATTATTGGTCGTAATAACGTCAATGGAGAACTTTGGGCAATTGTGAGTGACGAAAAAACCACACTACAAACTTTTGCTGAATATGGATTACGTTTCGATATCGAAGAAAACTTTTTAGATGACCAGTCAGGAGGGTGCAATATTCAACGTTCCATGATTCGAGATGTCTGTGCTTTATGCCGCTTATGGTTTATTTTGGCTGTAGCTACTCTTTATACTAGCGCACAAGGCGTTGAGGTAGTCGATAGCGGTAAACGACGATGGGTTGATACTCATTGGTTTCGTGGCAATAGCTATTTCCGTATTGGTTGGGATTGGGTCAAAGCTGCAGTTGTTAATGGTTGGAAGTTAATTCGTTCTGTGACCTTCTGTGGTAATCAAGACCCGACTCCTGCAATGGCATCACTTAAACAACATAACCAACGCTTTTTTCAGTTGGAGTTTAAGGTTCAAACATATTCCTACAATATTTCCTAAAAGTTTTGTCAGTCAATCAGATAGATACCTGCAATGCGATCGCCAAAAGAAGTTTAGCTGAAACTATCAAACTTCAGGTCGATTTTCAAGGGGAATTAGACTTAGAGACAAGCAGCCCTTTCAAGGTGTCTGTTTTTTGGTCTTAATTTTGGATAGAATTTTAGCAGTAGAAACATGAGGACGTTTAGAAGGACGAGTTCGTTTGAATTTCCTTCTTGTCTTTTTTGGTCCGCGAGGATGGGACATAAAAACAGCTAAATCAACATGAGTTGCCAAATTTTGAAGGATATTGGTCAATTCAATGAGATTCATTTGCCCAAAGATTTCCCATTCTTGTGGTGGAATTGCAATCATCATGCCACGATAGGTGCCGCAAATTTCATCGGCTAGATAATAGCTGGAAACTTCTTGCTCAATTTTTCTAATACCGTGAAGACTTCTCAGAGTCGCTAAAACGACAGAAAGAATATTATAGGAAACAACGATGGCTCGAGTACCACTAAAGATTGTCCAGGTAACGGAGCACTATTAGAGTTACGAAGAGGTTTGAGACGATGTTCACTCGCCGCTATGGCATTTCCGTCTAAAATTTTCAGTCGATAACCAGGTAGCCAATCAGCTAAATTTCCCTTTAAATTAAATGTTGAACAATTGCTTCTATTGAAGCTGCGGTTTCTCTAACTAATTCAGCACAGAAACTAAACTCGACTTTATCCAATCAAGCAGCATAAATAGCAAGATCTCTCAAACGGTTGAATAAAGAACGAGGGACTTTTACGATGTCAGCAGGATTAGATGACATGGAAAAACTGCTAGCCCAGAGAAATCGACGCACCAGAGCTAAGGCATCAGAAAAAGTAGGCAGAGATTTGACATACCAACTTTTTTGTCTAGTAGTCCAAGTAAAATCGGTTTGTAAATGATGAGCTAAAAGAGTAACCAGAGAAAATAGCCCCAAAATAAGAGGAGTAGTGCGTGCAATGGCTAAATTTGACCATTGGCGTTGAGTTTCTAGACCCAAATGTCTTCTAGCTTCTTCAAAGGTTACTTCCATTTGCCAACGACGTGTAAACCATTCTAAGATTTGCTGGGGTTGATATTTGGAATTAGTACACAGCAAAGCCTGAGTCTTAAATTTGCCCAAAGGATCGCGGACTAAAATCCAGCGAATCGGAACAACAGGCAGTCCAGTATGATACCAAACAGCTAATCCTGTAGTAATTTCTACTTGACGCTCAGTTTCTCCATACCAACGCAAAAGCGTCATGCTTGTCCAGTGTGTATTACTATCAAGCAAAACCTGGGACAAGTTGGGCAACCTTTTTCCTTTGAGACGGGGACGACCCATCGTGCCTGGGGGTCTTGATGGAGCAGGTTTATAAAGTGCAGCATCCAAGCGTAAACGAGTAATCATTGAGGTAGAAGCCAGTTTACCAATAGATGAAAGTAGTTCTAGGCAAGCAAAACTACTATCTGCCACGATTACTAGCTCTCGATTTGGTAGCCATCGTCTAACTTGAAAAATCATTTGTCTTGCCCAATCAGTTAGTTTTTTATGTCGATGTTGTTGTTCTTGGTGATATCGTTCGGATGGAGCTAAAGCTGTTAAAAATGGTAAGCCCCAAACCTTTTTTGCCCAGGGAATTTCTACCAACAACATCATTGATAACCAAGGTAAACCACTGACTTTGACAAAATGGCTATGACTCGAGCGTACTGGATCGCGATAGATACCCTTAGCTTTGATCTTTTTTCCTTTCCGGCATTCTATCGTGTCATCTATTGCGCAAACTATTGTTCCGTTAGGAATAAATGTCATCATTAAAGTTGTTAGTAATATCTTGCTAGCTTGAAGATTTGACCACACTGCACGATTCAACACCCGATGATAATTCTGAAAGTTCGGCTTATCAGCTAGTCCCATCACTTCTATTACTGAAGTTACAGTTCGTTTTCCTGTTGTGAGAATCGCACCAACTAGCAGAAGCTGAACATGATTCCAAACCTTTTTGGAGAATAATTTAGCAAAAGGCAAGAGAACGCTAATGATTTCAATGGGCAACTTAAAACTCATGCTTTGAGCCTAACGATACACTTAGAAATAATGTATCGTTGTTAGACTTCACTTTTCTTTCACAATGGATAAAGTCGAGATTAGGCTCCATTGCATTTAGCTTGTTATAAACCGAAGTGACCGAAACCTTCATTCATTGTTGATACTTTAGCTAGAGCGTGCAGCATGAATTGAAGGTCGAATTCCACAAGCAACTTCATTCATCATCTCTACTACAGTAGAAAACAGTAGTTACTGCGTGTACTGAATTTCTGTACTCCTTTCAAATAGAGCGTCAAGTTTTTGAGGATATAGAATTGTTTCGAGCAGTCCCCGAACCATCACCGAAACAGGACTTTCTTCTACAAAACGCTCAAATACTTGACTTAGAATCATTCTGGCTATTTCTCAACTACAAACTATATTTTTTCCATCTAATTATAATTTGGGGAAATTACGAGACCTTGAAAGGGCTGGGCGCACTTGCGCCGAGTCCTTTTATTTGTATTTAGAAAAAGGACTCGCTGCGGTAGCAGCCTGCTTGCAGCTACCTCAACCAATTAATGCTCTTAACCCGAACTGACGTTAGTTAGTTTTCACCCCAGGCAATGCCTCCAGTACGACGCGGATCGGCAGCGGCAGTCAAACCATTGGTAGGACTCCATAAAGCCGCTTGCACTCCTCCAAAATACATAGAGAGTCTTTCGAATCGACGACTGGTTAAATTTAGTGCATCCACATTTAACCCGGTTTCAAAAGCGATCGTAGGAATATGGTTAAAAACTTCAAAGTGCAATCGAGGGCTTGAGATTGCTCGCTCTAATGATAGGTCTAAGCTAATAAAATTAAACACAACTTGGGCGATCGCTGTAGTAATGCGTGATGCTCCAGGAGAACCAATCGCCAACACCGAGCCATCGGCATGTCGACAAACCGTAGGTGCCATATTAGAAGTAAGGCGAGTCCCTGGAGATAAGTCGTGTAAACCTCGGGGATGCAGCTCAATTTCTCCCAAAGAATTATTCAGCCACAAACCCGTACCTCCAGCCATTACCCCCGAACCATATCCAGAAGAGGCAGAGATCGAACAAGCCAAGCCATCACTATCCACTGCTGAGATATGTATTGTAGACGGAGATTTAGTTAGCTGTTGCCAATCATTTTCAGCTGCCATTGACAGTAAATGAACTGCTTCGCGATCGATTAGTTCCTCACTTACTCCTTCTAAATAGTTACTACGATATTGCAATACCGCCTGTTGAATCTCTGCTATTTTCTTGACTGTCTCTGGATTCAGAGATGTTACTTGACCTTGATGGCGTGGCAAATTCAATCGCTCCTTCATTAATAGCAGCATCGTAGCCAAACAAATACCTCCTACTGCCGGAGGAGGATTAGTAGCAATTTCCCAATCTCCAAAATTAATTATGATTGGCGATCGCTCGATCGCTCGATAGCAATCTAAATCTTCGAGAGTGAGTAAACCCTGATTGGCTTGAATTTCTGCAGTAATTTTTTCTCCCAACTCTCCGCGATATAAAACGTCTACTCCCCCCTCAGCGATCGACTGCAAACTTCGAGCTAGTTCGGGAAGTCTCACCACATCGTTGAACTGTAAATGTTTACCGTCGGCTTGATGAATGATTCGATAACTGTCGGGATGCCAACCAAAAATAACTCGATGAGTGTAGGAAAAATATTCTGCTGCTACTTGAGAGAGAGAAAAGCCTTGTGCTACCTGCTGTTGTGCTGGAGCAACTATTTCTGACCAAGGAAGGTTGCCATATCGTTCTGCAGCCAAACTCAAACCGGCAAACATCCCAGGGGTAGCCACAGAACCATAACCCACCATCGTACTCGTGCCGCCACCGTAATCGAAAAAAGCCTCTTGCATTCCACTACCAAACTCAACCGAATCCAATCCTCGTCCCGGCATCTCTGCATAGGCATCTATGACAATGGGGTCTTCTCCCTCACGCCAAATGGTAATAAAACCGCTAGCACCGGGAGCGATGATTCCCAGGTTGGTACACATAGAACTTAAAGTCGCGGCAATGGCTGCATCAACCGCATTTCCTCCCCGATTAGCTACGGCAGCACCAGCATCCACTACAATTTGAGCATCAGAAGCAATAATAACTTTTCTCGGCATAAAAATGGATTTGCTATCAGTTAACACATAATAATACTAAGTAGCTGGGTAAAATTAAATATAAAAGAAAGATTCTTGTTTTTTAGAGCTTGGAAAGTAATTATTTCGAACTCCACGAAAAACTTGCGGGAGCTATAACAGCTTTGATAGTTATCAACGATACCTTGGCAATCATCAAGCTAACTTATTACTGATTGATAAGCACCACGACCGACCAGAAGATTTGATTGTCCTGGATTGCTGAATCTTTTAGTTGTGGCGAAACACCAAAATCTCCGTCGATGAATACCTAGTTGCCACGTTAGAATTTAGAGGATCTCTAGCTCGATTCGTCGGACTAGAGACTTTATGTAGTGCATTGAATTGCCACTTAGCTAAGTTTTTCGAGCAGATATACATAGTTAGTCATCAGCTTTTTTCTTCTATTCGTACTGATGTATGTGGAATTGATTCATTCTTTGGTTGCCTTGTTCTAATATTTTTTGACGATAATTTTCTAGTTCCTCAACTGTGGAGTTGACCTGTTCTTGTAAACGATGGAGTTTGTTAATTCGGCGTTTCAAGCCATTGATATCCGACTTAACAAAGCCTGTTTGATGTTTTTCGAGCTCTCCCTTGGGACCAAACAAGCGATATTCCCTTTCCCACTTGGCTAAATGGTCTTCCCAGTAATTAATTAAACTAGCAAGTTCGCGATCTTTTTCTAACATTATGACCTCCTCAAAATTAATGCATTAAGAAAGATTGAAGCGATCGCACTTCCGATTGGACAAAGTATAAATCTAGCTATTGTAAGCAGAAACCTTGTCTACTACAAAATTACCAAGCAGACAAGGTTGGAAAATCCATCTCAAATCTAGCCCAAGGTTTGAAACAGATTGAGCAACGACGGAGGTCTTTAATTGCTGAGGAGGGGCGGTGGGGGGGGGGGGGCCGCCCCCCCCCCCCCCCCCCCCCCAAACCCCCCCGCGAAAAAGCACGCCAGCGCTTTTTAAAACCCCCCCCCGAGAGAGT
>NZ_JBKGTY010000017.1:39011-58010 GCF_053543375.1 Myxosarcina sp. GI1(2024) | reverse complement strand
CAGCAACTTCAGGTACTTTCTCATCTTTGCCTCTTTACGTCAACAGAACCTAACAGGGATAGCTTTTAGCTCTTAGCTTTTGAAATTTAATTAGGATTTTAAAATCCAAACAATCATACTTGGATTTACCAACGCCGTAACTTTAGGTTTGTAGATAACGCTGATATATTTCTCGCGCTAGAGGCTTACTAGCACTAGCCACATAGCGAAAATTATAGGTGCGTAGTTTTTCTAGTCCTCCCAAGGCTTGAAATACATCTCTGCATTCAGTAAAATCAATACCTGTTCGATCGATTAGAGAACCATTTTTTTGTTTCAAAAAAGCGATCGCGCCACAGACATCCCAGAAAGAACCTTTTCCCATCAAAGCAAAGTCAAGTCTTGCCCTTTGGCGATTTTGGGAATCACAGCACCACCAAAGTGTCGGAACAGCAGCCCCTAACTGACGACGCTTGAGAATTAGCCCGAACTGCACGTTCTCGAAGGTGCTATCGATGCCATAAAATTGTGCTTCTGCTAAATTTTCTAGAGATTTAACCAAGGGAACTATATTCTGACTATAAAAGGTTTCTCCATTGAAAGGTAAAGAAATTATCCCTTCTTCGATTACACCATTTCTAACGAAGCCGATAGAGATTGCCCAAATCGGTATTCCCGCCTTAAAATTTGCAGTACCATCAAGAGGATCGACCAGAAACCAGGTTTTATCCTGAGATGGTTTATCTTCATCTTCTTCCTCTGCCACGATTCCCGATCTGGGAAAGTATTGTTCAATAGCAGCTAAAATCATCTGCTGCGATTGCCGATCTACTTCAGAAACCAAGTCAAACTTATAAGTTTTGGTTTGGAATACGATGTTTGTATCGGTAAAGGCTCGTTTCTGATATTTAGCTACATCTACAACTGTTGGCAAAAGAATTTCAATCATATAGGATAAATAATTTCTAGATCGATCGGTTGAATCAATTAGTTTCTGAACGTTCTGTATAAATAGATGGAATGTCCCAAGCCTCTGTCACGCTACCGTCAACTATACGCCACACAACTACTGCGTCTAGGGCGATCGCCTTATTTTGGAACACCATCTTGTCTCTGACGTGAGTAACTACCAACTCATCTCCAATCGGAGTAGCGGAGACGGGTTTAACTCGAAAAGTACCGCCTGTTACTACTTCCAGTTTCTCAAAGAAGTTTTGCAGACCATCTATTCCATGATAGTCACCCCGAACATCTGGGAGTTTGTCATTAAAAAAATGCCAAACGAAGTTTTCGGCAAACAGGTTAGCAGTTTCAGGATTAAAAAAACGCCAGATAAAATTTTCGGCAAACAGATTAGCTTTGTTAGCTGTCTGACTGGGTTCTAATTGTTTCATTAGAGCAATGTTAGGATGTTCCTGAGTCATATCTACATTTCTCCTTCGTTGACACAGTATTAGCGTGATCGATTCTGCTAATTTCGATAAGCTTTAGCTGAAGCTCTAATCCAAATTGAGGCAGCAATAGTAAAGGGAATCAGAAAAAAGAGCGTTCCCGATATTATGGGATGTTCTCTAATTACTGAAAATGAAGCCATTCCTGCTACGCCAAGTCCACAATAAATTAAACCAGCGATCGGTAACCCAACAACTAGCAGAAATAATCGTGTATTAGAGTTTGTAAAAATTGTGTCTCGTGATTCGATCGCCATTGTGGTTTCCTCCATCACTTTCCATCTAGATCGATCTTATAATCTGAACCGAGCTTAGTAACCTGACGATAAGGCTAGAAATTGTACCTGGCACAACTAATAGGTATTGCTGTTAGCTAATTCAAGATTGTTGACTTTGTCTGTTGCTTCCCTGGCAAAATCGATAGGTACTATTATATATTTTTTGCTTCATCTGTCTGATTTTTTGCGCAAAAACCCCTTCTCTGTCTTAGTTGTAGCTAATACGAAAGCTAGCAGAAATTATTTTAAAAATACTATTCACAATACTCCTAGAATACAGAGTTACCTTAACTTCCTAGGTTCCTCTAAGCTGAAACAGTAGATTTTTAGCAACCTTCAATCCCATCAAAACTGCCGTTTATTGCTCAAGAATATGGATATCTCTTCAAAGTCTATCAAAAGAAAACTCTCTTCAATAGAGAGAATCAAAGCCAATAGTAATTATTTAAGAGAACCTTTAGCAACGGAGCTTTTACAAGATACGACTCATTTTAGCGAAGCTGCTCTGCAAATACTTAAATTTCACGGTTCTTATCAACAAGATAACCGAGATAATCGAGTCAAAGGGCAAGAGAAAGACTACCAAATGATGCTACGAACTCGAACTCCTGGAGGATATGTTCCACCTCAATTTTATCTGGCTCTAGATCGTTTATCAGAAGTATATGGCGATCGCTCTCTTAGAGTTACTAGCCGTCAAGCATTTCAAATGCATGGCATCCTCAAGCAAGATCTGAAAACAGTTATTGCTGATATTGTTCACAGCATGGGATCGACTTTGGGGGCTTGTGGCGATCTCAATCGTAATGTGATGGCACCACCTGCTCCTTTTAAAAATCGCCCAGAATATCAATATGCCTGGGAATACGCTAATAAAGTTGCTAATCTGTTTACACCCCAAACTGGTGCTTATTACGAAATTTGGCTCGATGGTGAAAAGGCTATCAGTGCCGAAGAAGTTGGCGAACACAAACTAGCACGACAGCAAGACCTCAATGCTGAAATATATACTAATGATGTAGAACCACTTTACGGTTCGAGCTATCTACCCAGAAAGTTCAAGTGTTGTGTAACTGTCCCAGGAGATAATTCGGTTGATGTTTATACCCACGATATTAGTTTGGTAGTGATTACCAACCAAGATGGCGAACTAGAAGGATTTGATGTCTTGACTGGTGGGGGAATGGGGCGTACTCACAACAAAGAAGAAACCTTTGCTCGTCTCTCCGATCCTCTTGGCTATGTAGCCGAAGAAGAGCTTTACAAGTTGTTAAAAGCAATTGGTGCGATCCAAAGAGATTATGGCGATCGCTCCAATCGTCTTCACGCTAGAATGAAGTACCTAATACATGATTGGGGGATTGACAAGTTTAAAGCTAAAGTCGAATCTTATTTTAGCAAACCCTTAAAACCCTTTAGAGAACTCCCAGAATGGCAGTATCGAGATTTCTTAGGTTGGCATGAACAAGGAGATGGCAAACTGTTTCTCGGTATTTCCATTGAGAATGGACGGGTTCGAGATCTAGGTAGTCTAAAACTAAAAACTGCCTTGAGAAAAATTGTCGAGCAATTCAATTTACCATTGCGCTTGACTCCCAGTCACAACATTATTTTCTATGAGATAGAGCGATCGCAACAAGAATTAATTGAAATAATTCTAGAAACTCATGGCGTTGAAATTAATCCCGACCGACTAAATAATCTAAATCGCTATGGGATGGCATGTCCAGCATTACCCACCTGTGGTTTAGCAATTACCGAATCAGAAAGAGCCTTCCCCGATGTACTGCAAGGAATTAACCAATTACTGGAAAAGCTCAACATGGCTAACGAAAAGCTCATAATTCGTATGACGGGCTGTCCTAATGGTTGCGTTCGTCCTTACTTGGCAGAATTAGGCTTCGTTGGTAGTGCGCCTGGGACTTATCAAGTATGGCTTGGAGGAACGACCGATGGTACTAAACTCGCCCAACCATGTGTGCAAAGACTACAAATTGAAAATTTAGAAGCTTTTTTAGAACCGATCTTGCTATATTTCCAGGCAAATCGTGAATTAAACGAAAGTTTTGGAGTTTTTTGTAATCGTATCGGGCTAGATAACTTGTTGCGAATTCAGAAATAGTATCAAATCCTGTTAAACAAGCATAATATGAGTTAGAGAGAGGCAGAAGGAAAGAAACGTCTTAAGAAAACACTGAGAAATAATTCGCTCAAGAAAAGGATTAATTTAAGGGCATTATAAAGATGAAACAGTGGTATGAAAAGCTATATGAACACTACGGAGTGAAGTACGATCGCGAAAACTTCACTCAAGGAACTATTGGAGAATGCGATTTTCTCGAACAAGAGATTAATTACAATAAAAACTGCAAAATATTAGATATAGGATGTGGAACAGGCAGGCATTCCATTGAATTAGCTAAGAGGGGATACACGGTTGTCGGGATTGATTTATCAAAATCACTTTTGCAACGTGCCAGAGAAAAAGCCGCCGCACAAAATCTGCAAATCGCTTTCCTACAATGTGATGCCAGAAATCTTACTTATTTAAACGAATTTGATTTGGTCATTATGCTCTGTGAAGGCGGATTTTCCTTGATGGAAACTGATGAGATGAATTTTCAAATTCTTCAGAATGCTGCCAATGCTTTGAAGCCAAAAGGAAAATTGATTTTTACCACTTTGAATGCTTTGTTTCCTCTGTTTCATTCTGTCAAAGAATTTCTCGACTCCCAAGTCCAAGAAGAAAATTCAACCCTTGATAATATTTCATTCGAGCTAATGACTTTTCGGGAATTTAACACACTGTCTTGTGAAGACGATCTGGGAAACAAAAAACAACTGCAATGTAATGTGAGATATTATGCGCCATCTGAAATAACTTGGCTATTGAAGAGGCTGGATCTTACAACCATTGATATATTTGGTGCAAAGCTAGGTGCTTTTAGTCGAGATGATAAATTAACCACTGAAGATTTTGAAATGCTAGTAATAGCAGAAGGCTAATTGCTACTGTTGATGGCGATCGCCATTTAATTCATTTACTCGATTAACTCCTAGATGACAAGGAAGTCATAAAGCTTACTAGATAATTGTCACATCTGGGGTACCTACTTCGTCTTATTCGAGCGGCAAGGCATTTATTTCAACTTCTCACGTATTTGTTTGAGAACTTTGACAGCTATCTGTAATTCTTTGACATCTATATCTTCGGCTAAATTTATTGCCACACTAGCAATTTGTCGATTTAACTCTTGGAAAACAGCTTCACCTTTTGCAGTTAAACGCAGCAATTTGGAACGTTTGTGGGCAGGATTATCAACTAATTCGATTACTCCCTCAGCAATCATATTGTTGGCTAATTTTTGTATATGTTGTCGCGATACAGGGCGCGATCTCGCTAGCTGCGGTACAGTTTGCGCACCTTCTTGCTTTAAGCTTCGCATTAATCCCCAATAACCACTGCCATTGGGGGTAACAGCACCGATTTGTTGACCCATAGCTCTTAACCGAAAAAACGTAGCAATGGTTTCACTCATCAACTCTTCCATTACCTTTCCTGCCAATTTCAGATTGGTCTTTTCTTCACTGGTCATAACTGTAATGTTTCGATAAATAATAAAATGACAACTAAGTTGTCATAATAGCAACTAAGTTGTCATAATTTTAGTATGACCAAATTTACTTTGACAATTGTTTAGATGTTTGGTCGGAGTTTTAAAAATGGAAATTAAACAATATACAGCGCGACACATCATTTCTCAGTTTGGGAATCCTAGAGGATTCTTGGGATACCTAGTAGGGCAAGCAATGGCAGTTAAAAATCGTGCCAGAATTCAATGGGCAGTCGAATTATTAGACGTGCAGAAAAGCGATTGCATTTTAGAAATTGGTTTTGGTCCAGGTTTGGCAGTTAGAGAAATTTCCAAAGCTGCAACTAGTGGATTTATTGCAGGTATAGATCGCTCAGAATTAATGGTAAGACAAGCCAGTCATCTTAATAGAAAGGCGATCGCACGAGGAAAAGTAGAACTAAAACAGAGTTCGGCAGATAAACCGCTTGACTATCTTTCAGACAGCTTTGATAAAGTCTTGGCGATTAATTCTCATTTCTTTTGGGAAAATCCCACTTTGAGTTTTCAAGAAGTGCGGCGAGTTTTAAAACCTGATGGGTTACTGTTTGTTATTTGGCAGCCTCGTTGGGCTAAGACAGAAGAACAAGTAAAAAATAGTGCCAATGAAACGAGCGAACAATTATCTAATGCAGGATTTGAACTTACAGAGTTAAAGTTTAAACCCCTTAAACCCGTAACTGGTATTTGTGCGATCGCTCTTAAATCCGCTTCAAAGCATACCAGAAATTCTAACTCGAAGGTACTAACAAATGAATAAACATCGAAAAGGCAGCAGTTATGTACTTTGGCTCGGCATTCTCTTTGGATTGGGAGGTTTGCATCGTCTTTACAATGGTAAAGTAACGACAGGAATACTATGGCTATGTACGGGTGGATTATTTGGTATTGGTCAAATAATCGATTTGTTTTTGATTCCGAGAATGGTAGAAGCAAAGGAAAAGCAATTATTAACAGACAGCAACTCATCATGGAACAGCTTTTGCGATCACTCTCATACACTTCCAAAATCCGAACTGATGTTAGAAAGCGGTCAAGCAATGGTTGATTCGTCAATTGCCAAACTTGTTAAAGTGGCTGAATCAACAGGAGGTGAGTTATCGGTTACTCAGGGTGTTATTGCCACAGGTCTCAAATTTATTGAAGTAGAAGATTTATTGAATGAGTTAGTCAAAACCGACTATGTTGAGATTGACAATGATCCAAAAACAGGCACTGTCATCTACCGATTTCGAGAATTAGCATCTGATACTAAATCCGATTCTGAAAACCTACTTTTAAATTGAGCCTACATTATTTTCCTTATCGCATCATTTGAAATAACTTTAGATATCCGCAAAACCAGAGCATTAGCTGGCTAAGAGCGGTGCGCCACAAAAACATACGCTACCGTATTGACAGCAGATTATTTTTTATCTAAACTAGAAACATACGCTAACGTATGGTGAAAAGATTGGCTCTAACAAAAATAGATTGGATTGATGCGGGATGGGTGCTGATGGCAAACAAAGGTGTTGCTGCCGTAAAAGTAGAAGTGCTAGCTCGTCAACTAGACGTGAGTAAGGGTAGCTTTTATTGGCATTTCAAGAACCGCCAGGAGTTGTTAGAGGGGATTTTGCAGCGTTGGGAAAATGAAACCATGTGGCTGATCGAAGAATCCCAAAAAGCAGCTACGCCAAAAGAACGACTCATCAGACTATTTGCTTTGGCAGATGAGATGTGTAACCAGCCAGATCCCGAAGCAGCAATCTTTATCTGGGCAAACCAAGAGCCAGCAGTTCAAGAAAGAGTACGTATTATCGAAACCAAACGGGTTAGCTATCTCGAGCGATTGTTGCAAGACTATGGCTTTGATGAGGCTGAAGCCCGACATAAAGCAGAGATCGGCTACTTCGCTGTTATGGGTTTTTGGGAACGCCAAGAACGAGATCGAAAATTCGATCTCAGCATGAGAGAGTTTGGTGATTTTTTAATTGACTTGCTGTTGTCTCCAGTAAAGAAAAGGAATAAAGAAGGTTGGAGCAAGAATTATGGACAGACTGCAAAAGATACCGTTAAATCATAAGTTGATACTTGCTACGTGTCTGGCGGGGTTGGCACTTGTCGGCGTGACGACTATCTACAGTATCAGTCAAACTGCTACGGAAGAGGAAACTGAGATTCAGCCTCAACCAATTAGAGCAGTGACAGCTTTAGGCAGAATTGAACCTCAAGGAAGATTAATTCAGCTTGCTCCTTCGCCAGATTTGGGAGGAGCGAAAATAGCTCAGTTATTAGTGAAAGAAGGCGATCGCGTTAAAGCTGGAGAGACGATCGCCCTATTAGATAATCATCAACGAGCCAATGCAGCCGTAGAATTAGCTCGTCAGGAAGTAAAGGTAGCACAAGCCGATCTAGCTATTATTAGAGCGGGAGCAAAACAAGGAGACATCAACGCTCAAGCAGCTAACCTCAAACGAGTTAAAGCAGAACTAGAAGGCGAACTAGCAGCAGATGAAGCAGAGATTGCCCGTCTAGAAGCGCAATTGCGTACCGAAACCTTAGAAAAACAGGCTACAAGCGATCGCCTCAAGGCAGAATTAGCCAACGCCGAAAGTGAATTCCAACGTTATCGAGATTTATTCCAAGAAGGAGTAATTTCCGAATCAGAATTTGATTCCCGTGGTTTAGCAGTAGATACCGCTCAAAAAGCCGTTACAGAAGCCCAAGCTAGTTACAATCGCACTCTCGATACTTTACAACAAGAAATCGAGCGCGCCAAAGCGATCGCCCGACAAAATAACGACACTCTACAAGAACAAATTGCAGAGGCAGAAGCTACTTTAGATAGCATTGGTGAAGTCAGAGAAGTAGATGTGATTAAAGCACAGTCAGAAGTAGAGCGCGCGATCGCTAGCTTACGCCAAGCGCAAGAAGATTTAGAACTTACCATCGTCAAAGCACCCAAGGATGGACAGATCGTCAAAATTACTGCTTACCCAGGAGAAATAGTTGGTGAAGACGGGGTTGTGGAATTTGCTCAAACCAGCAAGATGATGGTAGTTGCCGAAGTATACGAAAGCGATATTGCCAAAGTCAAACTAGGACAAACTACCACTATTAAAAGTGAAACAGGAGCATTTAAGGGAGAAATTACGGGTAAAGTCAGACAAATTGGCTTAAAAATTGGCAAACAAGACGTTCTCGATACCGATCCTGCTGCTGATGTCGATAGCAGAGTGTTAGAAGTCAAAATCTACCTCGATTCCCAAACCAGCCAGCGTGTAGCTCATTTAACTAACTCTAAAGCGATCGTCAAAATCAATGAACAATGAGCAATGAGCAATGAACAATTAACAATTAACAATTAACAACCAACAGAACAATGAAAACACCACTCTCTTGGTTACAGTTAAGCCATGAAAAAGTCCGTTTGCTAATTGCTTTAGCAGGGATTGGTTTTGCGGATATGCTGATGTTTATTCAGTTAGGTTTCCAAGCATCTTTATTTGATAGTAGTGTTACTTTTCACAAGGCTTTGAAGGGGGATATATTTTTGATGAGTCCCCAGTCAGATGCTTTAGGCTTTACCGAACCCTTTTCCGAACGGCGTTTATATGAATCAGCAGCAATTGACGAGGTAGAATCTGTAGTTCCAATCTATCTCGATTATGGTTCTTGGAAAAATCCCATCGATCGCAACACCCGCACTATTTTAACTATTGGTTTTAACCCTGCTAAGGATACTTTAGGTTTGCCAGGGATTAAAGAAAATATCGATCGGGTAAAACTTCCCGATGTAGTATTGTTTGACGATCGCTCTCGTGCCGAATTTGGAGCAATTCCCGATCTGCTGAAACAACAAGAAACGGTAACTACAGAAGTTTCTTTTCGCAAAGTTAAGGTAGACGGACTATTTACGATGGGAGCTTCCTTTGCTGCCGATGGTAACATTATTACCAGCGATACTAACTTTTTACGCATCTTTCCCGAACGTCAAAAAGGGTTAGTTGATGTGGGAATTATTAATCTCAAGCCTGGGGCAAATATCGAACAAGCCCTAGTAACATTAAAAGCAAAACTACCAAATGATGTAGAAATATTCAATCGCGAAGAGTTTATTCAAGAGGAAATATCCTATTGGCAAACTGCTACGGCAATTGGTTTTATTTTCACTCTGGGAACGGCGATCGGTTTTGTGGTTGGGACGGTTATTGTTTACCAAATTCTCTATACCGATGTGGCAAATCACCTATCAGAATATGCCACCCTCAAAGCGATGGGATACAAAGATAGTTATTTCGTAGTTTTAGTATTTCAAGAAGCAGTAATTTTAGCTGTATTAGGTTTTATACCTGGTTATTTTATCGCTACGGGATTATACAGCCTGGCAGCAGGTGCGACCGCTTTACCTCTAGCAATGACAGCTAATCGAGCCATAACCGTATTAATTCTAACTATTATCATGTGTTGTGCTTCTGGTACTGTCGCCGTGAGAAAATTAAGTGCAGCCGATCCCGCAGATATTTTTTAGTTAATTGTTGATTGTTAATTGTTAATGGTTGATTGGGCTATGGGTAGACCAGATTTTGAAAATTTGAGAGTTTATCAATTATCAGAACAATTAGCCAATGAAATTTGGAAAATTGTCGCAACTTGGGAATATTTTTCTAAAGATACATTAGGCAAACAAATAGTACGTTCGGCGGATAGTATTGGAGCAAATATTGCGGAAGGTAATGGTCGTTACAACAGTAAAGACAACCAAAGATTTGTAAAAATAGCTAGAGGTTCTTTGTATGAAACAATTCATTGGTTAAGACTTGCTTACTACCGCAAATTAATCACTACAAAGCAAATAAACAATATTAAACCAATTATTGACGAACTATCGCCAAAACTCAACGCCTATCTGAACTCTCTTCGTAAAGCCGATCGCAACTAATTTGTGTTCGAGCAATCTCTAACAATCAACAAGCAATCGAAATGAACAGTAACCAATCAATAATTAACCATCAACAATCAACAATCAACAATCGACAGTCAACAAACAATCGAGTAGTCAATATTCAAAACCTCAATCACTTTTTTGGCGAAGGAAAGTTAAGAAAACAAATATTATTTGATATTAATCTGGTACTTAATTCGGGAGAAGTGATTATCTTAAAAGGACCTTCTGGTTCTGGGAAAACTACTCTTTTAACTTTGATGGGTGGATTGCGATCACCCCAGTTCGGTAGTTTAAAAGTGTTTGGCGAAGAGTTAGTTGGAGCGAACAAAAACCAACTTGTAGAAACTAGAAGAAATATTGGCTATATCTTCCAGGCGCATAATTTATTGGCTTCTTTAACTGCCAAACAAAATGTACAGATGTCATTGGAGTTACACGACGGAATAAAAAGAGCCGAAGTAGAGAAAAGAGCGATCGCTCTTCTGTCATCTGTAGGCTTGGGAGAACATATCGATTATTATCCCCAAAACCTTTCTGGAGGACAAAAACAACGGGTAGCGATCGCTCGTGCTTTAGTTTCCCATCCGAAGCTAGTTCTAGCCGATGAACCTACCGCAGCTCTAGATAGTAAATCGGGTCGGGATATAGTGGAATTAATGCAGCAGCTAGCCAGAGAACAAGGTTGCACGATTTTAATCGTAACTCATGACAACCGCATTCTGGATGTAGCAGATCGCCTGGTGGAGTTAGAAGACGGCAGAATTACCCTCGATTCTCAACGATAAATATCAATACAGAAATACTCAGATTACTAAGATACACGCGATCTACGATCGACAATTAACAAAATAATGAAAACACTAAGACTAATTTTAGGGATTGCTCTAACTAGCTGTGGAATACTGGCTGTATTTAGACCTCCTCCAGTAATAGCAGCAGAAAATATTTCTTTTTCCCTATCTTTTCTGGGAGAATTTACCTTACCAGTCGAAGATTTAGAGATTTTTGCCAAAGAGGGTCGTATTACCCCAAAATTTGCTTACTATGCAGATCTTATAGAGCCAAGAACCCGCCAACAACTGCGCCACATTTTACAAACAAGTTTTACAAAAGATCCTGTAAAGGTTTATCGCCTAACTAATACACCGATGGGAGAGGATTTTCTCAGGCAGATGGGCAATATAATCTACACTCATCCTCAAAGCAATGGTTTTTATGCTATTCGTGCAGCTCTAATTCAGGCATCAGGAGAACCAGAGGGGTTAACGGCGATTAATTTTTTGCGTCATTTTCCGACCAAAGAAATCCATTTGAACGCCAATACGATTTTTTCTTTTATTCAGCAGGCAGAAAAGTTTTTTGACTATAGGGATAGTACGGTAAAAGCGATCGCCCAGCAAGCAGAGCGAGAAATTGTTTCACGCTCGAACGCCGAAATTGAAAAAATACCAGATCTACGTCAGCCAGGAGATCGTCAGGTAAACCAAACAACAATAACTTTTCCTGTTGACGAGCTGCGTCAAACTGATTCTGGTTTTGCTGGTAATTACAATTTAGATGTGGACATCTACTCGTCGCAAAAATCAAACCAGCCTGCACCATTGGTAATCATCACCCACGGCTTTGGTTCTCATCGTTCTGATTTTGACTATTTAGCCAAACATTTAGCTTCTTATGGTTATGTAGTTGCTATACCCGAACATATTGGCAGTAGTCATCGATACAAACAAGCTTATATGCGAGGAGAAGTGAGTGTAGCGGTTAGTCCAGTAGAATTTTACAGTCGTCCGCGAGACATTACTTATCTATTGGATCGTTTAGAACAACATCCCGATTATCAACAACAAATTAACTGGTCACAGATTGGAGTATTGGGTCATTCTTTGGGTGGAACTACTGCCTTAGTAGTTTCTGGTGCGCCGTTGAATCTGACTAGACTAACAGATGTCTGCGGTCGCGATCGCTTTCCTCTGAATATTTCTCTATTTTTGCAGTGTCGCGCCAGTAGCTTACCTCCAGGAAATTACAATCTTCGAGATCCCCGAATTAAAGCTGTAGCAGCATTCAATCCCGTTATTAGTTCGGTGCTGGGAATTGAAAGTATGCAGCAAATCGCTCTTCCTACGCTAATTGTTGGCGGAACGAGAGATTTTGTCTCGCCCTACATAGATGAGCAAGTACATCCTTTTTTGTGGTTGACTACTCCTCATAAGTATCTGGCGACCATAGTTAATGGCAGTCATTTTTCTACGGTAGGTGAAGCCAATATCGTCGATATTAACAATTTTATCAACGGTTCTGAGGCAAATTTTGGTCAAGACTATCTTAAAGCTCTGAGTTTGGCTTTTTTAGAAGTTCATTTACGCGATCGTCCAGAATATCGCGCCTCTCTGACGGCTGCTTATGGTTACAAAATTAGTAATCCCAAATTACCCCTGCATTTAATTCAATCTCTCACCTCAGAACAATTAGAATCAGCCTATGGCAAAACTCCGCCTATAACTCCTATCCCCGAATCGCTAGTAACAGAAAAATCTCAGCCAAACCGCAACGTTCTAGCAGAAATCGAACAAACAGGTGTCCTCAAGGTGGGAATGAGGACTGATGCAGCACCTTTTGGCTACACCGAGCGAGAAAATTATTGGAATGGTTATTGTGCCGATCTTGCCGATGCATTAGGCGATCGCTTGACTAAAAAATTAAACACGTCTACTTCGATTAAAGTAGTTAAAATACCGTCTTCTCTAGCTAATCGATTTAAATTAGTAGAACAAGGATTGGTTCATCTAGAATGCGGTCCTAATTCTATCGTCAGCGATCGAGAAGAAATAACTTTCTCAGATCCTTTCTTTAGTAGCGGAACTCGATTTTTGATTAACAAAACTAAAGCTTCTCGACTCGATTTTAGTAGTTCACTTGAAGGCTTAAAATTGGGTGTTTTAGGAGCAACTACCAATAAACAATTTTTACAACAAAACTATCCCAATGCAGAAATAGTAGCTTTTGAAAGCATGGATGGCAGAAGTAAGGCGATACAAGCAATTAAAGATGGCACTATTGATGCGTTTGCTAGTGATAGTGTTCTATTAATGGGCGAATTAGATCGCCGAGGTTTGAATAGAAAAAACTATCAAACCATACCCGCGCAGCCTCTGACCTGCGATTATTATGGGCTAATTTTGCCCAAAAACGACTCTCTATGGCTTAATACGGTTAATAGCTTTATTTACGACCGTGCTTCTAAATCAATTTTCAATCGCTGGCTAACAAATTATTACGATCGAGCAATTGCCGATTTGGATTATTGTCAAAATTGACTTCCTCAATAAGGCTTGCGGTGATTATGGAAATTTTATTACTGCTCAACAGCTATCAAAATTAAAAATAAATTAAATCGATTTACCAGAAAAGATGAACTCCAAGCCAGTTTTTTACCAAATAATTGCTTACGCTTTAGCTTTCGTCTTACCCCCTCTAATCATTGGTATTGTAGCGATCGCTTTTTCCTTTTCAGCCCTAATGCACGGAAGTCCCGAACATTTTTTAACTCAGGGTGTTAATTTTCCAAGCTACGATCGCAGCAAACAAACTGCTGTGATTTTGGTGTCCAATGAGGGAACAGAAATAACCGACTTGCTAGTTCCCTACGAAATATTTTCTGCTTCTGGTAAATTTAATGTTTACACCGTAGCACCAGAACGCCAAATATCTCCCTTGAATGGCGGAGTAGATATTATTCCTCATTTTTCCTTTGCCGAATTCGAGCGAAATGTAGGAACCAATCCAGATTTAATCGTTATACCTGCTGTTCATAATTGGCAAAACCCCGCACTAATCAACTGGATTATCGAGCATCATAACGAAAAAAACACTATTCTTTCTATTTGCGAAGGTGCAAGACTTCTAGCTGCTACGGGACTATTGGAAAATCATCAAGCTACTACTCATTGGTTGGCGATTGGCTCTTTGAAGAAACAGTATCCTAATACTGATTGGGTTAAAGATGTTAAATATATCGATGATGGCAACATTATTACCAGTCCTGGCATAATTACAGGAGCGATGAATGGTTCTCTTCATACTTTAGAAAAACTAGCAGGAACAAGTGTAGCCAGAGAAGTCGCTCAAAAGTTACATTATCCATTTACAGATTCAGCCAAATTTGAGTCACCCAGCCTTAAATTAAAGGATAGTCTCTGGTTACTAACTGCCGCTTATCAATGGCACAAACAAAACATCGGCGTGTTTCTCAATGACGGGATTGGTGAAATTAATCTGACTGCGGTTTTAGATACCTATCCGCAATCGTTTACTGCGAAAACTATATCCATTGCTTCCGAAAGAAAGGTAATTCACTCTCAATACGGACTTACTTTAGTTCCTCGCCACGATTTTGCTACGACTACTAAACTCGATCGCCTGTTAGTGTTAGATAACCAACCTCATTTAGATTTGGAAACTTGGGCTAGAAGTAAATACGATCTCGAACCAGAATCTTTAAGTTCCCTCTCGAAAGATGATGACAGGTTTATCTTCGATAATGTTTTACAGGATTTGGCACGACGAGAAAATAAACCCTTAGCAGAAATTGTGGCAAAAACTCTTGAAGATCCCGTAGATTCAACTAATCTTGAAGGAACAGGTATTCCGATTTGGTTGTTTTTAAAACCCTTGGCGAGATCGCTTTAGCTAGTGTAACAGCGATCGCAATCATACTAAACAAAAAATATGTCTCTATCTCCGAGTATTTCGAGAGTGTTTCCAAGATCGAAGTAACAGAAGAACATAAACTATGAATATCTTTATCGTCACGGCTGGTTCGCGAGGGGATGTTCAGCCTTTTGTCGCTTTGGGTAAGGGTTTAAAAGCGAAAGGTCATGAAGTCACGCTCTGCACCTGTTCCCGCTTTGAACCATTTATCACCGAGCATGGCTTAAATTACGGCTATATGAACGATAATCTACTCAAACTGCTCGATTCAGAAGTTGGGCGAGAAGTAATTGAAAGCAGTGGCAATTTGTTGGGCTTAGTTAAAACAACCCTAACCTTGTTCAAAGAAGCCAAAGAACTCAATCGGGAAATGTTCCAAGATGCCTGGAATGTAGCACAAGCAGCACAGCCAGATATTCTCATCTTTCATCCCAAAATACTAGCAGGTTCGCATATCGCAGAGAAGTTAAATATTCCCACAATTATGGCTACTCTAGTGCCTGCGATCGTGCCTACTGCTGAATCTGTCGCCATTGGCTTCCCCAACTTGAAACTTGGCTCTTGGTACAATAAATTTTCCTATTGGATTTTGCACCAAGGCTACCATCTGTACGATGATGTCATCAACGAATTTCGTCAGAATATACTCGGTCTGGGAAAACTACCTAAATCCATAAATCCAATACAAATGTCTAATGGTCAACCCTTGCCGATTTTACATGGCTACAGCGAACTGGTTTCTCCCCGTCCTGGTGATTGGTCTGATACAGTTCGCGTTTCTGGCTATTGGTTTTTGGAAGTAAAAGACGATTATCAACCGTCAGCCGAACTGATAAATTTTCTAGAAGCTGGCGAAGCACCAGTTTGTGTCGGATTTGGTAGCATGGCAGGACGCGATCCCCAGCGAATGACTGAGATAGTCGTGGATGCGTTTCAACAAGCTGAGGTAAGGGGCATCATTGTTACTGGTTGGGGTGGTTTAAATCCTAACCATCTACCGAAAACAATCTTCAAGATTGACAATATTCCCTATGACTGGCTTTTTCCTCGTGTATCTGTGGTGGTTCACCACGGTGGCGCGGGTACAACAGCGCAGGATTGCGCGCAGGTAAACCGACCATCGTTTGTCCTTTTCTAGTTGACCAGCCTTATTGGGGAGAACGGGTTTATGCCCTGGGAGTTGGCAGTAAACCAATTCCCCAACAGCAATTAACCGCAAAGAAGCTTGCTAATGCGATTCGGGCGACTATAACAAATCTAGAAATTCGAGCCAATGCTGAAGAGTTAGGTAAAAAACTCCGTAACGAAGACGGCATTAGAAAGGCGATCGCAATGATCGAAAGCATAGCAATACAAAGAAAAACCGCTAAGTAATAAACAAGAACCCTTAAAAACCAAGTTTCAGGCTGAAAGTATGACGCTTTGCCGTATGGTTGGGAACACTAAGATTGTGCCAAAAATCTCTTGGGCGTCACACCAACCTGACGCTTGAAATGCCGAGTGAAATGACTCTGGTGGGAAAATCCCAGTTCGTAAGCAACCTCAGCGATCGCCATGTTCTGCCGAATAAGCATTACCTTAGCCTTTTCAATCCGCTGATGAATA
This sequence comes from Myxosarcina sp. GI1(2024), assembly GCF_053543375.1. Classification (NCBI taxonomy): domain Bacteria; kingdom Bacillati; phylum Cyanobacteriota; class Cyanophyceae; order Pleurocapsales; family Pleurocapsaceae; genus Myxosarcina; species Myxosarcina sp. GI1(2024). The sequence continues at coordinate 41,425 of NZ_JBKGTY010000017.1, read as the reverse complement.
ATATACTGATGTGGCGATCGCCCAGTCGCTTGTTTAAATTGGGTCAAAAAATAATTGGGGCTAATTCGGGCAATTGTCGCCAACTCTGCTAAAGAAAGATTTCGATCTAAATGTGCATGGATGTATTCTAAGACTGGATGAAGCTTGTATCTAGGCAAGCATCCAGGAGAAAAAGGTTGACACGTCGTTAAATTACAGTAATGCCGAAGTAGATGAGCAGATAATGCTGCAATTAAAGAATCCATATAGAGTTGTCCTTCCTGTCCCAGAGTTTCTAACTCCCCTCTCAATGCGAGTCCAATTCCATATAGCGAGGAGTCTGGCGTGATGAATTGTGGTAAGACTTCTATCGATTGCCCAGAAATAGCATCTCCCAAACACTGTTCAAATCTTTGTGGAGCAAGCCACAAAGCCAAGTAGGTATGCTCGTGATTCCAATAAACGCGGTGAATCGTCTGAGCGGGGATGAGAATGATATCGCCAGTTTTTACTTCTCCTGTCTGGTAATGCCCCGCTGTAACCTGCTCGACTCGGGTCGGTGAAGGGACTTCCGTATGAATTACAAGCAAATGTTGTTGATAGGAGTTATCTGGAAGCTCGGTCGGTGGATGCCGATAGTGTGCCAATTCGACCCCCGCCGAAAATACAGGATTTTGTAACGGGGTTGCACCCTGCTGATGATGCTCCCCAACAGTTTCTCCGCTCTTGTAATTCATGACTCGCGATCTAGACAGAGACATTAAAATTAATGCTGTCCGATAAATCTTTGTCAATCCATTATGGCACATCACTACATGTTACGATTTTTGCACTAGAGTAAGAACGTGCTGAAAAACAGAAAAAAGTGCAAGAAATATCAGAAGAAAAATCTTTCAATAGAGTTAGTCGATTTTAGATGTCAAGAAAATGATGACGAGAGTACGTTTCATCATTTTCTTGACTGCAAGAATCGCTCACCCAATTAACCTATTGGAGGTAATGACACTATGAAAGCTCAACCGCTTATTTTAAAACCCAAAGACTACAGTCCCGCCTTGAATGTGGTCGGCACTAAGGTTACTGTGCTGGTGTCAAATTTGTTGACACGATCCTATGAGATTACACTACAATCGGGCGACGAAGGGACTGGACCACCACTGCACAGCCATGCCTGGGATGAGTCCTTCTATGTCCTTACAGGGACAATCGAATTCACCTGCGCAGGCGCTGGTACCCTCGTACATGTACCCGCTGGCACCGTACACAGTTTTCGCTACGGTGTCAACGGTGGCAAGATGCTTGAACTCACTGGCAAAGGTAGCTTGGCTACACGGGCGTTTACTGCTGTTAGTGAGGCTATGCCCCTTGAGCGTCCAGAACCCTCTGAGATTCCAGATCTGGTGGAGGTACTAACGGTACTTAAACAATTTAAACAGACAAAATAAGATAGAATACCTTTGCTGATTAACTTTAACATTATTCTAAAGCCCGATCGCACTTACTTTATGAAAGAAACTACTCCCGCAGCCATGCCTCCCTGTTTCGATAGATGAGATGGTGTCAAAAGTTTGATGATTTACTGAGAACTAAAGCGCAAAAAAGGGAATTCAGACATTATTTAGGAGGATTATTAGGGGAAAGTGAGCGAAAAAATGTATCTCAAATGGCTAAAGACGCAGTAGAGGTCACATACCACAAATTACACCATTTCTTAACTGAAGCAACTTGGTCAGCGAACAAGATAAATGAACGTCGCTTAGAAGTGATGAACAAGTGTAATCAAACGAGAATCAGTAAGGGATTTAGTCTAATTGTTGATGACTCTGGGCATAGAAAAAGTGGTAACTTTACCGCAGCAGTAGGTCGTCAATATATTGGGGAAATTGGGAAAACAGATAATGGCAATGTTGTAGTAACAACTCATCTATATGATGGCCAAAAAAGCTTACCTTTAGACATAGAACTATATCAACATGGTAATTCGTTGCCCGAAGGAAAGAAAGACAGAGAATTCAAGAAAAAACCCACCTTAGCCTTAGAATTAATCGATAAAAGTTTGAAGAGGGGATATCGACCAGGACTAGTATTAATAGATTCGTCCTATGGTAACAACACAACTGTTTTACTCGAACTGGAAAAAAAGAAATTAAAGTATATAGGAGGAATCGCTAAAAATCGTAATATTTTGGTTAAAACTCCATCAAATCAATTAGAAAAAATCAGAGTAGATGAATATGCTCAATGGTTATCTGATGAGGAATTTAAGGAGATTCAAATCCAGGGTGAAAAACCTAGAACCGTCTGGGTAGCAATAATAGAAGCAGAAATATCAAGGCTAGAAGGAATCAGAAAAATAGCTATCGTCATGAGTGCACCAATCTTTGAAGATGCTGAAGATATTGACTACTTACTCACAAATGTTGAGGGAGAAATAG
>NZ_JBKGTY010000017.1:0-38704 GCF_053543375.1 Myxosarcina sp. GI1(2024) | reverse complement strand
TTATAAAGCTAGTTTGGGCTTTGTTTGGGCTTGATTTTTGTTTAAGTACCGCTAAGAAAAAATGGAGTGATCGTTGCAGCATAAACTCACGCCATTCACATCAAACCTAACCCGCTGCTGCTGACCGCTCGCGACAACTGCTGAACTCAAGCAATATGCTTAGGGTGTAGTGCCAGATATCAGACAGCAATTGCGAAGTTTCAGAACTGAGTACGAGCCTTTCTCTGTTGCGATCGAGATCTACTCAAAGGTTCGATCTTTCCTTCAACAATTGATATTATCGAGAATTGAAGCTAATTGCACATGGCTGGGTTTCCCAGCCATGTGCAATTAGCTTGTTGAACTGTCAGCCCCTTTTAGTTTGGCGACCATGTGAGCGCGAGCAGATACATCGAGCTTGCGAAATATATTTTTGAGAGTTTGTTTGACAGTATTCCTGCTAATCCATAGCCGTTTACCGATTTCAGCGTTGGTTAATCCTTGAGCTACTAATTCAGCTATTTGTAATTCGCGGTGTGTTAAACAGTTAGCTAGAGGTGCATTTGAACTTATCGATCGCGTTCTCAATTTTGCTAGAGTTGCAGAAAGATGAGCCGAAACCGCGCTTAAATCGACAAGATCGCGATTGTTGAATGCAGGACTAATTTCGACGCGTGCAAAGTAAATCGCACCAATAAGACGACCTTCTCCAACTATAGGTGCGATCGCTATGTGTTCGTGGTTGTAGTAAGCGCAAAAATTCTGATAAATATCTGTTTGCTCCCAGCTTCCTGATGGTAATACCATTTCTTCATGTGCTGGAGCGTGATGTTTCAATACATAACCATGCAATAGATCGTTATCTCTTCCAACATCTTGAAAACGCTCCACAAACTTATCTACATTTCGGATACCGCAGATCTCGATAGATATAAGGCGAAATTGTCGATCGTAAAGATTAATTCCCCAATCTTGCGCTCCAAAATATTCGCCAACACTCTTATCCATCAAGCGAAATTTTACTTCGTCTTCATCATCAGCAAAAGCCAATGTTTGAAATAAACGATCGAGAGAATTAGACATTCAGCTTTTTCCAAACTACCCATTTGGGTAATGTTGGGCTTCCTTACTAATTTTTATACTAAGACAAATTGCAACTTAAAGAAAAAACAGGAGTTATTATATGGCGACCGCGATTAACTGGAGTGAGTTCTCAATCCCAGATAGCAAAATAGCGAAAAAAGCTACTCGATTAGTTGCAGAAGTATCCCCAAAAAGTCTCTATAATCATTGTATACGCACCTTTATTTTTGGAGAAATTTTAGGCAAGCGAGATAGACTGAAATACGATCGCGAATTACTGTATTTAGGCGCAGTCATGCACGATCTGGGCTTGACCGAAAAGTTCGATAGTGGCGAACAGCGATTTGAGGTGGATGGTGCTGATGTGGCACGAGAATTTGTTTTAAAACATGGTTTGTCAGCAGAAAAAGCCGAAATTGTCTGGGATGCGGTTGCTTTGCATACCTCTTCTGGCATTGCCTCCAGAAAACAACCCGAAATTGCTTTAGTACACTTAGGAGCAGGTGCCGATCTATTCGGGATGGGATTAGAAGATATCGCTCCCGAAACAGTTGAGCAAGTTATCGATGCCTATTCTCGACTGGGATTAAACAGTTTGGCTATGGAGTCAATAATCTCGCAAATCAAACACAAGCCTCAAGCTGCTGCTCTTACCTGGATGACCGATATTGGCAGATGTCACGTCCACGGATTTGCTTGTCCGACTTTTGCTGAATTGATTCGCAACAGTCCTTTTGATGAATGAGGTTCATGCAGCGATCGTAAAATTCAGTGTTTAAAAATAGGAAATAGTCAAGATGAAAAATAACGAGCAAAAAATAGCTTACCAGGTTCGTACTACTGCCATTATTTGGGGTTTGGCTACGGCAATGTTAGGAATCTGTGTTCCCCTAACGGCAATAGCTCAAAGCGGAGTAATCTTACCCTTAGCCGTAATTATTGGAGCTGGTGCAGGGACTGTATCTGTATGGAGAAATACTAGAAGATCGGATTTGAATACAATTACTCAATCGCAAGATCGATTATTAGCAATAGAAACCAGAATAATCGATTTAGAAACTATTTGTAGCAGTCAAGAATTCGAGCGAGAACAAAAGTACGAGCAATTAGAATCCGACGGAGGAGGCGTTCGCGTAGTAACCGAACCATAAACAACGCGCTTCAGTACTCGAAATACCCACTCGCGATCGATACCTGTATAAGCTGTTCTAGGGTCAATTGAGGTACGGAGATTGACTACCACTTTTTCTCCACGAGCTAATTTCTTCAACCATTCGATACACTAACAGCGAGCGTTCCTGGTGACCATCTAATTCAGTATCCACTTGGCTCAAAGATGCTGATAAAACGTTCAGCCATTCAGGAATTTGCTCGGCTTCATCAGTGTGTAACAGTTGATGAATACGACTCGAACTCAAGCCAGTGACTTTAGCTATTGTTCTGATTGATAAGCCTTCAGCATGAGCTTGGGCGATCGCCCAAATGCGTTCTCGCTCAGCGTCTTTAACTCTTGTAGTTGCTAGGCGTAAACGGTTAGAAGCGCGTTTATCTTTTAATTCTTTTTCTTTACTTCGGTCTAATGATTCCATACAATGGATAAAGCTAGACCAGCCAACACCAACTAAGAAATTGATGAACCCGACTGCGATAGGTTTTGATGGTATCTATACTGGCATGACCATCAGCGATAGTTAGGTTAAGATATCTGTCAAAACAGCCCACCATCGCTTTGACGGTAGGTAAAGTATAAACGGTAGCACTGGAGCGATCGCCTCTTGTAAATCTATTATCTTTATTTAACCGTCGAATCGCCATCCCTTTCCCCCTTAGCCTTTACCCCTTCCCCAAAACCAAAACGATAAAATCCCTACAAGAAGTTTACTGCATAGAAGATCGAGTTATCTGCACTAAAAGTTGTAACATCGATCCCCATAAGTAAATTAAATTGCGCGTTTTACTACCACAAAAATTGCAACCGAAAGATAAATTATCCTGACAAATAAAACGAGTTTTATGCTATGGAGTAAGGCTTTGAAGACTATTGAGCAGTTGCAAGCATACCGTAATAATCGTAATATTTTCAAATTACGATGCTTCTTGTCAATCGTTGTCAAACCGCAGTACAAACCTTTATCAAATAGCAAAATGTTTGAAGATTAATAGTCTTGTCGAGATACTAAAGAACAAATTGAAGCATCTGTAACTGAACTTTCGATCTCATTTAGGTTGAATTAAAAAATTAAAAGAGGAAAAGTTATAGTATTATATTTGTAATAAATGCAGTGAAGTAATGAATCATAGTAGAAATTAGAATTTACTTCTGTTCGGTAATACTATGTATCAAAATATTTAATTTTTTGAGGGTTTATTTGGAACTGGATTTTTGTCTGTTTTCCTTTTGCAGTTAGCTCTTGAGCTTCAATAATGTAGTCATCTTCATTTAGCTGTTCTATGGTGCGCCACAATATCTTGTTATTGCGAGATTTATTACTCCCTAGCAAATCTAAATTCTTAAGCAGACAGTTTTTGGAAATTATTAAATACTGACCTTCTTTCAATCTATCCCATTTCATTCTGCTAGCGATATAAATAAGTAGCTTTGTCTTATAATCCCGTTTAGCATTTCCTCCCAGCTTTTCTTTAAAATCGATATTCTTAGAAAACAGTACGTTACGATTCTGCTTCGAGGCATCTTCAAAAAATTCCAGAGCTACAGTATAGGCATCAGCCAATTCGTAAGTATAGTCAGCAGCTTTAGACAGATCGAAATTACGAGGAACTTTATCAATTTCATAATCCCTGATTCGTAAAATACTTTTTACAGATACTTTTGCTCCTATTTGCTCTCCTTTTTGAAGCGAGCGCGCAAAAACTAATTCTGTCCGATGCAATGCTACTAAATCTTGGTTGAGCTGCGATCGCACGCGAGCAGCAAATCCCCCATCTTGAGTTTTTTTGTATCCCAAACTATCGAGAAGCTCGTTAGAACGAAAAGAAACCAGCGAACCATTATCTTGAATAGCTGCTTCTCTGTACAAATAAAGAACAATACTTACTTGTCTGGGATTCAAAAAGGTTAGCAGAGCCAAAAACAAACGCCTGATTCGACAGTCTTTAATATTTTCTAGAGGTTTATTAATTCCAACATCATTGCACGCGCTCAAGTCTAAATTGTCATACTGAGCTTCTAATTCATTCCATTCAGCCTGAGAAAGCTTATCCAACGATATCCGACGGGTAACTGCCAATTCTCTCTCATCATCAGAATCAGCGTTTACCTGCATTTCAAGGTAATAATTACCTTTATCTTTTCTCAGAATTGGTAGCTGCACTTCAGGATTTCTGATAGAGGCAGAAGCTCGTGGCATGACCATTAGAAGCTGACCATCTACAGGAAAAAAATCTTTGGTATGTTCACTCACCACACTAATATCGTAGACTATTTATCTTTCATAAGGATAATTACTTTGGACTTTTGTGGTTTAGTTTTGAGAGCATTAGTCGATAAAGTTTACACAACTTCACTTTTACCTGTGAAGCTCGCGTACAGTTTTACCTGTGAAGCTCGCGTATTTTTTTTCAATCTACCTGTGAAGCTCGCGTATTAGTAATTATGTTCTATTGAATTAGTATTTTTAACGGTGTTAAGCTTCGTTTGAAATTAATCAAGATAACTGGAGAAGGGAATTTTCGGTAAACCCAAGTGTTTGCCAAATAAAAACAGCAACCTTGGTAAATATTTAAAAATTAAACACGTAAAAGAGAGCCTAGACTCCATGCGGTCAAGCACAAATCTAAGCCCCTAAGTGTTATTTCCCTGGCGGGGGACATAGGTTCTGTTGACGTAAAGAGGCAAAGATGAGAAAGTACCTGAAGTTGCTGATTTTAGTCAAAAAATTCTTCATGAAATCTCGTGTTAAGTTGGACGATTCTGCTTGGCAGCAAATTTTCGTTGTTCTGAGCCACCAACAAGACATCCGTATCAAAGACCCCAAAGCTTGTCGTCGTTTTCTGAATGCGGTTCTCTGGATTACTCGCACAGGTGCTCAATGGCGTGAATTACCCAAACGTTTTGGCAACTGGAACAGCCTCTACAAACGATATCGGCGTTGGTGTCAGAAGGGAGTTTGGCATCGTCTCTTGCAAGAAATGTCCCACTCTGCTGACTTAGAAAGTTTAATTCCCGATAGCACCATGATTCGTGCTCATCCCTGTGCAGCAGGAGCAAAAGGGGGTCAGAAAAACACTCTTTAGGAGGTTCTTGTGGCGGATTTAGTACCAAGTTACATGCTGTGGTAGATGCGTTGGGCAATCCGCTGCGGTTGCTTCTGACTCCAGGGCAAACCGCCGATATCAGTCAAGGAGAGGCATTGGTGGCTGGTTATCGAGCTCAACAGGTAATTGCCGATAAAGGCTATGATTGTGATGCTTTTGTGGTCTTGATTGAGGAAACTGGTGCTCAAGGCGTGATTCCGCCTCGTTCTGGTCGCCTCAACCCTAGAGATTACGATTCACATCTGTACAAGGAGCGACATCTAGTTGAGTGCTTTTTTAACAAACTTAAATACTATCGTCGCGTTTTCAGCCGTTTTGACAAAACTGACGAATGTTATTTGGGATTTGCCGAATTTGCTTCGGCTTTAATTTGGTTGCGTTAATTGTGTCAACAGAACCTATGCTAGTTACAAAATTTTATAACTCCAATCAATCCATAGTCGTTATGAGTACAATTTAATCATGAGAATTGTTTACCAATAAGTGAAAATGAAACTTGATCGCTTTGAACATCTAAACCTTTCTTGCCAAGAAATTGATGCCAGCCAGCACTTTTATCAAACCTTGTTTCCCGATTGGTATGTTCGCGCCCAGGGTAAAGATGAAAACGGTAGGCGTTGGCGACACTTCGAAAACGAGCGCATTTACATAGCTCTTAACGATGCGATAAATGGCGATCGCCAGCAATATCTCTATGAAGGTATTGGCATCAACCATATTGATTTTGTCATTGATGATGGAAAGCAATTACAAGAAACACTTAAAGCAAATAAAATTGAGTATTACACCCTAGAGTCACTTGAGACGAAGTACCGCATCTATGTCAGCGATCCAGATGGCAATGAAATTGAATTTGTAGAATACACCAAGGACTATCCATTGAGATAGATTTAGCCTGTTTCCAATTTAACAACGAACGCTATGCTTTTGGGATTGGGATTAGACAAGAGTTTTCTATCCAGTAAATCTGCGATCTTTTAGAAATAGATCGTTTCTGACTTTAGGTTCAAAAAATCCCTATTTCTTCTCGTTTGATTTATATCTTTGAGATAGATAGCATTCTTCATACCTACTGTTTGAAATGTCTTTCGTGTTTAATAATGGGATCCGCATTCATTACCAAGTAGAGGGTAAAGGACTACCTCTGGTACTCCAACATGGCTTAAGCGATAGCATCGAAAGCTGGTACGAGTTTGGCTATGTAGAACGGTTGAAAGATAAATTTCAACTCATCACGATCAATGCAAGGGGGCATGGCAAGAGCGACAAACCTCATGACTGTGAGGCATACAATCTGAAGCTGATGGCGGGTGATGTTGTTGCCGTGCTAGATAAACTCCACCTAGATCGTGTCTATTACGCTGGCAATTCCCTGGGCTGTCGAATTGGGTTTTCCATAGCAAAGTATGCACCAAAAAGAATCAAAGCATTTGTTATGGGCGGACATCATCCTTATTTGGCCAGCAGGCGGTTTCTCCGCAATATTTTCCAACGTGGATTAGATCTATGGCTTGAGGTAATTGAGTCTGCTACTGGAACTCTTACGACATCAACTAGAGAACGATTTCTAGATAACGATATTGATGCCTTGCGAGCGGTTGTCGCTAACGATCTACCCGATATCTCAGATGTGTTGCCGTCTATGATCATGGGCTGTCGTCTATTTGCTGGTAGCAAAGATGCTCATTATCAAAACGTCAAGCGAGCCTCCTCTCAATTACTAAATGGCGACTTTGTTCCTTTATTTGGTCTAAATCATTTCCAGGTTTATTTACGGGGTGACATTGTGGCACCACTAATCAAAACTTACATCAATCGAGTTGAAACAGGTTTGCTATGTACGAGAACTCCAACGAATCCTTAAAAGCTTCCGTAACGCTGCGTGAGATTACTGCTGATACTGTACGCTTAATTACCGATCTTAAGGTTTGTGAAGAACAGCAACGCTTTGTTGCCAGTAATGCCGTTTCTCTGGCTGAAGCACTATTTTCGGAAGAGGCTTGGTTTCGAGCTATCTATTATGGAGAGTCTCCAGTAGGTTTTGTAATGCTCTATGATGAGAAACTCCGCAAAGTTCCTTCTACTAATCCAGAGGCATTTTTATGGCGGTTTATGGTTGATGCTAAGTTTCAGGGACAAGGCATTGGTAAGACTGCACTAGAGTTAGTTATTGCCCATGTCCGTGCTAAAGGTGTTTTTACCTCTATTAAGACTTCCTATGTGCCAGAACCTGGTTCCCCAGAAGGTTTTTATTTGAACCAAGGGTTTAAGCATACTGGAAAGATGCTTGATGGAGAAGTCGTACTAGAGCGATGTTTTTAGCTCAAATGGTTAAACTCGAAACAGAAATTGACCGAGGCTTCTGCCTCCTTCTGACGTATCTACCTCATCGTGTTTCTCTGGCAAAATTAAAGTTTTGTAAAAGCAATTGATTTTTAAGACGACTGGTCATATATTAAAAATATGCCTAGACCAAAACTCAATCAAAACATCCGCGAACAACTTCTAGATCGAGGAGTCGAAATCTTGATCGACCAAGGCTATCATGGCACTGGTATCAAAGAGGTAGTAGATCGAGTAAAAGTACCTAAAGGCTCTTTCTATAATTACTTTAAAAGCAAGGAAGACTTTGGTGCAGAAGTCATCAGACAATATGCCCGACAATGGATCGCTAATATGGATGCATGGTTAAACGATCCTAACCAAGATAGTTTTGATGCTCTGAAGCAGTTTTTTGAACAGGAGATTTTAAGACACGAACAAGCAAGAGAAGGTTGCCTAATAGGTAATCTGGGAGCAGAACTAGGAGACAGCAGTGAGCCATGCAGACAAGCGATGTCTGAGAGTTTACAACTGATACAACAGCGATTTGTCCGAATTTTGACCAAAGCTCAAAAACAGGGAACAGTCAGAAATGACCTTGCTGCTGAGGAACTGGCAAGTATTTTATTGAACGCCTACGAGGGAGCATTACTGAGAATGCAAATTGAACAGTCTGTAGAACCTTTACGTCAGTTTACCAAAGTTATGGTTGATGATTTTCTGCGTCTGAAGTAAAAATAGGAGTTTGAATCAGAAGCTACTTTTTTTGAGCGTTTTTAGACGACTGGTCATATATAAACTTAATAAAGGGAGATCGAAATGAAAGATGAACGTTTATTAGAGATATCTTTGGCAATTATGCGCCTTAGCTTAGTTTTATTTTTCCTGGTTTGGTCGATAGGTAAGCTGATTGTTCCAGAATTGACACAGAAAATTTTTGCCACCTTCTACTTTTCTGAAATTTCACCGACTGTTTCAGTTGGATTAGGTGGTATCCAGACCGTTATTGTGTTGATTTTCTTAACTGGAAAATTTAAAACACTATCTTACGGAGCAGTTTTGGGAATGCATACGGTTTCTCTACTATCTACTTATCAACAATTGCTCAATCCCTATCAACCCCCTAACCTTTTATTTTGGGCAGGAATACCAGTCTTGGGAGCCTCGATCGCCTTATTTCTATTGCGAGAGCGCGATCGCTTGCTTACCTTGAGTTGAAATTTTTTTAGTTTATTTTGAGACGACTGGTCATATCAAAATTAAAAACAGGAGGTAATAATGAAAAATACTTTGCGCTGGAGAATCCCAGGTCAAGAATTTGAAGATGGTAGCCAACTAAACGATTGGCACAAAATTGAGAGCAGTTCTTGGCATCTGCAATTTGAGAGTAACTATGAAATGACCTTCGATATTTACGAACATGACGGTCAATATTGGAAACTCTATCAAGCTCGCTGGGTTACAGAAGGTAGTAACGAATATGTCTATCGATATGGCGGTCAAGCCTGTCGTATGACCCAAGTTGAATATACCACCCGATCGCGATCGCCCCATTCGGGACTACTCAAAGAAGCAGGAGATTTGGAATGGGTCAGGGTATATGAGGTTGACCAAGGAATCCACTACGTAGTGAAAACAGGTCAAAGCGATCTTAAGTACGACCGCGAAAAAATACTTGTCTAGATTTAACTGCGATACATGATAGCGATCGATACATTAACGTTGTTTTGGCGATCGCTAAAAGTTTAACTGACCAAATTTTAAAACTAAAAAAGGAGAATAATTTTCATGGCATATAAACCTGGTACTCAAGGCGACGACCTCTTAATTGGCTCCAATGTAAGCGATTATATATCAGGCTTTCAAGGAGACAATCGGCTCATTGGGAATAATGGCAATGACGATCTTCGTGGTGATGGAGGTAAAGATAGTCTTAAAGGAGGAGGAGATAACGATTTCCTCATTGGCGGAATTGGCAGCGATGAGCTAGACGGAGGCAGGGGAAATGACACTCTGATTGGATTTGAACGGGGAGAAAAAGACGCTACGGGAGTCGATCATCTTGGTTTTGCTGTGGAGTTTCTCGCTGACGCTACTGGCACTCTCGATCTTGAAAAAAAAGCAGCTAAAGCAACAGCAGCAGAACTATATCGATCAACCTTACTATCTCTGGAAGCTTCTTTGGCAAAGTGATGACAACTTCGGAGTGGATTGAAGAAGTGCAGGAAGAGATAAAGCCTGACAGCCAAACCAGCGCAGCATAAATAAGCCAAAGTAATCTAAAACATTAGGAGATAAATCATGGGTGATGTATTTCCCACCATCAAAGCAGCAGTCATACAAGCTGCATCCGTACTCTATAACCGAGAACAGACTTTAGACAAAGCCGTCGCCTTAATTGAAGAAGTTGCCAGTCAGGGTGCAGAACTGGCAGTATTTTCCGAATCATTCTTACCAGGCTATCCCTATCATATTTGGCTAGGCGCGCCTGAGTGGTATCACGATTTGTTTAAGGAATGGTATTTCAACAGTGTCGAAATACCAAGCAAAACAACCGATATTTTATGCGAGGTAGCTCGTGCTAACAACATAGATCTGGTTATGGGAGTTAGCGAACGGGATGGCAACACTTGCTACAATACCCTCTTATCTATTAACCGTCAGGGCAAATTACTGGGTAAACACCGCAAGATTATGCCTACCCATGCCGAGCGAACTTGCTGGGGATTTGGAGATGGGACGAATCTTCAAGTATTCGATTACGATCTCTTCAAACTCAGTGGCTTGATTTGTTGGGAACACACAATGGATCTGACTCGCCATGCTTTAATCGCCCAACGTCCTCAAATTCATGTGGCATCTTGGGTTGGTGGTTTGGCTTTTTGGTATCCCCAAACCGATAAGTTCAACCTGTCAGCTAAATTAGCATCCCGATATCATGCTTTAGTTGGCGAGTGTTTTGTCCTCAACGTTCAAGGTACATTGGATCGGGCAGGTTATGAAAAGCTTTGCCAAACAGAATATCAACAGCAATTTCTGCGAGAAGGGGGCGGTTGGTCGGCGATTATTTCCCCTGGTGGTGAATATTTAGCAGAACCGATTGAAGATCGAGAAGGGATTCTTTATGCCGAACTAGATTTCAACGCGATCGCCGATATGGCTCATTGGCACGATGCTACTGGTCATTATGCTCGTCCCGATTTACTCAGTTTGCTGGTTAACAATGAAGAATATCACGTAACTCGTTCTTTCTTGAGTAAACCCAATAATCGGCTTTTAGTAACCGATCTCAATGAGAACCAAGATGCCATAGCTAGCTTGTCCGCAGAGATCGAGCAGCTATCGGAAAATGTGAGGCATCTGCACTCTAAATTACCTGAAAGTACAGAAATTGCAACTCCAACGCGATCTTAGTCATCTCGGAATACCGAGTTCATAAAATTAGCATCACCAAAGATTTTCTCCATCTAGATTTTGTCTTGTCTATTCCTCGTCCTGGGCTGGCAGTAGTTTGCCGTGAAGGATTTGTCGATGGTTTACCAGATTTCTTGAAAGGATGGCAAATTATCGATCTCTCCTTTGAAGATGCCCAGTCCAAGCTAGCTTGTAATCATTTGGTGTTGGATGACAAAACAATTATTGTCGCTAGCGAATTGCCTCGGTTAATTAATCAACTTCGCCAAGCAGGGCAAAAAGTAATTTCCACTCCCATGAGTGCAGTCTATTGGCAAGGTGGTTCTTTACGCTGTTGGCATCATCCCTTGGTACGAGAAAGCAAGCTAGAGTAACACGAACAAATCAGTATGGAGTTGATTGAGTTTAGGATACTCCACATTGCAATGATAGGAAGTCATCAAGTAACAAAAGACCAAAAGACTAAACAAAGAATGGCTTCCTCAAGAGATAAGAAATTGTTTAAGCAAATTTTGTATTTGGAGGTGAAGAACATGACCATAATACCTCTGCTTATTTTGTTTCAATTGCTTTTTCTACCGTTTTTAGCCTGGAAAGCAAAACGCTATGGATATATCAATACAACACAATTCAAAACAACATTCATTCCTGTTATTGGACTAGCGATTTGGACAGCGATCGCCATATACTTAGGAATATCGGGAATATCTGAATCTACAAACTTCTATCAACTCTACCCTGCCCTGTGGCTGCCAGTTATTCCCATTGTGATCGTGTTTGCCAGTTTTCTCTTGCCAACGGTAAAAAAAGGAATTGTATCTACTTTAGCGGTAACTCCAGCCTACTGGCTAGCCCTGGTTCAAGCTGGAAGGATTTCAGCAATTGGCACTGCCTACCACACATTACAAGGTACTTTCCCCTTGTACTTTGAACTTATTGTCGGCATCCCCGATCTTTGCTTTGGTTTGTCTGCATTGATAGTAGGAATATTAACCATGCAGAGAAAAATTAGCAGTCGGGCTTTAATTATTTGGCATTTCATTGGCTTCGTCATTATCGTACCAACTGCACCTTTATTACTTCAGCTTGGTTTACCTGGAGCGTTACAGATGTTCAGTCAACCACCAACGGCAGAGGCAGTATATACATTTCCTATGAGTTTAGCTCCAATGATGATAGTCCCGACTTTCGTAACCTTTAACCTGTTAGGAATTTGGCGAGAAGGAATAGTCGGTCAGCGCAAACTGGCTCATAACTAGGAGGTAAGAATATGAACCTACCTTTATGTCTGATTACAGGTGTTGGAGATGGTACAGGCACGGAGATCCCCCGTCGATTTACTCGAAGTAACTATCGAGTAGCCATGATAGCCCGAAATCGCGATCGCCTAAAAAAACTAGAAAGCGAACTGCCTAATACCAAAGCTTATGTTTGCGATGTTGGAGATTTACAGGCGCTACTAGCAACTATTGAAGCAGTGCACATTGAAATGGGAAATCCTTCAATTCTAATCCACAATGCAGTTAGAGCCACCTTTGGTACTTTTCTCGAAGCCGATCCAGAGGATTTAGAGCGAAACTTCCGTGTCAACACTACTTCTTTACTTTATCTGACCCGCGAATTAGCACCTACAATGATCGCAGCAGGAAAGGGAACAATTGTAGTTACTGGCAACACTGCTGCTTGGCGAGGTATTCCCTCTTACGCCCTGTTTGCACCAACCAAAGCAGCTCAACGCATCCTGGCACAGTCTTTGGCGCGAGATTTAGGGCCAAAAGGAGTACACGTGGCATATATTACTATTGATGCGGCGATCGCTACTCCTTGGTCAATGAATAAACCAGTCCAGGGTTTAAGGACTAAATCTTTAGCTGAAAATCTTAATCAACCTCACGAATTTTTTTGTCAACCCGTAGATATTGCCGAAGAAGTATTTCACGTAGTCCATCAAGCGAAATCTTCGTGGTCATTTAATGTCGAAATTCGACCCTTTGGTGAAAAGTGGTAAGTCAACAATGAATTCTATTGCTATAAACTCTCTTATTCTGTAACTTCTGAACTCCTATATTCTCAAAATACTTCTTCCCAAAATTTAAAGAGATTAAAGACATGATACTTCCCAATCCTGGAATGACAATCGATCCAGAACGAACTGCGATCGTGATTATCGATCCGCAAAATGATTTTCTCAGTCCTAACGGCGTAACTTGGGGCGTTGTGGGCAAAAGCGTCACCGAGAACAATACTGTCGCCAATATTGCCGCTTTGATGAAAGCAGCTAAAGATTACAACCTACCGTTGTTTATTTCTCCTCATTACTATTACCCAACTGACTATGGATGGAAGTTTGAAGGGGCGGTAGAAAAACTGATGCACAGGATTAAAATGTTTAATCGTCAAAGTCCTCTCAAGTTAGACGGATTTATTGGTTCTGGAGCCGATTGGCTAGAACAGTATAAACCCTACATAGAAGATGGTAAGACAATCATCTGTAGTCCTCATAAGATATATGGTCCTGAAAACAACGATCTGATTTTGCAGCTTAGAAAACAAAGAGTAGAAAAAGTCATCCTCGGAGGAATGTCTGCTAATCTCTGCGTCGAATCTCATCTGCGAGAACTACTCGAACAAGGCTTTGAGGTTGCTGTAGTCACAGATGCCACGGCTGGTGCTAGAGTTCCTGAAGGGGATGGTTATCAAGCAGCTTCGATCAATTTTCGGATGCTCGCCAATACTGTTTGGACAATTAAAGAGACATTACAAGTCTTAAGTCAAAGTCTTTCCTCACCAAAACTTTCATCCATTAATTTCTCTTAGTCTATGAACTCAACAAAAAGCGATCTCAGTCTTTTCTACTTTTTCCCGATCGCTGTTTAGATTAATAGCAATAGAACAATGCGATATGGCTAATCGCTTTAAATCATGACCACTGCAAATTTAGATACCAACAAAGCTGAAGCCTTTGCCGAGAGGTTACTCAATATTCTCAATAGTGGCGCGATCGCTTTGGCTATGTCCCTCGGTCATCGCACGGGATTATTTGATGTGATGGAAAATTTACCGCCCTCTACTAGCCAACAAATAGCGGATACGGCAGGTTTAAACGAACGCTATGTTAGAGAATGGTTAGCAATTATGGTTACTAGTCGTTTTGTCGATTACGATCGCGCAAACAAAACCTATTACCTACCCCCAGAACACGCAGCCTTTCTAACGCGATCGGCATCTTCCGATAATATCGCTACCTTTGCTCAGTACATATCTCAATTAGGCAGCGTTGAAGATGGGATTATTGAATCTTTTCATCATGGTGGTGGAGTACCCTATTCTGCTTTTAAACGGTTTCATCAAATCATGGCAGAAGATAGCGGACAAACTGTCGTTGCCAATTTAATTGAATCGGTTTTACCTTTAGTTCCAGAAGCAATCGCCGATCTTCAAAGCGGTATCTCGGTATTAGATGTAGGGTGCGGTAGCGGTAAAGCTCTCAATAGGATGGCGAAAACTTTTCCGAATAGTCAATTTAAAGGTTACGATTTTTCTCCAGAAGCAATATCTAATGCTCGAACCGAAGCCCAACAGCTAGAACTATCTAACGTTCAATTTGAAGTTAAAGACGCTGCGGCGATCGCTGAAATCGAACAGTACGATTTAACTATCACTTTCGATGCGATTCACGACCAAGCTAAACCCGATATGGTTCTTAAAAATATCAACCGTGCCTTGCGACCTAAAGGATTCTACTTGATGCAGGATATCCGTGCCAAAACTGAAGTTGGGGATAATCTCGATCATCCTTTAGCCCCTTTACTTTACACAATTTCCTGTATGCACTGCATGACCGTATCTTTAGCAGACGGGGGGATGGGTTTAGGAACGATGTGGGGTGAAGAAAAAACCCTGGAAATGCTTCAAGAAGCTGGATTTAAGGGTATTGAAATTAAGCAACTCGACCATGATATCATGAACAATTTTTATGTTATTCAGAAAACTTAGGGAGAAAAAATATGTGTGGACTTTGTTTGTTAGTGAGGCATTCTCAAAGATTTAAGAAATCGGATTTGTCAGTTTTTGATACACAAAATTTATCTGACCAGGTTACTAAAAAGCGAGCCGCTTTACCAATATTTAAATCTCCGTCCTCAAAAGCGCGACGCTTTCTAGCGGGCATGGAATGTGCGGAGCGGTATCCTTTAGGACAAGCTCGACTAACCGTGCTTTCCACCTGCTCTAGCTAAGTGATCGCGCAAATTCGGGAGATAGATAAAGACTTCTGGAGGCAACTATGAATACCGTTGGAATTGTGGGAGGAATTGCTCCTGAATCGACAATTGAATACTATCGTTTAATCGTTTCCTCTTACAGCGATCACGAGAAAAACGGTAACTATCCTTCAATCATAATTAATAGTATCAATATGAAAAAGATGCTCGATTTGATTGGAGAAAATCGGCTAAATGAAGTCGTAGAATATTTAGCCTCTGAAGTAAATAAGCTAGCAAAGGCTGGGGCTGATTTCGCGGTATTGGCATCAAACACACCCCATATCGTCTTCGATGAAGTCCAGAAGGCATCGCTCTTACCCATGATTAGTATTGTTGAAGCCACCTGTGAGAAAGCGAGAGAGATTGGTATGCAAAAAGTCGGTTTATTCGGCACCAAATTTACGATGATGAGTGGTTTCTATGACAGGATATTCACCAAACAGAATATCGAAGTAATAGTACCCGACGAAAAAGATCGAGTCTATATTCACGAGAAATACATGAATGAACTTGTGAAAGGAATTTTTCTGGATAAAACTAGAAATGACTTGCTTAATATTGTGACAAAGATCGAGCAACAACATGAAATTCAAGGTTTAATATTGGGCGGAACCGAACTGCCGCTGATATTAACAGCATCTGGCAGTGCTGATATACCTTTCCTAGATACGACCAAAATTCATGTTGAAAGCATTCTAAAGAAATTAACATAGCGTGGCAAGACAATTATTCTCTTTGCTCAAAGCATCAAAGATTAGTTTAATAGTTGAGATGGAATCTTATAGAGAAATTGATTCCGAACAGTTAATCGTTAATATTTTTTGTTTACAGACCACCAAAAATAAAAAATAAAGCTTAGATTTATTTGAAAAACAGATGCTTATTAGAGTTGCTCAACAACAAGATATCGAAACTCTTTTTGAGATTAGAACCAGTGTCTTGGAGAATTATCAATCCCGTGAAGAAATTGCCGAACTTGGCATAACCCCAGATTCAGTAGCGAAGATGCTTCAAACAGATTGCCGTGCTTGGGTTGTCGAACTCGACGATCGATTAATCGGATTTTCTATCGCTAATAAAACTGAAAAAACAATTGTTGGTATATTTGTTAGTCCTGGTTTTGAAGGTCGAGGAGCTGGTCGTATCTTAATGCAGGCAGCAGAAAACTGGTTATGGTCAAACGATTTAGAAGAGATTTGGCTGGTCACGGGTAACGATCCCAAATTGAGAGCCTATGGCTTTTATCTTCATCTAGGGTGGATTCCTATTGGTGTTGAATCTGATGGAGATTTTGAAGGTGAGATGAAATTTATCAAAAGACGGATGCTGTGACGTTAATGAAACAAAAGGATTGAGTTAACGGTACTTAAACAAAAATCAAGCCCAAACAAAGCCCAAACTAGCTTTATAAGCTACGAATACGTCGCGATTTTGGTTCAACCATTGGACAAAACGATAAGATATACCTGTACGAAAAGCTTCTAATGCTTCAGGAAATGTCTCCAAAGGTTTGTTCGCCCAACGTCTTCTTAAACCTCCAGTAAGCTTATGCCAAAGGATAAAAGTATAGGCACAAAAAACTAGAATAAAATGTCTTTCCAAACTCTTCTTATCTCTAACTTGATACTCTTTTAATCCTAACCATCCCTTGGCTTCTCGATAGAAAACTTCTATCCAGTTTCTCTGAGCATAAGTTTGAACTATCCATTGCTCGGTTACTATTTCTCCCTCAACATTTGTGAGTAAGTAGTCAATATCTTCAGCATCTTCAAAGATTGGTGCACTCATGACGATAGCTATTTTTCTGATTCCTTCTAGCCTTGATATTTCTGCTTCTATTATTGCTACCCAGACGGTTCTAGGTTTTTCACCCTGGATTTGAATCTCCTTAAATTCCTCATCAGATAACCATTGAGCATATTCATCTACTCTGATTTTTTCTAATTGATTTGATGGAGTTTTAACCAAAATATTACGATTTTTAGCGATTCCTCCTATATACTTTAATTTCTTTTTTTCCAGTTCGAGTAAAACAGTTGTGTTGTTACCATAGGACGAATCTATTAATACTAGTCCTGGTCGATATCCCCTCTTCAAACTTTTATCGATTAATTCTAAGGCTAAGGTGGGTTTTTTCTTGAATTCTCTGTCTTTCTTTCCTTCGGGCAACGAATTACCATGTTGATATAGTTCTATGTCTAAAGGTAAGCTTTTTTGGCCATCATATAGATGAGTTGTTACTACAACATTGCCATTATCTGTTTTCCCAATTTCCCCAATATATTGACGACCTACTGCTGCGGTAAAGTTACCACTTTTTCTATGCCCAGAGTCATCAACAATTAGACTAAATCCCTTACTGATTCTCGTTTGATTACACTTGTTCATCACTTCTAAGCGACGTTCATTTATCTTGTTCGCTGACCAAGTTGCTTCAGTTAAGAAATGGTGTAATTTGTGGTATGTGACCTCTACTGCGTCTTTAGCCATTTGAGATACATTTTTTCGCTCACTTTCCCCTAATAATCCTCCTAAATAATGTCTGAATTCCCTTTTTTGCGCTTTAGTTCTCAGTAAATCATCAAACTTTTGACACCATCTCATCTATCGAAACAGGGAGGCATGGCTGCGGGAGTAGTTTCTTTCATAAAGTAAGTGCGATCGGGCTTTAGAATAATGTTAAAGTTAATCAGCAAAGGTATTCTATCTTATTTTGTCTGTTTAAATTGTTTAAGTACCGTTAATCTCACAACAAAAAGTATGTGGAATTTTGTGTCACTTGTCCTACGTTCTTTATTCTTTTAACCAGTAATTATCAATCGATAACTGAGAAATAAACTATGGTAAGTTACAAATTTTATACAGCTGATGTTTTTACCGATCGCATTTTTGGGGGCAATCAGTTAGCTGTGTTTCCCGATGCCAAAGGTCTTAGTAGCGAGATGATGCAGAAAATTGCTAAAGAATTTAATTTGTCGGAAACAGCTTTTGTCTTACCTCCCCAAAACTCACACAACACCAGACAGTTGCGAATCTTCACTCCAGGCACAGAATTACCCTTTGCGGGACATCCTACTGTCGGTACGGCTCATGTCTTGGCTGCCATTGGCGAAATCTCCCTAGAAGATCGAATTACGGAAATAGTCTGTGAGGAAGGTGTCGGAGATGTACGGGTTACGATTAATTCCCAAAATGGTAAACCTGTTTCTGCCTATTTAACTACGGCACAGTTACCCGAATTTATGACTAATCCTCCAGAGGCAGCAATTATTGCCCAAATTCTCTCTTTAAAAACAGAAGATTTACTGTTAGGAGAATGGAATCCAGCAGCAGTTTCTTGTGGTGTTCCTTTCTTATTTGTGCCAGTATGCGATCGCGCTATTTTAAGTAAAATAGCACTCAACATAGAATTGTGGCAAAAACATTTACAAGCCGAGCGAGCATCCCAATTATATGTCTTTTGCTTCGAGCCAGAGCTAGAAGGTTCGGATGTACGAGCCAGGATGTTTGCCCCCGCGATGGGAATTGCCGAAGACCCCGCTACAGGGGCAGCAGCATCGGCTTTAGCGGGATATCTTGGCGTGAGAGATAAAACTGACGATGGCTTACTTCAATGGAGAGTCGAACAGGGTTTTGAAATTGGTCGCCCGAGCATTTTAGAAATAGAAGCGGAGAAAACAGCAAGTCAAATAACTAAAGTGCGTGTTGGCGGTCAGTCGGTCATGGTTGGTGAAGGCAAGATTGAGATTCCAGAGGTATAAGTTTAACTCGACAGCAAATTGAAATTAAGATAATGAAAGAGATCGAAAACCGCAAATCAAGTAATCATTGGCAATCTTCACTGGGATTTGTTGCTGCTGCTGCTGGTTCGGCAGTGGGATTGGGTAATATCTGGAAGTTTCCCTACATTGCTGGTCAAAATGGCGGTGGCACTTTTGTTTTATTTTATTTACTGTGTATCGCCATTCTGGGAATTCCCATTATGATTTCCGAAGTAATGCTGGGTCGTAGCACCCAAAGTTCGCCATTACGAGCTTTTCAAAGGCTATCTAGTCCTAATTCTGGGTGGCAATATGTGGGCTTGCTAGGCATTTTTGCTGGGGTTTTAATCCTGTCTTACTACAGCATCGTGGCTGGTTGGGGTCTGCATTATTTCTTTCTGTCTCTGGTAGGTGGTTTTCCTCAAGATAGTAACCCTCAAGCATACAGCGATTTGTTTAATTCCTTAGTTCAATCGGTGAGGTTAAATATTTGGTGGCATAGCGTATTTATGGGATTAACTACCTGCGTAGTTTTGCGGGGAATTCGAGGTGGTATCGAGCGTTTTGCTAACTGGGGGATGTTGGCTCTGGCGATCTTATTGGGAGCATTAGCTATTTACGCCAGTACCCTGTCGGGTTTTATCCCTGCGGTGAGGTTTTTGTTTGCTTTTAGCGATAATTTTACCTGGACATCAGCATTAGAAGCATTGGGTCATGCTTTCTTTTCTTTATCTTTAGGTATTGGTGTAATGTTAACCTACGGTAGTTATTTACAGCCTCACATGATGTTGTAGGTACATCTATTGCTATAGCGATCGCCGATACGATGGTTGCTATTGGTGCTTGTCTGGTAATGTTTCCTATCGCTTTTAGTGTGGGACTAGAACCAGCAGCAGGACCTGGATTAATCTTTATCAATATTCCTATTGCTTTGCTTCAGCTTCCTTTTGGGCGGATTGGCTTGTTCGTATTTTTCTTGCTACTATTGCTTGCTGCTTTAACTTCAGCTATTTCTTTATTAGAAATGGCAGTGGCTTTTCTCATCGATTCTTGTGGTTGGTCGAGAACAATCGCAACCTCCACAATGACAGGAGCGATTTATTTATTAGGTATACCCTCGGCTCTCAGCGGTAGCGATGGTTTTTTTGGCGCGAAGCTTAAAGAGATTATCGGCATGACCTGGTTTGATGCTGCTGATTATCTGGCTAGTAATTGGCTACTGACTCTCGGCGGTATTGGAATTAGTTTGTTTGTTGGTTGGAAATTAAATTCTCACCGAAGGTTGAGCGAATTTAGCGATAATTCATTGATTGGTTCGCTACCTGGGGTGTATACTTCCTGGCTGTTGGTAATTCGTTGGCTATCTCCAATCGCGATCGGTTTAATTATGCTTTACAATTTGGGAGTTTGGTAGAACGGAAAAGAGATAGTATTGGATTGTCAAATAGAGAAAGCTGTATGAGCGACTCGTGCTGTTACATCACGGTACTTGAGGAATCGCTTTTGGATGCAACGACATTGATTCAAGTTGTCTCCAAATTACTACTTTCAGAAATATCGGCTCAAACCATGTAAGACTTGGAAATCAATTTTACCTGCCTCTACTATTTAATATGTAAGAGATGAGCCACTGTCTTACAGAACTTTTATAGTAATTAATTACTTTGGTATTATGCTTGAAACTCTAATTGATTACTTTCGCTAGCAATATCTTTGTTAGTTTTTTCCCAATTATAACGATAAATCAAGCTTTTCTTCGATACTGACTCCTGGGTTGTGTTCCCAGCGATCGCCGACATGGGCATAGATTGAAGTAGTTCGCGGATCGGCGTGACCTAGTAAGTCCTGTACCTGTCTCAAATCCGAACCAGTCCTCAATGCCAACGTACCAGCAGTATGTCTTAGACTGTGTGCGGTGAGTGTTCTACCTGGAGTATGTTTGAGATTGCATTCAATCAAAGCGCGATCGCAAATCTCTCTAATGCTGCGTCGAGATAATTGTCCTCCTTTGTTGTTGTTACTCAAAGAGACAAAAACAGGTACTGTTGCAAAAACTTAAGACAAACTTGTAGTATTTAACAAACGTAAATAACTACTAGACCAGATGAACTCAAAGCAACCATTTAAGTGGAAACATTTTCAAGGAGAAATAATTTTACTTTGTGTGAGGTGGTATCTCCGCTATGGTTTGAGTTATCGTGATTTAGCAGAAATCATGCAAGAGCGAGGACTATCTGTAGACCACACCACGATTTACCGATGGGTGATGATTTATGCACCACAAATAGAAAGAAGAGCCAGAAAGCATCTCATCTCAACTAATGACTCTTGGCGAGTAGATCAAACTTATCTCAAGGTCAAAGGAAAATGGAAATATCTATATAGAGCAGTTGACAGCAATGGTATTACCATAGAGTTTATGTTTAGTGCCAGGAGAGATAAACAAGCTGCTAAAAGATTCTTGAAGAAAGCCCTGAAATCGAGACATAATAAGCAGCCAAGAGTTATTAACGTAGACCAAAATCCTGCTTATCCCGCAGCAGTTGAAGAACTTCAAACGGAAGAAATTATCTCTAGTGAGTGTGAATTGAGACAGAACAAATATCTTAATAATATCATCGAGCAAGACCATAGATTTCCGAAAAAGCAGGCTAAGTATAAATTATACTTTCAACATTTCCACTCAGCATGGCGGACATTAAAAGGGTATGAAATCATGAATGTGATTCGCAAAGGGCAAATAAAAAATATCGCTAAAGGTGACATCTTGGGACAAAGAAATTTTGTCTATTCTCTGTTTGGGATCGCTGTCTAAAAAATTAGTTAATCACAGGTATATTCTCTCTGTTCGGATTTTTTGCAACAGAACCGGCGATTTGCCCCTTGTTTAAAACGGCACCTGCAAACCGACTCCTACAGCCAACTCATTATCCTCTCTCACTCTCAACTGATGCCAGGTAGAAGAACCAACGCGATTGGTCAGATACAATTCTATGTAGGGATCGCTATTGGTAACCGATGCTTCGCGGTTTAACAAAGATAACGGTGTCCAACGTACCGCCACTGTCCAGGGGATTTTATCTTCTAATCTCCCGTCGATAAAAGCATTACCCTCTCCTGCGAAATTCGCTCCTACTTCACCAATTAAACTAAATTCCTTACTAACACCATAAGCACCGCCTAAGTTAAACCCTGCTAAGTCTACCCCCTCACGCTGCACGTAGCCCAAAATTGGCGTGAGCCACACGGCATTATTGCGGGAGATTTGATAGTGTATGGGTAGAGATATGGTGACGATAATCAATTCTCCTTCAAAATTGTCGTCCCCTCCAGGAGTAAAAAACGGTACAGATTTATCGAGATCGCGGCGATCGAATTCTTCGCTGTCGTTGGCGCGAAAATTGACAAACGGTTCGTTGGTAATACCAGCGGTAGCGGCGAGACTGAGAGTTACAGGAGCATTTTCTGCTTGGTTGAGCATGCGTATCTTACCAGCGATCCCTTGTTCCGATTCGTCTACCTCACCAAAAACATAATCTAGATAAATACCAGCTTCAAAATCTTCCACGAACCCATAACGCAGTGCTGTCAAAATTCCTTGACTGCCTGCTTGTAAATTAAATAAAAACTGTCCGTTAGCTACAGTTCCCCCATCGAAAAAAGCCAAGCCGTCGGTAGTCAAACGCCTCTCTTCTCGACTCAGATCTCCAGAAAAGCGATCGCCATACTTACGGTTAGCCGCAAACAAATCGGGCATAAAAACCAAATTAGTACCAATACCAACCAAATCGCGATCGCCCGTTAGAGAAAGCGGCGCGTAACTGGCAAAGGTATTAGTGGCAAACACATCGAAAGCTAGTTGAGGATTAACCAAATAGCGCAAGCCTGCGTTATAAACAATTACTTCATCTGGTTCTCCCGACTCTCGGCTAATGCTGTTATTACCCGTCAGAGGAAACATGGCATCTCCCCAAATATAGAGTCGAGAATTTACTTGATAAGATAAACCCGCACCCAAACCAAGCATCGTACCAAAAGAACTGTCATCATCATTGGGGAGACGCTGGAAAAATTCGGCGTTTTCATCGTTAAAAAAAGCCAGAGTCGGCGCAATATTAAACTGCCAGCGATCGCCAACCGTAGTAGTAAAAGGAACTGCTAAAGATACAAATACGTTGCGGTTGTTAATTTCAATGATTCGATCTCCTCTGGTAAACTGAAAGCCGCGAGTTCCCCAAGAGGCTGAGACTACGCCACTTAATAAGCTAGTACCATCAGTATTACTCCAGAGTCTTTGTTTAATTTCAATCGCCGCTTCGTTGTCTTCGGTACGTTCGGAGGCAAAATCTCCTTGTTTGGCAGGATTACTACTATCTACGTGCTGAAACTGGAGAGTAAGCTGCAAATCGTCGCTAATTCCCCAGCTAAAACCAGTATTAAAGTTAACGGCGGTATCGTCATCATCTAAAGTGCCAATTTCCACTAAATCTGGCAAAAAAAATAGACGGGTAGTTAAGTTAAAACTTACTTCTCCCCGTCTCAAATGTTGTGCCGTCGGTATGACTAATAATTGTTCTGATAGAGGCGTAAAGGTAACTCGAGGGCGAGCGCCTTCTGGCTCGACCGCTATCCCCTCTACTGCAGAATTAGCATGAGCCAGAGCGTTTCCAGTCAGCAAAAAAAATATTCCGCAGCTAACACCTAAAATTTGTTTGTCCATGCGATCGCCCCAACCTCTTCACACCGAAGTCGATTGTAGCAGCTTGCTTGGCAAAATTGGTATTAGCTATGTCATACCCAGATTCGACTTATTTTTCGCAGTCGATGGCGGTGATTTCATAGCGATCGCTGCAAGAAACTAAATATTGAGATAAGTTTAAGGCAATTTATATTTAAAATCGCTTTTGCCTTGATAGCCCGATAATTCGGCTAGTTCCGCAGCTGTTTTAGTTCCAGGATACAATTCGCCGTTAATTTCCCAGGTAGGATAAGATTGTATCCCTGCGGCGATACAAGCATCTCTTTGAGAATTTACACCCTGGGGATCGCACTCGATATAGTTAATTTTCTCAAACGCTTCTTTACCAAATATCTGTTTCTGTTCGTAACAGTGAGGACACCAGAAAGCACCGTATTCTTTCGCTCCAATTGCGCTTAAATGTTCTGCTAAGGCTATTTCTGATTCTCCAGAAGTGGTAGTTACTTTCCAACCATAAGGAGGCTTAGGCTCGGTTTGAGCGACGGGAATGGGAATTAAACCATCGGCATCCGCCACTTCTTCTTGAATTATCGTTTCGTCGGCAACGGGATTATTGACATCGGCATAAACCGCTAGAGTTCCCATTAGAGTTAGAACCGCGACGATCGCACCAGTAAATAGAATTTGTCCGATATCTTCCCAGTATCTACCTACTATGGTTAAAACTAACAAGCTTAAAGAAAATAACGCCGAACCAATGCAGTAAAGACATACAAGTTGAATTTGGGTTGCCAACACATACATCAGATAGGCACTAAATATTGTCATTGCGGTACTACCAGCCAGCAATAGCCACCAAGTTAGACCGTCGAGATTTTTTTTAAGCTCTTTTTGCCGTTCGCTATCGATTGCTAGGGGAACTAGAGCGAAAGCTGCCATACTGAGATATGCCAAAAAACCAAATAAGCTTAATGGTAAGCCAAATACGGTAGCGTAAGGGCTGTTAAGTACTCCGCTACAGCCTCCATTCGCTACAGCCTCCAACGAACAGACAACTTCGCCTCCCGTTAACTTGGTGACTGTGAGGTAAGCGGTGAGAACTGCTCCAGCAATGGCGATCGCTCCAATTATCGAGCGAGACCAGCGATGTATCCAAGGAAGAGAACGTCGGCGGCGCATAGTTAATAGTTCTTAATAAACAAACACTGTGAATGAGTTTTCTGAATGCAGAAATTATAACTCAAGCAACGTATTGACCGAGAAATAAGCCAGAATCACCGCCTTATTGATTAAGTTAAATATATACACGTGCTTAACTGCCTAAATTATTATTGCTGGCTGTTTACTTTGGTTCGCCAATTAGCCTCGAGCTTTTTTTCTGGGCTAGCTTGTGTTTCTCTAGCAGCTTCTACAAATTGCGAAACCCGAATCGGATCTATGGTTTCCGTAATCTTACCGTGACGCTTGAGAGAACTAGCTACAATTACACCATCTGCTACCTGCATCAGTTGAGCGATGTTGTCGCAGTTAGCACCACTACCAATAAACACGGGGGTATCTCCAGCCGCCGCTGCCGCTATTTCTAAATATTCTTGACTGGGAGGGCTTCCCGTTGCCCAACCTGAGAGAATGATTGCGTCAGCTAACCCGCGATCGATCGTATCTCGTACTGCAACCGTTATATTAGGGGTAGCTAGAGGATGAGCGTGTTTGACCAAAACGTCAGCTAAAATCGCCACATCAGTACCCAATTCTCGCCGATATCTCAACAACTCATGAGCCTGCCCTTCGATTAAACCTTGGTCTGTCGCCATAACTCCCGTTAAGACATTAACCCGAATAAACTGAGCTTCGACACAGGAAGCGACCGCCATAGCACTGCGGGCATCATTGCGTAAAACGTTGATCCCAATCGGTAACATCACCATTCCTTTGAGGCGATCGACAATTAAAGTCATAGCACTTACCACTGCCGGATCGACGCGCTCTTTGGCAAAAGGTGCATCAAAAAAGTTTTCAATAATAATTCCATCTACTCCTCCTGCGGCTAAAGCTGTTGCTTCTTGTTCGGCTCTAGCAATTACTGCTTGTAGCTTTCCTTGCCAACGAGGAGAAGTAGGCAAGGGAGATAAATGAACCACTCCGATAATTGGTGCATGTGTATTAAAAATTTGTTCTAAATTCACGCTGTTTTTCCCTTCCGCCATTCAAAGCCTGCTTTATAACCCGTCTAAAAGTTATTATTATCTCAGACAAACTGAGATAGTTCATAGTTTTAATTGAATTTTGTCATCAAAACACCTGCTTTGCTCCTAGCGATCGCCATTCGACTAGAGTGGTTGTTTGCTGAATAAATAAATTTTTTCTAAAAAACTTTGTCTGTTAAGATATTTTAACGATATTATATATGAGGATCGGTCTGGGTATATTTAGCCAAACTCACCATAGTTTATGTAAATCTATAGTCCAGAAACGGTGTCTTGAAAATTAAAACGTTTGCGACAAAACAACTGTCGAGTATGAGGCGATCTGACTCGCTGAGCGAGAGATTGCTTTCACATCTTCAAACATGGGGATGTTACAGACCAAATCGTAACGCTCCAAACCACGAGATATTGTGTCTGACCCAGTCTAGATCGAATTATATTTTGACTCGATTATTATCAAAGTGAATTATATGCTCGATAAGCCCACAGTGGCATTATCCCATTTAGGATGCGAAAAAAATCGCATAGATTCAGAACATATGCTTGGGTTGCTCGCTCGAGCTGGTTATCAAATAGATTCCAACGAAGAATTAGCCGATTACGTTATTGTTAATACTTGTAGTTTTATTCAAGATTCTAGAGAGGAGTCAGTTAGGACTCTGGTAGAGCTTGCTGAAGCCAATAAAAAAATTATTATAGCTGGCTGTATGGCGCAGCACTTTCAATCCGAACTGTTAGCAGAATTGCCAGAAGCAGTAGCGATAGTGGGTAGCAGTGACTATCATAAGATAGTCGACATCATCAAGCGTATTGCTACTGGTGAACGGGTAGAGGAAGTATCTTCTCAGCCTACCTATATTGCCGATGAAACGGTTCCTCGCTATCGCACTACCACTGAAGGCGTAGCCTATCTACGAGTAGCCGAAGGATGCGATTATGGCTGTTCTTTTTGTATCATCCCTCATCTAAGAGGCAAACAGCGATCGCGTTCTATTGAATCGATTGTCGCCGAAGCAGAAGAATTGGCGGCTCAAGGAGTCAAAGAAATTATTCTAATTTCCCAGATTACTACCAATTATGGTGTGGATTTATATGGCGAACCCAAATTAGCAGAACTTCTATATGAATTAGGTAAAGTCGATATACCTTGGATTCGAATTCACTATGCCTATCCTACGGGACTAACCCCTAAAGTAATTACTGCTATTAGGAATACGGGAAATATTCTGCCTTATTTAGATTTACCGCTTCAACATTCTCACCCAGAAATTTTACGAGCCATGAATCGCCCTTGGCAGGGAAGGGTTAATGATGCCATCATTGAACGAATTAAACGGCAACTTCCAGAAGCTATCTTACGTACTACCTTTATCGTGGGCTTTCCAGGCGAAACCGAGGCTCATTTCCAGCATCTGACAGAATTCGTCGAACGCCATCAGTTCGACCATGTCGGGGTGTTCGTTTTTTCTCCAGAAGTTGAAGCTCCTGCCTATCATCTTCCGCACCGAGTTCCCCCAGAAATTAGTTCGTCTCGTCGAGACATTCTCATGCAAATTCAACAACCAATTGCTGCAGCTAAAAATCAGGCTAATGTCGGCAAAATCGTCGAGGTTTTGGTCGAACAAGAAAATCCTCAAACAGGACAACTAATCGGTCGTTCGGCTCGATTTGCTCCTGAAGTAGACGGGATAGTCTACGTGCGTGGTGAAGCTAACCTCGGTTCGCTGGTACCCGTGAGAATTACCGCTGCCGATATTTACGATCTTTATGGCGAAGTTGTCAGTTTAGTTGCCGATTCAATCGCGTAGATTTCGACTCGTCTCCTTCGATGCAGCTCACTAAAATATTTCTCTTCTACAGCCTAGAGGAATGTAACTAACCAAACAAAGCGGCAAAAACTGTAAAGTTTTTTAAAGCAAAGTTAATAATAGAAACCATATATTGACAGATAACCTACCTATGACCACAACTTTTAAAGAACTCGGGCTATCACAAGCCTGTCTAGAACAACTAGAAGCTCTAGGATTTATCGAACCGACTCAAATTCAGCAGCAGGCGATACCTTTTCTGCTCCAAGGTAAAGATATTGTCGGACAATCTCAAACTGGAACTGGTAAAACCGCTGCCTTTTCACTACCGGCATTAGACCTAGTCGATCCTAAAAACAAAAATGTTCAGGTGCTAATTTTAACGCCTACTAGAGAACTAGCCCAACAAGTGGGACAGGCAATCAAAGATTTCTCAGAAAACCGTCGGATCTACGCTCTAACGGTGTATGGCGGTCAATCAATTGAAAGACAAATTCGTAGTTTGCGTAGGGGAGTGCAGATCGTAATCGGTACTCCCGGTCGAGTAATCGATCTTCTAGAACGTAAAGATTTAAATTTAGATAGTTTGCGCCTGGCAATTCTCGATGAAGCCGATGAAATGCTGAGTATGGGCTTTATCGACGATATTAAAACTATCCTGCGACAAGCTCCTCAAGAGAGACAAACTGCCTGTCTGTCTGCTACCATGCCGCAAGAAATCAAAGATTTAATCGATCGCTTCTTGCACTCCCCCATAACTCTAACGGTCAAGCAAACTCAGGCAGCACCCAAGAGAATCGACCAGCGTGTTTACATGGTGCCTCGCGGTTGGCAAAAAATTAAAGCTCTCCAGCCAATACTAGAAATTGAAGAACCAGAATCGGCAATTATCTTCGTGCGTACCAAACGCACCGCTAGCGAACTTACCAGCAAGCTACAAGAAGCAGGACATAGCGTCGATGAATATCACGGCAATCTCAGCCAAATGCAGCGCGAACGGTTAGTAAAACGCTTCCGCGATGGTCAGATCGAGCTAGTAGTAGCTACCGATATTGCAGCTAGAGGTTTAGACGTACAGGATTTGTCTCACGTAATTAATTACGATCTACCTGACAATGCCGAAACCTATATTCACCGCATCGGACGTACGGGAAGAGCCGGCAAAACGGGCACGGCAGTTGCTATAGTTCAGCCAGCCGATCGCCGTACCCTCAAACAAATCGAGCGTCGCCTGCGTCAAAAACTAGAGGTGGCTCAAATTCCCAATCGCGCTCAGGTAGAAGCTAAAAGATTTGCCAAACTGCAGACGACGATTAAAGAAACTCTGGCAGGAGAAAGAATGGCATCATTCTTACCTTTAGTTAGAGAATTAAGCGATGATTATGACGCGCAGGCGATCGCGGCGGCGGCTTTGCAAATGGTCTACGATAAAGACTGTCCTAACTGGATGAAAGGTGATTGGGAGGTTCCTCAAGGAGGAGTAGAAAAACCAATTCTCAAGAAAAAAGGTAATCGTTCTTCTCGTAAAGACCGCTATAGCAACTCTAAATCTCCATCAAAAGATAAATCCTCTGGTGGTAGAATGAGGTCTGAAGTAATTATCGAACAATAATTTAGTTGGGATGGGATTTTAAAACATTATCGCCAACGAGCTAATGCTATAAAATCCGCTCTCTAGCGTCGATAAACTGACGACAAATAAATTCAATACCAATCTCGCTCTCCGTCGTTTAGTATCTCGTTGCTAACTTCGGATAGCAAATTTAAATTTTAATGGTATGACAGCCCGTGATCCCCATCGTTTCTCCTGCAAAAATTTCAAATCCTCAGTCTGTAAGCCGCACTGAGAAATGGCAAGGTTTGATTGAAACTTATCGTGCTTATTTACCAGTAGGCAAAGCTACTCCTGTAGTTACTTTACTAGAAGGAAATACGCCACTAATCCCCGTTCCCACCATTGCCAAACGAATTGGTCGCGGTGTAAAAGTGTACGTCAAATATGACGGACTCAACCCCACCGGCAGCTTTAAAGACCGAGGAATGACGATGGCAATTTCTAAAGCCAAAGAAGCGGGGGCGGAAGCCGTAGTTTGCGCTAGTACGGGTAATACTTCAGCTGCTGCCGCTGCCTACGCTCGTCGTGGAGGAATGCGAGCTTTTGTAGTGATTCCCGATGGTTATGTAGCTTTAGGCAAACTAGCACAGGCCTTACTATACGGTGCGGAAGTAATCGCCATTCAAGGTAACTTTGATGACGCTTTAGAGATAGTGCGATCGCTTGCCGAAAATTATCCCGTTACTCTAGTCAATTCCGTCAATCCCTATCGTCTAGAAGGGCAAAAAACTGCAGCCTTTGAAATAATAGATGTTTTGGCTGATGCTCCCGACTGGCTCTGTATTCCCGTAGGTAATGCAGGAAATATTACCGCTTACTGGATGGGCTTTTGCGAATATCATCAGGCGAATAAAAGTACTCGTCTCCCTAAGATGATGGGATTTCAGGCGGCTGGTGCCGCACCGCTAATCTCTGGCAAACCAGTAACCACACCCGATACGGTAGCCACAGCGATCCGCATCGGCAACCCCGCTAACTGGCAAAAAGCAATCGCCGTAAGGGAAGCGAGCCAGGGAGAATTTAATATTGTTACCGATGAAGAAATTTTAGCTGCCTATCGACTGTTAGCCTCGTCAGAAGGCATTTTTTGCGAACCTGCTAGTGCGACTTCTGTAGCTGGCTTGCTCAAGGTGAAAGAGCGAGTCCCGCAAAACGCTACGGTGGTTTGTGTCCTGACGGGCAATGGCTTAAAAGATCCCAGTAGCGCGATCGACCATAGCGTCAATCAAGTTAAAACTATGAAACTCGACCTAGAAATGGTTGCTAAGGCAATGGGTTTTTACTAAACTCGCATAGTTATAGCTTTGACCAACTAAGCTACATTTCTCGTCGATAATTTTCTAAAAGTTCTAGGAGATCTCTCTGCTTTTGAGTAGGAACGAGATCGAACAAAGACAGTTCCTTCTTGCCACCACCTAACTTAACGGCAATACTGCGTAATAGATCGCTAATTGCAGCTTCACTCAAAGCATCATCTTCTAATAGAGAATAGGCTTTTTCCGCTACGGTCGTATGTAAATGAGCATCCGCTAAATACAAATGCCATTTAGCAACGTCGATGTAGATATTTTCGCCAATTTGCGCTGCTAAGGTTTCGATTTCTCTGGTATTAGCCATTTGATTTTACCGATGAATAATCTGCGATCGCTTTAATGTAAATAAAGTGTAGTGCTAAAATCCCAAACCAAATACCGTTGACCCACAGCAACCAAGACCATTCAGCAGACTTAAGGTTATGAACGAACCACAAGCCGGAGTTTACCGCAGCGTAAAGGGCTACGTGAATGGCAAAATTCATGATGTCGTCTATGCGTCTGTATTCGGGATCGGTTTTGCGGTCTGGTTTGCGAGGCCAACGAGGGGGCATAGATATTTAAGCGTACAATAATATTGGATTCCTTATTTATTGTATCGGTTTGAGTGGCGGTTTTATTGTCTGGGTTGCTAATTATTTATGTGTTTACAGTGTTGAAATATCTTCGTTTCCATGATGAAAGCAGAGGTGGGAATACCCGACTACATAACGCATTACTACAGCCAAAGCAGTGACATTTTGAAAAATATTTGCAGTCAACCAGACGATGAAGCAGGAGAACTCTTGCGTAATCTTAAAGAAAGCGGCAAACGAATCTGGTTACATCCTGGTTATCTTGAAGAACGCTGCCAAGTTGAAGCTTGGCTTTACAAAGAGTTTATCAACAAGGGGAAGAAGCCACATCTCAAACATCCCCTATATTTTGTTTTGGGAGAGTGTGACGACTTTTTCCAAGAGTAAGGCTTTTTTAGTGATGCCAAGCCGCTTAAGCTGCAACTTCCACTGTCTCTATTCGATCGCGATGCCATTTCGTTTACTTATCCCGACAGTATGCCGAGCTTGGCGGTCGCTACAGACACCACTGGACGAGCCGTTCCCTATCGCAAACCAATTCACGGACAGGTGTTTATTTTAGAGGAAATTACCGACGTAATTAAAAAATACGGTATGCCAGGCGATCGCTGGAAAACGGAAGAGCATTGGCGATACGATCGCTTCATTGAAGTACAAATTTGGGACGACAGACCGATTTGGCAATTTTTAAACAGAACCAAAAATAGCTACGATATTTAAAAGATAATTGTCAGCCAGACAAACAAGGGAGAAAACGGTAAATGACTGGAAGTTGTGTTTGTGGCGCGATCGTTTTTGAGGTAACGGCAATTCCTGGAGTTGTTTTTAACTGTCACTGTACTCGCTGCCGAAAATCTCACGGCGCGGCTTTTGCTACACAAGCCTTTGCCGTACGCAAGAGTTTAAACTTTATTCGCGGCGAAGAATATCTCAAAGAATATGAATCTACTAAGGGTATTAGAACCTTTTGTTCTATTTGCGGTTCGAGATTAATGAATTACGCTAAAGATGGCGCAGATTATCTAAGCGTTGCTCTTTCCTGTATCGATAGTCCTCACCAGGAAAAACCCATCGCTCATGCTTTTGTCGCCAATAAAGCAGGCTGGCATCAACCTTCCCAAGATATTCCTAGTTACTCAGGATTGCCTACAGATTTTATGTAGTCATTGTTAGTGGTCGATCTTCAACTATCAACAATCAACGATCGATAACCGCGCAATTCTACAATATTTGTGAGTGGGATGAGCTTGACTATTCAGCAAAATAATCTCCCGATTTGCCGCCAGTTTTAGAAACCAAACCAATATTTTCAATCTGCATCGATTTTTCTAGAGCCTTCGCCATATCGTAGAGAGTCAAGGCGGCTACAGATACGGCAGTTAAAGCCTCCATTTCCACTCCCGTTTCGGCTTTGGTAATTACCGAAGCGCGAATTTGATATCCTGGCAAATCGCGATCGCAGCTAATTTTGACTTCTATTTTACTTAGGGGTAAAGGATGACACAGGGGAATTAGATTGGCAGTTTGTTTGGCAGCCATAATTCCCGCTAGCTTTGCCGTACCGATAACGTCTCCTTTTGGTGCATTACCGGCTTCAATAATCTCTAAAGTAGATGCAGACATTTTGATTCTGCCTGTGGCTACTGCTTGACGGTGAGTAAGTTGCTTGGCAGAAACGTCTACCATTTGCGCCTCTCCCGTTTCGTTGAGATGAGTGAGAGAATTAAAGTTAGCTTTTTGCATAAATAGTTATTATTGTGCTAATATTATAAATCGTTGAGTAAACAAGATAATTATTGTTGACTCAAAAATCTGCCGAAGAGAGTTTTGGCAGCCGTTTTGAGCGATCTCAATTTAGGGCGTGTAGCTCAGTGGATTAGAGCACATGGCTACGAACCATGGAGTCAGGGGTTCAAATCCCTTCTCGCCCGTAAATAATTAAACAATTAAACTCGATTGAGATTAACAATCAATTGCGTAAACATCTCTAACTTTTCCCAAAGCAAAGTTAAAAGATTGGCGGATGTTTTTGCTCGATTGAGTAACAAAAATAATTAATGCCGTAAGAGCCAATAATGCTGCTAGGGAAAAGACACCACGATAGCCAACCGTAAACGCTAAAGCTCCCAGAACGGGACCTGCTAAGGCAATTCCCAGATCGAAACCACCCATACACAGCGCGAAAACCTTGCCTCGCTCATTGGCATAAGAGCGATCGGAAATTAGTGCCAAGATCAGTGGAATTAAAATTCCGGCTCCCGCTCCCTCTGCTAATGCTGCCAAGAGCAAAGTTGGAGCATTTTCAGCATTAGCCAAAAGTGTCATGGAAATAATATAGCAAATCAGACTGCCGCTAATAAATAAACCCCGTCCGTAGCGATCGCTAGCCTTGCCAGCAAATAAACGAACAGAAAAAGAAGCGATCGCTACTGTCGTATAAAATAAACCTACATTAAAAGAAATTCCTAACTCGCGGACATATAAAGGCAAAAAGGCGACTAAAGTACCAAAAACTAACCCTACTAGTAATAAAACCGTAGCAGGAATAACCAAAGCAGGACTTTGGGTAAGCTCCCAGAAATTGCGCTCCCTTGGTGAAAACTGTTGCTGAGTAAATATTTCCTCATCTCTAGCTGCCTCTTGCAAGCGACTGGCTAATAATAATCCCGTAAAACCACAAAGAGAAGAAAACCAAAATATTACTTCATAGCCAGTACCCTCGGCAAGAAAATTCCACTGCCAGCGAGCACTATAAGCCTGTAAAAATCCTCCCAAAGCAGGACCGATAGACATTCCCGTAGGCACTGCCAAATTCATATAGCCAATTAATTCTCCTCGTTGTTGACGAGGCGCGAAATCTACTACCAATGCACTGTAACCGATGGTAAATGAGGCTATACTGATTCCATGAAAAGCTCGAATCGCCGCCAACCCCAAAATCGACTGGACCACTGAATAACAGATAGGAGCAGTTGCAGCGACACTAATACCAATTAAAATAACCAATTTACGACTGCGGCGATCGGCTACCCTTCCCAACCAGGTACGAGAGCACAACAACCCAATGGCAAAACTACCCATTACTAATCCTACCTGTTGAGTAGTTCCCCCCACATCCTGCACGTAAGCGGGTAAAGTCGGTAATAATATAGTGATGCTAATCCAAAAGAGCAGACCGACACAAAACAATATAGCTAAGTTGCGCTTGGTATTTATTGCTAGAACTTTCCAGGCTTTCACGAATCCTTTTGTAATTTAATATTGCCAGCACTGAGGGCAATCTGGTAAATATCATCCCCCGATTATGATTAACTTTAACATTCCTTAATAAAAGCTGCGCTCTAACTTTGGATAGACAGAGAGATAAAAACTAACAATAAGATTTGAGCGATCGCCAAATGAAAAAAACTTGAGACGAGATCGGGCTGATTTTGTAGCTTTCAATCAATAGCTTTCGCTAATAATAATTCTCGCCCAGAAACCTTTAACGGCTAGTTTACGGACTAAATCTTCAGCATTATCCTGACTGCTGAAAATTCCTACTTGAATTACATCGCCTTTGGGAAATGCTTTAGGCTCGATCGCTCTAACTTGCTCTAGCAATTCTTTTTCATTGCCAAATACTTCAACTCGGTAGTCGCGATCGTCTCTTGGCGGCGCACTAAAAGTATATTCTCGCTGTTGCTCTTTGCTGGTGTAGGTAGGCGGTTCGAGATCCACTGGTACTATTGGCTCGTACTTGTGTTTGATAATTCGGTTTGGAGGAGACAAAGGAGGAGGGGGTGGCAAAAGCTCGGTAATCAATTCCTTATTTTGTGCCTTGGTAGGAATAGCAGTAGCTATAATAATAAATCCCATGCCGATTAGCGATCGCCCGAGCGTTGGCAAGATCGTAGCTGTGGATAAATAATTGTCAGCCAGGAAATTGAGCTTATTTGTCATAATAAAAAGACGAGCCTACTATTTTAAAAATACCCTTAATATTTATTGAAGTTAACAGTATTGTAAAGTTCCATGAACAAAGTCGTTGTCGGCTTATCTGGTGGCGTTGATAGTTCCGTTGCAGCAGCTACCCTGCACGATCGAGGTTATGAAGTTATCGGTCTTACCCTGTGGTTGATGAAGGGTAAAGGTCAGTGCTGTTCTGAAGGAATGGTAGATGCAGCGCGGATTTGCCAAGAATTGAATATACCCCATCACATCGTCGATAGTCGGGAAGTATTTCAAGCCAATATTGTCGATTACTTGGTGGCTGGCTATGAGGCGGGAGTCACTCCATTACCTTGTTCTCAGTGCAATCGGACGGTAAAATTCGCGCCCATGTTAAAATACGCCAGAGAAGAACTGGGTGCGGATAAGATTGCTACAGGTCATTATGGCAGAATAAATTACGCTCCAGCTACGGAAAGGTATCAATTACTGAGAGCGATCGACCGTAATAAAGACCAGACTTACTTTCTATACGACTTGACCCAAGAATTACTGGCGGGTGCGATCTTTCCCTTGGGCGATCGCACCAAAGATGAAACGAGAAAAACCGCCAACGAATTCGGTCTGACAACTGCTGATAAGCCTGAAAGCCAAGATTTATGCTTGATCGAAGCTCACGGTTCGATGCGGACGTTTTTAGATCGCTATATCAGCCAAAAAGAAGGAGATATCGTCGATTTAGATGGGAAAGTGCTAGGGAAACACCAAGGAATTCACCACTACACTATCGGACAGAGAAGGGGTTTGGGTATTGCCGCTGCCGAACCACTATACGTGGTCAAACTAGATCCCGTAATGAATCGTGTAATCGTCGGCGATCGCGCTTCTGGAGCTAGTTCTGAATGTACGGTATCGCGAGTCAACTGGGTTTCTATCGCCAAACCCACTACTCCGATCCGTGCTGAAGTACAAATCCGCTATCGTGCTAAACCAGTAGCAGTAAATTTAATTCCTTTAGAAGACGACAGATTTCGCTTGGTATTTGACGAACCACAATTCGGCATTACTCCAGGACAAGCCGCCGTTTGGTATGACGGAGAAGTATTGTTAGGTGGTGGCATTATCGATCGTCCATAGAGACGAATATTGTTTCTTACCGTTTTGAGCGATCGTTAATGTCAAGGTTAGGCATTTAGCGATCGCATTTGCTGAAAACTTAGCAATAAAAACTTACAGGGTTACGAACTTATATTAGGACATTCATTACTCATATGCTATTCATGAGGAGGGATATTTGATGATAAGTGTGGTAACTTTCATCTTCTGTCTTTTCCTCACTTTTTCCTAATTCACATCAGACGTTTAATCGAATTACAATTCATCTTTCATACTCAATCCTGGTCTAGGCATGGCTGCTATTTTACGTTTATTTAACTGACGCAGCCAAAAACCACCGATAACGGCAATTATTAGCGTTATCCAGCCAGTAACGGGCTGTAATAGTAGAAAACCACCGATCGCTAGCATCGAGTCAAACAACAGCAAACTGGCAGCAATTACTCTGAGAAGATCTCTACCTAAATTTTGTGCGGCGGCTATTCCCGTTCGTTCTCTTTGTCTTTGCCAGCCAATTCCCCCAGGGCGCACTAAAAGGTAAAATTCATCTAGAGTTGCATCGGATTCTGGAGGGGTGAGATACATCACTGTTATCCACACTAAAGCAGTAGCTGCCGAAATAATTAGTAGCCGATAGCCAAAATCAATTTGGTTGAACTCGGGATTGATACTAGTAATTAAACCAATAATAAATCCCCCAAGCATGGCGGCTAATTCGGCAGCAGCATTGATGCGCCACCAAAACCAGCGCAGAATTAAGACTAAACCAGGACCCGTGCCGATCGCAATTACCAAGCGAAATACGGTTGTGATATCATTGGCATAAAAAGCTGCGATCGCGCCAAACACCGTAACTAATACCGAAGTCAGTCTACCGACGTTAACTAATTCGCTTTGGCTGGCATTGGGTTGGAGAAAACGACGGTAAATATCGTTAGTTAAGTAAGAAGCACCCCAGTTAATCGAAGTGGAAACCGTACTCATAAACGCCGCAATTAGAGAAGTTACTACCAAACCCAACATTATAGGCGGTAAAAAATCTAGCATCAGTTTGGGATAGCCCAACTCTCTATCTTCTAAGTCGGGATAAATGACCATTGCCACTAATGCCACCACGATCCAAGGCCAAGTGCGGACTACGTAGTTCAATACATTAAAAAACCAAGAAGACTTTTCCGCTTCCGCTTCGTCTTTCGCCGCAGCCAAACGCTGAATGAATTCGCCACCGCCATCGCTACGCCGAAATGACCACCACTGAAGAAATAAATAGGCAGAAAAAGTACTGAGGGGAATACCCGCCGCCTCACTCCAGCCAAATCTACCGTTGTCAAACTGCAAGGGAAAAAAACTTAATACGTCAATCTCAGTTATTTGCTGTACCTGGGTAATTAGTTGGTGCATCCCACCGACACTGTTTACTGCAACGATCGCAGTGGCGATCGCCCCAAACAAAGCCAGAAAAAACTGCAAGAAGTCTGTAGCTACTACTCCCCACAACCCCGAAAAACCGGCATACACTAGAACTAAAATACTAACTCCGATGACACTCCACAGCTTACCGTTTTCCCCCGGTGCAAAGCCTAGACTCTGCCATAGCTGCAGCGCATCAACTACTTTAACCATCGCCAACATCGCGTAGCCAATCCCAATACAGTTGATCGGTACGGCAAATAAAAAGGCTTTAGTTGCTCTTAAAATTGCGGCGGTTTTGCCTCCGTAACGCATCTCGAGCAACTCGGCA
The DNA here is from genome assembly GCF_053543375.1 of Myxosarcina sp. GI1(2024). Classification (NCBI taxonomy): domain Bacteria; kingdom Bacillati; phylum Cyanobacteriota; class Cyanophyceae; order Pleurocapsales; family Pleurocapsaceae; genus Myxosarcina; species Myxosarcina sp. GI1(2024). The sequence continues at coordinate 601 of NZ_JBKGTY010000017.1, read as the reverse complement.
TCGGTGACAATTTGCGATCGCCGCCAGAGTCGGGAAAAAACATAGATCAACACTACATGAGCTATGCCAAAACTCCACCATTCCCAATTACCAGCAATACCTCGACTAGCTACCACACCGCAGATATAGAGTGGAGTATCGATCGAAAAAGTAGTAGCTGCCATACTCGTTCCTGCTAACCACCAGGGCAGCGATCGCCCAGAAACAAAGAAGTCTTCTAAGCTATTGGCGGCTTTGCGGGATAGAAATAATCCCAAGGCAATAGTGAGGATAAAGTAAAGCAGAACGATGAGCCAGTCGATTAGTTGCATTTTGTCGTGCTATTTAGATTTTGCTTCTACAACTTTATAACTCCGATTGAAAAAATAGACTGGAAGCTTTAAAAGGCGATCGTCAAGGGCAATATAATATTCGCATTAATCACCAGTATCGAATATGTTTTATTTGGTCGGATGATGGGGTTCGAGATGTTGAGCTCGTTTATCAATAACTGTTCGCGACCAAATTAATTTCTTATCTTGCCAATTGGTTGCGGTTAAATTAAACGGTAGTGCTAAAGATGTAATGAAGCATTATAGTAATGCACGAAGTGCCAGATAGC
>NZ_JBKGTY010000016.1:39795-64699 GCF_053543375.1 Myxosarcina sp. GI1(2024) | reverse complement strand
ATTTCGAGAGCAAGGATTAATCGACAAATACATTATTTCCATCATTCCTGTGATTTTGAGTAGTATGAGAACTGCGAGATTTACAAAAGTTCTACATCAATAACACAAGAAGACTGCTGACAACACATACAACTGGTTTCTTCTGAGGCATAAGTACCAATTCTTTCTTCTACCGTTCCTTCCCCGTGAATTAATTCCATAATGCCTGCAGCTACTCCAGTCAACATCAAACATTGTGGTGTATCTGCTTTTCCTCGATATTGCAAGTATCCCAAAGCCTCGTAACCGTTGAGTGCCTCTAACTTAAGGGTTTCTTCTGGTTTATATTCCAATACGTGCCAGTTTCCCCAACCTAAAGCATTAGTCACTGCAATCAAACCATACAAACAATCTGCTGCTTCTTCTATCATCGGGGCAATCAGTTCAAACCATTCGGGAGAGATTAAAATACCTCTGAGGGTATTGAGGGCACAGACTTCCCCAGCAAACAGCAATAACTCTTTGGCGGTAGTGTAAAGGTTCTCTTGCTGCATGGCTTCGAGGAAGCGGATACAAATTAAGTTATAAAAATCTGCGGGAGTATTAGCCAGATAAACATAAAAAGCTGGAATTAATCCCTCTTCGTTGCCCACAAAGGGCATTTCTACCAGGGCATCAATAATTTTTTGTTCGTTAATATTAGAGTAGTTTTGATATTTAGGGGTTTTTAGTGCAATATTATCAATTGCTTTTTTAGTTGAGAAACTAATGGGAGTGGTACGGCTGCGATCGATTTGAAACTTACAGCAGTCATCTCCTGTATTGGTACAAGCCACTTCCCTTACAGTTACGGTTTCTCCCGTGATGCTATAAATGACCCCTTGCAGATAGCCTTCAGTAAAGCTGCATACAGGACGATTGGCATTTTGAAATCCTGCTTTCCAGCCTTCGACATAGAAAGAACTAGTGGCAGTAATAATGTCGCGCTCGATCTCAGAGAAATCTAATTTACCATAACCCAGATGAGCATATAACTGGCTTGCAACCTGCCACTTAGTTGCCATGTCATCATCATCCAGCAGAAAATCTTGGAGATATTCGGCAAAAACCTCTTCTGCTGCACTGAGAATTATTTCTTTACCCTTTATCTGATGTGTACCTTCAATGATATTTTGCAACCGCGCATTGTAGTGATGGCAATGAATGACTACTTCTTTGCTACCAATAAGGCGACGATAACTTGCTGCTTCATAATTTAATTTGAAGCGTTGTGGTAAATTTTTTTGCTCGACCGTCAAACCAACCATAATATTTCTCTGTCTGTATTGCGATCGCTTTTGTCAATTATTTTAGAGGCAGATTGAAAGGATCTCTTCTGGAAGTTTAATAAATCTTATTTTATCGAATTATTGGGATCTGATTGGCATTTAACAGGATGATTAATCATTTAGTTTGACTAATACATTATTAGCGAGCGCCAATCTGGCTTTATATATAGTTTTGGCAAATTACTGAAGAGCTATTTTAAGTCCTCTAGCAGTTGGATTTTTTAACCAAGGCAATATAAACACCATCTGGATGTTTAGAAACCCAGTATTCTCGGAGAATAGATATTTTTTTTAGTTGCTGAGTTCGAGCTTTACCGCGTAACCAAGTTATTCCGCATAGCTTATCACCTTGGAAACTAAATTTATCTCTGATAATTTGTTTGATATTCATGTTTTATTCTTCTCTCGATTGATATTTGTTTCCCCTGCATGTCACTTTAGAAATTAATCGGGAAGAAATAGTGAACGATTATTGGGAATTACAGGGCAATCACACGTAGTTTTTCAAGTTCATCCAAATGAAATGAATGATTACTAACGAGCAATGACAAAAATATTCCCTAGTTTATCTCGATTTTTTTATAACGTTGGTACACGATAAAATCAACAATGCTACTAATACAGCATAATGAAACAGGAGAAAAATTGTGAAATATTCCCAAAGAACGCAACTAACTCAATTAAATTCTCAATTATTCCATTTTGATGCCGAAGAAATTAGTGGGGTTTTATATTTCACTATCGATTTGGGAACCAAAGGCAAACAACGCTGGAAAACTGATGGTAAAAATACAGTTTTTGTTGCCGATATTTTAAGTTAATTCATTTTTTTATCCAGATAAAAGCGATGAACGCAAAAGATTTATTACAAAAATATGCTATGGGCAGACGTAATTTTTCTTAAATAGAATTGCGCGACCGCTAGGAAATATTCTAGTTATGCGCCAAGTAGAAATACTATTAAGCTGACATGTATTTAAATTGGGATTTTTAACGGCTAGCTCTTTTGCAGTAAAGTCGTTGGGCGATCGAAATAAATGAATAACAGCTTAATTTTTTTGATTAGCTGGTCAATTGGTAATTAGAGACCTCAGTCGAAATCAATACAACCACAGAGTTGCGGTATATTTTGGATAGTCTATCTGTGTAGCAATCATGTTTAGAGAACGCAACCATCTGCCTAAAGCCGATATTTTAGCTATTGATGACACTCCTGAGAACTTGGCTTTGTTGTCTCAGATGCTCACGGAAAAAGGTTATAAGGTACGCAGTGTGACTAAAGGTTCTACTGCTATTAGGGGAGCAAAAGCTGCACCGCCAGACTTAATTTTATTAGATGTCAAAATGCCAGAAATGAACGGCTATGAAGTATGTCAGCATCTTAAAGCAGAGGAGCGCACTAAAGATATTCCTATAATTTTTATCAGTGCTTTAGGGGATGTATTTGATAAGGTTAAGGCGTTTCAAGTAGGAGGGGTTGATTACATTACTAAACCGTTTCAGGTAGAGGAAGTACTGGCGCGGTTAGATACTCATCTAACTATTCGTAAGCTGCAAATTAAACTGGAAGCTCAAAATACTCAATTACAACGAGAAATAACTCAAAAAAACGCCGCCGAAGACAAATTTGCCAAAGCCTTTCGCGCCTGTCCCAATCCCATCGCCATCGCCACCCACCAGGAGGGACGAGTCTTAGAAGTAAATCATAGCTTTCTGCAAATGAGTGGCTACACTGCCGGGGAAGTGATTGACCAGCATCTCGATCGCATCTATTCAGCTTCAGCCTTAGCAGTATACCAACAAGCATTACACAAGACAGACGCTCAAGGATATGTCCGCAACCTGGAATTAGAATTTTTCACCAAGTCGGGTCAAGTGAAAACCGTACTACTATCAATGGAAATCATCGAACTGGGAGGAACAAAATGCACCCTGCAAATTATGAACGATATTACCGAACGCAAACGCTTAGAAAATGAATTTATTTCTTTAGTCAGTCACGAACTACGAACCCCTATGACCTCTACTGTTGGCGCCTTAGACTTATTAAATTCTGGTCAACTAGGAACGTTAAGCGCTCGTGGTAAACAAATTTTACAGGTAGCTATTCGCAATAGCGAACGGTTGATTCGTTTGGTTAACGATATCTTAGATCTAGAACGCATCAAGTCGGGAAAAATCGCCATCGAACCCCAAAAGTGCGACCTCAAACTTCTTTTAGTTCAAGCTAGGGAAATCATGCAGGCAATGGCAGCCGAAGCTCAGGTGCAATTGCTCCTAGAACCTTGTGAACTGGTTTTAAATCTAGATTCCGATCGTATATTGCAGACATTAACTAACTTACTGAGTAACGCAATTAAATTTACCCAACCAGGAGGAATAGTCAAATTACAAGCTACAGTAAAAGGCGAGCAGCAGGATTCAGCCTATTCGAAGGGCGATCGCTGTTTAATAACCGTTCGAGATACAGGAAGAGGTATTCCTTCCGATAAATTAGAATCTATCTTCGAACGCTTCCAACAAGTAGACGCTTCCGACTCCCGTAGTAAAGGGGGAACGGGTTTAGGACTAGCGATTTGTCGTCATATTATTGAAAGACATAACGGCAAAATCTGGGTAGAAAGCCAGTTGGGGAAAGGTAGTACGTTTTACATAGAGTTGCCGATTTCTCATGGATAATAGACAATTGACCATTTGATGTTTAATGGTCGACGGGCGATGTTAAGTATGTTCTCTACTTCACTTCTTCCCGCTCGCAGTTTAAATCAAGTCAGTTAAATCTATAGAGGTGCGATCGAAGATGAGCAAAAACATTCTAATCATTGACGATGAAGAAGATGTCAAAGAAATTGCCCAAATGGGACTAGAAATGGCAGCAGATTGGAATGTGATTACTGCCAGTAGCGGTAAAGAAGGCTTGGAATTAGCAGTAACCAAGCAACCAGAAGTAATCTTATTAGATTTAATGTTGCCCGAATGGGATGGCAAAAAAACCCTCAAATATCTTAAAGCCAATCTAAATACTGCCAGTATTCCCGTGATTTTGATGACTGCCAAAACCCAATCAGCGCTCGCTCTCGAACTATCTAAATTAGATTTAGCAGGGGTGATTACCAAACCCTTTCGTCCTTTAGAATTACCCGAACAAATCAATAATATTCTTCAGTCCAAAATGAATCAAAGTTCCTAATTCCCAAGAGCTTCTCGATTTCATGCCAAAGCATCAAAATTTCGCTCGATTTCCTTCGGTTAGGGTGATAATCTCATCAAAACAATAGCTATTAATCAATTTTTTCAATGCTCTGGCTAGAGTAGAGCCCTCGCTAGGAATTTCGTCAATTAATTCGAGCAGCCGCTCACCATCTACTTCGATTGCTGCTTGACGAAGAGCAGCAATCCATCGAGGAGGCATCAATTGCAGATTGGGTAAGTCTGAGGATGGATAACCCGTCTTTTGGCTATGGTTATCGTCTTGACTGCTGGTTTCTGTTTCGTAAAGATATTTAATTCCCAATTGTTCTGCCATTTTGTCAAAAATTTCTGCTTCTTTAAAAGGTTTGCGCACTAAATCGTTACAACCTACTGCCAGAATTTTGCCTCTTTCTTCTTCAAAAGCGGTAGCGGTTAGGGCAATGATAATCGTTTGCTTTCCCTGAGGGTGAGCTTTAATTTGTCTCGTTGCTTGATAGCCATCCATCTCTGGCATTCTCATATCCATCCAGATCAAATGAGGTTGCCATTGCTGCCAAATTTTAACTGCTTCGATGCCATTGGAAGCGGTAAGGGTTTCCAAGCCTACAGTAGTAAGAAATTTAACCAGAAGTTCTCGATTGGCTTGTTTGTCATCTACGACTAGAATGCGATAAGAAGGTTGTTGTGGGGCAATGCCAATTACTCTCGGTTTGCTTTGTGGGGCTTCAACCTGGGTAGAATCGGCTAGTCGTACGGCAATTTCTAAAGTAAAAATCGAACCCTTACCTGGGGTACTGGTAAAGGTAATATCCCCTTGCATCAAGCGGGCAAATTGGCGACTAATGGCCAATCCCAATCCGGTACCATCTTCTGATTGGCTACCGATATCAGTTTGAATAAAAGGTTCAAAAATTCTTTCTCGTTCCGTATCTGCTATCCCCTTACCCGTATCTTGAACGGTGAATTTTAGTTGTCCCTGGCTTTTGTCTGCTTGGGGTTGTTGAGTGACGGTTAAAATTATGCCACCGACTTGGGTAAACTTGATCGCATTACCAAGTAAGTTAATTAGGATTTGACGCAGTTTGCCTTCATCGCTCAAAATATACTGAGGAACGTCATCGGCTACGTTAAATTGCAACGATAAATTCTTGGCCGTCGCCCGAATCTGAAACATTTCCTGTAAAGTTTGCAGTAGCAGTAACAGATCGAAGGCGGTAGTAGTCAGGGTAGTTCTTCCTGCTTCGATTTTGGACATTTCTAAAACATCATTAAGTAAATTAAGCAGGTGTTCTCCACTGCGATTGATAATGCCCAAAGAATTACGCTGCGGTGAGGATAAGCTAGTATCCCGTTCCATTAACTGCGAAAAACCCAAGATTGCATTTAAGGGAGTACGCAGTTCATGACTCATGTTTGCCAGAAACTCACTTTTAGCGCGGTTCGCTATTTCCGCCTGGCTTTTTGCTGCTGCCAGTGCCTGACTGTGCTGTTTTTCTCGTTCTAATAATTGTGCTTGGGCGATCGCAATTTTTACTTGGGTAGCGACTTCCTGCAATAATTCGATTTCTTCCTGATTCCACTGACGGTTACGGTTGTCTTCTTTTTGTTGGCGATATAAAAGCAGAACGCTGTTAAATTGTTGTCGATCGCAAATGGACACCGCCATTAAAGATTTTACTTCTAGCTGCTTGAATAAACTTCGATGGCGACTAAAAGAAGATTCTCGCTCGAGATCGTTACAGCACAGCAGGGGTAAATCCCTTGATAATCGAGGAAAATCAATCTTTTTCCCCACGAGCGAGCCAGTGCCTGCTTTCAGATATTCCGCCATAACTTGGGCTTGAGTGCGATTGGCATCGTAACTCAAAATTTGACAGCGATCGCTGCTGAAAGTCGAACCGACTATATTTACCGTAGTTTGAAAAATTTCGTCAAGATCTAAACTCTGACGAATTTCTTGGGTAATTTGTTCGAGTAGCAATGCCTGTTTGAGTTGTCGTTCTAGATCTATTCCCACCGAAACCGTGGCATTACCCTGTTGATATTTTCTGGCTGCGATTAGATAATACTTTTTCGCTTCTTCCGAATCCATTTCTACTACTTGAGAAGCAAAATTATCCGAACTAGCAATAAACTGACGCATAAACTGCGCTAATTTACTACCTCCTTTAAAAAAACCCACTTCCTTACCTACAAACGCATCGGGGGATAGATTCCAAGTTTCGGCTTGATAGCGATTGACTCCCAAATATTGTCCCCGCGAATCAATCCACGAAATCGAACCAGGAATTGCATCTAGTACTGCCTCCAACTGCTCCTTAGCTTCTGCTAATTCTCGTTCGCGAGTCTTAATAGTTTGTACCATCTGACAAAATACCCGCACAAACCTACCCAACTCATCCCGACGCATCCCTACTTTTGCCAGGCTGGCGGGAGCGAAAGTACCATCTTCAACTGCTGAAGCTGCTGCTGTTACCTTCTCTACCTGTTTGAGATAAATCGACATCTGCTGATTTTTAGCATATAGCTGATTTTCCAAATCGGTAGAATGTTCCGTTACTGCCTCAACCAAAATTTCCAAGTCAGCCTTCTCCCCTTGCAGTCTTGCCACCTGCTGTTGTAATTCTTCGATTTGAGCTTTTAAATCTCGATCTGAGGCTGATTTGGACATGGTTATTACCGAGTTGCAGAAGTAATAAGTAATAACTACGGTTTAGTATTACATACTTCTAGTTTCTTTTTATCTTTTCCCTTGCTTCACTAATCGCAAAGACTTTCACCGCTCGATTTACCTAAACTCCACAGTTAAGTTAGGCAACAACCGCTTGAGATTTTTAAAGGATTTAGCTTGCCAAGTTATCTTTCTCGAACCAATTAACACCACTTCCGTTACCGATTGTTTCCGCATGGCGATCGCAAATTTAGACAATACGCTAAAACCAGAACTATTGAGAAACTCCAAGTTTTCAAAGTTTAATCTCATGCGCTCGGGATCTGTTCCTGCTACTTCGGTTAATAAGCGATCGATCGCCTCATATTCAGTCATGCCTGCCAATCTCAAAACCCCCTGAAAGTCAATAGTTGTGGTGTCAGGATGATATTCAACTCGATAATTCTCGCCGGTTATTTCTCGGTTCATTGTGATATCTTTTAGTTTTTCAAAGCTAATTATAGAGACTACTTATTTACCTGCTTTTCTCATTTTCTTCATATTCATGGAAGAGGTCTATAGAATTGTCAATTATCCACGGTCAATTAATTAAATTGTCAACTGCACCATGGTCGTTACCACTACAATTTCTTTTGGCGCTGTCTCGAATTTCCAACCGAGCCGAGCCGAGTAGTCATTAATCATAGTTAAAAATCCCAATCTCGAATCGCTATCATTGGGGTTTTCGGCGTTAGTTTCCATCTGGCAGATAAATAGCTCTTCAGGATCCCGTGTAAGTAATTCTTGAATAAAATCTTGAAATTTGACTACTTGTTCTGGGCGAACGCTGTTAGTAGCATAGAGAACAATTTGAGCAGTTTCACGATCTAGTAAATGAATGCCAAATTCAATCGGACGTTCCGCAGCAGGATAGTTAAACTTCATCGCATTTTCCAAGAGTTCGTTAGCGATATAACTAACCGCATGTTTGAGTTCTGCCTGTCTTTGTCGTTCGCTATCGCTGTCACTGTTACGAAGAAAAAAGGTAGTCATGTAATCTGCGACAAAATCCGCAGAAAGACCATTATTGCGCCATCTTTGCTGGATAGATAGAGAACTGGGAGAAAAGCTAAGATTGAGAAATTCGCGACCGCTTTCAAAATTTTCTTGGAATTTACCAAAGGTTTGTTGATTCATTTTTTTAGGTAACAAAAATATCTAAGGGTAACAGTAAGAGCAAAAAAGAGTTCGCCCTTACTGTTGCTTGAGAATTACCAAGGTAATATCGTCATATACTTTGTGGTTCCCGACATGATTGCGGACATCATCAATGACGCTTTGTTTGATAGCTTCGGCAGATTTTTGCCAGTTATGGCTGAGAACGTTACAAAGTCTATCTAATCCATAAAATTCTCCTGCATTATTTTCTGATTCGGTAATGCCATCTGTATAAAGGGCTAAAACTTCTCCTGGGTTGAGTTTGAGGGTAATAGGGTTAATATACTCGGCTATAGTTCGATCTAAGCCTATAGGAAAACCCAAATCGATGGTATCAATTCGTTCTATTTCTCCTTCCGTGCGAATAATAATCGCTTCTTCATGCTGTCCGCTCAAACTAAAGATGCCATCAGCATAATTTAACACCGCTAAGGTAAGATTCTTGTGAGTTTTCATGCGCTGGATGTTTTTATAGATAGTGCGGTTGAGAGTATCTAAAAAAACTACCGGATCGACTTCGCGAATCTCCTTGAGAGTTCGTACTGCGGTTTGTGCCATCACCATTAATAAACCACTTTCTAAGCCATGTCCGGTTACATCGCCAATACCAATTGTCACCACTCCTTCATGACAGAGGACGTCGTAATAATCCCCCCCAACCTCATCGGCAGGCTGCATATAACCAGCTATTTCTAGATCGGAGACAGCTTCCAATTCTTCGGATTTGGGCAAAATTAATTGCTGCATCCGCTTCAACAAGTCTAGTTCGGCAGTCATGCGTTGATTTTCTGCCTTTAGTTGCCGATTGAGATCGATAATCTCTTGTTGGGCGGTTTCTAGTTGCTTTTGGGCAGTGATATCTTTAACCACCAAACTACAACCCATAAATCCTTGAGCAGGTAACCTAATCGGCGTCAAATCTAATTGTAAATAATATTGCCTGTATTCAATTTCTCGACGTAGCTTGCTTTTCTTTTTGGTTTTCACTAGTTCAAAAAAAGCTTGTAATTCTGAGGTGCATTGATGTTCTAACAAAGTAAATATATTCTTATTTAGAATTGCTTCTTCGTTAAGTAACACCCCATGAACGGAACTAAACTGCATGATTTTAAAGAAATTGCCGTTAAATTCCACTAAATTACCAGTGCGATCGATAATCGCAATTCCTTCAGAAGAATTCCGCACTACATTACTCCAGCGTTGGGTTTTGAGATACAGTTCGCCAAATAAATCTCTCTTATCGGCTAGGATCTTTTCCACACTGGCTAACCAACCTAGTTCTTGCTTTGCCATCCGCAACCTAGTCATATACTCAGTTCGGTCGATCGAAATAGCAATAGTAATATCTAAAAAACCATCTCGATTGCGACTAAAGCGATCGTGAAAAGCAAACTTTCCTTTACGATCTTTCGGACTAAATAAATTTTCTAATCTTTGACCGATAAGATTTTCTGGTTGACAAGCAAATTCGCGAGCAAACTCAGGAGAAACTTCTAAAATTTTAAGTGATTCATCTAAAATTAGTCGTCCTCCAGAAAACACAAAGGTTAACTCCCAGATATTCATTGGGTTAGTGGTTTAATCAAACTAAGTAAAAAAGAAGAAGTAGGGAAGAATTGGTAAATTAAGCAATAAGGAACTAATTTAAGGATAAATATATTGTATTTATCAATTGTAATTATTTACCCACCAAAACTTACAATTTAATTTTTCAATACAGCCTCAAACCAAAAATTTTAAGAAGTGCGATCGCTTCTAACTTCCCTAGTTATTCCCTAGTCGCTCGCATGATACAAATTGGATAGAGAAGAAAACAAGTGTTCCCACTATGAGAATCTTAGTAGTAGACGATGATGAAATTTTAGTAGAGGTTTTAAAAAATTCCCTAAATAACCAGCGTCACATAGTAGATATTGCCGAAGATGGACAAATAGGTTGGGAATACGTTCAGTGTGGCGAATATGATTTGGTTTTATTGGATGTTAATTTACCTGGGTTGGATGGGGTAAGTCTCTGCGAAAAAATGCGTTCTGAGGGTTACAGTACTCCAATCTTATTGATAACAGCTAAAAATGCCAGTCAAGATCGTATTTCGGGTTTGGATGCTGGCGCGGATGATTATTTAACCAAACCTCTAGATTTGGAGGAACTCAACGCCAGAATTAGAGCCCTATCTCGTCGGGGGGAAGTAGCCACCAGTGCGATTTTGGATGTTAACGGACTTATCCTAGATCCCAGTAGTTGCCAAGTAAGTTATCAACAGCAACCAATTAAACTTACTGCTAAAGAGTATAGTCTGTTAGAAATATTTTTACGCAATCCTCTGCGGGTATTCAGTCGGGCGCAAATTTTAGATAAGATTTGGACATTTGACGATCCGCCATTAGAAGAAAGCGTTAAGGCGCATATCAAAGGGTTACGCAAGAAACTCAGAAAAGTAGGAATTTTCGATTGGATTGAAAATGTATACGGTATTGGTTATCGTCTCAATCCTAAAGATACTAATCCTTCGATTGAGAATAATACTGCTTCGGTCGAGCAAGAATTCGAGCGCAAGTTAGAACAGATGTGGCTCAAATATCAAGCCCCAATGTGCCAAAGAATGAATGTTTTACATGATGCGGTAATTTCAGTCCAAAAAGCCCAATTAACCCCAGAAATACAAGATGATGCCGAGCGCTCCGCCCATAAACTGGCAGGAGTGTTGGGAATGTTTTCTCGGGATACAGGAACGAATATTGCTCGCGAAATCGAAACTCTATTACAAGATAACCCCGTATTAGATACTCCACAACAACAACGGTTTATTGCTTTAGTTCGGGATTTAGATAGTTTGTTGGCATTGGATCGAACTGCTGCTCGAGATCGTCTCAACCATACCAATTTACTCTTAATTTCCTCTAGTAGCCAATTAACCCAACAATTACAACAGTTAGGCAAAATTCAAGGGTGGAGTTGGCATCAAGTAGAGACAATTATCCAAGCTAAGACATGGTTGCAAACCAATACCCCAAATCTGGTAGCAATCGATCTTGCCAAACAGCCAGAATATTTATCTTTGGTTAGAGAATTAAACACTCGTACTCCCGCCATCCCTACCTTAGTTCTTTCTCAGAGCAATAGTTTGAGCGATCGTCTCACGGCTACTCGCGGGGGGGTTAGTAGCTTTTTGGTTCAGCCTGTCACTGCGGAGGTAATTTGGCAAACTAGCAGTCAATTAATCGCTCGAGAACAGCCAGCGATCGCTTCTATTTTAATTGTGGATGACGATCCAATCTTTTTAGATACTATGGGCTCGCTCCTACAACCTTGGGGAATTAAAGCCCATACTCTAGCAGAACCAGGTGATTTTTGGGAGATTTTACCAATCGTCAACCCAGATTTAGTGATTCTCGATGTAGAAATGCCTGAAATTAATGGGATCGAACTTTGCCAGACATTACGAAACGATCCCAACTATCAGGAATTACCCGTCTTATTTTTAACTGCCAAACAGGATACCAAAACAATTCAAGCGATTTTTGAAATTGGTGGCGATGACTATATCTCTAAACCCGTAGTTGGTGCAGAATTAATTGCCAGAATCAATAACCGACTAGATCGCAGCCATTTATTATACAGTATAGCTACCCAAGATCGTCTTACAGGATTAAAAAATCGCCCTCAAAGCAGTCGAGAAATCGAAAGGTTGTTATTCGAAGCCAATAACACCGAGCGACCTTTTTGTTTCGCAGTAATAAAAATGACCGATTTATCTGCCATTAATCTTAAATATGGGCATCATACAGGCGATCGCCTTTTGGCGCAATGGGGTAAAGTCATTCAAGCCGCCTTTCGTCGTGATGAAGTTAGCGCCTATTGGGGTAATGGAGACTTTATTATCGGAATACCTAATTTAACTAAAGCCCAAGGTAAAGAACACTTAGGCGAACTGTTATCTGCTCTCAGAAAACAAGTGTTTACCTCTCCTGAAGGGGAAAGATTCCAGGTGACTTTTGAATACGCCACTGCCGAATATCTTCAAGATGGTCATACCTTAGATTCTCTTTATCGCCAATGTGTCGCTTCCTGAAGCTCTACAATTGTAGAGCAAAAATCAAAGAAATCGAGGAGCTTTCAATAGATTTGTGTCAAATGGTGATGATAATAACGATTGCATCTATGGTCAATTAGGTAATGATGCTATCTATAGTGATAATCATCGCTCCTTTTGGTTATGAAGCTTTGGTTAAATACTTTTGTAGCTATGCCTAAGTTGAGGATTTTTGTGGTGTTTTGAGAAAGTGTTGATTAAGTCATCATTATTTTTTCTCCCCATTTTTTCCCGATTCTTTCTTTTAATTAAGTTGTAATTTCTCATACCTGTTAATCATTAACAACAAAAGGAGAATCGAATCATGAAATTACGTTTTTTAGGTCAAGCTTACTCTAAGTCTAGCGAACTAGTTGAAACCATTCCTTCCAAATACACCGCTCGTTTTTTAGGACAAAGTTATACTCCTCGCCGTCCTGTTGCCGCTTCTAACACGCAATTGGGTCTGAAAAAATATCGCGGTGTTGTTTACGGGGCTTAGAGCGATATTTTCTCAATTCAATCTGATAAACAATTAACTTAAAGTAGGTGAAAAAAATGATTTATACCGAAAAGACTGCTATTAACAAACAGTCCTCTGTAGAAAAAAGTTCTAGTTTTTCTAGCAAAAGAAAGTTAAGAGCTAGTTGGCAAAAAGTAGATGGTAAACTAGTTTGCCAGTGGATTAAACTTTAGTCCAATCTCAAGACTCCATACGTTTCGGAAACAGTTTCCCATGAACGCCCTTGAAATGCGGGCTGGACTGCCCGCTACCCCCGGTTACCAATATGCTCAGCGAGTTGGAAATCAGCTGTTTGTTGCAGGGCAGGTGCCTCACGATACGGATGGCAATTTAGTCGGCATTGGCAGTCCCCATGCCCAAGCCAACCAGTGCCTGAAGAATCTGCGGAGCTTGATGAATTTGTACGGCTTTGGTGATCGCGACATCCGGCAACTCAAGATCTACGTGGTTGGTGGTCATTCAAATCTCACAGATGCCTGGCAGGCCTTAACAGAATGGTTTGATTACACTGTGCCTCCCGCTACGCTGCTAGGAGTTCCCATACTTGGCCATGAAAACCAGCTGGTAGAAATTGACGCAACAATCATTAGTAGTCCCAATTAGCTTAGGAGATTTTCGATGTATCGCGTATACGGAGACATGCTTTCGGGCAATTGTTATAAGGTCAAGCTGTTGCTGCAATGGCTTGGAATTCAGCATGAGTGGATACATGTTGACATCCTGGCCGACGAAACTCATACCGAAACGTTTTTGTCGATGAACACGAACGGAAAGATTCCGATACTGGACATCGGCAAAGGGCAGTACCTTTGGGAGTCAAATGCCATCCTGAACTTTTTGGCAGAAGGAAGTCCTTATTTACCTGCATCGGGGCTGCCGAGAGCTAAAGTTCTTCAATGGCAATTTTTTGAGCAGTACAGCCATGAGCCCTACATTGCTGTGGCTCGTTATATCAACAAGTACCTTGGCTTACCCGACCATTTGGTCGAGCAATATCAGTCCAAGCAAAAAGGTGGGCACAAGGCGTTAGCCGTTATGGAAAAGCAGCTTTCTCAGTCGCCATTTTTTGTAGGCAGTTCTCCCACCATTGCCGATATCAGCCTCTTCGCTTACACCCATGTGGCTTATGAAGGAGGATTTTCCCTGGAGCGCTATCCCTTTATCGAGCAATGGATATCCAGGATCGAGACTTTACCCAACTACGTGGAAATGGCCAGGGAAAACGCCTGATTTAATGAGTAAATGCCAAACCCGATACAGTGCGTCACCAGAAAATCCCGACATCATGAAACAAGTTAATCAGGGATTCGCTGAACTTTTCTATGGCTTTTTTTCCCTAGCGAAACCCCGCAAATCAAAGGGAGATAGCTTCGCCGAAGAATGGGCTGCCCATGTGCTGCTTCGCCGAAGAATGGGCTGCCCATGTGCTGCCCCACACTCCTATCGCTGAACTTACCAAAGTGGGACACCAACCATGACCAGACGCCGATTAAGCGTCACATCAAGGTGCAAGGGAGCCGAAGTACCTACGACGGGGATTGGATTACTGGAGTCACAGAATGGGGCATCATAGTACGCTTTAACACGTATTTAATACTCAGTGGAACGTCAGGTTCTGGGATAAATATAGTGAGAGCATTGTTGGGTAATTTTCGCTTTTGTCTCGGATAAATCTCATGGACTAATCAAGCCTCCCCCCCAAATGCTTCATCAGAAAAGCTCCTGCTTCAGATATGGCTTTTCTGCCATTGGTAAGATGAGGGGCAAATAATTGAAAACAGTGAATCATATCCTGCCACACTTTTAATTCCACTGCTACATTGTCTGCTGCTGCTTTGCTAGCCAATCTAAGGGAATCATCAAGTAAAATTTCTCGACTTCCTACGTGAATCAATAAAGGAGGCAGAGCAGATAAATCGGCATAAATTGGCGAGACAATGGGATTGAGACAATCTCCTTCTGGGAGATAGGAATTAACTACTATTTCTAGCAGTTCTGGCGATACAAAAGGGTCTAGTGCTGCCAGAGTTTGTAGAGAGCGTCCTTTTTTCGTAAAATCCGTGAAAGGAGATATTAACAAAGCGCAAGCAGGCAGAGGTTGGCAGTATTTTTTTAATGACAACATCATGCTTAATGCCAAATTACCTCCCGCAGAATCACCAGCTAAAGCTATTTGTGTGGCATTGAAATTAAGTTTCTCAATTAACCAACGGTAGGATGTCAAACCATCTTCTAAAGCTGAAGGAAAGAGATGTTCTGGAGCTAATCGATAATCAATAAGCAAAACTTGAGTTTGGGCAGTAGCAGAAAGATCGCTAGCTAGACGACGATGAGTATTGCGAGAGCCAAAAAGATAGCCTCCACCATGTAGATAGAGAATTATACGCTTGTCAAAGGCTTCGGGAGTAGTAATTAAATCGGCAGGTACGCCATCAGCATCAACCGATTTGATAATTGTCTTGGGGCGTTCTGGCATAGTAAAACCTGCTTCAAAGTTGGCTCGCATTTCGCTAATATTTTCACCCCAATGAAAGTTACGCAGCTTGTGAACGATTATATTGATTTCTGTTTTACTCATGATTTTCTCTTGGTTGAATTAGGGATTAAAATTAATGAGAACTAAACAATAAAAAACGATCAAAAAATTCAATAAAGACAATTTTATTTTTAGCAGCACCAGTAGTGAAGCAAAACGCGAATTCATTGAAAAAAAACTATTTAAATTCAATCAAGCAAGCTCTCAAAAAGTAGTAGAATGCGACAAATTGAGAACAGACCTACCAACTTTTATCGAAATTTATGCAGAAGTAAGTCCCCGAAAATTAGTAGGAGGTTTAATTAGCTATATAGATTGGGGTTTATGGTTGTATATCGATACGATATGGGTCGATGCAGACTACAGAAGACAGGGAATAGGGCGATATTTAATCGAATTTACTGAAGGAAAAGCTAAAGATAGAGGTATTAAAAGAGCCAGACTTGCTACGTTTGATTTTCAGGCTTTACCTTTTTACGAAAAGTTGGAGTATACGGTTTACGGAGAACTTAAAGACTTTCCTGAAGGTCATACTCTCTATCATCTCAAGAAAATTTTACTCAGTTAATCGCGCTTATAGAATAGATTATAATCTTGCTTTAGATTATAAAGAGAAATAACCAAGGAATTTCTCTTTCTTAGCAGAATTACCTCGATCTCTGATTTGTTTCGGGTTAGAAATAGCTGTTGGAAGAATGGTAGTTGTCAGGTTACTGGTATTGAAAGAAAGAGGTTTGTTACTTCGATAGCGCAGAACCAGATTGCAAATTTGACACATGGTAACAATCTCCTTTATTTGCGAATAATATAGTAGTCATTTACAAAGTCATGGGGTAGCTGCTTAAGCTCAATTTGGGAAAAACCTGCCTCTTTGATTAACTCTAAAGCTTTCTCTTGTCCCCACATTGCTCCTAATCCCATCCCTCCTGCTGCGAGGGATACGCTCATACAGTGCATGCAGGAGATGGTATAAAGAAAAGGGGCAACTGGATGAGCGAAATTGCCACTCACCTCGGTAGCTGCTTGAATCTCCTGCATTAAATAGATACCATTGGGACGCAAGGCGCGGTAAATGTTTTTTAATACGCAATCTGGATGGGCTTGGTCGTGAATCGCATCAAAAGTTGTAATTAGGTCGTATCGCTCGACTTCATCTATTTGAACTGCATCTTTAACCAAAAATCGAACGTTACTTAACTGACGAGATTCTGCTTCCTCAACCGCTTTATCAATTACATCAGCACAGAAATCGTAGCCTGTAAAACGACTGCGAGGAAATAAAGAAGCCAAATGATTGAGGGCTTTTCCCCGACCACAGCCTACATCTAGTACCTCAATTCCTTGTTCTAAACGCTCTATTAAACTAGGAATTAAGGGTAATATCTGGTCTTCTAAAGCCATGACAACATTTTTCTTGCTATCTTCCGCCATGACCTCATGAAAGCGACTGTATTGAGCATAAGGAACGCCTCCACCGTCATAAAAACAAGCGACAATGTCTTCTTCTACCTGAGCCAGTACGGGAATAAATTGAGCCAGAGAAGCCATGTTATTGGGAGAGGTTGCGTCAGTTAGAAAGGCTGCGTGTTCGGCGGGTAGATGATAGGTTTTATCCTTCGAGTCATAATTGATGATGCCTCCTACGACTATCGCATTAAGCCATTCGCGAACGTAGCGTTCGTGCAGTCCAGCCTTTTCCGCAATCTCTTGACTGGTAGCTGGTGGTAAAGTTGCCAAAGTATCGAATAACCCAGTGCGATGTCCGAGGGAAATCATTAGAGTTAAAGCACCTTTGTTCAAAGTGACTAGTAACTGTTCGGCAAAAGCATCTGCTTGGGATTGGTTGAAAGTTGAACTAAGTAACTGATTCGTCATTGCTTTCCCTATTTTTTTGTTTATGTTATTTGTTCAGAAAACTGTTGGTTTAGTTGTAAATAGCAATCGAGAGAAAATAGAGAATTTGAAGATTTTTTGACTAAATAATTTTACTTTGTCTAAAAAACGGCAAAATTTTAATTCAACTTTTGATTATTAATAAGTTCTATTTAGCGAGCTTGAGTTTAAAGCGATCGCTGCTGCTTCCCCTCTGCCCAAACGCTCGTTGATGCTCTTGGCTAGAGAAACAAGACCGATCTGCTTGACTATTATCTTGTTGTTGGCAACCAAAGTGTTGATATAGTTACTCGCTTCATCTCGTTTGGCGTTAATTTCTTCAACGACTACTTCGGGTACATAAAACTGATAGTCATACTGCAAGAATAATTCTAAATAATTCAACCGCGACAGAAAAATCAGGGGAGAGGAATTAAAAACAATTTTCACCAGCTTCGCTCTTGAGCAATATCATCATCAGTTAAATAAGAAAACTCGATACCCATTAACTCTAATAAGTAGGCGGTTGCAATTAAATATAAGATAAAAAAGCCGAGAAATGAGTAAAAATGCCTGCACCACTGAGAGTGAAACTAAGCCAGTCAGAAGAAGAAACACTCAATGAATTACACAAAGCCAGTTCGGTGCCTTATCGAACTCGTAATCGAGCCTGGATGTTGAAATTAAATGCTCAAGGTCGAAATGTTCCAGAAATAGCTCAAATACTCGGTTGCCATGAACATACGGTACGAGCGACAATTCAACGTTGGCGAGGTAGAGGCTTAGTAGGATTGTGGGAAGCGCAAGGTAGAGGAGCAAAACCAAAGTGGAAAAGCGAGGATCTGGAATATTTAGAAGCTTGTCTAATTGAAGAGGAGCGAACCTACAATAATGTTCAACTATCGCGAAAACTAAAAGAGGAAAGAGCTGTGGACTTAAGTAGCGATAGATTGAGAAGACTACTAAAAAAAAAGATCTCGTGGGAAAAGAAGCAGACAGAGCAATAGAAAGAAGCAAGATAGACGATTAAAAGAGATTAAGAAAACTGACTTAGCGATGCTGGAAATGGCAGCAGCAGAAGGAACTATCGACTTGAAATATTTAGATGCAGCAGGGTTTTGCTTATGGAGTCCAGTGAGTTACACTTACAGTCAAATTGGAAGCCAAAAAGTAATGGAACAAAGTCAGAAAAAATATGGTTCAAGAATCAGCATTTTGGGTTTATGGCAGGCAGGAAAAAGTTTTGAATATGGTCTTGCTCAAGGTGGTTTCAAGAGTCAAAGCTACATCAAATTGATGAATTGGGTTGCGCAAAAAGCTGCTGCCGTCTTTCAAGATACAGGCAAGCTAACCGTCATAGTTCAAGATAACAGTCCGATACACCGAAGTCATGAAGTTCGTGCTTGCTGGGAAAATTGGTCTCAGCAAGGATTATTACTGTTTTTCTTACCTGCTTATTGCCCCGAACTCAATTCAATTGAGACACAGTGGCATCAACTTAAAGCTCATGAAATTGCAGGACAGATTTTTGATAATGAGTATGATTTAGCAATGACTATTATACAAGGGATGAAGCATCGTAGTTACTTTGGTGATTACTGTTTGGAGCGTTTTATATTTAATTCCACCTAGCTACTTAGTTGCAGAAATACTTCAACTTCCAGTTCCATAATTTCTGCTGCTTTTTGTAGGCTAATCACCCTAGCAACTAAAGCTCCTACTACAAATAAAAATTTTTCTTTTTGCTCTATATTCTAAAATATTTGTAAATTTGAGGCGATTTCTCGTCTAGTTTCTTTAGTAGTCATCAATTGAGAGATAGACAATTTATATCTTTATTTTAAAATACATTACTACTGGTTTTTTGTTATCTTATTCGGTGATGATTTAACATCGAACACATTGAATATCGAACAGCTTCGCAAGAAATATCTCAAGTTGGTAAATGAACAACTAGCAGCACAAGCTAAGAAGCGTGATTTTCCCGTAAGTCTCAATCATTGTTTTGCCAGGATTATTCTCGATAATCTCTTTAATTGCTGTTGGTATGAAGCGATAGATCGCAAACAGGATGCAGCATACAAACAGCTATCGGTAGAACAGTTAGAACGAGCCATAGAGATTGCCGAGGCGATAATCGATAAACCAGATAGCTATATTCGAGAGCTAAACCAGAATAGTTTGAGGTGGCGGAATAAGATTTAAAGAGTAGAGTGCGATCGGCTTTGCCGCTGCGCTTCGCGCAATCGCGTTGTTGAGTATGGTTTTAGTTCGTTCGAGCTAATTTTAATTAGTGCGGTAACGGCTGTTCTCACTCGAAAAACCTTGAGGATACCTAGCTTTTAGCTTCTCAAGATTCATACTCGCAATCGTTTCGAGGTCTAAATCGAGTTCGTGAGCCAATACTGCGAGTGTCCCCTAACTCCAAAGCAATTTTGTCGCGATCGAGTTCGTGACCATGCGCTAGATGCTTTTTCAGGTAGTCGATCGCCTCTCCCGTCTCACCAGCTAGACCCATACACCAAATAGCGAGCGCTTTGTCTTTTGAGTCTGGCTTACTGGAAGTGAGCAATGCCTTTTGCTGGTAATCTTTAAAATCCATGTTTTTAAACTGTCGTATAACTTGTTAGATCTTGCACCAAAAAAACAATCTCTTAAAAGTTGTTGCTACTTATTAGATTGTCGCCAGTCCCAAGGTGGTTGAGGGTTTCCTCTCCAAATTCCTAATTTTTCTTCCTGAGCTAATTCTTGAGCGATCGCAAATTCTCCTCGAATCGGACAATTACCCGAATACCTTTCATAGTGCCAAGCATAACCATCACGCACCATTTGCACGTTTAAGTTGATGGCGGTACTTCTAGAATCTTTAACATAAACCTCTGCTACAGTTCGTCCGTAACGGTCTTGCTCAACTGGGACTAAAAGTAATTCACCATCTCCGAGAGAGACAAGCGATTGGCTTTGCCAGTGCGCGGAGCGCAATCGCAAGTGGTCACGGGCTTCTATACCCATCGGCTGTTTAATTTCGGGGCTGTCCGTCCCACAAAATCTAATTTTTAATTCTTCCTCGCCACGTCTAGCTCTTAAAGTATCTCCATCGTAGATACTGCCTGGCTTAAGCTGCCATGACTCTAGCTGCTGTCCCGATTCTTCGGATTCAGGGTTAATAGCAACATCTTCGACATTAAACCGCAATCGATAACCATTTAACCAAGCATAAGCAGCCAGACCCAAGCCAATAAACAGAACTGCACCATTGAGAAAAGATTTGAAATTCATTACTTGTTCGGGGTTATTTAGGAGGATAATCTTACATTTCCCCAAAGATTTGTTTTAAATTCATGGGCTCGTGATAAAAGTTAAATGATTGAGGGTGAGAACGTCCCCGATTTGACGATTTAACCAACACAACAAAAAAAAAAGATTTTGTTGTGGTTAGAATCGTTTCAGCTTCGCGGGAAGAGTCAGAACACGATTAATAATAAACTAGCAGCCATCAAGTCTTTATTTAGTTTTGGGGTAAAGACGGGTTATCTAGCGACTAATCCAGCCTCGATGATTAAGACCATTAAAGCTAAAGATGCCCTCAATGAAAGGCTCTTGCTAGATAAGGAGGTAAAACAGCTAATTGAGGCGGCTGACAATCAACGCGATCGCTCGATCCTCATTCTCTTATATATTCTGGGTTTGAGGATATCTGAGTTAGTCGGTTTGAATTGGTCTGACTTTCAACCGACAGAGGACAGCGTGACTGTAACTATCTTTGGTAAGGGTCATAAAACTAGAACCTTGTTAATAACCCATCAATTGTGGTCGGAATTAAAGCAACTTCCCAGGAGTGATAAGACTGAAGCGGTGTTTTTATCTCGGTTTGGCAATCGCTTAGACCGCCACGCCATCCATCGGCTGATTAAGAAAGCAGTAGAGAAAGCAGGTATTAATCCCCATACTTCGGCTCACTGGCTGCGTCATGCTCATGCCTGTCATAGTTTAAATAATGGTGCGGGAATCGATTTGTTGATGAAGTCTCTGGGGCATAGTTCCCTGGCGGTAACTTCGAGATATCTGCACGTTCAGCCAAGTGAGTGTACGAGTAAATTTATCGATCTGGATTAGTTGGGGCGATCGCTATACCTGGGAACGATTATCAAAAGCCTATCAGGAAGGTTTAGAAGCGGTAGTACTAAAGATGTAATGAAGCATTGTAGTAATGTATAAAATACCAGATTGTCCCAACATGATTTTTGGCGGTTTTTCCATGTAATGATACTTAGAGAAATTCTTTCTATTATTTTTATATGGCTGCAGCATAAGATCCAGGAAGATTCTCCATATCATTCTATATGGGGTGAATATATCGAAAGATTCTGTTTTCAGTCCCGTGTAGGGTGGCTATCTAGAAAGTTTCCGTTTAATAAATAGTTATCCGTCTATACGAGCATTCAATGTCGCTTGCTTTAATTTTTCTAAACTTCTCGCTTGAGCTGATTTCCCGCTAACCTATTTCGCTGCCTAAACCGCTTCTTACCTGCAAAGCGGAGAAGACGCAGAAATTTTGGACATTCAAAATGGTTTGGCGCAGTGCAAGCCGCCGCATGGCGAAGCCCATCACGCATGGCGGTCAGTTCCTCGATCTTTTTGTCAAATTCATTAGTTTTAGCTAAGAGCAACACTCTGTCAATCTCAAGTACTTCAGGAGTAAACATCGCTCCAATCTCATCAAGTGAGAGACCGGCGCTACGCCCCAACGAAATCAAAGCTAGCCTATCTATTACATTGAAGTTGAAAAGTCTGCGTAAACCATTTCTACCATTTGATTGGATAAGTCCTTTCTCTTCATAAAATCGTAGCGTTGAGGCTGGCAATCCAGAAATCTTCGAGACCTCAGCTATATCCATTACTTTACCTCCTATAATTAATACTTGACCTCAAGTTGACTTGAATTCTTATCATAACTTTGAATACAACGTTACATAACGGGGTGAAACTAGCGAAGCTGTCACCAGGGGCAATCTAGCTTGAAACCCTTAACCCATAAGCACTTTCTTAATCGTAATTAAGCAGCAATCTGAATTGGCAGCCTCTCATCAAGATTCAAGCGAAAAGTTCCATAAGGATTAACATGACTCCAGATTAGTGGTGTTAATGCACTCAAATCATCTGGTTTCATCATATTCATCCACTCTGGCTCAGATAATACATCCTGAATTATTAGCGTATTCACATACACCAAACATGACTGTAATAAGTGCAATGATAAAATAGCTACCTCCTGGTCTTCCATTCGATTAGTCGCTATTTCCTTTCCTTTGCCAAAGAAGATAAATCCATTGGCATTATTCCAACTCTCCACAACATTCAAAGATTCATTAACCTCCCGACGCAGTGCTTCTGAATGTAAATACTTACAAAGGAAAATGGTTTTGATGACTTTGCCCAATTCAGCCAAAGCACGATAGGTTGGATGACTTAAATTTGAGCGTGTAAACCGCTTGAGTATAGCTTCAGTTTCTGCTGTACCCAATCTTAAAGCCATCGCATATTTAATCATTTGGTCATACTGTTGACGAATCAAATCCCAATTAATTGAACGACTCAGAATTGGTTTCAAGTTAGGATAGGCATTACTTTGACCAGTTGAGGGGAGATACAACTTCTGTTTGTGAATCGCTTTAAGGCGAGGCATTAAGTTAAAACCCAACAAATGACAAAAAGCAAAGGCAACTTCAGACTGTCCATGACTATCAACATAACTCTTCTCCACCTTCATCTTGGTACAGTGACGCAGTAAACCCTCGATCATCGCTGCCACTTCGCTACTAGAACAGGTCTTCAGTTGAGAATAAATACAAGCCGAATTTTTATCGACGTGCCAGTAAATCATTACTCCTCTGCCACCATAACGGATGTGCCATTCCGTCATCAAGTTCTGATCCCAAGCACCAAACTTTTTCGAGTCACTGGCACAGGTAGTTGTGCCTTCTCCCCAAATGTTTGGCAGTTTAGCTGCAAAGGTGGCATTAACAATCTCAGCAATGGCATTTCTTAACTGTGACTGATGAATAAATTTACGCCTGACATAGAGTAAATCTTGATATTTTTCTCCCAACTCACCCAAGCTCAAGCGTTTAATTCCTGTATTTGTTCCCAAGCCCTGACGGGGTGACAACCCTGTGAGAAGTCAGACAGTGTAGGGAACAGAGACAACCTATGGTAAAAAAGATTCGGTCAGTTATTGAGAATCCGACCGAACCCTAAAAAATGTTAAACCAATTGTACCGCAATCATCTTTCACGTTATCTGAGTGATGACCAACTAATTACTTTGGAAGTGCTGGTATACCTTATCCAGACCTACAAACAAGTAAAGATAGAAAGACTAGCTGCATACTTCCCTTTACCAATTAAATATGAGAGCCGTCGTCGCCGAATCCAAAGGTTTTTGAAGTCCTCAGCTTTATCAGTTTCGTTAGTCTGGTTTCCCATAGTCAAAGAAGTAGTTCAAAAGAAATTCTTGCCAGACCAGACAATTTATCTAGTCTTAGATAGAACTCAATGGCAAGATAAAAATCTGTTCATGGTTGGAGTAGTGATGGCGAAAAGAGCTTTGCCTATATACTGGCAGTTTCTAGAGAAGAAAGGAGCCAGTAACTTCGCTCAACAAAAAGCCATATTACGTCCAGTATTGAAGCTGTTTAAACAACACCAAATCGTTATTTTAGGAGACAGAGAATTCCAGAGTGTTGAACTAGCTAAGTGGCTGACCCAGCAGCAGGTCTACTTTGTGCTTCGACAGAGAAAGAGTACGAAGATAATGGTAACTCAATTAGGTTTTACTCCCTTAAAAGACCTAGACGTTAATCCAGGAGACCAACGGTTTTATCAAGAAACTAAAGTCACTCAACTGCATCAAGTTTCGGGGATTTATTTAGGGGTCTATTGGCGACGTATTTACCGAGGCATGGGGGCAAAGGAACCCTGGTATCTGCTGACAAATTTACCCAATTTACCTGAAGCTGTCAAAGCCTATAAAAAGCGCGTAGGGATTGAGGCGATGTTTAAAGATTGCAAGTCAGGTGGCTACAATCTCGAGGGGTCGCAAGCTCAGATTGAACGCCTTACTCGTCTAGTTTTGCTCATCGCCATTGCTTACACTCACTCGGTGTTCAAAGGACATACTCTTAGCCTTCGAGGTCAGTCTAAATACATCGGTCGCCATCGAAAAATTAAACAATCTTTGACTCGCAACAGCTACTTTTGGCTTGGTTTATATGGTAGTAGCTGGCTGGTTTCATTTACCTTGATGAAGGAATGGATAAACAAATTGATGTGGCTCAATCTCAATAAGCTGCCTTTTTACCAGAGGGGTCTACGAGCTATGTTTATTATCCAGCAATCTTTCTAGCTCCCTTGTCACCCCTTCAGTCCCAAGCCATAGATGTAACGGACTGAAATTATAATCACTTCGACCCGAAATTATCGGTGTTTTCAGCCCACATTAAATGAAACTATAATTTCGCTTCGACCCAGATTAT
>NZ_JBKGTY010000016.1:34311-36234 GCF_053543375.1 Myxosarcina sp. GI1(2024) | reverse complement strand
ATAATCTGGGTCGAAGCGAAATTATAGTTTCATTTAATGTGGGCTGAAAACACCGATAATTTCGGGTCGAAGTGATTATAATTTCAGTCCGTTACACATAGAGGTCAATTAATAGGCGTTTCTGTAATACTTTGGGATGAAGATTTTCTCTGCTGGAGACGCTTTTGAAATGCTGAGTAAAATTGACCCGCAAATCGGTTTCCTTCAGCATATCCAGTAAGCTAGTCATTGACCAACGCTGCTCGATTTCTTTCTTGAGGCGTTTTAAATTCAGAGGTTCGGGCGAAGCCACAAAGGGAGATAATTTAATCCAGCCGTTATTTTTTGTGAGAAT
This sequence comes from Myxosarcina sp. GI1(2024), assembly GCF_053543375.1. NCBI lineage: Bacteria > Bacillati > Cyanobacteriota > Cyanophyceae > Pleurocapsales > Pleurocapsaceae > Myxosarcina > Myxosarcina sp. GI1(2024). The sequence continues at coordinate 35,900 of NZ_JBKGTY010000016.1, read as the reverse complement.
TTTGACTGGCTCGTTCTTGGGCATTCTCTGGTCGAGTCTAGTTAAGCCATCTGCCATCTGCTGTTGAAGATTACTGATAAATGCTTCGACATCTTCTGGTTGTTGGAGAGCCTGATAATAAGCTTCTTTTTGCTGCTCAAAGTCAGTAGGTAAATCTTCTTCAGGGTTACGATAGCGATTTGCTCCCACTACCCAAATTTCTTTACACCGCAGTCCATCTCGTAGAGCTTGAAGCACTGCCAATTCGTAGTTGATACGGTTAATTTTAACGCTGCCGTTATCTTTGGTTTCTAAAATCAGTTCCGATAGACTAGCTCCGATAATACCGTCTGTCGGGACATTTTCATTTGGGTCGTAATACTGAAGGGGTGACAAGGGAGCTAGAAAGATTGCTGGATAATAAACATAGCTCGTAGACCCCTCTGGTAAAAAGGCAGCTTATTGAGATTGAGCCACATCAATTTGTTTATCCATTCCTTCATCAAGGTAAATGAAACCAGCCAGCTACTACCATATAAACCAAGCCAAAAGTAGCTGTTGCGAGTCAAAGATTGTTTAATTTTTCGATGGCGACCGATGTATTTAGACTGACCTCGAAGGCTAAGAGTATGTCCTTTGAACACCGAGTGAGTGTAAGCAATGGCGATGAGCAAAACTAGACGAGTAAGGCGTTCAATCTGAGCTTGCGACCCCTCGAGATTGTAGCCACCTGACTTGCAATCTTTAAACATCGCCTCAATCCCTACGCGCTTTTTATAGGCTTTGACAGCTTCAGGTAAATTGGGTAAATTTGTCAGCAGATACCAGGGTTCCTTTGCCCCCATGCCTCGGTAAATACGTCGCCAATAGACCCCTAAATAAATCCCCGAAACTTGATGCAGTTGAGTGACTTTAGTTTCTTGATAAAACCGTTGGTCTCCTGGATTAACGTCTAGGTCTTTTAAGGGAGTAAAACCTAATTGAGTTACCATTATCTTCGTACTCTTTCTCTGTCGAAGCACAAAGTAGACCTGCTGCTGGGTCAGCCACTTAGCTAGTTCAACACTCTGGAATTCTCTGTCTCCTAAAATAACGATTTGGTGTTGTTTAAACAGCTTCAATACTGGACGTAATATGGCTTTTTGTTGAGCGAAGTTACTGGCTCCTTTCTTCTCTAGAAACTGCCAGTATATAGGCAAAGCTCTTTTCGCCATCACTACTCCAACCATGAACAGATTTTTATCTTGCCATTGAGTTCTATCTAAGACTAGATAAATTGTCTGGTCTGGCAAGAATTTCTTTTGAACTACTTCTTTGACTATGGGAAACCAGACTAACGAAACTGATAAAGCTGAGGACTTCAAAAACCTTTGGATTCGGCGACGACGGCTCTCATATTTAATTGGTAAAGGGAAGTATGCAGCTAGTCTTTCTATCTTTACTTGTTTGTAGGTCTGGATAAGGTATACCAGCACTTCCAAAGTAATTAGTTGGTCATCACTCAGATAACGTGAAAGATGATTGCGGTACAATTGGTTTAACATTTTTTAGGGTTCGGTCGGATTCTCAATAACTGACCGAATCTTTTTTACCATAGGTTGTCTCTGTTC
>NZ_JBKGTY010000016.1:0-34301 GCF_053543375.1 Myxosarcina sp. GI1(2024) | reverse complement strand
GTCTCTGTTCCCTACACTGTCTGACTTCTCACAGGGTTGTCACCCCGTCAGGTCGTAATATCTTTCCCGACTGCCGATGTATTTTTTCAGAAGTTCTAAGCCTTCAATAACAGGTTTGTGTATTTCATTGTTGGAGCGAAATTCTAGAAGATTGAGTAGAAAAGGTAGCATCCGCCGATAGTGATTACCATAGGAGCTTCGCATTGCAGTGTAAACCTTTTCCTTGTATGCTGTTCCCGTTGATTTGAACTCCCGTACCAGATTCTTCAAAGTCGTTTCACCCACAACTGGATAAATTACTTCTTTGATTACCCCGTCAGGCTTGTCCATTGCTGCTTCTGCTAACTGAAACAGAATGCCTGTCTTACCACTAACTTTCTTGAAATCATCCAGAAGTTCTTTGCTGACTCGCCTTTCGGCTCGGGAATTGATGCGATGGATGATTTGAATTAATAGCTCGACTAATTTATCGATGATTTCTTGAGTTCTCAACCAACAGAAAGCAGACAATAAAGTATAGCGACGACTATCTGGATGACGGCGTAGTTCTCTTGGTGGTTCGACGGCAACTCGTTGTTTGTAAATTTGCAAAACTTTATTAGAAATTTCCCCAAATAGATTATCGGGTAATTCTAATTGGCGCAGTTGTTGTAATTTGGCTGCTTCAGAGATTAAGCTATCTAGCCCGATGCGTCCTGGGTCGCTTTTGAGAATAGCTAGAGGAGAAGGAGTATTGCGAGGAGCAGTGCCCTGCGTCTCTTCTGAATCTTCTGAACTATCAGTCTCTGAAGTAGTTTTTAATAGCTCGTCTAACTTGGTGCGGACTGGTAATGATAGCTTTTGAGCAGTCTTGTTACAAAAACTATCTTCAAAACTCCGAATCGCCGAACGGACAATACGTTGGAGTCGCTCTTGAGTAGGTGGTTCTATCTTGAGATGGTGCAAACGCTCTTTAGCAGCTATTTCTAGAGATTCTGGTTTGAGATCGTATGCCAAAACTTGGGTTGATAACCATGCTGTAAGATTATCAGCATCTTTGACGGTTGCTTCAGTGATACCAAGAAAGTTACGAACAATGGCACGGTGAGCTTTGATAGTTCTTCCTTGCCAATCATAGCTATCAAATCTGTCAGGAGAAACAGAAAGAAGTTGAGCGATATAACGAATGACTTCATTAGGGACTTCAGCTTTAGATGTAGGAAAACGACTTTCATACTGAAAATATTTGAGTAACAAAGCTATTCCCAAGCGATTAGTGGCTGTTTTCTTATTTAATAAATCTAATTCAGTTGGTATTAGTGTCCAGTGTTCGATTAGTTCTTCTGGCTGCCAAGAACGTTTCATTTAAAGAGAATTGTCGATTTTACTGACTTTGCATTATCTTATCGATCTGGTGTTTTTTCATGAATTAAATATTTATTTCATAGTTTACAAAAAGAAGGTAAGCTATTGCTATTTATTATCTATATTGTCTTTTCGGTTTTGCCACCAATTGCTTGTTTTAAAACTTGTAGTGCAATACGAGGATGGAATAATGTTCCTGCCGATTTCAACATATGGAACACTTCTGATAGAGCAATAGCGGTTTTAGGGTTTTTCGCAGTTGTAGTCAAACCAATTACTCGATCTAAGTACCAGCCAATCAACTTTTCAGGAATACTAGGAGCTTTGGTAATACCTTCAACACTAGGATACTTAGCATCTTGGCTAGTAGCAGCAATCCAAGGGTCGGCGTTGATTTTTGCTAATCTTGTTTGAAATGTCTTAGCTAATCCAGATAGATTAGGCGATTGTTGTTGAGCAATCTCTTCTAAAGATTTTCCTAATGTTATTGCTCCCAATGCTGCTACCGTCATACCTTGCCCGTATATGGGAGTGAAAGAACATACCGCATCTCCTAAAACTACAAATCGCTCTGGTTGCCGTGCTAGCTTTTCATAATGACGTAGCCGATTTCCAGGGGGATGATATACACCAATAGGTGTGACTGGTTTTGCCTGTTTGACGGCATCGTAGATAATCGGTGAAGGCAATTGTCTGAGTGCTTCAAGAAAAACAGCTTCATCTTTTGAAGGACGGTTAGGTGTAGTGGCGCATACACCAACAATCCAATGATTGTTTTCTATCGGATATAGCACCCCCATCTTAGTTCGTTCGGGTGGTGCAGCTTGGATATAAACTCCCTTCCAATCTGCCTGAAAATTACTAGGAATTTCATATAGACGGCTTGCATATCCCATCCCTGTGGTAATTCTCGTTTCTTCTGGAGCTTGATAACCTATAGCTTCTAGCCATTGAGGAGCATTGGAACTATAACCGCTAGCGTCAACTACCAAATCTGCTAGCAGAGTTTTGTTTGTTTTTTGTCTAGCTTCATCTGGTTGTTTAATTTTTACTCCTGAAACAGCTTTGTCTTCTTTGCCCGAAAGTAATTCTGTGACGTAAGCTTGTTCTAAAAAATCTATACCATCAGTTGCCATCAATCGCTGATAGATTAACCAATCTAAAATATAACGACTGAAAGATAGTGCCATGAATCCCGACGGAAACCGTTTAGCCCAGCCAAAAGGATTGAGCCACTTTACATCACCAATCATGTCTACTGTGGCTGCGCCCTGAGTAACTAATTCGTCGCAGATACCAGGAAATAGTTCTTCCATAATCTGACGACCTCGTGTCAGCAGGATATGTAGTTGAGTACACTGGGGTATTCCTTTACGGGGTTTTGGCTGTTCGGGAAAGCGATCTCGTTCGACTACAGTTACTCGCTCAAAATAATTGGTCAAGACTTTAGCCGTTAATAGTCCTGTAATACTGCCACCAATGACTATAGCGCGATCTCCTAGAATCTTAGATTGCCGACTCATAAAATAATTTCTGGCTATTCAAAGAATGAATGGAACGTTTATTTCATAATTATTCAATAAGGATTTTTATCTTGTCAAGCATGAATTAAACATTTATTTAATTACTAGAGTTAGCTACTATAGTGAGATGGTAAACACACTTCAGCTATTGCGGTAAACGTTGGTAAGGCACATGGGACGTTCTCAAAAGGCATCAGCATCGGCTAAATCGAGTTCAAATACTCGCGACTCGGAAGCCACCAAGCTGCAAATTCTCGATGCTGCGGAGATTGAGTTTGCTAGGCAGGGGTTACACGGTACGAGAGTTGACCCTATTGCCAAGCGTGCGGGTGTCGCGCCAAGAATGATCTATTACTATTTTGAGAACAAAGAAGATTTGTATAAAGCAGTCCTACAACGCCCCGCACAATTGCTGCACACTATTTTTCAACAACTTGATCTAGATGAACTGCCTCCTGAGAAAGCTTTAAGTTCCCTGATTCGAGCTGCAATCGAATATGAAACCTCAAATCGACGTCGGGGGATGCTACTGTTTCAAGAAGCAATTCAAAATCAAGGAAAATTTTTCCAACTGATAAACTGGCAAGAACCCATCAGCTTATTAGGAAAAGTATTAGAACGTGGAATAGCTTTAGGGGTATTCAAAGAATTAGATGTTCAGATGACAACCCTTAACATCATCGGAATTTGTACTTTTTACGCTAACGCCTATGAAAACCTCAAACATCTTAACCCAGAACAAGATTTATTAAGCGAAGAAGCGATCACTCAATATATTGAGTCAGCTACTCAACTTGTGTTAGGTGGAGTTAAATCAAATGCAGTTTAAACATCTAGATTTTAGAGATTATTGCAGCTTCTAACTAGAGACGGCAAAAATAGCTGATTTGTCCCATCAAGGTGTCCCTACAATTGAGGTATAACTAAACTTTGAGAGAGGGCTGGCTATGGTAACTTTGACTGCCCCAAGCACTGAAAGCTGCAATAGCGGTGCGACCCCGCGCCGACGTAAGGCGCAAGGGAACGCGCACCAAGACATTGTTCGCGACCATCTTACTGCCTCAGAAGTGAAACTATTAATTGAGGCGGTGAAGAGTAAAGGTGGGTGGTATTCCTACAGAAATTCTATTCTGATTTTGGTAATTTATCGTCATGGACTTAGACGAACTGAAACTGCTCGTATGCGATGGTCAGATGTAGATCTAAAAGAAGGAACGATTTATATCAGACGAATTAAGGGTTCTCGTTCTGGTCGTCATCCACTTCAGGGTGATGAGATGAGGGCTTTGAAGAAACTAAAACGAGATTACGAACCTTCACCATTTGTATTTACTGGCAATCGCCATACTCCTTTGAGTGAGCGAACTATCAGTCATATTGTTCATCAAGCTGGAGTACTAGCAGGTTTTGATTTTGTGGTTCATGCTCATCTTCTCCGTCATGCTTGTGGCTACTATCTAGCGAATAAGGGATTAGACACGAGAACTATTCAGGATTATCTCGGTCATGCCAATATTCAGAATACTGTCAGGTATACACAGCTATCTGCTGCCAGATTTGAAGGTTTGTGGAATTAATCTGAAAAACCAAGTCTGAAGTACTTACTGGGCAAAGGTTTCAGGCTAGATCGCCCCTGGTGACAGCTTCGCTAGTTTCACCCCAAGAAAGCTCTCCTCTCAATACTCCCGATGGGTTAGCCAATCCTCAACAAGCTGTTGCCACACTTTTAGCTGTAGCTACAAAGATTGAACAAGATTATGGCGCGATCGACGTTCCCTGGGGTGAAGTATTCCGCCTACAACATGGCAATATCGATTTACCTGCTAATGGCGGTTCGGGCGAACTAGGTATCTTTCGGGTGGTTGATTTTATCCCCCAGTCAAACTCCCAACGTTACCAGGCATATAATGGCGATTCTTACGTGGCTGCTATTGAGTTCTCCCAACCAGTCAAAGCTATGTCACTCACTACCTATGGTAATAGCACTCAGCCAAACTCTACTGATTCTGAGGAGCAATTAAAATTATTTTCCCAAAAACAGTTGCGCCCTGTCTGGCATTTACGTCAAGATGTGGAAGCTCATTTAGTAGAAACTAAAGTCTTTTCAGAAGACCTAGCATTAAAGTAAACATTGCTGCCAATTTCAACGATCCAGATTACGCTCTATATTCTCTCCTGGGTTATGTTCCCAGCGATCGCCTACATGAGCATAGATCGAAGTAGTTCTGGGATCTGCGTGACCCAGTAAATCCTGCACCTGTCTTAAGTCCGAGCCAGTTCTCAATGCCAGCGTACCAGCAGTATGACGCAGACTATGTGCCGTAAGAGTTCTACCAGAATTATGTTTGAAATTGCATTCAATCAGGACGCGATCGCAGATCTCCCTAATGCTACGTCGGGATAATTGACCACCCTTATTGTTGTTACTAAAGGAGACAAAAATATAATCTGTTGGTTTGATTTTTCGCCTCAGAACTTTTCGCCTCATCTGAAGATAATCTTCTAGTTGGGCAGCCAAATTTTCAGTCAGTGGAACAATTCTGCTAGCTCGTTTTGCCGCTACCTGTAGTCCAGTTTTAATGCCCTGCCTGACAATATCTGCTACTTTGAGTTGGTGCATTTCTACTGTTCTGCAACCTTCTAAGCTCATGATGCCAACTAAAGCGCGATCGCGCAGAACTACAAGTCTTTGTTTATTGGTTTTAGATTCATCTAGTTGAGATTAAAGATAGTTCAGTAGATATCTTAGTTCCTCTGCTTCTAAAAAAGTAATCCGAGCGGCAGGGTCTTTTCTGTCTGATGGTGCTTTAATTTTAAGAGCGGGATTGTTCTCAATTAGTTGATAATTCTGCACCGCTTTGTAGAAAATTCTGATGATGTTAAGCTTAGTAGCGATCGTCGAGTTAGCGTATCCAGAGTTAACTAAATGTTGTCGGTACAGCTTGATGTCTTCTGGTTCTGCCTCGATGGGCGAGAGTAGATTATCTCTGCACCAGTTTAAATACTGTTTGGTTTGGGACAGATAGTTACGAATGGTATCAGAGAAAGCTGCACCATCTCCGACTTCCAACCGAAGAAATCGAGCAAAGATATCTTCTAGGGTTATGGTTGTCAGCAATTCTCATTTTAAGATTTCATGACATTGAAACCCAGTCCAGAATCGTTACAAGCAGAAGAATTGGGAATTAGTTCTCTATTCAACATAGAGAACTAAAACAAGAAGGGGCAATTAGCTTAAAGTAAAAGGCATTAACCTTCGCTGGAGTGGCAACATGGGTTTAGCAATAGGGATGCCTGAATTATTATCGATGCTAACCGACGAGTTAGATGAGCTGCCCGATGAAAGAAAACAGGGCAATAACACCAAATATAGGGTTGAAGAAGCGATAAAAAGTGCTTTTTCGGTCTTTTTCATGCAATCGAGGTCATTTTTAGACCATCAACGCTTGATGAAAACCCAGAAAGGGAGAGATAATGCGGCTAGTCTGTTTGGGATCGAGCGCATCCCCTGTGATAATCAGATTCGTACCCTGCTCGACCCGGTGCCAGCTTCAACGGTGTTTGGGGTCTTTCGCTCCGTCTATGACGGTTTGTCAAAAACGGGAAATCTCAAGCCCTATCAGTGCTTTGGTGGAGAATTTTTACTGACTCTCGATGGCACTGAATATTTCTCGTCCAAGAAGATTCACTGCTGTCACTGTTGCCATCAGACACATAAAAACGGCAGCACCACCTATTTTCACGCTGCTGTAACACCAGTATTAGTGGCTCCAGGACGACCACAGGTCATCAGTTTAGAACCTGAATTCATCACTCCCCAAGATGGTCACGACAAACAAGATTGTGAAAACGCTGCTGCCAAGCGTTGGATTGCTGCCCATGCCTGTGAGCCACAAGACCCGCCTGTAACTTTACTTGGGGATGACCTCTACTGTAACCAACCCATCTGTGAAAAGGCTTTGAACCATGGCTATCATTTTATCTTCGTCTGTAAGCGAAGCTCCCATCCAGAAGTTTATGACTGGGTGGATTACCTCGAACGAGTCGGTGAAGTGCAAACTCTGACCGAGATTGAGTTCCATGGACGAAAGCGTTTGTCTGATCACTATCGTTTTGTGAATAAAATTCCCCTCAGAGCCACCCAACCAGCCCTGGACGTAAACTGGTGTGAGGTGACGGTAACAGATACCAGCAACCAGAAAACTCTATACTACAATGCCTTTGCTACTTGCCATGAAATTCATGCCCAGAATGTGTCCGAGATTGTCACTGCTGCTCGTGCACGCTGGAAGGTAGAAAATGAAGGGAATAATATTCTCAAAACTAAGGTTTATCATCTCGAACATAATTTTGGTCACGGTCAAAACCACCAGGCAGAACTTCTATTTTGCCTTAATTTATTAGCCTATCTCTTCCACACCACTCTGGATTTAATCCACATCACTTATCGTGCCGTTCGCTCCATGTTGGTTACTCGCCAAACCTTCTTCAACGAGCTTCGGGCACTGACCAGATATTTATGGTTTGAGAGTTGGCAGACTTTGTTCGAGTTTATGCTGAGGGAGGGAAAAGCACCTGACGGGGTTAACTCTAGCTAAATTTCGCGACTGTTGAACCTGAACCAATTCGCGCCCCTTATAGCTCTACAAAGTAATAGCTGGTTGTTCCAAGTATTACTTGGCTTTTTCATGGCTCAAAACGAACTTGCTCAGGGATGATAGCTGCTCCGGAGCTTACTTTGACTCACAATCAATTAACTCTTCGACTTTGTTCGCGAAAAAGTTTCGCGAACAAGTTCCCAATTTTTATCTTTTACCCTCTATTTTCTTCCGTTCAGGTTTCAAAATGAGAATTGCTGGATGGTTGTCGATTCGGGGACAACTATCGCTGGTTTTATCGATTCAACCCTTGTTTCTACTATATTTGTTGTTTTGCTTTCTTCTACAGAAACAATCTCAATTTTCATAGTTCAATTTCAACTAACAAATTTAATTTAGTAGCGATTGCGAGTACAGTTTCCCTAATCGTTGGCTCATTAAGATCTAAGACAGAGACATCAGCGGATAATAATTTAGGAGATGCTCGTTCGTATAAAGCTATTGCGGGCTTACCATCATGAGCATTATTAAAAATCAGACCCTCAATATTTCCATATAAATCTGGATTCTCGTAGAAATAACGACTCCAAGCTTGAGTTAGTTTCCTTCTACCGTCACTTGCCATTGCTGCAACCGAGCCAGCATCCCAAGCCCCAGATTCTCTTAGATCGAGCAGTCTGAAGCTTCGTTTTAAGATAATAATGGCAATCTGCTGTTTTTGGATTTTAATTGCTTCGTCATCACCAAACACTTCAATCAAACAACATGATAGGTTTAACCCAGCATAGATTATCCCCCGTTCTTTATCTATTCCAGGTTTTTGACTATTGTGATGGTCGAACCTACTTAATGGACCATAATATCTAAATCCCGTCGCGGTAGCTCCATAACTTTTAGGGTCAAATATTCTTTGAATTGTCGTTCCAGGTTTTAATTCTGTAAACTTAGGACTAATATTGCGAATTGGTGGTGGATATCTAATCTCTACCATTACTGAGCGACACCTACTCCTCTAGCTTCGACAATCAAGTCTTCAATATCATTATCATTTGCGCTTTTTAACACCTCTACAGGAGTTCGATCTTCAAAAGCTCTTAATGGTTTGCTCAACCAGTTAAGTTTGGCAAAATTCGATATTTGCAAGGTTTTTATAAGTTCTGGCAGGCGATCGATTACGCCATCGTCTCCTTCTGGGTCAAATTGCCACAAGGGAAACTTATAGACACCATTATCCTTGAGTCCTAAAAGCGTACCTGCCTTACGGCGATCGTGTACGGTGGTAATTGCCTGACAGCCAATCAGTTTTGCTACTTCTGGTGTAGTAATGCTACGAGCTAATAATTCGCGGCGACGTTGATAGTACCGTTCTAAATTAGCCAGTTCCAGTACGGCTAAATTACCTTCACTGTAGTCATCACCCGCTATCTTTTTTGCCAAAGCTTTTTTTGCTGGGTCGGTTACTTTAGGTTTGAGGGATTCGACTATTTGCTTGAGATGTTCCGTACTCGCTTCAGTCAAGGAAGCTGCTACATGATGTAAAAGGGTTCTTGCTACTTCATCTCTGTCTTGGGGAACCTCAATGGAGTGAATAACGGTATTTTTCATGTCTAACTACCAAATTACTTGACTTTATTGTAACTTACCTAAGAGATATAGTTATAGTAAAACAATAAAATAAGAAATATAGCTTTACCTCTGATAAGTGTCCTAATCAGAAGTTAAATTAAATTATTTGACGTTAAAAGCTATATTTTACAGTGATTCTATAAATTGCTAACTTATACAAATACAAAATGATATGCAATTGATACGCTATTATTCAAAATCGGCACGAAGAAAATATCATTTTGTGTTATTATAATAATTGTTATAATAATGTTGTAAACCCATGTACACGCTTAAGTTGACGACAGTAGGTTCATCTACAGGGGTAGTAATTCCTGTAGAAATGCTCAAAAGTATGAAGCTAGAGAAAGGAGATTCTCTGTACGCAGTTGAGACACCTGAAGGATACGTGCTGAGTCCTTATAATCCAGAAGTAGAGAATCAGATAAAACAGGGTCGTGCTTTTATCAAACAGAATCGAGAAGTTTTCAAAGCTTTAGCCGAGTGAGTGAGCCCATCTGGATCGATGCAAATGCGTTGCGTTTGTTACATCGAGAAAGTCTAGCAGAATTTGGGGGACTTTCAGGTATAAGAAATGAAGGTTTATTTTTGTCTGCTTTGGCTCGTCCACAGAATTTTTTTGCTTATGAGGAAGTGACAAGCATTCCGAGATTGGCTGCGGCATATGCTTAGGATCTGTCAATAAGTTTGTGTCAAAGAAAGTTAAAGTGGAAGCCGTCCTTCAAACTCGATGGCAAATCGATTTAAAGCAGCTTTCCAATCCCGTAAAGGTCTAGTCCATCTCTGAGATAAGTTATTAATCGCAAGATAAATAACTTTGAGCGCAGCTTCATCTGTTGGAAAAATCCGATGATTCTTCAACACTTTTCTAAGAGTCATATTCATCGACTCGATCGCATTAGTGGTGTAAATAATGCGACGGATTTCTGGAGGAAACTGGAAAAACGGAATCACGTGCTGCCAGTGAGCCAGCCAAGACCTACTAATTGGGGCATAAGTGGAGTCCCACTTGTCAGCAAAAGTTATTAGTGCCTGTTCGGCTTCAGCTTCAGTAGCGGCAGTGTACACTCGTTTGAGGTCAGCGGCAACAGCTTTACGGTGTTTGTAGGAGACATAGCGTAGGGAGTTCCTGACCATGTGTACCATACATAACTGTACGCGGGTTTGCGTAAATACCGTTTCAATCGCTTCGGCGAAGCCCGTCAGACCATCGATACAAGCAATAAAGATATCCTTGACTCCACGATTCTTTAACTCAGTTAACACCGACAGCCAGAATTTTGCCGTTTCTGTCTGGGTCATCCACAGCCCCAATAACTCCTTATCGCCTTCGATGTTGATTCCCAGAGCTAGATGGACGGCTTTGTTGATGACTCTTCCCTCCTGTCTGACTTTGACGACCAAAGCATCAAAAAAGATAATTGGATACACTGCCTCTAGGCTGCGATTTTGCCACTGGAGTCGCTCTTCATGAACCGCATTGGTTACTTGAGATACCAGGGCTGGCGATACTTCTACTCCATAAAGGTCTTGTAGTTGGGCTTGGATATCACGAGTGGTCATTCCTCTCGCATACAGGGCGAGAATCTTGTCATCGAAGCCTGTAAAACGAGTTTGTCCTTTTTTGACCATCTGAGGCTCGAATTGGCGATCGCGATCGCGAGGCACGGCAAGTTCCGCTTCGCCAAACTCCCCCTTAATGGTTTTACGGCTGTGTCCGTTGCGTCGATTTTGTCGCTCTTTTTTGCCCCGCTCTGCCTTCTGAGTCTCTAGATGTACGTCTATTTCAGCTTCTAAACAACGCTCTACGAGTTTTTTGGTCAGTTGTTTGAGGATTCCTCCTTCTCCAATAAGGTCTTCTGGTTTTTCATAGTCTTTGAGCAGTTCATCAATTAACTCTGGTCGAAAGGTCATAGTCTCATTCCTCACATTAATTCTATTTATTAGAGTGTGTTTTGACCTTTGACACAATTTATTTTACATACCCTATGCTTATGGCATTGCCAGAAACCACCCTTTCAATGATGGCAACAAACGTGCTGCTTTTTTGGCTATTGGTATGTTCTTGGCGATTAATGGTTTCTTATTAAAAGTAGAGCCAACAGAAGCAGTAAACACCATGATAGCTTTAGCTGCGGGAGAGCTAGCAGAATTAGAGCTTGCCAGTTAGATTGAAAAATTTATCGTTAAAGCTTGAGTGTAATACAGTAAAGCCTGTTCGATCGAAACTAACATCAAACAGACTTCACTATATCAAATTCGCCAGCCAAATTAATTTGGAATAACGTTTACCGCACAAGGTCCTTTCCTGCCTTGTCCGACTTCGTATTTCACTTTCTGTCCTTCATTGAGAGTAGTATTGCGTTCGCCTTGAATTTCAGAGGCATGGACAAAAAGATCTTTGCCTCCGTCATCTTGAAGTATAAAACCAAAGCCTTTTTCGTTATTAAAGTACTTTACAGTACCAGTACTCATACAATTTTCTCTTTGCTAAATAAATAATCCAGTCGCTTGAAGTGTATCGTAAAAATAACCAACATGTTTTTTCAAAATGGTCAAACAAGGTAAATTTCTTAACTTTAAAGATATTATTGAACCTGATTAATGGGCAGAAAAGCTAATCCTAAATGTGTATACTGTGCCAAAAATTACCGCCGTGAAGATGAGGCCAAAGAAAAAAACGCTGAATGTTACGTCGAACATAACTGTCGGGTCAAACGCTATCGCTTGAGAAAATCAGGACTCGTCAATGCCAAGCGTAGGCAAAATAATGCCAGGAACAAAAGTATAACTACAATAGAGCCGATATTACCCGAAGCATACCGCGCCGAACTTGAGATCTACGGTAAAGAAAATCAATTTGTTCATGCGATCGCTCTAAAAATCTATCAGGGCAATAAACTTTCTCATCAAATGTTACTCCAGCACACTCAGGGATTGAGACAACCCGAACTCGAAGCTTATATTCAAAAGCTTTTGTCTCATTTAGAAGCAGAATATGGAATCGACTGTTTGGGATTGATCTATTGGTTAAATGCAGAAGAATGTCCAGAATGCTTGCGAAGGTAATTACCACCATACTGCATACTGCACTGCTGTTTTAATTTTTTTGTGTCAGACTTTTCAGACTTTTCAAGTTAGTTCTAGCTAAAATAAATAAATAATCTAGCTAGAACCAAAAATATGCCTAAAGTTTGCTCCTATGGCTTTTCCTGTGCCTCGATGCTTCTTCAGCCAGGACTTACCGCTGAAGATTGTCCAAACAAAGAAGTTTGTGGAACAATAATTCAGCTTACAGAAGAAGAAGAGGCGCAAATATATGCAGCTAGAATGGAAAACAATCGTCGTGTAGTTCAGACTGTAATGATGTCTCCTACTATAGCAGCACAGAGACTTTTGCGCGATCGCGGCTGTTCTCAAACCTCAGAAACTTTAGGTATAGAAGAATCTACTGTCACCCTCATCGACGCGATCTCTCAATGCCAAGAATTAGTTGCCGAACTTACTTCATCCTATGTCGCCCCACCATCTGTTGAAGCGCATAGGTATTTGGTAAAACGTCCCTACGCAACTTACCAGTACAATAAACTAACCAGCAAGAAGGCGATCTTTCCCCCTCAACAAGAGGAAAACCCCGTAAAAGTACTTCACCTTTCTCGCAATACAGACCCCAGAAATATTCTTGGTAGGTCGGGAATCGAACGTCGAAATCGGATTCTGTTACTCAAAACTCAGATAGAGAAAGCTACCGAACTACTGTCCACAGCTTTGGAAACTATTGAAGCTACTTCAATTGAAGAGGTTGTCGCCAGCAAGATCGTAGAGTAAACGCAACACAAGGTCAAATTAAGTCTTAAGTAATTTGCTTTTGATTTCGTAACTCAATCTAAGCGACGGCTATTTTTAAAAAAAGTCCAGAAATTAGTTCTAGCTATTATTATATTAATTCTAAGCTAGAATAAAAAAAGAGCAAGCCCGACCTGCGCATAACCTGAATGAATTATGTCAAATATTTCCTTTACACAATTAATTCAAAAAGTAGATGCTGTAAGCTCTGCCTGTATTCGGGATGAGGTAAAGCTTAGACGCTCTGGAGAACTTATCTATTTTGGAAGCGAGCAAATTCTTGAGAGGGCAAATACTCTACTAGAAAAGTCACAGCGATCGCAAGTTGATGAAACAGATACTCAAATCGATCGCAGTTTTAGTGAATTTCTGGCATCGCTCACTCAGCAGAGCGTTAGTACAGTTTTTCTAGCTAAATACCTTCAGCCTCAACGAAGGGCAGATTATCACCGAGAGACAACTAAATTAATTAAATTTTTATCCGCAACAGAAGCTTTAGATGTAATAGCAGAAGATTTATTTGAATCAGAAGTTTTCACTTTAGCTCATGATGAGAACATCGAAGTTTGGGTCGAATCAGTAGAGCGACATTTGAAGTTGTATCCAAAAGTGAATACCCTTCCAGAAATAGCTAAATCAAACGACCTAACTTTAGCTCAGACGTTTGTTGCCGCTTTGTTTGGAAATTTTAAAATAGAGCAGTCTGGTGGTTTTTATGAGGTCGAACAACTTAAACTGTTCGGGTAAATTCTTTCAGTGTATTAATATACTACTTTATATTAAGAATGACCAAAGACGACACTACTACTTTCATTACTGTCTGGCAAGCTATTCTTCAAATTTGCATCTAAATCTTGGATACAGTAGCTAAAAGCTTCTTCTCTTGCTTGAAAAATTTTTTTTATTTCTTTAGTATCATCCGTGCGTCCATAAAATATTAATCCAGCAATCCCTGTGTGTTCAAATATATAATTTATGGTCAATTTATAGCTTTGTTGAGATATATCTTTAATACCTCGATTTAATTGAGCAATAATGTTTGCTTTAAAATTATTTTTCTTGCAGTATTGCTCTACTTTCCGCTTCATCATGCGCTCTTGTTCTTCTGTTTCGCAGCGCAGATATACCAGAACAGTTTGCTTTTTTAAAGATTGGTACACAGGATCGCGTTTGAACTCTTGAACCAAAGTTTTGTCAAACACTCGTTTACCTTTAGCTCCTGTTTTTGTAAACGTTAGATATCCCTCGTCTACTAGTTTGTTTACCGCAGACTCAGATAGGTTGAGAATATTCATTACTCCTCTTAAATAAATCCCATCTGCCATTGGCTTTCTAAAAAAAATCACCCAAACGTCTGTTACTACTACCATTACAGCAAATTAAACTTGGGATGTAAAGTAGAGACAAAATCTATTTATACCCTTTAAAATTCAATTTCAAATTCTTTGTTTGTTTTGTTGTGTTCGAGAACAGCAGATGTTCTGACAGTATCTATTTCTTGTTGCTTGGAAGCCACTTCTAATAATTGTTTTATTTGGCTTGGAACATAATTCTCGATCTCGACCTGATTCCAACTCACTTCTAATTGAGGCTCTAATCCAATTATTTCATTCCGATTTGCCTTACGCACAGCGAGCATATCTTTTTGAGGTTCATAAGTTACTCTATGTTCTAGCAGTTGCAAATAGCTAGCCTGATGTAGCTTACATCCCTGACGGGGTGACAACCCTGTGAGAAGTCAGACAGTGTAGGGAACAGAGACAACCTATGGTAAAAAAGATTCGGTCAGTTATTGAGAATCCGACCGAACCCTAAAAAATGTTAAACCAATTGTACCGCAATCATCTTTCACGTTATCTGAGTGATGACCAACTAATTACTTTGGAAGTGCTGGTATACCTTATCCAGACCTACAAACAAGTAAAGATAGAAAGACTAGCTGCATACTTCCCTTTACCAATTAAATATGAGAGCCGTCGTCGCCGAATCCAAAGGTTTTTGAAGTCCTCAGCTTTATCAGTTTCGTTAGTCTGGTTTCCCATAGTCAAAGAAGTAGTTCAAAAGAAATTCTTGCCAGACCAGACAATTTATCTAGTCTTAGATAGAACTCAATGGCAAGATAAAAATCTGTTCATGGTTGGAGTAGTGATGGCGAAAAGAGCTTTGCCTATATACTGGCAGTTTCTAGAGAAGAAAGGAGCCAGTAACTTCGCTCAACAAAAAGCCATATTACGTCCAGTATTGAAGCTGTTTAAACAACACCAAATCGTTATTTTAGGAGACAGAGAATTCCAGAGTGTTGAACTAGCTAAGTGGCTGACCCAGCAGCAGGTCTACTTTGTGCTTCGACAGAGAAAGAGTACGAAGATAATGGTAACTCAATTAGGTTTTACTCCCTTAAAAGACCTAGACGTTAATCCAGGAGACCAACGGTTTTATCAAGAAACTAAAGTCACTCAACTGCATCAAGTTTCGGGGATTTATTTAGGGGTCTATTGGCGACGTATTTACCGAGGCATGGGGGCAAAGGAACCCTGGTATCTGCTGACAAATTTACCCAATTTACCTGAAGCTGTCAAAGCCTATAAAAAGCGCGTAGGGATTGAGGCGATGTTTAAAGATTGCAAGTCAGGTGGCTACAATCTCGAGGGGTCGCAAGCTCAGATTGAACGCCTTACTCGTCTAGTTTTGCTCATCGCCATTGCTTACACTCACTCGGTGTTCAAAGGACATACTCTTAGCCTTCGAGGTCAGTCTAAATACATCGGTCGCCATCGAAAAATTAAACAATCTTTGACTCGCAACAGCTACTTTTGGCTTGGTTTATATGGTAGTAGCTGGCTGGTTTCATTTACCTTGATGAAGGAATGGATAAACAAATTGATGTGGCTCAATCTCAATAAGCTGCCTTTTTACCAGAGGGGTCTACGAGCTATGTTTATTATCCAGCAATCTTTCTAGCTCCCTTGTCACCCCTTCAGCGATAGTATTTAAGTTTGTTAAAAAAGCACTCAACTAGATGTCGCTCCTTGTACAGATGTGAATCGTAATCTCTAGGGTTGAGGCGACCAGAACGAGGCGGAATCACGCCTTGAGCACCAGTTTCCTCAATCAAGACCACAAAAGCATCACAATCATAGCCTTTATCGGCAATTACCTGTTGAGCTCGATAACCAGCCACCAATGCCTCTCCTTGACTGATATCGGCGGTTTGCCCTGGAGTCAGAAGCAACCGCAGCGGATTGCCCAACGCATCTACCACAGCATGTAACTTGGTACTAAATCCGCCACAAGAACCTCCTAAAGAGTGTTTTTCTGACCCCCTTTTGCTCCTGCTGCACAGGGATGAGCACGAATCATGGTGCTATCGGGAATTAAACTTTCTAAGTCAGCAGAGTGGGACATTTCTTGCAAGAGACGATGCCAAACTCCCTTCTGACACCAACGCCGATATCGTTTGTAGAGGCTGTTCCAGTTGCCAAAACGTTTGGGTAATTCACGCCATTGAGCACCTGTGCGAGTAATCCAGAGAACCGCATTCAGAAAACGACGACAAGCTTTGGGGTCTTTGATACGGATGTCTTGTTGGTGGCTCAGAACAACGAAAATTTGCTGCCAAGCAGAATCGTCCAACTTAACACGAGATTTCATGAAGAATTTTTTGACTAAAATCAGCAACTTCAGGTACTTTCTCATCTTTGCCTCTTTACGTCAACAGAACCTAACAACTTTTGCACTAATTCCGCTTTCTCTTTCGCCGACAACTTTTGTACCAACGAATCCATTTCATCTGTATTATTCACTTGAAAAAATTCCTTTATGTTCGTGGAAGAGCTATCCATTGTCGCAGCATTGATATTACCTGTCATCTGTGGTTACACCTATAAATCCTCACAAACTAATAGCTAGGCATTTGCCAACAAAAATAAACCTTAGCTTTAGATTACCAAGGTAAACAGATTATTTGCTTTCTTTTACCCGTTAGTTATCTTCTCACTTTTAGGTAACTGAACGACAATTTTTGTCGAGCGAGCTTAAGAAGCGTTTAAAGCGTTTACTAAAGATCGATTATTTTTTTCGCTTTGTGAAGTTTTCCTTGCTACTGGATTGGGTTTATCTAAAGCGTCGGCGATCGCTACTAGTAATTGAGAAATTTCAGCAGGTTTCATTGTTTTGAGCTGACTGAGATTAATCGCTGAAGAACCCAATCGAACCGATCTTGGATCTAGATCGGCTAAAAAGAGAGAAAATACCTGCTTGGCTTTGGGATCGATGTAAGTGGCGGCATCGATCAGCTCGTTAATAGCTTTACTTGTCAAGTCACTACCTTTGCCTTCAAGAAATAATCCATTTCTAAATTGAGAAATGCGGGAACTAGATACACCTGAAGCTTCCGCTAGCTCTTTGGCAGACATTCGACAATACTTAATGGTTTCATCCAGGGCTTGGTGCAGTAGCATTAACTTTTATTACAGTTTCTTTAACTAAAGGTAAAAAATAATTTACAAGTAGTAAATTAGAGATGTTCGATAAGCCAGTAAGTAATTATATTTTCTTTATCATAACATTTGCTTTATCAACAAATCCATAATGTCCTGTATAGCTTAACAGTGCAAAATGGAATGTCAAAAAAATAGCCCCGACTTGCGCCAACAAATCGGGTAAATAGATGAAACCCTTTGACCTTAGAGATTATCACCTAATCAATTACTTCAATTATGACACAGAAAACTCAGTACGTTAGCACTACATCAAAACTTTGTGTTTTTCAAAAAGCTAATTCTTGGTTAAAACCACATGGATTTAGCTAGATGGATTAGTGAATAAAATTGAAACGATATCTTCCACTAAGAAAGTTAAACCTAACCATTATTAAATTTAGAAAAATATTGAGAGAAGTCTCTTCAGATTGGACTTGACACCGAAGAGAACCTCTACACTCAACTTCATTCCTAGCGTCCGTACCTGGCAGTACAGACAAGAATGAAAAACGTATGTTGCCATACGCAGATTACAAATATCTGGATTGGACACCCTGGATAATTTTGTATCTTTATGTGTAGACGATCCTAGCAGTTATGAAGCAAATCTGACAAGAGGCTGGCTCTCGACAGAGAGATTATGTCAATTGTAAAACCTCCTAAAATTAATCGTTCCAGACTTTTACCAGTCTCGCCTGTTGTCACAAAGCTATTAAAATTTTTCAGTCATCATTGGGATTTTATTCTCAAAAGAGAAGGTGAAAGCTGGCACACGGAAACTAGATATATACTAAATCCCAGAAATTTTGAGAGCTACTGGCAAGATCCGAAGATTAGCTTGGGCTTGCGTTTTGGCGGACAGACCAAATTTGGCTGCCTGGATTTGGACAAAAACAGTCATAATAATCCTCTGGTTAATCCCAAACGTTACTGTAAACTACTTAAAACATTAAGAACAATCGGCATCAAGCGAACTATCTTAATTCGCTCTAGCAGTAACAGAGGGGTACACGTATTCTTCTTTTTGCCAGAAGAGGTAAACAGCTTCAATCTTGCCTGCGTGTTGTTCAGAGTTTTAAGCGAAAACGGTTTTGAAATAAAGGCAGGGCAGCTAGAAATATTTCCCAACACCAAACGATACAAGAAAAAAGGCGAGGGATTTTCGCTATTTAATGGTCTGCGAGTACCCATGCAGCCTGGTTCGGGATCGGTCTTATTAGATCCTAAAACCTTTGAACCAGTCTCAGGAGGGGCAGAGGAATTTGTCGAGTTAATGAATAGCTCAGTAGATCGCCAAGACTTCGAGCTACTTCTAGAATGCTGCAAGACGGCTCGCGAATGGTACTGTAATTTTGCGCTAGAGAGAAAAAGTCGCACTCAATGGCAAAAAGATCTTGAATACAGCCTGAAGTTTGGGTTTACTGGTTCTGGACAGACCAACGACATCCTGAAAAACTTGGCTAACTTAGGTAGAGTATTCTACGGCGCGGATACCGTGACAGATTTAGCTAAATTTATCCACGAACGAGTTATTAATTTACCAGGGTACAAAGACCACTGCGGTCATCAAGATGAGATAGAAAAACGGGCTTTTGAATGGGCGACTTCGGCTATTAACTATTGGAGTATTTGGGCGAGTTACCCCCAAAGAATGCAAAACTTTACCGAACTATGGACAGAACAAGAGCAGCTATCGGGGGTCGAACCTGTAGTAACTAATTTCCATAAGCATAGGGGTAGATGGGGGCTAATCAATCAAAAGCGCAGCGATGAAACTATGATTCGGTTGAGAACTATTTTATCCGAACATCCACTAGATACTATGCCCCTAGGCGTACTAAAACGCCTAGATTTTATCAACCAAAAGTGTTTGGCATTCTATGGCACTAAGTTTAGCCGTAATACTCTTAGTAAGCCACAATATCGCGCTCTGTGGCATCCCAAATATACTCAAGAGACAAAAATTAAGAAAGAGCCAGGTTTTAGTTTCAAATTAGCTATGGGATGCGTAAGAGCGATCGCCGAAAAAATAGTTGTCACAATTGAGTTACTTATCAACTCCAAAAAATATATTACAAAAAAGCAACAGTCTCCAAAAAAAGCTAGAAAAGACATTCAAAAAGCGATCGCACCCCCTGTTTGTAGCATTAAAAAAAATGAGTCTGACAAAATAGCTGAAACTCAAGCTGCACAAAAGCTTATGCAAAGCGATCGCACATTTTTGAAGTGTTTTGTAGAGTTTTGTCCATATTTAGTGTATGGAGTATTTGTACTTAAGCTTGAGTTGATAAAGCAAAAGATTAAACAAAAGCTAGAAAATTTGTTTATTCCTGAAGTTAAAACTTCAGAAACCAAGTTTGAGGAAATTAGTAAAGCAAGAAGAAAGAATAGTTATTTTTTTCACGGAATAGAGGTTAGTTCTCGTTCGGGGCTTACTGCTCGTGGTGATGAGCTGATTAACCTCAAACCAGGAACGAAAGTAAAAATCTTAACTGATTATCATTCTTCTTCTTTGGGAGATGATAATCGGCAAATTATGGTCTATGTAAGACCGATAGAAATTAAAACTAAAGAAAAATATTTAGTTTCACTCAACACTTTGATTCAAATAAGAACAAATTCTGACTCATATGTTAAAGCTGTACTGCCACAAATCAGAGAGTTAGTTTCTGCTTTGGGTTTAACTAAAGAAGATTACTTGCAATATATCCAACAGACTTACGGTGTAGAGAAGACAGACAGCTTGCGATCTAAAGAAATATTTGAAGTAGTAAACCATTTTCAAAATTCGTTTTATAGCGTGTTCGATGGTTAGTCAAAGGTGCGATAGCGGATCTTTCTCAAGATAAACCTTTTTACCTACTGCTTTCGCAGAATATCTAGCAAAGAAGTAAAAATGGGGTTTCTATGCAACCAAGCATTCATCAAAAACGAGTAATTGATTGGCTGAAGGGGTGACAAGGGAGCTAGAAAGATTGCTGGATAATAAACATAGCTCGTAGACCCCTCTGGTAAAAAGGCAGCTTATTGAGATTGAGCCACATCAATTTGTTTATCCATTCCTTCATCAAGGTAAATGAAACCAGCCAGCTACTACCATATAAACCAAGCCAAAAGTAGCTGTTGCGAGTCAAAGATTGTTTAATTTTTCGATGGCGACCGATGTATTTAGACTGACCTCGAAGGCTAAGAGTATGTCCTTTGAACACCGAGTGAGTGTAAGCAATGGCGATGAGCAAAACTAGACGAGTAAGGCGTTCAATCTGAGCTTGCGACCCCTCGAGATTGTAGCCACCTGACTTGCAATCTTTAAACATCGCCTCAATCCCTACGCGCTTTTTATAGGCTTTGACAGCTTCAGGTAAATTGGGTAAATTTGTCAGCAGATACCAGGGTTCCTTTGCCCCCATGCCTCGGTAAATACGTCGCCAATAGACCCCTAAATAAATCCCCGAAACTTGATGCAGTTGAGTGACTTTAGTTTCTTGATAAAACCGTTGGTCTCCTGGATTAACGTCTAGGTCTTTTAAGGGAGTAAAACCTAATTGAGTTACCATTATCTTCGTACTCTTTCTCTGTCGAAGCACAAAGTAGACCTGCTGCTGGGTCAGCCACTTAGCTAGTTCAACACTCTGGAATTCTCTGTCTCCTAAAATAACGATTTGGTGTTGTTTAAACAGCTTCAATACTGGACGTAATATGGCTTTTTGTTGAGCGAAGTTACTGGCTCCTTTCTTCTCTAGAAACTGCCAGTATATAGGCAAAGCTCTTTTCGCCATCACTACTCCAACCATGAACAGATTTTTATCTTGCCATTGAGTTCTATCTAAGACTAGATAAATTGTCTGGTCTGGCAAGAATTTCTTTTGAACTACTTCTTTGACTATGGGAAACCAGACTAACGAAACTGATAAAGCTGAGGACTTCAAAAACCTTTGGATTCGGCGACGACGGCTCTCATATTTAATTGGTAAAGGGAAGTATGCAGCTAGTCTTTCTATCTTTACTTGTTTGTAGGTCTGGATAAGGTATACCAGCACTTCCAAAGTAATTAGTTGGTCATCACTCAGATAACGTGAAAGATGATTGCGGTACAATTGGTTTAACATTTTTTAGGGTTCGGTCGGATTCTCAATAACTGACCGAATCTTTTTTACCATAGGTTGTCTCTGTTCCCTACACTGTCTGACTTCTCACAGGGTTGTCACCCCGTCAGCTCGCAACAGCTACTTTTGGCTTGGTTTATATGGTAGTAGCTGGCTGGTTTCATTTACCTTGATGAAGGAATGGATAAACAAATTGATGTGGCTCAATCTCAATAAGCTGCCTTTTTACCAGAGGGGTCTACGAGCTATGTTTATTATCCAGCAATCTTTCTAGCTCCCTTGTCACCCCTTCAGGCGCCACGCACTTAACAACAATTTTTCCCTGCTGCGTAACGGTTTGGCGACTATTGCCGTACTGTCTACTAATCCCAACCTGGCTTTAGTTAAAGAAGTGATTCCTTCTGAATATGCCAGTGCGATTGAACTTAAAGAAATGATTCTTCAACGCAGACGCAGCGAAATACCCAATTATGTTACTAAACTAACGGCTTTTACTGACGGTCGCGCTATTTTAGCAAGTCTGGGAACTCAGTTTACCTTGTTAATGCAAACTGCTATCGGAATCCGTAGTAATCTCAATGATGCCGAGATCGCTAAGTTTGCTCAAATCGGCAATGTTAAACGATTGTATTTTCTACGTGGCGAACTACAGCATATTTCAGTTGAGCAGTTGGTTTGGCTCAATAACCAAATTAAAACTACCAAACACCAATTAACCTACAATGCTTGTAATCTAACGGCTAAACTAATGCTGATGTGCTGTTACTAGACGTTGATAGACTTTAACCGTCAGATCTGATACTTGGTAATAATCTCTCGATTAGAATTGACCTGGAACTTACTTCTAATCGATTCCATGTGGGTATTAATAGTTGATTTGGAAATTTGTAACTCTTTCATAATATCGGTTAGAGACAGCCCTTCTGTATAAAACTCGGCAATTTCTCTTTCTTTAGGTGTGAGCTTTTGCTTCGTCGAGTCTAGTTCCTTAAACAGTTCTAGTAAAGGTCCGAGTAAAATCATTTGGCTATTGTCAAATAAACCTTGAGAGTAGTAAGTTCCGCCACTCTTGACTGCTTCAATGGCGATCGACAACTGCTCTTCAACTCGTTGCTGCTCGACAATTCCCTGGCAACCAACCGAATATAGCTGGGTAATTAGCTTGTCTTGGTTGTGAGCTAAATAGATGATCTGGATTTGATTTTCCAGAATGGTTTTTATTAAATCTATCGTCTTTTCAGGCGAAGCCAACTCACTATTAACCAATACCAGATCGATTTCTTTTAGAAGCTTTGAGAAGTCTCCTTCGAGATGCTGGGAGGAGATATTTTTCAATTCGTAGTCGGGGATATATTTCTGTAATCCCAGACCATAAAAAATATTGTTACTGATTAAAGCAATAGTCTTTGACATTGGCTGAACTTAGATTGGAAAGAGTATCCACTATTTTAGTCGGCAAAACTGAGATTTAGAGTTTGGCAACTGCAAAAAGGTGTACCGATAACCTCTAAATGCTTTGAATTATTTTTCAGTTTATAGCCTAGTTCCCAACAAAGAGGCGATCTCCAGGGAAGAACACGATCGCCCCTTAAAAACCGAATATATTCCTCATCTCAAGCGCGATTTAAAATCAGGTTGGCTGTTTCCGCATCTATATAATCACGATGCTTTGCTTTATGGTAGATGGGAATACTGGTATCAACTTCAACTCGTCCCAGCAGACAAATTTATTTCATCTGCTGCAAGAACCCGATCCAGAAATAAGTCTGGCAAATATTCAAGAACATATTCTGCCAAAAGAACCAATTCCACCGATCTCCTTCGGTGTAGGTGGTGTTTCCAGTCAAAACAAAGGACACAAAATGCTAGAAATTTGCCTGGATAAAATGATGACAGCAGGCGGATATACAAACTTGTTAGCCAGAATAGAATATTTTCTGGACTGGTTACTTTACGGCTTTGGACATCCTCATCCTTGGTTTACTCAATTACCTGCCGAACCAAGTGGCTGTAAAGGATGCAGCATGGTTCTCTATCAATTGTTTAATCTGTTTCATCTACTCTACCAACCCCAGGATTATTGGGGAAACTTAATAGTTGAAGCGAAGGGAAGAGGTTCGCAGAAGCATACAGGATATTTTCCTACTCCCAATACAGTAGCAATTGCTATGGCAAAGATGCTCTTTAGCAATGGTCGAGATACTCGGCTACAAATCGGCTACGAACCTGCGATTGGCACTGGGGTAATGACCCTCGAACCCAGCAACCAAGTTCTGAACATGGTGGGAACGGATATCGATAAACTACTGCTCAAAGCCTGCCTGGTCAACTGGTATCTGTACTGTCCCTGGTTCGCCATGCCCGTATTCTACTTAGTCGATCGCGTCGATCTTCTCTGGGGTAATTCACTGGTAGGCTCAGACCATCCTAATTTTCCCCAGTCAATTCATCAAAAGTACTGGCGAAAAAAATATAGAGATATCTATCCTGTAAGTTTGGTAGAAAAGGATTGGTCGAGTGAGGTGCAAAAATTTATCGATTTGCAACCAGCTCAAGCTAAAGCTCCTGAGATTGTTAAACAGGAAAGTAATTCTGAATCAACAAAAATAAAGCAGAAGCTGAAAGGATTCAAAAGACCATCAGGCACGAAAAAATCGAGATCGCTATTTTAGCCAATCGGTACAAACATAATTTTGGAATTACACAATTATAGATTATTGTAATTGTGTAATTCCAAAAATTGCCGTTATAAAGCTAGTTATAAATTTAACCAAGCCAATCTATAACAGAGATTAAAGCTGGCATTACCTTGTTTGAAATACTGTAATTACGCAATTTTATATTTCCATAATTTCGTAACAAAGAGCAAATAAGATGAAAATTTCAGACGAAGATTTTAATGAACTAAAAGATTTGGAAGAAAAATTATGGAAAGCAGAAACTCGTTTTGATAAGAATTGGATGAATAAGGTTTTATCCTCAGATTTTTTTGAGATTGGTAGGTCTGGCAAAACATATACAAGAGAAATGGCGATTTGTTGCGAACCTTCAGAAATACCAGCAGATCTTCCTCTATCAAATTTTAAAGTAAGACTTATTAGAGAGGACATTGCTCAAGTTACTTATATTAGTTTTGTTAATTATCAAGATGGACTTGAAAAAGGCTCAAGAAGCTCTCTATGGTCTAAGCAAAGTGGCGAATGGAAATTAGAATTTCACCAGGGTACACCACTTTATTCTGCCGAATAAACAAACTAAATTAGGAATCAGCTCTAATTTGTACTGGTAATTATTCTAGTGATTTAAATTCTCCCATTTTTCCTAGGCGAATAGTGATAATTTCAACCTCAGTAACAGCTCGATGAGAACCTTGCTGGGTATGAGCGGGAGTTAACCAAAATGTACCTGCCAAACATTTCTTGCCATTAGTTTCAACAACACCATTCAATACATAAACGTATTCATTACAAGGATGGGTATGAACGGGAATTATTGTCCCTGCCTTCATTCTTAGTAAATGGATCGATCCTTTGGGTACTGGTTCGGCTAAAGGTAAAAAACTAGTCCCTGGAAATTCTTCTAGATTTGACCATGATGCAGAGTCAGTTTGAATAAAGGTTTGTTCTGGCATACATAGCACCTCATGATATGATAATTGTCGAGTGAATAATATTCACTCACATAGTTTACCATTAGGTAGTTCTAGATGGAGAAATCAAATTCGACCCAACCTCGTTACGATGTTGAGAGAAGGTATCAAGCATTACTAGAAGCGGGGGAATTACTTTTATGTAATGGTTACGATCGTGCTAAACCTCAGTTGGTTGCTCAAACTGCTAGTGTATCGGTGGGATTATTTTACCGACATTTTCAAAACAAGCAAGAATTACTGACTGCCATTATGGTCGATCGTCTAAAAATTTTGCATCGCCAAATTCAGCAGAAAATTGAGCCAAACAGTGACCCTGGAGAACAATTACATCAGGTAATAGTTTTAACATTACGCTATTTCCAGTCTCATCAAGGACTGATCAAACTGTTTTTTATGCAAATTGGTTATTGTAACGAAGTAGCAATTGAACAACTGCGAGAAACAAGACAGACATACCGCAATATTCTGCAAACTATTTTAGAAACAGGAAGCGATCGCGGTTATTTTGGTAGCAACGTAGATATTCAAATTGCTTTGAATAGTATTGTCGGGACAATTAATTGGACGCTCTACGATTTATTGATAGTTAATAACGAAAATATAAAATCTGACGAATTGGCTAAAAAACTTTCCTCTCATTTACTTCGGAGTTTGATGGCGCAGTAGCTGTAAATCGTCTTTGAATAAAGCTTATAGCCGAATCCGATTGAGTTGTCTAATCTCAATACTGTAATTTCATAATTTTATATTTTCAGAATTATGTAATTACATTATTTTGCGTCTTGTTCTCGAACAAAGTCTTCCAACAAGTTATTAAGCAAAGTTTGTAAGTCCATTTTTTCTGGCTGCGTAGATAGTATGTAACGTGCTTTAGCTTTGACCTGTTTATGGAGTCTAATAGTTGTAGACTCATAATCAGGATTGCTTCTAATACCTTTAGGTCTACCAACCTTTTTTTGCTCTTCAATCTCAACAGGTTTTGATTCTGGTACTATTTTTAGTTTTGAATCGTTACTGATTTTAGATTTAGAATCGCTTTGAACAGAACTAGTTTGCTCTTTTAGCTCGACAGTTTTTGCTTCTTCTACATAAGGCTTCTGTGCAGTCTCAGCTTTATTGCTTTGTTTAGCCTCTCTTCGCATACGGCTAAGATCTGCCAAACTGGGATTATTTTTCGCCATTATAAATCTCCTTGCCTAAGTTTTCATAGCATTGCCAAGCGATCGCTGAGTAAGAGTCGTCGTATTTATCTACCGTCACACCAGATAAAGGCGATTTTTCTACTGCGGTATATTGATAGATCGTAGATTTGAAGATCGGAAGTTCTTCCATCTCTAATAATTCACGAGCTTCTTTCTCTTTGGTGCTGGGAATTTTTTCTCCTCCTCCTGGTCTTCTTCTGGGTGGAGGGGTGATAGTCAACAAAACTTTGTAGTTTGTTCCATAATCAATCAGCATATCTCTAGTTTTGAGCAAAGCCTCCATATCTAATGCTTTTGGCGGAGTAGGTAGAATTAGCAGATCGTACTCCTCCGCCACTGCCTTAATCTCTTCCTTTTCTGGTCTGGCTTTGGTATCGGTGATTATATGCTTGGCTTTTCTAATATGTTTTACCGAACCCTCTACGTTACAAACGTTAAATGGCAATAGTCCTTTCTCTGCCCACTGTAATGCAGAACCATTTTTATCAGCATCAATTAATAACGTTTCCCCAAACCGTTGCATATAGGCTGCGATATGAATTGCTGTAGTCGTTTTGCCTATACCTCCCTTCAACCCCAAAACACAAATGTCCATATTGTCGTGTTGAGCTTAAAATTTTACACCGCCCAATCTAACACCTGTAATTGTAGAATGGTGAAATTATAAAAATATGTAAATCTATAATTTTATAATTATGTAATTACAAAATACAAAGCCGTTGGGATTAAAGGTGTTTATAGTCTGGATTTAGCAGTTGCAATCGATGAATAATTTAGCTTATTGTAAATTTAAAATTACATAATTATAGAATTTTGAGTTTTTGCAATTATGTAATTTTACAATTTTAAAATCACGATTTGGCTTCAGGCTGGCAGATTTGAAAGTTTGTACGAAAAACTTATCTTGCTCTAGCGAAGATATATTGCAATTTTATAATTACGAAGTTGTAGATTTATGTAATTACAAAATTATGTTTGTACCAAAACTCTAATTTAAAGTAGCTGTTTCTTGAAAAGTAGGTTATGAGCTGGCAAATTTATGAATAGGGATACTAATTCTTGCTATTTTGAATAGTATCTTAATTATGTAATGCTGAAATTGTAAATTTGCATAATTGTAAAAAGCCAAAATTCTGAATTTTTTTTATAGTGTCTAATCTAATTGCTGTCTGAACATTTGTTGTAAGTTTAGGTTTGCATAATTTTGTAGTTTTCTGTTCTATTGTCTCAGGAAGTCAAGTTCTAAGGGTGGCTTAGAAATAACATCAAAGTCAATTTGGAGAGAAGATTTGGTTGGAATAGGTAGACTATTGGCAATTACTGTAGCGTTCATGTGTAGTTCTTCAGACTTTTTAGCTCCAAGGTAGACTGGCATTTCCATTATTGAGATATGTCCTGGTTGAATCGTGCCAAACTTAACCGTTATACGAAATTCTTCACCATAAATCTCGACATCAGGAGTAATATGTGAATGCCACCAAAGAGGTCTGATATACGGCATTTTGTTGATACGCTTTCTAATAGGTCGCTGCGGAAGCTCTTCTGCAACCTCAATTCCATGAGTCAACACTCCTTCTACTTCTAGCGTAACCCCTTCTGCAAGACAGGTGCTGCTGTTACGAATGCCAAAGAATACTTCTCGAAGAAGTTTGGTGGATCTTATATATTTTTCCTTGTCTTTCATGTAAGAAGGATTTAGTTCTTCAAAGGGATCGACAGGTAATGTTATTCCGCCATAGTATGTTTTTCGAGGTGTATCTAAATTCGGAATTCTGTATTTTGGGATGTCATAAGCAATAGATTGAAGTTTTATCGTTGTTCCAAGTGTTTTTCTAGATCCAGGCTCGTAAAAATGAAAACTAACGAAGTTATCAATCGTATGACCTTTCTACTTCAAAAACATTGTTATTTAGGGTGATATGGAAACTGTATCAATAAATAAAAACACTAAGTAACCGACTGGTTTGATTTAAATTGAATAAAAGTACATAGTAAATAATTTGATCGTATTCGTTATAAATTTATAGAGTTTTTAGATATAAAGTTTTATAATTCTAGAATTTTATATTTATGTAATTACAAAACTTTAAATACGGCAAGCAATCATATTTACTTTCATTATTTTTCAAATCAGCATCAAGTGTAATCTAAATAACGATTGACAGATTATGACTTAAAAATAGACTCTTTTATAATTATATAATTATGTAATTTTGCAAATCCAAATTATTACTTATCGCTATTAGGAGGCATGGGTAATAATTCCTCCGCAGCAGCAAGCCTAAGATTTAGCTGCTCGGTCGTCCAGTCTTGTTTTTGAGTTTCATTTAATTTACTCAGGTCGATATAATTTTGTTCGCGAGACTCAATTAGTTGAGCTTTTCTATCAGCCAGAATTGGGCGAATTTTTTCTTTCCAGATTACGGTTTCTGCCTCAATTGCTCGCTCGATATCTTCTTTGGGTACGCCAATTCTACCCATGCCTGGTCTTTTCACATTGTTTTTGTCACCGTAGCCAGGGTTTAAGATGATTGCTTTGCCTTGAGGAAAACGTTCGATCGCATCGACACTTATTAAAGGAATCTGATGAGTCTGCTGATTGACAGTGGTAGATGCTCCGTTTTGCGATCGCGAACGAGAAACAGAAGTGGTAGTTACAGTCTTATTGCCAATTTTCTTTGAGTATTCTTCGGCTGTTACCGAGTCGTTTGGTCCAAATAGGACGTGGGTAAATAGACCTGACACCAATGCTTTGCCTCGTTCTTTGCCGTAAAATTCAAAGAACTGGTTCAAACTTTGCGCTCCCAGAATAGGAATACCGCCGTTAGAACGGTATTCGTTAATGTGTTCGCTCAGTTTGGCAAATACCCCCAAACTGGTTACTTCGTCCAGACAATAGCAGAATGGATTTTTCCTTTTTTCGCTCAGGTTTTCGACAATAGTGAGATGCATACACATGGTAATAAGAGGAGCGATGATGCTGCGCCTGCGATCGTCTAACTTCATTACCAATAATTGTTTGGGCTTAAGATAAAGAGGGATGGTGCTTTTGCCGATCATGCAGGGCAGAAGGTCATTTTGAATAAAACCCGTAAAGGTGATTTCGGCAGTAGTCTTAATCGAGGCTGCGGTTTTTTCTGATTCTTTGGAGGAGAGAAAATTAGAAATAGTCGCAGCAATCCAAGGGTCTAATTTGCGATCGTCGTCCCTCCGTACTGCCCAGTCAAGACGCTCGACCAAATTTGGCAGTTGAGTAATGGCATAAACCATCGGCAGATCGGGATATTTACTAGATTTGGCAAGCTGCATCAATCCCGTCGCGAATATACCTCCAGTCTGGGAGAAAAAGTCTTTTTTGCCGTCGCCTTTTCCTTGAGAATCAATCAAGATTTTCCCCAATTCCCCTGCGGTAGTAGCATCGCGGGGGTCTTTCATAAAGTCTAAAACGTTGATGACGCAGGTATAGTCTGCTCCAGGCGTATTAGGGTCTTCACCTGTTTCTAATCCAACTCCTCCAGGGGCAAAAACATCTACGGTATAGCCATAACGAGAGGCTAAGGAGGTATGCAACTTCATCTGGTCTCCTTTTTTATCGTACAGTAATACGCTGACACCCTGGGCAAATAGGCGTTGCGACAGCAAACGGACAAAAAACAACGCTGGACATATAATCATAATTATTTAACTCAATTTAATGAGTATTAAACTGTGTATATAAGTGAACTTGTACGTCGAGTTCTGTCCTACTGAACGTATAATTAAGGGGAATTAGCACCATGATCGACGGAAAAACTTAGCGTATAATTACGCGCCCATGCCATCTACACATGAAGTTGCCGAAAATACAAAAGGCTCGTTCGATTGCCTACGGCAATCCGACAACGCGAAAGGCTCTGGAGAGCCTCGCCGTTCCGAAGGAACGTCGGCACGCTCCAGCGTGCGGCGAATCAACGAAGTTGATTATCGAGATAGTTTCGCGCAGTTTCTCACTGAATCAGAACGAAGTGCTTACACGATAAAAAACTATCTCTGTGATTTAGATGGTTTCGCCCTATGGTTAAAATCAAAGGGCAGTAGAGAATTTACTCCCGAATTAATTACTCCTACTGACTTACGAGAATACAAGCATTATTTAGACGAAACACTACAGTTAAAGCCGAAAACCATTAATCGCAAGCTTTCTAGCCTCCGCAGCTTCCTCAATTGGGCGGGAATTGAAGGCTATTTTCCAGAGAATCGTTTGCCTCACATTCCTCAACCGATAAAGGAACAAGCTTCAGCCCCTAAATGGTTGGATAGATTATCTCAATACGATCTGTGTCGCATTGTAGAAAAAGGCAGAAAAACTAGAGATATCGCGATCGTTAAATTACTACTGAATACAGGATTGAGAGTTTCCGAACTTTGTGCCTTAACCTGGAAAGATCTCAAAATTACTGCCAAAAAAGGACGCTTGAGGGTCAATCATGGCAAAGGTGCAAAAAGAAGAATCATTCCCCTGAATAAAGATGCGCGGTCTGTCTTAATAGAACTGGGATATCACCAAAATAAGGGTTCTGAGGAACGAGTGTTTATTGGTCAAAGAGGAGCAATGACTCCTAGAGGGATTGAAAGTACCTTGAGAAAATACGTTAAACAAACCGATTTAGAAGACGTTTCGCCTCATCAACTGAGACATACATTCTGTAAAAATCTCATCGATGCAGGAGTGAGTTTAGAAAAAGTCGCGACTTTAGCAGGACATGACAATCTAGAAACCACCCGTCGTTACTGCACTCCCAGCGAACAGGATTTAGCAGCAGCCGTAGAACTAATTGGGGAGGAGGATTAATACTGTAAAAAGATGCCAGGACAATTCCTAACGAGAGCGGAACGAGAACGCCTTCAATCCTTCCCAGAACCAATTACTCCTGATGAAATTATCATTTTCTTCACCCTCTCAGATAAAGATTTAACTCTGGTTAAAAAACGCAGTGGCGACCACAATTTATTAGGGTTTGCCCTGCAATTAGGAACGCTTAGATACCTCAGTTTTATTCCCGATGATTTTCCCCAACTGCCACTAAAAGTAGTTGAATATGTCGCCCAACAACTAAAAGTTTCAGCCGATGCGATCGCCGACTACGGAGAACGTTCTCAAACTAGAACCAGCCAACTACAAGAGATTCAAGATTATTTGGGGTTTCGCAAGCCCAACCAAACAGACTATCAACAGTTAGAGAGGTGGCTATTAGAACGGGCAATGGAACACGATCGTCCTTTGCCTGAAGGGGTGACAAGGGAGCTAGAAAGATTGCTGGATAATAAACATAGCTCGTAGACCCCTCTGGTAAAAAGGCAGCTTATTGAGATTGAGCCACATCAATTTGTTTATCCATTCCTTCATCAAGGTAAATGAAACCAGCCAGCTACTACCATATAAACCAAGCCAAAAGTAGCTGTTGCGAGTCAAAGATTGTTTAATTTTTCGATGGCGACCGATGTATTTAGACTGACCTCGAAGGCTAAGAGTATGTCCTTTGAACACCGAGTGAGTGTAAGCAATGGCGATGAGCAAAACTAGACGAGTAAGGCGTTCAATCTGAGCTTGCGACCCCTCGAGATTGTAGCCACCTGACTTGCAATCTTTAAACATCGCCTCAATCCCTACGCGCTTTTTATAGGCTTTGACAGCTTCAGGTAAATTGGGTAAATTTGTCAGCAGATACCAGGGTTCCTTTGCCCCCATGCCTCGGTAAATACGTCGCCAATAGACCCCTAAATAAATCCCCGAAACTTGATGCAGTTGAGTGACTTTAGTTTCTTGATAAAACCGTTGGTCTCCTGGATTAACGTCTAGGTCTTTTAAGGGAGTAAAACCTAATTGAGTTACCATTATCTTCGTACTCTTTCTCTGTCGAAGCACAAAGTAGACCTGCTGCTGGGTCAGCCACTTAGCTAGTTCAACACTCTGGAATTCTCTGTCTCCTAAAATAACGATTTGGTGTTGTTTAAACAGCTTCAATACTGGACGTAATATGGCTTTTTGTTGAGCGAAGTTACTGGCTCCTTTCTTCTCTAGAAACTGCCAGTATATAGGCAAAGCTCTTTTCGCCATCACTACTCCAACCATGAACAGATTTTTATCTTGCCATTGAGTTCTATCTAAGACTAGATAAATTGTCTGGTCTGGCAAGAATTTCTTTTGAACTACTTCTTTGACTATGGGAAACCAGACTAACGAAACTGATAAAGCTGAGGACTTCAAAAACCTTTGGATTCGGCGACGACGGCTCTCATATTTAATTGGTAAAGGGAAGTATGCAGCTAGTCTTTCTATCTTTACTTGTTTGTAGGTCTGGATAAGGTATACCAGCACTTCCAAAGTAATTAGTTGGTCATCACTCAGATAACGTGAAAGATGATTGCGGTACAATTGGTTTAACATTTTTTAGGGTTCGGTCGGATTCTCAATAACTGACCGAATCTTTTTTACCATAGGTTGTCTCTGTTCCCTACACTGTCTGACTTCTCACAGGGTTGTCACCCCGTCAGGTCCTTTGCTTCTATTTCAACTGCTAATAAAAAAACTAGAAATAGCCAAAATTATCGGCCCAGGACTAACCATTTTAGAGAGAATGGTAGCTTATGCCCGTAATGAAGCTTGGACAGAAACTGCTCTTCGTTTACAACCGATTCTGACTGAAGAACGTTCAAAATTCCTTGATAGCTTCCTAGAGGTAGAAGCAGAAAAGCAGCGCACTCCTCTAGCTTGGCTGCGAACTGGTGCGGTAAGTAATTCTCCTAAAGCTATCAAGAATGCTTTGGCTAAACTAGACTTTTTGAATCAGCAAAATGTCAAGGACTGGGACGTTAGCGTTCTCAATCCCAACCGTTTGAAGTTTCTGGCAAAATTGGGCAAAAAATCTCCCACTCAAGCCCTTTCTCGCACGAGCGAACCTCGTCGCTACTCCATACTGATTGCCTTTTGCAGTCAGATTTGTACCGAAATTATTGATGAAACCATTGACCTGTATATCAGCACCTTAGCCAATACCTATGCCCGTTCCAAGAAAGATAGAGATTTATTTCAGCGTCAGATTGCTCAATCTCTCAATCAAAAAATTAAGCTGTTAAACAAAATCGGTCAGGTAATTCTAAATGAAGAAATTCAAGATGAACAATTAAGAACTCAGATCTACAATCAAGTAACCCCTGAAGAGTTATCAAAAGCAATTACCGAATGTAAATCTCTAATTCGTCCCCATGCTGATGATTACTTTGATTTCTTTGCTTTACGCTATAGTTATCTGCGTCAATTTGTTTCCGCTTTTTTAGCAGCTTTTAGCTTTAGAGCTAACCTAACAGATGACTCTCTGATTGAAGCAATTAAAATTATTCGTCATCTCGATACAAATGGCAAAAGAAAAGTTCCAGACCATGCTTCTCTTAAATTTGTCCCCCAACGATGGTCGGAATATGTAATAGACCGAGAAGGTAAAATAGTCCGTAAATATTACGAATTGTGCCTTCTATGGGAATTAAGAACTGCTCTACGTTCGGGAAATATTTGGATTATTAATAGTTGCAGATATGCCAATCCCGAAAGTTATTTAATTCCTAAAAATCAGTGGACAAAGCTCAAATTAGAAGTCTGTCAGCAAATACAAGTTTCTGAGGGGGCAAATCACACCATAGAACTTAAAAAGCAAGAATTATCCCGGCTTTTGTTCCAATTTGATGCTACCTTCCAGGATAACGAACAAGTCCGTATCGAAAAGGACAGATTAGTAGTTTCACCGCTCGAAGCCGAAGAAGTTCCCGACAGCACGAAGCAACTGAGAAAACAAATTCGAGAACGTTTACCCTGGATTGAGCTTACCAATCTGATAAGTAGCTAGGCAGAATTAAATATAAAACGTTTTAAGTGGTAATCGCTTTGTT
>NZ_JBKGTY010000015.1:0-93477 GCF_053543375.1 Myxosarcina sp. GI1(2024) | reverse complement strand
AATCACAGGAATGATGGAAATAATGTATTTGTCGATTAATCCTTGCTCTCGAAATGATGCAGCGATCGCTGCGCCTCCAACCAGCCAGGCACGATTTAGTTGTTGTAATTCCAACTCAGATACAACCTCTCTGGGGGATTTGGATGTAACTTTGATACTAGGTTCTACTAATTCGAGTTGTCGTTGAGAAAAAACCCAAGTATGCTTCGATTTGTAAGACCATTCTCCGAAGCCCAAAATTTGCTCGTAAGTTTTGCTACCCATCAAGACGGCATCAATTGAATCAAAGAATTTTTGGTATCCGTAATCTTCACCTTCAAGATCGATTTTAGAGAGCCAATCTACATTGCCATCTGGTTTGGCAATGTAGCTATCGAGGCTCATAGCAATATAGAGGATAATTTCTGACATAAAGGTTCATTTCCTCAATTGTTTCGCCACAATAATATAGAGTATGGGTACGATAAACAGACTCAAAACTGTAGCAATTACCATGCCACCGAAGACTGCTGTTCCCAGGGATTGACGACTAGCCGAACCCGCCCCTGTAGCTACAACTAGAGGGAAAATTCCTAGCAGCGTTGAAATTGCCGTCATGATAATTGGTCGGAGTCTTTGTTGTGCTGCTTCTAAGGCAGCTTTAGTAATAGAAAAACCTTGTTCTCGAAGTTGGTTGGCAAACTCCACAATCAGAATGGAATTTTTACTCGCCAAGCCAATCAACATCACCAAACCTACTTGACAGTAAACATCATTGGGGAAACCTCTGAGGGAAGCTGCCGATAGTGCGCCCAAGATCGCAAGAGGCACTGCTAGTAGAATAATAAACGGATCGATAAAGTTTTCATATTGAGCAGCTAGAACGAGAAAAACGAAGAACACTCCCAAGCCAAAAATAATTGGGGCTTGTCCTCCAGATTCAATTTCTTCCAAGGAAATTCCCGACCATTCATAATCCATATTTTTTGGTAAAACTTCAGCAGCAATGCGTTCCATCGCAGCGATCGCCTGACCAGAACTATAACCAGGCGCAGCAGCACCGTTGATTTCAATCGAACGTAGCAAATTATAGTGGTTAATAATTTGTGGTCCAGTTACAGGGGTCACTCGAACTAAATTACTCAGAGGAATCATTCGCTCTTGAGCAGAGCGAACATAGAGTTTGCCGATATCTTTGGGGTTAGAACGAAACTCCTTATCTGCTTGAATGTATACTCGATAAGTTCTGCCAAACTCATTAAAGTCGTTGACATAACGCGAACCCAGGAAAATTTGCAGTGTATTGAGAATATCATCAATCTCAACTTCTACCGCTTTAGCTTGGTTGCGATCGATTTCCAATAGTAGTTGGGGAGAATTAGCGGTATAGGTAGTAAAGACATTTTGTAGTTCGGGAGCCTGATTAGCTTTTTCTAGAATCTGACCCGCAAATTGTAAGAAAGTCTGAATATCGTTATTACCTCGGTCTTGAAGCTGAAATACAAAACCTCCAAAATTCCCCAAACCCTGTATTGTGGGTGGATTAATCGCAAATACCTTAGCATCGGGAATAGCCATTAGTTTGTCAATTGTCTGACCGAGAATTCCCTGGGCTGACTGTTCGGGTTGTCGGCGATCGCTCCAAGGAATAAAAGGAGTAAAAGTAGTAGCTACATTGGCTATGTTTCCAGTAAAACCAAAGCCACCAATGGAAAACGTCCCTGCTACTTCGGGTATTTCCTCAAAATAGCGATCTGAGCGATCGACTACTTGTTCGGTGTATGCCAAAGCAGTTCCTTCTGGTGCTTGAACTAGTTTAATTAAATAGCCTTGGTCTTCTTCGGGTAAAAATGCGGTGGGTACAGTTCGATACATCCAGACTGTCAACAACAGAAAGAAAACAAATAGCCCCACAATAAAGGCTTTAATCCGACTTAAGGGCGATAAGATACCGCGATATCCTTGGCGCAAGTACTCTATGCCACGATTAAATACAGCAAAAACTTTACCCAACCAACCTTGTGGCTGTTGTCCTTGGCGTAACAGTAAAGCGGAAAGCGAAGGTGTCAAACTTAAAGCATTAAAAGTAGAAATGACAATTGAAAAAGCAATAGTCAGGGCAAACTGTTTATAAAGTTGCCCAGTAGTTCCAGGAAAAAATGCGACAGGCACAAAAACCGCCAAAAGAACCAAAGAAGTGGCAATTACAGCACTGGAAAGTTCTCGCATTGCCTCCATCGCTGCTATACGGGGCTGCATCCCCTTTTCCTGCACTTTTGCCACAATATCTTCTACGACGACGATCGCATCATCCACCACCATCCCCGTAGCGAGAGTTAAACCAAACAGAGTCAGACTATTAATGGAAAACCCAAACAATTTGATAAAGGCAAAAGTTCCGATCAAAGAAATCGGAATCACAATGGCAGGAACTAAAGTGGCTCGCCAGTTCTGTAAAAAGACAAACAGCACCAGAACTACTAGCAGAACAGCCTGAGCTAGAGTTCTTACCACTTCCCTTCCCGACTCAACTACAAACAAACTGGGGTCGTAGGGAATTTCATAATCAATTCCTGGGGGGAAATCTTCAGCCAGTTCGGCTACCTTAGCTTTTACCGCATTGGCAACTTCGAGAGCATTACTGCCAGGAGCTTGCTGAATGCCGTAGCCCACGGCATTTCGACCGCTATACTTAGCAAAGGTTTCATAATTTTCAGCTCCTAGTTCAGCTCGTCCCACATCTTTGAGCTTAATCAGCGTGCCATCCGCTTGCGATCGCAGAATCATCTCCTCAAATTGAGTTGCTTCTTTTAACCTACCTACAGCCTTAAGGGTAAGTTGATACAATTGCCCGTCTTTAGCTGGGGGTTGACCGATCCTTCCCGCACCAACTTCCAGGTTTTGCTCGTTGAGGGCATCGACCACATCTTGAGCCGTAAGACCCCGACTAGCCAACCTTTGGGGATCTAACCACAGACGCATCGCATAGCGGCGTTCGCCAAAGGGAACAATATTAGCCACCCCTCTAATTCTTCTAATTTCATCTAAGACATAGAGATCGGCATAGTTACTGATAAAATTGCTGTCGTATTTACCTTCTTCTTGGCTAAATACTGCCATGCCCAGCAGAAAATTACTAGATTGCTTAGTCACAGAAACCCCTGTTTGCCTAACTAAATCTGGTAGTTGGGGTTCGGCTAAAGACACTCGATTGAGGACATCAACCGCAGCAATATCAATGTTATAACCCTGCTCGAAGGTAACCGTAAGCTGACTAGTACCATCCTCAGAACTAATCGAATTAAGATATTTCATGCCATCAACACCGTTAATTTGCCTTTCTAAAACAGTGGTGACGGTTTTTTCCACAACTTCGGCACTAGCTCCAATGTAGTTAGCACTGACTACCACTTGCACTGGGCTGATATCGGGGTACTGTTCGACAGGTAAAGTGGGAATACTGACTAAGCCCACCAACAAAACGACAATCGAACAGACAATAGTTAATACTGGTCGCTTGATAAAAGTTTCGATAAACATAAGAATTCGAGCGCGATCGCGCAATTGACCTCGATTATCTCCACCTAAAAAGATCGGAGATTCAGTTAGAACAACCAACTACTGTACGGGCGAACGGCTGTTCGCCCGTACTAACTCCCCTCAAGGGCAGCCTCTGTTGACGATTCTGCCGATTCTGGCATGATGGCAGCCCCATCAGATAGATTCAACAAACCAGACGTAATCAGGGTTTCTCCAGGCTCTAACCCTTCAATAACTTGATAGTAATTTCCTTGAATTAAACCTAACTTAACAGGACGTTGCTCGGCTATCAGGGTTGCCTCTCCCGATTCGCTGTCTGCTGTATCTTGGGCGACAAACACAAATGCCTGACTTCCCAAACGAGTAACTGCCGAAGCGGGTACTAAAACCCCTGAAGCTCGATCCCAAATAATTCTGCCTAGAACAAATTGCCGATCGCGCAGTATTCCCTGGGGATTGGGAAAACTAGCTTTTGCCAAAACAGTCTGAGATGTTGTATCGACTGTAGGAGAGATAAAACTAATCTTGCCTATTACTAAAGGATTGCCTCCTGGAGATGTCCTTAGTTCCACTGGCAGTCCGATACTCAATCTAGTAGTATCTTCAATTGGAACGGCAAGACGTAATTCCAAAGTCTGGTTTTGGGTAATTGTGGTAAGAGTGTCAGTAATTTCGACATAATCTCCAACCTTAACTGGAATATCGCCGATCTGCCCCGTAACTGGAGCAACTACTTCTGTATCTCGTAGATTTTCCCGTTCTAAATCGGCATCTGCTTCGGCTTGCCTGAGATCGGCATTAGCAGCCTCGATCGAGGCTTCGGCAGAGTTGATTCTTTTTTGAGCAGCTTCAAAACTAGCAAAGGCAGAGGAGCGATCGCGTTTAACCAGGTCTAGATCTTGGTCTGATTGCGCTCCTTCGGAAACCAAAAAACTCGTTCGTTTAAATTCTTCTTGCTGTAACTCTAGCTCTGCTGCTTCTCTAGATGCTTCTGCTTCTGCTGCTCTGAGTTCTGATTCAGCTTGATTGAGTGCTGCTTGCAAAGAATTTATTCTGGCGATCGCACTATTGAGTTGTGCATTGTTTTTATCGGGTCGAAGTTGAATTAGTGGTGTTCCCTGGTTAACATTGTCGCCAGAGCTAACTAAAATTTCGGTAATTCTTCCTTCAGCTTCTGGTTGTAAACTCACTCTTTGCTGTGCCTCAAGTGCGCCAACAAACTCGGAACTATTACTAATAGTGCTAGCTTCTAACTGTTGCATTCTTACGGGAATAGCAGGAGCAGATTGGCTTTCTACCGACAGAGGAGCATTATTTTGCTTCAGCCATAGCCAACTGACACCGCCACCAAGAAGTATTGTCAAGCTCAAAAATACCCAGAGCCATTTTGAGGGACGATTCCCTGCTGGTGAGGATTCAAATTCTTCAGACTTCTCGTCGAACAGTTTGGCAAATTCAGAAGATTTCATCTTTCTTAGGGATTTGTTCAAATCCCAGATAATTATTTGTAGCTATCTCAATTAAATGAAGTTCATTTGGCACAGGTGACTTAACTGTGAGCAGATCGCGTTATCTGGGTACTCAACATTAGAGGTTAATTGGGAAGAAATAAGGATGCACGTGGAAATAAATCAAATACGGTAATGCAGCCAAAAACTGTAGTTCTACTACTAAAGATTTATCAAAAAGCTTTAAGCTTTAAGCTCCAAGCTCTAAGCTAGAGGGCCACTCGACCCCTACTAAACAATACTTGCGAGCGTAGTTCACAGTTAGGAGGGGTTTAAAACTTCTGTCTTTCTGGCTTATGGCTTACAGCTTATAGCTACGAGCTTCGCTCGTTTATACAGGTAAGATAGAGTGGCAGATGTTTAGCTGTTGGTAATTTTTGACCAAAACCATAAACATCGATTCTTTTCCATTCATTGGTTAAAGTTGAGTCAGCGCGATCGCTAAACTTGAAAAAGTTAACAACTGCCAGTGATGATTTTATAACTTGTTATGCATCGATCTACCCGATAGTTACTTAATTCGCAAAAGCTTTAACCCATGGACGGTAAAAGCACAACGGCGCGAATCTCTAGTAGCAGCCCTTCAATGGCAAGATCGGTGATACCAATAGCCGTCCAAGCTGGGTTCCAATCGCCAAAAAACTTCTTTTTCTCTGCGCTTACCAGGGGCAAATATTCCCGTAAGCCGACATGATAGGTTGTGATATCGACAACATCTCGCGGGCTAGCGGGAATTGCTTTAATTATCTCTCCTAGATTAGCAAAGGCACGTGCGATCTGTATTTCCGAATTATTACTCACGGTGCCGTCTTCTTCTACTCCAACCTGACCAGAAATGAAGGCAAATTTGCCAGATGCTGTCACGCCAGGAACGTAGTCAAAGGCTTCGTAGGTAGCTTTGTGATGATCGGTTTCGATCCATTGCGATTGCATGACTTAATATCCTTCCTTACTTCGTTAAACAGTTGATTTTTTGGATTGCTTAGGCATCACATAATTTTTATCTTTACCAAAGGTTAAGCATTAATCATATCGATATCAGCAAAACTTCGGCAGAAGTAGGGCGATCGCTTTTTGATTTCCCTTATTCATAAACTTAGGGGTGCTTCCTAATGTATCTACTGCCATATTTTGAATAATTTTTGGCAGAGTGCGATCTGCTTGGAAAGCTAGCATCGGCAGAATAATTGATGCTAGATATTTGGGTTTTGGCATTAATTCCCACCAAACCATAATCTGAGTTCCTCGATCCCAGGGAACGATTTCCCAGCCACCTATCATGGTTTGAACGGGGAAAGGAAAATCGGGAGCTTCTGAGGCAAAACGTAGTACAAAGTTACAACCGTCCTCAAACTGCACGCATTCTTCCGACCAACGTTGCCCCGAATGGTCTTCACACACTCGCACAGCACCAACGCCAGAGGTTTGTCTATTTAGAACTACAGAACTTTTCAGGGATGCTGCATACTTTTTGATATCTCCCAAATTACTAACCACACTCCACATCTCTTTCGCAGGAACGTTGACAAAAACAGGAATACAAAGACGATATTCACCAGTTGGGAGTTGGTAAGCGCGTTGAATAGCCCAAAGTTGCCACACACCAAAAGTAAAGACAGTTATAGCTACTGCGATCGCCAGTAAATTACCCGAACTCGATAGTGCGTTAGGAAAGATTCCCAGCAATACTAAAGTAGCCAATACCCAGAGAAAGTCTCCCATACTAGCGTAAAGCGATCGCCAACTAGCAACCCTCTTTCGTGTGGCTTGATGGAGCAAATCCACCGCAAAGACAGCTAGCCCTATGCCGACGGATTGAATCAGCAACGGTGCTTGGATACCAAGTATTTCCTCGACAATAGACAAGTTGAATATCATCAACATGGCACAAGCAAATGAGAAAACAGCATTTGCCATAAGAGCAATTTTTAATGGTAGTGAGTTATTCATCGGCATCTCCTCTTAATTAAATGAAGTACATTTTGCACGGATGACTTAACAGCGAGCAGACTACATAATCTAAGTCTTTAACAACCGAATCGCTTCCTAAAAAAGCTGATGTTAAACATAAAGAGGGCTTGCAGGCATCTATACAAAATAGACGGTAATAGTTTCTTGATAGTGCGACAATCGATCGCCCAGTTTGTAAAAATTCGATAGATCCTTATTCAAATCTTGCTCGGTTTTCTAAGTTCGGAAAAACTCTCAAAATCGATCGCTTATAATACTAAGATCGAAATCTTGTCTTGAATGAATAATTCTGCACGAATAATAACAGCAATTAGCTCTTTGCTTTAAAGAGACGTTCGTGCTTAGGCTTCAAGGCTTCAAGACTATGGAACCAAGAGCTTTTCCTGCTGCTAGGCGAACGTGTGCATCCTTCGCTCGATCTAAAGAATAGACTCGATCGAGTGTTGGTTTAATCTTACCTGCTTTTACCTGTTCTAAACCCCAGAGCAAATCCTTCATGTCGCCCATTGCTGTACCTCTAATTTGCTGTTGTGCAAAAATGAATGGAGCAATTTCAATGGTTGTCTCCATTCCTGTAACTATTCCCATAGAAACCAAAATGCCAAGTGGCTTCAGTACCTTAAGGGATTTAGAGAAAAAGCTGCCGCCAAGATTATCGATAATCGTGTCAACGCCTTGTCCCTTTGTCCAGTCTCTAACCATCTTTACAAAGTCTTCAGACTCAATTTTGATAACAATATCCGCG
This sequence comes from Myxosarcina sp. GI1(2024), assembly GCF_053543375.1. NCBI lineage: Bacteria > Bacillati > Cyanobacteriota > Cyanophyceae > Pleurocapsales > Pleurocapsaceae > Myxosarcina > Myxosarcina sp. GI1(2024). The sequence continues at coordinate 85,734 of NZ_JBKGTY010000015.1, read as the reverse complement.
CCTAAATTTTTGACGAAATCTTCTTTTTCTGGAGTTCTAATAGTCGCTGCAACTCTAGCACCAAGAGCTTTAGCAATTTGCAAACTAATAGAGCCTGTTCCTGAAGCTGCGCCATGAATGACAACAGTATCGCCTTCTTTAACTTCGCCAATTACTTTTACAGCTCTGACACAAGTAACCAAAGGCATGGGTAAAGTTGCAACCTGTTCGTTTTCTAACCCTGTATCATCTTTGACTAGCCATTTTTCTAGCACTATCGTATATTCGGCATAGGTTCCCCATTGAACTACACCGCGAGCTACATAGCTAGGTGCTGCACTCATAGGACTAAAGTTGTCCTCTTGAGGGTTTACGGGATATCCAGGTAAAGAAATCACTCGTTCTCCAACTCGAAATCGATTTGATTTTAATCCGTTTTTATCTACTACACCGACAGCATCAGAACCTAGAATATGAGGAAAATTTAGTTCGGGATTGACGACCCCCGAACGTACATAATGGTCGAGACGATTTAAACCAGTTGCCAATATCTTGACTCGAACCTCACCTTCTTCGGGTTCAGGAGTATCTACTTCAGCATAATCTAAAACATCTGGCTCACCGAATTTTCTAATAACAGCCGCTTTCATTGATTAAAATTTTCCTACTGAAATATTTCTAAAAATTCAACCTTCTTATCGAGCAAGTAAACGAAAAAGTAGCATTTGCTAAGAGGACAATTCGTAATGGTAGTGAGCTATTCATTGGAATCTCCTTGATTATGTTGTTGTCTCAAAAACTTTGAAGTGCGATCCGAAGGCTACGCGATCGCTTAATTGCTTTGCTATCTATGTAAATTTGGTTGACAATAAGTTTATGCTAGTGTGAATTTTTTATTTATGTCAACCAGGTTTACAAAAAGAGATGTTCCGATTGTGGAAAGTCGATCGCTCCAATTATTCTTTGGTGCAGCAGAAATGAACGAACAAATATCGCTTTATCTATCCAATGCTTTGAAGGATAAGGGATATAAATCTATAACGCCCTGCGTTCTCAATTTTCTGTGCGCGATAAAATGTGGCACTAACTATGGTTCGGAAATTGCCCGAAATCTATGCATTTCCAGGCAAATGGTTGCCAAAAAAGTCAAAGATTTATGCTGTGTTGGTTATTTAAAGCAAGTTGACGGCAAAGGAAAACAGAAACAAATACTGTTTACCGAATTGGGCGAAAACCTGATGTCAGATTCAAGGAAACTACTAGCAGAACTTGATGAAATACTCTGTGAGAAGCTCGATCGCGCAACTCTTGAAGAAACAGTCGAGAGATTAAAGCATATACAAGCAGCCGTACCAAATATCGACCGAGATTAAGAGCGTGACATAGAATATAGCGGTTCTAAATTATTTATGAAACAACCTAATGGCGAAGGACAAATGACATTCAAGACTTAAAAGGAGTCTGACATTCAGGAGCGTCCCAACTAAAACTGTCTACTTAAGGAGATTTTCGCCAGATCCCTTGGTGTCAATGTAGCAAAAAAAGCGATCGCCATTAAACTTATCTCTGATAAAGACGATTTAGCATGAATTTTACAGTTCTTAAATAGCCTTTGTCTTTGAGAGTTTCAGGTGATAGTCTGCGTTTGGCGATCGCAGCTTTCACGATATCCTCAGCCTTGATTTTTCTGGCTCTGACGGCAGAATAAAGTCTGCTATAGCTGGGAATATTGTGTTCTTGAAAATAGCCATGACGAGCTAAATTCACCAAATTAAATGGAGTTGTCTGCAAAGCATCTGCTTTTGCCTGAGTTGATAGACTCAAGCAGAGAACTAGCGTAGACAAAGACGCATATAGAAAAGATTTCATAAAGTTATCCTCCTTGAGGATTATTGCAAGTATTAAAGTATTTGCTACTAAACAAGTTACTGACTAGCAACAATATTTTTAACGGGTGTTAAATGTTATCTTTCGGCTTGAAAAACTAAGCACTACTTCCAGGGCTGATTCTTGTCCAAAGCCGATTGCACTGCACCTTCGATAACGCAATATTTGAACTAGAGGATTCGAGATAAGCAATTTGGTGGTAGCGATCGCGTTGCCATAATTTTTTCTTTCTCATAAATTCTTTATTCAAGGGGCGAGAGTGCGTAGCCATGCCATGCCCAAAGAGCTTATCTTTCTGCCCTAGAATAAACATCAATATGCAGTGGTTTAACCATATTTCTACTAAACTTCTGGCTAGTTATTAAGTTGCCTTTGCCAAATCGTTACAATTACAGAATAGGCAAATCAAATCAGAAGAACTACTTAAATCCTGCGTGACTGTCAAAAACTTGCTCCGAGTTTGTAGATTCAGTTTTAGAAGACATGACAAATTCATCTGAGAAACCATTAGCAGAAAGGCGATCGCCCATCGCTACCAGTCAAGACTTAGGTTGGGAATCAATTGTAGTCGAAGAATTTCAGAACCCTTCTGGCAGTGGCGAATCTAGTTATGAGCCAGATCATATAGTATGCTTGTCTTTAGCAACTCGACCACATCGTATCTGGCAGGCTGCGGGAGAACGTTCTTTTACGGGAGTATATACCAAAGGCGACTTGACGATTTTTCCTGCCGAACTTATCAGTTCTTACCGAGCTTATGGTGACGATCGCCACCTACAGATTGCTATTCCGCCTCAGTTTCTCAAACAGATTGCCACAGAAACAATTACTACTGACCCCGATCGCCTGGAATTAATTACCGAATTTCGCGTCCGCAACCCTAAAATCGAACAGTTAGCCCTAATGTTACGAGCCGAACTACATCAAGGTAATAGTGGTGTGGGACAGCTTTATGTCGAGTCTTTGGCTAATGCCCTAACTGTAAACTTGCTTAGAGATTATTCAGCAACTCAACTCCAGATAGCAACTTATCCAGGGGGATTGAGCGATGCCTTCGGCTATGCTTCGCAAATCGCCAGATACTACAGGTTACTGACTACATAAACGATCGCCTAACTGAATCTATCAAGATTAAAGATTTGGCAAAATTCCTCGGAATCAGTCAGTTTCATTTCAGCAGACTATTTAAAAAATCCACGGGAATAGCTCCCCATCAATATGTAATGCAGCAGAGAATCGAACTGGCTAAAAATTTACTTAAAAAAGCCGATAGCTCAATCGCAGATATAGCTTTAAATTGTGGTTTCAATAGCCAGAGCCACTTAGGTAGATGCTTTCGCGCCATCACAGGAATGACTCCTAGAGCTTACCGCCAGGAGCGATCGACGCTTATTTCACTCGAACAATAAACATCGAGAATTTCTTCTTAATTGAGCTCATTGGCTACCTGCAACCCAAGCACTTTAGTGCAAAGACTGCTGTAGGTGTTTGAATTGCCATGCTCGATCGCGATTAGGGTGTTGCAATCGCTACTCGAATCCTATAAACTTGGAAGTTTGTCTCAGGGTAACTTTGTCGGTGAAGACTCAAAAGAAGTCTGGCATCCAAGGGCGATCGCCTGAAAAAATTAGACTTGCTGCTGCTAAAGCTGCGGGAGGAGCTTGTAAATAGTTTAACTGCTTTAACTGAATAGGACTCAAAAAGCCTGTATATAGAGAGGCGAAATGACGGATATTAAGTTGAAAATCGCCATTTCCTCCCCGATCTACCTTTCCTTTCTCTTGAGATACCCTCAAACAAAATTTACCATTGTTAGCAGGAATATGATCGTCTCGAACATCTAAATGTAATTCTAATTCCAATTCTGATGGATAACCCCGCTTTGACAGTGCAGCAGGTAAATCGATAATACGCAACATCCAATTTGTTTGCTTAACTAGAGTCGGGCTTTGTTCTGGCAATAGAAGTACAAAAGGATTAACAGGAGAACCCCACCAGGTTACCTCTTTAATCAGAGAACGATGATCGCTCAAGAATGTCCATACTCGCTTGGCTGCTGCTGCGGTTAATAATGCCCAATCGGCGATCTCTATCTGCTCCTTTTCTTGAGTAAAAATTATATAACCTTCTGGTTGGGCAGGTGAACCAATTAGATAAGCATAAAGCGTTCCTTTTTCTGGAGGTTCTAATACTTTTTGCCAGATAGCTTTATTACGATCCAGGTTGCCATTGTTCAACCGAGCCTGTTGACTATAAATATCGGCAATACGGCGATCGCTTACTTCAATTCGTTCCAGTGCTAAATCTCTTTCCTGTAGCTGAATGCTGGCTGTTGGTAGTTGCCACTTACAGGAACTTCCACCTTGTTCGTATCCTACCTTTCGATAGGGTGCTTGAGTTGCAGGATATAGAGCCGAAATAGGTATTTGCTGACTATGTAACTCTTGAATTGTCTGTTTTAAAAGCCGATTGGCAACACCTTGTCCTCGATATTCGGGCAGGACACCAACAGCAGCAATCCCCGCCATTGGTACAGCTTTACCGCCAAACCACTGATATGGTTATGTTCTGGTTCACTTTAATCACCTACCTTTTAAGTCGCGATTTGTTAGTTGTTGTGACTGAACTGTTCCATTAAAAATGGTTTCCCGTGTCCAGGGTAAACAGTATCGATCGCTAAACTTTTGAGTTTTTCGACACTGGCATTTGCTGCCGAAGGATCGTCGATAATCGACCACAGTTTTGGTTCGTCGGTATTCCCCAATAAATCTCCGCAGAATAGATTTTTGGCTAATAAAATGCCGATTGAGCCTTTTGAATGACCAGGAAGATCGAGAACTCGAGCATCTAATCCATATTCAGCCAGATTATCTCCATCTTTTAGATACAGATCGGGTTTAAATCTATCTAATTTATTTAATCCGAACCATAAACCAAATATTATCTCGATGGCAAAATTTGGTTTTCGGCGATTCCAGAACATATCTCCCCGTTCGACCATGCCTAGATCGGCATGATGCATAGCTATTTTCGTCCCAAACTTTTGACCAAAATATGCAGCATTTCCACAATGGTCTATATCTCCATGAGTTAAGATAATCAGCTTAAGATTTCCCGACTGGCAGCCTGCGTTTCTCAGTTTTGTTTCAATAGTACTGCGCTGATTTGGCATCCCAGTATCGATTAAAATATAATCATTGCCGATTTTAAGAAGGTAGCAATTTACGGAAATATTGAATGCAAAAGGAGTGGTAATGGTTTTGATTTCTACATTCATAGATCCCTCCTGTTTATCGTTGCTTTAGTAATTTCATCTTTGTTACAAAGTTTCTCACTTATCTAATTTCATTAAAATACTGCGTAACTAAGAAGTAAAATTCCTTGTTTTTCTAACCTTGAATCTAAGAACCGAAGAGGAATTACATCACCATCTTCAAAATTTACGTCTTTGAAGAACGTTTGCTGAGAAGTTCCACCTACTAGGGTCGGATGCATTAAAAGGTGGAGTTCATCAACTACCCCTGCCCTAAGCAATACTCCATTCAGAGTTCCCCCACTATCAACACGGACAACGAGTGCCAAACCTATCATTTAGCTTTTCAAGGGCTATCCTAAAGTCTACGTGGTTAGTTCCTGCTTCTATAATTTCGATCTTATTTTGAGTCAGGTATTCAAAATGTTCGGGTGGTGTACTCTTCGTACATAAAGAAACGAAATCTTTCCAATATGGTTGTTTTCGCCAATAGTGCCAGCTTTTTAGTCTCCCGCGACTGTCTGGAACTACCAGGATAGGACGTAGATCTTCAGCGTTCGGTGTAACTGCGGACAGATCGGATCGGTCGTCATTGGGTATTTCATCCACTGCATTCATTAGGGTATCACATCCTACCAGGGATGCGTTTTCGCCCCATTGTTGCGCCAGCGAATAAAAAAGATTTAGATCGATAGAAAAACCGTTAGTTCGGCCATCTAAGCTTGCAGCAGTATAAAGAATTACTTTTGGTTTCATGCCATCATCTCCGAGCGTGTGTTTGGGTTTAGTTATCTTTGATTTGTGTCGAACTTCCAAATTAAAAATGAGCTAAATCTCTTCAGGGTGAACTGTGCTTCTCCGCTATCGCCGTACAGCCATAAACCCAACCCACCAAATCAGAAAAAGTTGCAGTGGTATACGGAAGAGAAGATATCGCGCACCTTGGACATTGCCACCAAAATCTACGGAATTGAGTGAGGCATAAATGTTAGAGGGCAGCACGCAAATCAGAAATGCGATCGCCATGATACCTGTAATACGCCGAGTAGATGAGAATAGAAAGCCAATCCCCATGACAATTTCCATGATTCCAGTGATGTAGATGATGGGATAACGATTAGGTATCCACTTCGGCAGCATCCACACCATACCGTCGGCTAAACTAAAATGACTAACTCCTGTAAATATAAAGAGAGCAGCAAACGCAATACAGCCTGCGGTGCGAACCCGATTGGATCGACCTGTAATCCACAGTATTCCCCACGACACAAAAAAAACGCTGAGTAATACAACTAGGACAACCATAAAGCCTCCTTAATTTGTCAAACGTTCACCTATAGAAAAGAGCAAGTAAATCATATTTTCCAAAACTCAACTGCACCTACTGGTAATTTGTCAAGCAGGCGATCGAAGGCTGATTCATCTACGTGCCTCCTCAAAGCACTAGCCACATCACGAATTGCCGTATCTGTAGAAAAATTATGTTCCGATCGCAACGACTTAACCTCCTGCATCATAACTTCACGCTCCTCGAATGGCGCGATCGGCTCATCTGTATTCCAGTCGGTAATAAAGAGCGATCTCAGGCAAATTGGTAGTACATTGGCAAAAGCGATCGCATCTTCCGTTGAAAGTCGGCGACGAAACGTCTGAAATACGCCTTGGGTCATGGTATAAGTTACATGAGTACTCCAGAGTCCCGCCGTATCCCGTGCGTCTACTAGGTAATCGTAAAACCGATCTGAAGCGCGCTCGTATTCTAAAGGTACTGGCATATTTGTATCCCTGTAACTCGATTATTTTCCCAACCTAACGTTACCCATCACCCGCTACAGATAATTTGTATCGTAACCGATGAACTCTCAGGGGTCGGTGTATGTGGAAGTTTTTAGGTATTTGTTTTTAATAGCTCTACGCCCTATGAATTATCAATAGCGCACAACCGGATCTGTCAATAAGTTTGTGTCAAAGAAAGTTAAAGTGGAAGCCGTCCTTCAAACTCGATGGCAAATCGATTTAAAGCAGCTTTCCAATCCCGTAAAGGTCTAGTCCATCTCTGAGATAAGTTATTAATCGCAAGATAAATAACTTTGAGCGCAGCTTCATCTGTTGGAAAAATCCGATGATTCTTCAACACTTTTCTAAGAGTCATATTCATCGACTCGATCGCATTAGTGGTGTAAATAATGCGACGGATTTCTGGAGGAAACTGGAAAAACGGAATCACGTGCTGCCAGTGAGCCAGCCAAGACCTACTAATTGGGGCATAAGTGGAGTCCCACTTGTCAGCAAAAGTTATTAGTGCCTGTTCGGCTTCAGCTTCAGTAGCGGCAGTGTACACTCGTTTGAGGTCAGCGGCAACAGCTTTACGGTGTTTGTAGGAGACATAGCGTAGGGAGTTCCTGACCATGTGTACCATACATAACTGTACGCGGGTTTGCGTAAATACCGTTTCAATCGCTTCGGCGAAGCCCGTCAGACCATCGATACAAGCAATAAAGATATCCTTGACTCCACGATTCTTTAACTCAGTTAACACCGACAGCCAGAATTTTGCCGTTTCTGTCTGGGTCATCCACAGCCCCAATAACTCCTTATCGCCTTCGATGTTGATTCCCAGAGCTAGATGGACGGCTTTGTTGATGACTCTTCCCTCCTGTCTGACTTTGACGACCAAAGCATCAAAAAAGATAATTGGATACACTGCCTCTAGGCTGCGATTTTGCCACTGGAGTCGCTCTTCATGAACCGCATTGGTTACTTGAGATACCAGGGCTGGCGATACTTCTACTCCATAAAGGTCTTGTAGTTGGGCTTGGATATCACGAGTGGTCATTCCTCTCGCATACAGGGCGAGAATCTTGTCATCGAAGCCTGTAAAACGAGTTTGTCCTTTTTTGACCATCTGAGGCTCGAATTGGCGATCGCGATCGCGAGGCACGGCAAGTTCCGCTTCGCCAAACTCCCCCTTAATGGTTTTACGGCTGTGTCCGTTGCGTCGATTTTGTCGCTCTTTTTTGCCCCGCTCTGCCTTCTGAGTCTCTAGATGTACGTCTATTTCAGCTTCTAAACAACGCTCTACGAGTTTTTTGGTCAGTTGTTTGAGGATTCCTCCTTCTCCAATAAGGTCTTCTGGTTTTTCATAGTCTTTGAGCAGTTCATCAATTAACTCTGGTCGAAAGGTCATAGTCTCATTCCTCACATTAATTCTATTTATTAGAGTGTGTTTTGACCTTTGACACAATTTATTTTACATACCCGTCTATGGGCTGATAACAATAGCGATCGCCATAACCATAATTTCCACTAACATCTACCCCCTACCCAGTTGGGCAACAGATATCGCTCAAGCAACGCAGACAGAAACTACTATACCCAAACGCCTAACTATCACCGTCAATGTCACCGAACCAGACGATCTCAAAGTCAGTGAAGAAGAACAAGTAGCCAAAGGTGAAATCATTGCCGACAGGGAACGAGAACGAACTAGACTGACCGCTCAACAGAAACAATTACAGCTATCTCTCGACCGAATAGGCGCAGCTTCTATTACACCACCAGCCGCACCCCAAGCAGTACCGACAGTAATGGCACTACCGCCAGTCAGCTATTTAGAACACGAAGCAGCTGTAGAGAAAACTAAAAGTGCGATCGCCTCGGTAGAATCGGAACTAGAACTCAAACAGGAAGAAATAAACTATCTCAAAGGAGTAAAAAACTTAGACCCGGTTATTCTCGAACACGAACAAGCCAAACTCAAACAGCTAAAGCAAGAGCATACGGCAGCAGTTAGGGATTATCAGCTAGCGATGGGCAAGATGCAGAGTGCCAAACACAGCAGGAAATACCAAGAGTACCAAGCTTTGATTAATTCCGCCCGTCGCGTCGAAGAAATGAATCAAGCTCGTCTCAATTACCAACGGCAGCTAGCAGAATACGAACAAAGACTGACAGACAGAGAATTTCAGGTTACACAGCTACAGGAGAAATTGAATAATGTTGAAAATCAGATCGCTACCCTTTCCGTTGTCAAATCTCCCTATGCTGGTACTGTTCGCCGTGTTAATTGGCTCGGTCAATCCCCCGATGGTTCTCTCACAGCCGAAGTCACCCTCATGGTTGGAAGGCAGAAGTCAGAAGTCAGGAGTCAGAAGTCAGGAGTTAAAACCAACAATTGAACTGCCTTGTCTCAATAGTAGTAATGAATGTTTAGAACAACTAACCAAACGAGCGATCGCCAACTCAAATAAACTCCAGCAGACGAGCGATCGAATTACCGCAATCGAGCGACGGTTGGCAGTTACAGAAGATCGTATCGATTACACATCAAAGAAGAAATGGACTAACTACATTACTACCAATCCCGTAGACATCATTCAAAATCTCTTTGGTGGTGGTGGGATGCAGAGAGATAATCTAGCGATCGCCAACCTGGAAATCAGAACCGCAGACTTGTTAGCAGCTAAAGCCGAACTAGAAAGGCAGCAGGAAGCGGAGAAGCTAAAGCTAGAAGATGAAGTGCTGCACCTGCTTTTAGACTATGAAGCTGCTCAACGCAAACATGAGTTACTAACTTCTCAACTAGAGACTTTAGATCGGCAAAGGGAAGTAGTGAGGATTGTTTATAAGTACGGTAGGGGTAAGTACGAGTCAGATATTGGGTATGGAGAATCGGCGCGAGCGCCTGAATGAACAATTGACTGATGTAACTATCGCTCGAGATGAGTCTGTACGGGAGTTATTACATTTAATTGGGGAAAAGTAAGAAAAGTGAGAATATTTGAGATAATTAAAGAAGATAATTTTAATTAAAGCTGCTATAGATGCTATGACTAATCAACCATATTCCAAGCAAACTATTGGCGATTTAACCTTATTGGAGTTAGAGCAATTGATTGAAAATATTGCCAAAAAGACTGTCCAAAGAGAAATGATGATTTCTCAAAAAAACGAAAGAGAATTATTAGTTGAAACTTTTGGGGCTTGGGAAGATGATAAGACAGAACAAGAAATAATCGAGGAAATTTATGAGAGCCGCAATAACAGTTATAGTTCATTGTAACCGTGAAATATTTACTGGATACTGATATTTGTATTTACTGGCTCAAAGGAAGAAATCAAGTCAGAGAGAAAATTAACCAACTAGATCGAAGTGAAATAGCCATCTGCTCCATTACAGTTTCGGAATTATACTTTGGGGCATATAACTCAAGCAAAATTGAGAAAAATTTAATCACTGCAGAAACTTTTATTCAATCCCTTCCTGTCAGATCATTGAGTAATGAAACATTGAAAAAATTTGGTCAACTAAAAGCTAAATTGCGTCAAGCAGGAACACCCTTAGCAGATTTCGATCTACTGATTGCTAGCGTCGCCATAACCGAAGATTTGATTTTAGTTACTAACAATCTTCGTCATTATCAGAGAATTGTTGGTTTAAAGTTAGAGAATTGGACTATTTAGTAGAAAAAGTCGATCGCTCTAATCCAAATCGATAAACTTACTGGTACACTCACTCGGCTGCACGTGCAGATAACGAGAAGTTACCGCCAGGGAACTATGCCCCAGAGACTTCATCAACAAATCTATCCCCGCACCATTATTTAAACTGTGACAAGCATGGGCATGACGCAGCCAGTGAGCCGAAGTGTGGGGATTAATCCCTGCTTTCTCGACCGCTTTTTTAATCAGCCGATGGATGGCATGACGGTCTAAGCGATTGCCAAAGCGAGACAAAAACACCGCTTCAGTCTTCTCACTCCTCGGAAGCTGCTTTAATTCCGACCACAATTGATGAGTTATTAGTAATGTCCTGGTTTTATGACCCTTGCCAAAGATAGTTACAGTCACGCTATCATCGGTTGGTTGAAAGTCCGACCAGTTCAAACCTACTAACTCAGAGATTCTCAAACCCAGAATGTATAAGAGGATGAGTATCGAGTGATCGCGTTGGTTGGTAGCTGCATTAATTAACTCTTTAACCTCTTCCCCTTGCAGTATTCTTTCATTGAGAGCATCTTTAGCCTTGATAGTCTTAATCATCGAGGCGGGATTATTCCTCAGATAACCAGTTTTGACCCCAAAGCTAAATAAAGACTTAATTGCTCCTAGTTTGTTGTTAATGGTATTTTGGCTCTTGCCACGAAGCTGAAACGATTCTAGCCACAATAAAATATCTTCCAGCTTCACCTCTTCTAGCTCCTTACCCGTAAAGGCGAGAAACTGCCTACTGATAGTGATATAAGTCTTTTGAGTAGTGGGGGGCTTTTGGGAAATCCACAATCTAATCAATTCCACATCTCTTTTCGCGTCAGTCAGTGTCGGATAGGTATTAATCGTCATATCACAACAGAAATTTGATTAGCTGTCGGTCTTCTGTGGCATCAGTCAATTTAGGAACAGTCTTCAGGTTCATCACAACAGAATTAATGGGGGATCGCTACCCAACTAACTTGCAGATATTCACGCACCAAACTTTAACACGATCGCGTTGGTGTTAAAACAACTCTTTGAAGAAAAACAAGATTATCGTCATGATACTATCAGGCTTATCCGATAGAAACCGATAATATCCGATATGAATTCCCGACAGACGGATAAAGTTACGAGAGTCGATGTTCGCCTTCCCAACGAGTTATACAAGCGGATTAGTGCGATCGCTGTCAATCATTTTGATGCCAAGATTCACCATCGTAGCAATAAGCCCGAAGTTACTCCCACCATCATCAGACTCATCGAACTTGGTATCGGACAGCTAGAATCGTCATCAGATGCTGAGAATACAAATTCAGAAGAGTTAAAAGAGCGGATTAGAGATTTAGATAGCCGACTGAGAGAGGTAGAAGCCAAGTTATCGGGAGTGAAGACTGTTGCTGTTGAAGCTGAACCAGAGCCAGAGCTACAGTCAGAACCAGAGCTAGAACCAACATTAGATGAAAAAGGGTTGAGTGATGACGAGTTGAGCAGTCTGATAAACCTTAGTAGCATCTTCATCTATCGCTATCGTCGTGATGGTCATGCTATACCGAATGTAGTTGAGAGATTAAAAGATTGGCAGGTGAAAGGCGATCGCTGGGTAAGAAAGGGTTCTGTTGCAAAAAATCCGAACAGAGAGAATATACCTGTGATTAACTAATTTTTTAGACAGCGATCCCAAACAGAGAATAGACAAAATTTCTTTGTCCCAAGATGTCACCTTTAGCGATATTTTTTATTTGCCCTTTGCGAATCACATTCATGATTTCATACCCTTTTAATGTCCGCCATGCTGATATGAAAGATTTAGTCTTACCTGACCCCCACCATATCTAGTGTCTACCACGGGAATTATGCAAGTGTTTTATTGCTCATAACTCCACTAACGGTACTTAAACAATTTAAACAGACAAAATAAGATAGAATACCTTTGCTGATTAACTTTAACATTATTCTAAAGCCCGATCGCACTTACTTTATGAAAGAAACTACTCCCGCAGCCATGCCTCCCTGTTTCGATAGATGAGATGGTGTCAAAAGTTTGATGATTTACTGAGAACTAAAGCGCAAAAAAGGGAATTCAGACATTATTTAGGAGGATTATTAGGGGAAAGTGAGCGAAAAAATGTATCTCAAATGGCTAAAGACGCAGTAGAGGTCACATACCACAAATTACACCATTTCTTAACTGAAGCAACTTGGTCAGCGAACAAGATAAATGAACGTCGCTTAGAAGTGATGAACAAGTGTAATCAAACGAGAATCAGTAAGGGATTTAGTCTAATTGTTGATGACTCTGGGCATAGAAAAAGTGGTAACTTTACCGCAGCAGTAGGTCGTCAATATATTGGGGAAATTGGGAAAACAGATAATGGCAATGTTGTAGTAACAACTCATCTATATGATGGCCAAAAAAGCTTACCTTTAGACATAGAACTATATCAACATGGTAATTCGTTGCCCGAAGGAAAGAAAGACAGAGAATTCAAGAAAAAACCCACCTTAGCCTTAGAATTAATCGATAAAAGTTTGAAGAGGGGATATCGACCAGGACTAGTATTAATAGATTCGTCCTATGGTAACAACACAACTGTTTTACTCGAACTGGAAAAAAAGAAATTAAAGTATATAGGAGGAATCGCTAAAAATCGTAATATTTTGGTTAAAACTCCATCAAATCAATTAGAAAAAATCAGAGTAGATGAATATGCTCAATGGTTATCTGATGAGGAATTTAAGGAGATTCAAATCCAGGGTGAAAAACCTAGAACCGTCTGGGTAGCAATAATAGAAGCAGAAATATCAAGGCTAGAAGGAATCAGAAAAATAGCTATCGTCATGAGTGCACCAATCTTTGAAGATGCTGAAGATATTGACTACTTACTCACAAATGTTGAGGGAGAAATAGTAACCGAGCAATGGATAGTTCAAACTTATGCTCAGAGAAACTGGATAGAAGTTTTCTATCGAGAAGCCAAGGGATGGTTAGGATTAAAAGAGTATCAAGTTAGAGATAAGAAGAGTTTGGAAAGACATTTTATTCTAGTTTTTTGTGCCTATACTTTTATCCTTTGGCATAAGCTTACTGGAGGTTTAAGAAGACGTTGGGCGAACAAACCTTTGGAGACATTTCCTGAAGCATTAGAAGCTTTTCGTACAGGTATATCTTATCGTTTTGTCCAATGGTTGAACCAAAATCGCGACGTATTCGTAGCTTATAAAGCTAGTTTGGGCTTTGTTTGGGCTTGATTTTTGTTTAAGTACCGCTAATAGGTCTTGTATAGGTGCGATTCGTTGATGCCAGGAACTTCTAGAAAACAGAAAGATATGGGCATCCAGAGGATGGTGGGGAGAAAACCATAAGTACTCTGAACTGATATTGTGATGAAGGTGAAAACTCTTTCCTCAGCAAGACTCCAGAGATTGTGCCAGCACTTCAACGAAGTTATCAAGATTGTAGCGTTCTAGAAAAATCTGATAAGCTTTTTGAGCGCGCTCTTCAGCCTCTACGGGGTTATTTAATAAGTGTAAGATTGCTTTCTGCAATCCCATATAATCTTCAGGTTCTACAGTAATTATCGCATCTTGATCTAATAGATAGTCTACAAGTCCTTCAGTGCGCGTGGCTACAATCGGTCGCCTACAAGCCATTGCCTCAAGTAAAGTCGTTACCCCAGCGGCATAGAGATTGTCTCTCAAACTAACCACAACCACATCAGCATCGCGGTAAAGTTGAAGAAGTTCTGACCATTCATAAAATCGACATGACATATTAGCTGGCATTATCTTCGGAAATGTTTTCGCTGTTTCAGATGCGAATCTAGAAAACCCGCTAATCTTGACATCAACATCCAAGTTGTGAGTTGCTGTGGCAAGAATACTGTAGTCCCGCTTTTCCAAACCTATACTTACAATTACAGGTCGTTTTTTGGTAGGTGAGGGGAAGCCTGGCGTAAAAAAATTACCGTCTATTGAATACCATAAAAAAAGGACTCGAGAATCTGGGACATTTAAATAAGAGCGAAGAAAATTAAGCTGAGGGCGGGAATGAACAATAAACAGGTCAATTCGCTCTACTAGACGGAACAGTTTCAAAGCAACGCGTCCGCGAGGTCGGACAATGTTGTGAAACAACACAGCGATTTTGGGTCTATCCTGTTTGGCACCGCATAGAGTAGCTAGGGGAATGCCTAGATCTTCCGCGTTACAAAAAATAAGATCGTCTGGACCGAGTTGAGAAGCCAAAACACGAGCCCATGCCCAAATTTCAGGGGCACCTGCGATTTTAGAGCGAAGTTTATCTTGAAGTGATATGGAAAAACACTTTGGTACTTCAAAGTTAGCTCCTAGTCTCTGACAGAGCAACCCTAAATCGAATCGAGGTTTTTGACCGGCTTGGGATTCTTTTTCGATGGATTTTAAATCTATTTCTTCGTTGCGTAGTATATAATAATTCAATGTAATTTCATGGCATTGCTGAATAAAAAAAGTTTAAGGCATTATGATAGCAACTGTACAGAGAGACAATAAATAAATAAGGTTTATAGCTTATGACATCCATTCATCCATTCACACCAGACGTAAGATAGAATCTAAAAGCAGGTACTCGTCAAGCGATTGACAAGCCAGTCTTTAAAAGCAGGTAAATTTTTCCATTTTGTTGCACAGCGAATTTCCTTCTTTTCTACTTCTTTGAGAAATAGATTTTTGCTGATCAATTTGACTCTAGCCATAGCTGAGAGGACGCATCACGGACAACATCCCGACTCATCTAAATAGAGTAAGGTAATTAAATCTTCTTCTGCCCATAGTTTTAGGGTTTGCCAATCCCTGTTTTTGGCTGCTTTAAACTCTGAATTTTTTGGTGCTGGAGGTTTTCTCCTTAGTCTTTTCCAACGCCACTTTTTTTTGAGTATGCGACGAACTTGTTCTGCCCTCAGAAACACTTGTCTTTCTCTGGCCAATCTTTGACTTAATTGTCGAGAACTTATGTTACGGGGCTCTTTTAGCCATTGTTCCAACGCTATCCAATCTTCGGTAGTCCATGAAGGCTTTTTTCCTCTACCTTGAGCTTCCCATAAACCAGCTAATCTATTCTGATTCCATCGATGAATCGTTTGTGTAACTGTCGATTCTGCCCATGCTAAATAGTTAGCGATCGCTTTGACTTTCCATCCTGTTGCATTTAGACGAAGTGCCGTTGCTCTTTGCTTTGTTCGTCGAGGCACTGTTGATGACACTTCTAGCTCTTTTAATGTTTTATTTTCTTCCTTAGTTAAAGTTATTCTTAATGCTGCTGGCATTCTTAAATTATCAAGCTGGATTTTCCAGTTTCTATTTTACGTTTTTTTAGGTGGAGCTACTTAGCAATGAGCTTTACCATCGCGCTCGGCGCGATTGCTCGGGCGGGAGCCAATTCCAAGTTGATGTATATAAAGTCTGTAGAAACTCCCCTCAAAAAATGTTACTAATTCGTGCCTGTATGAGGAGATGCTGAGTGCCTATTGTCATGGGAGCTCTATTTATTAACTGTTTTTAGAGGTATCATAAACTTTTATTAGTAACCTAGTAAAAAAAATAGAGCAATCTACGCTACCAAATCCCCGTAAAATCGCCGTTACTTTTCGCCGTTTGGGCTGGCTAGGCTTTTGGTGTCAAGTTATCTTGGGCTTGATTCCTGTTATCCTGATAACCTTCCAATGGGTTTTCTCCTCCAAGCCTCAGAATCTAGGTTCTCCGGATTCTGCAAACATTTTGAGCTTGGTTGACATCTTTACTCTAGTCTTTACAATTTACTGGTGTTTCCGCTACACTCGATTGGCTAACTTTACTAGAGGATTCTAACCAACGCCCTGCTAAAGCCAGGGTCATTCGTGCAGTGTGGATTGGCATTATTGCCAACGTAGTAGTAATGCTTCTCGCCGTTTCGATCGGTATGTTCACCGTGGGAAGTTTGCTATACGCCATCCTTTCAGTTCCTCAAGGTGCAGCCACGATTTTACAGCCCGCTCCGGGAGGAACGGTAATTAACTAAGGTCCTATAATCGTGCCTCTGGACATGCTGGGACTGTTAGCGACGATCAATGTGATTATGGCTGGGCTAGTGGGTATCGTAATTAGCTTATGGCTGTTGTACCGCTTGAGTCCACAAACTAAAGTAGCTTGAGTTCCTGTCGTCGCACTTGGTCGGCACATTGACGATAAGCTCGTGCCACATGAAAGCGCTCGATAATCATGTGAGCTCGTGGTATTTGCTCTCGTGTTGCATTCACAAATCCCAGGTACATATCCGTACACAGCCGCTCAATTGTTTGACGCAGACAGACGGGAATTGAAGCCAAGAAGTTAACCACAGTCTCTTTCTTGCACTCGACCAGGACAGCTACACGACTTGGAAGGTTAGAGCGACCGCTTAACGTAAAATCAAGAATTTGTCACGACTATTCAAGTAAGAAGAAAAGTGGGAAACTGAGAAAAGAGATATCGCTTAATAAAAATGTTTCCTCTAGTTGGTATCCCAAAAACAGTAGCAAAGTTCCTCAAACAATAATGTGTCACTGTAAAATTGTTTGTACGGTGACAATTGTTTATCGTCGGTAATAAGTTTTCGTTACCACAATTAAATAAATTGAGTCGATGTAAAGGGTGTCAACTCAATTTTTTCATGTCAAATTTCCTCCCACTCGATGTGGTTTGTTAGGTAAAGGTAAGACTGCATCAGCTTGGCAATTTCTACTTTCTTACTTACTAATTGAGTGCCATAGTAATTAATCCTTGTTGACCGAGCAGTATTTCTCGCAATAGAGTACAGATACCAACCCAGATAATTGGAGTTATGTCTACACCGCCAATGGGAGAAACTATTTTTCTTAGAGGTGCGAGTAATGGTTCGGTGGGAAAAGCCACTAAAATCCAAGGAAAGCGATTTAATTGGATCTGAGGATACCAAGTCAACACAATCCGCAGGATAAATAATATCGTCATTAGTCCCAGAAACAGATTCAAGGCTAGAGTTCCGATGCTAGATAAGTAGTTCATTGGCTGACTTTAACACATAGGGATGCTGCTAAGCTTATTTTAGCTGAGAGCGTAATTAGCGCAATTAGATAAAATAGGGGCAATTAGAATTAGTTAATTGCCCCCTGACGAATCTTATTTACTACTAAGTGATGCGACACAGGCGATCTCGCCTGCGGTAATTTAGCTAGGCATTTAATGCTGCTTCTTTTTGATCGTAAGCTTCCAAGGAAATTTTTACGGGTTTTATATTCCAAATTTGGTCGCAATATTCCTCGATACTGCGATCGCTTGAAAATTTACCCATACGTGCCGAATTGAGAATTGACATCCGCGTCCACTTATCTACATCTTGATAAGTTTGAGAAACTAAATCTTGACAATCAAGATATGACTGAAAGTCTGCCATCAACATGTAAGTATCGTCATAGAGCAAATAGTTGACAATTGGTTTGAACAGTTCGGTGTCTCCATGACTGAAATCTCCTTTAGCAATGCGATCGACCACCGCTCTTAGTTCGCGATTATTTTGGTAATACTTAATCGGATTGTAGTCTTTAGTCTTATTGCGAGTAACTTCTTCAGAAGTTAAGCCAAAGATGAACAAGTTTTCCGCACCTGCTTCTTCCCGAATTTCAATATTTGCCCCGTCTAGAGTGCCAATAGTTATTGCTCCATTCATGGCAAACTTCATATTGCCAGTACCGGAAGCTTCCTTACCCGCAGTAGAGATTTGTTCGGACAAATCCGCCGCAGGATAAATTCTTTGACCCAAGGAAACATTAAAGTTGGGCAAAAAGACAACTTTAAGACGATTTCTCACATCGGGGTCTTTGTTGACTACTTCACCCACAGAGTTAATCAATTTGATGATTAACTTAGCCATAAAATAACCGGGCGCGGCTTTACCACCAAAGATAAAGGTACGAGGAACTAAATCGATATCGGGATTTTCTTTAATACGGTTATAAAGAGCAATAATGTATAGTGCCATCAAATGCTGGCGTTTATACTCGTGAATCCGCTTCACTAGGATATCAAAGATTGAATCGACATTTACATTGATATTGCGTGTTTTCTTAATGTATGCGGCAAGTTCGAGTTTATTTTGCCGTTTGATTTCTCGCCAACGCTGACAAAATTCGGGATCGTCAACGAATTTTTCGAGTGCCCGCATTTCACCTAAATGCTTTAACCAGCGAGTACCACCGGTATTTTCAGTAATTAGTTTGGCGAGTTCTGGATTACTCAATAAAAGCCAGCGGCGAGGAGTAACACCATTAGTTTTGTTGAAGAATTTTTCCGGCCAGAGTTGGGCAAAGGCTTTGAGAGTATCCTGTTTCAACAGTTTGGTATGTAGGGCAGCAACTCCGTTGATTGCATGGCTACCAACACAAGCCAAGTGTGCCATTCTTACCTGTTTCTCTGTCCCTTCTTCAATAATTGAGAGTTCGGCAACTAATTCGTCATCATCGGGAAACCAAGTGCGAACGTCTTCGAGGAAACGATGATTGATTTCATAGATAATTTCCAAATGTCTGGGCAGCAATTTACCAAATAGACTTACAGACCATCTTTCTAAAGCTTCTGGTAGTAGCGTGTGGTTGGTATATGCCAGAGTTTTTTGAGTAAGATCCCAGGCTTTATCCCAATCCATACCGTGAATATCCACAAACAGTCGCATCAACTCGGCTACGGCTACTGCGGGGTGAGTATCGTTAAGCTGAATGGCCGCTCTTTCATTAAAATTATCCAAGGTTGGATTGGTATGAAGATGAATGCGAATTAGGTCTTGTAGAGATGCCGAGACGAAGAAATACTGCTGTGCCAATCGTAGCTCTTTGCCTTGAGGAGTGTTGTCGTTGGGATAGAGTACCTTAGAGATTGTCTCCGAACTCATTTTTTCGGCAACAGCGCGGTCGTAATTACCAGCATTAAAAGCTTCAAAGTTAAAAGCTTCACTGGCTTCGGCGTTCCATAACCGCAAGGTGTTAACGGTATTAGTTTGGTATCCGGGAACGGGAGTATCATAGGGGACGGCTTTAACTTGGCGATCGCAAATCCAGCTGACGCGATAATTGCCTTCGGCATCGCGATATCCTTCGGTATGTCCGCCTAACTTAACCAATACGGAATCTTCGGGACGAATTATTTCCCAGGGGTTGCGATACATCAGCCAGTTGTCAGGAACTTCGGCTTGCCAGCCATCTTTTAAAGCCTGATGAAAAATGCCAAACTCATAGCGAATACCGTAACCGATAGCCGGCATTTCTAGATTAGCTAGAGAATCGAGAAAGCAAGCAGCAAGTCTTCCCAAGCCACCATTACCCAAACCGGGATCTGGTTCCTGTTCGATTAAATCTTGAATATCCAAACCAGATTCGGCAACTACTCGGCGCATTTTGTCGAAGATGCCCAAGCTGGCCATATTATTTGCTAGGTGCCGACCCATTAAAAATTCGGCAGAGAGGTAGCTGACTACTTTAACGTTTTCTTCGTAATAAGTACGACCTGTTTTGAGAAAGCGATGCAGTAGGCGATCGCGAACTGTATATGCCAGTGCTTGATAGTAATCTCTGAGGGTAGCGTTAGATTGGTCTTTTCCTTGAAGATAAAACAAGTTATCGGCGAAAGCTCGTCTGAGGGTCTCTAGACCCATTCCAGTGCGATCGTCTTCTATTTTGACATTAGCTTCAATATTAGAATCTGTAACTTGAAGGTTTCTCTCGTCCGATTGAGTATCTTTTTGTTGTAAAACTTTAATGTCCATATTTACTCTCTTTAGCGGTGTGTCAACTGCAAATCAAACAGATTTAAGCTGGAGCGACAAGTTTATTTTAACCATGTCTCTCAAAGAGGCTGTGGTCTTAGATACCCTTATCACCCCTAAACTGTTGAATTAGTTATTCCATTGAGGACAAAGACCAATTTTGCCGGCAAAAAGCGCGCGTTTGCCCAACTCCTCTTCAATTCTAAGTAGGCGATTATATTTAGCTACTCTCTCGCTACGACACAAAGAACCCGTTTTAATTTGTCCTGCCCGAGTGGCTACTGCTAGATCGGCAATGGTAGTGTCTTCGGTTTCTCCCGAACGGTGACTGACGATCGAACGATAACCGCTACGGGTAGCTAAATCGATCGTTTCTAATGTTTCAGTCAAAGTACCAATCTGATTGAGCTTAATTAAAATAGCATTTCCCACTCCCATTTCGATACCTTTTTCCAGGCGAGTAGGATTCGTAACAAACAGATCGTCTCCCACTAACTGAATGCGAGCGCCAATTTTTTCGGTTAGGGTTTTCCAGCTACTCCAGTCTTCTTCGTGAAGTCCATCTTCGATTGAGATAATTGGATACTGAACGATTAGCTGCTCGAGATAATTGATGAACTCTTCAGGGTCATGAGCGGCACCATCGTAGTGATACTGTCCATCTTGATAGAATTCGCTAGCTGCCACATCCATTGCCAGCGCCACTTGCTGTCCTGGAGTATATCCCGCTCGTTCGATCGCTACCATCAGCAGCTCGAGAGCTTCCTGATTGGAACCGAGGTTGGGGGCGTAACCTCCTTCATCTCCCACTCCAGACAGCAGATTTTTTTCTTTTAAGACTTTACTTAGAGAGGCAAAGATTTCTGCGCCCCAACGTAAGGCTTCTGTAAAAGAGTCGGCGCCTACAGGCATAATCATAAATTCTTGAAAATCGACGTTATTGTCAGCATGAGAACCACCATTAATTACATTCATCATCGGTACGGGTAATACGTTGGCTAGTGGTCCTCCCAAATACCGATATAAAGGTAGTTCTAGTTCTTCTGCTGCCGCTTTTGCCGTTGCCAGAGAAACAGCTAAAATTGCGTTGGCACCTAAGTTCTTTTTGTTAGGCGAGCCATCGCGATCGATCATCAGGTAATCGATGGTTGCTTGATCGAAAGCATCCATCTCTAGTAGTTCTGGGGTGATTTTTTCTTTAATGTTGCGAACTGCTCTCAATACCCCTTTACCGTTGTAACGATGCCGGTCATCATCTCTTAATTCGTGAGCTTCAAAGCTACCTGTAGAAGCACCACTGGGCACTTGAGCCAGACCTACCGCACCACTTTCAAGGCGTACTTCGGCTTCCACTGTAGGACGACCGCGAGAATCCAAAATTTCTCTAGCGGCGATCGCTTCGATAGCTGCTTCTGTTTGATTTAACATCGATTTTCCTCTTGAACTCCTGTAATTTCTCGCGCGATCGCAATGATATAATTTTTCGCGCACTTGTATTGTTTGTCGTTAACCAGTTAGAGAATTTTTTCGCTCTCTCGATACCTGACAAGGCTTGGCTTCAAAGATTTCGGCGCTCGCGTCTCTAAACTGGGGCTGGCATTTGAGATTCTTTGGCTGCCATCGCTAGAATTAAATTGATCGCTCGATTAGAATAGCCCCATTCGTTGTCATACCAAGCAACAACTTTAAAGAAATTAGCATTTAATTCCATACCCGCACCAGCATCAAAAATACTAGAGTGGGGATCGCTAGTGAAATCGGTCGAGACTACCGGGTCTTCTGTATAGCCCAATACTCCCTTCATTTCTCCTTCAGCTGCTTGCTTCATTGCCGCACATATTTCTTCATAGCTAGTAGCTTTTTCGGTACGAAAAGTTAAATCGACAACGGAGACATCGGGAGTAGGTACGCGCATCGCCATTCCCGTTAATTTACCCTTAAGTTCTGGCAAGACCAAGGTAACGGCTTTAGCTGCTCCAGTAGAGGCGGGGATAATATTTTGTGTCGCACTGCGTCCGGCTCGCAAATCTTTTTTACTCGGTCCGTCAACAGTCGGTTGAGTAGCGGTCATTGCATGCACGGTAGTCATCAAGCCTTCTACCAAACCAAAGTTATCATTAATTACTTTAGCAATAGGTGCCAGACAGTTAGTCGTACAGCTAGCATTAGAAACTATTCGGTCTTGCCCTGGGTCGAATTGGTCTTGATTGACTCCTACCAAGAGAGTTTTGATTTTGTCTGGGTCTTTGGTAGGTGCAGAAATCACGACTCTTTTGGCTCCTGCGGTGAGGTGTTTGGCTGCGCCTTCGTAGTTGGTAAAGATTCCTGTCGATTCAACAACGTAATCTACACCATATTTTTCCCAGGGTAATTCTTCAGGGTTTTTTACTGAAACACACGGAATTTCTTTGCCATTGACTGTAATGCTATCTTCCGAAGCTTCTATGCCGCCTGGAAAACGACCGTGAGTTGAATCGTATTTTAATAGATAGGCGATCGCTTTTGGCGGCACGAGGTCGTTAATGCAGACAAATTCAATCTGAGGATTATTTAGTCCGATGCGAAACACCAGTCTGCCAATACGACCAAAACCGTTGATAGCTACTTTGACAGTTGCCATAAACATTACTCCTTGTAAAAAATACTATTTAGCCCTTTACTTTTTTTACTCCTATTTAGCTCACTAGAGCTTTATCTTTATTAAATCTGTAAATTCTGCTTTTTCAAAAGCTACAAAATTCCCAAAAGGTTAAAAAAAAGTTAATTATTTAGTATTTATCTCGAATAATTGGCAGCATTAGAATCGTTTGTATTACAATGAATTTTTGAGGTAAATCATTATTAATTACTTAAGCTAAGAGTAAAAGAGGGAAAATTGCAGGAAAAAGTTCAAATATTTATTCAGACAAAAAATCTAAACAACTAGTGTTATTCAAGATAAATTATGGATCTAAAGATAACCAAATTTTTGTTGTAAAGTTTTCATGACAAAATAGGAAATTGGTAAAAGCTGAAACCTCGTTCTATGTGAATTCGATGACAACAAAATTTATTCGTGAGGGTAAGGCAGAAGGCAGTAGGCAGAGGACAGAAGGGTATATTTTTCGTAACCACAGTAAACGAAATTCAGCTTCATATTCTAGAACAATCTCAAAAATATTTTTCGTCGAACTGACGTTCGTTCTAGTCAACCATTGCCTATTACCTACGCGTAGCGCTATAACACCGCCGCTCGAAGTCGAGTCGATCTCGTGTGACCGATGAATTACTCTCAAACGATCTACTCACATAACTTGAGAAACTGGAGGTTTAACTGGTTGGTTAGCCAAATATTCGTCTAATTGCGCTTCAATTTGGTGGCGGACAATCGAACGATATTCGGTAAAATGCTCGAGATAGGCACAGAGAGTTATGTAGTACTTGACTTGGTCTGGTTTGTGTTTGATGACGCGTACCAAATTGCGCCAAAACTGCCAACGAGTTTGAGGCAATACACCCTGTCGCCAGAGAATAATTGATAGAGCACGAATATCGATCCACCAACTGCGAGATGATTGAGCTTTTTTGGCTTTACCCAGCTTCATAAAATAGCGATAAATGCGATCTAGATATACGTCAGGATCGTAGAGTTGCCAAAAAGCATCGACATATTCACGTGCGATTTCTTCGATCGCCCTAGTAGGAACGAAATTCATCAAGGTAGTCTGATTGATATTGGCACTTTTATCGCCATCGAGCAACCGTCCTTCTCGCTGTAATCTATCCCACAGGGCAGTTTGGGGTAATGCTTGCAGCATACTAAACATAGCCAGGGGAATTCCTGTCTGTTCCACAAACCGCACGATGTGATCGCCAGCCCCCGTTTTTTCCCCATCAAAACCGATGATAAAACCTGCCATCACCATTAATCCAGTTTTGGTGATTTTATCGATGGATTCACTGAGAGGATCGCGAGTATTTTGATATTTTTGGGTTAGAGTCAAGCTAGCTTCATCGGGAGTTTCTATACCCAAGAAAACTTTATTAAAACCGCAATCGATCATCAACTGCATCAGTTCATT
The DNA here is from genome assembly GCF_053543375.1 of Myxosarcina sp. GI1(2024). Lineage (NCBI taxonomy): Bacteria > Bacillati > Cyanobacteriota > Cyanophyceae > Pleurocapsales > Pleurocapsaceae > Myxosarcina > Myxosarcina sp. GI1(2024). Next base: position 61,292 of record NZ_JBKGTY010000015.1, on the reverse strand, counting down.
ATCCTGAGCTAAATCTACAGAAGCTTCAGTAGTAAAGGCAAAAGGATAGTTTCTTTCTGCCATCCAACCTTTTAACTCTCTTAACAGCAGTTTAACGTTACGTTTGTTGCCGATGAAGTTATCATCAACCATAAAGATGGGACCGCGCCACCCCAAATCGTAAAGGTATTCTAATTCTGTAATTAATTGCTGTGGCGTTTTGGTTCGAGGTTTGCGCCCATAAAGGACGATGATGTCACAAAATTCGCACTGAAAGGGGCAACCGCGAGAAAACTGAACCGCCATATTGTCATAAGCGTTAAAATCCAGCAGATCGTAACGCGGAATTGGAGTTTCGGTAACGGCTGGTTTTTCTGTGGCTCTAAAAACACCACTGGTGCTACCCTGTTCTAGAGCGGCGACGAATTGAGGTAGGGTAATTTCGCCTTCATCGAGAATCAAAAAATCTGCCCCTGCTGCTAGTGGTTCGTCAGGAGAAGTAGTCGGATAGGGACCGCCCGCAGCTACTAGCTTATCTCTGCTTTTGGCTTCCCTAATTAGAGCTAAAAAATCTTCTCGCTGGACGATCATCCCTGAGAGTAACACTAAATCTGCCCACTCCCATTCTGCCTCTGTAACCTGCCCTGAAACACTGCGATCGAATAGCTTAAATTCCCATTCTTGGGGCAAAATTGCCGCTACGGTAATTAAGCCTAAAGGAGGCAATAGCGACTTGCGATTTACTAAAGCAATGGTTTTCTCGAAAGACCAAAAGCTTTGGGGAAACTGGGGATAGAGTAATAAAACCCGCATCAGACCAAATAGCTCCTCACTTCAAAACTTCAAAGTTACTCAAGCTTATCGTATTATCGAGAATTTATAGCTAAAACCATTCTCGGTTTTGAGTAATTAACACTATTGACATAAATCTTTAGACCAATTTGTATGACCGCGATTAGCCTGACATCGATACTGTTCTCCCGCCCAAATTACTCGCCAGCGGTCGTCTTCTACTCTACCATAGGGAGCAAATTCAATTCGATAGCGAATCCCATACACCGAATCATCAGCTAAATTAGTTTGAGTAATAGTCACCACGGCTAAATTAGCTTCAGGATAATTTATCGTCACGGTTTCTGAAGCTGAATCCGTAGGTTCGCTCATACCCAACACTGCTAAGACTGCAGTTGCCAGATTTTTTCCCTTTACTCCAGTCTCAACTTTCTCACCTCGAAATCTTTTTAAATCTAAAGCCACATAATCATCTCTAACCAATGTTAATGGCGATCGCGACAAGCTATTTATTCCCTCAGCCTGCCATAAAAAGATAACGGGATTGGGATTTGTCAGAGATTTTCCCGCCCAGGCTAGAACTGGTTCTTGAGGACTAAAAGCGATCGCCCTCGAGCTGCTTTTTGCTGGTAGATTAATATTAGTTTCTAAAGGCAGTCCGGTAATCACACTGGCGATCGCGCCAGCAGGAAAATTGCTGGCAATTAAATTACTCTTAAAGTTGAGACTAAACTCGCTACTCTGGCTATTGAGAGATATGGGGACTGAGTTCAATTCAGTTTGCCAATTCCAAACTTTAATTTTGCCGTCATAACTACTGCTGACTAACCTGCGATTGTCAGCCGTGAAAGCTAGTTGGGCAATATGATTCTCATGCTCGAAAACTTTATCTAATGGTGTAGCCTGAGCTTTATCTAATTGCCATAGCCGGATTTGATAACTCTCGTCTGGTTTAGTACTGGCGGCAGCCATGATTCGACCATCCGGAGTTAAAGCGATCGCTTCAATCGGCTCGTGGGTAGCAAAACTAAATATTTTTTTTCCCGTACCTAATTGCCAAATCTGCACTCCCAAACCGCAAGCTCCATAAACTAAATCGCCTCTAGGAGCGAACAAAATTTGTCGGCAACCCTGGACTGCTTGGAAACTGCTAACTTCTTTTCCTGTCTCCACTTCCCAAACTACAATTGTTTTTTGTGGAGTCAAATCTCCCTGTGTCCAGGTAGCAGTAGCCAAAAACTTTCCGTCTGGGCTAAAAGCAATATCGGTAGCAGCAAGTCTCATCGATCTAGCTTCAGCCTGATGTCCTGGTAAGAGCCGCTGTAATTTTCCGGTTTTTACTTCCCAAATGGCGATCGCTCCTGGTTCGACACTAGCCAGCAAACGTCCGTCCGAACTAAAACGCAGTAAGGTAATTGGTCGTTTATGGGCTTCTAAAATGTTAACTAGCTCGGCATTTTTCCACTTGAATAATGAAGTATTTTCTCGCTCGATTTGCTGGAAATTTTTAGCAGTTTGAGAAATAAGTAGATTTAGCTCGAAGCGATCGCTAGTAGCTGAGTGCCAACCTAACACTATAGCTAAGCTACAGGTAGACCAAAGGCGAGTAATAGTAAATTGCATAGAAAAACTTTGCTATCTCAGTAGATTTTGATGTGCTTAGAGAGTTGCTCGCTAGATAATATCAGTACTAAACCAAATTAATTTTGACGGTAAACATTATCCCTAACTCCCTATTTCCCTAATTCCCCATACCTTGTCCAACCTATCAGAACTTTTTTGGTTCACTACTAGTTAGATAATTTTTAACCGTCGTTGCTGTGAGATGGAGTTCTGCTGCAATCACCTATTGCTATTTTTTTTGCCCCAAAACCTCGAACGGATGGCAAAGAGTAAAGCGCACGGCGATCGCTGGTTTAATGCTGACCGGATTCACTGGCTAAAACTACTAAAGCATTGAGAATAGCGGCTGCTACAGGAGAACCACCTTTTCTGCCCATAGTAAGAATATAAGGAACTTTGAGTGCGGCTAAAGCTCGTTTGGATTCTTCAACAGCGACAAAGCCTACGGGTACGCCAATAATTAATGGAGGTATGGTTTGGGAGTGAGATACTTGCTGACACAGTGCCAGTAGAGCCGTAGGCGCATTCCCAATCAGATAAATAGCCTGGGGATATTCTTGCCAACATTCAAGCAAACCAGTTTCGGTTCTGGTTTTTCCTGGAATGGCAGTTGACGAGCGCTCGATCGCCGTGATAATGGGATTATTAAAAGTTTTACTCACCAGAGAAATAATTCCTTGTTTTACCATGGTGACATCGGTAACGATTGGCACTTTTTGCTTAATGGCAGTAAGCCCCGAAACAATCGCCCCGGAACTAAACTTGAGTAACTGAAGATATTCAAAATCTGCCGTAGCATGAATTACCCGACGTGCGATCGCATATTCTCGGTCATTAAAGCTGTGTTGACCAATTTCGCGATCGATAATGGCAAAACTCTGTTCTAGAATAGGATGATTTAAGGAATTACTCGCTAATTTCCACCTTTGTTGCTGATTCACTGTCAATGGTTTATCGTTCGACCTTCATCGTCAAAATCGCCCAATCAGACTCGCGATAGTAATCGATCATAGTATCGAATTTACGCAGTTCGATCCGCTCGATGTTAAAAATTGAAGGCTCGGTTTCTAAAAGGCGATCGTTTATCTGAGAGAGAATTACACACAGTTGACTGCGATTTAAATTTGGGGGAATTTCGTCAAAATAGCCCAAGGTAACGTGAGCGGTAAAATCATATTGTTGTTCGATACCCAAACCAATCAGACCGGGATTTTGATACAAAGCACTACGTAGGTCGATAACTTGCTGATAGCTCTCGCGGTCTTTAGGCACCAGACAAGCCATAATAGCGCGAGGACGAATGGCAACTCCCCATAGCTGCCACTGAGAAGAGGTTAACTCGGAATTCGAATGTTGGTATTGTTGAAAACTTAATTCGACTTGTTTCCTTAACTGCGATTCAAAGTTGGGATTTTCTACGATAACTTGGAGGTAATTATTTTCCCAGATTAAGTCTGCTAGAGTCAGGTGAAAGCTACCTGGCGGTAAGGGAACGAAGAACTTTGATTCTAAAGATAACGATAATTGTCGCTGAATGGTTGCTATTTGGCGGTAAAAGCTTTGGTTGACAGTATCTTCTTTTCCGGGAGGAGTAATGACGCTGTAGCCTGGAAAAGAGGTAGCTTTTCCTTCGACAAATTTCGGCGACTGTTGAATGGTATCTAGCTGTAACGAACAAGTAGCGGGTAGCGTTAGCCTAGCTACTCGATTGATGTAATCTTGGTATGACTCGTCCAATCTTGCCTCTCTTTAGTTAACTTAACTAATATTAATAACAACTTTATATGGTTTGAACCACTGGCTCTGTGGTCAATTATGCTTTTTATACACTGATACTATTGTGCCTTCAAAGACAGTATTTGGGCGAATAAGTTACTTAAAAGCTGGGTTAAAAAACTGATTCAACCCAGCTTCGTATTGAATAAGCTCGGTAATTAAATAATGTTAAAGGTACGTAAACCAAAATATAGTCCGAGAGCAATACCCGTATATAAAATCATAATTGCCGTGAAATAAATTACACCAGTCATTTGCTTGGAGCTCCTTGTGTTGAATAGTTTATCGCTCTAAGCTGCTATTTTACCCGATCGCCATACTTTTAAGCATCGTTAGAAGGTTCGAGCAGGCGATGCACAGGCAACTCCGAAGTTTAGATAAAAGATCGTATTCGGCAGCAGAAAAACCCACTGGCAACTGAGTAAATTAAGTTTTTACTTAATGCAATATATTTTTAATAACTATACAATCTGCTTCTTACCTTTTCAAATTTTGTGTCTGCGCTGCAAAATACCTGTAATTATTCCCAGAACAAAGATACCTAGAATAGCGAACCCTAGCATTAGCTTGCCCGATTCCAATAAGCCCGCCCCTAACGCAACTATCGGCGGATTGGAAATAGCAACACTAATCAGCAATGCAGGAATAAAATTTTGCCAGGGCGTTCTTGTCAATCCTACTCCATAGCTGACAAAATCAAACAAGCCTGTCATTAAAAAAGCAGTCATTAGAAAAAAATTATTCTCTAAATTTCTTTGACTCAGGCGATCGAGGCGACTGAGAGCACGATCGCCTACTAGCTTAATAATCAAACTCCGACCATATCGCCGAGATAGATAAAAACTCAAACTACAAGAAATTATATCTGCCAAACAAATTGTAATTAATCCAGGCATAAACCCAAATAATCCCCCTGCTAAAACCGAGTAAGCCGTACCAGGAAGGGCAGGTATAATAACGCTGGTTAAACGCAATCCTCCAACAGCTAGAAAACCCCAAATACCCAACTGTTCTACGTTAGCCCGAATTTTAGCAACCCCGAAGCGATTGATAAACCAAATTCCCAGAATAACTGCTAGGGCAGTCGCACTAAATTTTATAATTTGAATTAATTTACTATCAAAATTTGAATTCTTCATTGCGATCGATTAAATTTATAATCTTAATTTTGCCTCTGCTCCATAACTTTGTTCTTTGTCAACGAATAGCGCGTCTTGCGGGTGAACACCAGTTTCTTTGTTTCTCAATTAATGAAAATTAATATCATTAAACCATGCCGAGAAAATTGATGAAAAACTTATCTAGCAAAAATCGCAAACAACGGCTGCCTTTATGTCAATCTGAAAAAATGAGAACCGTAATTGAAGGATGAAACTCAACGAGATATTTAAATACAAGATATTGCTTTTCGCTTCAGTTCCCTAGCTATAATAAAACTATAGGATAGCTTGAAATATAGTCTTTGAGTTATTTACTACCCATACTCTACCGATTGCAGCAATGAGTATAGACGATCGCGAATCTGAAAAAAATCTCTCTATTTACCGCCAACTTCAACGGGGATTTATATTTTTTAGTGCCGCAATAGCGATTGTTTTATCGGCTGAATCTGGTTTAACTAGTGAAAAAAACAGTAAGCTAGCCGTATCGACAACTAGTTACCCCATAGTAGAATCAGCGAGTTTAGATACCAATTTAGATGTTCCTTGGTCAGAGCCAGTCAGAATTCAAGACCCATTTGAAGGTGAGTTTGTCGGCATTTTCGACCGCCACTTTTTCTATAGTCGAGTGCTCGATACTAGCGCTAGACTAGAAGTAGTTAGTTTGTGGAGTCCAGATAAAATTCGTTTTCTATTAGCCTACAGCGATCGCGACTGTTATTACAGCTCTAGTTTTTACCACCCGACATTAAGCAGAGATTGTTTGGCATCTAATGCCGCACTTAAAATTACCGATGTTTATCTCAAACTCGGCGAAGAAGTCTTTCGTCTCGAAAGTGACAATAATAGATTTGAAGTTGACGAGAAATTAGCAACAGCACTCAAAAACTCGCCGACAGAAAATGTGGATATTCGATTGATAGTAGAAAATGGCGAAACGGTGGATAGTTTGATAGGTAAAGAAACAGTCAAAGCCTGGCAAAGTATTTATTAATTGTTAGTTATTAATTGTTAGTGGTTAGTTGTCGATACTCATTACTTGTTCCCAAGCACCTGCGTCTGGCTACTTTTCTATCTCACGCAATACAGGAAAAGCATAGCCTCCTAGAGCGATGGTCAAAGCCATACCAGCACCAACTCTACTGCCAAAAATATTGCTAAAAAGCCTAGACAACGTGAGTTCGATGAAAAAATTTGGCTAAAAGAAAAGCTGAGAGGTAAACTTCAGAATGCCTATTCAAAAGACCATCTCAGCTATGACAACTATTGTATCTCGCCTCGAGCTCACGCAAGTTTTCTGTGATGTAGATGATTTCTACCAAGATTTGGAACGGAAGTATCGCTATCTACTCAACGGGTCGCGGCTTTGTGGAAAGCCGCGCTTCTGTTGAGCGTTGCTCAAATTATCTACACAAGAGCAACACAAACCCTGTCGCTCTCGCTTATGTGTGAGCGAAGTGATGATAATCGCGATCGCTTTTCATGGCTCAGGAGACAAAACTTTCAAAGAATTCTATACCAACGAAGTCTGGAAACACTGGCAGTCCGATTTTCCCAATTTAGTCAGCTACAACCGTTTTGTCGAGTTAATTGTTGTTATCTTGTTTTCTCGATACCCGTAAAGGGCAGATGACAGGAATCGCCTTTGTTGACTCTACGCCAATTGAAGTCTGTCATCCTTGTCGTGCTAGAAGCCATAAAGTCTTTGGCAACTTACCACAATGGGGTAAAAATTCGGTGGGCTGGTACTACGGCTTTAAATTGCATCTGATTACTAATGACAACCGTTATTGCTTATTAAGGGGCGTGGACTCGCTCGCTCGTTACTTATTCAGAAATTGGTAAACAGACGCTAAAACAAGTTCTGCCAGGATTAGATTCCACAAAAATAGAACCCTGATGGCGATTTTCGACAATACGCCGTACCGTTTCTAGTCCCAATCCCGACCCCTCTCCAACGGACTTAGTGGTAAAAAATGGCTCAAAAATCCGCGATCGCACTTCTGGGTCAATACCGCTACCCGAATCGATAAGCTCGACACGAATCAAGTTATTTTGCTGTCGGGTAATGATTTCTAGTTTTCCCCGACCCTTCATGGCCGAGATCGCATTATCGATGAGATTCGTCCACACTTGATTTAATTCGCTACCGTAAGCCATAATTTGGGGTAGTTGCTTGTCATAGTTGCGCTTGACTTCAATTCCCTGTTTGAGTTGATGGATAAATAGTTTGAGGGTGTCTTCGATTCCCTGATGCACGTCTACTTTTTGGCGCACTCCTCGATCTAAATAGGAATAAGATTTCATCGAACAGACTAGTTCGGATATTCTTTCTGCACCCCGCAAACCATGTTTGATTGCCGACATCACTTCAAAAGAAAGAGCCAACCAGCGTAGCCCCATTTCTCTTAATTCCGTAGGATCGTCTCGCCAACGTTGGGTCAGACGAGCTAAAGTTTCTGTTTCCATTCCTGCTGCTGCTAGAGGTTCGGTGAGTTTCCAAGCATCTGCTACACCGTAATTTTCTAACCATTCCTCCAACATATATTCGCGATCGCTCAAGGTAACTGGGTCGATGCGATCGTTAAGAATTGCCTCGTATCCCGCATCTCTAACTTTGAGCCATTCCTGAGTGTGTGCCTCTTCCACATTACGCTGTCCGTAGACCAAATTCATTCTTTGTAGTTCCAAAATTGCAGCAGGCATTTCTTTTAAGGAACGTACCAAAGCAGCAGTAGGGTTATTTAGTTCGTGAGCCAAACCTGCTGTCAAAGTCCCCAAAGCAGCCATTTTTTCTCGTCCGCGAATAAAAGATTCCAAACCTCGCATCCTCCGCTCGAAAACCCGGAAAATAATGCGCTCGAAGTCACGACATTCGTGAAGTAATTTGCGAAAATTATCACCGTCTATTTCATATAGATAACAATCGCTCAAAGCTCTGAGAGTAACAGGTACGAGGTTATCGGTCAACACTTGTACTTCCCCAAAAAAAGCTGGCGCATCGTGCCGTCCGATGGGAATTTCCGCCCCTTCGCTACGACGGGTAATTGCCATTTCGCCTTTAATCAGGACAAAAAAACCGCAATGGGGTTCTCCTTCTTTAACTAAAATCTCTCCAGTAGTTAATTCGACTACTCTGGCGCAAGCGCACACCCATTCTAATCGTTCTCTGGGAAGGTGTTGGAATGGTTCGAGGGCAATTATTTCTTCAATACAGAGCATGGTGGTAAAAAATGAAGGATAAAAAATGAGTGATGAAAAATAACTATTAAAACTTACTTAAATAACGGTGAATGAATTGAACGGAGATCGCTCCTTCCCCGACTCCCGATGCTACTCGTTTGACCGAGCCATGACGAACATCTCCTGCAGCGAAGATACCAGGGACGCTGGCTTCTAGTAAGAAAGGTTCGCGGTCTAAATTCCAGCCTTTGGGTGGTTTGCCGTCACGCATTAAATCCGAGCCAGTCAAGATAAACCCTTTTTCATCCCGTTCGACGATGCCATCAAGCCAGTCGGTTTTGGGCATTGCACCGATAAAAATAAATAAGGAGCTTGCCTCGATGGTTTCTACTTTTGCCGTGTTGTTATTCTTAACGACAATTACCTCTAAATTTTTCTCTCCTTTAACTTCTTCTACTACACAACCTAAACGAACAGTGATGTTAGAAGTTTCATCGATCTGGTCAATTAAATATTGCGACATACTCTTATTCAAGGGCGAGCGCACTAACATGATTACTTTCCTAGCATATTTAGAAAAGTGCATTGCTGCCTGTCCTGCGGAGTTTGCTCCACCAACTATATAGACTGTTTCTCCCTTACAGGCGATCGCTTCAGTCATGGCTGCACCGTAGTAGACTCCTGCACCGGATAATCGCTCAATTCCAGGAACATCGAGTTTGCGATAGGATACCCCTGTAGCAATTAACAAGGCATGACAGGCAATTTCACTACCGTCTGCCAACTGTAGTATGCGATATGAATTTTGCCGGCGAATTCCTGTAACTTCTTGAGGAGTGAGCATTTCTACCCCAAAGCGTTTGGCTTGGGTAACGGCGCGACGAGTTAAATCTGCCCCACTCAAACCGACGGGAAAGCCTAAATAATTTTCGATACGGGAACTAGAACCTGCCTGTCCCCCTGGTGCTTCCCGTTCTATGGTAATAGTAGTCAATCCTTCGGAAGCTCCATATACAGCTGCTGCCAGTCCTGCTGGTCCACCTCCGACGATCGCTAAATCATAGAAAGGTCTTTCGGGTTGGGTTTGCAGACCGATTTTACTGGCCAGCTCTAAATTAGAAGGCTGAATCGAGTGAGAACCATCGGGAAATAAAACTAAAGGCAAACATTGCTTACCATTGGTTTGGGCGTAGGTTAATAATTCCGTTGCTTCTGCTTCTAGTTCGATATCCAGCCATTGATAGGGTATTTGGTTGCGTGCTAAAAAGTCTTTAGTTTGATGGGAAAGGGGCGACCAACGATTGCCAATTACCCGAATACCCTGAAAGGGAGGACAAAAGGCAGCCAACCAATCATCTAGTAGATCGTCTAAAATGGGATAAAGTTTTTCTTCTGGTGGATCCCAGGGTTTGAGAAGATAATAATCGAGTTTGGCACTATTGATCGATTGAATGGCAGCATCGGTATCGGCATAGGCGGTAAGTAAGGCTCGTTTGGCATCGGGAAAAATTTCTTTGGCTCGTTCGAGAAACTCTACTCCACCCATTTGAGGCATTCTCTGATCGACGAGAAATAAAGCTACCGATTCATGGCGTAATCTGATTTGCTCGACCGCACCTAGTCCACTCATCCCCGAATCTGCCCGCACAATCCGAAAGCGATTGCCGTATTGATGCCGCAAATCCCGGGCCACTGTTTGCAAAACATCTGGATCGTCATCGACGGTTAATATTACAGGTTTTGCCATAACTCAATTTAAAAAATCTGCTTATTGAATAATTTATGCTGTTTGGGTAATTTAAAAAGCTCTTAGGGAACAGTAACCCTTCATTGATAATAAAATAATATTCAGTTCTCAAAAGTAACAGGAGCTTTAAATTTTTAATCTTTAGAAAGCAACTATAAATAAAATATTAAGCAGTAAAATGATTTAGCATGAGTGGAATCATCGCTATATAAACAATAGATTTCCTGACTTCGGGTAGTCTTTTATAATCTTTACTCAATCTTCTGTGCTTTCCCAACCAGGCAAAAGTCCTCTAGATTACTAATCTTCGTCGTATCTACTTTTCTTTTGAATAAAAAAAATGGAACAGCCTAAATCATACTTACGATCGAAAATTTAGTCAATCATTAACCATTTAGTATTATCTTTTAAGTGTTTGGTTTACTTTTTACCGAGTAAAATTCTGCCAATACGAAACAATTGCTTTGTCGTGCTAGTGCGATCGCTGAGATTACTAGCTGGGATAGTAAACACTTCATATTCTAAATTTTCTAATTCATCTTGAATATCGCGATCGCGTCGCTGTCTATCCGAGTTACGGTGAAGATGCCGACTCATACCATTTAATTGTTTCTACTTTGAGTAAAGCAGATATATATATATAGTTAAACAACTTAGGCTCGCACCATGCCATCTTAATCATGCCATCTTAATAAGGTTGATGAGGTTTATTTTGTATTTATATTATGAGAATTACTCCGAGGCTCGAAAACATGGTTGCTCGATCGGAGGCTAGTACATACTATTTTCGGCTTAATTTTAAGACCGCGATCACCAATTAAGCTACTAATACCTAAAAAAGTGCGATCTTGTTTGAAGGTTACCAAAACATGATTCTTTTTGTTTAAAAATAACTGTTTTCCTTCTGTAGATATCTCGATCGCTTGACCCTGACACCATCTTTTAGTTTCAGAATCTTTTAAAATAACCGATGATAGATGGGTTAATGCCGACTCTGGGGCGATCGCGGTAAAAGTGTTTTCCTGTAGCTGGCTTTCTAGCTCGGCAAAAGTCAGGCTATTTTCTAGCTTCATGCCACAGCTTTTAGTACGGATCAAATTGGCTAGAGTACCTCCCGTGCCTAACATCTGTCCTAGATCGCGAGCGATCGCTCTAATATAGGTTCCAGAACTACAGCTAATATCTACCTCTATTTCGGGAAACTCCGCCGCTAGCTCAACAGCGATTAGTTGGATATTTTCTATAGTTACGGTTCTGGAAGGAACGTCTACTTTTTCTCCTTTTCTGGCAAGTTCGTAGAGTTTTTGACCATCTCGCTTAATGGCACTGTAGATCGGTGGAACCTGTTCGATGGTACCGACAAAATTAGGTAAACTAGCAGCAATTGTTTCTCTGTCTATCTCGATGGTAGGAGCCGTAGCCACAACCTCTCCTTCGAGATCGTCAGTAGTGGTAGTTATCCCCAAACGAATACGAGCGCGATAGGCTTTATTTTCAGGTAAAAACTGTAATAAACGCGTTGCTTTACTTAGTGCAATTGGTAATACTCCAGTAGCAGCAGGATCGAGCGTACCTCCGTGTCCAATTTTTTTAGTATTTAACAACCGTCTCAATTTAGCCACACAGTCATGAGAAGTAAAACCCGCCGGTTTGTTGAGGTTAATAAAGCCAAACATTACAATTACCACTTACTGAATACTGATAAGAGAGGAGAAATGAATTTTAAATCTTTACTGTTGACTGTAGGGTAATACCAGTTATCCTATAATTCTAAATTTGAAAACCAAGTTCTATTTTATCGACCTCTATGTCTACTCAGATAGTTACGGGCGTCGCGGGTTTTATTGGCTCTCACTTAGCAGAAACACTTTTAAACCGAGGTGATCGCGTTATTGGCATCGATCGGTTTAACGATTACTACGATCCTCAACTCAAACTGCAAAACGTAGCTCATTTAAAATCTCATTCGTCTTTTAAGTTAATTAAAGCTAATATCCAAGATTTGAATTGGCAGGAACTTTTGGGAGAAACCGAGGTAGTCTACCATCAGGCAGCTCAAGCTGGAGTCAGAGCGAGTTGGGGTGAGGGTTTTCGTAATTATACGGAAAGAAATATTAATGCCACCCAAGTAATTTTAGAAGCGGCAAAACAAACTCCGTCTTTAAAGCGTATTGTTTATGCTTCGAGCTCTTCGGTGTATGGCAACGCCGAAACCATGCCCACTCCCGAAACTATTTGCCCTCAGCCCGTATCTCCCTACGGTATTACTAAGTTAGCAGCAGAACGTCTATGTTGGTTATATCAGCAAAACTTTGACGTACCCATTACCGCACTACGCTATTTTACCGTCTATGGTCCCCGTCAACGTCCCGACATGGCTTTTCACAAATTCTTTAAGGCGGCAATTCAAAACGAAACAATTTCTATTTATGGTGACGGCAAACAAACTAGAGATTTTACTTTTGTCAGCGATGCAGTGGCAGCTAATTTGTCGGCAGCAGAAGTACCAGAAGCAGTAGGGCAAGTATTTAATATTGGTGGCGGTAGTCGGGTAGTTTTAACCGATGTTCTCGATAAAATGGAACGGGTAATGGGAGAACCGCTTCGTAAAGAATACGTAGAAAAAGCCAGAGGTGATGCGCGTCATACTAGTGCTGACGTTACTAAAGCCAAAACAATTTTAGGCTACGATCCGCAGGTTTCTCTAGAAGAAGGATTGACCAGAGAATGGGAATGGATTAAACCTCTATATGGATAATCTGTATGGATAAAATCGGTTGTACGTATTGTCGACGAAAAGAAGACAGGGTATTGGAAGCCAACTAATCGAGAAAATTATCCGACAGGCTAAGCCACACTTCGAGGTACTAAATTTAAGAACTAATAATGGCAAAGCGAATAAATTCTACCTAGCGTAGGGTTTTCAACGAAGTTACGAGCGACCGGAATGTACGCACATTTTATATTTAAAGTAGATTGAGATCGAAGCCAATCGAGATGAAGACTAGGTTTTTTGAGGATCGCTCTAGCTAAAATTGATAATATCCTGGTTAAAAAATGCTCGATTGCGTCCTCCTGCTTTAGCTCGGTACAGAGCGCGATCGGCGGCAGCAATTAAGAGCTGGTATTCGGCTTCGGGGCTGGGAATCATACTAGACACTCCCAAACTTAAGGTGACGAACTGACTAATTGGCGATGATTGGTGACTAATTTTTAACTGCTCGACATTTTGACGTATTTTTTCGGCGACTTTTAAAGCTCCAATTTTATCCGTCAAAGGCAAAACAATGGTAAATTCTTCGCCACCATAGCGAAATGCCAAATCCCCCGGACGTCGAACCCCCTTAGCGATCGCCTGCGCCACTTGATAGAGACAGCGATCGCCAAGCTGATGCCCGAAAGTATCATTGTAAGCTTTAAAGTAATCTATGTCGCAGAGAATTAAGGAGAGATATTTTCCTTCACGAGCGCATCTCGACCACTCGTTGAAGATATATTTATCAAAACGACGACGATTGTAAATTTTAGTTAGGCTATCATAATTTGCCTGGGAGCGAAGCTCGATATTAGCTGTTTCCAAAGCAATTTCAATTTGCTTGCGATCGCTGATATCTCGAAAAGTCATTGCAAATCCATCTCCTAACTTAACAGCTACAATCTGAAACCAAGCCGCAAAGGTAGAGCAACTATAATAATATTCTTTATTTAAAACGGTGCACTTTTCTACCACTAGAACGAACGAATCTAATAATCCTTCGAATAAACTCGATGATTCTTCAGCGAACAAGTGCTTGCCAATTAGGTTTTCTTTAGTTTGTCCTACTGTCATTACTGCTACTGGATTGGCGAGTAACCATTTAAAATCGACAATTTCTCCCTGAACATCTCGAATAGCTTCAAAAGCTGCAACCCCATCTAAAGAACTATCTAATACCCCAGATAAAAGGCTTCTAGAACATTCTAATTCTTTTTCTGCAACTCGCCTTTCCTCTAGCTGCAGTTGGACAATTCGTTGGAGTTGTTGGTTTTTGCTCAGTATTTCTAAATGTTTTTGGATGCGAGCGATAATTTCTTCGATAAAAAACGGTTTGGTAATATAATCTACTGCTCCTACTTTGAAGGCTCTAACTTTATCAATTTCCGAATCTAAATTACTTAAGAAAATAACTGGGATGTGGCGCGTATATTCCTGAGATTTGAGAATCTGGCAAACTTGATAACCGTCAATAGTCGGCAAGAGGATATCTAACAAAACTAGGTCGGGAAGCTCTGCTTTGATAATATGTAGAGCTACTTGTCCATCAGTAACGCAAGTAACTTTATAGCCATGTTTGATTAACAAACAAGACAAAAGTTGTAGGCTTTCTGGAAGATCGTCTACGATTAGGATATTTCTGGGCGATTCGAATTCATCTTTTTGGTTCATTTACCAGATGGTTGGTAATGAATAATTTTAATTACACTTACAGTAAAGTTAGTTATTCCAAAACATCTTCCATTTTGAACATTTTGAAGTTAAATACTAGATATAGATAAATCTAAACGTAAATAATGTAAATAAAGAAAAAATTTAAATTAAAACCTCGACTAACTTTATGTTCAGTTCGTCTGAGCACTCGAGCGACAATAGCAATTTGTCACCTAGATCTAGCATGGTTGCTTTATTCCGCTCCAGCTGTTATTTACAACTCGACCAGGTTAAATTAACAATACGACCTTTATATCACAGACACAAAAGTACTGTAAATAAATTGTCAAAAAATAGCCTAACCAGGAAATTAGATCGACCGTTAATTCGATCGAATATATTTGAGAAAAAATTAGGCAAAAACACTGGGTTTATCTGGCAACAGGCAACTCTAACACAAGATAATCAAGCCTGTACTCGCTTTTTTCTGAACTGCAAGAGCTAATTGGTTTGAAATTTCTACTTGACCCGAGCTCAAGGAATTAATACTCAAACTCTTCTATAATCCTGGCTAAAAGTTATGTCTATGGCTTAGGTCTAAATTTTTTAGATTACTTAACTTAATTATAGAGTGGTCTAATGAACTCAGATCACGTACGAGGCTAACTTTTTAAGATTAGATACTAGTAGATCTCTTGCATGAATAAATAATCAAAGCTTTTTTTCTTATGACCTTTCCCCTTTTCACCCTAGCTTGAGTAGTTAATGATGATTCGTGCAAGAAGTTTAGTAAAGACTAAATTTGCCTAAAATAATGGTTTTTCAAACTTTAAAGATTAAATGTTCGGATATTATAGTAGCTTTCTTTTTGAGTTTATCAGGTGGCTTTTTGCTAGAGGGACTAACTTCCGATCCACAAAATAACAGTCATAAAAATAATATTGACACCAGCAAACTTTATCCTTTTTGTATTGATAATTGTTCTAAATACGGCTATATCGATCGAGAAGGAAACGTAGCTATAAAACCTCAATTTGAAGTTGGTTACAGTTTAGAAAACCAGTTTAATTTTTTTAGCGAAGGTTACGCTGTAGCAAGCATTGGCAGTGTTTCAGGATATATAAATACTCAAGGTAAGTATGTTATTAATCCTAAATATTATAGCTCACTACCATTTTCAGAAGGTTTAGCTGGAGTTTGTGATAATAAATGTGGATTTATAGATAAAAAAGGTGATTTGTCTATTCCTTTGCGATATGATAATATTTTAAATTTTTCCCAAGGTTTATCCGCAGCCAAAATAAATGATAAGTGGGGGTATATTGATAAACAAGGTGACTGGGTTATTAATCCACAGTTTGACTATGGCTTTGGTTTTAAAGAAGGATTAGCTGCTGTTGTTATCAATGATAAAATTGGATATATAAATAAACAAGGTGAATACGTAATTAACCCTATTTACGATTTACATAATAGTTTTATTAGCTATTCTATTTTACCTTTTAAACCCAATATACCAAGCTTTTCAGAAAGTTTAGCTGCTATTTCACTCAATAAAAAATATGGATATATTAATCAAGAAGGGGAGTTGGTTATCCGCAATAAATTTGACAGTAATTTACCTTTTACAGAAGGAATTGCTGGAGTATTAATTGAGGATAAATGGGGTTTTATTGACAAAAACGGAGATTGGGTAATAGAGCCAAAGTTCGATCGTGTATCACCATTTTATGAAGGTTTATCTGCTGCTAGTCTTGGTGGTAAATGGGGATTTATAGACCGACAAGGAAAATTTGTAATTAATCCACAATACGATTTTTCTACACGGTTTATAAATGGTTTAGCTTTGGTGACAGATGAAGATGATGATAATACGAATTTTTACTACATAAATAAAAACGGAGAAATAATTTATCAATACCGTATAGAAAAAAAAGAAAATTAGTAGCAAATATTTTTATTGAGAAAGTAATTTTAATTAATGAATACCTCAAGCAAATCCTCAAGGCTGGAAAGCATTCTGTAAAGACAACCATTCTTTTCAGTATAGGTTTGATTATCTATTTTCAAGACAGATCTAATGCTCGCTATTAATAAAACCAAACGATCGAGCCATTAATCGAAATAAATAGCTTTTTTTCTCATTATCATTGTCTAGAATAGTTAGATATTAAAAAGTTTGAGTTTTTCAAGTGAAAACTCAAACGATATGATTTCAAAATATAATTAAATAAAAAATTTAAAAACTTTGGCGGGATGCTAGTTTTTCCACAATTGCCTGAGATTCTTGTAGCATTTGTTCCCTGCTATCTGTTGCTTTGGTAAGAGTAGGTACTAAGTTGCGAGCCTGTAATGCCATGTGTAACTGCAATTGAGCGACATATTCGCTAATATCTTCACGAAATAATTCTGGTTCTTTATCTGCGTGCTTAATATTCATTAATTCTGTCCCAGTCAAATTTTGTATAGTACGGTACTTTTAAAAAGTACCACGAGCTGTAAATTCGATCTACTAATTGAGTGTAGTTTAAATATTTTGCAACATAACTCGAGAAATACATTGGTTTAAATTTGATGTCTGCGCCGATCGCCTGGAGCGACGATCGTAAACAGTAGGGAAAAATAAGACAAGTTTAACTGGGGAAGCTCGCTGAGGCGATGGTAAATTTTTTGGTCGGGAAAAGTAGCTTTTTCCACGATCCAACTAGACTGAAGTAAGTTTCTGGCTCGTAACACCTGCCATACTTGTCGATACACCGAATTAACTTTGAGCAACACCAGCGCATCTGCCCAGTCGAGTACGGCTTCGAGTTCGGCAACGCTGTAAATAGCTGGTAAGATAGCCAGACGTTCGCTGTTAACAGTAAGGGGTAAGTTCAATTCTGAAGCGATCGCCACAGGCGAACAAACTCCCGGTACCGTTGCTACCCGTGATTCTGGATAGAGTTGGCATAAAGTCTGGGATAGATAAGTAAAAGTACTATAGAGACTGACATCTCCCAAACAAGCAAAAGCTACATCTCCCAGTTGCAAATATTGCCAAACTTTCCTAGCCGCAGTCTGCCAAGCTTGCTGTAACATAGCCTCGTCGTTAACGTAAGGAAAGTTTAACTCTAAAGTTTGTTGTTCTGGTTTGAGCCAGGCTGAGATAATCTCTCGTGCTATCCCAGGACGACCGCCTCTACCACAAGGAAAAGCTACCACGTCAGCTTGTTGCAGAATACGCAATCCTTTAAGAGTAATTAATTCCGGATCCCCAGTGCCGACGCTGATGCCATAAAGTGTACCCAATCTCTCAATCTCGATTAGCGATGTTCGATCTATAGTTTTTACCACAACGCGATCGTTATTCAAATAAATGCTTAACTTAAATTAATCGAACTAATTAGAGGAGATTTAACAACCGTGAATGCATTCGAGAGAGCTAAAACTTTAGACATGACTGCTAAAATTGCTTCTGTCGTTAATCTATTCAAGTTGCAGTTTCCCGATGCCAAAGCCGATCTCAAACCTTGGAAAAACGATCCCGAAACTTTAGAACTAGTCGATCCAGACTCTATCGATATCGGGTTTCATTTTCCAGGCTGGAGTAGACGTTTTCAAAGCAATAGCATTTTAGTTCAAATTCGCTTTCATCGAGAGGCTTTGGAGGTAAGAGAAAAGCTGATTGGAATCGAAACCGCCGGTTTTAGCCATCTGGGACGAGTTTGGCGATTTTCTACAGTCGAGAATTGGCAGTTTGTCGGTCAATGCCAACCCTCTGAAGATGTCGAACAAAAACTCAAACTATTTTGTCGTCAAGTTTTTGAGTTGTTCGGCATCTAGCTATGCCGATCTTGTTTCGGTCGTTTGATTAAAGATCGAGCTTTCGAGAGTCAAATACAAACTTTCTCGATTTTTAAAACTGTCTAATCTCTGTAACAAATTACCGTTGTCAAACAACAATAAAGTCGGCAAATTTTGAATGCGGTAAGTATTAGCTAACTTAAAATTCTCATCAGCGTTAATTGAAATTAACTCGAGCGGGCGTTGAAAATCTGCCTGCAATTTTTCCAGCATAGGTTCGATCAGTTTACACAAACCACACCATGGTGCCCAAAAGTGGACTAATACTAGTCGATTCTTTTTTAAAACCTCTCGTTCAAAGTTATGTTCGTCGATCACAGATGACATATTAATTGAGTATATTAATTGAGTAAATTTTTCGATCTTATAAAAAAAGTTTAATTTGAATTATGCTACTATCGATCGGGAGCTAGTGAAAAGCATCTTCAGCTAAAACTACCAAGATACTCTAGCAGTTGCCTGCATCAGCCAGGGATGAGCCCACCACAGGAGTAAAACAAAAGCCAAAACTCCCAAATAAGAAGGACGTAGAAACTCTTGCCATTTTAAACGTTGACGACCATCAATAATTGCCAGAAAAGGAATTACCGAGGTACGTTGCTTTACTTTTAAAAAAGCCGAGCCGTATTTGCGTTCCCAACGGCGATCGCCATGCCAAACTGCAAACAAGTGATGGGCAATTAAACCCACTGAAGTCAATAGGGTGAATGTGGTACCTAGCCAAAGAGTATGAGCGATACACCAAATAACTTGTCCGACCATTTGAGGATGGCGACTGATGCGGATGATTCCCGTCTCATACAGATGAACTTCTGGTTTTTGCACGGCGGCAATTTCCAGTAGATTAAATGTAGCAGGATAGAGAAAAATAAACGACATCGCCGACAGCAACCAAACCAACTGGAACGTACCCGTTATTTCCCGAACTTGCCATAACTGCAGACCATCATAGCGATGATTGAAAAAGTAAATAATCAACACAGTGGCAAATGGTATGCTTGCAGTAGCAAAAATAACTCGATAGAGTCTCGCGCCTATTCGAGCTTCAGCCCACGGTCTTAAGGCTGCCAAACCACTATGCACCAAGGCAAACCCTAGAAGCAGTCCTAACATAATCCCATGACTGGCAGTAAACCAAGTCGAAACAGTCATACAAATACCTATATAAGTGTGATTTATCATAATCGATAGTAGCAATAATTAACTAAAAATCCGAGCCGATCATGGTAGGGTGCAAATTGTAATAAAAACTTTTTAAAGATTTACACTCCAACTACAAATTAAATTAAAATTTGACTTTATAAAAATAATATGTATGATATTCCTTTTACTTTGGATCAGCTTCGCATTCTCAAGGCAATTTCCTCTGAAGGAAGTTTTAAAAGAGCGGCTGACAGTCTCTATGTCTCTCAACCCGCAGTTAGTCTCCAAGTACAAAATCTAGAGAAACAGCTAAACGTACCTCTATTCGATCGCGGTGGTCGTAGGGCACAGTTGACCGAAGCGGGACATTTATTATTAAGCTATGGGGAAAAAATCATTTCTCTGTGTCAAGAAACCTGTAGAGCGCTTGAAGATTTACAAAATTTACAAGGAGGTACCTTAATTGTCGGTGCTTCTCAAACTACGGGAACCTACTTAATTCCCCGAATGATTGGTATGTTTCGCCAAAAATACCCCGATGTTTCGGTACAGCTACAGGTTCACTCAACGCGCCGTACTTCCTGGGCGGTAGCTAATGGACAAGTAGATCTGGCAATTATTGGCGGAGAAGTACCTGCAGAACTCGGCGAAATTCTCAAGATCGTTCCCTATGCCAATGACGAATTGGCTTTAATTTTGCCCACCGTACACTCTTTAGCACGAGAAGAAAGCATTCACAAAGAAGATTTATACAAATTGCAGTTTATCACCCTCGATTCTCAATCGACGATCCGCAAAGTTATCGACAAAGTTTTAACCTGCTACGAAATCGACCCTAAACGCCTCAAAATCGAGATGGAACTCAACTCGATTGAAGCGATTAAAAATGCCGTACAGTCGGGATTGGGAGCAGCTTTTGTTTCGACGACGGCGATCGAAAAAGAATTGCAAATGGGCGTGTTACATCGAGTTAAAATTGAGGAGGTTACTATCGAACGGACACTTTCGGTAATTATCAATCCCAATCGCTATCGTTCTAAAGCAGCAGAAGCTTTTAGCAAGGAAATTCTGCCTCAGTTCTCGACGTTCGAAAATTTTCAAGCCCTGGATATTTCATGCCATCACCCAATTACGGTCGGCTCCGTCATAGAACCATAGAAGCGTACGGTTTTTGTCCACCAGACCTCATAAAATACGGCGCTTCTCAGTACTTCATCAATAATCTATTAGTTGGGAACTTGCTTGTAAATTAATCGTATTGGCAAGCAAGTTCGATAATCGTGCAGATAGTTTCGCTCAACCTGCGGCTTCGGCTGGTTTTTGACGGGAAACTCTACCAGCTTGACGGTTGGCATTTCTGCGGCTCATTTCGTCTGCTTCTTCTATAGGTGCAAATTCAATATGATTTAACAGAGTAGTTACGAAGGCAAACAGCAAGAAAGGTAAGGATAATACTAAAACAATGCCCACAGTTGCCAAAGCATAAATTTGACGAGTACTGCTCCAAAGAGCCAAAGTAGTAGCTAGACTAATGAAAATAACAATTAACCAGACGATAATCTGACCGTAAATATCGCCAAATTTTAGGGTGCAGATCATCTTATATTTTTGGAGTTCGTTATCCATGAGTTTGATTTTTCTCGTAATATTATTTTTCGTATTATCTTTTAATGTATATAAAAATTTTACGACCGCTCTTTATTCATCACAACATCTAAATATTTGTTTCAATCCTGCAATATCTGTTTACAATTTACGTGGTAACTAACAAGTATAAATACTCAAAGATTATTTTTCCAGCGAAACAACTTCTAGAGAGTTGTAGGCTAGAAATTTATGTTCGATCTTTAGTTTAAGTAACTTTAGCTTGGGCTTGTTATGAGCTTAACTCAAACCAAAAATCAGTTTATCAAAGGTGATCGTAACTATGGCTGAAGGTTCTATTATAGAAGACCGCGATTATACATTGATTATCGATAAAAGCGGCAGTATGTCTATCAACGACCGCCCGGGAGGTAAAACCCGTTGGCAATCTGCTCGAGATTCTACTCTAGCATTAGCAAAAAAATGTGAAGAAATTGATTCTGACGGTATTACCGTTTATCTATTTTCTGGTCGTTTTCGCCGTTACGATAATGTTACTTCCGACAAAGTAGATCGGATCTATGAAGACAACGATCCTATGGGACGTACCGATTTATATAGTGTTCTGTCAGATGCTCTCGATAACTATTTTCAGCGTAAGGCCGCAGGAAAGACCAAAGAAAATGGCGAAACGATTTTGGTCGTAACCGATGGCGAACCTGACGACTATAAATCGGTCATGCGTTTAATTATCGATGCTTCTCGACAAATAGACCGCGAGGATGAACTGGGTATTTCCTTGATTCAAGTCGGCAACGATCGCAAAGCAACTCAGTTTCTCAAGGCTTTAGACGACCGCCTACAATCTGCGGGAGCAAAATTCGATATTGTCGATACGGTTACGATCGACGATATGGAAGGTTTGACTCTATCGGAAGTATTGCTCAATGCGATTACCGATTGAAGTATCAATTATTTTAGATAGAGTGCCCTTAGAGGGGGTTTAAAATTAGTGAAGGGTAACAGGTAAGGAGTAGTCTAAGGGCGAGGCACTCGGCAGTAAGTCAGATAAATTGCTTCGTTGCCAATTCTACTCTTATCTCTTACTCAAACTAAACCTATTGCCGCTCGCCGTTCTAATGATTATGGTCGCTTATCTACCATGCCGGATCGTCATAAACGTTGACTGTGAACTCAGGGCGATCGCCAGGTACGGAACTAATACAAGAACGTATCGCCGTTCCGTCCTCTAATTCTACCTCGCAAGCGTGACAGCTTCCCATCAGACAGCCCGTAGCAATAAATATCCCAGCCCGTTCTGCAACCTGTAGCAGGGGTTCTCCTGGTTCTGCTGCCACGGTGACATCATCGGGCAGAAAACGAATTTTGACACTCATACTTTTTTGTTAGCTCTATATAAAATTTAGCTTCCGCTCTTGCTTTCTTATTACTAATTTACTAAGATTTTATCTGCGAGTTAGTGAAAATGTACTTAAGTCGAGATTTTGCTCCACCAAGCTAGCGATCTCATTCAAGGCGGCTTCTCGTTGCTCTCGATAATTAGCAATCCCCGTTGCCAAAGAAGGTATTCCCCGTTGTTTGCGTAGTTGATTCAACCAAGAGCGTCGCCAAGCTCCATTATCAAATAAACCATGAATATAGCAGCCCCAAATCGACTGACTTTTATCCACCATTCCTAAATTGGGATCGTCAAAAATTGGTTGGTAGTTAGACTCTATATCTTTGTGTTTGTATTTGCGAGCGATTCGGCTTCTTCCCTGATGGATTTCATAGCCATCAACGGGCAAACCTACTTGAGGTAGGTTAGAAGTAACTTGTCTTTGACGAGCAACTTTATTGTTGGCTAGGATGGTGGTTATCGGTATCAAACCGAGCGCATTAAACTCTCCTGCTTCTCCTTCAATTCCTTCTGGGTCGATAATCTGTTGTCCGAGAATTTGATAACCGCCACAAATACCTAAAATCGTGCCACCAGCTGCGGCGTATTCTTTGATTTGCCGTGCCATACCGCTTTGTTCTAGAGCTAGCAAATCGGAAATGGTGGTTTTAGTTCCCGGAATGATTACCGCATCGGGGTATCCTAAAGTTTCATTGATGCCGACATATTTAATTGAAACTGTCGATTCGGCATTTAAAGGATCGAAATCGGTAAAGTTGGCAATTCTGGGTAGACGGATAACGCTAATTTCTATGTCTTTGTTAGCCTGCTGAAATTTTCTTTCTAGTAAATCGAGTGAATCTTCCGCCGGAAAAGCCGACTCTTGCCAAGGGATCGTTCCCAAAACAGGAATTCCGGTGTGCTTTTCGAGCCATTCGATTCCTGGGTCTAGTAACTTTTTGTCGCCACGAAATTTATTAATAACTATACCTTTAACCAATGCTCGCTCTTCAGGTTCTAGTAATTCTAATGTGCCGACTACATGGGCAAAAGCTCCTCCCCGTTCGATATCGACAACTAAAATTGTCGCTGCTCTCACATGCTTGGCAACTCTCATATTAGTTAGGTCGCGATGTTTGAGATTAATTTCTGCTGGACTACCAGCTCCTTCACAAATAACTAGATCGAATTCTAGAGATAGGCGATAGAGAGATTCTTGAATAACTTCCCAACCAAAATTAAAATATTTATCATAGTATTCTGTGGCATTAGTAGTTCCTACCGCTTTGCCCTTAATAATTACTTGAGAGGTCATGTTGCCTTGAGGTTTGAGCAAAATCGGATTCATATCCACTTGCGGTACCACTCCGGCTGCCCATGCTTGTACCGCTTGAGCGTAACCAATTTCTCCTCCTGTAGCAGTCACATAGGCGTTAAGAGCCATGTTTTGCCCTTTAAAGGGAGTTACTCGCCAGCCATGTCTTGCTAAGATGCGGCACAAAGCAGCAGTCAAGAAGGATTTTCCTGCATGGGAGGTAGTCCCCACCACCATAATCGCTTTCATCAATCTAGCCCCTGCTTATTTATAATGTATTCACTGTGACAACGGTCGCTAACTTATCTAAAGTGACCATTTTAACCAACGATTTAGCCAATTGGAAACTCTAGCGATCGAGTTAGGCTGTGGCAGTGAATTGGCACCTCGTTCGTAGGAGGCTACTATTTGTCTGCCTAAAGGAGTTAGGCGAAAACTATCGGTCAAACCCTGTCCGTCTACCTCTCGCCGTAATAAACCAACTTGGATCAACCATAATAATCGAGCTTCTGCTCCAGATTCGGTTAGTGATTTTTGAGTATATCCTGCTTCAACTCCCGTAACACCTGCAATCTCGCTCAAGAGAACGCTCTGATTTCGCATTGCCTGAAATAATTTTAGTTGAAATCCAGAGCAAGTTAAGGCTCTGGTAGCTCTGATAATGGTACGGCGAGGATAAACTAAGGATTTGGAAGTAATGCTGGAGGTCATTTCAATAAAATTTTAATTGAAAAATTACCGAAGAATTAATCTCTGATTATAATTAAGAACAACATTTTGACAAAAGTTGATGCAAGTTAATTCATCCACAGAATCTACTCTTATTATGACAGGGTTTCATGCCCTTTCCGTTCCTTTACGTTTGGCTGTGGTCGATTTATTAAAAGACCGAGAATTATGTGTATGCGATCTTTGCGAACATTTAAATGTCAATCAATCGAAGCTTTCGTTTCACCTTAAAACTTTAAAAGAGGCCGAATTAATTCGTTCTCGTCAGCAGGGACGTTGGATTTACTACAGTCTCAATTTGCCGCAGTTTGTAATTCTCGAACAATATTTAGCTGAGTTTCGTCGTTACGCTACCATTTTTCCCTTAAGAAATTGCGATGCTAAGTTCTAGTGCAAGGAATTAAACAAGACCCCAATGCTCTAGGATATTTTGGCTATGCTTATTATGAAGCCAATCAAGACGACTTAAAAGCCTTGGCGATCGCTCGCGGCGATGGAGCAGTTTTACCTTCTCGCCAGACAGTAGAAGCGGGGGAATATCAGCCTCTGTCTCGTCCGCTGTTTATTTACGTTAACTCCAGTGCCGCGCAGAATAACCCCAATCTCAAAGAATTTGTAGAATTTTATCTAGATGAAGTTCCCCAAACTGTCAGCGAAGTTGTTTATATACCGCTACCAGAAGATGGCTATCAGTTAGATAAAATTCATTTTGCCAGAGGTAAAGTCGGTACGGTGTTTGAGGGACAAGCCGCTCTCAATCTAACCATTGGCGAACTGTTACGCAAACAGGCAAACTTCTAAGATCCTTAAATAAATTTGAGTCAAGATTTCCATGTTATCGACTACTACTAACTTATCCGAACAAAAAGTCAACCAGCAATACGACAAAATGGCTAGTTGGTACGATCGCCGGTGGCAGGGTTATATTGACAAAACGCTTGCTTTTTGTGTGGATTGGTCGCAAATTTCCGAGGGAGAAAGAGTTATAGATGTGGCTTGTGGTACTGGAGAGTTTGCCAAACTAATTCTCCAACGAAATTCCACTCAGCAAATTTCAGGAATCGATCTTTCTGCCAATATGCTTCAGGTAGCTCGTCAAAAATGTCGGGCATATCCTAATGTTGAATTTCAACAAGCAAAGGCGGATAAATTACCCTTTTCGGCAGAAAGTTTCGATGTTATCGTTTGTGCTAGTGCTTTTCACTATTTTGACGAGCCACAGTTAGCTCTATCGGATATGAAGCGAGTTTTAAAACCGCAAGGTAGACTGATAATCTTAGATTGGTGTCGGGATTTTTTTACGGTAAAGTTTTTAGATCTAGGACTAAAACTTTTCGATTCAGCCTATACGGGATGTTACACTCAAGCAGAACTGCATTGCTCTCTATCTTCGGCAGAGTTCACCATACTTAGAGCTGAAAAACGCAAGTTAGATTGGTGGTGGGGGGTGGCGATCGCTACTGCTATTAAATAAAAAACAAGATTTAGTTCGATCGAGAAAAAGTGTTTTTAATTATTTTAGTAGCATACAATAAAGCTGCTAATGCGGCGAGCGCACCGATGACTGAAAATAAGATTTGTCTGGGATCGTTATTTCCAGACAGTAAATTAGCCCCTACCGAAGCAAGATAAACGTACAGTCCGATAACCGGAATCGTGCCTAGCCAAGAAACCAGCAAATATTGCCAAAAATTAATTTCAGTTAGGCTAAAACCATAGTTAAGTAGATTAGAAGGTACGATTGGAGCGAGACGAGCTAGAAAAACGATTTTCCAGCCTTTTTGAGCTACAGCGCGATCGAACTTTTCCCATTCGGGACGTTCGGCAATCCACTGATTGACTTTTTGACGGGCGATAGTTCTACCCAAAACATAGCAAATGGCAATACTTAGAGTATCGGCAACAGAAACCAGCAACGAACCGGGAATGAATCCAAATAAACTACCAGCACCAATAAACAAAAAAATTGTCGGTAGTCCAATCGAAGTTACCACAATATACAAAACTATAAAAGTAGGATAGGCACCGTAACCTAGAGAACTGAGCCAGTCTTGTCCTCGTGTCAGCCATGCTCCGATCGAAAACATAAAATAAAAATAAATATGGTGACTTTGCAGTGACTAGATAGTTTACAGTTTTTTACAAATTCATTATGACTCTTAAACGCCATAATTTTCTGTTATTTTTAGGGGCTACTGTTGGTACTCTGCCCGTAAGAGCGATCGCCAAATCTCAAAATAGCTGGCTTACTACAAGCGAGGGGGAACGGCAACTGCCCAAGCCCAGATAGAGACCACAATCCCTACTCCAGGTTTTCAACCAGTAAGGTTGCCACTACCATTGTCTCAGAAAAGATTTCGCCAGAGGAACAGATGATAACCTAAAGCAGCTATGAAGTGCGAGACGATTCAATCTTACCGGAAGGATATACTTACGATGTAATTACTACTTGGGGTGATGCTGTAGGAGATTCTAGAGTTTGATTATAACAATGGCATACAATATACAATATTCTTACAGCAAATGAAAGCCCACGCTTTCCAAGCGTATGGATGAATCAGCCACGAGTTTTCTGTTGAGCAATGTACTTTTCGATGGTAGAGGACGAAACATTGCCAGCAGTAGAACAGAAATAGCTTCTTGTCCACATCGAAGGTAATTTCATCAGCTCTGAAAATTCTTGTCTGAGATATCGAGCAGTATAGCCTTTGATTCGGTGCATCACTTGTGATGGAGCAATTGTAGGAGGACAGTTGAGAAAAGCGT
The DNA here is from genome assembly GCF_053543375.1 of Myxosarcina sp. GI1(2024). Taxonomy (NCBI): domain Bacteria; kingdom Bacillati; phylum Cyanobacteriota; class Cyanophyceae; order Pleurocapsales; family Pleurocapsaceae; genus Myxosarcina; species Myxosarcina sp. GI1(2024). The sequence goes on along the minus strand of NZ_JBKGTY010000015.1, from coordinate 33,842 downwards.
GAATATGGTCGGGCATCACTTCGAGAGCCACAACTTCAAGATCGATTTTTAGAGCAGCCTCGTAGATTAACTGTTTTAGCCTTGGTTGTACTAAACCAATTAACACTTTTCTACGCCTTCGCGGACACCAGACGAAGTGATAGTTAATCAGGCTGACAGAAGTGTTTTGGTGCCTGTATTTTTGTCCCATACAATCCTAAAATGTGTCTATTTTCTAAGTTCGTCGAACTCACTTTAATATTAGGCGCTCGCGCGCTATCATTGTTGACTAATTTGAGCGATCGCTCGCGGTAAAATTACGGTAAAAGTCGAACCTTCACCCAACTGCGACTGCACTTCTATCTCTCCTTGAAACCGCTGAACTAGTTTATTGACGATCGCCAAACCCAAACCGGTGCTTTGAGGAAGATAATCTTCCGGGCTACCGACTCGATAAAAAGGCTCAAAAATTCGTTTTTGGTCTTCTTCGCTGATGCCTCTACCGGTATCGCTAACGGAAAATGTCCAGCGATCGCGATCTAGCTGTTGACAGACGATCTCGATCTTACCCGAGTCACTATAGCGTAGAGCATTACTAATCAGATTAGAGATAATCTGCCGCAGGCGCAAAGAGTCGCTTAAGACTATTTCTGGGGCGCGGGTACAATCTATTGATAGTTCTAAGTCTTTATCGCCAATTGAAGTTTCTAAAGCGGCAGTAATATCTCGAATTAGAGTTTTGACATTGACAGTTTCTATATTTAACTCGATACGATCGCTTTCATAGCGAGAAACTTCTAGGGCATTATTGATCAGACGCAACAACTGTTGTCCATTGCTTAAAACTCGCTCGATAGTTTGTAAATTTAAAGAAGTACCTTCTTGTTGTCTGGTTCTTTGTTGTTGCTGCAACAAGAGAGTCGAGAAACCAACGATCGCGTTGAGAGGATTTTTTAATTCGTGTGCTAGATGGGAAAGGTTGTCTTTTTGTGTTTCTACCAAGCGAGTTAATTCTTGATTGGTGAGTAACAGTTGGTTTCGCACCTGTTCGACCTCATGCATTCGCGCCTCGATATAGCTTTCTAGAGATGCCGCGGTTACTTCATCTAGTACGATATCGATTGTCTTAACTGCTTGTAACACTTCCCGTCCCGAACCAGTAAGTAAGCAAGGTTCTAAAACCGAAAAAATAACTTGCCGCAATAAGCGATATTCTCGAACGATTTCAGCAGCGTCATATCCTTGTTCTGCTCTAGTTAAACCATGTTCAAAACTCTTTTGTTCGACTTCTTCGGGATCGTCATCAAGTCGAGACTCGGTTAGTAAAGTAGCGATCGCTTCAATAATAAAGGGAATACTGTTTTTTACTGCCTGATGAGTCAATTCTCTGGCACTATCTATTTCTACGTCTCGGCAAACTGCTTCAATCCAGTTTTCGACAATCACCTCTCTTTTTGTCAGCAGTTCTTTACCGATATCTTTCATGTACGTTACAAATTAGACAGAAACTTAAATTGCTTTGGGTTACAAAAAGTTTATTATTACATCTAACGATTGCTACTTTTATCTATTAAATCCTCGTCAGAGGTTCGAGGGAGCAGATCTTTAAATAATGAAATAAAAATATAGTGCCAACAATCATGCTCGCACTATACTTCAGATAAGTTAAATTTTAGTCAAATCTTAAGAGGCAGTGTTTACTTTCTACCGCCAAACCATTTAGCAGCTATTGCACCCAAAGCCGCTCCTACTAAAGGATTGCTGAGAAACTTGACGATGGCTGGCTGGTCTGCCATAACTTCTTGGAAAATATCGGGATGAGAGTGATAGGCAAAGTTAGCAAGTTTGCTTACATCGTCGGCATTCATGCGGCTGGCATGATGGGTAGACAAACCCAACTGTTTTTCCAAGTCGCGCTCGCTCAAGCCTCTTTTTTTGAAATGTTTGAAGAATTCTCGCGCCACATCATCCCGTTCGTTGGGCTTAATTTTGGCGATCGCCTCTCGCAATTCTGGCTCCATTTGGGCTGGCGGAATGTTATTGTGGTTGAAAGAACGACCAAACAAACCCCGTCTCTCTTCTCTAGAGGAACGCTGGGCAAAGTCATCAAAGTTTTGATATTGACTGGCCAAATTATCTGCAGTAGTATCGTCAAGAGACTCCACATCCCCTTGCGCCAAGTCATTCATAATTTGGCGTTTGTATTCTCTATTACTAGACATATTTTTATTTACCTCGTAAACCTAAGATTTATATTGAATTTGATTTAATTTTTGGTCGTACTGAGCCGTAAGAATCAACTCTTTATCTGGTGCGTAGATTAAGACTGCCAAATTGCGATCGGGAAAGTTTTTATGAAACCCTTGAGTTAGGGATCGCGCCAAAGTTTTCACTTCCTCTGGTCTTACTTGGGGCGTAATTACCACTCCCAATTTATTGTCATCCCGTACGTAAGCATCTTGAATCAGTCCCCTGCTTTTACTAACAACCCAGTCACCAAACTGTTGACCCGCAACGCTATTGCCTCGTTCTAGCTGGCTATAGACCTGTCCGTTACCTACGGGAGCTAGTTCTCTATTTTGGGCTGTTGGTGCACCGCCACAAGCGGTGACGGTAGTCAAGATTAAAACTAAAACTGCCGTCACGATTAACTGACGACTTTTTTTGAAAAAAGCGGACACTTCTTCCTCCTAAATAAGTAAATTAAACCGAGTATATCGTTAGTATTTGTACATTATCGATATTCAATCTTAAATAAAAAGCTCTATTTATCGCTCCAGCAAAAGTATTATTTTTCGTAGGATCGACTACCATTATTATTAATTTTTGTAAAAAACCGCTCGTTCGCCAAGATCGATAAATAAATATTTGCGATTTTTTGTTGGCTATTGCCTACTTGCCGAATCATTCATTTCCAAAACTGTGATGAAATCGATTTTTAGAAAAGCCAGTACCATTTTACTCGCCCACTACGCCCATATGCTCGAATACAGAGCCGAAATATTTTTATGGGCTTTGTCTAACTCTCTACCGATCATTCTTATGGGAGTATGGGTTAAAGCATCTCAAAATGCTGATTTTGGGTTGAGTTCGGTTGACTTTATTCGTTATTTTTTTAGCGTTTTTTTAACCAGACAATTTACAAGCATCTGGGTAATTTGGGAATTCGAAAGGGAAGTGGTCGAAGGAAAACTCTCTTTTCGCTTGTTACAGCCTATCGATCCCGTATGGCATCATGTCGCCCGTCACTTAGCCGAAAAGTTGACTCGTATCCCCTTGATAATTTTGTTTGCAGGTTTGTTTTTCCTGCTCTATCCCGATGCAGCTTGGATACCGAGCACTCGACAGGGGTTGCTATACGTTCTGGCGATCGCTATTGCCTTCAGCCTGCGCTTTATCATTCAATACACCTTTGCGATGTTGGCTTTTTGGACGGAAAGAGCCAGTGCGGTGCAGCAGTTTTGGTTCTTATTTTATACTTTTCTGTCTGGAACTATCGCCCCATTAGAAGTGTTTCCCGCCACCATCAGACAAGTAGTTCAGTGGACTCCTTTTCCCTATTTAATGCATTTTCCCGCAGCTTTGCTGACGGGATTAGAAGTTAATATCGGACAGAGCATCGCCATAATTATCGGCTGGACGATAGTATTTGCGATCGCCAATCGTTGGCTCTGGCGTAGAGGTTTGAGGCAATATTCGGGAATGGGAGCCTAAAGACTTTTGCAGAGACAACGAAAGGGAAAAAAGTCAAGGATAATAATTGTTTTCTTGCCTCCTCGTCCCCCTGTCTTCAAGTTCTTTCTTGCTCCTCTGCTTGCTTATTACTATTTTCTTTCATTCATCGCCCAATCAAAATGATACTTCTCATTCAAGATCCTAGCTATTTAGAGCGACTTAAATCCCTGGTTCGCCAAAAATATCCCGTTCAAGCCAAAAAAATCGAACAATTTTGGAATACCCACAGCGGGGATTGGCATTGGTTATCAGAAAAACCCATTCCTATCGCCAGTCTCAATCGCGATTTGTGGCGCGCTTCCGTACCTTCTCTGAGTTTTCATTTTCTCTTGGGTATGTCGGGCATTATCGCCACTTTTGGTTTGTTGGGCGATAGCGTTGCCATTATTATTGGAGCGATGATTATTGCACCTTTAATCGGACCGATTGTCGGCATCGCCTATTCCATCACAATTGCTAACCGTCGCTTGCTCAGACGTTCGGTTTTGACTCTGTTTACAGGTGTCAGTCTGACCATCGCAATTTCTTGGTTGACCGCACTCATCGTCAATTTAAAAACTGTTGGACCCGAAATTTTAGCCCGTTCTAACCCCACTCTCATCGATTTGGGAATTGCTTTAGCCGCCGGAGCCGCAGGAGCTTTTGCCAACTCCCGCAGACGCATTGCCGATGCTCTACCTGGTGTGGCGATCGCCGTCGCTCTCGTACCGCCGCTAAGCGTCATCGGCATTGGTTTGGCTTTAGGGGAAAAATCTCTCACTCTCGGTTCGTTAGTATTATTCTTAACTAACTTGACGGGAATTGTATTTAGCGGCGTAATTATTTTTTTATGTCAGTCCTACGGTAGTATCGAGCGAGCCAAGCACGGTTTAATATTTGCAGTAGGAATTTTAGTATTACTGGGCTTACCTCTGACTTTGTCTTTAAGAACTTTAATTATTCAAAAAAATGTCCGTTATACAGTTAATGAAATAGTCCGCGAGCGATCGCCAATTTTTGCTCGCTCTGACATTCGCTCGATCGCCGTTAAACCCCAAGAGGATTATTTACTAGTAGAGATGGAAATAGCAGCTCCTGCCAATTCTATCTCACGCGACCGCCTCGAACGAGCGAGAAATTTGTTGGCTAGCGAACTAAATCGACCCGTAGAATTGAGAGTCAAAATCATTCCCATCGATATCTTAGAAATTCCTCCACGACCACTATAGATTTAATTCTCCAATATGATTCCATCCTGGCTAATCATCGGCGCAGCTACCTTAATCGTCGCTTTTGGTTTCAATCGCACCCTCAATTCCAAAGATCTCCGTTGGTTTAAACGCCTGACTCGTCCCAGTTGGCTGACATTTGAATGGGCAATTCCAATTATTTGGACGGTAGTTTTTATTTGCGGTGCTTGGTCGGCATATATTGTCTGGGAAGCTAACCCCGGCACTACTGGCACTTGGTTGTTGATGGGGTTTTATTTATTAGTTGAAATTGCGATCGCTCTCTACACTCCAGTAATGTGCAAAACTCGCAGTCTCAAAATTGGCACGATTATTGGCGGTACTGGTTTTATCTTGGGCTGTTTTTTGGCTCTGACGGTTTTACCGATTAGTTCTACCGCAGTCTGGTTACTTCTGCCCTACTTATTATGGAGTCCCGTCGGTACATTTGTAACTTGGCAAATGATGCAACTCAACCCGATGGAAGTTTGACGAAAATTCGATGATGACTGAAAACTCAAAAATCTAAACCACAAATTAATCTCGATCGACGAGGTTGGCAGCAAACTGTAAGGCTTCTTGAGGCGTTGCAATTTTTTCTTCTAGATAAGCAATGTAAATTTCTGTGAGCAGCTTACCAACGAGCGGAGAAGGTTTAAGATTCAAGTTGGCAATTAGCTCGTTACCGGTAACTAGGGGTTGGGGATAGACTACGCGATCGTCAAGGTCGAGATAGCGTTGAATTAAAGGTGTGGTAATTTCTCGACTGACTCCTGTGGCGATCGCTCTAGTTATCAAAATGGGAAAAATATCTCGAACCTGTTGAAAAAAGAAATACTGTTCCCTCAAACTCATTAGAGATTTGGCTGTTTGTAATTGGGGTAAGTGCTTAACTGTCGCCACGATCGCTTTGATCTCAGCACGAGAATATTTTAAATCGCTCAATTCGGCTTCGGCTGTCTCTGGAGAGGAGGAAACTAAAGTAGCAATTTTGGCTGAATTTTGCCAGTTAGGACAGCGTTTGCCAAAACCCTCCCAGGTGGAAGTTAAATAATTTGCCGCCTTTTCTACTGCCGTTAGCTGCTGAATCTTGTCGGCATCGACTGTCGGAAAATAAAGTTCTAGTAACCCATCTTGCCACAAAGCTGCCAGCCACTTATTGCCTAGATCGCTGTCAATGAGATATTCAAATTCTGTTCGCACTCTTTCAGCCGCAACTTGGGGTAGCCACGATGCTAGGGAAACGAGCGTTTTTCTGGTTTTAGCTTCAATGGTAAAATCTAGCTGTGCTGCTTGGCGATAAGCTCTTAATATCCTTAAAGGATCGTCTTGCAGGTTGGTTGGTGAAATCATGGCGATTTTACCCCGTTCGAGAGCTTCTACTCCACCAAAAGGATCGATTAATTGTTGAGAGCGAAAGTTATAGGCGATCGCATTAATTGTAAAATCTCTTCGTTGTAAATCGTCGGTTAAACTGTCTCCTTCTTGTAAAGCAAAATCTAGGGTTCCGGTAGGAAAAACTACTCTAGCAATCTGTCTGGCTTCATCTAGGACGACAAATCCACCCCGATAACGACGAGCAATTTCTCGCGCCGTTTCTATTGGTTTGGCTGGTAAAACTAAGTCTAAATCGAAACTAGCTTTAGTACGCTTAAGCAATCCATCCCTTACCGCACCACCAACTAAATAGGCGGTATGGGGTAACGAACTCAAATCGAAAGGAAGGGCGATCGCTGAAAAATACTCGCGAAGCGTGGGGAAAATCATATAATAATTATTTCAACAAATACTCAAACATAACTTAAGTTTGAGCTAGTTTAATAAGTAAGGTAAGAGCTAATTTGGAATCAGGTTATGTGTATTTGTGTAAATTGCTACTTCGTAGACCAATGTCAAACTTATAACGCAGTAGAAACTCAACATCAACAGCCCCATCTCACCGAAACCCCAAGTTTTGAACCTGTAGAACCGACAATTAATGTCAATATTCGCACTAATTCAGATACTATTGAAATGGAATGGGACGTTGTCGGCTGCGCTAGTTTCCGCCAAGAAGTAGGCAAATGGGCTAAACTACGTCCAGGCGAACCAATTCCCACTTAGGTTGAGGAATGGCGTTTGCTAAACCCTCTAGTCCCCACGTTCGTAGCTAAATGTCCATCGAGTTACTCAGTTTAGATAATGCTTTAGAAATTGCCCGTCAATATGGTTACTGGGCAGTATTTTTAGGAATAGCGGTCGAAAATACAGGTATTCCCATCCCAGGAGAAACCGTCACCATAGTAGGTGGTTTTTTGGCGGGAAGCGGTAAATTGAGCTATTGGTGGGTGTTGGCTAGCGCGATCGGTGGTGCAGTTTTAGGAGACAATTTTGGTTACTGGATCGGTAGATGGGGTGGCTGGACTCTACTGGTTAAAATTGGCGGTTTCTTCAGAATTCAGGAGCAGCAGTTAGAGTCTGTCAGGGAACGCTACAGTAAAAATGCCCCCCAAGCCGTTTTTTTCGGTCGTTTTGTAACCTTGCTCAGAATTTTTGCCGGTCCTTTAGCAGGAATTACTGAGATGCCCTACAGACAGTTTTTACTCTGTAATTTTGGTGGTGCGACAATCTGGGCTGTTACTATCGTTAGCTTATCTTTTTTTCTGGGCAAGATAATTTCCTTAGAGCAGATCGTTAGTTGGATTTCTCGGTTTGGAGTTTTGGCTTTAATTTTAGTGATTTTATTTCTCTTAGCTCCGACTCTTTGGGAATACGGACAGACCAAGATGTTATCTAAAGATTAAAATGTCTCTACATATTAGCTTATAGGTTCAACTGACAAATTAAGATTAGAAGCTTTTCTTAACTTGCTGCGATTTCTTCACCCTATTACCTTCTTCTCCCCCATCCTTTCTGCTTTTCAGAGTTTCTCAGCCCAACAGTAACCATAAAACTAAAGGCAAAGTAGCAAAACTAATTACGGTCGAGCCAACAATTGCTCTGGCGATAAAGTTCACATCTCCTCCAAACTCGCTGACTATAACTAGAGAATTAACGGCGGTAGGCATAGCACTTTGCAAGACTAATACCTGTAAACTTAATTCTTCCATTTGTAAAACCCTGCCGACTCCATAAGCGGTTAGAGGTGCGATTAATAAACGGATGGCGATTGCCAAAGTTTCTCGCTTACCCAACTCAAAACGGGTAGTGGACAGCTGCATTCCCAGCAAAATTAGGGCTACGGGTATAGCTGCCGCTCCTAATTTTTGGATCCCCGTATCCAGTTCGAAAGGAAATTGTACGGCAAACAATCGTAAAATCAAACCGATTAGAATCGACCAGATCAGTGGTAGCTTCACAGTTAATTTGATACCATACCAAATTCCTTTGCCTTGCAAAATAGCAGGACCGAAACAAAACAATAAAATGCTAGAAGCAATCAGACAGACGACCGCTCTTTCCAATCCCGCCGTACCCAAAGCAAATGTCACTACTGGTAATCCCATATTACCGTTGTTGGCAAAAACTGTTGCCGCAATTAAAGCTTTATTCGAGGCTGTAGATAACTGCGCGATTTTACCTAGCAACCACATTCCCAGATAAATTAATAATGAAGTTAGAGTAAAACCTATCAGTAATTTTTGGGAATTTTGTAGCGATAAAGTCGTTCGATATAAACTATCAATTACTAAGGCTGGGGATAAAACAAATAAAATTAACTGAGAAATAGTTTGTCGCTGTAGTGGTAGAGTACGTCCCACGATAAAGCCTACTAAAATGATCGAAGCGACTGGCAAAACCGCAGGTAGCAAGGTAGTCATATAAATTATTAACTGTTACCGAACAATAACTTTCCGCAGTATTAATTTATCTTAAAAGCCAATTAAAGGTAGCTGTTTGACGATCGCGATCGCCGTCATTGGGTATTTTATTTTGTTATGTTGTTAATAACAATTACAATGATAAATAAATGTGTATGTATGACTACAATATCCTTAGTAAATGACACGATACCGGAAACTTGTATTCTAAAAAAAGCTTGGCAAACAATTCACGAAAATAGTTGTCCTTATACGTACAATTTTCATCTACACACCGTATTTTCAGACGGCAGATTGACTCCTGAGCTATTAATGCAGCAAGCGGTAAAAGTTGGACTAAAAGGTTTGGCGATAACCGATCACCATTCAGTTGATGGCTATTTGGCAGTGCGACGCAATTTGGACAAATTACGCCAGCAAAATAACGGTAAAACTTTACCTCATGTTTGGAGTGGAGTTGAAATAACTGCCAAGCTTCTGAGACAAGAAGTACATATTCTCGGTTACGGATTTGCGATTGATTCTCCCTTTCTTCAACCTTATTTACAAGGTTATGCTCCAAGAGGTGAGCGAGCAGAAGCTGCGAGGGTAATTAACGGCATTCGGCAAGCAGGAGGGTTGGCAGTTTTGGCACATCCAGCTCGCTATCGTCTTCCTCCTCAGAAATTAATCCCTGCCGCCGCTAAATTGGGTATAGCGGGAGTAGAAACCTACTATGCTTACAATAATCCCAAACCCTGGCAACCTAGCTCGGCACAGACTGCAACAGTCAAACACTTAGCGGTTAAATATAATCTTTATAGCACCTGTGGCACTGATACTCACGGCTTGAGTTTATTGCAGCGTATCTAAACTGTTCTTTACTTTCGAGAATCTTTATTAGCATAGTTGAGCGGTCGAGGTTAATCTAGTTGTATAGCGACCGCCATACTATCTTCAAAGCTTTACCAATAGCTCAAAAATAAATAATTTCATTTAGAAAGGTCAAAATAATTAAGAAAAAGACCAAAAAATCTAATATCGGTCTTATAACAGCGTCGATCGTCTCAAAAACCGCATGACTGTTCTCTACAAGATATTTTAGTGTTCGACAAATTGCTGAAGACTATTGTTACTAGTCTCGATTGAGTTGCATCTAAAACATTTAATTATTTTATGTTGCGATTTTACCTGGCGACATTTACCATGATTTTTCAGTAACGCCATCCCTTCAGCTCAATCGATGTATCCCTCGGCTCGAGAAAACTAGATAACTGGACAATATACTTAAAATTGTATTTACCAAGATTTTCTAAGGAATATTGTATGATTCTTATTTTAGTAATGTCAATATCAAGAATTTAATAGTCGTCTATGTTACCTCATATTATTTTGATTGACACGAGCGATCGCTATCTTATACTACTCTTAGGGAAGATACTCACAGATGAGTTTATATACCAGAGTATGTTTGGTTAATTGTAAAGATAAATAAAAGATGCTTACCTATTTGTCGAAAATTCTATACGTTCTTTCTAGTTCGAAAATTAAGCTTATATTCTTATTGCTGTGCTTTACAGTTTCTTCTATTTTAGAAGCTATTAGTATTGGTTTACTCAATCCATTTATTAGCTTCGCTTCCGATCCCAACTTTGATGATTTACCATTATTTTTATCTAACACTGCGATTGAACTTAACATAGATACTAGTAACGAACTATTGTTGTTTTTTGGTTTAGTAATAATCGCATTTTTTTGCATTAAGTCGATATTATATTTTTTGGCTCGATCGTATATTATTTATTTCAGCCTCAAGCAAACAAGGAAGCTGATGTCTAGACTAATGACAGCTTATTTAACAGTTCCTTATGAATTTCATTTAGGTCGAAATTCTGCCAATCTAATCAAAAATCTTATTCTCGAATGCACTCATTTTTATCACTTTTGCATTTTGCCTTTTCTCAATCTCGTTGCTAATTTTGTAGTCATCTGTTTCCTTTTACTATTACTAGCTCAAACAAACTCAATTTTATTGGCAATAATTTTAGGAATTTTTCTACCTATTTTTATTTTATTTCAGCTACTAGGAAAAAAATTTCAACAATGGGGTCAGATAGCATCTCAATCGAGCGGAGAGATAGTTCGTGCGATCAATCATGGATTGGGAGGATTAAAAGAAACGCGAGTTATTGGCTGTGAAGCATATTTTCAAGAACAAATGGAATGGCAAGCTTATAGAAATACCAGAGTAGCAACTTTATTTCAAAGCTCTCAAATACTACCCCGCGTTCTAATCGAAACAATCGCGATCGTATTTTCAGTATTATTCATATCTCTGTCCCAAATTTTATTAAGGCAAAATATACAAGATTTTACTGGAGTACTCGGTGTTTTTGCAGTTGCTTCTATACGCTTACTGCCAGCATCTAGTCAATGTATACAGTCACTAAATCAGATGCGCAAAGGTTCTCACACTCTCAATCTGCTTTATCTAGACCTTAGAGAAATTGAGAAAGAAAAAATAGACGACTATTTACATCCTCTAGCTAACTTAAGAAATACAAAAACACCCTTTAAGAAGATAACGAGTCAAGCAGTTGCTTTTAAAGCTCGCGTGGAACTTAATAAAGTGTCTTATCAATATCCTGGAGCCTCGGGCAAGGCGATCGATAATATAACTTTGAGCATTAAAAAAGGCGAATCCATTGCTCTAATTGGTAAATCTGGTGCGGGTAAGACTACATTAGTAGATATTATTTTAGGTCTTTTAGAACCAGCTAGTGGGGATATACTAGTTGATGATGTATCGATATATAACGATCTTCGTTCCTGGCAGAATTTGGTCGGCTATATACCTCAGTCAATTTTTCTGCTAGATGACACGATCGAAAAAAATATTGCTTTTGGTGTTTCACATAGTTCGATTAACTCAGAAAGATTAAATAAAGCGATTGAGGCGGCTCAGTTACGAGAACTAGTCGACGAGCTACCTAGTGGTATTCACACAGAGGTAGGCGAAAGAGGAGTACGCTTATCTGGAGGTCAACGCCAACGAGTAGGAATTGCTCGTGCGCTGTACCATGAGCGAGAAATTTTGGTTCTCGATGAGGCTACTGCTGCATTGGACAATGAAACTGAAAAACTCGTAAGTGAAGCAATTAAATCTTTGGCTAGAACGAAAACTTTAATTATTATTGCTCATCGTCTTTCTACAGTCGAGCATTGCGATCGCGTTTATGCATTAGAGAAAGGTCGTATAGTTCGAGCAGGTAGTTATCAAGAAGTAGTTTTAAGATCATTTTAAATATTATTTAGTGTGAATTAAAAAGATTATTATGAATGAAAAAGAGTAGGCAAAGCGAAATTAATAATATACAATTACTTACAATAAATTAGTTATGTAAATAAATTAGTTATGTAGTTATGAGCATGAATAGCAAAGTACACAATAAAATCACTGTTGATTTTTTAAATGAAAATCCAAGACTAGAATTTATTGAACTTATTAACCAAGCTATACATGAGATAGAAAATCTAAAGATAAATGATTCAGCGGGATGGATTAGATCTTACATCTCCAAGATGAAAAATAGTCCAACTTATCCTTTAGACATTTCTTTAGTAAACAAATATTTGCCTCAACATGCTTCTATCTGCGAATACGGAGCTGCTCCTTTCGTTTTGACAAAAGCTTTAAGTTTAAGAGGATTTGATATCACTGGTATAGATTTAGCACCAGAACGATTTAAGTATTTAGATAAATTAAAGATAAATATAGTTAAGTGTAATGTAGATAATGAACCATTGCCTTTGCAAGACAACTACTTTGATGCAGTAATTTTCAATGAGTTATTTGAGCATTTAAGAGGAAATTTGGTATTTACAATGCAAGAAGTATATCGAATATTGAAACCTGGAGGTATTTTATTTTTATCTACTCCTAATCTAAAATCTTTAGTTGGCGTTATAAATTTTTTTTTACGAAATAAGAGTTATTCTTGTGCAAGTGACTTATTTCATGAGTGGAATAAAATAAATACTATTGGTCATATGGGTCATGTTCGAGAATACACTGCTATTGAAGTATCCGAATTCTTGTCTAAATCAGGATTTTCAATCGATTGTATTATTTACAGAGGCTCTTATAAAAATATGAGTAAAAAGTTAAAACTTTTAAGTATTCCATTCTATGTCTTACCAAATTTAAAGTCATGGTTGAAATCTAATTTTACTGTTGTTGCATTTAGGCCATCTAAAAACTACGACTACTGAGGTGTAAATAAATAACTTAAATCAATAGTTAGTATGGTTAATATACAGATGGACGAAAATTCACAGAAACCAGAGATGTTCATCAATAATTCTAATTAACATTATAGCTTTTATATATTAAAAATTATCGACCAAAAACTACATCAAGAGTTAATTTAAATGATTTTAATTAATTTGGGAGTTTCCAAACCTTAATTCATATCAAGTGTATTTCATGAAAACCACAATGCTAACAAATACTAAGTTACAAAGAATAATTTAAATGTTTCAACCAAGAGATAAAGTTTTATTTATTTTAAATTTATGGAAAATAGAAGCTCAAAAATATATATTCACATAGGGTATGCAAAAGCTGCTAGCACTACCCTTCAAAAGCATCTATTTGATAAACATCCAGAAATTAATAATCTTGGAATATACCCGACTAATAATCTTGGAAAAGATAGTAGCGAAATAAATTATAAATGTGCATATTTTGAAAATGAAAGTCTAAGAAAATTTTACCATAATCTTGTTATGACAGATGGAATTGAATATCGTCGTAGTAACAATATTCAATTATACAAAGAATCAATTAAGCCACTGTTTAAACTTGAAACTATTAATTTATTTAGTAACGAAAGATTTACATCGGTTGCTTTTTCTCATAGTGATATAAAAAACAAAGCTGATAGATTAAAAGAAATATTTCCTGATGCAAAAATTATAATAATTTTAAGAAATCAGTCAAATATAATTATATCCAAATATAGAGAATGGCCCTTCGATCCGCGTTGCGTAATGATTGGCAAACCCGTGTCTCTTGATAATTGGATTAAAATTGCTCTCGAAGATAATCATACTAAATATCTTAGTAATTTAAAATATTATGAAATTGTAGAGCTCTATTCTGAGATGTTTGGCAAAAGTAATGTAGGTTTATTTCTTTTTGAAGATCTAGTTTACAAGCCTGAATATTTTGCTCATAAATTTTCACAGTTTCTAGGTATAGAATTAAAATACACACAATTGGCTTTCAGGAATAAACATGAAAATTCGTCCTTGTCTTACAGATATAATATATATAGGATGCTCTGCAGAAAAAAACTATTGCCTAACTTGAATTCAAACAAGCTAGATAAAATTATGCCAGATTATTTTAAACAAATTATCTTGGATTTTTTAAGGAGTGGGAAAAGAAAAGAATATAAAATTAGTCCGTTTATGCAAATTAAAATAAATAATTATTTTGGGAAATCTAATAGCAAGTTGCAAGATAAATATAAATTAAATTTAAGCGATTATAATTATCCAGTTTAACAAACTGTTAAATATCTAAGTTTTAAGAAAAATAAACATATGAAAATTGAGCAATATTTGAAATCATTTTCTGGTGAACCGATATATTACTGTCCTAATCCAGGTAACTCAGGCGATTCTTTAATTGCTCATGCAACTTTTCAAATTTTCAAAAAAAATAATATAAATTATCAAATTATAAATTTTAACGAGTTCAAGCCAAAAAATAAAATACTATTTTATGCTGGTGGAGGCAACTTAGTTAATAATTATTATGGACATGCAAGGAACATAATTGAGGCATTTCATTCTCATGTAAAAAAATTGGTAATATTACCACACACTATTAATACTCATGAAGATTTGCTTCAAGAATTAGGTAATAATGTAGAAATTATTTGTAGAGAACAAATTTCCTATAATCATGTAAAAAGGTTGGCAACAAAAGCTAATATAATGCTAATGGATGATTTGGCGTTTAGTTTAGACGTAAAAGATACTTTTGCTCAAAAGCCAGTTTCATTATTAAACAGTTTAGGTATCAAAATGGTTTCTAAGTTAAAAAAAGATGAGCGGCTAGAATATAGTGTTCCTTCACCAGTTGTTATGTTAGAAGATTATCTTACTAGGTTACAAAAGTCTATTGAAAGAGTATTTACCAGTGGTGAAAAAAAGATTTTAAACTGTTTTAGAACAGATGGAGAAAGAACCGATCTCAAAATCCCTAAAAATAATGTAGATCTGTCACTAAAATTTAAATATGGAACAAAAAATGAGCAACTTGCCTTTAATTCATCATACCGATTACTTAATATAATTAATCAATACGATAAGATAAAAACTAATAGACTGCATTTAGCTATTGCCGGAGCACTACTCGGAAAACCTGTTGAATTTTACTCTAATAATTATTATAAGTGTAAAGCAGTATATCTATATTCCATGAAAGATAAATTTACTAATGTCCAGTGGATGGAATGAATTGTAAAACTAGATAAATTAAAAAATGTTAAACAAATGTGCAAATAATATATTTTAATATATATTTTTTTGATGTTACATAAAATTAAAGTAGGATTTTATCTACAAAATCAAGGATGTAGTGATGTAGATCTGAGGTATCCAGAAAGAGGAAATCCTGGGGTTGGTGGTACTCAGTTTACCACAATTGCCACAGCATATTATCTAGACAAATACTATGGAGATCGCGTAGAGCCCATATTACTTGCTAATAGTCTAGAGTTATTGCCTCCTTCTTTGAAAACTTATCATGTAGAAGGCGATCTCGATGCCGTCGCAAAAAGTGAAACTTTAGAATGTGACATTTTGGTCTTTAGGTCACAAATAGGAAATCATCCAATATACGATCGCCTAGAAAAATCTAAACTTAAGGCAATAGCCCGTTCCAATAATACACCTGATTGTCGGGGATTAGAGCGAATAGCAAACTGTCCTCAAATAAAAGCTCATGTTTGTGTAGGTCACGAACAGCTAGATCTACTACGGGATCATCAAATTTTTGCCAAATCAATCCGTATTTTTGACCTATTTAGTTTTGAAAATTTTGTTCCCAAGCAGGAAATTATTAAAGAGGGCAATAAGGTTGTGTTTCTGGGAAACATTATTCCACCAAAAGGATTTCATCATCTCGCTAGAGTTTGGCCTTCTATTACTAAAAAAAGTCCTGATGCCAAGCTCATTGTAATCGGAAGCGGACAGCTTTATGACCGTGTCAGTAAACTAGGAAAATGGGGAATTGCCGAAGAAAATTATGAGAAACAATATATCCGTCCCTTTTTGTCTGACAAAAACGGCAAGATAATGAAGTCCGTCTATTTTGCTGGTTTGTTAGGCACAGAAAAAATTGAAATTTTGCAAAATGCTGATGTTGGAGTTATCAATCCTTCTGGTTTTACCGAGGTCTGTCCCGCAAGTGCTTTAGAAATTCAAGCTTGCGGTACGCCAGTAGTTTCTGGTGCCAAGTGGGGACTACTCGATACCGTACTTCACAAGCAAACGGGACTATTAGGAAACAATGACAGGGAGCTAAGGCAAAATATTTTGTATCTTTTGAATAATCCTACCGTAGCTAGAGAGCTTGGTGCGAATGGAATTGATTTTGTCAAAAATAATTTTTCTCCTCAACTAATTACTAAACAGTGGTTGGAGCTGTTTGTGGATATTTGTAACGATAAACCTCCACAGCCTCAATCAATGAAACCCAACTATTATTACAATGCCAAGTTTGTCAGAGAAAATATGCGCAAGCTCAAGTATTGGGTACCACTGCTACGAAAACTTCCTGCCGTCGTCGAAGTTAAATCACTAATTTTAAAAGCCATCGGTCGAATTTAACTAAAATTGGTAGTGCTCGAGATGTAATGATTAAGAGTGTAGAAATTTTTGCCATTGTGATCGACTCATGCCGACTTGTCCCAATTGTACTTCTTCTCAAACTGTCAAAAACGGGCTCATTTCTGGGGTATCTTGCCAAAATGCTCTTCTATCGATTCTTTCAGGGACTCTTTCCTCATGGGAATAAATATCTTATTGTCCCATTCTTCCCTCTATCCGTTTGATGCGATTACCCTGAAGTAGAAAAATAAAAAACTACAGGTTTCAAATTAGACGCGATATATATTCCCTATTTGACCCTACATGTAGTATGTCTACTTTTAAATTTGCTTCTGTAACTTCAGATCGCGCCTCAAAAATACTTCCATTTTTATTCTTGCTATTTTTTATCTCTGGTTTTAATGCCCTGCTATATCAAGTTGCTTGGCAGCGAATGTTGGGCTTGTTTTCTGGTTCTGATGTACGTTCAGCGACAATCATTATCACTTCCTATTTGTTGGGCTTGGGAGTAGGAAATACCATAGGGGGGATAATTGGCGATCGCCTCAATAATCCTCAACGGGTGAGAACATATGGCTGTTGTAATTTGGGAATTGCCAGTTTCGCAATTTTGAGTCGGTTTTTATTTTACGATTTATTGTTTCTCAAGTTTAATTATCTGGCAGACTCTTTACCCCTAACTCTAGCGATTGTTTTTTTTTGCTTGCTAATTCCCACAACTTTAATGGGAATTTCTTTACCTCTCTTGTCTCGGGTAGTCAGCAACAGTATCGCTCAAGCTGCTTCTCGGATCGGTTGGCTGTATGGGTTTAATACTCTAGGTTCTGGTTTGGGTACCTTGGTTTCTGGCTGGTATCTTGTCGGTACTTTAGGTTATGCGGGTACGGTTTATTTGGGTGCGGTTGCTAGTGCTTTAGTGGGGATATCTGCGTTAATCTTATCTTTTCAGTTTACCTCTCGAGGTAGAAAAACTGGAAATGCTGTCAATAATGAAATTACTGCGTCTTCTATCGGCGAAGAAACCTCACTTCAAAAATTGCCTTCTCCAACCACTTCGCCTGCAGAATGGTATTGCTTAGTATTTTTATCGGGTTTTGGAGCTATCTGCCTCGAAATAATTTGGTTTCGGGTATTAGATATTGCGCTTCAGTCTAATGCTTATACTTACGCTCACCTGCTGGCTTTTGTGTTAGTTAGCAATGCCTTGGGTAGTATATTGGGGGCAAAGGCAGTTAAATATATTCGTCAGCCTAGGCAGGTATTCTTACTAATTCAGGGAATGGTTGCTGCCTATAGCGCGATCGCCATCTGGGGAATTAGTATCTATTGGCAATGGCATCCAGAGTTGCGCTCGGATATTGGCTATATTAATCCTAATAACATTGACACTGCAGTATGGTTTAAATATTTAGTAGTGCCTACGGTAATGATGGTCATCCCTAATTTACTTCTAGGCTTTTACTTTCCCATCGTGCAAAAAGCCGTCCAAACGCAGCGCGATCGCATTGGCAAAAGAGTTGGTTTTTTAATGCTATTTAATATTTTGGGCAATACCACGGGAGGTTTACTAACTGGCTTAGTATTACTAGATAAATTAGGAACTTCGGGTTCTTTGAGATTGCTTGCCTTGCTCGGCTTGGGCTTGATTTTTGCGATTCGTCCTAACTGGCAGCCATTTAAATTTACCACTGTTTTGGGAAGTATTTTAGCAGTTATCATTATCTTTTTTCCCAATAATAATCGCCTTTGGGCTGCCTTACACGGAATTAAACCCGATACTTACTTCATTCATGCCGAAGATTCTACCAGCGTCGCTGCGATCGCTGAAACCGAGGAAAACAAAAAAGGCATACTACTAGCTAGCGGTCAAATTCAGGCGAATTTTCCCTATTTACACCTTCACGGCTTACTAGGTAGCGTACCCGCCTTATTGCATCCTGAGCCTACTGAAGTAATGATAATCGGCTTGGGTTCGGGCGGTACACCCCATACGATTGGCGTTAACCCAGATACCGAATACATACGCATTGTAGAACTTCTAGGGGCAGAATTACCGGTATTAAAAGAATACTCACAAACCCCCGTAGGCAAGCCTCTTCGTTACTTGTTTTCCGATCCACGTTATGAAATCATCATCGGTGATGGGCGCAGAGAATTAACCCTGGCAGAGCGACAATTCGATATCATCGAAGCCGATGCCATCCAACCCTGGCGATCGCGAGCGGGAATGCTTTATTCTGCTGAATTTTTTCAACAAGTGCGATCGCATCTCAAAGCTGGAGGCTTTTTTGTCGAGTGGGATGTGGGTGCGGGAACCCTACAAACCATGCGTAGTGTCTTCCCTTACGTTACCAGAGTCGGTATGAGTGGAAATCTCTGGATTTTAATTGGCAGCGATCGTTCCGTGGAGTTCGATAAAAATAGTTTGTTGGCTGAGTTCGATCGCCCTAGAGTTATAGATTTTCTTAGCAAAGCAGGGTTCAATCTTTCGGCTATGCGCCGCGATATCAAAAACGCGAAAGTCGCAATGTTTTCTCATCTCAAAGACGGACAACCCCAACCGCTCAATAGCGATCTCTTTCCACGAGGAGAATATTATCTCAATCGTTCTCAAACTAGGAACCAAAATTAAAATAATGCCTATAACGGCGATCGCGTATGTTTTTTGGACGCTCACGTAGCACTACAAATTTCCGAGCTATACCCTTATGATATAGTATGCCATTTGCCTACTCTATATCGTGACTGCTAACAAAAAATCTTCTCCTTCTCTAGCTGGTATTGCCAGCATTGTCGCCCTTGCCACCTTAGTTAGTAAAGTTTTCGGCTTAGTCAGAGAACAAACGATCGCTGCCGCCTTTGGCGTAGGGGATGTCATCAATGCCTACGCCTACGCTTATGTTATTCCCGGCTTTTTATTAATTTTGCTAGGAGGGATCAACGGACCATTTCACAGTGCTTTGGTTAGTGCCTTAGCTAAAAGAAACAAAAGTGAAGCGGCACCGATAGTAGAAACTGTAACTACATTAGTTACTTTAAGTCTGTTTGTAGTAACTCTAATTACCATCGCTTTTGCAGGAACTTTTATCGACCTGCTTGGACCAGATTTAGCGCCAGAGGTTAGAGAACTTGCCGTGCTTCAGCTTCAAATTATGGCACCAGTCGCCATGCTAGCAGGATTAATCGGTATTGGCTTTGGTACGCTCAATGCTGCTGATAGTTATTTGCTGCCTAGCATTAGTCCTCTATTTTCTAGCGTTACCGTTATCGTTAGCGTTGCTTTTCTGCTCTGGCGGGTAGGAGAAAGACTCAATACTCCTCAGTATCTCGAGTTAGGAGCAATTTTCTTGGCGGGTGCCACCCTAGCAGGAGCTATTTTACAATGGCTGGCGCAATTAATTACTACCTGGCGATCGGGTATGGGTGGATTACGTCTGCGGTTTGACTGGGGTATTTCTGGGGTCAAAGACGTACTAAAGGTAATGTTACCCGCTACTATGTCTTCGGGAATGTTGCAAATTAACGTCTACACCGATTTATATTTTGCCTCGGGAATAGCTGGTGCTGCCGCTGCCATGCGCTTTGCCAATTTTATCGCCTTGACTCCTTTGGGAATTATTTCTAACGTAATTTTAGTGCCTTTTCTACCAGTATTTTCTCGTTTGGCAGCACCAGAAAACTGGCAGGAATTAAAGGTAAGAATTCGTCAGGGTTTATTTTTAAGTGCCTTGACGATGTTACCTTTTACGGCAATTTTTGTCTCTTTGGCTTTACCAATTGTTAAGTTAGTTTATCAGCGAGCACAATTTGATGCCGATGCAGCTCGCTTTGTCGCTCCTCTACTGGCGGTGTACGGTTTGGGAATGTTTTTCTATTTAGGCAGAGACGTTTTAGTTAGGGTGTTTTATGCTTTGGGAGATGGTGAAACCCCGTTTCGGATCAGCATAATTAATATCTTTTTAAATGTCGTTTTCGATTATTTTTTAGTTAAAGCTTTTGCCGCACCTGGTTTGGTTCTGGCTACTATTGGGGTAAACCTGACTTCAACGATAATTTTTGTCTGGATCCTACATTGCCGTTTAGATGGTTTGCCCCTGCTAGACTGGAGTAAGAATTTGATTGCCCTACTTATTGCTAGCGCGATCTCCGGTTTGTCTAGCTGGCTAGTCTCTCAGGGTTTCGAGCGAACTATTGGTAGCGATAATTTATTATTATTATTTTTAGAGTTGGGCATCGCCACATTAGTAGCAATCGGAATTTTTGTTGCGATCGCCATGCAGTTAAAATTACCAGAGTTGACGATGTTGGTAACTAGAATCAAACAAAAAATCGGTAGATAAGTAAATATAGAATAAATTAGTTATGGCGATCGATTCAAATACTAAATCTTCTACTTCTAGCGTTTGGAACTATAAACCTTGGTGGTGCCAACCTTGGAGTATAATTTTAACTGGAATAAGTATAATAGGCGGCAGTTGGTTGTTATTTAATATTATTTGGATTAGCGTCTTAATCTCAATTCCTATTGTTGTTTGGTGGATATATTTTTTGATTTTCTATCCTCAGATGATGAAAAAATATTTAACTTCTCAGTCATCTGAATTTAAAGCAAATTAGTTAAAAATTCATTAAGGTTTTAATTAAGGTTTTATGGGTATAATTAATACCCCCTAGGAGTTTGACTGTTATCATTATCTAAAATTTTTCTTCTAGACTTCTAGAGAATTTTCTAAACAAGGATTTTAAAATATGCCAGTTCTTAAATGGCTGCGAAGTTTTTTTTCTTTATTGTTTGTAGTGTCTAGCTTCTATTCTTGTGGCGCAAATAAAAACTATCGTACTCAAGCAAACGAGGTTCAAAATTTACCACAAAAGGTAAATTTATCATTAAATTCTACTCAGCAATTCAATGCAGACTATTTAAGCAATCTTGTTGACTTAGAAGGTAAGCTACCAATTTTTTGGTACGATAATACATCCATTTCAAAAAAACCTCGAAATGATAGTGCTAACATTATCGTTTTATATACTGGTAGTCATTTTTTTCGTGAGTACAATCGACAAGGCAAGGGAAAGCGGTGGCATTCAATTAGAGAATATCTCGATCGCGCTCATCAGATGAACAAAAAAGTCGTACTGAGTGTCAAACAAACCAATCAATTCCTATCTAAAAAAATCGATCCTAAAAACCCTACTAAGTTTGCAAATCCAACTAATAAAAAAATAGAAGGGGAAAAGATAGATGCGATCGAGATGCTCAAAAATTTTGTGAGTGATTTTGGTTCTCATCCAGCAGTCATTGGTTGGTACATAGCAGACGAACCTACATACAACAAAAAAATGTATACAGCCGATGGCGATTGCAGGCTCAAGCTTAATAAAGATTATAAATGCAAGACATATAGGCAGGTTCAAGGTTACACTAAGTGCCATGCAATCAAGAATACGATTCGTTCTGCTCCCAGTTTACCTGGTTCTACAAAACCTCTTTTTGTCGCCGTAGCCATGCATGAAGGGGTTTTTATCCCCTTTCCCAGAGACGGTAGCAGGAAAAATACCCTCGAAGCAACTGCGGCATTTCAACTTAAAGATTGCTACGACGTGCTGATGACTCATCTCTACTCAATTCACCGAAATTCCTCTAGATCGAAAATTGAGGAGCGACTAGATCTAGCTGTAGCCAAATATCAATGTACCTATGAGCGTTTGACAGCAATTGGTAAGCCCTTTATGCTCACAACTCAAACCCATGGAACGCACAACACCCGATTACCTTCAAAAGCGGAATTTGAATTTATTACTTTCGCCTCCCTAGCTATAATTCCCAATATTAATGCTTTCGGATTTTATGGACGTCATGCATCAATGGCATCTCCAGCAATTGCCGAGACAGCGAATACTCCTTATATACCTTATAAGAAAGACGGTAAAGTATGGCTAAAAGAAATTTGGGATGAAACAATTGACGACCTAAATGCATTTCGCTGTGCCTCAAAACATCGAGTTGCCGATCTCAATCCTCAAGTCATTGGGAACCAGATTCGCTATGTTAAAGGCGATCCCCTTCAATATATTCAAGGCGGATTTTACAAGTGCCCGGGTTCTAATAAGTGGTATGCATTGGTGGTAAATACCGATACTGCTAAAGCCAAAAACTTTCTCAATCAGACCATATTTCCTAGAAAGAAAATTGCAATTCAAATTCAGATCCCCAATTCAGGCGATCGCGCCAGACTTGACGATGTTGCTAAAGTAGTCAATAAGGAATACCATCTGCCAGTTAAAGAACGGGGAAAATTAAATCTGTTAATCGAACCGAGAGGAGTACGATTGATTTCTTTTGAACTAAAAGAAGCTAGTAACCATGAATGACGAAAGACAATTTACCGAACTATTCTGATAACTTAGTTAGGATTGCAATATCTATCTTTTAATAGATAATTATTACGACTTATTATAGAAGACACCGTTGTTTTAGAGTATGTTAGATAGATACTTAATTCTTTTATAAGACTAAAGTGAGATAGAAAATCGAGTTAGATTTCTACATAATTTAGATTAAGAAATATAAATTAGTTAGTTACCGAGCGATTGCCAACTGCCTTTAGTTCGGTAAATGGCAGTTTTATTTTTAAAATCTAGACCTCATCCAGAGAAGATTCTAGAAAAATTTTAAACTTAATCGATATTAGTAACGATATGAATCAACGCGAAGTAACAGTAGCCAAAGTAAATGACCTGCGATCGGGTCAAATGCAACAAGTTGACCTTGGCGACTCCAAGATATTACTCGCCAAAATTAATGATAAATTTTATGCCACCAGTGCATTTTGTACTCACTATGGCGCACCTTTAGCTCAAGGAGTGTTATGCGGACATCGGGTTGTCTGTCCTTGGCACAACGCCTGTTTCAATATAACCAATGGAGATCTGGCAGAACCTCCTGGTATGGACAGTTTGCCGAGTTTTCCCGTCAGGATCGAAGGAGAAGACGTAATCGTAAGATTACCAGAAACCATACTCGATCGCCGCAAGGAAATGATAATCAAGTCCGAGTCGGATATCGACAGTAGGGTATTTGTAGTTTTGGGTGCTGGTGCGGCAGGTAGTATTGCAGTAGAAACCCTGCGCCATCATGGCTATCAAGGAGCATTGCGGTTAGTAAGTGACGAAACCAACTTACCTTACGATCGCACTAAATTAAGTAAGGCATATTTACAGGGCGGTGCGGATGAAGATTCTTTACCTTTGCGTTCTTGTGAGTTTTACGATAACAATGATATCGAACTGCTGTTTGGTAAGGCAGTAACTAAAGTAGATGTCAACCAAAAATCGATCGCCTTCGAAGATGATTCCACTCTTAATTACGATTCGCTGTTACTAGCTACAGGGGCTAAAGCCAATCGTCTCAACATACTAGGTTCCGATTTAGATAACATCTTTACCCTTCATGTGACTCAAGACGCAACAGAGATTTTAAAACAAGTAGAATCGGCTCGCAAAGCGGTAATAATTGGTTCTAGCTTTATCAGTATGGAAGCCGCCGCTAGCCTGAGAAACCAGGGATTAGAAGTGGCGGTAGTTTCTCCCGATCGCTTTCCCTTTGCCAAAATTTTGGGTGAAGAGGTAGGAAAAATGTTTCGCCAACTCCATGAAGATAATGGAGTTAAGTTTTATTTACAAACCAAAGCCAAAGAGTTTCAGGGAGATGGTAAAGTCGATGGGGTCATATTAGACAACGACGAGCGTCTAGAAGCAGATTTAGTCATCGTTGGCATTGGCGTAACCGCAATTACTGACTATTTAGAAGGCATCGAACTCAACGAAAAAGACCATAGCGTTCCTGTCAATGAATACTTAGAAGCCGCACCAAGTGTCTATGCTGCCGGCGATATCGCTCGTTTCCCCTATGCAGCTACAGGAGAACCTACCCGTATCGAACACTGGCGACTAGCCGCCCAACACGGACGGATTGCGGCTCTAAATATGTTAGGAAAAGGAATAAAATTTACTCACGTTCCCTTTTTCTGGTCTGGTCAGTACGATCTCAAACTGCGCTATGCCGGTCACGCCGAAAAGTGGGATGAAGTTATTATTAATGGCGATCTAGATGCTCGAGAATTTCTCGCTTTTTATATTAAAGACAGCAAGGTGTTAGCAGTAGCAGGATGCGGCAGGGATAAAGAGGTAGCAGCAATTACCGAACTAATGCGCCTCGACCAAATGCCCGACATCGAAACGATTCGCAACGAGGCGATTGACTGGGTATCGAAATTATCATCTTAACTGCATCTATAGAAAAGAAAATTATCGGCAAATAATTCCTCTTAGCTGCAAATTTAACCTGAAATACTTAAATGTTTGCTACTAATAAGAAAATTTAGCACCAAGAGTAATTTCTCCTGCCCCCTGCCACTTGCCTCTCAAAACCTATGTGTAGCATTCTTTTTTAACAACCTATCTTTGATACAGGATTGGAGGGAGTAATAGCAAAATTTAACTGATGATTGAGCCTTAACTATGACGAGACAACACTACGATTTAATTATTATCGGTGCGGGTGCTGGAGGCGGCACATTAGCTTATGCTCTCGCACCTACAGGTAAAAAAATTTTAATTCTCGAACGGGGTGATTATATTCCCAGAGAAAAAGATAACTGGAATCCCGAAAAGATCTTTCAAGAACAAAAATATCAAACCACAGAAGAATGGCTGGATAAACAAGATCGCGCCTTTAGTCCTGAAGCCTTCTATCGCGTTGGCGGTAATACCAAGGTTTATGGTGCCGCTTTACAAAGAATGCGCGTCGAAGACTTTGGTGATATCCAGCACTACGAGGACGTTTCTCCCGCTTGGGAACTGAGTTATGAGGATATCGAACCCTATTACGTCCGTGCTGAAAGTTTGTATAAAATACACGGACAGTCCGGGGAAGACCCTACAGAACCACCCATGTCTGCCGATTATCCTTTTAGAGCGATCGCTCACGAACCTCGAATTCAAGAAGTAGCAGATAGCCTCCAAGCAAAGGGATTGCATCCCTTTCACCTTTCTATGGCATTAAATCGCGATGAGGAAAATCCCCACAATCGTCCCTGTATTAAATGCGATACTTGCGATCCCTATCCTTGTCTGGCAGATGCCAAAAGTGATGCTCAAGTTACCTGCATCGATCCAGCTTTAAACTACGAAAACGTCGAGTTAAAGATCGAGGCATTAGTCACTAAGCTAGTTACCAATGCCAGTGGACAAAGAGTAACAGAGATAGAAGTAGAATTAGACGGCACGACTCAAACTTTTAGTGCCGACACTTTTGTGGTTTCCTGCGGGGCGATTAATTCAGCCGCACTGCTATTAAAGTCTGCTAACGACAAACATCCCAACGGTTTGGCAAATTCTTCTGGTCTGGTAGGACGCAACTTAATGCTGCACAATCATTCGGCATTAATTTCAGTCAGCGACAAACCCAACCACACTGGATTTCAAAAAACTTTAGGGTTTAATGACTTTTATTTTAAGGGACCTCACCAAGACTATCCATTAGGTCAGATCCAGCTTACGGGTAAAGCCAAATGGAATCGCTTGGATATTTTTACTCCCGACTCCGTTCCCAGAGAAACTTTAGAATACATGGCGAGTCATTCCGTGGATTGGTGGCTGACTACTGAAGATTTACCCCGACTAGAAAACCGCGTCACGGTTAACTCGGCAGGGAAAATTAAAGTCGATTACCAAGCCAATAATCTCCAACCTCATGCCGAACTAATTAGCACTTGGGAACGGTATTTAAGAGAAGTCGGCTTTTTCCTCTTTTTCGCCAAAAAAATGCCTTTAAGTGTAGTTTGGCATCAAGGAGGTACCTGTAAATTTGGTTTGGATCCTCAAACTAGCGTTCTCGACCTTAACTGCCGCACTTACGATGTCGAAAATCTTTATGTAGTCGATGCTAGCTTTATACCTAGTATGGGTTCGGTCAATCCCACTCTGACGATTGTTGCCAATACCTTACGGGTAGCAGACCATCTTAAAACAGCCTTGGGCAAGTAGGTTAAATTGAAGAGTAAAACCTAACATCGGTAAACTACTTGCTATTTGCTACTTAATTAAAATCTATGCGAGCTTTCTTAACGGGTGGGACTGGTTTTGTTGGGGCTAATTTAGTTAGGCTACTGCTGCAGCAGGGATATGAAGTTAGAGCTTTAGTTCGTCCTAACAGTCGTCTGGATAATCTTGCTGCTTTAGATGTAGAAATAGTACGAGGAGATTTAAATTCCCCTAGCTTATCCAAGCAAGTGCAGGGCTGTCAGGTACTATTTCACGTCGCCGCCCAGTATTCTCTTTGGCAAAGTGATCGCGCCGCGCTGTATCGTAATAATGTGATGGGAACCCGTCACATCTTAGAAGCCGCACGTCAGGCTAAGATCGAGCGTACCGTCTACACTAGTTCGGTGGCGGCAATTGGGGTGGGTAAAAACGGCAACCCCGTAGACGAAACTTATCAAAGCGAAGTGGGTAAGCTAGTAGGAGATTACAAAAAATCTAAGTACTACGCCGAACGAGAAGCAGATAAAGCAGTGCAGTTGGGGCAAGATCTAGTTATCGTCAACCCCAGCACCCCTATCGGTGCCTTAGATCTCAAACCTACTCCTACGGGAGAGATTATTTTACGTTTTCTGCGTCGGCAGATGCCTTTTTATGTCGATACTGGTTTGAATTTAATTGACGTTAGAGATGTTGCCTGGGGACATTTACTGGCTTTAAAAAAAGGTCAAACGGGCGATCGCTATATCCTGGGCAATCAAAACCTCACTTTCCAACAGCTACTAGCCAAATTGGCTGCAATAACTAGTTTGCCAGCACCACGACAGCAGATTCCCTACTGGATCCCCTACACTGTAGCTTGGCTGGATGAAAAAGTCCTCGCACCTTTGGGTAAAAAACCATCCTTGGCTTTAGATGGAGTAAGAATGTCGCGACAAAAAATGTTTTACGATGCTACCAAAGCGGTCAAGGATCTGGGTTTACCTCAGACGGCGATCGACCTGGCGTTAGCAGAAGCAGTAGCTTGGTTTAACAACCACCAAAATTTAAAAGATCGTTGAAAATAGTAAAAAACTTAAGGTAGTAGAGTAGGTAGATAATTGATGGAATTTCCCGACCGTTTGCAAATCGAACGAGTTAGAACCTATATCAAACAAACGTGGAAGACTCTAACTCGTTCTCAGAAAGATCTCTTAGCAGCAGCTAAAGATCCCAAGCTAGAACATAGTGCCGAAAAACCCTGGTTGGTTTATATTTCACCTCAAGAAGATTTCGAGTGCGTTAAAGCCGATTTACAACAAATAATTCCAGCCGAAGAATGGCAGCAACTAGAACTACGGGTTTTACCTACTGAAATCGAACTAATTAAAGAACATGGTTTACTTTATCTACCCCATCCCTACGTAGTTCCTGGGGGACGTTTTAATGAGATGTATGGTTGGGATAGCTATTTTATTATTTTAGGACTGTTACAAGATGGAGAACTCGAACTCGCCAAAAATATGGTGGAGCAATTGGCTTATGAAGTGGAGCATTTTGGCATGATTCTCAATGCCAACCGTACCTATTACTTAACGCGATCGCAACCTCCCATACTTACTCACGCGGTTCTCAAACTCTACGAATATACCCAAGATAGACAGTGGTTGCAATCGCTTTTACCCGTAGTTGAAGCTTACTATTACTATTGGGTAGTACCACCTCACCTCAACCAAGCTACGGGACTATCCCACTACTCTAGCTTTGGTTATGGTCCCGCTCCAGAAGTAGTTGCGTCTGAATTAGACGAACTAGGGAGAACTCATTTCGATCGCGTCAAAGAATTTTACCGTCAAGTTCATTTTGACGATTATGATGTCAATTTATACTACGATCGCCATACCAATCAATTGTCCGATTTATTTTATAAAGGTGATCGCTCGATGCGCGAATCGGGGTTTGACATTACCAACCGTTTTGGACCTTTTAGCGTCGATATCATTCATTACGCTCCTGTCTGTCTTAATGTCTTGCTGTGTCAAATGGAGGCAGACACCGCCAAGATTTACGAGCTTTTAGGTTATTTTGAAATTGCTCAACAGTGGCGCGATCGCTCTACCTTACGTCACGAACGTATCGACCATTTTTTATGGGATGAAGAAGCCGGACTTTATTTCGACTACAATTTTCGGACGGGCAAGCGGAGAAAGTACGAATACGCCACTACCTTTTATCCCCTCTGGGCGGGTATCGCTTCCCCCGAACAAGCCGAAAGAGTCTGGCAAAATTTAGCCAAATTTGAAGTAGCAGGGGGCATACTTACCAGCACTCAAGTTAGTGGCAATCAGTGGGACGCGCCGTTTGGTTGGGCACCTTTAAATTTAATTGCCGTAGAAGGCTTGATGCGCTATGGATACAAAGAGCAAGCCAAACAGATCGCTCAAAAGTTTTTGACCATGGTAGTTCAAGAGTTTGTCAAGGATAGGACTTTAGTAGAAAAATACGATGTCTGTGCTGTTTCTTCCGATGTTTCTGACGAAATTCTCTTTGGCTATAGCTCTAACGAAATTGGTTTTGGCTGGACTAATGGCGTATTTTTAGAGCTGTTGGATATTTTAGAGCTTAAGAATAAAAATTAACCTACACCAATTTTCTGTTTTTTTCAGACATAACGAATCAAAATTCGCTGGATGCTCACGTTCTACTTTAGAAAATGGGTAGAGGTTTATTCTAGCCGGATTTATCTATGTTGCTGAAGTTGAAGGCGCGATCGCTGGATTTGGCGAGCTTGAAGTGAACGGTCATATCGAATGTTTCTATTGCCACAAAGTTTTTAGTGCCATGGCGTGGGTAGCTTAATCCATCGAGCAATAAAATCAAAGGCAGTCAAGTTGTCAGTCAGCCGTTTATTTAACTGAAGCCACCCTGATTGACTGACAAAAGATGAAGAGCAAGCACTGGAAGCAGGAACTGATAAAAGATTCAGAGACTTGACAAAAGTGATGAGGAGTCAGCATTCTGAAATTAGATACCACAAAACAACACTACAAACTTTTGCTGAGTACGGATTAAGATTCGACATCGAAGAAAGCTTTCTTGACGACCAATCTGGAGGCTGGAATGTTCAACATTCGATGATACGAAATGTTTGTGCCTTGTCCCGATTATGGTTTATTTTGGCTATTGCTACTCTCTATGTCAGTGTACAAGGAGTTGAAGTAGTTGATAGTGGTAAACGACGATGGGTTGATACTCATTAGTTCCGGGGTAATAGCTATTTTCGTATCGGTTGGGACTGGGTCAAAGCTGCACTTTTGAATGGTTGGAAATTACTTCATTCTGTAACTTTTTCTAGTCATCAAGATCCTACTCCTGCCATAGCCTCACTCAACAAACATCGACAACGCTTGTATCAATTGGAATTTAAAGTACAGACCTATTCTTATGCTGTTTCATAAGTTTTGTCAGTCAACCAGGAAGCCACCATCACTGCCAAGCCTTTCTTTCAGCGCATGGGTTTTAAATTTTGAAAGAGCAAAAGGTATTTCGATCTTTGTACGCAATTTATTTTATATATTCTAGAATAATATAGTGATTCAGATACTAAACTCTTGAATTCTTACGAACTTTACTTCTTTCATACATCTCCTCCGCGTCAGTCATAAATAAATAAACCGGAAAAGCGGCAGCTTTTATGTTATGTTTCACAGCCTAATTGCTTTTACTTGGCTTTTACTCTAACGGTTTCAAAAGAGTAGTTTTCTTCTTCTCTATGTTTGGTTTTTATCTTCACTTTTTCAAAACCTGCAGAGTATACATCAACATCAGCATAATGCTTTTCGCTGACCGCCAATGCAATTCCCTCGCCATTTGCTTTTACTTTTTTTCCCTTATTTTCAAGAACGACTTCTGTAGTAGCTAGAGTATAAGCATTATCTCCTTGTGCGGAGGCATGGGAAGTTATTGCTAATAAATAATTACCACCTGCAACTTTTTCGTCATATGAAACTGTTTCAAGGTAAGGTAGATCGGAAATCAACATTTTTAAAACCTTCTGTTTTAATATATAATTATCCGAGGTAAACGCATCTTATCTCTTTTTGTCAGTTTCCCAGACTGCGATCGCTAAAACCATCATACTGACACGACTTGGGAAGTTTCTGTGAAATCTTTGCAACTTAAGGAGTCTAGAGCTCGAACATAGGTACTGTTTTAGCAGAATTAGGTTGTTTCAGCCATGCTTAAAATGCTAACCTTCTAAGTCGTAACACTGAGGAAGATACTTTAGATAATGGAATATGAAACAGCTCTTGTAGATATACTAGAAGGATTAGAGCTAGTTAAAGTAAGAGAACTAGATCTACCGTCTTTACTTACAATTTGATATCCAGATTCACCAGTTTTGGAATTTTCTAACTTTTTGACAACAGTTTCTGAATCGGAATAGATTTCTGTTTTCTCGTAGCCATCTAAATTATCAAAAATTTCTGTTGGTCGATTTAACCAAGATGAACCGAAATATTCCAATAAAGATCTTCCACCTGTTACCTCTAAGTTTTTTCTCGATATTGCTTCGCAATAACTTAAATCCAGAATTTGTAATCTGCTCATTAGACATCCCCACGTCTTAATTTACTTGGTTTAATCTTATAGTTGCAAGCTCTCAAAATGTTGCCATTCTGGCAAATTTATTGCGACAAACAAATCTAAGACAAATCTTAAGAAAGCACCTATAAATAAAAAAATCTTAGGTTATTGAAATTAATTTATTATGGCAGATTAAGAGACTGTTTGTTAAACAAAAATTAAATGCTTGTGTAGGTTGGGTTAGGCGAGTATTTTTCTAGAATTACTCTTATGATTTGCTATTCGCCGTAACCCAACAAAATTAAACGTTATACTCGTCTTAAGATTTACTTTATAAACAATCTCTAACTTATTGAGAAATTATTAACATTAATCTACTGCGTCATCTCATTCTATTGGTCGATTTTCAAAAATTTGAAAAGGTAGTTTTATTATTACGCAAACAAAAAAATCAATACCAATCAATAATGCGCTTCTATTGTTATTAACATGTTAGAGCAGAAATACTATTACCATTCTGATGTAATGTTTGTAACTCTAATGTCTCGTAACTAACTTTCGCATCTTGCTCTTCTTGCCAAATTTTCCAGGGTGCTTCACCACTATCCCAAAGTCGTTGTAGGCGCTTTTTATCGCGCAGAGTGTCCATACATTGCCAAAACCCGGTATAACGGTAGGCTATTAACTGTTCATCCTTAGCCAGACGTTCGAGGGGTTCTTTTTCCCACAGCGTTGAATCGTCATCAATGTAATCATAAACTTTTGGTTCTAGTACAAAAAATGCACCATTAATCCAACCTTCATGTATTTGCGGCTTTTCAGAAAATTCTACAACTCGATCTCCATCTAAAGTTGGTAGACCAAATCGTGCCGGAGGTCGTACGACCGTCATCGTAGCTAATTTGCCGTGCTGACGGTGAAATGCCAGTAGGTCATGTAAGTTCAAATCTGAAACTCCATCTCCCCATGTCAACATGAAGGTTTCATTGTTCATGTAAGGAATCAACCGTTTGATGCGTCCACCTGTGTTTGTACGAAGTCCAGTTTCAATCAACTCAACTATCCAGTCTGGCTTGTATCCACCGTGCATATTAACCATACCGCTTCGGAGGTTAACGGTTAGATTACTGTTAAGTGAGCAGTAATCCACCATATATTTTTTAATGACTTCGCCTTTGTAACCCAAAGCAATAACAAAGTCCCGATGATTGTAGTGATAGTAGTGTCTCATGATATGACAAAGAATGGGTTGTCCACCAATCGGCACTATGGGTTTAGGCTTGGTTTCTGTTTCTTCAGCTAGGCGTGTACCTAGTCCTCCAGCGAGAATTCCTATTTTCACGATCTTTATTTCCTTAATGAATTACATTTTTGATTTGAGCCAGCTAAATACTTCTATACCAAAACTTATTTTGATACCAATTGGTTGAGTTCGACCAATTGGTTGAGTTCGAGGGTTTGCCAATTGAGTTTCTCTAGTTTCTCTGTTAAGGGAGCCGCCCTTGGTTGTTCTAACCAACGTTCTAATTTAGCGATCGCCCTGCGGGACTTTGTTTGGTTGAGGAGGATTATCTCGATGGCTAGCAGGAGAACTTACAATTATCGGCAAGGATGGAGCGGTTACACCTCCTGATTTGCCATTTATCGATGCTGGTGCTACTAGAGATTTGCAGTCGGAGTTTCGATCCCAAGCGCTGACTAACGTGGGAGCAAGTTCGGAGAAAGTTTGCCAATTTTGTTGAGACAACTGATAAACCGATAAATTTGTCTGGGCGAGCCAAGCTTTGGGAATCTCGGCTGGATATCCCCAAGAACTTCCGAGCTCTATATCTTGGTCTTTAATCTGCCCCCTACGTAGCCAGAAGCGACCGACCTCATCAGCTCGAGCCACAGGTTCACCTGCGGTAATTTGTTTTTCTTCCAAGTACGGTAGTAGCTGTTTCAGACGGTGGCTAGATATGGAACGCAATTCGGTTAGAGTTTTAAAAAAGATTAACTTTTGACGCTCTCGAGCCTCAGTCTGCCATTTTGTTTGAAGTTCTGGTAGTTTTTCTAGAAAAGCCTGTAGTTTCGCTAGAGAAATTCTGGCAACTCGAACCTTACTAGCTGCGATCGCTCTATATGACAAGCAAGTTTTACACCAAAAGGAGTCTCCTCCAAAAGTCGCTCCTTCTGTAAGTAAGTAGGTAGAAACCTCTCGTCGTTTATGTACGTCAAAGCCAAGTAACCTCAACCTTCCTTCACGAACCCAAAAAAAATACTGGGAGTTTTGTTTGTGAGGAACAAAATCAGAATGAGAAGCTGGGTAATTTAATGAACAATCGCCTAATTCAAATTCAACAATTTCTACCTCCTCACTTAAATAGTTGACTAACTCTGCTCGCTCTGGGGTTAATTGCTCTGGCTCCAAAAGCAATGGTAGGATTGACCCCCTATCTTGGCGCTCGAGTGCAGGAGATTTCAATTTCTCTGTGTTATTCACTTTTCTTGCTCCATAAATGACTATCCCAAATCACTCGTTCAATTGCACGTGTAGGTATTCGCAAACATACGGTCTCTCATAACTAACTTGGATTACGAAAAGCTTCTAATGCTTCAGGAAATGTCTCCAAAGGTTTGTTCGCCCAAC
>NZ_JBKGTY010000014.1:53160-97969 GCF_053543375.1 Myxosarcina sp. GI1(2024) | reverse complement strand
GTTTCAGCCCTTCATTTCTTATTAAGATACCAATATCAAAAGTCTGATAGGTAAAAATGTTCTTATCTATAAGTCTCGTGCTGAGTGAGTTTCAGCCTTAGCGTGGTTTATTGTACAGCTGCTACTAAAAGGCCATTTAGAAACCTTCCAAGTCGTGTAACATTAAAAGTTTCAAAATTAGTAGTTTGCGATCGCGATTTGACTAGTGGATAAATTAAGTTGGTCGAAATATTAATGCTTATGCAAGTAAACAAGTGATTAAAGCGGTCAACATTTTAGTAGCAACTATCGAAGGATGGCTGGATGCTGAGTGAAATGAATTTCAGAATTTCGCCAATTTAAAAATACGAAAAACCGAAAATACGAAAATTTAATAATTTGCCAAGGTACATTGGCAGCAACTGACTATACACTTAGATGTCTGTCAATTTGAGGTATGTAAATTGTTGATTACTGTTGCTGGATTTAAGGGGGGAATCGGCAAAACTACTACTGCCGTTCATCTTGCCTGTTATTTTTCTCAGTTAGGACAAACATTATTAGTTGATGGCGACCCCAACCGCAGCGCTACGGGCTGGAGTAAACGAGGGGCTTTTCCTTTTAAGGTGGTGGACTTGATGCAAGCTGCCCTATACAGTCCCAAATACGAACATATCGTTATCGATACTGCTGCCCGTCCCGATGAAGATGAATTAAGAGCTTTAGCGGATGGTTGTAATTTATTAGTGTTACCTACAACTCCCGATGCTTTGGCGATTGATGCCCTGCTGCAAACGGTCGATTTACTCCAAGAACTAGAAAGCGATCGCTATCGAATTTTACTGACGATGGTTCATCCCAAGCCCGTCAAAATGGCAGAACAAGCCAGAGGAGCATTAGCATCCGTTCCTTTGTTTGAGACGGAAATCAGACGGTTAATTGCCTATGAGAAAGCAGCATTAATGGGCGTACCCGTGTATGAAGTAAAAGACCGCATGGCAAAAATCGCCTGGAGTGACTACGAGCAAGTGGGCAAGGAGATCGTCTCATGAGTGACACTGCCGATATGTTTAAAAAGCTGGCACAAAATCGTCAAAAATCTACACCAGCCGAAACAGAAACCAAAGCCAAAGGAGAAACTAAACCTCCAGAGAAATCCTCAACTCAAGCCAAGCCCGACAAATCAGTAACCGATATTGCTCAACAGCCAAAACCAGAAGAGAAACAACCACAAACAGAAATTACCGCCGAACCAACTAAGAAGCGAGGTAGACCAGCTACTGGTAAGCGTAGCGATCCTGACTGGATTGGACGAACTTACTACATCCGCAAAGAAACTGACTTCGATGTCGAAGATGAACTAATCAAACTCAAACGGGCGGGCATGAATTTAGATAAATCTGAATTGGTGGATTTTCTCCTTGCTGCCTGGGTGAAATGGCGAAATGGTGAAAATATAGATATTCATCTGTCTGAAATTTCGCCAAGACGAAAAGATGAATTGCCGTAATTAAAGTTGATAACCCAGCCAAACTACGAGCCAAAAATCTCGCTCGAAGTCCTGTCTTGGTATTTCTGCTTTGTATTAATTCTGAATTTTTAGATACTAATAGCTAGAGCTATTAAAGTTATTGCTTCAGTAAGAATTGCTAACAAAAAGATTGAAGCTAAAAATTCATTCGTACCTCTCGGCTACATTCCAGTCCTACTCTGGAATACCGGACTCACATCACAGAAGAATTTTTAGAGCCATTACATAAATAATATGTATGCCGAATTAAAAAAAATTTATCATGAGCGACCAGAATTCCAGTCTCGATAACATTGTCCGTCCAGAAGAGTTGATGGCTGAATTAGACCTTAAAAAGTCAACCTACTATGATGACTTAAACTATCTCGGCATCAAAGCTGACAAAGATGAAAATCAAAGAGCTTATCTAACAAATGGTCAAGCAGATCGAGTTCGTGCTTTACGTTCTCATGTTATTAAACATGGTAAACGGGATGGTTTTATCGATGGTGGTTTGACAGTTTCTAATAATAATAATGAATTGGCGGACCTACCTAAACCAGATGAGATTTATGTAGAACGAGAAGAACCAACTTCTCATGTCGATCTAAATGCCCTACTCCGAGGTGCAGCCGAACTCAAAGCCCGTGACTTAGCAACTCCTGACTTGTTAATGAGAGAGCTGGCTAATCGCATGGCTGAAGAAGATCTACCCGAAGACCTGAGAGAAAAGGTAGCGATCGCCCGTGAGGTAGCTAACCCAAAGTGGACACCCGCCGAGTTAGCCGACAAAATACTAGCTCAACATCGCCAAAGTCGAAGCGGGAATTAGGGGAAGAATTCAATAAAGTCTGTAATGCGATCGCTGCTGGTAATTCGATAATCGTTCTCGGTGAAGCTGGTACGGGTAAAACCGATCTGGCTGTAGCCGTTCATGAAGAGATGAGTAATGAATATCAAAGTGCGATCGCCACTTACAAGGGTTCTCTAAAAAGATTCTTTATCGCAATCGCCATGCAGTTAGATTGTCCCACTGAAGATGAGAACAATAAAGCCATGACCGTCGATGCTCTCAAGGAAGAGATTTTAGCTAACAGTGGTGAAGATACCTTACTCATTTTCCCCGAAGCTAAGAGACTGACTACCAGTATTCGCTATTGGCTTGAGGACATGATTGCTGCTGGTGCGAGAGTAGTCTGTTTTGCCGTCGCCAATCCTGGTAAAGATATCTTCCTCGATATGCTAGAAATTGAGTTAGAATTGCCGAGCGATCGCCATATTAGAGAGGTGATGGCAGCAGAAGCTCAGAAACAGGGGCTACAGATAAGTAAATCTCGCCTAGCAGAACTGCAACCTCTAGCTGGACGTAACCCAATGCTGGCGAGGAAGATTATCAAGAATGAAGCTTTGGGAATCAAGCAAGATAAACCCGAACATACTCAATACGTGGTGATTATGCCCATAATCATTGCTGCACTGATGGCTTTTGGTATCGTGCGGTTTGTGGGGATGGGAACTGGGAATAAAGGGTTGTATATTACTGGTGGTGTTTGTTTGGTTACAGGTATGGCGTTGAAGCAGTTAGGAAGCGTGAGAGGGGCGAGGAAGAGATTAGGACAATGACAGCAATGTGGCTCGATAAATCTGAAATGCCTTATTTGTGGGAGGTTATTTGGTCTGAATTAGCTTCACGAGAAGGCGATCGTGTATGTGAAAATCAGGGTGAAATCTGGCAGTACATGGGCAGCAAATTAGAAAACGATAGAGTAATTCATACATTTCGCCATCGTTATCATCCAAAAACTTTAAATCGTCAATACCTTCATATAACAACTGACTTTACAGGAGTGGTGATTAAACAATGATGAGTATTACCCACGCCGCGATCGCAGTAGCTGGAACATCCCTAATCCTTGGAACTGCCGAACCTTTACCCTTGGGACTAGCCATCATTGGCTCACAAATCCCTGACATCGACACCACTACTAGCACCATCGGTAAAATCTTCTTTCCCATTAGCAGTTGGATAGAAGACAGATTTCCCCATAGAAGTATTACTCATTCACTCTTAGCAACAGGAGCGATCGCCCTTCTTAGTTTACTGGGGGGTTACTTGTTGCTAGAACAAACATTTAGTTTAATAGCTTTACCATTGGGTCATCTTCTAGCCTGTTTCAGTGACACCTTTACCAAACAGGGAGTCCAGCTGTTTTATCCAGAGCCAGCTTGGGCAATCAGCGTATCCAATCCGCGACGGAGATTAAAGACTGGTGGGGCTGGCGAATTATGGGTATTGGGTGGTGCGATCGCCCTCCTGTGTTTGGGAATCTATCTCGCTAACGGTGGCGGTATAACTCAGAAAGTCAGTCAGAATCTCGGATTGAGAGACGGCATCGTCAGAGTTTATAACGAGAACGCCAGTACCAATAAAGTATACGCGAGAATCACAGGTTATTGGACGAGCGATCGCACCAGTGCCGATGGCAAATATTTAATTATCGGTAATGAGGGTAATGAGTTTATCGTTACTGATGGGTTAGGTGTTTATAAGACTGGAGAGCAGATAATTACAAGTAAAGTAACTACTGAAGTAGGGGAAGCTGCTAGGACTGAGATTAAGAATCTGACTTTTAATGATGAAGATGCGATCGCACCACTAGAAAAACTACCTACAAAATGCTTATCCTACTGCTGAGATTTACCTGAATGGCGAACTGATTATCGATTTTCCTGAAGATGTCAAGTTACCGATTGAGCCTAATCAGATGGCTACGGCTGCTTTAAGTGGGAATAGGATTAAGTTTGAGTATTGTAGGTTGGATTGGGCGATCGCACTTTTGAATGGGCAGTATGCGGTAGGTGCGCTAGAAATTAAGGTAGTGCAGCCTAGAGCGAAGTATGATTGATGTCTGTAATAATTCCAGATATTATGCCCTATAGGGTAGATATACAGAAAGTTTCCGTATGATAAACAGTTAGCTATCTCAAGCATGATCCAATACTACAAAGCATGATCCAATACTACAATGGTCAGTTCAAAGCAGTTGCAGATGTGTTCCACGCAGCTGTACACGAAACGGCTGCCTCAAGCTATACACAAGAACAAGTCGATGCCTGGGCTCCTACACCCAACAGCTATGACCACTGGCGCGCTAGATGTGAGCTCAAACGCCCGTTCCTCTATACCTTGAGCGAACAGGTTGTCGGGTTCATCGAACTTGACAGTGACGGGCACATTGACTGCCATTATGTTCATCCAGAGTACAATCGCATGGGTATTGGCACCACACTACTGCTCCACGTAATCAAGATCGCAACAGACCTACAGCTCAACCGTCTCTACGTCGAGGCTAGCCATACGGCAAAGGGTCTGTATCTCAAACACGGCTTCAACACTTTATCTCCCAACCAAGTATCCATTGGCAATGTTGTCCTTGAGAACTGGTTGATGGAGAGAGCGATAGCCAACAAGTCGCTGCAGCGGACGCTGCTTCGCGGTGCCACTGAGCTTTGACGTTAACAATTGCTCCACAAGTGCGCTCGCCCATACCCAAACTTGGAACGCACCTAAACAACCTCTAACCTACTAGAACACTAGTATTAGTGAGTGCGTAAGTTAATGGTGCGATCGCTATCTTTAGAAGTTAGGATAGTAAAATCTTCACTTTCTAGGGTGAATTAATGATTTCGGAGTGTTTTCTCCTCACCTCTATCTCTTCAGTAGGAGTGCGCCGACGCAATCTAATACTCTTCCTCTGTGCCAACTCATCAACCAGCCCTAACGCCTGTTGTCTCAAATCATGCTTCCTCTTCAAAGTCCGCGCCCAATCTTCCCGTTCTAAATTATCCAGATAATCACAAACCTCTGGGGTTAAACGTTCATCTAAACTGCCACTGGCTTCTAACGTCTCCCCAATTTCAGCTTGACATCTGGTAGCTTGGCATCGGGCGATTTTATGTTGACCAGAGGTATAACCCTCAATTACATAAGCTGCTAACCTGTCGATGACCAAGCCCGTATCGTGGCAGCAGAAACAGCACCAATTTGGCTGCCAGAGTTGTTTGTCGTAATCGGGTTCGCATTCGGGACGGAGGGGAATTGGTTTTAACTTTTTAAAGTCCATTGATTGTTATTCCCTCTGGTACTTTAACCACTCCGTTATCAATTGCCCAACGAGCAAAAGCCCTTCTTTCTTCCTCTGTACCGCCATTTTTGAGCAGGGTAATAAAATAGGGTGCTTGATACTGACACTCCAAGCGACGTTTCCAGCGATTGAATCTGGGGTGATTGTACCAGTCTTGTTGTGAGATACTACAACCCAAATATGCTACAGTTGGGAACTTTTTACACCATAGACTGCGTAGTTCTTCCCAGTTGTGCTGAATCCATTTTTTGACTAATACAGGTGGTTGGGGTAGTTGATTGGCTTGTTGTTGACAAAATCCTAAAAAATTCTCTCTCTGGCTTTGAGATAGAGAATTTGAAAAACTTTGATAAGAATTTGAAGAAGAATCTGGTAAATCGCCGTTTGCTTTGGTTTTTGGTGCTTTAGGTGGTGTGTTAGTTGCAGTTTCTACAACTGGATTGGCAGTGGTTGCGACTGGATTTGTAGGAGTTATAACTGAATTGGTAGTTTCTACAACTGGGTTGGTAGCAGGTGCAACTGGTTCATCTACTGGATTTTTGTCATTCGATGAAGTATTTAACTCTTCAAACTCTCCTATTAGAGCAGTAGTTCGATGTAGTTTTAAGTTGGGAAAGTGCTGCTCGATCCGTTTCAGTCCGCGATAAAACTGATCTTTACTCAAGCCTAGTTCGTCGCAGATCCTTTGCCGATCGAGGCGCATCTTCCAACCAGGAGCAAATTTGATTTTGAGATAGTTGAATAACAATCCAGCAGAGCTAAGGAATCCTGCTTGATATTGGGTTAGCGCATCTTTAAGCGTTAACTGGTAAAATTGAGTCATATTAGAAGAATAAATTCTAAGTGGTATGATGAGCGATCGCGGTTGGTAGCCTTGGTCGATCGCTTTTAACTAAAACTATATAGCTTAATGACTGGTATACCAAGCATTAAACAATCTAAGTTTACAAATTTTAACATCCAAAGATTGGTATACTGACAATTAAGGAGCAGACAGACCGACGCATTATGGCGAATCCCAATCCAAAAACAGATCACTTAAATCGTTTTCCTAGACTGAATGGAGCGAGTGAGCCTTGTGCCAGAAAACCAGTTCAGGTCAAAATTCCTCAAAGCCAATACGAACAATGGATGGCTTTGCCTGTAGATTTTAGGAATCAAGTTTTGAGAGATGCCATTGCTAAAGCTCTAGAAGAACCCCAATCGGCATAAATTCATTTTCAAGTTAACGCATAGATAAAACGCGATTGGCGAGAGCCACTGCGCGGAGCGCAATCGCATTTTTGAAGGAACGGTATGTAGTTGGGAATGTTGAGGTTGGGATAGTTAAATCTTAGTCTTAGTAGTCGATCGAGATAGTCGTTAATTTTCTATATTCAAGACTAGAATTAATCGAGTCAAATTTCTCGTAATGGTCTTTAACCTTTGCTGCTAAAGTGAGAAATGAACCCATGACTTTAAAGTCTAACTGGCAACTTGTGTAGAAAGAACGAGGGTAGAAAGAACGAGCTATGCAATGAATATGATGTAGTTCTTCCCAGGTATAAAAGTCAGATATCATGCCATTTCCCTGGCGAGAATCCCTATGAAGTTTGAGGTTTTTATCTCTAAGATGTGTCTTAAGAAAAATTAGATTCAACCAAACAAAGAACAACCAACATCCGTTTTCTTTGATATATTCTACAACTGCGTCAAATCCTGCATTTATTAGCTCGCGAATAGGTTGCTCAATTTTCTCACCCATCAATGAATTGCAGTCTTCACAGCACGGTACGGTGTACCGATCGTAGTATTTAAAACTCGTTTCGTTAGGCAGAGTAATTGTTCTAAAGAATAAATCGTACCTTTTTAGTATCCATTCGGGCAAAATATGTTCTTTATTGAACTCAGTTTTTGAGGGACTAGCACCACAGATAAAACAGCAATTACCTTCACCAATATCCCTGATAAATCTATCTATGCTGAAGTAGATTACTCTACCGTCCTTATCTTCAATAGATCCATCATTTGTTTTAATAAACATTGCTATTCAATAGTTTTTATACTTCATTTTTTAGTATTCCCTTAATAAAAGTAAGATTTTGACTTTATACGAATAGAGATCGCCCTACCCGAACTCAAATAAGCCTATGGCATCCGCTTCGCGAACGCACCCAAAACCCACCCAATAGACTAAGACAGAAGCAGATGACCGATAACGGTAACTGTGATTAAGCAAGTTATTAACTTGTCTGGGTATAAACTATTGGGATATGTACTTTGAGTAGCTTAAAATTTCAATTGCTAAGAACTCAATCTAGCCTGGGAACAATAGAACTAGAAAGTCCCACTGATATGAGGTTTGTTGTTAATGAAGAGGGTTAGCAAGTTAGTTGTCTATGCGCTAGTTACAACAGCGATCGCATTCACCATAATCTTTACTAACGTCACACCCTTACCTAGTTGGGCAACAGATATCGCTCAAGCAACCCAGACGACAACTACACCCAAACGCCTGACCATTACTGTCAAAGTTACCGAACCAGACGATCTTAAAGTTAGTGAAGGAGAGCAAATAGCCAAAGGTGAAGTTATTGCCGACAGGGAGAGAGAAAGAACTAGACTGGCTGCCCAACAGAAACAATTACAGCTATCTCTCGACCGAATAGGCGCAGCTTCTATCACGCCACCAGCCACACCCCAAGCAGTACCGACAGTGATGGCACTACCGCCCGTCAGCTATCTCGAACATGAAGCAGCCGTTCAGAAAACCAAGAGTGCGATCGCATCTATCGAATCGGAACTTGAACTCAAGCAGGAAGAAATAAGCTACCTCAAGAGTGTCAAGAACTTAGACCCAATCATCCTCGAACACGAACAAGCCAAACTCAAACAGCTAAAACAGGAACATACCGCAGCAGTTAGAGATTACCAGCTAGCGATGGGTAAGATGCAGAGTGCCAAAGACAGCAGAAAGTATCAGGAGTACCAAGCTTCAATTAACTCTGCCCGACGAGTAGAAGAAATGAATCAAGCTCGATTGAATTACCAAAGACAGCTAGCAGAATACGAGCAAAGACTGACCGATAGAGAATTTCAGGTTACACAGCTACAGGAGAAATTGAATAATGTTGAGAATCAGATCGCTACCCTTTCAGTTGTTAAATCTCCCTATGCTGGTACTGTTAGGCGTGTTAATTGGCTCGGTCAATCCCCCGATGGCAGCCTCACCGCCGAAGTCACTCTTATGGCAGATGAAAAAGAACGTTAGTTACCGTGTTAAATAGCTGTGGTTTATTCAGTATTTCTATGAACCCTAAAAGCCAGCAAAGAGCGATCGCTAACAAAATCAAAAAGTGGCTCAAGGCTGCTGCCGAACTTAGCAACAAAGAAACTATCTTTGCTCTACCCATTACTCGCTTGACCAGCATCAAAAGTCTCTGCTCCGATGAAATAGCAGCACAACAGTTTGCTCTTTACCTTTCCCAACAAGTGCAGCAGGAAATGAATCGAGCAGAATCTCCTTCCGAACTTACTCCTGAAGAATGGTCAACTCACAAAAACCTCGTGGCTGATGCGATTGCTGCACAGGAGAGCTATTTAGCAGCACCTACCGACGAAGGAAAACAATCTATCTGGAGGTTGCTGAAGCAGATTGATAGTTTGCAAGGGGATGATTATCGTAACGTTCATTGGACTACAGTACATTTTGTCCGCAGTGGTTATCTACTCAAGTTAGATTATGCTTTACGCTGTTTTGTCGAACGAGATTTTCCTTACTGAGTTTACAAACTGGCTAGAGAATACGTAGAACGCTATCAACCGAGTTATGGTTCGGGGTTAATTCCTGACTCGGTTCCGATGTTATTAGAAGTAGCTGAGTTTTGGTGTCAGCACTATTTTGATTGTTCTTTGAGTGAGAAGTTTCCCCAAGAACTAATTGAAATTAATCAGGAGAAAAGCTAAATGAAAGCAAATCGTGTCAAACTGCTGATGTTAGCAATACTGCTAAAGTTTTTCTCTTGGTATCCCATAGCAATTGCTTCTCCACTGACCTGTCTCAACAGTAGCGATCGCTGTGTAGAGCAGCTTACGAATAGAGCGATCGCGCTTTCGAATAAACTCCAGCAGACGAGCGATCGAATTACCGCGATCGAGCGACGGTTGGCAGTTACAGAAGAAAGAATCGACTACACCAGCAAGAAGAAGTGGACTAACTATATCACCACCAATCCTGTAGACATCATTCAGAATCTCTTCGGTGGTGGTGGTATGCAGAGGGATAATCTAGCGATCGCCAATCTAGAAATCAGAACCGCAGACTTACTAGCAGCTAAAGCGGAACTAGAAAGACAGCAGGAAGAAGAGAAACAAAGAATTGAAGCTGAAGTGCTGCATCTGCTTTTAGACTATGAAGCTGCACAACGTAAACATGAGTTACTGAAATCTCAACTGGAGACTTTAGAACAGCAGCAAGAAGTAATGAGGATTGCCTATCGGATGGGTAGGGGTAGTACGAGTCAGATATTGGGTATGGAGAATCGGCGCGATCGCACTATCGAGCAGATTGTTGGGGTTGAGATTGAGAAAGATGAGTCTTTACGAGAGTTATTGCAGTTGGTTGAGGAAAAGAAACAAGATAAATATTCTCAAATAGAACAAGAGAAGTATCAAAGGTAGGGCGATTGTTGTTGATGAGGAACTAGAACAATTAAAAGAGCGTTTATTCTCCTTATAAAACTTATCATTCATGTCAATAAATTATTAATTAAAATAAAAACATAATTAGTTATTAAAAAACGAATTTTTTCTGAGTTTGCCAGAAAAAAATACTTATGGTTTGAAGATTCAGTGTGGAGTGAGAGAGGTATAAGTTGAGTTCTCATCACCGTGACTGGTGTTTAAAACTATGTTGAAAGCTATTATTTTTTTGGGTTTCATGATATTTTTCATTCTATTTTGGCGTTGGGTGCTGTCGAATGGAACAGATTATTCTCCCCCGCCTGGACGCATTTAGTCGTCCTAAAAAGAGTGAAACCTGAAATCATCTAAAAATCAATAAACTGACTACTACCAGCATCGGGTGATATATGCAGATATCGCTCGGTAGTAGTCACACTCGCATGACCCAAACTCTGCTGCAATAACCTCAAATTACAACCAGCTTC
This sequence comes from Myxosarcina sp. GI1(2024), assembly GCF_053543375.1. NCBI lineage: Bacteria > Bacillati > Cyanobacteriota > Cyanophyceae > Pleurocapsales > Pleurocapsaceae > Myxosarcina > Myxosarcina sp. GI1(2024). Next base: position 87,188 of record NZ_JBKGTY010000014.1, on the reverse strand, counting down.
TAAGCTATGACTGGCGTGAGAGTGTCTCAACCAATGACTCGAAGCTCTCTCGTCAACATTCGCACGTTTACAAGCTCGTTTAATCATTCGATGTACTACCGACCGCTCCATCTTATTTTCGTTACGGCTGACAAACACATATTGATTGACTCGATGATATTTCTCAAACTCCTTAAGCTGCTGCCACAGCTTATCGGGAATCAGCACCACCCTAGTCTTACTACCCTTACCAAACACCGTCGCTTTACCACCCTCACCGTGCTTTCTCAGATCGTTCCAGGTTAAATTAATTACCTCCGATACCCTCAACCCACAGCCGTACATCAAACTCAGCATCAGGCGATCGCGCTCGTTCTTCACGCCATACTTAATCAACCCCTTCACGTCTTCAGCTTCTAGTATCCTCTCGGCTATAGTCTCTTTCGCCCTGGGAGTTTTTAAGAAGCTGCCAATATTATTAGTCAAGTATCCCGTCTTAGCGCAGAAGCTAAATAGCGACTTAACTACTAGGACTTTGTTCGCAATCGTGGTAGGTTTAAATCTAAGCTTCAAGCCGTCGAGCCACTGCTGTAAATCTTCGAGCATTACTTCCCCTAATGGCTTATTACCGATAAATTCTAAGAACTTCTCGACTGTGGAGCGATAGCTAATTCTCGTCGTCTCGGATTTATCTCGCAACCAAATTAAAATTATCTGGCGATCGCTCCCTGCATTAGTAACTTTGTATTGAACACTCATCGGTACAGAGGTATTGGAAAAAGTACATCAATATACATGATTTTGTTGCATAAGTAGGCTTTAAAAAAATAACCTACTCGTACTAGAGAAAAATTAAGGATTGAATGTGAGAACGGATCGACCCACCGCCACAACAAAACCACCAACGGCAGTGATTAAAATACCTATCAACGACCAGATTTGAGCTTTCTGTGAGCCTTTAATTTCTTTGATATCTTCTACTGTGCCGTCGAGCTTAGTCTCTACCCTGACTAACCTTTTGTCGATATCTTCTACTTTGTTGTTAGTTTCCTCAACTTTGTTGAGAATTGCCTTCTGTCCCTCTTTCAATTCCCGTAGAATTTCTTTGAGATCTGTTTCTATCTGGATGTTGCTCATTGTTATACTTAATTTAGGTTTTTACCATTGGGGAAGCTTCTAGATTGGTCGTTCGGGAAGCTTCCCTTTTTAGTTTAATTTTATTGTCTCACTTCTTTGTTATCGCTTCCTGGTTGGTTTCATCTAATGATACTATCGAGCTTATCCGATAGAAACCGATGTTATCCGATATGACTAGCAGACAGACGGATAAGGTTACGAGAGTTGATATTCGCCTTCCCAACAAACTTTATGACCAAATTAGTGCGATCGCCGTTAACCATTTTCATGCCAAGGTTCACCATCGCAGCAACAAACCAGAAGTTACTCCCACCATCCTCAAACTAATCGAGCTTGGTATCGGACAGTTAGAATCATCACCTGATATTGAGGAGACGGACACAGAGTTAAAAGAGCGGGTTCGAGATTTAGATGCACGACTGAGAGAAGTAGAAGCTAAGTTATCGGGAGTGAAAACTGTTGCTGTCGAACCAGAGCCAGAGCTAGAGTCAGAACCAGAGCTAGAACCACCAGCAGATGAAGGATTGAGTGATGACGAGTTGAGCAGTCTGATAAATCTCAGCAGCATCTTCATCTATCGCTATCGTCGTGATGGTCATGCTATACCGAATGTAGTTGAGAGATTAAAAGATTGGGAATTCAGAGGCAATCGCTGGATTAGAAAGGAATGATTATTGGCTTTATTGGGGAACAGTAAGTTTGTTGCCCTCTGTAGCTCTTAGCAATGAAGTTCAAAACATTTGCCAATGCGATCGCTCTATTCGGAAAGAGCGGACATTTGGTGATCTTATCGCGTTGTGTACCCCATCTCCCCCGAAATTTTTCGCTCTCTTTGGAACTTTGCTTTGATGGCGAGACTACGTTGGGTCTTGATAATATCGGACATACTTCTTAGTCCTCTCAGTTTCCTGTTTGTATCTCTAACAATGACTGCCATCCTTCGCCATGTACTAGACTATTTTCTAGCTCGGACTACTACGATGGCTCTGCCACGCAATAACTACTTCAGTTGCAGTTAACCCAGCCTGTATTCAGACCAGTTATTGCGCTTCCTACGTTCATACTTCGGTAAGTGGTTATATTTAACCGTAGGCTTCTTCTTTACTTCGTAAGGATATAGACCTAATATCCCCGACATCAGTTGATAATTTGTACCCTTGTAATTAGAGCAATTCAGACCGCGTCAAAAGTCTTTTTCAGTCAAACGAATGAACATTGACTTACCTGATATCTCACGCCATCTCTGTTTTTTAACAGCGTGTCCAAGGTGTAGGAGCGTTGGACGAAGATTCCTTTCGTAGCCATAGTTAAATTCAGGCTCGAAGCCTCATACTGTAACAGAGTGCCAGTATTTTGCTCCTTGTTCCCCAGGCTTCAAACAGGTTCTTACTCATTGTCCCCTGCCTGCTGGGTCAGCCTTAGCACATTAGGGAATGTACTATCTCTTGGTAGTTTTCACTCTCCTTGAGCATTACCAAAGTACGCTTCGTAGCGCACTCGTCCCACCTTGAGGGGTTCCCTGTTCTGGAAATCCTACATTTGTTCCTGCTTTGAGACATCTAAAGATGCCAAGCTTCAACCCCATTGGGGCGATTAGGTTTTCCATTATTGTGGAATGGTTTATTCTGTCGAAGCATTTCTTGATATCCAATTCGATTACTCGTTTTTGAATACCGTTGCTCTGGGAGCGCAGGTTATGGAACAGTTTTTTTTGGGCATCATGCGTCGAACGTCCTGTTCTAAAGCCGTAACTCTGAGCATGGAATGTTGCTTCATGAGCTGGTTATAAGGCATATTTAGCGAGGCATTGCCAGGCTCTATCGCTAATCGTCGGGACTTTGAGTATACGTTTTGTTCCATCCTTTTTAGGAATAGGAATCTCACGCAATCGGTAGTGTTTCCAGTCATTAGCTTTTAGCCTCAGTTGTTCTTCGAGTTCCAACCTTTCCTTGAAAGTCAGGGCTAGTTTTCCATCGACTCCAGCCGTTTTCTTGCCAGCGTTTAACTGTGTTACTTGACGGATAGCCAAGAATCTCGCTGCCTGAGAGCGCAGAATCAGTTTTTGCAGTGACCTTGCTTTTTGCATATCTCCTGCTCGAACCGCTTTGTACACGCGCTTTTGTAGGCGAAAGAGATTTACCTGTAATTTCTTCCAAGGTAAAAATTCCCAAGATTCACTACTATGTTTATTAGTGTGTCTAATCATGCTCTACTCAAGGCAAGTGTATTCTGAGTTCCTCAGCGAAGTTACTCGCTGTCCTACCCAAATCTAAGGGATTAATCCTCTCGTCTGGTCTACCGTAGATACGACCTATCTACAGACCCTAGATTCGTTTTTATTCGTTCCGTAATGATGATTTTTTTCGTTCCTTTAGGAGTCGCCAATTCAACCGCACTGAACCCCATACTCTTGCCGTTAGTCGGAGACAACTACGGCGGGATACATAACTCAGGCGATGTCGGATAACTTTGATTGCGTCCGCACTAGCATAGGTTGCTTTTCTAGGCTCTTTTTCTCCGTGGGAACTCCCCATTAGCGTCAGTGTCCTCTGCAATTGAGGTCTGATTACGCCCTAGTTTCCAGCTTCGATCTCCCGAATTCCGAGTCGGGTCATCGTGGACAGGTTAGGAGTCATCTGTGAGTTTCAGAGGAAGGACTTTCACCTTCATCATCAGAACAGTTGTCATCTAGGAAATTCCTAGATGCTTTAGTTTATATGGTTATTATCCACTTTCGCTAAGAACGAACCGCACTCTCCGTTGCTATACAAGGGCGATGTTGAATTTTACTCTCATTCTATCTACAACTGTAGAGTCAAGGATTTCAAATTCTCCCTCGCCGTTGGGTCGTAGAGAGAACTTTTGGTTGGTTTAACTGGAGTCGAAGATTAAGTAAAGATTATGAGGTTCTTCCTGAAACTTCTGAAGCCATGATTCAAGTCGCAATGATTCGGATTATGCTCAGGCGTTTGGCAACATAAATAACTTTTCAGATATCCTCTAAAGCTGATACTGCCCCCAATGGCTCAGACTCAATCCTTGAAAATTTTAAATCAAACTAATTAATTGGTTTAATTTATGATATTATATTAGTATAATTTTGAAAAAGTCATTGCTTTTGCAATGTGACCTTACAGACTTCTTTAGTCAATTCAGAACTATAATCAACAGTTTGAAAAGCCCGGGCTAGTTATTTCTGGAGTACTAGATTCAGACTGAGCTGACTATTTTTTAGTCTGTTTATTACCTTTTGTATTAACAATCAGCATTTTTAGGAGAAACTCTCAATGATAGAGCAAATTAAGCGGATTATCACTCAAGATCGTCAACTAAAAAAGGAATTGAAGTTAGTTTCTGATCTCGGAGAGGCAGCAGAGCTAATTGTGGCTTCGGGGAAAGGAAGAGGTTACAATTTCACGGTTTCTAATGTGGCGTTAGCGTTACATAAAATTATGGGAACCGATGACAACTCGAATCAATTGTCAGAAGGGGATCTACTGGCATCCGCAGGAAAAGGTATTCGCTTTCGGCTTCTGTGTACCGACCCTACTTTACCTGGGACGTGTGCTCGGTAAGCTCTAGGAGTATGAAGTGTAGGGAATTAAAGCGAATTAGGGCGTTTCGTAAACTATAGCTTTAGCAAGCTTGGCACAACAGTTAACATAACATCATTGGGTGGTTTTCTGTTCACTTAACTTATCAGAACGAGTTACAACACGCTAAAGCTGCATGAGACGATAATAGTTTGCTCTGGTCGATTACGCTATTTAAACTTCTATTTAAACAATTCTCAGCTAGGGAATTAAAGAAAGCCCTTCTAGAGTTGTCTAGAAGGGCTTTAACTTTTTTGGGTAAGAGCAGTTGTTCAACCAAAGAAAAAGCAACTCTTGACCGAAAAAACTGAGTCCGCAAGCCCCTAAATTTTAAGGACGAAGGAGGGAATTTATTCGCTGATACATTTTCGACTACATATCTTCATCTAACATGGTTTTCAGACGTTTTAGGCGTTGGGTTGAGATTCGTGTAAAATAGTGCCACATATCCCTGAAACTTTTGCTCTATAAAGCCTTCAGATTTCTACTTTTCCCAGGTTATTTATGTCTGCTAAATAATATTAGCATTCGTCCATCAACGAAAAATCAGGGGAAAACGTCTGCTAATCACCCTCATAGGTGCCATTTTAATGTTTGCTAAGGTAAGTGGTCTGATTTTAGATGTATCTTGGCTTAACCCCAAATTGTAGATGTAACTCCGAAACAGAGTTGTGTTATGTTGAATTTAAATTCAATTCACAATGCTACCTTATACAAAGCCCCTTATCGCTGGGCATTTATTCAAAAATTTCTGACAAAAGAAGATAGTTTGACGATAGCTAGAACTTATCCAAAATATCAGTTTCAGGAAACAAATTGGGAAGGGAATAATGGCTTCTTTTGGCGAAAGCCTATTATTATGACACCCAAGGAGCTTGCCCAAATACAAGAATTAAACAAAGAAGATTTGCATCAGGAAATTGCCCAAGGAAAAATCTCTTGTGAGGCGCAAAACCTGAGTAATTCTTGGCGAAAGTTCATTGAAGAATTGCAGTCGTCGGCTTTTCGCCAAGCGATGAGTGAGATGTTAGGGGTAAATTTGAGAAAAAATCTGATGGGAATTCAGTTCTGCCGCTTTGTTCCAGGATACTTTGGTCGTCCCCCCCATAATGATTTCTCATCCAGCATTAAAGGCACCTATGTAACTCAGTTGTTCTTCTTCAATCAAGAATGGCATCCCAACTGGGGAGGAGATCTTCGCATTCTCGCCAACGAAAAACCAGAATCAGTTATTCATGAAATTCCACCATTAATTAATACTTCAGTTGTACTTGTATTTTCTGAAAATTCTTGGCATATGGTCACACCAATAGCAGCAAATGCGCCAGATCACCGACTAGTTTTGTTGATTACGTATTCAGTACCAAAGGCATAGGACAGGTGTGGACAAAAAATCAGTCGACCTATCCATCCCATCAAGCCTTCTCTTGGCCTAGGAATAAGGATTTTATTAACTACACAAGTTGAATTTCCTAGGCTTGCTATCACATGAATGATTCAAAAAAATTTATGCATTTTATTTAATCCTCATTCCCTAGAAATGAAAGAAAGATTTGCCTACTGTACCTTTTGCCTTATTTTGATTTAATCGAATTCACGTAGTAGAGGTATCCAGAAGGACTGGACAATCCAAGTCGTGAAAATAAACCATTTTGTTTTGTTGAAAATGCAGTGAAAAAAGAAAAAGATGAATTTGACCGAAGCAGGCTTAGCAAAGATTGTTGCAAAAGCAAGTTTTCTATGGGAACGTCTAAATCCAGAGCATTTCGTGATTGATGTTGCTTATTTTAATGAGCAAGAAATCAGGCATCGCCTTGATCGTTGGTCTCAAGTGGTTGCTCAAGGAAACTGGGAAAAATTCCAGAAACGCTTGCAATACGATGAGTTAGAAATAAATACCGTTCGTTTGTTATTGGGAACTGTACAGCTTGCTAAAGAGCAAACCTTTCCAGACTGGACAGAAACCTTGCAGCAGATCATGCAAACTTCCCTAGGGTTTACCCGTGCCAATAAATTTTTTCTACCCACTGAGCCTGCAAAGCCATTGCCTTTTGAGGATATTCTCTTACCTGCTATTACAGTAGCCAGACAGAAACTACTGAATCGCTTAGAATCTCCAGAATTATCCTCGGAATACCTTCCTTTATCAATCCTCTCAGAAACAGCTTACCGTTCATTAGAGCGCAGTCTACTGGAACAATTGACAGATATATGTGCCAAAACCCTATATTTTGAATTCTCCAAAGTGCGTTCCTTTGGCTATAGCTTGATTAATATGCTACTTCAAGAAACAGAGAGCAATAATAATAAGACTCATTACAACGATTTTGTCAATCAATTACTTCAGGATGGTTTACTGGCTTTTTTCCAAAGGTATCCAGTGCTGGGGCGGCTAATATCAATAAAGCTGAATTTTTGGGTAGAGTCTATCGCTGAGTTTATTCTACGCCTTGCTGACGATAGAGAAGCAATTCAGCAAATTTTTGGCTTAAAAAAATTGATAGTCGAACCTCAGGAAGTCGCTCGAAGCTTAACTCCTTTGGGAAAAGTTATTGAGATCGAAACTTCCCTATCAGATTCCCACAACAGAGGGCGGACAGTGATGGCCTTGTCCTTTGAGTCGGGACTAAAACTAGTCTACAAACCAAAAAACTTAGGTCTAGAGGTTGCCTTTACACAATTTTTAGCTTGGTGCAATCGTCACAATCAGCTCTTAGCTTTTAAAGTGCTGCAAATCATCAATCGTCAAAGTTACGGTTGGATGGAATATATAGAACACCAACCCTGTAAAGACAAAGCCACTGCACAACGATTTTATCAGCGAACTGGAATGTTACTCTGCTTGATTTATGCTTTAAAAGGAACGGACTGCCACCGTGAGAACTTAATTGCCAGTGGAGAACATTTGGTGTTAGTGGACATGGAAACTATACTGCACCATGAAGCTAATCTAATGAAAGACTCACTTCTAGTTGAAGAGTTTGAGACTATTGCTGAGCAACAATTTTGGGATTCTGTTTTATGCACGGGGCTTTTGCCGCGCTGGGACTTTAGCCCGGATAAGCGCATTGCTTACGATCTTAGCGGTCTGGGTAGCATTGACCCTCAGCAAGAGCTTGGGAAAGCCACCCGCTGGCAATGTATTAATACCGACAACATGTACTTGCGAGATGAAATTGTTACATCACCACTACAGAAAAATGTGCCTCGGCTGCGTGAAGTAGCTTTGTCTCCTAAAGATTACCAGGAGTACATCATTACCGGGTTTGAGCAAATGTATCGCTTCCTCCTGGCGAAACGCCAGGTCTTGCTCTCCCCAGAAAGTCCGCTCTTTACTCTGCGGCATCAGCAGGTGCGATTTATCTTCCGCGCTACTCGGGTTTATAACACTATTCTACAAAATAGCCTTACGCCCTATTTTCTCAAGGATGGAATTGACTTCAGTATCGAACTAGATATTCTCAGTCGTGCCTTTTTAGTAGCTCAATCAAAGCCAGATGCCTGGCCAATCCTAAGTGCAGAACTGATGGCAATGGAGCGGTTAGACATTCCTTATTTTAGTGCTAGCGCTGCTAGCGATACTATAAGCTTGGAAACCAACCGAGACATTCCCCAGTATTTTAAACAATCTAGCTATCAACAGATCTTAGCTAAATTGCAGGCGCTAGATGAAACTGACTTGGCTCGACAGATAGCCTATATTAAGGGAGCACTCTATGCTAGGGTAGCACGAACTCAAACCTCCGAGAGATGGGAATGGAAAGCCGAGTCTAGGCCATTGCTTACCTCGGAACAATTTATTCAGGAGGCCCAGGCCCTCGCAGCTGAGATTGAAACAAGAGCAATTCAAGAACCAGATGGGAGTGTCAACTGGATTGGTTTGGGCTACGTCCCTAATGCGGAGCGGTTCCAACTTCAAGTGCTAGGACATAATCTCTACGATGGGCGATGCGGTATAGCGCTATTTTTAGCTGCATTAGATCGAGTCGTTGGTAACCAACGATTCCGCTCTCTAGCTTTAAAGACTTTACAATCCCTGCGCGAGCAGATACAGACTTTTGATGTTGAAGCTGGGCAAATATTTGCCAAATCAATGGGAATTGGTGGAGCAGTGGGTCTGGGATCAATAATTTATGCCTTCGTGAAAGTTAGTCAATTTTTGGAAGATAACACATTATTGGCAGATGCCCAGGTGTTGGCAGAATGGATCACATCGGAATTAATTGCTGCCGATAAACAGTTGGATGTCATCGGTGGAGCAGCTGGAGCAATTTTGGGATTGTTGCCCCTTTATGCTGCCACGGGTGAGTCAACGGTTTTAGAGAAAGCAATAGCCTGCGGGCATCACTTACTGAAACACCGAGTTAGTTGCGAAGGCTCTCCCAAGGCTTGGCAGACTTTTGGAGAAAAACCCTTAACAGGTTTCTCCCACGGAGCAGCGGGAATTGCTTATGGGCTGTTAAAACTATATGCCGTCGCCCAAGATCAAAACTACTTAGAAGCAGCACTAGAAGGAATTGAGTATGAACGCACTGTGTTTTCTGAGTCCGCAGGCAACTGGCCAGACTATCGTGGATTTAAACAACAAAAGGATCGGCCCCACTTTACTATTAATTGGTGCTCAGGGGCATCTGGAATTGGTTTAGGACGCTTAGGCAGTTTAGGAATTGTGAAGTCGCCAGAATTTGAACAAGAGATTGAAATAGCTTTGCAAACAACCCAAAAACCTAGTTTACAGTCAATAGATAATCTGTGCTGTGGTAACTTAGGTAGGTTTGAAGCTCTGTTGGTTGGAGCAAAACGATTAGCTCGCCCAGATTGGTATCAGATTGCACTTCAACAATCAACAAATGTGGTTGCTAGAGCTAATCAAGCTGGAGCATATCAACTTCTCCCTAATTTACCCAATTTTGTATTCAACCCAGGATTCTTTCAAGGCACTTCTGGAATTGGTTATCAGTTGCTACGCTTAGCTACTGATGTCCTGCCATCAGTGCTTTTGTGGGATTGACCTACTCCCTTCTCTAATGAGCGTCAAGCATAGCTTGCTTGAAAAAACAGAAAATATCTGTTTCGATACTAAGAAGAGTTCCGAGATATGATGTGCAGCAATTGAACCAGATACGCCATATCCGCCTAATCGCGAGCGGCTTTCGCAGACATTGCGCGATCAGGCCAAGCCTGGCAGCGAAGCTGATCGCGTTGATGAGTACTTTCATCCTGTTTCTGTGGGGAGTGTTCGCGCCCAGCTTGCCCGTCGTCGGACAATCGAAACCTGATACTTTTGAGCAAGTGTGGCAAACCGTCAACGACAATTTTTTCGACCCAAACTTCAATGGTATAAACTGGCGAGACATTCATGAAAAATATAAACCTCAAGCAAACCAGGCTCAATCGAAAGCCGATCTAGCACGGGTCATTAATCAAATGCTTTCCGAATTGAGAACCTCACATACTTATTTCTATACACCAGATGACCCAAAATATTACCAAATCTTAGGTATATTCTTACGGTCAAATCCTAAATTACAGCAGCAACTTAAAACTATTCTGCCTGATGGCAAACCTCAATACACTGGCATTGGCATTTTCACTCAACAGCGGAATGGAAATACCTTTATCAGTGCGATTCTCGATGGCAGTCCTGCATCGGAGGCTGAACTACTAGTTGGCGATCGATTGCTGAGCGTCGAGGGTCAACCCTTTCATCCCATTCAGTCTTTTACTGGCAAAGCCAATCAACCCGTTAAGCTCACGATTCAACGCTCTCCCACTTCCGACAGCCAAGAAATTACGGTCACGCCAAAAACACTCGATGGAACAACGATGTTTTTGGATGCCATGAAAGCAAGCGTTCAAGTCATTGAGCAAGCAGGGAAAAAAATTGGCTACGTCCATATTTGGTCTTATGCAGGCGAACAGTTTCAAAAGCAACTTGAAACCGAATTATTCTATGGACGCTTGAAAGATGTAGATAGTTTTGTGCTTGATTTAAGAGAAGGGTGGGGCGGTGCTTCTGCTTCCTATCTCAATCTATACACGCCTCGAAATATCAGAATCACTGGAATTACCCAAAATCGGACATCCACTTTTAGTTCCGCTTGGAGTAAGCCCGTAGTGATGCTTGTCAATGAAAAAAGTCGAAGTGGTAAAGAAATTCTTGCCTACGGGTTTCGTAAATATGGAATTGGTACTGTTGTAGGTGCTAAAACGGCGGGTGCAGTGGTTCAGGGAAACCTGTATGGGATGAGTGACGGTAGTGTCTTGTACCTGGCAGTCGCGGATATATATTTGGATGAAAACCAGCGAATAGAAGGAGTCGGAGTTAAGCCAGATATTGAAGTTCCGTTTTCACTAGAGTATGCTCAAGGTTCAGACCTTCAGAAAGAACAGGCGATCGCGGTAGCCCTAGAAGCTGTTGACTTCAAGTAGAACTTTTGTAATGCTCGGTTAAACTCAGATCTTGGGTTCTGTCGCAAAAAGTTGAGAAAGACAGAATAACCCTGTGGTTATCTAATTTTTTAGACAGCAATGACAAAGAGGATGGTGTTATGAAGTTGTTGGTAAGGTAGTCAAATATCTACACCAAATTCATATCTGTTAATAAACAAGCCAATTGCAATATCATGCATTTCTTGTGACTTGACCTAAATAGAAGGTTTGTGCGATATAGTGCAGCCTGTCGCTAAAACCTTTGCTATACAATCAATACAGCGATTGGATGTGTTGATTTTAGCGATCGCAAAAACATAAGTTGGGGGAAAACTAGCGGTGCGATGTAGAAAATTGAGTAGGGAAATCATTCCCAATTGAGTAGAGAATTATCTCTCAGTGGAGTCTGTCCCACTGTCCTCAAGTAAAAGAGTCATTGACTCTGGTCACATTGGTAGTAAGTAATGAATCCAATGGAATGCAGACCACTAAAGTAACCGAATCTAGTAGCCTAAAACTGGAAACGGGCGAGAGGAAGTTCGGACGGGTTAACGCAAATGTGAACTGTTAAGGAAACTTCGTCACTTCCCAATGAGTGAAATAAGGCTGATACACTCAAACCAAAAGGTAAATGGGTAGCCTAAAGGCTCGCTAGTCCTTTAAGCGACAGACTTGATTCCCATCGGAGTATAGACAGAACCCACCCCGAACGCAGCTCAGATACTCGAAACTACAGTAAGCCCTATGAGTTCTCTGGTTAAAAAGAGTAAGCCTACCGTAAGGAAAGCTGAATTACTCAGAGGGTAAAGGATGCCAGAAAAAGCGAAAGTCTCTGGTAATGCAGAGGATAGAGGAAAATTCCTCAATCCGAAAGGATGCAGACTTCTGGCAGGTTTTCAACGATAAACCAATGTAAAATAACCGAACTGACAGTGAAAGATAGAGTCTTATTAGACATCGGAGCTTCAGAACAGCTTACCAACTGGTCGGACATTGATTGGAAGACAGTTAAAAAGCGTGTGAGGAATTTGAGACAGAGGATTTATCGTGCCACTAAGAATCATAAGTGGAATAAGGTTCGCAGCCTTATGAAACTCATGCTACGCAGTTACTCCAATCTGCTACTCTCTGTGCGAAAAGTGACCCAAGAAAACCAAGGCAAGAAAACGCCTGGACTAGATGGGCAGATAGCCCTAACTTCTCAACAACGGGTCAATCTGGTCAAAAAGCTCAGGGAATATTCTCCTTGGCAAGTTCGCCCCACTAAACGGGTGTACATTCCCAAGAAGAATGGAAAACAAAGACCATTGGGAATTCCTTGTTTAACCGACCGAATCACACAGACAATGATGAAAAATGCTCTTGAACCTAGCTGGGAAGCTCGTTTTGAAGCTCACAGTTACGGCTTTCGACCTGGTAGAAGTTGCCACGATGCCATTGAACAATGTTTTCTAAGGCTCAGAAACGGCTGCGATACCTGGATACTCGATGCCGATATTAAAGGAGCATTTGACAACATCTGTCACTCTTTTATTCTCACTCAAATTGGACAAATTCCAGGGCGAGAACTGATAAAGCAGTGGCTCAAAGCAGGTTATGTAGAAGCTGAGATGTTTCATTCTACCAATAAGGGAACCCCTCAAGGTGGGACGAGTGCGCTACGAAGCGTACTTTGGTAATGCTCAAGGAGAGTGAAAACTACCAAGAGATAGTACATTCCCTAATGTGCTAAGGCTGACCCAGCAGGCAGGGGACAATGAGTAAGAACCTGTTTGAAGCCTGGGGAACAAGGAGCAAAATACTGGCACTCTGTTACAGTATGAGGCTTCGAGCCTGAATTTAACTATGGCTACGAAAGGAATCTTCGTCCAACGCTCCTACACCTTGGACACGCTGTTAAAAAACAGAGATGGCGTGAGATATCAGGTAAGTCAATGTTCATTCGTTTGACTGAAAAAGACTTTTGACGCGGTCTGAATTGCTCTAATTACAAGGGTACAAATTATCAACTGATGTCGGGGATATTAGGTCTATATCCTTACGAAGTAAAGAAGAAGCCTACGGTTAAATATAACCACTTACCGAAGTATGAACGTAGGAAGCGCAATAACTGGTCTGAATACAGGCTGGGTTAACTGCAACTGAAGTAGTTATTGCGTGGCAGAGCCATCGTAGTAGTCCGAGCTAGAAAATAGTCTAGTACATGGCGAAGGATGGCAGTCATTGTTAGAGATACAAACAGGAAACTGAGAGGACTAAGAAGTATGTCCGATATTATCAAGACCCAACGTAGTCTCGCCATCAAAGCAAAGTTCCAAAAGGAACACCAATTTGACCATCTCTACCGACTCATTTGTCGTCGAGATTGGATTACCGATGCCTTAGAGACAATACTCTCAAACAAAGGGTCAAAGACGGCAGGAATAGACGGGGTAACAAAGAAAGCTCTACAATCAGACACAGCAAAAGCTGAGTTCGTTCAGAAGCTAGAAGCGGAACTACGCTCTAAGCAATTCCGCCCAACGCCCGTTCGTCGAATTTACATTCCCAAGTCTAACGGTAAAACTCGCCCACACGATTAAAGACCGAGTAGTACAAATGCTTGTCAAAATGGTGTTAGAACCTATTTATGAAAGCGAATTCCTAAACTGTTCCAATGGTTTTCGACCAGGACGCAGAACTCAGGATTGCATCGCCAGATTAGATAGCTACATCAATCGACGCAATAAATACTACTGGGTCATTGAAGGGGATATCAAAGGAGCATTTGACAGCATACACCATCAAATACTGATGAAATTGCTGGCTCAAAGAATTGCTGATAAAAGATTCCTAAAATTAATAGAACGCTTTCTTAAGGCGGGAATTATGGAAGGTCGTTTGTTCAAGCGCACCGAAACGGAAACACCGCAGGGTGCAATCTGTTCGCCAATTTTAGCGAACATCTACTTACACCAACTAGACCTCTACTGGTGGAACAAATATGGCAACCTACACCGCAAACAGAAAGAACGTCGTCGAAACAACCACATGGGAAACTGCGCGTTAATTCGGTACGCTGATGACTGGCTACTACTTACCAACGGTGGTAAAGCAGAAGCCGTCAGGCTAAAAGAAGAGTTCCAGACATTCCTTTGGGAAGAACTAAAACTCGAACTCTCCCCCAAAAAAACTCATATTACTCACGTAAATCAGGGCTTTGACTTTTTGGGTTTTCACGTTCAAAGATACGTAAAATCTAATGACCGACCCAAAATGTTGGTCACACCAGCACAGGAAAACATTAAAAAGCTAAAGCTCAAGGTCAAGGAAATGACCAGACGAAAGTGGTTTCAAGACTCACCATTACTCAAAATCTCCGCTTTGAACGCAGTACTCAGAGGGTGGATTAACTACTATTGCCATACAAACACCAAGAAAATAGCCAAAGACCTAGACTTCTGGGTCAACGAAAGGTTATTTCTTTGGTTGAATAAACGGCATAAAGTGTCCAAACGAAAAGTACTAGATAGATTCAAACTCCGAGAAAACGGCAAGAGATGGAACTTTGGTGTAATCAACGGGGATAATTACCTTTTCCTTTATAGGATGAGTGATTTGCCCTTAAAGAAATACCGCTCTCGTTCACCAGAAAACCCTTATTTAGAAAGGCTTGGAACATTATCAGCAGCACAGCCAGAAATACCTTTATCCCAAACAATTTGGATGGGAAATGCTGAGAATGTCACATGGCGCGAACTCAAAGAGAAAATCAAAGCCGAGAGGGGCGCAAAATGCGAATGCTGTGGCGCACTAGGTAAACTAGATTTGCATCACATTAAACCACGCAAAAGCAAGGGTTCGGACACTGAAGACAATCTTCAGCTACTATGTCGCCCATGTCATGCTAAAACACCCTCGTTTGGTCGGAGGTAACAATGATGGAAAGCCGTATGACGAGAAATTGTCACGTACGGTTTGGGGAGAGGTATGAAGAAACACACCAATCGCAAGGTTGGAAGGTGCGCTTTGTGCCTACTCCATGTTCGCCACTTTTAGCAAATATAGCTCTCAACGGAATAGAGGACATTCACAACTCAATTCGGTACGCCGATGACATGGTGTTTATCCTCAAACCCGAAGATGATGCAAATAAAATACTTGACCAAGTTAAAGAATTTCTAGCTGTAAGAGGTATGGAAATTAGTGAAAGGAAGACCAAGCTAACAGCAACGACAGATGGATTTGATTTCCTGGGTTGGAATTTCCTCCTCCAGAAAAACGGAAAATTTTGGCCACAGCAATTAACTCTTCAACTTCATGGGGGACTAAATATTCACGAGGTCTTTTCTCTTTGTAAGAAACAAAGAAAGGTGGAGCTGTCCCACTTTTGATGTCTGGCATTGTTTGACCCTTCAACGCGATCGAGAGGGTTCGAGTAGATTTTGGCACTCAAACTGTCCCACTTACAGTTTACAGCAGTGTGCAAACAAGTTAAGTACAGTTATAAATCTCAATCCTATTGAATACGTAAACTAAGTGTACTTAATTAACCAGAACACCGCTATATAGTGAGACAGGCGCGACCGTGTAAATAATGCCCGTCCAATTTCTCTCTGAAGCAGAACATAAGTCCCTCAATCGTTTCCCTTCTGAAATTAGTTCAGAAGTTTTGAATCGCTTTTTCTTACTCTCAGATAAAGAATTATCAATTCTCAAACAGCTTCGAGCCGAACATAATTGCCTGGGCTTTGCCTTACAGCTATGTTGTTTGCGATATTTAGGATTTTTCCCCGAAGAACTTGAGTTACCAGAGTCAGTGGTTAACTATGTAGCTCAACAGCTACAGTTAATTCCAGAGTTATTGGTTTTCTACGGTAAGCGGTCAAGCACCCAGAGAGAACACCAACGAAAGATCCAAGCATTGTTAGGATATCGCCGTGCATCTAATTCTGATTTGTCGAGTTTAGAGCAATGGTTGACGGAGCGAGCATTAGAACACAATCAGCCGTTGTTACTGTTCCAGATGGCTTGCGAACACCTCAAGCAGCAAAAAATCATTCGTATTGGCACGACTATTTTAGCTAAGATGGTTGCTACAGCTAGAGCTAAAGCTAGCGAACTAATCTATCAAAGCCTTCAAGATTTATTAACCCAGGTACGAACTACTTGGCTCGATAGTTTGTTGGAAGTAGAGCCAAATGAGAAAAGAACCCGTCTCTCCTGGTTACAGAGAACGCCAACAGGTAATAATCCCCAACAGATTTTAGAAACCCTCGATAAGATCTCATTTTTGCAGCAAAATCAGGTTGATGCTTGGGATTTAAGCAAACTCAATCCCAACCGTATCAATTACTTAGCCAAAATTGGGATGGGCTGGGTTACAGCCTCATTAATCATTCAAAAACTGCAAGCCTTTCCTCGAAAACACCCTTTGATGCGGGTTCTTCAGGAGTATGGCAGACTCATTAAAACTATTCATATTCTTCGTTGGTATGCTGAGAAAACCAATCGGCGCAGACTTAAGCGACAATTAAACAAAGGCGAAGCTTTGCACAGTCTGCGTTCTCATCTTTTTTATGCCAATCAAGGAGAAATCAAAACTCAGCAAGATGACCAATTACTAAATCAGGTCGGATGTCTGAATTTAGTAACCAATGCCATTATCGTTTGGAATACGGTCTATATCGATAAAGTTGTCCAGCAACTTCGGCTTGAAGGTTATCCTGTTGATGTTATTGTGGCGAGATGTACCGGGAGTGAGTGAATTAAGTCGATTACTAGAAACAGAAGGATTTTTATGGTGTAAGCGGACAAAAGTGAGTCAACAAGCTTTATCTCAAAGATTTTTGACTTTTCCTGCTATCTTATTCGAGAGAATTTTTCAGGAAATCTTGCCGACCTTGAAAATTAGATGGTTGGCTCGTCAAAATCGACCGTTGCCCGAAAGTGTGCAATTTACCCGAGCTAAATTTGAGAGCATTTGGTGTGCCGATGGTTCGACCTTGGAGGCTTTATTTCGTAAGCTCAAGAGCTTAGAGGAGGTTAAACCAGGTTCATTAGCTGGCAAGATGGTTGTGGTCATGGATTTAGTCACACGGTTGCCTGTGGAAATTTGGTTTCAGGAAAAACCGAATGCCTCCGATGCCCGTTGTGAAGACAAGTTGTTACAGTTAGTTTCAGCCCAGACTTTACTCTTGCGCTTATCGCAGGTTTTATCATTTTCAGTTTTGGCGACAATTAATCGAGCGGGGCGTTCACTTTATTACCCGCATTAAGATTAATGCTGCCATTGAGTATCAACAGGTTTTTACCGATAATTATAATTTACGCGATCGCTTGGTTAAGATCGGTTCTGGAACAAAAAAGACTCCCATTGTTACTCTTCGGTTAATTGAAATTCGAGTAGGTAAAGTTTGGCGTTCCTATTTGACTTCGGTTTTTGAACCAGAAGTATTACCTCCCTATGTTTTTATCGATCTGTACCAAAAACGATGGCGCATTGAAGATGCTTTTAAGACTGTCAAACGAATGTTAGGGCTGAGTTATCTTGGGACTGGTTCAATTAATGGCATTAAACTACAAATCTGGGCGACTTGGTTATACCAATTTAAATGGTATTCACGACAGATAAGGCATCTAAAATAAATGGATAACCAGTGATCGACCCGCGGAATGTGGGGTAAAGTACCTGTAATCTTTCTTTTACCTTTAAAGTCTTTGCTTGACGTAATCTTGCTGTTAAATCTTCTAAATTTTCCTTCACTTGTATTGAGATTACACCTACCATCACCTAAAAAGAACTAAACTACTTTCTTTAGTCTAGTTGATCTGTCATGTCTTCAATTTAAATTGGTATAAAATCATTTTGGCTTTTTCCTATCTGTCAACTGTATTTTTTCAATTAACTAGAATTTGAGGAAATTTACAACACCTTGAAAGGGCTGGTCCCGCTAACTTTGTATAAAAGCAGTTTAACTACTTGACTAGTTTTGGCATTAATACTTTAATAGTATTATTAATCTAAACTAACTAACCGTAAAGGAGAGTAGCAAAATGTTGAACAAGTCCAAGTCTTAATGAAAAGCCCACTTTATCCAAGTTGGATGGGCAGTGAATCTAACCCAAGGAACGTATTGGGTGAGGTATTATTCTGATGGGGATGGTACGTACTGGACTACAATTACTTCTGGATAGATAGGAAGTAATTCCGAGTTAATTAGATTGGTGTTGCTGAATTAACGATATGTCTTTGACATAGCCACAGAAACGTTTTCGCTGCGCCAGTTGCGTAAGGCTTGTCAGGAAAGTTTCGAATTCTCATAATTTTTCCAAGAGGTTTCGTATGAAGCACGACTCACGCACACGTAAGACAAAGGACGCGAGCGCGTCACCTGTCACAAATATACTGACGAGAAATGGTATTCGCTATGAGCTCAGGGAACTCCCAGCATCAGCACGCAGCGCAGAAGAAGCTGCTCATGCGGTCGGGGCAAGTCTCGATCAGATCGCGAAATCTCTCGTATTCAAGGACACGAATCGCGGCGATGCTGTCCTCTTGATTGTCTCTGGCTCGAGCCGAGTAAATATTGATAAGCTGGCGGCCAGCCATGGCTTCACACTGGCGAAGGCCAATGCTGCGTTCGTGAAAGACCAAACAGGCTTTTCCATCGGCAGCGTACCTGCCTTTGGGCATGTGCAAAAGCTTCGCACCTACATCGATCAGGACCTGAAACGTTACGAGTCCGCCTGGGTCGGTGCCGGCACTTCCCACGGCGTCTTGCTCGTCAATACGGCTGACCTACAGCAATTGACCGATGGAGAGTTCGTCGACCTCGCTGACCATACGGAGTCATCTCACGAGTAGATCGCAAGGTCTTACTCCCTTGAGGCTTGCCGCTCCCCAGGACACACGGTCTCTTTTTCCTGGTCTCCCGAAGCCTCAACACTCTCTTCTATAGAAACCAAAGAAACCAGCAATCAACCTATACGCCAACATGAAGCCAATGATGTTACCCAACTACATGGACATATCTGTCTTTGAGAAGATCTACAACGATGTCAAGAATAGCCCTCCGGATCAATATGCCCAGCTCCGTGAGCAGCTTCCCGTAAACAGGTTCTACTACAATCCTCCTCTGGGCTGGCATCATACAAAAGCCGAAGTCGAACGGCGCGTTTATGTCAACGGTCAGATGCCTTACCTGGTCCTCGATACGGGGTCGGTGTGCCGTTACAAGTGCGAGATGTGCTATACCTATTCCAACCAGAGTAACCGCAAGGGCAAGTATCCCTCGCCGCTCTCCCTGGAGCAGAAGAAGCACATTCTGTCGGTGGCTAAAGAGCTTTTGGGTACCGAAACGTTCATCATCGAGGGCGCTGGTGAGCCGGTCCTTAACACCGACACGATACCCATGCTCGAGCATGCCATTAAACTTGGGCTACGAGCCATCGTGTTCAACTCCGGTATCAAGATCGAGAAGCTTCTGCCGTTCATTATCGAATCCGGTGGCAGCGTCGGTTTCAAGTTCCATGGACTTGAGCCTCACATGACGCCAGACATCTATAATCGTATCCTGGGTCAACCCGATGCCTGGGATTATATGCTGCAGGCCATCGACATCATCTTCCATGACAAGAAGCTCAATACGCCGGTCTTTGACAAAGACGGCAAACTTTTGGCCATGACGAGAGTTGTGCTGGACAACTACATGAATCCAGAAGGAAAGGCCGCCTATCTATCCACCTTGTATTGGGCCTATCAGAACAACTGCGCTATCGCGTTGACTGGCGACATGCCGACCAAGAAGGACTTGAAGAGCCTCGACTACATGTCGGCCGAAGAGTTCACCTCAACTGTACTTCAGGCCCGTTACTTCCTCTGGGTGACAGGATGGATGCCGCCGGGGCGTGCTCATTTGGTGTCGGAGTGTGAACAAAAATATGGCTTGAGAATCACCGATGGCATGGTTGGTCCCGATGGAAAGGTCGCGGGCAACGTGTTCGGCTGCGTCGGCGAGGTCGAGCCCTTCATGGATCTGCGTTTCATGCATGGGGAAGAGCTGACCAAGGGGCTGGAGACGGCCTGGGCTCGACGTCGTCAATGGGTTCCCAACGGCTGTCAACCCCGATTCAACGCGTTGTCCTCGCTCGGCATGAATCCAGATGCTGCCGGATGTCTGTTCACCGACCCGGTACGCGTTCAACAGCCCAGAACCGACACTCTTTTCGAAACGAGTCTGGCTGAATTCTTGGCGATCTATGCCCCTGGCAAGGTGGAGTACACCGAAGTACCGCGTCCCCTCACGACCATCAGGCGCAAGGCACAGACTACCGCCCCCACAACCAGCGTGTAGCCGCTTTTGTCTTGGACTCGTTCCAATTCTTGGAGGTACTATGTCAAAATTCGATCATAGGAAGTACAAGCGATTTGATCCGATATCCCTGCCAGATCGAACTTGGCCGAATAACCAGATCGACACTGCACCGCAGTGGTGCAGTGTCGATCTGCGGGATGGCAACCAGGCGCTCATCAAACCCATGTCTCTGGCACAAAAGGAAAAGTTCTTCGATTTACTGGTCGACATTGGCTTCAAGCAAATCGAGGTGGGCTTTCCTGCCGCGTCAGCGACCGACTTCTATTTCGTGCGCCATCTCTGCAGAGAGAATAGAGTACCCGAAGACGTGACCATTCAGGTGCTGACGCAGGCTCGCCCAGAGATCATTAAGCGGACCTTCGAATCACTGCTAGGCGCCAAGCGGGTCATCCTTCATATTTACAATCCAACCTCACCCCTACAGCGGAAGAAGGTCTTTCAACTTGACAAGGCGGGCATTGTCGACATCGCCATATCCAGCGCCCGCCTGCTCAAGCGGTACGCGGAGCGCCAACCAGAGACGGACTGGACGTTCCAGTACTCTCCGGAGAGCTTCTCGGCAACGGAGGTGGAGTTCGCGGTCGAAGTTTGTGACGCGGTCAATCGTACTTGGCAACCCACGCCGGAGCGGACCGTTATCAATACGCTACCGTCGACGGTCGAAGTCTCTACTCCGAACGTATACGCCGACCAGATCGAATGGTTCTGTAGACACATCAGCAACCGCGATTCCGTCATCGTCAGTCTTCATACCCACAATGACCGTGGTTGTGCGGTGGCTGCTGCCGAGTTGGGGGTCATGGCCGGTGCACAACGGGTCGAAGGCACTTTGTTTGGCAATGGTGAACGTACGGGCAACATGGACGTGTTGACCATGGCGATGAATCTCTATAGCCAGGGCGTCGATCCCCAACTCGATCTGAGCGATATGGATCGCATCACGACCGTCGTTCAAGAATGCACGCAGATCGATGTTCATCCCCGCCACCCCTATGCCGGAGAGCTGGTATTCACTGCGTTCTCCGGCGGGCACCAAGATGCCATCAAGAAGTGCCTGGACACGTACCAGGAGGGGCAGATATGGGAGGTGCTCTACCTACCCATTGACCCTGGCGACCTGGGGCGCAGCTACCAGAATGTCGTTCGTATCAACAGCCAATCGGGGAAGGGAGGGATTGCGTTCGTGCTGCAGAACAGGTTCAACGCGGTCCTGCCACGCTGGTTACAGATCGAGTTCAGCTCGATTGTGCAACGCAGGGCTGATGGTCTGGGCGGAGAGCTCCATCCCGATGAGATCTGGCGATTGTTCGAAGAACACTACCTCGTCAATGAGAGTAAGCTGGGAAAACTGGTTCTGACGAACATCCACCACGACACGACCACGAAGCATGGCTTTACGGCAATGATCGATGATGGATATGGTTCGACAATAAAGATCCAAAACCAGGGCATGCGCAATGTGGAAGCGTGTGTCAACGGTCTACGCGACGAAACCCAGCTCGATTTCAGGTTACTGGAGTGTGAGCAACAGGTCGTTGACCGCGCCCCTGCGCAAGAAACTCTCACCATTGTCCGGTTGAAGTTTCAGGGCAAACGTTACGCAGGTCTCGCAATGGACACGGACAGAGTCGCCTCCACAATGCGAGCGCTGCTCAACGCCATCAATCAATTGCCACAGGAGGGACATAGGCGTACAGTTAAACTAAGTCAGAAGGGTGACCCTTTGGCTTAGTTTAACCGAACCCCGATCACAACTCGCTATAATCAAACAGCAGTTAATTTTTTAGGTTCTGTTTATCACGGCACGCCTCTGTTATTTGGCTTAATTGATGACACGCCCTAGTTGCTTTAACGTATAGATCGCAGCTAGGATACATTGTTGTCTCCTCATTAATTCGATCAATATACTACCATATTGGTATAGAAAATATATTATAATAGTATTTGTCGTTAAGACAGTAATCGAGCATAAAAAACGCTAAAACTGTAATTGTAATCTACTCAGCACAATGGTTTTAGTTAACCTAATATATATAATTTAACAATATATAGATATAGAAATTAGAGAGGAAGTTAATAAATGCAATGGCTAATGAACTTGGCAGATAAATATCGTAGTTATCTTCTCCAAGGAACTTTTTACAAGAAATTAACTAAAGCTTCAAAATCAGAAGACATTAGCGGCTGGATTAACCAGTTATACTATCAGTCTCGTGATTTTACTTCAGCACTATCTTTACGCCATGCCATGTGTCAAGATCCTTGTTTTCAAGCTTGCTTTGCCCGACACGCAATGGAGGAAGTAGAGCACTGCTCTCAGCTAGAGGCTTGGATGCGCCAACACGAATTTCTCAAACCAGACAAAAGTCCAACCAGTGTTCCTGCTACGCTAGAAACTCTTACAGTGAGTGCTTATTGTTTTCGCTCTGTCCTACGTGAATCTCCTGCTCACCAAGTCATTGCTATGAATTTAATCTCAGAGGGTATTTCCTATGATTTTTTCTCGGCGGCGAACCCGAAACTCTCTGAACTAGGACTGAAAGTGGGACGTTATTGGCAAGTTCACAAAGATATCGATCGACAACACTTAGCAATGGGGCTAGAATTAATCCCTCAGTGCGACCCAGACTCCCTATTGGGTCAAGTCTATGCTCGAATTGCTTGGGAAATGGCGAATTTATACGGTCGGATGCTCGATTCTTGGAGTGATATTTCCTCTCATGAAAGCCAAGTTATTCAACAATCTACTTTAGGTGATTTGCCGAAATATCCAAATTCTGCCAATAATTTGACCGCCTAAAAATTGAGGTTTGGTTAGGCGCTCGAATATTCGACCATTCTTTAATTTAATTGAATCATAAATCTTTAAGTCTCTCTGGTCATAAATTTTTCTCATTTCTTTTAAAAAAGAAGCGGGATTTTCAAACTGTGTGGAAACTAATTTTATGGCTTGCCAATCATCTTGCAAGCTAACTATTTCCTGAGAAAGATTCCACATAGAGATAAAATTTTTGTTTAAGCTGATCATCCTTCCCTTGAGATCTACTACGAGGATACCAGTAGTATCTTGACTATTGTTATTAATTACCGCCTTTCTGTAACTAAATTTAGGTTCGAAAAATTGTAAGAATTGAGTAGAGTCAGAACAAAGCTCTCTATATTGGATGGCATAATTTTCAAAAGACATAAAGCCATGTAGTAATAAAATTTTTTAAACCCAAATCTATAGTAACGTTTTTCAATCAAAACTTGCTTCCATTTGCTTATAAAATAAATTTAAGCATTTCGAAATCTTAATGCACTTGAAATTTACTGTGCTTTATAAGTCTTATAATGCTATCTTTATAAAGTGACTATTTTAAAGTCTTGAGAGAAAAAAATCTAGTATTTAAATAAAAATTTTGAATTTAATCTTTTTTTTGTAATGTATATTACAATTGACTTAAATACTTTAATCTGATATATAAGATCGGAATTAAATAATTTTTATTTGTTTGATTATTAAAACCGAAGATTTTGTTCAATCATCGAAAAGCACTCAACAAATAGTTCCTTTTCTCGAATGAAGCACAAACTTGTCAAAAACTAATGCAGCTCCTTCCTATTATTGTAGACTCCAATTCTTCCATAAATATTAAGGCTCAAATTATCGGACAGGTAAAGCTGTTAATTGCTTTGAATGAATTACAATCGGGTGACAGTTTGCCAACTGTAGTTGAATTTGCCAAACATCTGGGGGTCAACCATAACACAGTGGCCGCCGTCTATAATGACTTAATCGAATCTGGTTATCTAATTGCTCAAAGAGGAAAAGGAACTTTCGTCGCTCAAAATGAAATTGTAAAAAAAAGCAGAAGTCACCAACACATTTACGCTCTGTTAGCCGAAACATACGATCTGGCAGCTCAGTTTAAATTAAGTGCAGCGGAATTTGGAGTAGCTGCCTATTCACTAGCACTATTATCATCTCGTACACTTGCTACTTCTGTGAAAGTAGTATTTGTGGCGACCAAACAGTATAAAGAAAAAATATATGAGGCGATAAAAGAAGAAATCGGAGTTCCTATATTGTTTCTTCCTTGGTCAGATTTAAAAGCTAATCGTAAAGAAAGCCTAAAAGAGCTAAAGAATGCTGATTTGGTCATCACGACAGCGGAGTTTTTATGGAAGGTTACATCTAGAGCAATAAGCGAACAAGAAGTGTTTGCCATTGATGTTAAGCCTAACCTAGAACTATTAATGCAACTTTCATCCTTACCTCGTCACCATAGAGTGCTGCTTGTTGCCTCTAGTAAGACAGAAAGTGAAACGATGAAAGTTTTGTCAGAGAAAGCTGGTATTCTTCATTTAAATCTTCAAGCCATAGATTTTGAAGACCTTCAGCAAAATCCTCAAATTTTGGAGCAAGTAGAGCTAGTTGTCGTATCTTCATCGGTCGAAAACTATGTCCGTCAGCAGTTCGATCTAGCCGACCGAGTTATGGTGTTTAATTTTCGTCTCGATATAGACAATATATCGCTCTTGAAAGCTCGTTTAGCTGCAATTCAATCCGAGCGGACAACTGTTTCTAATTAAGGACTGATGTTACGCACTTAACAACTGAAACTATTGAAATTTCGTTCAAAATTGATTGCTGAGTCCTAGCTCAAACTATCCAAATCTCGTTTGGCTGCGTAACATGGGGGAGAGTTAAACTAAGCCGAAGAGTCACCCCTCCGACTCGTCTGCAAAACTGGACGTGAACCTTTAGATTCATCCAGCTTCTCAACAATCTGGTGCTTGTCATACACACCTTGATGAACCTGGTCATGGCAATGTTGATGAAGTACGCCTTTGTATAGCAACGGAACAATTTTGGTCGGTAAGGTCAAGAACCAGGATTTCGTAAAGCTCTCAAGGGGTGTTTTTTCCTCAATCGTTTTTTATCAAAATGATATTGTCCGTAAACATTGATATGTGCGTGGCGGGTTGGCCAAATATGCCTTAAATCTTCATCATCGACAGGATGCCCTTCTTGTTGAAGTTGCTGGACAACTTTATTGATGTAGACTGTATTCCAGACAATAATGGCATTGGTCACTAAATTCAGACATCCGACCTGATTGAGTAATCGGTCATCTTGCTGAGTTTTAATTTCTCCTTGGTTGGCATAAAAAAGGTGAGAACGAAGACTGTGCAAAGCTTCTCCTTTGTTTAATTGTCGCTTAAGTCTGCGCCGATTGCTTTCATCGGCATACCAACGAAGAATATGAATAGTTTTGATGAGCCTGCCATACTCTTGAAGAACCCTCATTAAAGGATGTTTTCGAGGAAAAGCTTGAAGTTTTTGAATGATTAATGAGGCTGTAACCCAGCCCATTTTAACAGAACCCACCAAGCGAAGCATCTCGTCCCAATCATCCAAAATTAGCTGCTGATTAATAGTTCCCTGAATATGCTCTTTGAGTAGCGGATAGAGATCGAGGTCAATATCACTGGTTCGATAAAGCTTCTGGTCAGCTAAATCTCGAATACGGGGAGAAAAACGCATTCCTAATAAGTCAAATAAGGCAAAAATAACCTCCGTGTATCCTGCGGTATCCGTCGTGTGTTCTAGGATTGATAGTTCGGTTTCATTATTCAGAATTTCATCCAGAACATAGGTAGCATCTCTAACCGTAGCGGGTATTGGCTTACTGCCATACTGGGAAAACTGGTCGCTAGTCCAACTATAAAAAGTCACCCCTTTCCCATAACCAAGCAGGACGGGGTAAGGAACGAGCTTGACGCAAAGAACCTTTAGCGGGGAATCTTTGACCATCAGAGGAAGATAACATCCCACCTCCCCATAAATGACTCAAAGGCAGGTCATAGTGATAATCAATTAATACGTTGTTAGCCGAACGCAAAGTCTCATCCCGAATATACTAATTATTGAACCAACACAAACGTCTGTACAATAAACCAGTGGAAGTGGCCATCTGTTGAAAATCCAGATTACAAGCTTGGGCCAATAAACAACTGTAAAGACTGAGCCAAGAATTATAATCTTGATTTTGCCCCTGATTGAGATGTTCAAAGGCATTGCTAAAATCCGTCCAGCTATCTACTTCTACTAAAAGATCGGTAATCTCAATTCTGGGCAAGCGAGCAGTAATTTCTTCAGCTAAACGCTTCAACTCCAGGGTTTTCTCGTCTGCCTTAAAGGAACTGAGAACTAACGAACCTCGTTCTTCCCTGAGATCGCTATCTGGTTGATTTAGCAGTTCTTCCACCTGACCCATCAAAACAAGACGAATTAGCTGTTGGGTTTCTTTTAGTGATACCTTTAAATCGTCAGGAGTAATATATTCAAATGTTTTAACTCGAACCGAATTATCTTCGATGTCTTGGTTTAAAAGGATTTGACCGATATCTTGTAATGTCTTCAGCTTCTCGTCGATAGTTTTACTAGCCATTAAGCGATCACTATCAAAGTTACGTTTGGCTTGGTTATATAACTCCCACAAACGTTGGTCTACCATTTCAATTAGATCGTCAGTGAAGTTATACAATGACTGCTTAAGAAAACAAATCAGGATAGGGTAGCGTCTAACTTCCGATGCCCGTTGAAGATATTGGTTCGTAGCTCTTGCCCCAATTTTGGCAAGGTGATTAATACGGTTGGGATTGAGTTGACTCAAATCCCAAGTATCAACTGACGACTGCTGTAGAAATGATATCTTATCCAGCGTCTCTAAAATTTGTTTAGGGTTGTTGCCTGTTGGGGTTCTCTGTAACCAGGACAGAGGAGTTCTAGTCTCATCTGGTTTTATTTCTAATAAACTATCGAGCCAAGTACTCCGTTCTGTAGTCAACAAGTTTTTAAGGCTGTGATAATTAATTTCCTGGGCTTTAACTCTCATTGTCGCAACCATCCTAGCTAGAATAGTCGTGCCAATACGGAGGATTTTTTGCTGCTTGAGGTGTTCGCAAGCCATGTGAAATAGTATATCTGA
Organism: Myxosarcina sp. GI1(2024); assembly: GCF_053543375.1. Taxonomy (NCBI): domain Bacteria; kingdom Bacillati; phylum Cyanobacteriota; class Cyanophyceae; order Pleurocapsales; family Pleurocapsaceae; genus Myxosarcina; species Myxosarcina sp. GI1(2024). The sequence continues at coordinate 59,714 of NZ_JBKGTY010000014.1, read as the reverse complement.
GAGTAAGAAAAAGCGGTTTAAATCTTCTGAGCTTACTTCAGATGGAAACCGATTGAGAGATTTATGTTCTGCTTCAGAGAGAAATTGGACGGGCATTATTTACACGGTCGCGCCTGTCTCACTATAAACTGTAAGTGGGACAGTTTGAGTACGAAAATCTGCTCGAACCCTCTCGATTGCGTTTCTTGGTTAAACAATGCCAAACATCAAAAGTGGGACAGTTCCACCAACCTTTGTTTCTTATAAAGAGAAACGACCTCGCGAATATCTAGTTCCTCATGAAGTTGAAGAGTTGATTGCTGTAGCTAAAAAACGCGGTCGCTATGGACATCGTGATGCCACAATGATCTTACTTACTTATCGTCATGGTCTTAGAGTATCAGAATTGTGTGCCTTACGATGGGAACAAATAGATTTTGATACGGGTTTATTTCATGTTCGACGATTGAAACGTGGTATCGAGAGCGTTCATCCTCTAAGAGGTCCAGAACTGCGTGCATTACGAAAACTCGAACGAGAATCTTCGCCTTCATCTTATATGTTTGTCACAGAACGGGGAAGTCCTATGACCGCTGCTGGTTTTCGTAAACTGCTGACTCGTATAGCTGAATGTTCTTCAATCTCTTTGACCGTGCATCCTCATATGCTTCGACACGCTTGTGGCTATAAGTTAGTGAATGACGGCTGACGGGGTGACAACCCTGTGAGAAGTCAGACAGTGTAGGGAACAGAGACAACCTATGGTAAAAAAGATTCGGTCAGTTATTGAGAATCCGACCGAACCCTAAAAAATGTTAAACCAATTGTACCGCAATCATCTTTCACGTTATCTGAGTGATGACCAACTAATTACTTTGGAAGTGCTGGTATACCTTATCCAGACCTACAAACAAGTAAAGATAGAAAGACTAGCTGCATACTTCCCTTTACCAATTAAATATGAGAGCCGTCGTCGCCGAATCCAAAGGTTTTTGAAGTCCTCAGCTTTATCAGTTTCGTTAGTCTGGTTTCCCATAGTCAAAGAAGTAGTTCAAAAGAAATTCTTGCCAGACCAGACAATTTATCTAGTCTTAGATAGAACTCAATGGCAAGATAAAAATCTGTTCATGGTTGGAGTAGTGATGGCGAAAAGAGCTTTGCCTATATACTGGCAGTTTCTAGAGAAGAAAGGAGCCAGTAACTTCGCTCAACAAAAAGCCATATTACGTCCAGTATTGAAGCTGTTTAAACAACACCAAATCGTTATTTTAGGAGACAGAGAATTCCAGAGTGTTGAACTAGCTAAGTGGCTGACCCAGCAGCAGGTCTACTTTGTGCTTCGACAGAGAAAGAGTACGAAGATAATGGTAACTCAATTAGGTTTTACTCCCTTAAAAGACCTAGACGTTAATCCAGGAGACCAACGGTTTTATCAAGAAACTAAAGTCACTCAACTGCATCAAGTTTCGGGGATTTATTTAGGGGTCTATTGGCGACGTATTTACCGAGGCATGGGGGCAAAGGAACCCTGGTATCTGCTGACAAATTTACCCAATTTACCTGAAGCTGTCAAAGCCTATAAAAAGCGCGTAGGGATTGAGGCGATGTTTAAAGATTGCAAGTCAGGTGGCTACAATCTCGAGGGGTCGCAAGCTCAGATTGAACGCCTTACTCGTCTAGTTTTGCTCATCGCCATTGCTTACACTCACTCGGTGTTCAAAGGACATACTCTTAGCCTTCGAGGTCAGTCTAAATACATCGGTCGCCATCGAAAAATTAAACAATCTTTGACTCGCAACAGCTACTTTTGGCTTGGTTTATATGGTAGTAGCTGGCTGGTTTCATTTACCTTGATGAAGGAATGGATAAACAAATTGATGTGGCTCAATCTCAATAAGCTGCCTTTTTACCAGAGGGGTCTACGAGCTATGTTTATTATCCAGCAATCTTTCTAGCTCCCTTGTCACCCCTTCAGGAATGACGGACATGATATACGAATGATTCAGCAGTATCTTGGTCACAAGAATATTCAACATACTGTGCGCTACACAACGCTTTCAGCTAATTGCTTTAACCAATTTTGGTCTGATTAATTCTCTTACCGACCAAAATTTCTCCGTTGCTATACAAAGGCGATGTAGGTTTGTTGTTTATCCAGATTAATTATCGGCTTGAAAATCTTGAAGAGGTGCGATCGCTCTCACCGCTCAAATAATTAATGAACATCGACACCAATCCCGAAATCCAAGAGTTCCTTCAAAAGTACGATTACGCTCCGCACCCACTAATATTGTTATGAATGTTCGCCAGCCAGAATTTGAGCAACGCTCAAAGCAGCGCGGGATTTTAGCTCCCGCGACCTTTGAGTTAACTTCGATCCGTTTTTCCCACTACGTTGAAAAAGTTCGTTGGACTATGGATCGCTTGGGGATTGCCTATCGGGAACGACCGTTGATGCCAATTGTTCACTTTGCGGTCACGCCATTTGTCGTCGGTTTGGGGGGTGAGTCGGATTCGCACTCGACGCGCTTTTCTACTCCAATCCTCAGAAGCGCTCGCGGCGAGATTATAGTTAAATCCTCGCGCATCGTGAGGTATCTCTCCGAGCGTTTTTTAAGTTCCCAAGATACGCTTTTTCCCAATGATGAGGTTGCCCGACTAGATGAGCATTACAACTGTCATTTAGGTCCTCGCACCCGCGAGCTATTTTACTTCAATGTACTCAACCAGCCAGAGGTGATTTTCGAGCTAGCCGAACGCAACGTAGGTCAGGTTCAAGCTAGGTTATTTAAAATTTTGACCTAATACACTCCCCTCGAACTGCCTCAATTTACTGCTCTACAACAAAACCATACTTGAGCGGATCGTTTGGCTCTACTACAAACTGTTGAATTCCAGTCAGATAGGCATTTCCAGTAATGACAGGTAAAACTGCTACAAAATCACCAACCTGGGTTTCCCGAATTAGTTTTCCTCTTAATTGAGTTCCGATGATGCTTTCACTAGTGAATTCGACACCTAATTGCAGTTTATTTCTACTGTAGAGAGTAGCCATTAAAGCCGAGGTTCCAGTACCGCATGGACAGCGATCCATCTGACCATTTCCAAACACTACTACACTTTTGGAAAAAGGCTGGGATGGATCTGGTTGGTCATAAATTTCTGTAAGTTCAATTTTAGTAATGTGATTTTCTTTGGGATGCTCTACTTTAATCTGTTCGTTGACAGCTTGCTTCACCATTTTTCCTAACTGAATCAGTTGAGAAATATTTTTGCAGTGTAGCTCAATTCCCAAAGCCCGTGCTGGTATTATGGCAAAGAAATTACCACCGAACGAGATATCAATGGTAATTTGACCAACTTCGGGAAGCATCAATTCTACATCTCTAGCGTATAAAAACGAAGAAACATTAGCCATGGAGACTTCAACTACCTCACTTTCTCGGATCTTGGCATGAGTTTCAACAACTCCCGCTGGCGTATCAAACACAATAACTGTTTCAGGTTCTTTGGGTGAGATCGTACCTATTTTAATCAAAGCTGTGGCGATGGCGATTATTCCACTACCGTACATATCGATATAACCCGCATTATCCATAAACAGAACGCCCAACTGAGCTAGAGCAGAAGTTGGTGGAGTGATAATTGCTCCAAACATATCTCTGTGTCCTCTAGGCTCTTGCATCAAAAGAGTGCGAAGATAATCTAAATTCTCGCTCGTATACTGTTTCTTTTCAGCCATTGTACTTCCTAAAATGGGTGGCAAACCACTTAGAATAATTCGAGTTGGTTCTCCTGCTGTGTGAGCGTCAATAGCTGAAATAATATGGGTGAACTTGGTCATAGTCTCACCCCCTGTTTATTTATACACCCTATATATTTAGAATAACATTTTGGTCGGCTAAATTTGCTAGTTTGCTGCATTTTTTAGCTTTTGTTTTTGGATAGTTATTATTGATTGAAAGCTGTAAAATACTTGGTAAAAATTATTATTAAAACTAAGAGTTTTTCGAAAAAATGTTTCGTGAGGGACGATAATTAATTAGTCGATGAAAAATCTAAAAGTTAAAGGATTTATGGCAGGAAGCCTGGCAGCTACTATTATGGCAACATTAGGATTGTTTGTCCGACAGATTTCTGTCGATACAAAAATTATTGCTTTGGCTAGATTGGGGATAGGTTTATTGTTGCTACTTACCCAGGTAACTATTAGTAAAAAACTAGATGAGCTTGGGCAGACAAAATTATCTACTCCCCTAGTTTTAAGTGGAGTTTTTTTAGCTTTAGCTATTTTGACCTATACAGAAGCAATTAAGTCTACAACATTAATTAATGCTGTATTTTTACTTTACCTAGCTCCTATAATTGCAATGGTTTTGGCAGCTATTTGGTTAAACGAGAAACTCAAGCTGGAGAATTTGTTATTGTTTGCCATAGCCTTTGGCGGATTCTTATTCATTCTTGAGTTTCAGGTTTCATTAAATTGGCGAGATTACCCAGGATATTTTTGGGGAATTTTAGCAGCTCTATCTTATAGTTTGTTTATAATCTTTAACAGAAAAATCGATTCTAAAATATCTACATCGATACGTTCCTTATATCAATTATTTTGGGGAATGATTACTGTACTTCCCTTTATGATTTGGACAAAAACAGATTGGGTAGAGCCAGCAGAGTTGTATTGGTTAATAAGTATTGGCTTTTTTCATGGGTATCTAGCATTGACACTCATGATAATTGCCATTCAGAGTTTAGAAGTATATGAATTTAGTACGATTTCCTATCTAGAACCTATGGTCGCAACTTTACTAGGTGTATTTGTTTACTCTGAAACTGTTTCCTTCTGGCAAGCAGTCGGTTGTTTGACGATCTTTGTGGCTGGAGTCAAACAAATTTATTTAACTAGAAAAAATTAGTTATTTTGACGAGAGAATGAAGATTTCAGCTCTTCATATATTAAGTATATAAGTTGTAAATCTTTAAAGACCAATTGCATATTTATGAACTTTATCAATAGTGGTTTTGGGGATTTGATTAGTGGACATTTCTTCAGCTACTTCATAGATGGTATTGGTTATTAGCTCTGCTTCCTCATCACTGAGGATCGAGGGTGGTTCAATCCTAAGTACATTTTGATTAACACCAAAGTATCCTAGATAAACTCCTTTTTCCACGCATCTAGTAGCAAACAGCTTACCTGCCAATCGATTGTTAGATAGATTAATTTCTACCCCAATCATCAGACCCCGACCTCTGACTTCAGTGATAACTTGAGGAAAGGCATCTTGCACCTGCTTGAGTCCTTCGAGAATTCTGGCTCCCACTTGGGCAGCATTAGCAATGATGTTATGTTTCTCAATTAGTTGAATCACTTCAGAGGCTACAGCAGCCGATGGTGGATGACCAGTATAGGTAAAAAGATGTTGGGCTGGTGCTAGGGCATCAATCACTTCTTCTCGTCCGACGAGAGCGGAGATCGGTGCATAACCAGCAGATAATCCTTTAGCAGTCACCAAAAGATCGGGCACGACATTTTCATGTTCGATAGCCCACCATTTTCCAGTCCTGCCCATTCCACTCTGCACTTCATCAATGATTAAGAGCGCGTTGTAGCGCTCGAGAAGTTCGCGTAAACGGGGGAAAAAACCTGGATAAGGTACGTAAATCCCAGCATCACCTTGAATAGATTCAGCCATGACTGCTCCCACTCGCCCTTTCATCAGGGTCAGTTCTATTTTTTCCAGCACTGTATCCCGTTGTTGTCGGGTCACTGGGTAATTCATAGTGATGAAATTGGGGGATGTAGGAAAAATGCCCACATTAAGTGTTCTAAAACCAGAGGCAGCCTGGGAAAAACCTGTAGAGCCGTGGTAGTCATTCTTAAACTTAATCAAAGCGAATTTTTGGGTGTATTTACGCATAGCTTGAATGGCTCCATCACAGGAATCTGAGCCACTTAAGCCGAGTAGAACTTTTTTGGGATAGTCTCCGGGCGTAATGCGAATTAGGTGTTCGGCAAGTTCGACCGCCTGTCGATTGGGTGAATAAGGAAAACAGGAATTCTGTAGCGTCTTAGCTACCTGGTAATAGACATCAGCAACTTGATGATAGCTATAACCAAGAAGATTACAAGAAGCAGCAGCTAAACAGTCAAGATAAACATTACCGTCTAGATCGATAATATAAGCACCTTCACCTCCAACGAGAGTAATGCCATATAGACCGAAGTAATTACTTCTACCAATGACTTTTTTCATTCGCGCCAGCAATTCTTGCGATTTACGACCTGGAGGTGAAACTTTAACACTTCGGGTTTTTTGAGCTGGAGGCATTTTTAAACTTTTCATACTCGCTCCCTCCTTAGCTAGCTCTCCCATACTTCTATTATCACCTAAAGTCTCATGAGCTAACCGTTCCCATAGTTAATCTCACTATGACCGATAAGAGTTTTTACTCAGGCGATCGCTCTACAAACAAAAAACCCAGTCACATTAACTGCAACTGGGCTTAATGGTTAAATTATATGACTATAATTCGTTATCCTTGGAAAACTAAGCAGAAGCTTCTTCACCGAG
>NZ_JBKGTY010000014.1:48179-52949 GCF_053543375.1 Myxosarcina sp. GI1(2024) | reverse complement strand
CGATCTGCCATTACTTGAACATCTAAATCTTTAGCTTCCATGCCAGGAACTTCTAGTTTTAGATGTAAAGCATCGTCAGTTTCAGTTAGTTCTGCGGCAGGTACTTTAGCTAGATTATCAAAACCATCCCAATTGTTGGGAACTAAAGCATCATCGAATAAGCGGTTTAGTTGACGTTGTAAAGAATTCATTTCTTGCCAAGGATTGTAACGTACTAATGCCATGTTTGTGACTCCTTTGTTTACTACTTAATAGATGATTAACTTAGAGTTTCTGTATATTTGTTGCTTGCTTCAATTATTATCTTAGTAAGTCAACAAACTAGAGGTAAGTGGTGGTTATAACCCATAGATAGTGAGGTTTTTATCCCGAACCCAAGCAGACGATTTTGGTAGGGGAAACTATACTTAATTGAGTTCGGTTTGGCAGACTAAAAAGATATTTTGACGATGAGCTTTTGACCCTGAAAACACAGAATAAAGGAAGCTCGTGATGTAGCAGTAAGCCAAATTGAAGTCATCGATCGCTCACCTGTTTAACAAAGTTCAGGAAGTAATGGAACAGGGAGATCCAGGCATGGGCATTTTTACCCTGGGCTTCAATCGAGAAGTAGGAGAAAACGGAGTTTATTACACGGTTAGCTTTGACTGGCGAGAGCGCGAAACAGAAGAAGAGAAACAACAACTCAACCTGATTGCTGCTTTTATGTCTTCTTATCAAGAACAGCTAATCGACCTCGAAGGAACGCGAGATTTAACCTGTGTTGATGGCTGGACGGCACAACAGTTACAGGGACTTACCGCTCAACGACAAGAGATAGAAGGAAGCTCGACCCGCAGCTTACCTGCTGCTTAATTACTAAATCTATAGCGATCGCTTGAGTTGTTAGGCGATCGCTAAGAAAAAACAACAACAACAAAGATATTAAAACTATGACTCAAACAACTAGACTCTGGGAACTATCCGAAGAAATCCAACAGTTAGAAGAGGCGATCGCCTCATATGTAGATGACGAATCCTTATCCGACGAAGCTAGAGAAACCAAACTAGAAGAAACCTTTTCTCGATGGCTGGAGACTGGAGCATCCTTCAAAGTTAAAGCCGAACAAGTAGCGAGATATATTCGACATCAAGAAGCGTTGGCAACAGCGAGAAAAGAAGAAGCCAAACGAATCCGCGAACTAGCATCTCAGGCAGAAAACCAGGCGAATCGCTTGAGACATTATTTAACCAACCAAATGCTGCTCTCTAGAGTCGATCGCATTGAGGGAGTAGCTACTAAAATCGGTTTGCGGAAGAAACCGCCCCAAGTGATGTTAAATGTTCCCCCTGAAGAATTACCCGCCGAGTACGTCAAGGTAACTCACAAACCAGACTTGACCAAAATTAAAGCAGCAATCAAAGCTAATAAAGATGCGATCGATTGGGCTTGCCTCAATGAATCCCATCAATATTCTGTAACCATCCGTTAGATACTTAGTTCTCTCTTGGTGCGCCTTCCTTGGCGGATGAAACATCCGCAGGTTCGCACCGCTCCTCCGTTTGGGGGAGATACTCGGACAAAATAAATACAATGCCAACACAGCAGCAAATGCTTACAGCAATAATTACTTTACAATCTCTATCTAACTTCTATCGACCAGTTTATCTGTTTAGGTACGATGATAGAAGCAAAGAGATATTTATTCTCGCCGGTTCGCAAGAAAACGTCGAAATTACTATATTTGCCGATGGCAGAAGGAGTTACGAAGTTTATGAATGATTATAAATCTATGACTCTTAACGAACTGAGACACTATGTTTTAGCTCACAGGGAAGACCAAGAGGCTTGGGATGAGTATGTTTCTAGACCCAGACCTAACGCCACAATCATACCAGCAGATATAACTTTAGAAGAACAACAGCAAATCTTTGAGGATTTACTTCGTCAAACTAAATAAATTGAGAACTGGAAGTCAATAACGTTGGCGATCGCTTATCATTACGGGCGATCGCTTACTATGCGGGAGGTAAAAAATCGAAGCTAGAACTAGACAAGTCTTAGAAGATGCCTATAATTCTCTCCTACAAATTGTTGTCAATTTATATGCCGAGGCTGATAATGCGGTAGCTGAAGAAAATTATAATGATGCTAGCCTACTTCAGTCTCAAGCAGACAAGCTTTATGAGACTTTAGAGAACTTGGGAGTAGTTATTTCAGAACGAGAGCAATAAAGTTATGAGCGATATTCAAGCCCAAATTAAACATTACTCGTCTCAAGCAGTCAAACTGAGCAAGCAAGCTAAAGAAGCCTCTAGATTACGAGATTTTGCTAGAGGAAAAGTTTTGCTCGAACAAGCTCATCAAGCAAGTCAACAGTGTCAGAATTTAATTCAGCAATATCGGCAAAATTTCGAGCCACAGAAAAAATGAACGGGGAGAAAAGTTTTATCTGCGGCTGAAAAAATCAACCAATTTCTATGCCGACTCTCGCCATATCGTGCCAATTGCTGCGGCAATCTTCACGGTTAAATCTAAAGGTGCTTTCTTGAGCTTCTTGGTTATTTCCTCCTCACTAGAGTCTGGACGAAGAACAATTGACTCAGACGTTACAGTTGACTTGTTGAATAAGTGATACTGCTGGTCTTTTATGTACAAAGTAAACGCCTCACAAATCTGAAAATGTACACTCTAAATGCCTTTGTATTAAAGAACACAAAAACTAATTTACGTGGTTTTAGTGGTTTGTGAATCAGTAGAAATACTGGACTGAATAGATTTACTCAAAGAAACCATTAACGTTCCTTTCTCTGCTAAAGTCATTTCTTCGAGTGGTTTACCTTTTCCTCCTATATAGGTAGCGAATACCTCCCTAGCTCTAGGATCGAGCGATTGAGCGGCATCTAATAGAGCATCTAAAAAATTAGTTCCCATATTAGCTTTTTTTCCGTTACGAAATGACGAGACTCTCGATTGACTGACTCCAGAGCGATCGCATACTTCTTTAGCTTCAAGATCTAATACTTTAAGCATCTTATCAAAAGCCTCATAGAGCCTTAGTTTATTGGCATTCATACCTCGTTATTTGATTTAGTTTAATTGCAGTTTCCTGCTGTTGAAGTAAGATAGATGGGGGATAGTCAATTATCCCAAAAACTAAATGACTTTATGCCAACGAAAATGCCAAATTCATAAATTAATCGTAAAGAAATCTATGAATAACACATAGTAAGTGCAAATAAAGCTATACAATATCCATATCTCAAAAAAAGCAGAAACAGTTGCCCGAAATGCCACTTTCAACAACTGTTCTTCTTAAACCTACCGCCTTCTCATTTGAGTGAGGTGGCGCGGTTTCGTATACAATTTTTTTCCACGATTTAATTATGCCACAAACTACGGCGGAAAAGAAGTTTTTCCCAATCAGAGCAGACAATTTCTTCTACGATAAGACTCTAGAAATCTCTAAAAACACCATTACAGCAAGCTTTCGGCAATATAAAGGATTTCTAAAAAATATTACTGGAGGTGAAGCGTGATGCAATCAGCTATCTTCGATACTCCAGTAATCAAAATAGAAAGTCTCAAGAATAAATTTGATACCCTTGTACTGTCTGGTTCTTTCATCAATCTGATTGGTGACTATGCTGAGGCTCTTTTCTTTCAACAGCTTCATTATTGGAGTTTGTCTGAATATGGTGTAGTCATTGATGACACTCGATGGATTTATAAACCCCTGCGGGAATGGCTGAGTGAAGTATTTACCTTTTTGACAGAGTGGAAGTTGAGAAAGGCGATCGCCTCACTATTGGAGAAAGGATTAATCGAACGAAAGAAACTATACGTCAAACACCACGAAATCAAACACAACAACCCTTACTGGAATCCTAAAAATCAAACTTATTACTACAGCGTGAACTATGACAAGCTGCAAGAATTGATTGACGAGGTAGAAAACCAAGAAAACGCTGGAAGTACTGAAAAATTCCGTTTTGTGAATCCCACAAAACTTAGTTCTGAGGATTTTCAAGATACTAAGTGTTGTGAATTGTCTCAAAACAATACAGATATAACTTCCACAGAAAACATAACCAAAAATCAATCCCACCCTACCCTCCCTTGTGAGTGTGAAATATCTGAAGAAAATAGCCAAAAAGAAGAATTTAGGGATTCTCAAGTAGTTGGTTCGACAACATCAGATGAAAATTCAGTTAGTTTTACTAACAAAACTGTTGCAAAAGATATTAGTTCCGCCGCCAATCAGAACAATTGTTCTACTAATGATGATGTAGACAAGCCCAAGCCCAAACCGAAAATTACCAGAGAAACTGAATCACAACGGCAGAGGCAAGCACCCTGGAAGAATGAAAGTCAGTTTAAGCAGTTCTATCGGGCATTAATTCAAGCCTTGCCCGTCGTAGCTAATTCCCATTCTCCACATGGTTTAGCTCAGACCATTATCAAACAACTCAGATGCGGCATTCCCCACAGTTATTGGGATGATTTCATTGCGGGACTGCCCATCGGTACATCAACTAAGCCTGAGTGGGAAATCGAACCTGGTGTTCCCTACCCGATGTTTGTCGAGTATCTGACGGAGAAAATAAAACGCGGTGATAATAGCCAAACTGACGAACAGACTCGTAATGAGGTCTTCAGGATTTTAGACAAACCCCGCCAAGCCAAAGCCTTGTGGGTGCAGTTTAAACGCAGTGTGGTCAATGTTTCAGAGCAAGTAGAACGCGATCGCTCTCTGGGAGTTAGCAGTCCCAATACTCCCGTCTGGACTA
>NZ_JBKGTY010000014.1:26338-47337 GCF_053543375.1 Myxosarcina sp. GI1(2024) | reverse complement strand
TTATCAGACGAGGACTTCGAGCTATTCTTGGCGGACTCAGCTTGGCAGGATATTCAACGGAAATTGAGTATGTCTCGGCAGCAGAGCTTGGAGCGGGTCATCAGAGACTCAGACTGTTTATCGTTTCCTACCCTGACGAGCAACGTATCCTCTACCAGCAGACCCGCTGGTCAAACCAAATGCGAGAAATGGTTCAAAGACAACGGGTTAATTCCCAATGGTTCACAGTTAGGAACACAGGCGATCGCCTTAACAATGGGCTTTCCGTCGAGTTGGTTCGAGGATCTAAGTCAACCAAACTCCAACCAGACGAATACACTGAGCCAAGCAACACCCCAGGCAGAATCAGAGCAAGATACCTGGCAGGAAGAACCGTTACACCAGGACAAGCAGCGATCGCTCTCCGTCGAGTCCTCTTCCTCTCAGAAATTACTGGAGGGTAATGAAAAATTACTAGAACATGAGGAAAACAATCATTCACCATTGGGTTCAGAAGTTTTACTGGGGGGAGAAAAATTACTAGAACATAAAGAATCAAAACGTTCATCACCTAATCAAAAGATTTCTATTCCCTGTTTGGTAAAGCAACCCAAACAACCCGAAGCTAGAGGGATTATTCAAAAAGATTTGGGCGATCGCTTTCTTGTAAATGTAGGTGATGAAATAATCTCTGTCTCTAAGCTCTTTGTCTATCCCGATTTCTCTGAAAGTGTCGGACAAACTGAAAATAACCCTAGGAAAAACTTAACCCCCAGTACAAACAGCCCTAGGAAAGTACGACGAAAAAGAGGACAAGGGAACGGTTCTATTTATTACCGTACTGTAACCAAAAGCGGTAAAGAGTACCCGGAAGCTTACTATCACTGGCAAGAGAACGGTAAAAAGCGGACTAAGTACATTCCCAAAAGGTTACTAACTAGGGTCGAAGAGGCAGAATCACTCAAGCTTCCTGTTAGTGACATCTTGGTTTTACTGGGGGGAGATAAGAAAAACCCTAGGAAAAGTTCTAGCACTTCATCTGCTCGTGTTGAGGAAAAACTCAATGATAGTTTTGTCGAACAAGTGTTGGAAACTAATGATTTAAACCCTAGGAAAAATACACCCCCCAGTAAAAGACGACGAACCAAAGGGAAGGGTAGTGGTTGGATCGAATGTAAACCTATAAAAAGGAATGGCAAGGAGTACCAGCAGTATTGGTATCACTATGAGGAGTGGCAGGAGGGCGATCGCCTGATAAAAAAGTCACGTTATATTCCCAAGCGGTTATTGTCACGAATTGAGAAGATGGAGGTTGAGAAAGTATCTGTGAGGGAAATTTTAGAGGTGTTGGGGGTTGAGAGGTAGGGCGATCGCCGCTTTAAATCAAAAGATGACCATTACTTCTCACAGGGTTGTCACCCCGTCAGGGGAAATCAGACAAGTTGCGATCGCGACACGAGCGAAGCGGGAGGACAGGCGATTGCTAAAATCCACAAATGAAGAAAAAAAGGGGGACGAACCCCCGAGAGAAAACTAGCGCACGACAGGAACAGAGACAACCCAGACCGAGCCAGAGACAGAACACCAGCCAGGACGAACCGCCACCGCAAAACCAACCAAGCGCGAGCAAGCCAGAGCAAAAGCAGCAGCAGCAGAACGAGACACGAACTCAGCCCAGACCACCGAACCAGAAAAGGAACGCACGGAAGAACGCAAAGACCAGGAACAGCAACCGCCAGACAACGCCAAACCGACAACGCGACGGAAAGGAACGGACACGCGAGCAGAACCAAAACCAACAAAGAAAGAAGAACGCACGGGACAAACCTCCCAAAAAAACGAAAAAAGAACCCCCCCTACGTAGCGGCGGCGATCTAGGCAAAGGGCGATCGCAGACATAAATCTGAAACGCGAAGCAACCATAAAATCTGTCTGCGTCGCTGTTGTATTACCCTTTGCCCAATAAATAATCCGCGCAGCGACATTGTTATTTCGCCGACGCTATACTGGGATGGCTGAAATTCGACACTAGGACAAAATCCGAACCGCGTAGCGGTCTGCCCCTTGGGGGGCAATGGGGGGATTTCCAACTGACAGCCCGCGAAGCGACCGCATAGAATACGCGCGATCGCTTCGTATAGATTCAATAATTACTAACAGAAACTCAAGCTAAAAGCCTAAAAAAAATACCGAAGGACGACTTTTCTCAATGGCGCGATCGCATGACCGAGATTGGTGGCGATCGTCATACGCTGAAGCGATCGCGCTTTAAAACCTAAAAACTCTAACTGCTGAGAGCGTCGATTCCTACAAACTCAAGCCCTAGCCCATAAATATTTAGATTACAATAAAACTACACTGGTTCTTAAAAACAAACGTATGTGTATGCGTGACTTGAAAGCACTTAAAGACCCGTTGTTGTTTGTAATACTTTTCACTTTTTTCCTAAGAATGATGATAGCCAATGGGATTAATATCCCTAAAACATTCATCTGTTTGTACACACCTAGAATTTTTTATCAAATAACAGGTAGCGAATACTGCCATTTGGAAAACCTAACAAATCATCAATCATAAGCCACTATAGTTTTTTATCTGGCGATCGCTATTTTCTCACTGATTCCAAATACCCAACTTATCCTCTTTAGCTATATCTTCTGCCCATCCTAGTGCTTCACTACTCAAACAGTGACTAGAATTCTGTCTATCATGTCTAGCCATGCCCTTTTGTACCATCCAAGTATTTAGGTGAAACTGCGACTCAAAATCAGGTTTTAGTAATACCCAGGCTTCATAAGTTTCCCCTCTTTTCTCAAGTTCGACCGTACTATCACCTCTATCAATTAGCGATCTTAAGTAATCTCTAGCTTCCTCTCCCGATGCTGAAATGCCACACAGCTTAATGGTTTTAGTCTCATCATCGCGAACTACGGTAAAGCGATTGGCTCTGCCAGTGCGCGGAGCGCAATCGCCTTGTCGTGTAAACCGCTATTACATCTCTACACGGAAACTGCAAACTCAAAGGCATTGCCAGACAAATCTAGATCGCTTACGCCTCGGACAAAGCTAACCAGTTCGGGAGCTTGACCTTCAGCCGTGTAAAAGATTGCAGTTCCCAAACTAAACCCTTCTATTTCTTCTAATCGATAGTCCTCAGCACTCCCATGCAGCCGAATTACATCGGCTTCGTCGAGGTCGAAATCCCGAATCAGTGCCATATCCTTCAAACCCACCGTCTGGGCAATACCGTCATCGTAATAAACTTCTAAAGCATCTCCCAGGACGAAGGTATCACTTCCCTTGCCGCCTTTGAAGACATCATATTCACCTTTTCCAGGAGTAAGGGATTCGACGCTAACCCCAATCAGAATATCATTGCCGTGTCCGCCTTTGAGTCGATCGCTACCTTCCCCAGCAATCAAAACATCATTGTCATATCCGCCAGAGAGGCGGTCGTCACCTTCCCGACCAAAAAGCTTGTCATTGCCGCGATTGCCTCGGAGAAGATCATCCCCATCTTCTCCAAATATTCTGTCGTTGCCGTTGTCTGCTCGAAGACGATCGTTATCGTTGTCACCTACAATTAAATCGTCTTGAATGGGGGCAGCAAAAGCTAGACCAAAGGGATTGAGACCATTAACGTCAACCGAGTCGAGCAACATCGGACGGGTAGGATCGTCTAGAGAGTAGAAGCTAACCTGACTGGCTTCCGAACCAGAATGAGTTATAAATAGCCTCTGTCCATCTCCAGTCAACCAAACATTATGGGGAGTAGAAAACGGGGTATCAACGCCGTCAAGATCGCCCACAATTTCATTAGTGCGAGTATCGATCGCAAACAACCCATTGGAACCCCCACCAGGTAAATTGGTAGTGTAGAGGTATCTGCCATCGAGACCGAAATCGATACCATGAACCCCTGGTTGCTCGATTGAGTCAACTTTGACTAACTCCGTGCCTCTGCGATCGAAGACATCAATACGATTGCTATTCTGAGTAGGGACGTACAATAAATTGCTTTCTGGTGCCAAAGAAAGGTGTAGATCTTTGCCTACCTCTACCGTATCGAGAATCTCAGAGGTTTGGGTATCAATTTTTATTAATAGGTCAGAGTCGACATTATCCTCACGGATGACGGTGACGTAAGCATAAAGCCCAGAAGGATCGAGGATAACATCGTGAGGTATAGAATTTGTCCCGATCGCTGCTTCGGGCAATTGGACTTTGGTAGTTTCGTTTGTTTCTAACTCGACGACGGTCAAGGCAACGTCAAGGTCATTAACTACCCACAAATGCTTCTCTTGGGGATCTACCCACATGTGAAAGTTTCCCGCACCTGTTTCGACAGTGCGAGTGACTTCGTAGGTAGTTTGGTCAAAAAAGACAACTCGGTTATTAGCGCGATCGCCTACAATAATTTCATCGGTGCTGAGTAGGTGATAGACGTACATAGGTTCTGGAGTCTTTTCTCCTTCGCCAAAAGGCAAGTCTACCGTTCTCAGTTCTTCTCCTGTTTGAGAATCCAAAATGGATATATTGCCCGAACCACGATTGGCGATAACAATTTGTCCATTATTTGTTTGAATAGTAGCCGTGTCATCAATTTGAAGTGCCATAATTAATCTCCTTGAAATGGAAGTGTTTTAAAACCAAGTTCATCTTTGTGCTGGTTTGCTTGAATCTACAGCACCATGAGCAGCGAGCGCTTGATGGTCGCGATCGTTTATCTCTTCTAAGAGTTTAAGTTGGGAAAATTGGCGGGCTCCTCGCTCCGTTGGCATCATCATCGCTTTGGATGGCAATAAATCTTGAAACAGAAAGGTACTCAAGTAACGCTCCCCAAAGCTAGGCTGTATCGTGACGATTAGCTTGTTGGCATTTTCGGCGCGCTTGGCTACCTGAATCGCAGCGCAGAGTGCTGCGCCAGTGGAGATGCCTGATAGCAAGCCTTCCTCCCTAGCAAGACGACGACTGTAAGCAATCGCGTCTTCATCTGTCACCAAGATGACTTCATCTAGTAAGTCAGTCCGCAGTACGGGAGGTACAAAGCCCGCTCCCAGCCCTTGAATCTTATGAAAACTAGGTCTGCCGCCAGACAGTATAGGGCTGCTTTGAGGTTCGACGGCAATGGCTTTGAACTTCGGCTTACGTTGCTTGATAAATTCAGCTATGCCTGTAATCGTGCCACCTGTTCCCACGCCTGCCACCAGAATGTCTATTTGTCCGTCTGTATCTGCCCAAAGTTCTCTAGCTGTGGTTTCGTGATGAATGTTAGGATTAGCAGGATTTTGAAATTGGTTGGGCATAAAACCATCGGGCAACTCCCGCAGGATTTCTGCTGCACGGATAATCGCTCCTTTCATTCCTTCTCTTTTAGACGTTAGAACTAACTCTGCTCCATAGGCTCGCAGCATAACACGCCTTTCCCGACTCATAGTCTCAGGCATGGTTACGATTAATCGATAGCCTTTAACCGCTGCTACCATTGCTAGGGCAATGCCCGTGTTACCTCCTGTTGCCTCTACCAAAGTGGTTTTTCCAGGCTGAATTTCTCCTGCATCTTCTGCTGCTTGAATCATGGCAATCCCAATTCGATCTTTAACTGAGCCTGCGGGGTCTGACGGGGTGACAACCCTGTGAGAAGTCAGACAGTGTAGGGAACAGAGACAACCTATGGTAAAAAAGATTCGGTCAGTTATTGAGAATCCGACCGAACCCTAAAAAATGTTAAACCAATTGTACCGCAATCATCTTTCACGTTATCTGAGTGATGACCAACTAATTACTTTGGAAGTGCTGGTATACCTTATCCAGACCTACAAACAAGTAAAGATAGAAAGACTAGCTGCATACTTCCCTTTACCAATTAAATATGAGAGCCGTCGTCGCCGAATCCAAAGGTTTTTGAAGTCCTCAGCTTTATCAGTTTCGTTAGTCTGGTTTCCCATAGTCAAAGAAGTAGTTCAAAAGAAATTCTTGCCAGACCAGACAATTTATCTAGTCTTAGATAGAACTCAATGGCAAGATAAAAATCTGTTCATGGTTGGAGTAGTGATGGCGAAAAGAGCTTTGCCTATATACTGGCAGTTTCTAGAGAAGAAAGGAGCCAGTAACTTCGCTCAACAAAAAGCCATATTACGTCCAGTATTGAAGCTGTTTAAACAACACCAAATCGTTATTTTAGGAGACAGAGAATTCCAGAGTGTTGAACTAGCTAAGTGGCTGACCCAGCAGCAGGTCTACTTTGTGCTTCGACAGAGAAAGAGTACGAAGATAATGGTAACTCAATTAGGTTTTACTCCCTTAAAAGACCTAGACGTTAATCCAGGAGACCAACGGTTTTATCAAGAAACTAAAGTCACTCAACTGCATCAAGTTTCGGGGATTTATTTAGGGGTCTATTGGCGACGTATTTACCGAGGCATGGGGGCAAAGGAACCCTGGTATCTGCTGACAAATTTACCCAATTTACCTGAAGCTGTCAAAGCCTATAAAAAGCGCGTAGGGATTGAGGCGATGTTTAAAGATTGCAAGTCAGGTGGCTACAATCTCGAGGGGTCGCAAGCTCAGATTGAACGCCTTACTCGTCTAGTTTTGCTCATCGCCATTGCTTACACTCACTCGGTGTTCAAAGGACATACTCTTAGCCTTCGAGGTCAGTCTAAATACATCGGTCGCCATCGAAAAATTAAACAATCTTTGACTCGCAACAGCTACTTTTGGCTTGGTTTATATGGTAGTAGCTGGCTGGTTTCATTTACCTTGATGAAGGAATGGATAAACAAATTGATGTGGCTCAATCTCAATAAGCTGCCTTTTTACCAGAGGGGTCTACGAGCTATGTTTATTATCCAGCAATCTTTCTAGCTCCCTTGTCACCCCTTCAGCTGCGGGGTTTATCCCTTCGAGCTTCACCAAAATCCGCCCCACACATCCCTCAGCCTGGGGAATTCGGTTGAGATGTACCAGTGGTGTGTGACCGATTAATTGAGTAATATTACGAGCAATTTGCATGACTGGCATCTCCTGAATCTTGAGGT
Organism: Myxosarcina sp. GI1(2024); assembly: GCF_053543375.1. Taxonomy (NCBI): domain Bacteria; kingdom Bacillati; phylum Cyanobacteriota; class Cyanophyceae; order Pleurocapsales; family Pleurocapsaceae; genus Myxosarcina; species Myxosarcina sp. GI1(2024). The sequence continues at coordinate 40,318 of NZ_JBKGTY010000014.1, read as the reverse complement.
GATGAGTAAAATGGCGGGGCTTAGATCGTTAGAGTAAGTCCTGTATAAGATTGAGCCCTTACCGCTCCAAGTGACCTCGTTTAAAGGGAATTAGCATCGATACTTGGTGGCGATAGTCGGCATAGGTTTGACCGTAAATCTTCAGTAGATCTCGCTCTTCAAGCTGAATGGCAACCAGAATGTAGGCAGTCGTAACCAGAGCAAAGACTAGATGAGCTAAAGTCATCGTGGGTGTAGCCCAGAAGGCAAATAACCAACCAACATACAGAGGATGACGTACCAGTTTGTAAGGACCTGGGGTGGCGAAGTGTAGTTGGGAGTATTCCTGACCAATGAGGTAGAGATATACTTGGCGTAGCCCAAACAAGTCAAAGTGGTTAATTAAGAAAGTTGCTATCAATACCAGCAGCCAACCAAAGGCAAACAGAGAATAAAATATAGCCTGACCAAAAGAATTTTGGACATTCCAGATCGTGATTCCCATAGGCTGCCAGAAGTAAAACAAAGCAATCAAGCATAGACTAGAGAATAGAACATAGGTGCTCCGCTCAACGGGCTTAGGTACAATCTGAGTCCACCAGCCTTTGAACCCTGGTCGAGCCATGAGGCTGTGCTGTAGACCAAAGATTGCCAACAAGCTAAAGTTAATCAAAAGAGCATTACTTAACCGAATGTTAGCAGCCGAGTCAATCGACCGAGGTACTATCAAATTGCCCACAAATCCAATCGCATAAAGGAATGTGACCAAGAAAATTCCATAGCAGACAATGCCATAGATAAACGCACTGATGCGAGCAAATTTACTATCTTTTTCGTGTTTAATAGAAGGTACTACCATAGGTTTCTCCAATGTTTCGAAGGAATTCTATCTATTAGGTTGAGGAGTCATACGTAGATAAGATTTAATTTCCGTAACACCTTGAGGGAACTTCTGTTTGGCTGTCTCAGTCGGGATAGAAGGTGCTACCACCACATCTTCTCCATCCTGCCAATCTACGGGGGTAGCCACGCTATAATTATCCGTCAGTTGCAGCGAGTCAATAACCCGCAGGATTTCCCGAAAATTGCGCCCCGTGCTGGGTGGATAGGTGATAGTCAAACGTAATTTCTTTTGTGGATCGATAACAAAGACAGTTCGCACCGTAACTTTGGCATTGGCATCGGGATGAATCATGCCATAAAGGTCAGAAACCGACTTATCTACGTCAGCAACTATGGGATAATTGACGGTGGTGTTTTGAGTCTCGTTAATGTCATTAATCCAGCCCTTGTGAGATTCGGTATCGTCAACGCTCAGGGCAATGACCTTAACGCCACGTCGCTCGAATTCGGGCTTGAGTTTGGCGACGTTGCCCAGTTCGGTAGTGCAAACGGGAGTATAATCTGCTGGATGGGAGAAGAATACTACCCAACTATCTCCCGCCCAATCGTAGAAATCGAGCTTACCTTGAGTAGATTGCTGTGTAAAATTTGGTACTGTATTGCCGAGTTGAAGCATGATAATGACCTCTTAAAATGTAAAAAAGCATAAACAGAGTTTTGATAAGGGGAGGACTCGATACAAATTGTCTCAAGTACTTATTGCCTCCTATTTCCAAAATAATTAGGATTTTTGTAGTTGTCGTTGCAGGAAAGTTATGAAGATCGGGCAGTTAGTTCTGAAAAGTTCAGGTAGGATTGTAGTACGAGGTTTATTAAAGAGCGGTCGTGTTGGAATCAGAAGAAATACTTGCTATTGCCAATGCAGCCATTTTTGAAATAGCTGAGCGATATCTCAGTGACGTAGAAGCTGCGATCGTTACAGGTGCGATCGCCGATCGCACCTACGAACAAATTGCCGAACAATCGAGCTACTCGATAAGCTATGTCAAGCGGGATGTGGGTCCTAAACTCTGGCGTTTACTCTCGAAGGCATTGGGAGAAAAAGTCAGTAAAACCAACTTTCGACAAGCCTTAGAAAGGTATTCAAACCGTCACGAGACAAAACTAACTCTTACTAACTCATCCTTCTCCACCCCCCAGACTTCCCCATCTCGTCAAGATTGGGGAGAAGCGCCCGATGTCTCTTTCTTCTTGGGACGGACTGTCGAACTCAATACATTAACGCGATGGATTTTGGGAGATAATTGTCGTCTCGTGGCACTGTTAGGCATTGGTGGAATTGGTAAAACCGCTTTAGGACTGAAGTTAGCCCAGCAGATTCAAGGAGAATTTGAGTGTGTTATCTGGCGCTGCCTCCGCGATGTCCCACCGTTGAAGGCGTTATTAACTCAAATCGTTCCTCTTATATCCAACCAGCAAGAAACTCGCCCAGAGCTACACCACTTAATGCATTATCTGGGTGCTTCAAAATGCCTGCTAATTCTCGATAACCTCGAAGCAATTTTGCAGCCAATGCAGTTAGGACAATTTCGCTCTGGCTACGACGACTACGGCAAACTGCTGCGACTGGTAGGAGAAACTACCCATCAGAGTTGCTTGATAATCGGCAGCCGCGAAAAACCCCAGGTTATTGCCAGTCGGGAAGGGACAGAATTGTCCGTGCGATCGCTTTCTCTATCTGGCTTGCAAGCAGAAGCCGATGCTTTACTGGTAGCCAAAGGCTTATCGGGTTCGATTGAGGAGAGAAAAAACCTAATCGATACCTACGGAGGCAACCCCCTGGCACTCAAGATTGCGGCTACCTCCATCCAAGACTTATTTGACGGCAACATTGCAACTTTTCTTTCCCAAGGGACGGTAATATTTAATGGCGTGCGCCAACTTCTCGATCGGCAATTTGCTCGTCTTTCAGCAATAGAAAAAACTTTGATGTATTGGTTAGCGATAAATCGCGAATGGACAACGGTGGAAGAATTGCTGGAAGATATCATGCCTCCTGTGTCGCGAAACCGTGTATTGGACGGATTAGAATCCTTATACTGGCGCAACCTGATTGAGAAGCAAAAAGGCAGGTACACTTTGCAGTCAGTGGTGATGGAATATGTTAGCGATCGCCTGATCGAACAGATCGTCGATGAATTAACTACTGGCAAACTTGACCTGTTTACCCGTCATGCTTTGGTCAAAACCACTGTCAAAGAATACGTACGTGACGCTCAATCACGAATCATCCTCAACCCGATTGCTAGGGAATGGAACCAAACTTTTAGAGCCAGTGCTGCTCTTCAGCAGCAAGTGTTGAACCTCTTACAAACCTTGCGACAAATTGACAATCCCCTATCTAACTATGGCGGAGGCAATCTCCTCAATCTCTGCCTCGATCTAAAGTTAAATTTGAGTGGTTTTGATTTTTCAGATCTGAGTATCTGGCACGCTTGTTTGCAACAAGTAGAACTGCACGGAATTAATTTTGCCCATGTCGATTTTACTAAATCTCTATTTACAGAAATTTTTGCCAATATTCTATCTGTAGCTTTCAGTCCAGATGGCAAGCTACTTGCTAGTGGCGATACCCAAGGAAATATTTATTTACGGCAGATGCCCAGCGGTCATATCGTCAAGATTTATCCAGCACATCAAACTTGGGTACGCGGCATTGCTTTTAATCCCGATGGAAAAATCCTTGCCAGTGGTTCCCTAGACTTCACCGTCAAACTCTGGGCTATCTCAACTGGACAGTGCCTCCACACCTTTGAGCACGATGACGTAGCTGGTCGTGTAGCCTGGAGTCCCAATGGTACAATGCTAGCAAGCATCGGCTTTGACCAAACCTTGAGAGTGTGGAGCGCTCAGACTGGAGAGTTACTCAAAGTCCTGCGAGGAAATGCCCATCAGATTGCTTCAGTCGCCTGGAGTTCTGATGGCAAGCTCCTGGCTTGTCCTGGTGGTGACAATACTATTTTACTCTGGGATGCGATCGCGGGCAAGTTACTTAAGACTTTAAGCGATCATGGAGATTTAGTCTGGTATGTGGCTTTTAGCCCCGACGGCAAAACTCTGGCAACTAGCTCTCAAGATGGCACTATTAAACTCTGGAATGTATCTACTAAAGAATGTTATCAAACGATACAGGGCAATTTTGGCATCGTTTGGTGGCTGGCATTTAGCCCAGATGGAAAAACTCTGGTAGGTAGCTCTCAAGATTGGACAGTGAGATTATGGGAAACTCATACGGGACAATGTCTGAAAATCCTACAGGGACATAACAGTAACGTTTGGTCAGTTGCCTTTAGTCCTAATGGAAAAGCTCTCGCTAGTGGGAGTGATGACCAAACCGTCAAATTGTGGGACTCCGCTACGGGAGATTGTCTGCAAACCTGGCATGGATATAGCAGTGCTGTCTGGGATGTAGCAGTGAGCCATAATAGTCAACAGGTAGCCTCTGCCCATCAGGATGGAACGATTCGGCTGTGGAACTCCGCTACGGGAGATTGCCTGCAAACATTGCAGGGACACAGTAGCTTGGTGTGGTCAATAGCCTGGAGTCCCGACGGACAGTTGCTTGCCAGTGCTTCTGAGGATAAAACCGTCAGACTGTGGGATACATACACAGGGCAATGTCTTTATACCTTTGAGGAACATTTGGGAATGATTCAAGCTGTAACCTGGCATCCCGAAGGGCAAACTCTCGCCAGTGCTTCTTTGGATGGCACGGTCAAGATTTGGAACAGCTATACAGGAGAGTGCTTACAAACCTTGGAACATGGACTAATAGTTACTGCTATTGCCTGGAATCGAGAGGGGCAAATTTTAGCCAGTGGTGTTCAGAGGGGGGCGATCAAGCTTTGGGATAGCTATACTGGTCGATGCTTAAAATCGCTCTCAGGACACACCAATGCCGTTTTCTCAGTTGCCTTCAGTCCCGATGGGCAAACTCTCGCCAGTGGCTCCCACGACAACACCATCAAGCTTTGGGACGTAAAGACTACAGAATGCCTCCATACCTTTGCAGAACATACTGATTGGGTTTGGTCAGTCGCTTGGCATCCCAATGGAAAACTGCTTGCCAGTGCTTCGCAAGATGGTACAGTTCGGGTGTGTTCTCTACAAACTGGGGAATGCTGCCAAGTCTTGCAAGGACATAGTAGTGGTGTGCGATCGTTAAGTTGGAGCCCTGATGGACAATGGCTGGCTACTTGTAGTATGGATGAGACAATCAAACTGTGGCATCCCCAGACAGGTGAGTGTTTCAAAACCCTAAGGGCTAAACGACCTTATGAAGAGATGAACATTACTGGGATAACTGGCGTTACCGAAGCGCAACGAGCTACTTTACTGGCATTAGGAGCCATTCAAACCAACAATCTGTAATGCTAATTCGGGTATCTTTTCTGAGCCTATATGACGCGAATGATAAGACTCAATACCTACTTCTCAAAAAGTTTATAATTGCTTATCCTATATCTAGCGTTTTACAGGTAATCTCGGAAGTACATTTATATCTAGTTAAAATTACTTTTAACAAGCTAGAGCGCGATCGCCGCACTACGATACAATAATTTCCGTTCCTCGCGATCGCCAGATATCATGCCAATAGATTCGAGACTTTACCCCGACAATTGGAAAGAACTAGCTCTGACAGTAAAAGTAAGCCGAAACTGGTGCTGTGAATGCTGCGGCAAGCGGTGTTATCGTCCAGGGGAAAGACCAGAAGGTTTGACTCGCTCGGAATGGACGGCAGATATTCTTCAGGTACACCATCGCAATCACGATACCCAAGATAATCGAATAGAAAACTTACAGTCTGTCTGCGCGGCTTGTCATTTAAGCTTACACAGAAGCAGATATAGCAGCGTTAGTGAAGGTCAACTATCGTTGTGGTAAGGTGAACTACTCTTATTAGATACTATCACAATTATTTTCATCCAAAGTGCCCGTAGGATCGCCAGTGTAATCGCCCGTCCGCATGATGCCTATCCCTGGACTTACAACCATACATCTCTGTTGGTTTGTACCGTTAGCCATCGATACGACTAATACTGCTGAAGTGTTGGTAGTTCCCTTGTGAGAGAAACTAACTGTCGTTACGTTCGAATTAAGTCTGACATTCTCATCCAAATCTCGATTACTCAAGAGACAACCACCAAAAACACCATCATCATCTTGAATGCCATCTGACGAATCATCGATATTAACAGTACAAGTATTACCATTACGAATTGCCTGTCTTTGGGCTTCTTTAATCGCTCCTTCTACTTCACCCAAAGCAGAATTAACTCGGTTGCGATTGAGTAATCCCAGTAAGTTTGGAGAGGCTATTGCCGCGATAACACCAACTACGATCGCGGTGACAATCATCTCAATGAGAGTAAAACCAGTATTTCTTTTACGAACAGAATGGAACGACATTAGCAATAATAAATAGTTGATTTGTTAGTTAGTAACCAAAGAATTTGATTTAGTTAGATTAAGTTAATGGAGTCAGTTTATCTTGGGAAAATTGCTATTTATTAGCTTTTCGGTAGTCCCAGGGTGCTTGAGGATTACCGTTCCAAACTCCCACTCTTTCTTCTCTCGCTAACCGTTCGGCAAGAACAAATTGTTCTCGACTGGGACAGCTATCGGAATATCTTTCGTAGTGCCAAGCATAGCCATCTCTGACCATCTGGAGGTTGAGATTGATTGCCGAACTCCGTCTATCCTGAGTGTAAACTTCAGCTACAGTTCTTCCATACCTGTCCTTCTCTACGGGTAGGAGTAGCAGTTTGCCGTTAGCTTGTTCGACGAGCGATCGCAGGTAATCTCTAGACTCGATTCCGAGCTTCTGTTTCTTCTCAGGTGCATCGATGCCACAGAAGCGTATTTTCAGTTCTTCCTGTCCCCGAACCACTCTCAAGGTATCGCCATCATAGATAGATCCTGGCTTGAGTTGCCATTCCTCGTACTTTTGCCCATTTTCTACGGCTGTAGGTTCGACTGAGGTTAGAGATTGCTGACTGTTTTTATCTAACTGAGAGTAAGCGGCAAGTCCCAAGCCAATAAATAGAGCTATGGCGTTGAGAAAGGGTTTGAGTTTCATTACTAGATTGGGAGTTAGAGAAGATAGTATTACTGTTCCCCGATCGCGCTGATAATCATTCCTCGCTCTTTCTAATCCAGCGATCGCCTCTCACCTGCCAATCTTTATCGGATGGTATCGGATACATCGGATAAGCTCGATAGTATCATTAGATGAAACCCAAGCAACTAAGAAAGCGATAACAAAGAAGTGAGACAATAAAATTAAAAGGGGAAGCTTCCCAACAACCAACTCGTGCTACCCAGAGCGTCTTGCGCCGACGCGGGTTTACTCGCCAAATCAGTAAAGCTTCCCCAATGGTTAAAACCTAAATTAAGTATAACAATGAGCAACATCCAGATAGAAACAGATCTTAAAGAAATCCTCAACAAATTAGATAGCAAGCTAGATAATCTTCAAAGTGATGTATCCGAGCTAAGACAGCAAGACATTCCCAACATCAACGTCAAGCTGGAAAACCTCAGTACCAGAATGGCTCAGGTAGAAAAAACAGTCGATAAAGTAGCTAGCAACGAAGAAACGATACAAAAAGATGTTTCCGACTTAAAGGGTGCAAAATCTTTAATCATTCCTATCGTGGTTGCTGTTACCACGAGCATTTTAACTTTGATAATTAGAGCAATTCCCATCAGTTAAGGATTACAGACCGATTTAATTCAGGTTGGGTTCGTTTTTTTTAAATGAACTCAACACAACAAAACAAAACAAAACCGATATTCTGTTGTGATATGACCCTTTATACCTATCCGACACTGACTGACGCGAAACAAGATACGGAGTTAATTAGATTGTGGATTTCCCAAAAGTCTACGACCACCCAAAAGACTTATATCACCATTAGTAGGCAGTTTCTCGCCTTTACGGGTAAGGAGCTACATGATGTGAAGCTAGAAGATATTTTATTGTGGCTAGAATCGTTTCAGCTTCGTGGCAAGAGCCAAAATACCATTAACAACAAACTAGGAGCAATTAAGTCTCTGTTTAGCTTTGGGGTAAAGACGGGTTATCTAGCGACTAATCCAGCATCGATGATTAAGACCATTAAAGCTAAAGATGCTCTCAACGAAAGGATACTGCAAGGGGAAGAGGTTAAAGAGTTAATTAACGCAGCTTCTACAGAACGCGATCTGCCTTGCAGGTACGCAGAGCGTAATCGCCTTATACTCATCCTCTTATACATCCTGGGTTTGAGAATCTCTGAGTTAGTGGGTTTGAACTGGTCTGATTTTCAACCAACAGACGAAAGCGTAACAGTAACTATCTTTGGTAAGGGTCATAAAACCAGGACATTACTAATAACTCATCAGTTGTGGTCGGAATTAAAGCAGCTTCCTAGAAGTGATAAAACCGAAGCGGTGTTTTTATCTCGCTTTGGCAATCGCTTAGACCGTCATGCCATTCATCGGTTAATTAAGAAAGCGGTCGAGAAAGCAGGGATTAATCCCCATACTTCGGCTCACTGGCTGCGTCATGCCCATGCCTGTCATAGTTTGAATAATGGTGCGGGAATCGATTTGTTGATGAAGTCTTTAGGGCATAGTTCCTTGGCAGTTACTTCTCGTTATCTGCACGTTCAGCCGAGTGAGTGTACCAGTAAGTTTATCGATTTAGATTGAGGAGAGGGCGATCGCTTCAATACTTATTCTAAATTTGTTTTGTAGCAGCTTTTTCTAAACGTTCGGTTTCGCTTTCTGCCTGTTTGAGTAAATCATCCCAATTATCTGGTGGATTGTCGTTGTCCAGCATTTTCTTGAAAACTAAATAAGCGTCAGTGTTGCTACCATAGGCTCTCTTAGAATTTTCGTCATTTACCCAAGCGTAGACAATGATTTTTTCCTTTAGATGATATCGAAAAAACAATCGATATTGTTGAAAGAACTTTGCTCTAAACCAATGTTTATAATTGTTTCCTAATGTCTTACCTTGACGATATTTATTCACAGTAGGGTCTTGAGGAATTTCATCAAATGCTAGCTTGACTATGGCAGCTAAAAGTTTTGTCGGCTTTTTGCTTTTATACTTACTGGGGTACTTCTTACGCAAGCCTTCAACTTTTGTCAAAAGTGCTTCAAACTGTTCTACAAAAAGAGAATGGGCGTATATTTTCCACCCATTTATCACTATTGGCTGACCTGTAGGCAAGCTTATTCATCCTCATCTAAAAGTGGTGCATCAAGATCGATATCAACGCCTCCTACTAGAGATTTAGCGTGATTAACCATGTCAGAGCTAACTGCTTGAATGTGTTCGGGGTTATCTTTCATGTCTTTTGCTAAAAAGTTCAAAAAGCTGCCCAAAACAGGATCGCTTTCTGTCTCTTCGACGACGCGAGAAATTACTACTCTATTATCAGATTCAATGGTGTAGAGAATTTTATCACTTCTGTTTAAATTAAGTGCTTTACGAACGGGAGCAGGAATTGTGGTCTGATAACGTTGGGTAAGAGTAGATTCAGAGCAAGGGGGTGTTAGTGTTGTATTCATGGCTACCTCTGAATTTATTGATTAATTTTCTTTAGAGGAATATTTATTTTTTTATGGAGTACTATTTATAGTAATGCAATTGCATTGTCTTGTCAAACCCGATCGCCCTACTTCCCATCCCGAATATCCAGCGTCACTTCAGCAGTAATACTTCTCTCGTTCTGTCCGAGTATCTTCACCCTCCTAACTTTCCCCCGATAAGGAGAATAAACAGAGGTTAACTGCTCCAGTTCCTCATCCACCTTATCTAGTTGAGTCTGTAGCGAGTTTATTTGCTCCTGCTGCTTCTGTAATGAGGTTTGATAGTCAGATACTTTAAGAGAGTGTTCGTACTGCTGTTTTTGGTAGTTAAGTTTAGCTTCATCCAGTGCTGCGATCGCCCGTTCCACATTAATTGATGCTGCTAGTTCCTGGCGTTTGAGTTCTGCTAGCTGTTGTACTTTCTCAGACTCGAATACCTGAACGTGCCAGGGGTCTTTGTGGTAGAACTTTTTATCGAAGTTATTTATCTGACGTGCGATCGCATCTAAATTAAACTGAGCCTGTTTGAGTGCTGCCAGTTCTGACTGAAACTTAGGTACTGGGACGGGTTTTAGTTCTTTGAGGGGTAATCTGGCACGAGCGAGAGAAGCTGCTAATCTCTGCTTCTTGGCTTGTAGTTTGGTGCGTTCGGTAGTGCGATCGCTGATAATATCCCCTACATTAATTCTTTGCCCTTCCTCTACCTTCAAGTCTGACAGTTGGTTTAATACTAGGGTGATGGTGTGACGATTGCGTTTATAGGTAGTTTGTTGTTCTGTGACTGTTGAGTTTGCCTGTAAGTTGGTATTATTGGCATTGAGAAAAGCATAAGCCCCAATGCCTAAAAGTAAGTAGCCCAATAGTTTATAAGTTCTCTTCATCACAGTTCACCATAGTTGGTCATCTGCTTTTGTCATAGCCTATTGGGTGGGTTTTGGGTGTAATTTGGGTTCGGGGACGGGCGATCGCACATAGATTTAATATATTTAGTTGTCTTTGTAATGTTGATAATCTACACTACGTTGCTTAACACTTTTAACAAAATCCAAAGCTTTTAAGCTTTTAAATAGGCAAATAATCAAAGTTGAACTACCTTGACCTCAACCGTCCCAATCGCATACTGTTCTCTCAACGGCGCGATCGCGTTTTGGAAGAATAATTTTCACCAGTGCATCTGGGGTGGTTGTTCATCTCCCGTCCAGTGACAAAGAAATTCTCGAAAGCTTACAATGCGTTCATTTTGCACTTCAAACACATGAGTCCATCGGTTTTGAAATGGTTCACCCGAAGCCTTATCTATCCCTGTTTCTTCGCCAATTACAATTACTGTCATCTCATCCTCGAAAAATTTTCGGGGTTCAAAAGAATCAAACTCCCAACTGTTTCCGAGTATGTCCAGAAATTGATGTACACCGCTAATGCCTCGAAAAGCTTTGCACTTCTCTAGTGTCGAAGGACCATTGACAACCCACTCAATATCTTCTGAGCAAAGTTTGAGAAACCCATCAAGATCCCCTTGGGCAAAACGCTCATAAACTTGTTTTACTATCTCAAGAGCTGCCACCATTTTTTTACTCCCGATCTACTTTACTATCTAGTTAACTGTTGGTTGCACTATCTTTACATCTATCGTACCGACGGCGTATTGTTCATTAAGAAATAAAATCGCCCTATCCAACTTACAATAATCAAACCTAATCCTATTCCCACTTAAAACAGCCGTAGCCATTTGATTAGACTCGATCGCTATCTTCACATCTTCAGGGAAATCTACCGTTAGTTCTCCATTTAAGTAGATGTCAGCATCGGGATAAGCCTGTTGTAGTTGTTCTAGTGGTTCTACGGCATCCTCATCATTAAAAGTAAGATTTAGAATCTTAGTCGTGGCAGTTTCCCCGACGGTAGTTGTCACTTTGCTAGTAATTATCTGCTCTCCAGTCTTGTAAACTCCCTCACCATCGGTAACGATAAACTCATTACCCTCATTGCCAAGAATTAAATACTTACCATCTGCTGAAGTGCGATCGCTTGCCCAGAAACCTTGGATATTCGCATAAACCTTATTGGTGCTGGCATTCTCGTTATAGACTTTGATGATGCCGTCTCTCAATCCTAGATTCTGACTGACTTTCTGAGTTATTCCGCCACCATTGGCGATCGTAATTCCCAAACAGAGGAGGGCGATCGCAATACCCAATACCCACAGTTCGCCAGCACCACCAGTCTTAAGTCTCCGTCGGGGATTGCTGACACTAATTGCCCAGGCTGGTTCGGGGTAAAATAACTGCACTCCCTGTTTGGTAAAAGTATCTGAGAAACACGCCAGGAGATGACCCAACGGTAGGGCAATTAAAGCAAAGGTTTTTAAGCGCAAAAAGTAACCCCCCAGTAAACTAAGAAGGGCGATCGCTGCTGTAGCTAACAGTGAATGAGTAATACTTCTATGGGGAAACCTGTCTTCGATCCAACTGCTAATCGGAAAGAAGATTTTACCGATGGTTGATGTAGTGGTGTCTAGGTCGGGAAGCTGCGAACCAATGATAGCTAGTCCCAACGGTAGAGGTTCGGCTGTTCCTAAGATTAATGAAGTTCCTGCTGCTGCAATAGCACAATGTGTTACGCTCATCATAAGTGGTAGAGAGTGGAGTTACTTTACCAGTTTGAGTTTTGGTAGGCGCGATCGTCAGTTATTTAGTTCACTTTACTAAATTTACACATTTTAATGTTTATTTTACTGCCGAACGTAAAGTACTAAAAAACTTGAGAAGATTAATATGTTATGACTTCAAAGCTAATATAGAAAATCTGTCTTTTTAAGCAAATATGAAAAATAAAAAATACTTTTTTTTTGGGTTATAGTATTTCAATTATTGATATCCAGGAACTTTATAAGTCTTGGTCAAAACCCTCCTATTTCCTCTCCAGGAAAGCCAATAATCTTAACTGATAGAGAATATTTTTTATCCATTGCAGTATTGGTTTTTGGGCTTGTGATTATATTACTTGAATTTTTTCTATTAATAAAAAGACAAGATACTCCACAAAGCATATTATTAATAATTGTTACAACACTAATCGTAATTGCTGGACTATTCATAATTACCGCAGGCTTAACCACTGAACAAGTTGCCCCTGCTTTTGGATTATATGGAGCAATTGTAGGATATCTTTTAGGCAGAGAGTCATCTGCAAGTTAAATATCAGCTTTTTAAAACCATGAAAATAATTAATTACAACACTAAATCAACTTTTATATATTTGATTATTTTTATTTTTTTATGTATTAAACAGAGTTTTTTTTCGGTTCAAGCATCTCCAAATCCACCAGTTAAATCAGATCCTCTTGGTTTTGGTCTTATAAAGCTAGGATTATCTACGGTTCAATATCTAAGAAAGCATGATGGTTATCCTGAAACTATCAGTATAGAGATTAGTAGTGATGGAGATGATTGGAGTGAATACAGCATTAATTCTGGACGAATAACTGAAATTTATTGCGATCACTATAAATTCATTAAAATAGAAACAACTTCTGAAAATGAAACAATTCAATCAAGTTATGATTTGAGTTGTCAGGCAAGATATGAAGTAGTTTGGAATTCTGAAAACAATAAATGGGACATTAACTTGTTAGTAGCAGAAAAATAGCCTAAAAAATAATAGTTTGACTTACTGCCCCAACCTCTTCCTCGCACCTTTGACACTACCTAACTGCTTCAACGCCATTCCCGTTACTAAACAAACACCACCAGTAATATAAAGTCTCTTATTACCAGTTCCCATACCCACAAAGCGCACGATACCAAAAGCCATCAGTGCAGCAATAATTATGGGCATAATCACCACATACTGAGTATGTTCTGGTTTATCCTGCTTCAGTCCTAAAGCTTCATTCTTGATAATCTTCCTCGCCAACATCGGGTTACGTCCTGCTAACGGCTGTAACTCTGCCAGTCGAGATTTACTAATCTGTAGTCCTTGTTTTTGGGCTTCTGCTGCCATCACTTCTCTAATATGGCGATCGCTCGGCAATTCTAACTCAATCTCCAACATATCGAGAAAGATGTCTTTACCAGGATTGGCGACGGCAAAACATACTACTCTCACACCAGCACTAATCATGTCTTCTAGCCAATAGCGAATACTGGTAGTCAACCTCTTAGCTTCGGGGAAAATGAGCAGGGTATCTTCACCACTGTTAGCTAGTATTTCCTCTTTGAGAGCATCGACGGTCATCGGTTTATCTCGCTCGTCTTCAGTGGGACAATCTAACTGCATGGCGATTGCGATAAAGAACTTTTTGAGTGAGCCTTTATAGGTAGCGATTGCACTATTAAACTCTCCCGACATCTCCTCATGCAAAGCTAGGGCAAACTCACCCTTACCCGTTCCCGCTTCCCCTAATACTAGGACTGAGTTACCCGCACGAACCGCAGCGCCAACTTTGTCAAATTCTTCCCCTAACGGTACTTAAACAATTTAAACAGACAAAATAAGATAGAATACCTTTGCTGA
>NZ_JBKGTY010000014.1:0-17291 GCF_053543375.1 Myxosarcina sp. GI1(2024) | reverse complement strand
CTTTGACTGGCAAGGGTCAGAAGGAGATGTGGCACGATTTTACACGTATCTCGGCGCGCGCCCATCCCTGGCAGGAAGACAAACCGCAACCAAGTTTGAGAGAGTTGTTGACTGAGAAGTTGGGCGCTCGCTATCTCAAAGGATTTGCTAAACAGATGCCCAAGGTGCCTAAAGATGAAGCGGAAGCCGAGGCTAAAGCCGAGTCTGAAGCCAGACAACGGCAGAAAATGAACTACAAGACTCATATCAATCGAATGTCTCTGGCTGAGATTAACGAGTATCTTTCTGACCCCATATTGAGAAAGCAGCTTACTCCTCAATTAATGCAGAGTGACTACGAACTGATAACTAACGAGTTAGGGCAGATTGTAGCCGTCGAACCACCACCAAAACTCAAGGAGTAGAACATGAATACTCCTAACGAGAAACAGTCTAAAGAAATTAAGGAAAATGAATGCTCAGACACTTGGATCTCTTTTCAGGAATCGGAGGATTTACTCTCGCAGCCAAGCAACTCGGAGGAATACGAACAACTCAGTTTGTGGAAATCGACCCCAACGCTCAAACAGTCTTGCGAGCGCACTTCCCAAACATTCCAATCCACTCCGATATCAGAGACTACCAGCCAGAACCAGGAAAGTTTGACCTCATCACAATGGGATTCCCCTGCACGGGAACGAGTAACGCAGGAAGTAGAACGGGACTGTCTCATCCAGCTTCATCTCTTTGGCGAGAAGGACTTAGATGCCTTATTGAAGCTCAACCCCGCTTCTGTATTATCGAACAGCCTGAAGGAGTTATCAGACGAGGACTTCGAGCTATTCTTGGCGGACTCAGCTTGGCAGGATATTCAACGGAAATTGAGTATGTCTCGGCAGCAGAGCTTGGAGCGGGTCATCAGAGACTCAGACTGTTTATCGTTTCCTACCCTGACGAGCAACGTATCCTCTACCAGCAGACCCGCTGGTCAAACCAAATGCGAGAAATGGTTCAAAGACAACGGGTTAATTCCCAATGGTTCACAGTTAGGAACACAGGCGATCGCCTTAACAATGGGCTTTCCGTCGAGTTGGTTCGAGGATCTAAGTCAACCAAACTCCAACCAGACGAATACACTGAGCCAAGCAACACCCCAGGCAGAATCAGAGCAAGATACCTGGCAGGAAGAACCGTTACACCAGGACAAGCAGCGATCGCTCTCCGTCGAGTCCTCTTCCTCTCAGAAATTACTGGGGGGTGAAGATAATTCCCCCCTATCTACAGAAAGTAGTTCATCAGTTAGTCAAAAGATTTCCATTCCCTGTCTAGTTAAGCAACCAAAGCAAATCGAAGTTAAAGGGGTAATCAAACAAGATAAGGGCGATCGCTTTGTTGTAGATGTAGATGGTGAAGAGATTTATGTCTCTAAGCTGTTTGTCTATCCTGACTTTAGTAAAAGTGTCGGACAGATCGAGAAAAGCCCTAGCAAAAATTTCTCCCCTAGTACAAAGAGTCAAATTCAGACGCAGCGACAGAAAGGAGAAGGAAGTGGCTCTATTTATTACCGTACCGTTATCAGAAATGGTAAGGAGTATCAACAGGCTTACTATCACTTCAAGCAGGGTGGCAAAAAACGAACCAAGTACATACCCAAAAAATTGCTAGGTATTATTCAATCCGCAGAAACCCAAAAGAGTTCTGTTGCTCATATTCTGAGTTTACTAGGGGAGAAACAGATAAGCCCTAGCAATAATTCTGATACTTCTGACAAGCAAGACGAGATTAATGATGAGGTTATAGACACCTACACCATAAACCCTAGCAAGGCTGAAACCAAGAGTAAAAGTTGTCAGCTAGAGAAGGAAACTGCGGATTTACTAGGGGAGAAGGATATAAACCCTAGCAATAATTCCGACACTTTTTCTAATGAAGAAATTATTGCCAATGAAGAAGTGAGGGAAACTTACCCTATAAGCCCTAGCAAAATCGAATCCCCTAGTAAAAGTCAACGCAAAAGGGGTGAGGGAAGTGGTTCAATTCACTGTAAACCGATTAAACGCAGTGGCAAGGAGTACAAACAATACTGGTATCACTATGAGGAGTGGCAGGAGGGCGATCGCCTGACTAAAAAGTCACGTTATATCCCTAAGCGGTTGGTGGCAAGGGTGGAAAAGATGGAAGCGGAGAAAGTATCTGTGAGAGAAATACTAGGGGTCTTGGGGGTTGAGAGGTAGGGCGGATCGCCGCTTTAAATCAAAAGATGACCATTACTTTCTAATCAGGGACATTCGCACCCAAGAGGCTGTGGACTTCTAACAATCTCATCTGTATCATAAAATTGAGCTTCCAACCCAGCATAAAGTTCTGCTAAGATGTCTGGGTCAGCGTTGGGTGTTCTAGAGAGAATAAAAACATTACTCCGATTGGGATCGCTTACTACAGCATAACTGTAATCGCTTTGGGGGTTTTCCTCGACGAGATCGATAATCCAATAATCTCCAGGGAATGGTACCCCCTCGAAATTAACTTCTAGCTTGGCATTGGTTTCAGGCTCAACTACTTCAGCTACTCCTTCTATGGTCGTTCGTGGTCCTCGAGCTAAAAATCTGTTACAGGCATTAAAGACACTAATACTGGTATCCGATAACAATTCGTAAGTTGCTGTCGTACAGTTACAGCCGAATGCAAACAGATTTCTAGTTTTGGCTACCTCGTACCATAAGCCGTCGTAACGCTCGAGATCGACAAAGTCAACTGTTTGGACTGGCGGTAGCATCTCCTGGTTTTCCTGAAAATTTCTTCGCTCATTTAGTGGAGAAGTTACCATTGTCTGAGTGCTGGATAAATCTTCAGCAGAAAAACTAGTATTCTTGCCGTTAGTAAGAATAGGTTCGGTTTCTTCAGCTTCTGGCCAACTCAACTCTTCATTTAGATCGGGTTCAGCAATTATCAGATTCTCGATTTCTTTAGTCAGAGGAGTATCAAACAAATTGGTTAAACAAGACCAAGGTAATGAGTCATTCATGGGGATAGAGCGCAGATTAGACGTAAAGAATTTGGCAATTTACAATTACAAGGTAAATATAAGGTTTCAGCTTACGAAAGAATAAGGTTTTGAGTCTCTGTCAAACTCAGCTTAACTAAAATTTTACGCTTGTTTCTCTAAACCAAATCATCTAATAATTTTTTCTCCAACCTCGTAGATCTCTGCTGCTGTTTGACTTGCTTCACAGCTATGGCAATAGCTTTCTCGGAGCCCACAATCAACGCTAGCTTTTTTAATTCTTTGAGAGGAAATGAGAGTTAAAATAAGGTTAAGTCACCTCATTTTATTGCTTGTAAGCAAGGAGGGAGCGATGAAAACTCAAAGTAATTCTAATCCCAATATTCCTCACTACGATCCGCATATTGTCCCATCCGAATCAGTAGCCAGGGCTAAGAGAGAAGGTAAGCATTTCGGTCACGTTGACCATGACGCTTCTGCTGATAAAGAACACATTCACAACCGAGATGGTTACACTATCGACCAAGAAGGGCTGATTAATAACTATGCAGTTGAAACAGAAGCCTACATTTCTGAACCTGGAGATTTGAGACAAAAAGAGCTCGAACTTAAGGCTCAACGTCGTCATGAACGTCAAGAGTTATCAGAAGATGAAGAAGGTAAATTAACTATGGAACACGACTGGCGACACAAAGGACCTGGATTAATTTAGTAATCTGGTAATAGTACGGCAGCAATAATCTAGTATGACGAGATTGCTCCTAATTATTATTCTTTAATCTTTCTTTTAATCTCGTATACCTGAGTTGCTGCTTGACTTGTTTCACAGCGATCACCACCGCCTTCTCCGAACCGACAATTAACGCCAGCTTCTTGGCTCTAGTCAATCCAGTGTAAAACAAATTACGAGACAGCATAACGTAGTGTTGGGTATAAAGAGGGAGAATAACTACGGGATATTCACTTCCCTGGCTCTTATGAATACTTGTCGCCCAAGCTAAAGTAATTTCATTCAGGTCGGCATAATCATAGTCTACATCCCTGCCATCAAAATCAATCGTGACTTCTTTCTCGGTTTTATCAATTGCCCTGACTATTCCCAAATCGCCATTGAATACTTCTTTGTTGTAGTCATTCTTTAACTGCATCACGCGATCGCCGACTCTTAAAATACTATCGCCCCTGACTAATTCATCTTTACCTTCGGCGGGAGGATTGATTAACTGTTGTAGCACCTTGTTTAAGTTACGAGTCCCCACCAAACCTCTAGTCATGGGACATAACACTTGAACGTCAGTAGCAGCATTAAAACCAGCCTTGGGAATGTAGTGCTCGATTAAGTCGCAGATAGTCTGTACCCCATGTTCTGGTTCTGTGCCTCCAGAGTGCCAGAGACAGTCAGCAGTAGCTTTCATCGAGACTGGTTCTAATCTGGGTATGCGACCGTTGTTAATTTGGTGGGCGGTACGAACGATCGCACTCTCAGCAGCCTGTCTAAATACCTGAGTTAGACGGACGACGGGGATTTGTTGGGAGGCGATTAAATCTCTGAGGACATTACCGGGACCAACTGATGGTAACTGGTCGATATCTCCAACCATAAGTAGCAAAGCATCTTTAGGTATGGCTTTAAGCAGCGAATGAGCCATAAACAGATCGACCATACTGCATTCATCGACTACGATCGCATCGCAGTCTAAAGGATTATCGGCATCGCGTTTGAAACCCATGATACTGGGGTCGAATTCTAACAGGCGGTGTAGGGTTTTAGCTTCAATTCCCGTCATCTCACTTAACCTTTTAGCTGCCCTACCAGTGGGCGCACCTGCTGCAATCTTCTTACCCATTGCTTTCCAGAGCTTGACAATGGTATTGACTGAAAAGGTTTTACCAGTGCCAGGTCCTCCAGTCAGAATCAGCACCTTTTCTCTGGCTGCCTTTGCTACAGCTTGGTATTGTTGGGACGATAAGATAATGTTACGAGATTTGGTAAAGCGATCGATCCAGCTTCTAACTCTGTCGCTATCTACATCAGGTTTAGTTTCTAGTTTCTGTCTCAACAGTTTGGCTAGATGCTGTTCGGAGTGGTAGAAACTGGGTTTGTAGTAAAGAGTTTCTTCGTCTATTTCTCTAATTAGCTGTTCTTCTGCGACCATCTCTGAGAGGATAAGTGCGATCGCTTGTTCCTCTGCCTGATGTTCGTCTGTGGTCAGTAACTCTTTAGTGAAGGGAATAATCTGACTTTCTGGTAGATAACAATGTCCGTCTTCACTGGCTTTACTCAGAACGTGGAGAACACCAGCCCGATAGCGAAACTTCGACCAGGGCGATACTCCTACTTTTACGGCAATGCGATCGGCGGTAAGAAAACCAATGCCGAAGATATCAATTGCTAGCTGATAGGGATTAGTAGTTACAGTCGCGATCGCAGACTCGCCATACTGTTTATAAATCTTGACAGCATAAGTAGTAGACACCCCATGACTGGAAAGAAAAATCATCACCTCTTTAATCGATTTTTGTTCTGCCCAGGTACTTTGAATCATGGCGATGCGTTTCTTGGCAATCCCTGGAACTTCCGATAGGCGGTAAATCTGATTCTCGATGATGTCTAAAGTTTCTAAACCAAAGTGTTTGACAATTCTCTTAGCTGTTACGGGTCCGACTCCCTTAATCAAACCGCTACCCAAATACTTTTCAATCCCAGTTAGCGTAGCTGGTTTGGTTTCTTTATACTTGACTACCTGAAACTGCGAACCATATTGAGGGTGTTCCTTCCAAGTTCCCTGTATTTGTAGCGTCTGTCCTGCCTGAATGTTGGCAAAGCTGCCGACGATGGTTATTAGTTGGTTGACATTACCCGTATTCAGTCTTGCTACGGTATAGCCCGACTCTTCCGAGTGAAAAGTGATTCTCTCAATTACTCCAGTCAGTGTCGATAGCTGTGTTGTCGCAATTGATGAGGTCATGAAACAAATGTTCTGCTGTTTGGATTAATAGTTTACCAATGTTCCCCAATATTAAAAGATAAATAATATATAGCAATATGTGGCGATCGCATGAATCAAACCTGGTTGGGAATCGACCCCGGATTGGCGACAGTAGGTTGGGCATTTTTGTCAGAAATTTCAGCCCAAGATATACGCTTACTAGACCTAAATAGAAGGTTTGTGCGATATAGTGCAGCCTGTCGCTAAAACCCTTGCTATACAATCAATACAGCAATTGGATTTGTTGATTTTAGCGATCGCAAAAACATAAGTTACACAAATGTTTTTGCACACCGCATATATTGAAAAAACTTTGCCTAAAATGGAGGTTGGGGTATATCAAAATACCTATAGCAAAGCATTGTAACTCCGTCTTGAATTTTTAAAACATTGCCTAAAAGGACTCAAACTAGGCAATGTTTACATAAGCAATTTTGATAAAAAAAGGGCTGAAATGGAGTTGACAAGTGTGACATTATTTCACTCTGCACTTGGTTGCAGCAACCTTCTATTTCCGCCAAAAAGGAAGAAAAAAGCCCGAATATTATATCCTAGTCGTCAATGTTGCTCTTACCTGGCTTAGTCTAACGCTCCTAATTAGCAATCGATTATTTATTTGACGAATGACACATATATAGATAATCAGTTGTATCTACTATATTAGATAGTTTATTTTGATAATCAAGGGAACTAAATGCGGCGTGTTAATAGCGACTGATACTGAGTCGCGAACTTAACAAAAGACCCAATATGAATCAGAGAGAATTAGAACCCAGTGCTTTTGTAATCTATTGTGCATAAATATGTTAAAAACACCTTCATGGGTGCAACATGCTGGCTATCAACGACTCTTTGCACCTAATCAGATGACTCTTGGACTTTTTGCACCTTTGGAAAGTCATCGTGGTATTCCTTCACTAAATCCCCATTACGATCTAATTGAACAAGCAGAGCAGTTGGGATTTGGAGCAATCTGGATACGAGATATACCTCTATATGATTCTAATTTTGGTGACGCAGGGCAAGTATTAGACCCCTGGATCTATCTGGGAGCGATTGCCGCTCGCACTCAGCGCATTACGATCGGAACGGCTGCAATTGTTCTGCCCTTGCGACATCCTTTACATACAGCAAAAGCAGCAGCATCAATAGATCGACTTTCAGAGGGACGTTTAATTTTGGGAGTAGCCACGGGTGATCGTTCAGTTGAATTTCCCATCTTTGGTACAAACTACAATAGTCGCGGTCAAGTATTTCAGTCGGCAGTTAAATCAATGCGCAAAGCATGGAGTAAAGACTATAACTTGTATGGTATCGATACATTACCAAAACCATTACAACAAAACATCCCAATTATTGTTGTAGGACACAGTCAGCAAAGCTTAGAATGGATTGGCACTCATGCAGATGGATGGATGTACTATCCAAAGGGTATACAACAAACTAAATCGATTCTAAATCAATGGCAGGTAGTTAATTCTGAATTTAAACCCTATCTCCAAGGAATGGTGTTAGATCTGGCATTTAATCCAAAAGCATCGCCTCAGCCAATTCACTTGGGCTACACTGTTGGCCGCAATTGGTTATTAAATTATCTCTATGAAATGAAAGCCTCTGGCGTTAACCATTTTACTTTTGGATTTCTAAACGCACAACGTCCAGTTGATGAAGTTATACAAGAACTCGCCGAAGAAATCTTACCTCATTTTCCATCTATTAACTAACAGGGTAAATCTAAATTTATTCGCTAAACAATAATAAAATAGAAATTTATTGATGAATAATATTTAAATTTTTGAAGTAACTGATTTTTTTTGCTTTTATTTATTGGATTAAAAGTGTTAGTTATTCAGCTCTACATGACTCTTTCAATAATCATCTTTACTTAAACTTTTTATAGCAGTATTTTGTCATTCCTTTGGTCTAACCATATACTTTTTTTTTAAAAAAAAAGTATTAGCTTTTTAAAAAGATAATTAAGAGGATAAGGCTGATGAATAATGAGCGATTGACTATTGAATTAAAACAAGTTCTCGATCATTTCAATTTAAACGATGTTCAAGAAATAGTATTAATCCAATCTTTCTTTGGATATACTTATTCGGAAATAGCATCTAACTATGGTTATAACTCCGATTACATTAAAGAAGTTGGTGCTAATTTGTGGAAGTTTTTTTCTGTAAAATTTCAAATGAGAGTCACCAAGAAAAATCTGAAAATGATATTAAGAAAAAACCATATTAATAACAGGATAATAGCATCTCAATTAGATGAGCTTACCCTGAGATGAATAACCAAGATTTTACTTGGCTAAAAACTATACAAAGCAAAGTTTTTAGATACTATTTTCTTGAATTCTTCCCAGAAAATAGTATTTTAAAATACCCACTTTTTCTTACTGACTTAATTAGCTCTATGAGCGTATATTGATGAAGAAACAAATGCGAAATTAAACCAGAAAAATCGATATGGATTTGTTACTTGAAGGAAAGAGAGTATTGGTAACTGGAAGCAGCCGAGGTATTGGAGAAGGTATCGCAAAAGCATTGGCGCAAGAGGGAGCCGTTGTCATTGTCCATGGTCGTAATGAGCAAGATGCCAAACGAGTAGCTGATGACATCATGGAAAATGGCGGTAAAGCTTTCGTTGTCACAGGCGATCTCAATACCGACGAATCGGTGGAGAAAATTGTAGAAGCTGCTATAACTCTACTTGGAGGTATTGATATTTTAGTCAATAACGCTGGTACCTACTCAGCTCGTAGTTGGAGCGATACAACACCCGATCAGTGGGCAGATATTTACAACACAAATGTTATATCTATTGTGCGTATGGTTCAGTTTTGCATGCCACAAATGAAGGAACAGGGTTGGGGAAGAATAATCATGCTTGGAAGTGCATTTGGACAGTATCCAGGTCAAATAGTTGCAGATTACTCATCAACAAAGGGTGCTACCGTCACTTTAGGAGTAAGCCTAGCCAAAGAACTTGCGAATACTGGAATTACCGTTAATACAGTTAGTCCTGGACCGATTATCACAAATAACTTTGATAAGCTAGCTTTGGGAATTGCTAAAATGTCTGGAATGGAAACAACTGATTTGAATGACATTAAGCAGGGTTTTTTAGAAGGGCCGATGCAGAATCCTGCTGGTCGGTTAGGCAAAGTCGAGGATGTTGCTAACTTAGTTACCTTTGTTGCTAGCCCGTTGGCAGGATTTATTAATGGCTCAAACTTACGTGTAGATGGCGGTTACGTGCCAACAGTTAACTAAGCTGGCAAATTTACAGAAACTTACGCACGCTCAAAATTCCTGATGATAGGAATCGTAAGGCTCTTTCTGATTTGACTAAGTAATACTCTCCAAATAATTAGCTCAAGCTAATCAGGGGGAGAGCCGAGATATGGCCGAAATAGTGCAAGATAGGTGTTAAAGCTATACACAACCAAGGTTTCAGAAATTAGGAGTTTTTGGGATTTTAGCGATCGCCAACAACGGAATAATGGGCTTTTCAGGCTTCAATATTGGCAAAAAATAATTTGTTAAATTTGTCTATTTCCAAAAACATTGCCGAAAATAAACGTTGAGCAGATTTATTTCTTAAAGCTAAAACCATTGATAAATGGTGCTTTTGAGGTGAAAACTTTGCCGAGAATAATATATTTTAGGCAATGTTTGAGAGGTCAAATATCAACCTTTTTAGACGACTGATTTTGAAAGCTATGTACAGCAAAGGTTAGAAGGCTATCTTGCACTATTTTACACGTATCTCGGCGCGCGCCCAATCACTTATCATCTCGAAATTGAAACTTTGATGTTAATTCATTCTGATGGGTAGTCGCTCCAATTTTTCTATCTGAAACGCATTCAGGAATAACCTTTACAACCATATTTTCCTGATTATAGCAAAGCTATATCTCCCTCAAAATTTTTGCATTCCAAATTTGCAGTTTAAGTAAGGATTTCTATGTTTATCAACGACACAAACAAGGCAGCAGCAATTAGTTCAACTGTAAATTCTTTATCTTTAGCTATTCCCAATCGTGAAAATTGGGAGACTGGATTTAACTCTTTGTGTGAGTTTTTATCGGATAAGCTCAAACGAGTCGTTAAGTTAATTGTTGTCTCGGATTTCAAGGAAGTACAAAAATTAGTCCAGCAACGTAAGGCAGACTTTGGCATTTTTACGTCTACTAGTTACGTAAAAACTAAAGATTTATACAATGGACTCAAATATATAGCTACAGGGCAAACGATCGAAGGTGGAAATTCTCGTTCTTACTACCCAGGACTTTTCATTGTAAACCGTAATAATCAGTATAAATCCCTTGCTGATTTAAGAGGAAAACCATTTGCTTTTGTCAGTTCATCTTCATCTTCGGGTTATAAATATCCAGTTGCCTTTCTTAAATCTCATGGTATAGATGCCAAAAACTATTTTGGTAATCTCATGTTTATGGGAGATCATTCATACGTTACAGATGCTGTTGCTACAGGAATAGCGGCTGGAGGAGTAACATGGGACGTTAGTTTATCTAAAGCGACAGAAAAACATGGCGAAGTATTTCAAACTATCGGAAAGTATGGTCCAGTAGTAAATCACGCCTTTGCTGTTGGTGAATGGATTGACGAACCTCTATGTAAAATTTTGGCTGATTCACTGACCACACTCCCAGATGAAGTTGTTAATACTTTTGGGTTTCCATATTCTGGATTTGAAATACTTTCCGACTCTGCCTATGATATGGCGAGAAAAGTAGACGAGATTGAACAGATTTCTTCTTTTAAAGGGCATTCTCTTCAGAGAACTCTTACCCTTGAAGAATTTCGTAGTGAATTATTATCTAGAATCTTAGATGAATTGAAAGCTCTACACTTGCTTGAAGAAAACAAGTCAAATAATAAATTTATCAAGCGAGAAATAACTCCAATTTTCAGTTGTTTTACAAATTCTGAACTTGTAAATCTTATTCGGCAGCAACTCAACAAAATGGTGAGTAATTTTCCCAACTTGAATAAATTAGCTGTCTCTATTCAGCAACCTTTAGAAGTTATTTTGGCTGAAAACAGTCATAGTAATCAAGTATTAAATGCATTTCAATCTATTTGGAAAATTTTTGATGAATGGCGAGGTGTTTCTCCTCGGGAAGAAACGGAAGAATTTAATATTATTGCAGAGCAAGATCGAATTGTTTGCAATGTTAAATCTGATTTACTCCACCAAAAATCTCATTTAAATGAAGCTCTTACTGAACACCTCGAAAACATAAACTTTATTACACTTGTAACTTCTCTAAATGAACGATTGCGAGAAAAAGGATTAAGACCAACACCTAAAGAGCAAGCGAATATTCATGCTGCATATTTGATGCTCCACAAGGGAGCTACTGTTCGCGCACCATACGAGTCTCTCGGTATCTCAGGATTTAGAAAAATACACACACTACTATTCAACACTAATCCAGGAGTAGGACATATTTCGGTAACCTGTAAGGATTTTCGATTGATGAAAGGAGCACCTGTACATGTTGAGCATATAGACCGTGACAAAGAATTTGATAAAGAGAAAATTGAACCTTATCGTATGCCTGCAATATCTAACGCAGCAAACGTCCGTCTTCATGTAGGTTCTCATACGCCTTGCACTTGTTATATTGGTCGACCTGTCTTCGAGAATGGTATTTTTGAGCTAGATCTACTCAAGACCGTTCATATGATTGCTAGTGCATGCACCGCCATGTTTATGAATGGTTTTGCGGATTGTAAAATCGCGATGGAACGAATGACGGTTACAGAAGCAATTAAATTTATGCGATGCGTAGTTGGTAATGTTATTCGAGACAGTAATACCCAATACCTATCAGCAGCATTCAACATTAATACACCTATAGTCGATGACAGACCCGAAACTGTTGAGTGTTACGGAGCTCCTGTCATGCTTCGTAATAGGATGGACATAGCACGAATTGCAATTGAGATAGCAGAAAAAGGCAGATTTGAAAGGGTTACATGGGATGGAGCTTCAAGTGATGTGCCAAGTATACCTATAATCAAACAGTTTTCGCACGAACAATTGACTATGTTAGTACATGAAGCACACAAAAAAGGCCTTCAGACTTATATATCGGCAGGTTTAAAGCCTGTTAATATGCATGATGCTGTAATTGCTGGTATAGATGGAGTTGGAATGGGTACTAGTCTTCACTACATCGATCCTGAAACGAAGCTCATGGGTGCTTTAAAACCAGAGGCTATTATAGAAGCACTCCGCATTCGTGATGAAGCGGAAGCTTCCATTGAAGGAAAAGCCGCTATTCTACTGGCAAGACTCGATCGCTTATTCTTCGAGGGTTCTCTGCAAGAGGAAGATGATTCATGTCGACTAAGCTTATATGAAGCGGTTATGGCTCGCAATGTCCAGCAAGTTGCAAGAATTATTGATAAGCTTCAGCACATAATGAATATGCCCGCCAGATGACACCTAATCATAGAGATGATCTTGAGCTTATTGAATTATATTTCTGTCAATATCTCAAAGTTATGTGTGAGAAATATCCAACAAAACATCAAAATTCCTGCAATTAGAAAACAAAAATATCCTTGGTGGGTAGAAGTCAAAACAATTAATCCTTTCTGTGCTTACTATTTTGGTCCGTTTGAAACGATGAAAGAAGCCCGACTTAATCAAGACGGTTATATTGAGGATTTAGTTGAAGAAAAAGCTTATGGAATTTCCGTCGAATTGAAGCACTGTCTACCAAATAATCTGACTGTTTTTACCGAATAGCGGTCAATAATTTTCTGATTAAAATGTCTTTTTCATTCGCTAACTCCAAACAAATTTTACTTACGGGGGTTGAGTAGCAAACATGCATAAAACCCCGCCAAGGCTGTAATCGTTTCATAGTAAAGGTTAAAACATCACATAGATGTGACACTTCAAAAAATAAATTGCGTCTAATTCCAACTCAACATCATAGCATCGAGAAAAATTATGTCTAATTCCAACTCCAACCCAGAAATTTCAGGTTTTACAGGAGCGACTTTCAAAACGCCTCCCGATACTGATTTTATTATACCTGGCGCATTAAATACGAATAATGATTCTGACTTGGACATTGCTAGTACATCAGAATTGGAGTCGTTCACAACTAAGTTTGGTACTGTAGATAACATTGCAGGAGCAACCTCCATAGAAAATATTCTTACTGATAATACCGAATTCGGCTCTGGAGAAAATGAACCGCCTGAAGTTGACTCACTCCGCAATTACTGGGGCTTAGAGGGAAATGAAGTTGACGGTGGGAATAGTTTACTGGGTCTTGATGTATCAACAGGCCTCGATAATGCAATCAGTGTAGACGCTTTTTTTGGTAATACTCTCGATCAATCTGGTGCACCTGGAATCGACAATGATATCTTTATCACAGATCTTCTCGGTGACGATTCTGTTGTAGTCTTTCCACTTGATGAAGAAGGAAACAAAATTGGTGATTTTAAGCTTGAGATAAATACAGGACAAGATAATACTTTCTTCGATGAACAGGGTAACTTTGTTCCACAAATTAATGACTCTGGCGACTGGGGCGATACTAGTATAGATCTTACAGCATCTATTGATTTCACCTCTGGCAATATATTCGACGATGTCAGTTTAGCAGGTGTGGCTTTCGATGTTTCTGACTTTCAAGGTAGTGGACAACTTACTGATGTTGCTGGAATACGCATTCAAGGAACATCAGTAAATAGTAATACTGGTAGTGTCGATCTTGGTGTTATTGGATACAATACTTCTGCTGTTTCTCAATGCCAAGTTACAACAGAAATGATTGCAAGTGATCTTAATCAACCACTAATAAATAGTAACATTGGCAGCTTTGACAATTTTTCGTTTACAGAAAACCAGAGCGACTTTGTATAAGTCTGAATAGAGGCTCTTGACTTTAACGAGCCGCACGATTTGTATTATAGTCATTCCAAATAGAAAACGTATAAAACAATAAGATTCAGAGCCAAAAATATGTTGTTATCATAATCTAAAGCATTGATTTAAGCAGCTTCGCTAGTTTTTTCTTCATATGTTGCTACAAACTAAGGAGATTATTTGCCGTAACCAAAGATGAGCACAATCTTTATCATTTTTTGCGTGCCAAAGCATGTTAACAGAAAAGCCTTCTGCCTTAAAAGGAAGAGAGAAAAGACGCAAATCTAAATCGACAGCAAATCTTGTTGCTATCTTAGCAGCCATAGTAGCAACAAGATCTGTTTTGGCAATAACTAAAGGAGCAATTAGAAAATGAGGCACGGAAAGTACTACATTACGTTCAAGCTTTTGAACTGCTAAAATTAGATCCACCGAACCGCTCATATCTTCATCTGTAGGGGAAACTAATAAATGCTGGACAGCTAAATAGTTTTTAATAGTAATGTTCTCACCCAGATATCGATGTTCTTGACGGCATACGCCTACATATTCTTCATGAAATAAATGTTGCTGCTTATGCCAAGGAGAAGGAGCGGAAAATAAACCAACTGCGATGTCAATCTCACCAGTATCAATTGCCATTGCTGCTTTTCGGTCGTTGAACGAACGAACTCTAATTTTGACTTTAGGGGCAACTGAAGCTAATCGTTGCATTAGTGGAGGCAGAAGGATAAATTCTACATAGTCAGCCATCCCAATGACAAATAATTTCTCCGAAGTTTCTGGAACAAAAGCATCTTCTCGCTCTAAAGTAAGTTGAATTTGCTGAAGTATTTGCTTAATGGAAGGAGCTAGAACGAACCCTTTGGCAGTCGGTTCCATTCCCTTTGCCGTTCGCACAAACAATTGATCGTCAAATAAATGTCGCAGTCGCGAGAGAGCACTACTTGTAGCAGGTTGACTTAATCCTAATTTCTCACTCGCTCGAGTCACATGCCGTTCAGACATCAGCGCATCAAATACTACCAGTAAATTCAAATCTACTCCAGCCAAATTTATATGGTGAATAGTCTTCATACAGATAATCTATTGGACAAATAGTAGAAGTTAATTAACTATACACTAAGAAGATATTTGAAAATTCTTACTAACTAAATTTTAGCGAGTAGAACTCAACAAAATAATCAGAGTTTCCAACTTGCTATCTACGATGAAAATTTACTTTTGAGTAACAAAAATTATTTTTCAGATGCCCTCTAAGAACTACATCTAGTAAATAACTATGCAAGCATTTGTGATTAAACAATTTGGTGAACCCAGTATCTTTGAAAAAATCGATTTACCTCAGCCAGAGGTGACTTTCGGTCACGTTTTAATCCGCGTCATGGCAACTAGTGTTAATCCAGTAGACTATAAGATTCGTGGTGGCATAGTCCCAGATATTGCTCCTGACTTTCCTGCTGTTTTACACGGAGATGTGGCTGGTTTAATTGAAGCTGTAGGAGAAGGTGTGACCAACTTTAAACCAGGAGACAAAGTATATGCCTGCGCTGGAGGAGTGAAGGGAATAAGAGGCTCATTAGCCGAATATATGCTTGCTGATGCTAAACTTGTTGCCCATAAACCCCAATCTATAACTTGGAGAGAAGCGGCAGCCTTACCACTCGTATCTATTACTGCTTGGTTAGGACTGATCGACCGCGCTCGGATTCAGCCTGGGCAGAAAGTTCTTATTTATGGAGGAACTGGTGGCGTAGGTCATATTGGTGTTCAATTAGCAAAATGGGCGGGCGCAACAGTATATACTACTGTTTCTAGCGAAGAAAAAGCAGCTATCGCTCATCAACTCGGTGCGGATTACGTTATCAACTATCGTCAACAGTCAGTAGAAAATTATGTGACAGAACATACAAACGGTCAAGGATTTGATGTGGTTTTCGATACTATTGGTGACGATCACTTGCAAACAGCATTCCAAGCAGCAGCTTTAAATGGAACTGTAATTTCTACCGTTTCTCTTTCTCAACAAGACTTGACACTTCTCCATGTTAAAGGATTAACTTTACATTTAGTCTTTATGTTGATTCCCATGCTACACAATATCGGTCGAGAGCATCACGCAGAGATTTTGTTTAAATTAGCCCAGCTGGTAGATCAGTCAAAAATAAGACCGTTTTTAGACAAAAGCTCATTCAGCTTTGCTGAAGTAGCAGCAGCACATCAACGCGCAGAATCTGGTCAAGCGATAGGTAAAGTTGTTTTGGTACGATAGATTTTATTTTTGCTCGTTTTTGGTTCGCCATTGGACATCTTTTTGGCAATGTTTGTACTCCTTTTTTTCAAGCTCTGAAACTTTGGCCAGTATTAAGTTTAAAGTCGATATGACAGTAAAATGTGTGAATCGTTGCCATACCCCATACAAACCTCAATGAAATTGGTCGTGGCAATCGTGAAAAACGAATAAATCGGCGTATGAGGAGTAGTAAATGTACAGAAACTTACTCTAAGCCTGAAACTCTCTTTCCCAGATAATAGTACAACTCATGACTCAACTAACAGTAGTTGCCAAAATAAAGGCAAAAGCCACTTCGGGAGATTATATTCATCGGCAACTACAACAACTTGTCCGACTAACTCTCGCTGAAAAAGGATGTATTAATTATGATTTGTATTGTTCAATTGAAGACCCATCTGTATTTTTAATGTACGAGAACTGGGTCAGCAAAAAACTATGGGAGAAACATATGCAGTCTGACCATATCAAAGCATTTCAGAACAATAACGAGAATGCTATCAAAGCTTTTGAGGTCTTTTTACTCATACCATTTGAGAGCGAAAAAAGCGGGAGAAATACATAAGTTACTCTAGAACAATATCTACATAATGTAAAACATTGTTTTTATTTGTGATGACAAATATTTAAGAGAAAATAAGTAAAATCAAGAAGATTTTAGGAAATCTTTACGGCTTAAGAACACATAAGAGGGGTATAATATTATAATAATGTCTCTTTTTCTAGCTTTTCTTCGATCGCTTCTAGCAACCAGACGTGACGAGAAACCTTTACCTTTCTCTGGCTCAGGACTCGATCGATCTCACGAAGTTTGCCCTTAGTCAGTCGAAGCTGAACTCTCGCTACTTCATTATCGTCATCCGAAGTCGGTTTCTTCTTGTTACCAGAGCTGGGGTATAGCCGACATACCCGCAAAACAGGACATGATGTAAAGTTTTGTAAATATTAGACTGACTCAGGAGTAAAACATGGCCCTTGAGTAGCAACCGTGAAGAAAATAACGCTAAGGAATTTTTGGGGAGTTAAGTTAACGAATTTAATAGAGTTTCAGCCCTTCATTTCTTATTAAGATACCAATATCAAAAGTCTGATAGGTAAA
>NZ_JBKGTY010000013.1:85890-104868 GCF_053543375.1 Myxosarcina sp. GI1(2024) | reverse complement strand
GTTGTCTCTGTTCCCTACACTGTCTGACTTCTCACAGGGTTGTCACCCCGTCAGCAACAGAACCTAAACTATTCAGAGAAATTACTGAGCTTAATTATAGTTAACTTGATTGCCTGTACACCTTGGAGAAAAGGTTTTGAAAATTTTGGCTCTTTCGATTTGCCGCGATCTTCTCAAGCTTTTCTAACAGTAATTCTTCCTCGCAAGCGAGCGGAGTATTTTATCGTTCATCCTGAAAATAGTTGGCTCCAACTGGTCGGAGGAGAAACTTACGATTTTCAGGCTTGGGTTTCTCAGATTTTTGATAGTGTTAGACTGCTTTCACAGATTATTATTTCACAGCAGCTACCTCTTGATTTTTCTCAGATAAAATTTGTTGCTTCAATTCCTTCTGGTAATTTTATTAACGAGCTTGCAGATTTTTATTTAGAGCGCGATTCGACTATTTTAGCAAGAATTTATTTTTGGCAAAAATTAGAAGCTCGTCATAAGCAAAAGCGAATTTTAAAATTGTTTAAAGAAATAGAAAAGTTTGAAAGTAATATATTGTTTAATTCTCCTAGTGCAGTTGTAGCTCAAAGTACTGAGCTGAAATACGAACATATTTTATTAGCTATTATTAATAGTTTTATACTATGGAAGCGCAGGCTGGATTGAGACTTCATCAGTGATACAGTCGAGTTTAAATAGCGATCGCGGTAAGCCTCGATTAGCTTCATCAATGGTTAATAGTTCTCTACAGTTTAATGTTTCTCACTCACTAGATCTAGATAAGCGTTGACTGTAACGACGATTTGACAGAGAGATAAATAAGGGAGATCGGGAGATAAGCTTTTCTTTGTTTGACTTACGTGCTTTTTGATACTGAACTATTTCCTCAGCTAAATCGGGTCGTAAAACAACTGTTCGGATACTATTTTTACCATCTAACTTAAGATAATGCTGACCGTATGACTCGCTAACATCTCCCAAATTGGCTCGATACATTTCGATACTGCGGCATCCTTGAAGTGCCATACAGTCGAGTAAAATGCGATCGCGTAATACCTGTACCTGTCTAGTTTTATCTCCCCGAATCTTATAAATAGGAGCGACGCTATCGAATATATGCTGTAATTCCTCTAGGGATAAATAACTAATCGTGCTACCAACCTCGCGCCTTTCTCTTGGTGCTTTCACCCCAACAACAGGATTGTTTTTAACCAACTTCTGCGCCAAACAAGCCGTATAAAAATGCTTAATAGCGAGTAAAGACAAACGAATAGTAGGTATTGTTTTCTCGCCATCAACCAAGTGTTTGCGGTATTCTTTAATATTATCCTTTGTAACCAATGCAGGATAAAGTTCTCGCTCCTTGCACCAACTAAGAAATTGCTGAACCCGACTGCGATAAGTTTTAACTGTATCGTTACTCGCATGACCATCAGCGATAGTTAATTTAAGATATCTCTCAAAACAGTCCACCATCGCCTTGACCGTAGGCAAAGTTGAGACAGTACTCACAGGACTTGCTCTCTTGTCAAATCTGAAATCGTCTTTTGAGCGTCGAATTGCCATAGCTTGAGGTGAGATACTTAAGAAAATATTACAGCAAAACAGGTTCTTAGATAATGTAGCGAAAGTATACATCATTATGATGAAAAATAGTAATCAAAATTATGTATAATTAGGACAATAAGTAAAACAGCTTAAAATGAACATTGCTTCACTACTTACCGATTCAGATCTTTCTCCTACCCTGCTCGAAGATCGAGGTGAATATATTCAGGCTGTTCGTCAAGGAGTCCCTGGGAAAATTGTCGAGTTGGCAGTCAAAGCTTTAGGAGAGCGAGATCTGTTTGTCCGCTTGTTGAGTACTAGCTCGGGTAACTTGAATCGGTTTTATCATTCCCAACTACTGACAAGAGTTCAAAGTGAAGGAGTTTTAGACACTTTGAGAGTATTTAAAGGCGCGATCGATGTTTTCGGCGATGAAAACATCGCCAAAGAATGGTTACATACCAGTATTCCCGCTTTGGATAATGAATTACCAATTAACTTGTGCGACACCTTTGAAGGCCGAAGATTGGTCAGAGAATCTCTAGCCGCGATCGAGTATGGCGAGTTTACCTAATGGAGCTGTTTAGGATTACCCGCATTAAATACCTAGAAAACTATACAGGTCGGGGTGGTTCTTTTCTTAGTGGTGCGCGATGGAACGAACCTGGAATACCAGTACTATATCTTGCTTCTACTCCTAGCGTCGCGCTTTTGGAAATGGCGAATTATTTACCAAGTCCCAGACTAATTCCAGCAGATTACAGATTGGGGATTTATTTTCTTCCAGATAATATATCGAGCAAAACTATAACGGTTGAGAATTTACCCTCAGATTGGAGTCGCTATCCCTATCCCTCAAGTACCCAAGAAATAGGCAGCCAATGGCTCAATGAAGGCAACAGTTTAATCTTGTTCGTACCCAGTGTAGCTGTACCCGCAGGCTTAGAAAATATTGCAGTGGTCAATCCGAGACATCCAGAAATAGATCGGTTACAGTTGATATCTGTTGAATCTAGTTTGTATAACGATCGCGCTTTTAAAGGAGTGACTGAATAAATTATAAAAATCCGTTTGAAAAACAAATGGGGAAAGGGGAAAGCGATTGTCTTGAATGTCAAGCTTAATTTGTCGGTACAGGCGATCGCTTTCCCCCGTCGCGAAGCGACTTCCCCTTTACCCCTTACCCAAAACCAAAACGATAAAATCCCTGCAAAAAGTTTACTGTATAGAAGATCGAGTTATCTGCACTAAAAAGCGTTTTGAATCTTACCGCAATCGAGTTCTTAGCTTTTTGATGCTTTATATAGAGCGTTGTATGTGTGCTGCTAAAACTTACCCTTCAGTTGATGATTATCTAGACCAACGGTCTTAATGAGCTTAAAGAGCCAAATTAATCTGTAAAAAAGACGAAGAAACTGAATAAAATCAGATTTTTACGCTAAGTTATTAGATGCTCACGTCTTTAATGATTTTATTCGTACAACTTTTATACAAGACAAATACATCTTTAACTCTAGCCGAACTCTAATTCTCATACATATAGCGTAACAATGAGACATTCTGACGCTAAAATTAATGATAAAATAAGTAAAAATAAAAAACGGTTTTACGAATCTAGTGTCAAAAGTGAATCCGATGTTTCATCTCAAAAAGAAACAAAATCTCCGACAGAAGCACAACTGTGCCAAAAAAGGTTTTATGAAGAATGTCCTAGTAGCGCAATAACCGATACTGTTTATACGGCAGGGGTTATAGGAATGGACTTTTGGGAATCAAAACATGATAGTTTGAACGGGGGGAAAGACTTTTCCTCTGGTCGAGTTGAGTTACAAATAAGAGACAGATT
The DNA here is from genome assembly GCF_053543375.1 of Myxosarcina sp. GI1(2024). Lineage (NCBI taxonomy): Bacteria > Bacillati > Cyanobacteriota > Cyanophyceae > Pleurocapsales > Pleurocapsaceae > Myxosarcina > Myxosarcina sp. GI1(2024). Next base: position 101,483 of record NZ_JBKGTY010000013.1, on the reverse strand, counting down.
TGACTTGACTGACTTTGCTGAGGTTGCTTATCAAACCAAAGAAGTAATTGCCCATCAGTTTGGCGAACAAACCCTGAAACTACATTACGCCCTAGCTGCAATTGCTTTTCGTAAACCTGAAGCCTGGAAAGAAGAAATTACCGTATCAGCTTCCAAACTTTTAACTGACTTCGGTGAAGATAAAAAAAAGAGACAGTATATAGCTAAAAACCACCGTGAGAACGAGAGCAAAATTAATCGTTATTATTCTAAAAGTGAAAGACTACTTCAAATTGCTCACCAAGCTTATCTACTCAAGAGACTTGAAGTTTGGGTAAGAGAATGGAAAATTCGTCATAAAGGTATTTTTTCACTAAAAATGTCTAATCTTTGGGATATTTCTAGCATCGAAAAAATAGCCCAAAAAAGTCTTGATGGCAACGATAGTATAATCGATATTGAAATAACTTATAGCCCAGGCTCTTGGTTTGAAAAATTTGCTGGTCATGAATATTTGCGAGAATTTGGATATTTGACGGGTGAAACACTCAAACTAGACCCTTATCGAGAAATAATGGCGTTGAGAATAGCCTATTTTGCCCTTTTTGCTTTACAACAGAATAAAAGTGGTTATTTTCAGATAAAAACTCTTTTAACAAGCATTGGTTATGGAAAGGAAATAGAGACTGCAAGAACCGATGGAAGTGCTGCTTTTAATCTAAAACGTAGTTTCGATCGAGGAATTCAAACTCTTGCTAAATTCGAGCATCCTTATACTTTTATTTATGATGATGGCGTTCCAGAATGGACTCGTTCAAATAGCAAAATTAAAAAACCGAGATCTTGGTTTAATAAATGGCTACAGTGTTTTGGTACTTTAAATCAACCAGAAATTAAGCCAAAACCCCAAAAAAATTCCTCACCTAACTACCAGGACGGACATTTCATGAATTCGAGGCGACCGAATCCTACGTCCTTCGGAACAGCTCGCTTTGAGGGCAAAGTTTCCGAAGGAGACGATGACGCATACGCGTCGCCTTCGCCAACAGACTTGCTTTGCAACAAAACCCCATATCCTCCTATTAAAAAGCAGATCTCAATACCTGAAACAGAACTAAGCACAAATTTATTAGCCTTTGGGCAACGAATTAGAAAATCGCGTAAAGCAAATAGAGAAAGTCTGAGAAATATGGCTAAAAAGGTTAATATCTCCCCTTCTCGCTTATCCCAGATTGAGAACGGTTGCTATCCCCACCCAGTTAACACAGAACTCAAGATAAAACTGTTGACTTATTTAGGCATAGAAACATAGCCAAAAAGATAAACAACATATCCACATTGCTCAAAAGCCTTTCAATCAATGGTTTTTGGGGTGTGAAAAGATTTTCATAGTGTTTAGGAAAATTTTTAGCTCCTAAACAGTTATAAAATTTAACAAACTCCAAACATTTGATATAGCATTACTTTTAGCTCCTAAACACTTCGGGGTTATTCGGAAACGTTTCGGGGTTATTCGGAAACGTTTCGGGGTTATTCGGAAACGTTTCGGGGTTATTCGGAAACGTTTTATTTCAAAAAAGTCCTATTTGACAAGCATTTTAGCTCCTAAACACCAAAATTAGTATTTCGGAGATTCTCCTAAACACTCCTAAACACCCCTAAACACTCGCATTTTTACAATCTGGCACAATGATAGTTGCAATATTTACCTGCCAAACAACTATGACCTAAAAATAATTCCGTTCGATTTGTCTGAATAAACGAAAAAAGAGCCTAGACCCACAAGTAGGTATCTAAGCTCCCTTTCCTTTCTTTGAATAATAAAAGAAACAATATTTAACTCGCACTTAGTATTGTATCTTTTATTGTTCGGAATTGCATTGGCGATCTCGTTCGAGGTCTACTTTTTGCTGCGCCAAAATGTCTGGCGTAAATTCGCTATGGGAATTTAAATGCTTGCTGTGTCGTGGTTTAAAGGCTTCCAAATAAATAATGGAGTCTGCATCAATGACGCAAAAATCGTCAAAACAATTTGCTGCCTTAGATAAATCAAATGAAAACCCACTACCTAACCAATTAACACCAGCCGAATATCATGAACTCTACCAAGGAAGCGGAATTCATCCCGATTTGATCGAGCTTAACTTTTTCCACCTTGAAGGTCAGGCAGCATTAGATCGCCTGTTTATTTCCGAAAAACTAAAACGAACTAATTCAGGTGCAATCAGCTATAGCATCCTCAAACGTTATCGCCACATTGAAGCTGGAGGTTGGTGGGTATCGGGAATTGATGTTCTCAACAATTACCATGACGATCTCTGGGGGCAATTTAAACCACTTCAACCTAGACTATCGGCAGATAAAGGCAAAATAATTAAATATGAAGGTCCTCCTAAACACCCAACAGGGATAATTGCCTTAAAAGTTTCTAGGCTTCTTTGGCATAGCGTAGCTGGCATAAACAGTATTAAGCTATTTCTCTCTCCTTTAGCTCTAAGACTCAGCGATCGCACCACACCGATATCATTCTGGGAATGGGTAATAAATAACCCCGAAGTTCCCTTAATTATTACCGAGGGAGCCAAAAAAGCTGCTGCTTTAATTAGTGCAGGTTATGCAGCGATCGCCCTTCCTGGTGTCTTTAATGGCTATCGCCAACCTAAAGATGAATTTGGGCGCAACACGGGACTGGCAAAACTCATTCCCCAACTTCAAGTCTTTGCTACACCAGGGCGCACGGTTTATTTTGCCTTCGATCGGGACACTAAAGCCAGTACCATCGCCAATGTAAATAGTGCGATCGCCAAAACAGGAAAACTTTTTACCAAAGCTGGAGTTGATGTCAAAGTAATTCGCTGGCAAGAAGAGGGGCTGTGTGGCGAATTCAGTTCGCCACCCTGTACGCCCCGTTCAGCAAAAGGGGTTGACGATCTAATTGTCGAACATGGTGCAGAAGCATTTCATCAAGCTTATAGCAAGGCATTATCTTTAGAAACTTGGTTAGTCCGCACCTCAGTTCAGTTAACCTACAAAGCCAATATTCAGGTTAATAGACGCTATCTAGGTAACTTGGGGATAGAGAGCGTGGAAGCATGGGAGCATGGGGACAGACGAGGAGACGGGGAGAAACAAGCATCCCCCAGTCCCCCAGTCCCCCAGTCCCCCAATCCCCCTACCCCCCACACCCTCGAAATCCCCAATACAGCTAAACTAATTGGCTTAAAATCCCCCAAAGGCACGGGTAAAACCCATCTAATCGAACAAATAGTCCAACAAGCCACAAGAGAAGGGAAATGGGTACTGCTATTAACCCACCGCATCCAATTAGGAGAAGCACTGTGTCAGAGGGTGGGATTGCCTTATTTAACGGAAATCAAAACTGTAGAATACGGAACTGTTCTCGGTTACGGACTCTGTATTGATTCATTACACCCAAATTCAGGAGCGAGATTTAATGCTGATAACTGGGAAAATGGGATAGTAATTATCGACGAAGCCGAACAGGTAATTTGGCATATGTTAAATTCTGCTACCTGTACTTCAGAAAGAGTAGAGATTTTAGCTCAGTTTAAAACCCTAATTCAAAATAATCTCTCTGGCGACGGTCAAGTATATCTCGCCGATGCCGATTTATCCGATGTAGCCATTGACTATATCCGTGGACTTGCAGGGTTTCATGTCGAACCCTTTGTCGTAGTAAACGATTGGCAACCTCCCAAAGAACAACACTGGACGATACATAACTATGAAGATAAAAACCCCGCTCATTTGGTTAAAGATTTAGTTAGTCATATCGAAGCTGGTGGCAGACCATTTATTAGCTGTTCGGCTCAGAAACTCAAGTCTAAGTGGGGTACACAAAACTTAGAATCTTATTTGCAGTTAAAATTTCCAGAGAAAAAAATCCTCCGCATCGATTCAGAAACAGTAGCCGATCCGTCCCATCCAGCCTATGGCTGTATCGCCCATCTCAATGAAATACTACCAAACTACGATCTGGCGATCGCTTCTCCCTCGATTGAAACAGGAGTTAGTATCGAATGCGAAAGGACGGATAAACGCCATTCAGAAGTTCCCATTGCTTTTCAACTATTATTGCAGGGAATAGGTTCTAGTTTGGGCAAAATCAAACGAGTACCTCATTTTGATTCGGTGTGGGCGATCGCCCAAGGAGTGCAGACTTCTGATTCGATTCGCCAAGCATTGGCCCGCATTCGTGCTTCGGTACCCCGCTATCTTTGGGCAGCTAAACGAGGTTTTCATAAATCTATGGTAGGCAATGGAGCTACCGTTAAAAAAGCTTTAATTGCCAGCACCAAAAATAAAGCTATTAAAAATATTCGCCTGCTACAGGCTGCTGATTCCTCTCTATCAGATTTAGATCTAGATACCAACTTCCAACCAGAATCCCTAAACACCTGGGCAAAAAGAGGTTGTTATATAAATCTGACTATGCAGAACTATCGCTCATCTATAGTTGAGGGGTTAATTGCGGAGGGACACAAAGTAATCGCTCCCCCCGAACCTAAAACAGAAGTTCCTAATCGAGTTACCGAAGTAGAAGCACAATTAAAACAGGTAGCTCAAACCAAATATCAAGCTGAATGCACTCATGTAGCAGATGCTGATATACCTACCGAGCGAGAGTATCAAACCTTAAAAGACAAACGAGCTAAAACAAAAGAAGAAAGGTGGATCGAACGTAAGGGTAGTTTATTAAGGCGTTACGGTGATAATGTGCCGATTACCCCCGAACTGGTAGCAAAAGATAACGAAGGTTGGTACGGTAAGATACTCTCTCACTATTACCTTACTGTCGGTAGACCCTATCTAATCGAACGAGACTCAAAACAGTTAAGGGCAATCGCCACTCATACCAAAAACCGTTTATGGTTGCCTGATTTCAATCGCTCTTTACTATCTACTTCACTACGTCTGTTAGAAACCTTAATCATAGGTTTGCTTAAACCTAAAGTGGAATATCGAGGTAGCGATCCCAATATTAATTTAATTGCCGAACTAGCGTTGGCTAATCAAAGAGAACTCAAAACTTTTCTTGGACTTACTATAGTTGAATCTGATACCCCAATTAAAATAGTTCAGAAACTACTTAGTCTTTTAGGACTCAAGCTAACCTGTATCGGTCGTCTGGGTTCGAGAAAGGAGCGAGAGAGGGTTTATATGTTTGAGCCTCCCGATGATGGGAGAGAAGAAATCTTTGCCAGTTGGTTGCAAAGAGACAAAAACTTGACTCAAGTAGAACCTACTACAGATATTTATTCCGTGTCCACTATAGGGAAAGATAATAATTTATCTCAACGGGTGGACAGAACAAAAGACCCCGAACCTTTTGTCCAACCAGGGACGATAGTTGAATGGTTCAAAGCCAAAGGAACATGGATCGTACAAGCCACTACTGGCATAGTTGCCAAAATTAGAGATACTTATGGCAAGGAAGTGTTGGTAAACTGCCAAGAATTAAAACCTTGCGAAGAAGCGATAATAAATAATCGGATTGTTTTGAAACAGAAAAAACATGAGCGAATTAGATGCTGATAATTATGGACAACTGCTGGGAGAAATAAAGCACTGAAGGGGTGACAAGGGAGCTAGAAAGATTGCTGGATAATAAACATAGCTCGTAGACCCCTCTGGTAAAAAGGCAGCTTATTGAGATTGAGCCACATCAATTTGTTTATCCATTCCTTCATCAAGGTAAATGAAACCAGCCAGCTACTACCATATAAACCAAGCCAAAAGTAGCTGTTGCGAGTCAAAGATTGTTTAATTTTTCGATGGCGACCGATGTATTTAGACTGACCTCGAAGGCTAAGAGTATGTCCTTTGAACACCGAGTGAGTGTAAGCAATGGCGATGAGCAAAACTAGACGAGTAAGGCGTTCAATCTGAGCTTGCGACCCCTCGAGATTGTAGCCACCTGACTTGCAATCTTTAAACATCGCCTCAATCCCTACGCGCTTTTTATAGGCTTTGACAGCTTCAGGTAAATTGGGTAAATTTGTCAGCAGATACCAGGGTTCCTTTGCCCCCATGCCTCGGTAAATACGTCGCCAATAGACCCCTAAATAAATCCCCGAAACTTGATGCAGTTGAGTGACTTTAGTTTCTTGATAAAACCGTTGGTCTCCTGGATTAACGTCTAGGTCTTTTAAGGGAGTAAAACCTAATTGAGTTACCATTATCTTCGTACTCTTTCTCTGTCGAAGCACAAAGTAGACCTGCTGCTGGGTCAGCCACTTAGCTAGTTCAACACTCTGGAATTCTCTGTCTCCTAAAATAACGATTTGGTGTTGTTTAAACAGCTTCAATACTGGACGTAATATGGCTTTTTGTTGAGCGAAGTTACTGGCTCCTTTCTTCTCTAGAAACTGCCAGTATATAGGCAAAGCTCTTTTCGCCATCACTACTCCAACCATGAACAGATTTTTATCTTGCCATTGAGTTCTATCTAAGACTAGATAAATTGTCTGGTCTGGCAAGAATTTCTTTTGAACTACTTCTTTGACTATGGGAAACCAGACTAACGAAACTGATAAAGCTGAGGACTTCAAAAACCTTTGGATTCGGCGACGACGGCTCTCATATTTAATTGGTAAAGGGAAGTATGCAGCTAGTCTTTCTATCTTTACTTGTTTGTAGGTCTGGATAAGGTATACCAGCACTTCCAAAGTAATTAGTTGGTCATCACTCAGATAACGTGAAAGATGATTGCGGTACAATTGGTTTAACATTTTTTAGGGTTCGGTCGGATTCTCAATAACTGACCGAATCTTTTTTACCATAGGTTGTCTCTGTTCCCTACACTGTCTGACTTCTCACAGGGTTGTCACCCCGTCAGAATAAAGCAGCATATTCGTTCTGCTCAGTATGAAGCTCTCAAAGCAGTTAACCAAAAATTAATCGCTCTTTACTGGGAGATTGGCAAATCGATTGTAACTCGACAACAAGGAGAAACTTGGGGAAAGTCAGTGGTAGAACAGCTAGCCCAAGATTTGCAACAGGAATTTCCAGGAATTAGCGGTTTTTCGGCTCGAAATATCTGGAATATGCGTAGTTTTTATCTAGAATACAGTCAAAATGTAAAACTGCAACCAATGGTTGCAGAAATTAGCTGGACGCATAATTTGATAATTATGCAGAAGTGCAAAGATGATAGAATGCGCGAGTTCTATATCCGTATGACACGGAAGTTTGGTTGGACAAAAAATGTTTTAATTCATCAAATTGAGAATCAAAGTTACCAAAAAATCTTGCTCAATCAAACCAATTTCGACAAAGCAGTATTAGAGAATATTCGCTCCCAGGCTAAGCTAGCAGTAAAAGACGAATACACCTTTGATTTTTTGGAATTGGCAGACGAACATAGCGAACGTCAGTTAGAACAGGCAATATTATCTGCCGTAGAACCGTTTTTACAAGAAATGGGAGGAATGTTTGCTTTTGTTGGCAGTCAGTATAGATTAGAAGTTGGCGACAAGGAATACTTTATCGATTTGCTATTATTCCACCGTCGATTGAAGTGTTTAGTAGCAATCGAATTAAAAATTGGGGAGTTTCTCCCAGAATATGTGGGCAAAATGCAGTTTTATCTGTCAGCACTGGATGATTTGGTACGTTTACCCGAAGAAAATTCACCCATCGGAATTATTCTGTGTAAATCAAAGCAGAGAACTATTGTTGAATATGCCCTCAAAGAATCCAATCAGCCGATAGGGGTGGCTACCTATCGAATTGTTTCAACGCTACCTCAAGAATTAAAAGACCAGCTTCCAGATCCCGAACAGGTAGCTAGGTTGTTAGAAGGAATGGAATAAGTTTAGTATTAATATTAATTACAGTATAGATTATCTGAACTTCAATCGCTTGACTGCCCTACGTTTTCTGCCTTCACCGCGACGGTCGTATTGGGGTTGAGCCGAGGTTCATGTAAAATCATGCCACTAACCTTAGCAGACATGAAAAATGGCACTTATCAAGAGCATTAGCAGACGTAGAACCCCAGTTTTTCGTTAATTCACTTCTGCTAATAGCACTTAGCAGACAAGCAAGAGTCGTGAAAAGTCAAAAATTGAAAGCCCTGTGTGTCAATGGTTTCAGGGAGATGTGGCACGATTTCGCACGTATCTCGGCTTGACCCCATATTATCTTAATGGAGGCTGAATAGAAAAAGGGGCTAAAGCTGGACAATAGTAATTGGCAATTTCTTTTGCAATCGCATCAGGACGAATAATTTTATCAAGATTGCAAAATAAAATAACGGTGAGGCGATCGTCGATAAAGCGGGTTATATTGCTAGCAAATCCCACAATCGATCCGTTATGAGCGACAACACGTTTATTTTGGTAATCGGGCATGAACCATCCTAAACCCGCCCTCAAATATCCAGCGTATCTTTCGGGTTGCCAAATCTTTTTATTTAGATGAAGGAGGATGATGTGTCCACATTAAATCAAGTGTCGATTGTTGTAATAATGTAGGATTGCATAACTCTCGTTCGTATTTCACCATATCTTCGATACTTGATAGCTGTCCGCCAGCAGAAAAAGTTACCGAAGGACTATAGTAAGGTTTGTTGATTAATTTATCTTTGTGAATGATAACCAGAAGAACGGTGAGGTACTATTTCGTTAGGATTATTCATTCTGGTAGCAGTCATATTTAAAGGCTTAAACAAACGCTCCTGCATCAAATCGGCGTAGGATTTGCCTGTTATCTGCTGAAGCATCATGCCCAACAGATAATAACCAGTATTGTCATAACTAGAATATTCTCCTGGCTGAAACATGAGAGGTAAATCTCTTACCAAGTCGATAATCTCTGTTTGAGATAACCGATAACGAATAACATCCGTCCAGTAATTGTCTACTTCTGTATAGCTAGGAAGTCCAGATTGATGAGATAATATATGTCTTACCGTTACTGAATGCCAGGCTTGAGGTAAATTATCTAGATATTCAGCGACCGCTCTATCTAATTCGATGACCCTTTCTTCCATCAACATCATCACCACAGAAGCAGTAAATGTTTTGCCTACTGAAGCAACCTCATAAACTGTCTTTTCTGTTGCAGGAACAGAATGTTCCAAATTAGCAATTCCATAACCTTTTACCAGTAACGGTTTACCTTCTTTGACAACCGCAACAGACATACTTGGTATCTGCTTTTCGGTCATTACATTTTGAATATACTCATCAATCATGGTTAATCGATTAATCTTCGTAGTAGTGGGTAAGATAGTCAGGAATACTGTGCGTTTTATTTAGTTTAAGTTTGAATTATTATTCAGTAGTAAACAAGATAATGAGAGATAGTAAATCTAATATCTCTCGTAAATGAAGCGAAACTGGCAACCAGAAGAACTAATCGAACACTGGACTCTTATCCGCACTGAATTAGACCTCTTGAGAGGGAAAACAGCTACTAATCGATTGGGAATAGCTCTATTACTCAAATATTTTCAGTACGAAGGTCGTTTCCCCACATCTAAAGCCGAAATTCCTAGTGAAGTCATTCGTTATGTCGCTCAACTTCTTTCTGTTTCTCCTGACAGATTCGATAACTATGATTGGCAAGGACGAACCATAAAAGCCCATCGTGCCATTGTTCGTGACTTTCTTGGTATAACCGAAGCAACAGTTAAAGATGCTCAAAACCTTACGGCATGGTTATCAACTCAAGTTTTAGCTTACGACCTCAAACCAGAATCTCTCAAAATAGCTGCTAAAGAGCGTTTGCACCATCTTAAAATTGAACCTCCCACACAAGAAAGACTACAACGTCTTATCCGTTCGGCAATTCGGAGTTTTGAAGATAGTTTCTGTAACCAAACTGCTCAACAGCTATCGTCATCAGTTCGCACAAAGTTAGATGAGCTATTAAAAACCACTTCAGAGACTGATAATTCAGAAGAATCAGAAGAGACGGAAAACACTGCTCCTCACAATACTCCTTCTCCTTTAGCCATTTTCAAAAGCGACCCAGGACGCATCGGGCTAGATAGCTTAATCTCCGAAGCAGCCAAATTACAACAACTGCGCCAACTGGAATTACCAGATAATCTCTTTAGCGGAATCTCTAATAAAGTTCTGCAAATTTACAAACAGCGAGTTGCCGTAGAACCACCAAGAGAGCTACGCCGTCACTCAGATAGCCGACGTTACACTTTGTTATCTGCTTTTTGCTGCCTGAGAACTCAAGAAATTACCGATAAATTAGTCGAAATACTCATTCAAATCATACACCGCATCAACTCCAGAGCCGAAAGACGAGTCAGCAAAGAACTTCTGGATGATTTTAAGAAAGTCAGTGGCAAGACAGGTATTCTGTTTCAGTTAGCAGAAGCAGCAATGGACAAGCCTGATGGGGTAATTAAGGAAGTAATTTATCCTGTGGTGGGCGAAGTGACTTTGAAGAATCTAGTACGGGAATTCAAATCAACGGGAACGGCATATAAGGAAAAGGTTTACACAGTCATGCGAAGCTCCTATGGCAACCACTATCGACGGATGCTGCCCTTTCTACTAAATCTTTTAGAATTTCGCTCCAACAATGAGATACACCAACCCGTCATTGAAGCCTTAGAGCTACTGAAAAAGTACATTGGTAGTCGGGAAAGATATTACGATGAAACGGAAAATGTCCCAACCGACGGTATCATCGAAGCTAGTTTATCAGAACTGATTTTAGAAACCAAAGATGATGGCAGCGTTAAAATCAACCGTATCAACTACGAACTAGCAGTGCTTCAGGCTCTACGAGATGGATTGAGGTGTAAAGAAATTTGGGTAGTCGGAGCAAATCGCTATCGTAACCCTGAAGAAGACTTGCCCACTGACTTTGAGCAGCAAAAAGAAGCCTATTATCAAGCACTCCAACAGCCAGAAGATGTCGAAGCATTCATCAGCAATCTTCAGCAACAAATGACAGATGGCTTGGCAAAACTAAATCGAGGGATGCCCAAAAACGATCCAGTTAAGATTCTTATCAAAAATAACGGCTGGATTAAATTATCTCCTTTTGCTGCTTTACCCGAACCCTTAAATCTAAAACGTCTCAAGAAAGAAATCGAGCAAAGGTGGTCAATGACTAGCTTGCTAGATATGCTCAAGGAAACCGATTTAGGAATCAACTTTACCAAACATTTCAGAAGCGTATCTAGTAGAGAAAATCTTAACCCCAAAGTATTACAGAAACGTCTGCTAATTGACCTCTATGGCTTGGGGACGAATACAGGCATCAAACGTTTAAGCTTGGGTGATTTAGGCGAAAAATATCAAGATTTGCTCTATGTCAGACGCAAATTTATTCATAAATCACAGTTAAGAAATGCCATTGCTGAGATTGTGAACGCTACCTTTGCAGCTAAACTGCCACAGATATGGGGAGAAGGCACGACTACCTGTGCCAGTGACTCGAAAAAGTTTGGTGCTTCGGATCAGAATCTAATGACTGAATGGCACATCCGCTATGGTGGTCGAGGAGTTATGATTTATTGGCACGTCGATAAGAATTCGGCTTGTATTTATTCTCAATTAAAAACTTGTTCGAGTAGTGAGGTGGCAGCAATGATTGAAGGTTTACTGCGTCACTGCACCAATATGAAGGTGGAGAAGAATTATGTTGATAGTCACGGACAGTCTGAAGTCGCTTTTGCCTTCACGCATCTGTTGGGCTTTAATCTGATGCCCCGACTCAAAGCGATTCACAAACAAAAACTATATCTTCCCCACACTGGTCAAAGTAATGCTTATCCTAATTTAAAACCAATTCTGACTCGCTCAATTAATTGGGATTTGATTCGCCAACAGTACGACCAAATGATTAAATATGCGACGGCTTTGAGACTAGGTACAGCAGAAACAGAAGCTATACTCAAACGGTTTACCCGTTCAAATTTGAGTCATCCAACCTATCGTGCTTTGGCTGAACTAGGAAAAGTCATCAAAACCATTTTCCTTTGTAAATATCTGCATTCAGAAGCACTGCGTCGGGAAGTCAATGAGTCGTTGAATGTTGTGGAGAGTTGGAATAATGCCAATGGATTTATCTTTTTTGGCAAAGGTAAGGAAATAGCGACTAATCGCATGGAAGACCAAGAGGTAGCCGTTTTATCTTTGCACCTATTACAGTCATGTTTGGTATATGTGAACACCCTAATGATTCAGGATGTGCTGTCCGAACCAGAGTGGATGAAGATAATGAAACCCGATGATTTGAGAGCATTGACACCACTAATTTGGAGTCATGTAAATCCGTATGGAACTTTCCGTTTGAATCTTGATGAAAGGCTACCAATTCAAATTGCTGCTTAATTTCAATGATGAAGTGTATATGGGGCAAGGGTTTTAGGCTAGATTGCCCCTGGTGACAGCTTCGCTAGTTTCACCCCAAGATCCAGGTTTGGTAATTTTAGATGAAGCATCCTCCCGTCTCGATCCGACCACAGAGATATTAATCGAACGTGCCACTGAAGAACTACTCAAACATCGCACCGCTATTATTATTGCCCACCGGCTCAAAACCATACAGAAAGCCGACCAAATCTTAATTTTAGAGCGAGGAAAAGTCGCCGAATACGGCGATCGCGCTACTCTAGCTCAAGATTCTCACTCTCGATTTTCTAGTCTACTAAAACTGAATAAGGGATTTTGAGAGCGATCTCTTTGACCTGAATCTTTACCTATATTTATTACCAATTTAGGACATTAATATTTAAATAGAACAGGTAATATAGGTCGAGCATCAAATACTTTTTCTTGGCTACCGCGATCGAAAGTTATTTCCAGCAACGGTTCGGAAGCAGGTGCTATATTCAAAACTTTATTGTTTTTTAGCCAACTGATGATTTCGCTATCTCGACGTTTACCTGACTGAACTTTAATACTGATATCAGTTATACGTTTGACTTGTGAAGGGTGGTTTATGTACTTTAAATTTTGCGGTACTCTTCGGTCTAAGATGTTGCTATACTTTAGGCGTTCGGGAAGCATAAAGATAAAGGGTTCGGTAATGTTTTTCTGATTCTGCTCTGAATAATAATGATAATTATCGTTTATTAAATCTTTAACTACCTGGCGATCGAGCTTGGCTAAATTGTCGTGCTGATGGTTTCTACTAAGTCCAATGCCAAAAGGTGATGTGCGAGTTTCTTGCCAATTGGCTCTCGCTGCAAAATTGATTATCGTATCCGAGCAGCCGCAATCATTTTCTACCCAGACGAGAGCCAAAAAAGTATTTTCAAAAAAGAACAGCTTAGATAGCGTACCCTGAGAGTTGCTCCTAATTATAGTTTGAGGGCAAAACAAGCCAAATTCTTGAAGAATTGAAGCTGCTTTCAATCCATACTTCGTGCAGATAAACAGACGATCTATAGTTAAAGAAAAATTACTCTGTTCGCTCAAACTAGATTGAATACTATTGTGGTTTAAAAGTGTTGATAATCGAGCAGTACTCAACTGAGTTTTATCCGCAACTATCATTTTTGATTTCCATTACATTTTTAGCATTACTTGATGTATTATGTTGTCGCTCTAATCGTCTATATGAAACATAGTTTGATGTCTCGATCGGCAACGCTATTTTTTCAGATTGATGTTGGCTAAAATAACATTTTCTTTTGTGGTAAGTATATTCACATAAATCGTCTCACTATCAATATCTTTTTGCAATAAGATTTATGTTAACTTATGATAAATTTTGTTGGTACAAAAAAACTTATCAACAAAAATGGCTGAAATCAAGCGACTTTATAGTATATACTTTTACAAAACTTCTATTGTTTAAACGGCAACACATCTACTATTAGATGCGAAAGAATCCAAATTATATGTCGGTATTTACACTGAAATTAAAGAAAAATTTATTTACGTTTTCTTTCTAAGAAACTAAAATCTGCTATAAGTAATACAGAACCGTAACTACACAAGTATGAGTAGCCAAATTCAGGAAGCTAAAGTAGCTACACGATTCAATTATGATGTTTTAAACTTCCAGCAGCGTAACGAAATCGAGCAGACAACCGCAGCAATTAAAGAAAGGCTGCGGAAAGCGGCGCAAGACATTTGGGAAATTGGACGGATGTTGAGTGAAGTTCAATCGAAACTCCAGCGCGGTCAATTTGATGATTGGATAAAAACAGAGTTTGATTGGAGTCGCCGCACGGCTTATAAATTTATTAGCGTTTATAAAAGATTCGATCGCCGCGTCAATTTAGAAGAAATCAATATAGCCACTTCTGCTTTGTATCTTTTAGCGGCAGAATCAACACCAGAAGAAATTCGCGAAGACTATATCCAGAGAGCTAGAGAAGGAGAAAAAGTTAGCCATCAAGAAGTATCGCAGGTTGTTAGAGAAGCTAAAAACAAGAGGACGCGACACCTGGGGTCGCCCCAGGTGCGCGAGTCGTCCGTATTGACTCCAGCGGTAGAGAAACCAGAATTGCTGGTAGATGACGATACTACTGAAGACAACTCAACTATAATTTTGCCGACAAGACATACTTCCAGCCAACAGCTAACTTCAATTCCTACTCCACCAACTGAAAATCCTCTTTCTGATACCTCGATCGCTTCTAGCCCTGCTTCCCAAACTAAGCTGGTTATCGAGCGGGGTTGGTATCAACTCGGCGAAAAACATAGAGTCTACTGTGGCGATACGGCGTTGTCTGGTTTTTCCAAGAGTATTCCCTACGCTGCTCTGGCGGTCGCAATTACCGCCAATGACTGGGCACACGACTGGTTGATTGAAAAGGCTAAAACCATAGTCGTGTTTCCTGAGTCTGAGTTTGACAGACAAAAGCTCACGGGTTTAATTGTGATGTTTTCTGCTCCAGAAGACAAAATTATTTTTCCCTGGCTGCCTTATGCCGAAATGATTGCTATTACCCACCAGTTGGGAAGACAAGTTTATGCAGGAGACATAGATGCTGAAAAATGCCAAGCAGCAGTTAACTCTACGAGTTTAGCTTTAGAAGCGATGTAAATTGAAGTCAGTAGTTTAGTGAATTTTCTGCACTATTTTAAATTTTAAGAAAAGAGCGATCGCTTCAATATCGTTTTTATATACTTTTGCAAAGTAGGTGTCGGTTTTCCAAACTACCCACTTGAGAATAGTTACAAACTGATCAAAGCCAGCATCGGCAATCGCTGGAGCGATTCCACAGCGAAGCTGTGGGACGAACGGAGTTCGTCGCTTTGAGAGCATACCTCACTGCCAAGAGCGAGAATCGATATCTTCAACAAACAGCATCCCCGTGTCTCGACAAAGACGAAGAGCTAGTTTGAACTCTTTTTTCCTAGTTTTGTTGTTTTCCAGTCTCCCGTGCTCTTCTGCTGTCTATGCACTCTGCGTCCCATCGGAATACACATCGGAGTATTAGCAAGAGGATCGGGGACGATACGAGATTCTAAATTAAATACCTCGCGCACCATTTCCTCAGTCATTACCCGTTCTGGAGTTCCTGTAGTGTATACTTTTCCCTGCTGCACGGCTACTAAATAATCTGCGTAGCGACAAGCCAGATTGAGGTCATGTAAAACCATGACCTGAAGGGGTGACAAGGGAGCTAGAAAGATTGCTGGATAATAAACATAGCT
>NZ_JBKGTY010000013.1:83699-84767 GCF_053543375.1 Myxosarcina sp. GI1(2024) | reverse complement strand
CGGTCGGATTCTCAATAACTGACCGAATCTTTTTTACCATAGGTTGTCTCTGTTCCCTACACTGTCTGACTTCTCACAGGGTTGTCACCCCGTCAGCTTGTCTTCCTTGGTTATTGTCAAACTCAATCAAAATCGCGGTAGGCAGTTACAGTTTGAAGATCCCTCTAAGGCTGCAAAAGTTTACTTGAATCAGTTGGATCGTATTGATTTCGGTGACAACATCAAGCGAGGTATTGTCTTTAGTTCTGGTAAAAGCGTTTACTTTGGCAACAAGGAACTGATTGACAACATTCGGCATCAATTCTTTAAAACAAAACCAGACTACTGCTGTCGCTACGGCTCGTTACTGGTAAGCTCTTGTTTGGAAGGAGCAGCCATATTTGATAACAAGAAAGATAATTCTCCCATACGACTTAAAATAGTCGATTCTCAAAGCGACGATCCTCAAGAAAGGAAAGAAGCAGCCGACTACTTTACAGGCGATTGTCACGGGAAAATATCTCCTCAGTTAGCACGAGAAATTGGTGCTAAAAACAAACGACCATTTCAATTTAGAATGGCTTGGATGACAGACTGGAATAAAGAGAAAAGTCATTCTACACCTAATATTAGTTTTCTGGCTAAAGGAACGTTTCTGCCGAATCAGACTTTAACTGAAGACAGGGGATATGACATCATTCTCGATCACAGCTCGATTAAAGGTATTGCTAAAAAAAACCAGTTAATAGTTACTCCCACTTCTCGTTTTCCTCAAATTTCTCAGGAGATTCGCCACGCTAACGAACCTGCCGAGTATCCTCAAGTAGTAAAGCGAGACAAAACTGACTACAGCAAGCCTAAATACACTAATCTCAAACAAATAGCGGCAGCTATTAAACAAAATAGCATTGGTTATGTTGCCACTTTAATTGGAAGGGTACAGTCGTCATCCAATCCCTATCAAAAACCTGACCGTAAAGAAAAATTTGAATCAGCACAACGCCAACTTTTGGGTAAACTATTCGATGCTCTACCAGCAATTCTCATTTTAAAAATTCCCAGAGAAAAATAGATGAGAAATGAACGTTT
>NZ_JBKGTY010000013.1:76717-79651 GCF_053543375.1 Myxosarcina sp. GI1(2024) | reverse complement strand
GTTAGTTACTCGCCAAACTTTCTTCAATGATGTTCGGGCACTAACCAGATATTTATGGTTTGAGAGTTGGCAGACTTTGTGGGAGTTTATGCTGAGGGAGGGAAAAGCAACTGACAGGGTTAATTCTAGCTAAATTTCGCGACTGTTGAACCAGAACCAATTCGCGCCCTTTATAGCTCTACAGAGTAATAGGTAGTCGTTCCAAGTATTACTCGGCTTTTTCATGGCTCAAAATGAACTTCCTCGGAAATGATGGCTGCTTCTAAGCTTACTTTGGCTCACAATTAATTAACTCTTCGCTTTGTGCGCAAAAATTTTTCGCGCACAAGTTCCTGTTTCTCATTTTTCATTCTGTATTTTCTTTCGTTCAGGTTTCAAAATGAGAATTGCTGAGTAACATTGGTAAAGGTTACGAAAACCTGCCTATTGTCATGTCAGGAGAGGCAACAGAAATTCGCTTTAATATCAAAAATTTGACCGATATTGTTAGCACTATTGAATCTGATGATGTCTGCCTAAAAATACTAGACAGTCAAAGTCCCTGTCTACTTGAGGGATACGGCACATATGAATCATCAACCACTCCTGTCAAAGTAGAACATATCATCGCACCTTTGTTGGTGGAGTGAACTTTCAATCTACATACAAGAACAGAGATATCAAACCTTACAATAATAAATATAAATTAGAGATAGGTTTGTTAGCTAAAAACAATGACTACGGCTACTACTAGGTTAACTTTAGATGAATACCTGGCATATGACGACGGTACTGACAACCGCTACGAATTGGTGGATGGAAAACTAATATTAATGCCTCCCGAAACAGACCGCAACAATCTAATCGCTCTCTATTTATTGGCTGAATTTCTCAAGCTCGTTCCCATTCGACTCATTCGTCACAAGGATACTGAAATTGTAGTGACGGGAAATCGCGCCAGAGTCAGACTGCCCGATTTGATGATTTTAACTGAAGAGTTGTTAGCAGCAATTGGCGGCAGACGGGCTACGATCGCTCCCGATATGCCTTCTCCTGCTTTAGTTGTAGAAGTGTTATCCCCTGGTAAAGTAAACGAAGACCGAGATTATCGGTATAAAGTTTGGAGTATGCTGCTAGGGGCATAATTGAATACTGGATTGTCGCTCCCCTACGAGAGAAACTAACGGTGTTGTCTTTAGTAGATGGATTATACGAGGAAACTGTATTTAAAGATAGTCAACCAATAGCCTCAACTGTTCTGCCCGACTTTAACGCTTCAGCATCAAAAATTCTGAGATTTGATGATAACTCTTGAAAAACGTTTAGTTTTAAAATACATCGCGATTTTTAGTTTTCACTCTTTGATATAGTTCCTCCATGGTGGTAATAAAAGAAGTATCTCGATGCCAAAACTCAGGAAAATCACCCGCTTTTTTGACTAATATCCCCGAAATATTCGTTTCTCTGGTTTCAGTTTCTTCGGGAGGATTAATAGTTTTGCCCTGCCAGAATTCCTTGAGAGAAGTTGCTGCATTAAATTGTTCTTTTTGAGGTTTGGTGTAATAGGAAGTAACGGGATCGGGTGGCTTATCTTCTGTCTTTAAACCAGCAACTAAGGCTCGACCCAAAGAAGTTTTGGCTAATTCTTGGTGTAATTGCTCTTGAGTTAAACCTCGCAATTCAAAGATTAAAAACGGGTTTTCATCCAACTCTGAGGCAAAGCGATAGCACAAACCAGCAATATGTTTACAGGGATTCGACCAGTCGGGACAAGAACAAGAGGTTTGAAAATCACTTTCGCTGCGAGGAAGCAGATTTTTATTGACTTCTCTAAAACTAGATTCGATATTTTCTGGAACTTCGTTTAACAGTAATTTAGAAACAAAACTGGCATTTTTCGCCATACTTTGGATAATCTTAGTCCAGTCTTTTTTGGCGATCGCTTTAATCTCGACTACCGTATGGTAACGGGGTTCGGTATAGACTCCAAAGTAAGGATTGACCGAACCTCTAATAGTAGCTTCAATCTTACCTTTATTTACGGCAAATTTGAGAATTTTACCGCCTCTAGCATAGGAGCGACCCCGACCTAATCTGGCAGAATCGGTAAAAGATTCAATCGCGGTAATAAATTTTTGTCCCCACCAAGTCCGACTAAATTCAGCCATAACATTTATCATTTATCATTAAGCATAATTGGCATTGAGCCGCATAAAAGTGAATAACTATAATTATTCTTCTCCTGCTTGAAAAATTCGATCGACAGTCAATTCGAGTCTGGGAAAAATACTAGACTTTAGGCGATCGCCTTTGACAAACTTTTCCATTTGATATTCCCCTTCAATTAAATTGCAAATAGTAATAGTTGGTTGCTTTGGTTTGCCAATGTAGCGTACTGCACCTAAAGCACGATAATCTACAATCCAATATTCGGCAATTTCCATTGCTTCGTATTCGACAAATTTATGCCCGTAATCATCTCGCCAATTCGTACTAACGACTTCAATTACTAAGGGAACTGTTGCACCATTTTGAATTACTGATGATTTATTCCACAAAGGTTCATCTTTGATTTTTTCTCGATTAATTACTGCCACATCGGGTAAATATCCAGAACGAGGTGCAAGGGGTTTGAGTAGGCAGTTTTTAGGAATGGAATAGGGTAAGTTTTGCTTACGAATCTCAAAATTCAACTCGGCAATCAAAAAACCACTAACATCTTCATGAGAACCTGTAGGCAACATCTCAACAATTACACCTTCAATTAATTCGTAACGTTTATTGTCTTCTGGATACCATTCCAGAAACTCTTCAAAACTCAAAAATTTTGTTTGTGACGTAACCATTTTTAGTGCCTCGCGTTCGCTTTTTAAAATATACTTAAGAATTTTTAAATAATTTTTAACGGTACTTAAACAATTTAAACAGACAAAATAAGATAGAATACCTTTGCTG
>NZ_JBKGTY010000013.1:29733-76684 GCF_053543375.1 Myxosarcina sp. GI1(2024) | reverse complement strand
ACTTTATGAAAGAAACTACTCCCGCAGCCATGCCTCCCTGTTTCGATAGATGGTGTCAAAAGTTTGATGATTTACTGAGAACTAAAGCGCAAAAAAGGGAATTCAGACATTATTTAGGAGGATTATTAGGGGAAAGTGAGCGAAAAAATGTATCTCAAATGGCTAAAGACGCAGTAGAGGTCACATACCACAAATTACACCATTTCTTAACTGAAGCAACTTGGTCAGCGAACAAGATAAATGAACGTCGCTTAGAAGTGATGAACAAGTGTAATCAAACGAGAATCAGTAAGGGATTTAGTCTAATTGTTGATGACTCTGGGCATAGAAAAAGTGGTAACTTTACCGCAGCAGTAGGTCGTCAATATATTGGGGAAATTGGGAAAACAGATAATGGCAATGTTGTAGTAACAACTCATCTATATGATGGCCAAAAAAGCTTACCTTTAGACATAGAACTATATCAACATGGTAATTCGTTGCCCGAAGGAAAGAAAGACAGAGAATTCAAGAAAAAACCCACCTTAGCCTTAGAATTAATCGATAAAAGTTTGAAGAGGGGATATCGACCAGGACTAGTATTAATAGATTCGTCCTATGGTAACAACACAACTGTTTTACTCGAACTGGAAAAAAAGAAATTAAAGTATATAGGAGGAATCGCTAAAAATCGTAATATTTTGGTTAAAACTCCATCAAATCAATTAGAAAAAATCAGAGTAGATGAATATGCTCAATGGTTATCTGATGAGGAATTTAAGGAGATTCAAATCCAGGGTGAAAAACCTAGAACCGTCTGGGTAGCAATAATAGAAGCAGAAATATCAAGGCTAGAAGGAATCAGAAAAATAGCTATCGTCATGAGTGCACCAATCTTTGAAGATGCTGAAGATATTGACTACTTACTCACAAATGTTGAGGGAGAAATAGTAACCGAGCAATGGATAGTTCAAACTTATGCTCAGAGAAACTGGATAGAAGTTTTCTATCGAGAAGCCAAGGGATGGTTAGGATTAAAAGAGTATCAAGTTAGAGATAAGAAGAGTTTGGAAAGACATTTTATTCTAGTTTTTTGTGCCTATACTTTTATCCTTTGGCATAAGCTTACTGGAGGTTTAAGAAGACGTTGGGCGAACAAACCTTTGGAGACATTTCCTGAAGCATTAGAAGCTTTTCGTACAGGTATATCTTATCGTTTTGTCCAATGGTTGAACCAAAATCGCGACGTATTCGTAGCTTATAAAGCTAGTTTGGGCTTTGTTTGGGCTTGATTTTTGTTTAAGTACCGCTAGCTCTTCTGGTTTTGGTTTTAATAATTCAGGGTGCTGTAGACAAGGTGCGGGCAATTTAATACAACCCAACTCGTGGAATTTGTATACATCGATCTCTGTTGATAGATGAGAACCGATTAATATCTGTCCGCTATTAGAGTGATTACCACAATCAAGCCACCAAAGTTCTGTGGCGACATCTCTGGTGTGCCAAGATTGATATTGAGATAGAGCATCAGCAATCGATTGACGAGCGATCGCATTATCGACACAGCCAATTATAATTTTGAGCTTGTGTTCTCTCTGATAATAGTCTCTGGCAACTATTTCTGGGTTAAATAAAGCTGGTAAAGCTTCAATTTGAACACCCCAACTGAGACTGTATCTCAATGCTAGAGTCTGAGCTTTATTTAACCTAATTTCAGCATCACAGAAATTCTGGCGCAGGACATTTTTCTGCTCTACGATATCGGGATCGATAAATATTAAGGTCGTAGTTTTGCCTTGTTCGTTTAGAGTTCTAGCCAGCCGACAGAGACTGAGGGCGAGCCAACTACCAGTACCACCACATCCAATAAGATAAAATTCTAGCCGTTCGTATCAAGGAAGTACGACCGCTTTAGCCTGAAGAATGGAGTAATCGAGGGGCATATGAGTAAATGTCATAAATGGTTTAAAAGTTTAATTGAAGCCTTAGAAAAAGATCCATGTTGGGACATCGATACCTCAAAAACTGCTTCTAAACCAATTCCCGATAGGGCAAAGCAAACTATTCGATCGAAAGAAAAAAACAGAGATTTTTTTCTTTTTATTGTTGTAGTTGCGCCAAACTTTTTTGCATAATATCAATCAAATTTTGTCGATTGAATTCATCTAGATTGGATATTTGTATGCTTTCTAGAGATTTAATACATTTTTCAACTTCTTTAGTTAGTCCTGGCAATTTAGGATGGCTTGGTTGATATTGAGCAATAATTTCTTTAATTTTCTTGTTAGTTTGACTTAGAGAAAGCTCTTGCTTGAGAATTTCATCAATTAATTTACGTCGTATCTTCCGAGCCTTTTGTTCGGCTATGTTTAGTTTCTTTGCTTTTATTTTATCGACCGCTTTTGCCAACGCATCTTTTAAACCCCGATTTCGTATAGCTTCTTTAATATCATCTGCTATTTTTAACATGGGAAAATAATTTTGATTGACAGAAAGAGGGTTAAATCCATAGTCAAAGATAATTTGACAGGTGATTCTTTCTGATTCGGATAAACCCAATTCTTCAAGCTGCTGTGGGACATTTTGCTCATTTTTGAGTATTGCCCCTAGAGCTTTTTGCTTACCCTGACGTTTAAGTCGAACGACCGCAGTATTGAGAATAGTAGGAATTTTTTCCTTGCTTAAACCTTCAGTTTTAGCTTCAATCCTTCCGATCAAAGAGTTAGCCAAGTCGAGAGTATTAATGTTCGACTTACTGATTGCAGCAATAAAAACATCATCATCAAAGGTTTCTTCGTTGTAATCAATAATTATTGCTTTAATTGTAGACCAGCCTAACTGTTTAGCTGCTGAATAACGACATTCACCATCAAAAATTAGATAGCCGTCAATGTTTGGTGGTTCTACTAGCACAATAGGCTCTTTCTGACCCACTTTAGCCATGCTTACTTTACGTTCTTCGACCACGTAAAAAGAACTTCGAGGTTGCCTGGGGTTAGGATTTATTTGGGTTAAAGGAACATCTTCAATTCCTTTTTGTCGATAAGCTTGCTCTAACTGCTGTTTGAGTTTTTCATTTTCTTGTTGGAGAAGAGGTATTTCTTTAGCTTGCAGGGCACTTCCAAAGGACTCTTCCAAATTAATTTGTCTTTTAGCCATGTTTGTCTCTACTGATTTTTTATAGTATTAATGACATAAGGTGCGATCGCTGGTAGCTTTTGCAGCATTTTTCCATCGAGCCCCTTTAGTTTGGATTGATTCATGTTTTTGAACAGATGACCATCTTCGGTAAAGTCATAGCAGGGTGTCGAGCCTGGTGAATCTAAAAAAATAGGTAGACCCATCGCATAAGCATTGAAAAATCTTGAGGATTGGCGAATAGGACTGAAACATAATGTATTAAATTTTTCAGCGAATGAGGGAAACTGATTTAGAGTATTACGCTGAATGGCTGCGTTGTGATCGTATCTACTTGGTAATATGCCAAGTATTTCTGGTGATGATTTGAGATAGGTTTTGTATTTGTATAACCATTCAAACAGTGCGTTAATGTCAGAGATACATTTCTGGGTCATTTCAGCACAAATGATTAAATGCGTTGCTGCACATAGTGCCATTAAGGATAATTGACCTTGCTGACCTGGAGCATCAATTAAGATGACATCATGAGGTAAAGAAAATTGCGACAAACATTCTCGCAAACGAAACATTCCAAATGGATCGCCTGTTAACTGTCTAGATACCGACTCTAAAGAATTTCTCTCAGCCTGACATACAACGGCTTTATTCTTCAAGGTGTCCGACCACAATGGTAAAAATGGATAGTTCCCGTCAAAGCCATCAGCGAGAATTGAAGCGGTACTAGATTCAGCAGTAGGCTTGGGTAAGCCACAACAATCGTGTAAAGAATTTCTATTGTCAAGTTCGATTAAAGCTACAGATAAACCGCTTTGAGCTAGCAAATACGCTAGATGCACCATAAGCGTTGTCTTTCCAGTTCCCGTTGAAGATAGACT
Organism: Myxosarcina sp. GI1(2024); assembly: GCF_053543375.1. Taxonomy (NCBI): domain Bacteria; kingdom Bacillati; phylum Cyanobacteriota; class Cyanophyceae; order Pleurocapsales; family Pleurocapsaceae; genus Myxosarcina; species Myxosarcina sp. GI1(2024). Next base: position 72,689 of record NZ_JBKGTY010000013.1, on the reverse strand, counting down.
AGTGATTATAAATTTTTCTTTCATTAAGCCTAACTATAACAATTGCCTTTTTTTCTATCTTTTTTTGTACCCTAACGTTAGGGTATACCCCTTTAAAATAAAAGGAATATTTTAGAGTCTCCTGTTTGTCTCAAAATCCATAGCTCGAACTTAAACTGTACTTACAGAGATCTGCACTAAATCTGCCCGAAATAGATTGAGACAGTATTAACTATACTCTCTATTATTCAAAACTGTCTCTACCGCTTTGTTAACATTTAAGTTTTTGTGAATTGGAACTAGGTCAGAAACAGGATACCGACAGCGAGCAGAAACTCTGCTTCTTCGATGTAGAAGCTTCAAGCGCTCGATAATGCTGTTAAACTTTAGCGATTTCGCCTGGGTATAATCTTGGTTAAATACACTGCCAATAAATTTTTGCCAAGTTGACTCTATGTTCGATAGACTGGCTGGGTGCAGATGAAGGTTGCCCCAGCAAATTCTTCCGTCATTCATTACATTGGGGAGAGGTGCGTGATAGATAAAAGATCGTGCGTTAAACTTCGCCTTCTTGATTGCCCAAACAAAATAGCTTGTGGAAATTCCGACAAAAATGAAACTCGGTAGGGGTACGTGTAATTGTTCGTCCTGTATCTGTAAATCGTATCGCCGTTGGGGATAGAAACTGACAATCCAGTCTTCCAGTACACTACTGCCATGCCGAACAACGTTTTCAGGCAACCATCCCGTATCAGTTGGCTCATTAGCAAAAGCATTGCGTAAAACATCTGAAGTCAAGCTTTTGTAAATATGCCGATCGCCTTCTAAGTAATGAAGAATATAATTGCGATCGACAAATAAGAGTTCGGCATCTAAATGCTCTAAATTTCTCAAGCATTGAGAAATAATTTCACTGAGAGTGTCCCCAGATATTATTGGCGAGTCGTGCATTGATTCCATAATTTGACAAGGTATAAAAAATTGGTAGTTAAATCGTTTTCTAGCCAGTCGATAAGAGAACCGACCACTTCTAAAATTCTCTGAGCTTTTAAATGCTCTCTATGGAGGTAGTTAATATTTGCTATCGACCAATTAATTAATGGTCGTTCCTGACCTACCCTGTGTCCACCCTCCATCCTCATCGAGCCAAATATTGTTCATATTTTGCTCTAGTAACTTGAGAGTTATGGGTAAATAGCAAACAGGCGCACCAGCTTTGAAGCATAAACGTCTCAACTTTTTATAGTTAATACTATTAGGATGAGCGATCTCATTCATTAATGGCATAGAGGGAAACTCGGCATTAAACCATTCGCTGTAACAATCTGCACCGAGATGATTTTGCCAATGCTCAAGGTTTTCTCTGCCAAGGATAGACATGGGTAATAAAGCTTTATCACCTAGTGACAGATCGCAGTAAGACATTTCATAATCTTCTAGCTGCTCCATTCCTAGAGGAGTTATAAGAATTCGACTCGGCTCGATAAGGTACGTTTGTTCTTCTAATAGGTAGTCTAAATAACCTAAAGGAAACAAATTATCATTGATGTGCTGGAGAAATTCCAGTTCTCGCTCGGTATACTTCAGCCATTCTTCATTTTCTTCCAAGTTGGGATAAACTGAAGCTTTGCTTTGACTATATTGCTGGGGAAAATAATAGCTGTAAGGAAATAGCAATTGATATCTTAATGCTCTCTGTTCTAGATATTTAATCGCATTGCTAATTCCCGAAATATCATAACATTGACTGAGAAAAGCGAGCGCTTGTTCGACGGTAGTAATTTCTGAGGTTTGAGTATTTACATTCATTCTCTTCAGCGATTAAAAAGTTGTGTCCGCACCTGGGCGTTAGCTTTTAAAAATCTTAAAAAAAGTAAAGATCTGATGAAGCGATAAATGCAGTCGTATTAATATCGATAAGCTAGATTATTCAAATAATTACCGTGTTGAGCTATCAATTAGAAAAGTATCTGTATTCCTCTTGGCAAAAGGACACAAGATTCTACATCATCGAACTATGTCAAGACTTATGGGGAAATTGGCTACTTAGAAAGACCTGGGGTTCGGCAACAAAGAGAGATTTTGGTCGCTCAATCTCTACTGCATGTCCTAATTACGAGACGGGAGTAGAGCTTTACTACAAGGCTGAAAAACGTCGTTTGTCAAGAGGCTATGATGTTATATCTGCCTAAATCAAAAATAACTAACAGGTTGTCGACCTTACTCTAATGTCAAAGCCTTCGTAAAAATCTTCCGATGGTACGAGTTCAAAATTACCAAATAACAAAGCAATAAAAACCTGTGCCGTAGATAAATCGGTCGCTCTGACAATCTGAGCCAAGGTGTTAACTTGAGGATTATTTTTCAGACATCCTAATACTTTGTCTATCCAGGCATTGATATTTTCGTCATAAGCTAGGGAACTAACTTCCGAACTTATTCGCTCCTTACTATATTTTTCTATTGCTTCGCCAGATGTTAGAGCTTGAATTGCGACCGACGATTCGCGTTGGTATTCTGCTCTGACTGGGGGTTGGAGATATTTCTTTAGGAAATTAGTGTTAATGCTTTGTTGTGTCAAAGAAGCTAAAAATAGACTAAAGCTACTATCTATTTCGGTGTCGGTTAGATCTATTTTTGGTTGTCGAGAATCTTCTAAAGCTGCCTCTACTCGTGCCAGAATACTCAGACTACCCTGGTAAAACAACTCACCCGCTCGCCGTAGTTTGATTTCATCTCTCAACCCAGCTCGATCGATTTGGTTAACTTGTTGAATGATACTGCCAAATGAGTAGTTCACAATACTTCAATTCAAATTCTCGTTGCTACATAACATTGGTTTTGCATTCGGGACAATCAATAGGATTGAGCCAATAAATCAGTCCAAAGCAATCGATCCCGTACTCGGTTTCCAGATAAGCCAGTAGTTTTTGGATATATTCTTCTAATTCAGGTTGTCTCAATCCGCAGACGTGCTGGGGTAGCATTTGATGTGATAGCTTATTACCCTGGTAAATATGAAGCGCGATCGCGTGAACGTACTGGTTTTCTTTGCCATATATTCCTAGTTCGGCTCGATAGGCTTCGGGTAGTATTGGCTCAATCGTTTCGATACCTCTTTTCCTAGCAGCGTCTGAGCGACGTTTGGCGTTTACCTGGCTCTTGTTTCTCAGCCGATAGCGTTTGACACGACAGTTATGTTCGACGTAACATTCAGCGTTTTTTTCTTTGGCCTCATCTTCACGGCGGTAATTTTTGGCACAGTATACACATTTAGGATTAGCTTTTCTGCCCATTAATCAGGTTCAATAATATCTTTAAAGTTAAGAAATTTACCTTGTTTGACCATTTTGAAAAAACATGTTGGTTATTTTTACGATACACTTCAAGCGACTGGATTATTTATTTAGCAAAGAGAAAATTGTATGAGTACTGGTACTGTAAAGTACTTTAATAACGAAAAAGGCTTTGGTTTTATACTTCAAGATGACGGAGGCAAAGATCTTTTTGTCCATGCCTCTGAAATTCAAGGCGAACGCAATACTACTCTCAATGAAGGACAGAAAGTGAAATACGAAGTCGGACAAGGCAGGAAAGGACCTTGTGCGGTAAACGTTATTCCAAATTAATTTGGCTGGCGAATTTGATATAGTGAAGTCTGTTTGATGTTAGTTTCGATCGAACAGGCTTTACTGTATTACACTCAAGCTTTAACGATAAATTTTTCAATCTAACTGGCAAGCTCTAATTCTGCTAGCTCTCCCGCAGCTAAAGCTATCATGGTGTTTACTGCTTCTGTTGGCTCTACTTTTAATAAGAAACCATTAATCGCCAAGAACATACCAATAGCCAAAAAAGCAGCGCGTTTGTTGCCATCATTGAAAGGGTGATTTTTGGCAATGCCATAAGCATATACCGCAGCCAGCCGAGAAATATTTGTCACCTCTCCATAAACAAAAAGATTTCGCGGACGAGCTAAAGCAGACAAGAATAAACCTTCATCTCTCATCCCTGAAAGTCCCCCGAATTCTGCTAGAGTTTCTCTATGTAACAAACGCAACGCATTTGCATCGATCCAGATGGGCTCACTCACTCAGCTAAAGCTTTGAAAACTTCTCGATTCTGCTTGATAAAAGCGCGACCCTGTTTTATCTGATTCTCTACTTCTGGATTATAAGGACTCAGCACGTATCCTTCAGGTGTCTCAACTGCGTACAGAGAGTCTCCTTTCTCTAACTTCATACTATGAAGCATTTCTACAGGAATTACTACCCCTGTTGAGGAACCTACCGTCGTTAATTTGAGCGTATACATGATATAGAAGTAACTCGCTTATTATAACGATCATTATAATAACATATTTTTTTTGGTAAGAAGTTGAATAATAGCGTATCAATTGCGTATCAAATTAAAAGCGTAAAAACTATATTTACCTGTAAGCTATATTTAGTAGAATTTACAGCTATTCTAATGTTTCTTTCAACTTCTGATTAGGACACTTATCGGGGGTTAAACAACATTTCATATTGTTAATAACAAATAAACATACATCTCATACATAAACTATAATTGAGGTATGAATTTAGGGGGAACAGAGGTGATGAAAAACACTATTACTCAAAAGATAGAGATACCCAAGTCGAAGCAGGAGGCAGTGACGGTAATACTCAAACAGCTAGAAAACTTGTTTGAGGTAGCAGAACCAGAAGACTTGATCCGCATTCAGCAGTCGCTTTCACCTAAAGTAGTTTCTCCCCAAGAAAGAGAACTAGCCAAAAAAATTGCAGGGAAGGATTTTGTCGAACCTAATCCGAGTAGATTATTAGAGCTACAGCTTGGCAACTTAGAGCGTTACTATCAGCGTCGTCGAGAACTTTTAGCTGACAGTATAACGTCTTCCAAAGTAGCAGAGCTATTAGGCTGTGAGAATAGATCGACAGTTCGCGATCGCAGATTGGCTAATAAAATACTGGGAATCAAGGACAAAGGGGTTTATAAGTATCCGCTTTGGCAATTCGATCCCGAAGGGGATGACGGAGTAATCGATGGTTTGACCGAAGTCTTAGCAGCATTAGATGTTTCTGACTTTACCAAACTCAATTGGTTCTGTAAGCCTCATTTAGCTATGAACGGTAAGACTCCAGTTGAGATGCTAAAACAGGGAGAAATAGAGGCGGTAGTAGTTGAAGCAAGAGCAGTAGGTGTGGGCTGGTAATGGTTGTGGTTCGTATGCCTCCACCAATAGGCGGGATTAGTCCGACTCACGTAACTTTGAAAAGTGGAGAGGTACTAATTAGGATATTCGACCCGACACGATACGGTGCTACTGCAATAAGCTTTAGAAACTATGGACCAATTAGTAGATTCGACCATCATCGAAAATACTCTAACAAGATCGATCGAGATAGAAGTGTTATTTATGCGGGACGGACTTTATCTTGTTGTCTGGTAGAAATATTTGGTGATGGTGGGGTGATCGCAATCGAACCACAGCAGATAGCTTTTTTGACTCTGACAAACAACATAAAACTTCTGGACATAAGAGGTTCGGGAGCGATGGAAGCGGGTACTGTAGCTGCTATTTCAAGTATTACCCAAAGAGATATTTCGCAAGCATGGGGAAAATATTTTTACGAACATCCCGAACTATATGATGAAATTGAAGGATTAATATTTTCGGGGGCGCATAACGGAGAGGATGCCATAATGCTTTACGAACGAGCAAAAGTAAAAATTGAATCGGCAAGGGTAGAAGTATTAAACCTAAACCATCCAGATTTAGTAGCTCCAATCTTAGAAATTGCTGAAGTTCACGGATTATTGGTCAAATGAAAATTGAGATTGTTCCCGTAGCAGAAGAAAGAAAAAGTAAACAAGAGCTTCAATCGATAAAACCAGCGATAGTTGTCCCCGAAACGGAACGGACATATCAAGCTGACGGGGTTTCCCCGTCAGTCTTGTCCTCAACCACTAACCTAGAGGATATTTTTGCCCGATTCCTAATGATGGAAGTAGGAGATGGTGCAGCGTCCTCCGATACGATTCGTAACTACCTGTCCCAAACCACACAGTATTTGAAGTGGTGCCGAGATAATTTACTCTCGCCCACCGAGGCAGAACCAGAAGATATCAGGGAATACCGACAACATTTAGTTAACTCTGGATACGCTAACTCGACGATCGCTACCAAGCTTAACATTATTAGAATCTTCTACAAAGCAGCACAAGCTCATGGATTAATTACTAATAATCCCGTAGCTAAAGTTAAAGCTCCCAAAGATAGAAAAGATCCTGCCGCTCGGATTACCTTTTTGGAGGCAGAGGAATTGAAATATCTACTCGACTATCTTCAATCTCAATTAGAGCGAGCTAAGACGAATAAAGACAAACTAAGCTTGTTGCGCGATCGCGCTCTAATTGGCATTATGAGTTTGGAAGGTTGCAGGACGGTAGAAATGCACCAACTAAAGGTAGCAGATATTGTCAGGCAGGGCATAAAAACTGGACTACAGGTATCTGCCAAACGAGCTAGCAGAATTGTTCCTCTGACCGAGAACTTAGCTACCCAACTAGATGAATATCTCCAGATGAGGAGGAAAGTTTTGAGGCGAAAAATCAAACCAACAGATTATGTTTTTGTCTCGCTTAGTAACAACAATAAAGGATGGAGATTATCTAGACGCAGCATTAGGGAGATCTGCGATCAGACTTTAGTAGCTACCAACCTCAAACATACTCCTGGTAGAACTCTCACGGCACACAGTCTCAGACATACTGCTGGTACGTTGGCACTGAGAACTGGTGCGGATTTAAGACAGGTACAAGATTTACTAGGACACGCCGATCCCAGGACTACATCTATCTATGCCCATGTAGGCGATCGCTGGGAACATAACCCAGGAGTTAGTATTGAAGAAAAGTTCGATCTGTCTTAATTTACTTTTTTCGTTTAACTTTAGTCAAACACTGGTAATGGTAATTATCTTTGATAAAAATGAGTAGGTAATTTGTACTTTAGGGTGAAGATTGGTAAATTTGGATTGGGCGATCGCGTTTAGGTAAATTAGCGGAAAAAACTGCTGTTTTAGAAATTGAAGGAAGTATGTGACGGATTCGCCCGTCAGGTGTGAACGTGTTCACTTCTCAGTTACCTGAGCTTTCGGATTATTCCGTTCCTCTTCCGAACAAGAGTACTATTTTGATTTTTTGTTCTAGCTGTCACTGTAAAAACTTACATTACTACTAAATTAACCAATCGTGCGAGATTACTTTGTCTTTTTTTTAAAAAGAAGTCTCGTACTTATTGTTCTCTGTTCGACAGTAATTTTTTGAGCAGTTCCATACTCCATTATCGTTAAAGCAGTCTCGCACGCTGGTATTTAAAACTTTTGCTCCAAGTTAGCTTCTAAACTATCTTGCAAACGTTTCCGCTTTTTGTTCAAAGACCGCTTGCTTTTTCTGCCTTTAGAGTTTCGTGAGAGCTGCTTACCTATTGATTTTTCAAAGTTCTGGAAATTTACAGGTATCTCTTCTTTGAGCGATAGCTGATTTGAGCAACCACTGCGCTCGACCGTTCCTATAGCGGGGGGGATTCCCGCAATATGCAAAGCACTATTTTTTAGGGCTGACTGACTCGCAAGACCGACTCTCTCCGCTGTTTCTTGAGTTTTATTCGTCTGCTTAGCGAGTTTAGCTTTTTTCTTATCAGAGATGCTTGTTTCTGTAATATTACCACCTTCGACCAATTTTTGTTTGATTTTGACTTTGAAGTTTCCTAAAGCCGAGTCGGACTTATGGCGGTTAATTTCGGCTATTTTTTCTGCTCCGTTAGGGTCGTAGGTTTGAGATGTTTGTCGATTGAGTTTGGGGTCTGGTTTGGGTACTGTTTTTAGGTTTTGGACTATGGAGATCGCGAGATCGCTATAGATATCTGTAATTCTGGAAGAGTGCCAGTGTTGCCAGCTCTCTCTTTGAGCTTTAATTTTCTCATGAATTTGACTGACTTTTTGGCTTTGTTTCTGCCAACGGTTCGAGCCGTATTGACAGCGAGATAGTTTTTGTTGTTCTTGGGATAATTTTTTGAAAGATTTTTCTAGATAAGAAGGAATGGGGGTACTAAAGTTTTGTCCTTTATCTTTGTACTGACTCAACGATAATTCTAGGTTTCCCGCTACTTGTCTAGCTCTTTTTTTTCTGGGAGGCGCATCTACCCAACCTAGCTGTAAATAGTATCCAGAAGCTTTGCGAACAATTTTAAAGGTTGAAATATCTGCGCCAGGAGTAATGCGAGTGCTTAATCCTTTAACTTTTAGCCAGCCTAATTTAGGAAGTTTAACTCGATTGTTTTCCCAGTCACATCTTCCCTGAGCGCGAAAAGATTCGGAGGCTAAAGTACGAATCTTGTCTTGGTACTTCTTATATTTTGGCTTTCGAGCTTTACCCTGCTGGTAGCACTTCCAGGCTTCCATCACTACCAAACCAAGGTAGTCATTAACTAAAATCATTGGTATATCTTGTTCTTTTAGCCACGGATAGCGTTTTTGTGCAAACGGTTTTTGCAGATCAATCGCCGAGTAACGCGAGATTAAAGGCTCTTTTATCCAGTGAGACTTTACGAGATCGATCGAATATCGTGTTTCTGTATTACCCTCAACTTCCCAGCCTTTGGATTTATTTAGTCTAAAATCTGCTGCGATAGGTGTATAAAGAATATAATCTTTCCCCAGCTTGTAGCAGTTAATAGCAGTGGGTTGCACCTCAAACCCCCAAGTGTCAGGAACACTCATACACTTCTGATAGCGATCTCTCCACTGCTTCCATTCTAAAATTGCTAAGGCTCGATTCCAAACAACTTTGAGTATTTCTAGCCAATTGTCAATTTGCGATTGCTGTCGAGCGTTTAAATATAGCTTGAATTCAATTGTTTTCATTTCAACTTCAAGAAATTTTAGGATTACCTTTATCTCGGCTCAACGCCATGTAACTTGGTACTAAATCCGCCACAAGAACCTCCTAAAGAGTGTTTTTCTGACCCCCTTTTGCTCCTGCTGCACAGGGATGAGCACGAATCATGGTGCTATCGGGAATTAAACTTTCTAAGTCAGCAGAGTGGGACATTTCTTGCAAGAGACGATGCCAAACTCCCTTCTGACACCAACGCCGATATCGTTTGTAGAGGCTGTTCCAGTTGCCAAAACGTTTGGGTAATTCACGCCATTGAGCACCTGTGCGAGTAATCCAGAGAACCGCATTCAGAAAACGACGACAAGCTTTGGGGTCTTTGATACGGATGTCTTGTTGGTGGCTCAGAACAACGAAAATTTGCTGCCAAGCAGAATCGTCCAACTTAACACGAGATTTCATGAAGAATTTTTTGACTAAAATCAGCAACTTCAGGTACTTTCTCATCTTTGCCTCTTTACGTCAACAGAACCTAATCTTCATCGTTGAGATTGGCAGCAATATTCACTTTAACGCTAAGTTCTTTTGAAAGACTTTACTTTCAATTAAATGAGCTTCCACATCTTGACGTAAATGCCAGACGGGACGTAACTGTTTTTGAGCAAATAATTTTAATTGCTCTACAGAAGGAGTAGAGTTTGGTTGAGTAGCATTGCCATAAGTAGTGAGTGCCATAGCCTTAACTGGTTGAGAGAACTCAACGGCAGCGACGTAAGAATCACCGTTAAATGCCTGATAACGTTGGGAGTTTGACTGGGGGATAAAATCAACCACCCGAAAAATACCAAGCTCTCCCGGACCGCCATTTGCAGGTAAATCGACATGGCTATGTTGCAAACGAAATACTTCACCCCAGGGAACATTGATCGCGCCGTAATCTTGTTCGATCTTTGTAGCTACAGCTAAAAGTGTTGCGACAGCTTGTTGGGGATTGGCTAAACCATCGGGAGTATTTAGAGGAGAGCTTTCTTGCCAGGGCTGACTAAACAAGGTGTCGAAGTCGCTTTCTTCTAACCAAGCAGCGAATAATACTGCTCCTTTGCTATTAGCATTAGCTTGACGATCCCATTTACTTAGTACATCAGCTACTTTTAAAGCTAGAGGACTACCTTCTTGTCGCAATGCAGGTAGTAAATCGTCCAGGAGACGGTCAGCCGTTTCCATGCGAGTTGAGTGTTTATAGGCAATCATTTCTTCTAGAGAAATTTTACTATCTTCTGCAAGCATCAGAGCAGAACTTTGCGGTCGAAAGTCCATAAATTGGGGTGCGATGTAAGGAGGATAGTTTTCTGGAGCGATCGCCCTGGGAAAAGTAGTTGTCCAGGGGGGATCGTTGGCGTTTTGTAACCAACCACTGGTCGGATCGGCAATACGGGGTAGGTCTCGATAGGGGTGGATCTTTGTCCATAAAGTATCGGAAGTATCTCCAGGAATAATGCCTCGCCAGTAAGCAAAATCTCCCCGATCGCGAATCGGAACCTGTCCATTAAACAAGTGCATAATATGCCCCTCGCGGTCAGCATACATGATGGTAAACATCGACAGTTGTAGGCGTTGCAGTACCTTTTCAAACTGTTGGAAGTTCTTGGCTTTTGCCATATCCCACCATTGTTCTAATACTCTAGGACGATCTAAACCGACAACTCTTAGGGCTAAGGCTTTACCCTCTTTCTGTTTAACTAGTGGTCCATGAATCGAATTTTGTCTGGTAAGTTCTTGCGATCGCATCGTGCCATCTTCTTGTTTTACCTGGATTTCGGTAGTTTGCCTCTCGAAGTCGTGTACTTCACCATCAAATAGATATCCTTCACCAGAAAGGCTTAATTCATAGAGATCCCAACCATCAAAAGTATTAACCGTGTGCGTCCAACCCAAATTATTGTTAAAAGCGATCGCCAGAACGGGAACGCCTACTAGGGTCGCACCATAGGCATCGATTCCAGGTGCGGTAATTTGTGCTTCGTACCAGAGGAATAAATCCGACCAAGGTAAATGGGGGTTAGCTAGTAGCATCGCATTACCGCTCGCAGAACGACTAGGGGCGATCGCCCAACCATTAGAACCTTTAGATTGTTGTGGTTGTTCTAGTTCATTACCTAAGTTGGAAACGGTTTCTGAATCTGTTATGAAGGTAAAATTAATTACTCGTTGGACGTGAGCGATAACATCTTCTCCTGTTATGGGTAAGACTACTTCAACTTCATCGTCAATTAATTCGGGATGTTCCTGGGCATATTCATTAATACCAGCAGCAAAGACATCTAAATAACCACGAAAAGCAACATTTTGCTGTTCGTACCATGTTTTTGCCCGTTCGGGAATGCCCATTGTAACTACCCACTTATCTGATTCTAGATAGTTTTCTCCCCAATATTCGGCAGCCCTGCCTCTAGCCTGACCGTAAAGACGCAAAATAAGATCGCCGTGACTCTGCGCTTGCGCCCAACCAAAGGCTTTAAATGCACCTTTAGCATCGACTCCATAAACATGAGGTATGCCGTAGTCATCCCAGAGTATTTCGGTATTTTTTGAGGTACTGTGTATCTGACGGGGTGACAACCCTGTGAGAAGTCAGACAGTGTAGGGAACAGAGACAACCTATGGTAAAAAAGATTCGGTCAGTTATTGAGAATCCGACCGAACCCTAAAAAATGTTAAACCAATTGTACCGCAATCATCTTTCACGTTATCTGAGTGATGACCAACTAATTACTTTGGAAGTGCTGGTATACCTTATCCAGACCTACAAACAAGTAAAGATAGAAAGACTAGCTGCATACTTCCCTTTACCAATTAAATATGAGAGCCGTCGTCGCCGAATCCAAAGGTTTTTGAAGTCCTCAGCTTTATCAGTTTCGTTAGTCTGGTTTCCCATAGTCAAAGAAGTAGTTCAAAAGAAATTCTTGCCAGACCAGACAATTTATCTAGTCTTAGATAGAACTCAATGGCAAGATAAAAATCTGTTCATGGTTGGAGTAGTGATGGCGAAAAGAGCTTTGCCTATATACTGGCAGTTTCTAGAGAAGAAAGGAGCCAGTAACTTCGCTCAACAAAAAGCCATATTACGTCCAGTATTGAAGCTGTTTAAACAACACCAAATCGTTATTTTAGGAGACAGAGAATTCCAGAGTGTTGAACTAGCTAAGTGGCTGACCCAGCAGCAGGTCTACTTTGTGCTTCGACAGAGAAAGAGTACGAAGATAATGGTAACTCAATTAGGTTTTACTCCCTTAAAAGACCTAGACGTTAATCCAGGAGACCAACGGTTTTATCAAGAAACTAAAGTCACTCAACTGCATCAAGTTTCGGGGATTTATTTAGGGGTCTATTGGCGACGTATTTACCGAGGCATGGGGGCAAAGGAACCCTGGTATCTGCTGACAAATTTACCCAATTTACCTGAAGCTGTCAAAGCCTATAAAAAGCGCGTAGGGATTGAGGCGATGTTTAAAGATTGCAAGTCAGGTGGCTACAATCTCGAGGGGTCGCAAGCTCAGATTGAACGCCTTACTCGTCTAGTTTTGCTCATCGCCATTGCTTACACTCACTCGGTGTTCAAAGGCTGAAGGGGTGACAAGGGAGCTAGAAAGATTGCTGGATAATAAACATAGCTCGTAGACCCCTCTGGTAAAAAGGCAGCTTATTGAGATTGAGCCACATCAATTTGTTTATCCATTCCTTCATCAAGGTAAATGAAACCAGCCAGCTACTACCATATAAACCAAGCCAAAAGTAGCTGTTGCGAGTCAAAGATTGTTTAATTTTTCGATGGCGACCGATGTATTTAGACTGACCTCGAAGGCTAAGAGTATGTCCTTTGAACACCGAGTGAGTGTAAGCAATGGCGATGAGCAAAACTAGACGAGTAAGGCGTTCAATCTGAGCTTGCGACCCCTCGAGATTGTAGCCACCTGACTTGCAATCTTTAAACATCGCCTCAATCCCTACGCGCTTTTTATAGGCTTTGACAGCTTCAGGTAAATTGGGTAAATTTGTCAGCAGATACCAGGGTTCCTTTGCCCCCATGCCTCGGTAAATACGTCGCCAATAGACCCCTAAATAAATCCCCGAAACTTGATGCAGTTGAGTGACTTTAGTTTCTTGATAAAACCGTTGGTCTCCTGGATTAACGTCTAGGTCTTTTAAGGGAGTAAAACCTAATTGAGTTACCATTATCTTCGTACTCTTTCTCTGTCGAAGCACAAAGTAGACCTGCTGCTGGGTCAGCCACTTAGCTAGTTCAACACTCTGGAATTCTCTGTCTCCTAAAATAACGATTTGGTGTTGTTTAAACAGCTTCAATACTGGACGTAATATGGCTTTTTGTTGAGCGAAGTTACTGGCTCCTTTCTTCTCTAGAAACTGCCAGTATATAGGCAAAGCTCTTTTCGCCATCACTACTCCAACCATGAACAGATTTTTATCTTGCCATTGAGTTCTATCTAAGACTAGATAAATTGTCTGGTCTGGCAAGAATTTCTTTTGAACTACTTCTTTGACTATGGGAAACCAGACTAACGAAACTGATAAAGCTGAGGACTTCAAAAACCTTTGGATTCGGCGACGACGGCTCTCATATTTAATTGGTAAAGGGAAGTATGCAGCTAGTCTTTCTATCTTTACTTGTTTGTAGGTCTGGATAAGGTATACCAGCACTTCCAAAGTAATTAGTTGGTCATCACTCAGATAACGTGAAAGATGATTGCGGTACAATTGGTTTAACATTTTTTAGGGTTCGGTCGGATTCTCAATAACTGACCGAATCTTTTTTACCATAGGTTGTCTCTGTTCCCTACACTGTCTGACTTCTCACAGGGTTGTCACCCCGTCAGGTTCAAAGGACATACTCTTAGCCTTCGAGGTCAGTCTAAATACATCGGTCGCCATCGAAAAATTAAACAATCTTTGACTCGCAACAGCTACTTTTGGCTTGGTTTATATGGTAGTAGCTGGCTGGTTTCATTTACCTTGATGAAGGAATGGATAAACAAATTGATGTGGCTCAATCTCAATAAGCTGCCTTTTTACCAGAGGGGTCTACGAGCTATGTTTATTATCCAGCAATCTTTCTAGCTCCCTTGTCACCCCTTCAGTACTGTGTATACTTGTTTGCCCAATAAATAAAGCTATAAGTAAACCAATAAGAAATAAAACTGGTTTGAGAGATTTAATTGAAACTCTGCTGCACATAAACTGTTACTTATAAAATTTTTGCTTAAAGAATTGAGACTACTAATCAATCTCTTCATCTCTCAAAGATAGAAGAGGGAGCTTAAACCCTTGGGTCAACAAGCTATGAACTACGTAGCTTTTAGCTACGAGCTAACTGTAAATAGCTATCTGTTTAATCAATTCGGGAAGTAAAGACTGAGATGAATGGATAAAGAAATGATCTCCAGTTAGCATCTTGAGAGAAAAAGAACCTACAGTTTGTTCTCTCCAGGCTTCGAGTTGTTCTAGTTGAACTTCTCGATCTTGTAGTCCGCCAAAAACCGAAATCGGACAATTTAAGAGGGCTTCAGGAGTATAGTGATAATTTTCTAACACAGCAAAATCTGCCCGTAAAATTGGTACGAGCAATTCCATTAGTTCATTATTGTTTAATACTGCTTCGGGAGTACCTTTTAGTTGGCGTAGTTCTTGGATAAATTCTGCTTGAGGAAGACTATGAATTGGTGGCTTTTCATCTTTGGTTTGAGGCGCGCGACGACCAGATATAAATAAATGAACTGGTTCTAAATTATATTCACGACGAATAAAATGAGCTAACTCAAAGCTAACTAAACCTCCCATACTGTGACCGAAGAAGGCAAAAGGTTTATCTAAATAAGGTAGAATCGCCGTGGCGATCGCTTTTACTAGTGGCTCGATCTGTCTAAGAGGAGTAGATTTAAGTTGAAATCCCCGTCCAGGTAGTTCTATCGGGCAAATTTCGATGGTTTTAGGCAGGCGATCGAGCCACGGACGATAAATATATGAATTACCACCTGCGTAAGGAAAGCAAAACAAGCGCAAAGAAGCCGAAGGATTTGGTTTTACGTAATTAATCCATGGGTTAGTGGTCTCTGTAAAGGTCATAATATTCAAACCACATATTAAATTAACATCGCTCGATAGAAGGCAGAAGGAAACTTGTTCGGATGAGAGTTTGTACCCCCATCCGCATACTGCAACCTGTAGAAGATAGGAAATTATACTAATTCTCGTGCATTAACAAGAGACTTAGTAGAGTTAGGAAAAGGGGAAAGGGAAAAGGTTAATGCTTTGTATAACAAGCCTTTTCCCCTTACCCTTGTATCTTGAATTTAGGATCTTGAATCCTGATAGTTTAGAGAAAGTAGTAGACCGTCTTACCCTTGGTTAATTAAAACCGTGTTAAAGCTGGGTCACTACAATTTCTCTCTCCTCAACTAGATTTGTTAGCTAGCGTACCTGGAATTGGGGAAGTCGTAGCTGTAACTCTTATTTCATCTTTACCAGAATTAGGTAAAATTTCCCATAACTCAATTTCTTATTTAGTTGGTGTTGCTCCTTTGAATAAAGATAGCGGCAAATTTCGTGGCAAACGAAGAATTTGGGGCGGAAGGGCTAAGATTCGTTGTGTGCTTTATATGGCAGCTTTGGTAGCAATTCGTTTTAATCCCCCTATTAAAACTTTTTATGAGCGTCTAATTCAACAAGGTAAACTCAAAAAAGTTGAGGGGCTGTCTCTTGAATTTACTTCAAGAGCTTGTAAGCCCCGTGCCATAACAGCCTGTATGCACAAGCTTCTAGTTGTTTTAAATGCCATGATGAAGAACAATCAATCTTGGCAATCTCAAACCGTCAGCTAGCTCTCCCAATCATACTTGAGTTTTCAAAGTCACAAAATTTTGTCATTGTGGTGACTCATCAGCATAGCTGAATTATTTAGCTAGCGATCGCCCATTATGACAAATTAAACTTGACATTCAAGACAATCGCTTTAACCTTTCCCCAATCTCCACAGATCGATGAGCGCGTAACATCAGTTACTCAACCATTTCAGCCATTTTCTTTCTCAAACTAAGTGGTCTCATGTCCGTCCAAACTTCTTTGATATAGTCTAAACATTCTTGTTTTAAACCACTTTTACCTACATCTTTCCAACCTAAAGGATTTTCTTTGTCAGCCAGCCATATCGAATATTGTTCTTCATGATTGACTACAACCTTATAAGTTCTGTTATCTTCTTTATCGTCTTGATACATGATTTTCTCCTATTTTGTTAATTAGTTGTAGTTTGAAAGCTTGACAGTTTTGAGTTATCCAAAAAGCAATTAATTATTACTCGCTGCTGGGGTTACTTCTTCAATCGATTCGAGATGTCCTTGACCTGCTAAAGATTTAAGATCGAGATCGGCAATACAGCGAACTTTTTCATAATTGAGTGTTAGATTGCCTACTAAACAAACTTTTCCTGTTTGACTTTCAAAATCAGCCTCTTGTAAATTAGATGCTTCGGGATCGAGTCTGACACCGAGTTCGGTTCCTCCTTGAGTATTGGTAAATTTAATATGGACGTAACCGCGATCGATACTTTCTTTTAAAGCCTGGGCTGTTTTATTGGGTTTTAAACTGGCTTCAACGGGATGGTTTCCTGTGGCTAATCTTTGTACTAATTCATTCATGAGTAATTTATTTCCTTTCGATAGTGGTAGCAATTAAAAGAACGCAGATGGCAGACGGCAGATGGCGGAAGTTTACTGGTTAACGTGAGTTCGATAAAAACAGAAATTATTAGTCTCGTAACTAAACAATGATGGTTTCAGCTTACGAAAGAATAAGGCTTTAAGCTTCTGCCGAACTCACGTTGGTTAAGAAGGGGATTTAAACCCCGCACTTTTCCTCATCCTCCTTAAAGAAGAAGGGTACTTATACCAAAGGTATGAAGGTAGAAGTTAGCCTAATCTTCTGCCCTCTGCCATACAACTTCTGCCTTCAGGAGCGAAGCGACGTTAATTATTTAAGAATCTACTTTTTCCGAACTAGTTGATGTTTTTACTTCAGTAGATTCATAATTAGGGATCTCAAATGAAAGGGTGTTGGTACAAAAATCTTTCCATTCAGGCGTTACGGTATCGAAAATAATATTTTCATCTTTATATATGCCATCTGTAACTACGTAATTTTCTTTATCTACAAGAAAATCGTCATCTGTCAAAACTCGATTATGTTCTACTTCCTTGCCATCAATTTCTTGTTTCTCTTTTCTAGTATTTTCTTGATTTTCAGTCCAATTGTTGAATTGACGTAGTTGTTGAATTGGATAAGCTTTGCAGTATTTTCCCATTGTTGCCATGATTACAACTCCTTTAATGTGTTCGTGTTTAATCGATGATTAAGTTTATTTCGGGTTTTTGAAGGAAGTACAATAAAAGTGGTTTGGTATCGTGAGGCTGAATTGGTACTAAATAAGAAAGATCGAGATAAAAAATGGTCTTTCTGAGATAACATTTCTTGGCGATCGATTTATTTGATAGGATCATTTAATTTTTCAATCCTAGCAGCTAACTCTGCCACAGTTGGAAATTCTAACAGGCTGCGTAACATTAAATTTACTTTTAGAGTATGATTGACTCGATAAACAACTTGTGTGGCTAAGAGTGAATTTCCTCCCAATTCAAAGAAGTTATCGTGAATTCCTACTCGTTCTAGCTCTAGCACTTGTTGCCAGATATTAGCTAGGATTTTTTCTGTGGGAATACGAGGCGCGATATAGCTTTTTCTTGTGATATTCTTAGTCCAATCTGGAACAGGTAATGCCTTGTAATCGCATTTGCCATTAGGAGTGAGAGGAAATATTTCTAATTCCATCCATGCAGAAGGAATCATATATTCTGGTAATTTTGGTTTAAGATATTTGCACAGTTGATTGATATCTAATTGTTCTCTAACAACGTAATAAGCAACTAATCTTTTTTCCCCAGTTATATCCTCATGAGGAATAACGACACAATCTTTAACTAAGGAGTGACTTGCTATAATCACCTTAATTTCTTCTAACTCGATGCGAAAGCCTCTGATTTTAACTTGATGGTCGATTCTGCCTAAATATTCAATTGCGCCATTAGTGTGATAACGAGCCAAATCGCCTGTTTTGTATAGTCGCGTTTCTTTCTTAAACGGATTGGCAATAAACTTTTCTTGAGTTAATTCGGGACGATTTAAATACCCTCTAGCCAAACCTACACCACCGATATATAACTCTCCAGGTACTCCAATCGGAACGGGCTGTAAATCTCTATTTAAGATATATATCTGTGTATTGGCGATAGGACGACCAATAGGAACTTTAGTTAAGTTACTATCTGGTTGACAATGCCAATAAGTGACATCGGTTGCTGCTTCTGTTGGTCCATAATGATTATACAGTTGAGCATCAAGCCGTTCAAAAAACTGTTGTTGTAGTTGGGCAGGTAACACCTCCCCACTAGCAATTACTCGCTTAATAGATTGACATTGTTCTACACTTTCTGCCTCCAAAAACATCTGCAACATTGACGGGACAAAATGTAAAGTCGTTACTTGCTGGTGCAAAATTAAATTGATTAGGTAATTAGGATCTTGATGTCTTTCTAGTTGAGCGACTACCAAACGCGCACCCGTCATCAATGTCCAGAATAATTCCCACACAGATACATCAGAACTGAAGGAAGTTTTTTGTAAAACAGTATCTGTGGTATTTAATTGGTAGGCATCTTGCATCCACAGTAAGCGATTTAAAATACCTTGATGGGTATTCATTGCACCTTTGGGCTTACCCGTAGAACCAGAGGTGTAGATAACATATGCCAGGTTATCGGTTGTGATATGGGACGCAAGATTTTCTATGGCGTTATCACTAATTTGTTCCCAGTCCGTATCGAGACAAACTACTTGTGCTTGGCAATCTGGTAGACTTTCTAACAAATGTCGTTGTATCAACAGAACTCCTGGTTGAGAGACTTCTAACATATAATTCAGGCGTTGTTGGGGATAGTTGGGGTCGATTGGCACATATGCCCCACCTGCTTTAAGGATGGCTAGCAGTCCGATAACCATTTCCACGGAGCGTTCGACACAAATTCCTACTAATACTTCTGGTTGGACTCCCAATGTTTGAAGATAATGCGCCAGTTGATTGGCTCTTTGGTTCAACTGTTGATAGGTTAGTGCTTCCTCTTCAAAAACGACTGCTACTGCATCAGGAGTTTTTTCTACTTGCAATTCAAATAATTGATGAATGTACTTATCTTGTGGGTATTCAACTTTTGTATCATTCCACTCAACTAACAACTGCTGTCGTTCAGGTTCAGTTAGTAAT
This sequence comes from Myxosarcina sp. GI1(2024), assembly GCF_053543375.1. Taxonomy (NCBI): domain Bacteria; kingdom Bacillati; phylum Cyanobacteriota; class Cyanophyceae; order Pleurocapsales; family Pleurocapsaceae; genus Myxosarcina; species Myxosarcina sp. GI1(2024). The sequence goes on along the minus strand of NZ_JBKGTY010000013.1, from coordinate 53,425 downwards.
GACAAATCTGACAAACGCTGTTGTGGATTAGCAACAACCCTCTCTAACAAATTCCGATAATGTCCTATCATTCTAATGATAGTGCTAGTATCGAAAATATCAGTGCTATATTCTACTAATACTTTTAGTCCTCGATCTGTTTCTGATAGGTTATATCGCAACTCAAACCTTGTCGTATCTTTATTCAAAATAAAGCTACTAGTGGTTAAATTAGAAAGCTCTAATGGTTCTACTCGTGCTATTTGCAGATCGAATTTGACCTGAAATAGTGGTACCATTTCGCTGAGATCTCGCTCTGGGTTCAGAATCTCTACCAGCTGATAAAATGATAAGTCTTGATTCTCACGAGCCTCAAGATTTACTTGACGTACTCGACTTAGTAATTGGTCAAAAGTTGGATTTTCAGATAAGTCAGTACGTAGAACCAAAGTGTTAATTAGAAAACCAATTAATCCTTCTGTTTCTACTCGATTACGGTTAGCAATATCGCTTCCAACTACAACATCATCTTGATCGGTATACTTATATAGTAAAACTTTAAATACTGTTAGTAATAACGTAAATAAAGTAACACCTTCTTTTATACTTAAAGTTTTAAGGGAATCTAATAAAGTTTTAGTTAATTCAAAGGATTGTCTCGCTCCTCTATATGTTGCAATAGCTGGTCGAAGTCTATCGGTAGGAAGTTTTAAGATAGGAAGGTTAGCAAGCTGCTTCTTCCAGTAATTTGTCTGAACTTCCAATACTTTTCCTTGTAGATACTGTCGTTGCCAGACTGCCCAGTCTGCATATTGAATTGGTAATTTAGGCAGTGGTGTTTGCCTAGGTTTTTCGTAGGAGATAGATTGGTTTAAAAAAGCTTCATAAAGTACTTTCATTTCTCGAACAAATATACCCAAAGACCAACGATCGGATATAATGTGATGCATTGTTAATAACAACACATAATCTGTTTGTGTCAACTTGAAAAGAGTTATCCGCAATGGAGGTTTGGTAAGGTCAAATGGTTTTTGAGCTTCATTAATAGCCAATTTTTGAAGTTTCTTATCTCGGTCGGGAAAGTCTTGCAAGTCTTCGATGGATATTTTAAATGGCTGACTTGGAGCAATTACCTGAATTGGTAATCCCTCTGAATTAGTAGTAAAAGTTGTTCGTAAACTTTCATGTCTCCTGACAATTTCAGTAAATACTTTTTCTAATAACACTATATTCAGATTACCTTCAAAACGTAAAGCATTGATAAGATTATAGGCAAGGTTGTCAGGGTTTAACTGCTGGAAAAACCATAATCTTTGTTGAGCAAAAGATAAAAATATTCCAGAAAAATCCTTTCTTTTGGTAATTTCTACTTTAGATGTTTCTTGTATTTTTACCTTATTTAATCTTTTTTGCTTACGACGCTTTTCAAATATCATCCGCTGTTCTGGAGACAAGGCAGCTATTTGTTCGGAAAAATTATTCATGAGAATGTATCTACAACAACTAAAAATTAATTAAACAATTTGATTGATAACAACTAGCTCGAAAATGCTGCTTCTTTTTTTAGATTACACATATTTTTTAAGTCTTTAAGATGAGGTAAACTTGCCATTACAGCATCAAAATTATCATTAAAGTCAATTAAGCAAGCCACTTCATCGACACCAGCTTTTTTCAAACGCTCGACCATTTGCATACATGTTTTTTGGGATCCGATTAAGGTTCTCCCATTTAGCCAGCCTTCATAGGCAAACTGTAACAGACTATTGAGATCTGCTTCGGTAAATTTCTCTAAATCTACTTCGACTCCAGCATCTTTTGCTAAACTTTCCAATAAATTAATATGGGTTTTCAGATAGTTATAAAAGGGTTGTCTCGCTGCTTCTTTCGTCGCATCATAATTTTCTCCTACGAATGTGTGTATCATTATTGCTACTTTTCCTACTTTGGAATCGTAACCATTTTGTTCTAAAGATTTGCGGTACAGGGATATTTGTGGAGCAACTTCTTCTAGAGTTCCTCCCAGTAGAGAAGTCAGAACATTAGCACCAAGTTTACCAGCTTCGATATAGGTTGCTGAAGACTGACAGACAATCCAAGTTGGTAATTTCGATTGTATCGGTCGGGGAAAAGTTCTAATGTTAAAAGCTCTGCCAGTAGCATCTTTGAGTTCTATCTCTTGCCCTTGCCAAAGCTGTTGAACTTCCTCAATTCCCTGCCACATGGTTTCTTTGCGGTTGGCATGGCTTTGGCGAGAAAGTACAAAGTCATCTATCGTCCAACCTGATGCAAAAGCAAGACCTACTCTGCCATTAGAAAAATTGTCAACCATAGACCATTCTTCAGCTACTCGTGCGGGGTTATGAAGTGGCATCACAACACTACCAGCCCGTAGTTGAACTCGGTTGGTAATCATAGCCAATGCCATAGAAGTCAAGGATGGGTTGGGATAAAGTCCTCCAAACGGGTGAAAGTGTCTTTCTGGAGTCCAAATAGCTGAAAAATTATTTCGGTCGGCAAATTTGGCACTCTCTATCAATAAATTGTACTTATCTGCGTTGTTTCTCGAACCATTTCCTGAAAAATAAAATAGACTAAATTCCATGTCTTAACTCCATAATTTGTAAGGAAAAATCACTCAGTTTGCAATGTGATTTGAATAATTTATAAACAGTTAACACTACTAGCAAAATTCGGTAACTAATAAAATTATTTCAACTTGTAGTACCTTCTTGTAACGACTCAGAATCTGTTGCTAGTTCTTGTTGAATTTCTTCTGATGAGAGATTTCTAACTTCTTCTAATAAAGCAGCAGTTTCTTGCATTTCTTCATCTTCTTTATTTATTTGCTTGTTGGCAATTACGTTAGCAATTCCCGCTACAGTAGGAGCATCAAAAAGAATAGCTTGAAGAGGTAATTCTACTTCAAAAATCTTCCGCAAACGGGAGGTGACTTGAACAGCTAGCAAGGAGTGTCCTCCCAGTTCAAAGAAATTATCGTTAACACCAATCTGTTCGATACCAAGAATTTCTTGCCAGATTTCTGCTATTTTTTGTTCGATTTCGTTGCTAGGAGCTATGTAAGCTGTTTGTAAACTAGGTCGGGAATGGGACTTTAAAGAATCTGCTCGTACATCGAGATTAACTTGCTCTCGAACAAATTTATTTCTTAATGCTTGCACCAGCCTAGTTTGTAAATCTCCTGTCGAGACAACCACCTGTCCTATTGAACTCATAGATAAAACTAGCTTAAAGGATTTCCAAACTTCTTGAGGCGACATTGCCAATTCTGTTGATGAATTTTTTTTCTCCGAAGTCGAGTGGAAAGCTTGTCGATTGACAGTAAACCAAGGAAAAGAGCTGCTTTGGTTTCGTTGAAGAACAAAGGTATCGATAAAATGGTAGGCTGCTGAATAAGCAACTAGACCTAATCCTCCCAAAATCGTCGATAATGAGGATTGTACGAGACAAAAATCAATTTCTTTCCCTTGTAAAACTTTGTCTAATACTAATAGTTCCGATACTTTCGATCTAAATTGTAACTCACAGTCAGCTTGACATATATCTTGGGCTAAAATACCTGACTTAGCAGTAATTTCTGGTACAGAAAATACTCCATTAATTACACTAAAATGTTTATATGCTTGGTTTATTGCTGCCAACATTTTGTCTTCATTAGCTAAGTCAGCCCTAATTATCAGAAATTCTACACCTAATTTCTCTAAAGCTTGTATTTTTCTAATTCTAAAACTAACACTATCTTCTTCATCGTGATTTGTTAGCCATTGTTGCCATTCTTCCCTTTCAGGTAGATTGGAATTTCCGATTAAGACTAATTTAGCTTGTATTGATTGAACTAAATATTCGGCAAAAAGTAAACCTAGACCATCTATTAAATCTCCCGCTATTAAATATACCCCTTCTTGCCTTAATCTGGTTTTCTCTTGAATCGTTTCATCCAACTCAACGGCTTTAAATGTTTGCTTCCATCGATTACCTCCACGATAAGCAATAACTGAATTGTTTGGCGAAATTTTTGCTTCTGTTATCAATTTATTTACTAATTTATCTACTTGCTTTGTTTCTAATTGAGGAATGACAACATCAATAGCACGGCAAGTGAGATTGGGATACTCCTGGGAAATAACCTTACAGGATCCTAGTACAGGTGCTTTTTCTGGATAAATTTTTTCATTACCAACCACATCTTGCATATTGTTGGTGACGACCGCGATTTGAATAGGAGTAGTAATGTTGTGCTTTTGTATTGCTTGTGTCAGGAATAGCAGACTGTAGAATCCTAAAGGCTGATGATTCTCAAACTGCGAAATTTCTGAGGCTTTATTGCTCTGCTGTTGAGAATTTGATGTAATTCCCCACATATGAAAAATTCGGTCGGGAATTAAACTCTGTCGATCGAGTTCTTGGACCAAAGCATCATAGTCATCTTTATTTTCTGGATTAATAGCATATGCGCCTTGCCAAAATCCTTCTGTAGAACTCTCGTTCAGTCTAGTAAACTTTTTTCCTCGGGTTACAGTAATAAAATTTTGACCTTCTCGTTCTAATTGTTTGGCAATTTCAGAACCCAAACCACAACGATCGACAAAAATTAACCAGCAATATTTTTGCGTTGTCTCATTGTTAATATTTTCAAATGTTAGATCTCTTTCCCAAACAGGAAGATAAAACCAATCAGCAATATTTGGTTTTCTAGTTAATGGTTTTGAAGTCGTTTTAACTAGGGTATCTTCTGATTGTGGCTCAATCCAATAACGCTGGCGTTCAAAGGGATACGTAGGCAAAGGAATACGTTGTCGTTGTTCTTCTGCATAAAAACTGTCCCAATTTACTTGCGCTCCTACTAACCAAAGTCTCCCCAAAGTATTCAGTAAAAATACCACATCCGACTGTTCGTCTTTCGGATGGCGCATGGAACTTAAAATAATTGAATCTTTTGTCTGTTGTTTGGCAAGTGTATTTAAGGTTCTACCTGGACCTACTTCTAATAATACTCGTTCTGAATCTTCGATTAACTCAGCAATACCCGTATTAAAGCGCACTGTATGCCGTAAATGTTTTGTCCAATAGTCAGGAGCGGTTGCTTCAGATGTCGTAATCCAGGTTCCCGTAAGGTTAGAGATAAAAGGAAGTTCGGGAGGATTTAGATTAACTTTTTCAACTTCTTCCTTAAATACTTCCAAGATAGAATCCATCATCGCCGAATGAAAAGCATGGGAAGTATGCAAACGTCTGCAATTTACATCCGAACGTTCTAGTTCTTGTTGTAATTCCTCTATTGCCGATTCTGTACCCGATACGACGCAGTTTGTCGGTGCGTTAGTTACAGCTAGAGAAAGCTCCTCGTTTAGATAAGATTGTATTGCCTCTTCGGTAAGTGCGACGGAAAGCATCGCACCTTTTGGCAGTTGCTGCATCAGCCGTCCACGAATAGCCACTAGCTTTAAAGCATCTTCTAGTGAAAAAACACCAGCCAAGCAAGCAGCTACATATTCCCCGATGCTATGACCGATCGCTGCTACGGGAGATATACCCCATGAGATCCATAACTGAGCTAAAGCATATTCTATAGTAAACAGTGCAGGCTGAGTTATTTGAGTTTGTTGCAGTTGCTGTGTCGCAACTTCTGTATGTTCGTCATCGGGGTATAAAATGGTACGTAAGTCAAGCTCGAGATGAGGTTCAAGTATTTCACAGCACTCATCTATATGGTTTTTGAATGCTGATTCAGTGTCATATAATTCTTTACCCATATTGACGTACTGCGAACCTTGTCCAGGGAACATGAACGTAACCTGACGATTGCACGGTTCTTGAAAATGGGTAAATGTTCTCTGTGGGTCTAGATTTTCTAGGACTGAAATCGCATCTTCAGAATTCTGACATAAAAGCATTCGACGATGGTCAAAAGCTCGACGACCAACCTGTAGGGTATATGCAACATCAGCTAAATTTAAGTCTAAATGCTGCTTGAGATGAGTAACTAGATTTTTGGTCGCAGTTTCTAATGCCGACTCGGTTTTGGCAGAAAGCAATAATAACTGCCAGGGACGAGACGAACTAGAGGGTTGACTTAATGGAGCTTCTTCTAAAATTACGTGAGCATTGGTGCCACCAATGCCAAAAGAACTAACGCCAGCGCGACGAGGAGTGCCGTTTTTCTCCCACGGGGAAAGTTGAGTATTGACGTAGAAGGGACTGTTATCAAAGTCAATCTGAGGATTGGGCTGCTCAAAATGTAAGCTGGGCGGTATTTGTTGGTGTTTGAGGGCTAGGACTGTTTTGATTAGACCCGTAACACCAGCAGCGGTGTTCAAATGCCCAATATTCGTTTTTACTGAGCCAATAGCGCAAAAGCCTTTTTTATTTGTAATCGTACGGAACGCTTGTGTAAGAGCCGTGATTTCAATCGGGTCTCCTAAAGGGGTTCCTGTTCCATGTGTTTCGATGTAATTAATGGTTTCTGGTTCAACTTCAGCCAAAGCTAGTGCTTCTAAAATCACCTCTCTTTGACCATCAACACTGGGAGCCGTGTATCCAACCTTCAAAGAACCATCATTATTGATAGCTGAAGCTTTGATTACCGCATGAATACAGTCACCATCAGCAACAGCCTCCTCTAATCGCTTCAAGACCACAACGCCCAAACCGCTACCGAAAATAGTTCCTTGAGCTTGAGCATCAAAGGCACGGCAATGTCCGTCAGGAGAATTAATCCCTCCTTCAGTATACAAATAACCAGTTTTTTGTGGAACTTGTATCGAAACACCACCCGCAAGTGTAATATCGCTTTCCCCATTTAATAAACTTTGACAGGCTAAGTGGACTGCAACTAATGATGTAGAACATGTGGTCTGAACATTTACACTTGGTCCTTTAAGATTTAACTTATAAGAAATTTGTGTGGGTAAATGGTCTTTATCATTGCCAATAAAAATTGGGAAAGTATCGACCGATTTTATAAAATCATGATTAGGATATAAATTTGATAATAAATAATTACTGACAGAAGTACCAGCAAAAACACCTATTTGACCAGTGTAAGTCTCCGAATCATAACCAGCATTTTCTAGAGCTTCCCAAACGCATTCTATGAAAATACGGTGTTGCGGGTCTGTAATTTCTGCATCTCTGGGAGTGAAGCCAAAAAATGAAGCATCAAATAGCTCTATATCTTTTAATGTAGTACCTGCTTTTACATATTGAGGGTCGTTCAATAGTGGCGAATCTACTCCTGTAGATGCTAATTCTTCATCAGAAAAAAAGCGAACAGATTCTACTCCATTTTGTAGGTTTCGCCAAAAAATATCGATATCATTAGCATCGGGAAAACGACCTGCTATACCGATAATAGCAATTTCATCTTTGTCATTAAAGCTATTAATTAAACTATTTTCCTTTTCCATTTACAGTTCCTTTTTGTGAAGTTTGTTTGAGCTTTTCTAGTCTAGAATCAGCGCATTTGATAATATGACCGAATACCCTTTATTCTTTATTAAGACTTGGGTACTCGTGATGAAAACAAAGATTGGCGATTATTTCATTTCGCTCGTAATTACTTAAACATATAGCCTGTGCGTAAGTCCTGTTTATTTATGTTTTGCAGTTCGGAAATTTTGCCGAGCTTGTTTTCGTCGATTTATTGAAGCTGTGCGACTTTTGTTTTGACGAGTATTTTCTCGAACAAATTCTTGTTTATCTTGTGACTGAGTTAAATATTTGGCTAAATAGTTGATGGTTGGATATTGAAAAAGATCGACTAATGAAAGTTGCTGAAATATTTTTTGCAACTTACTATAAACTTGAACCAAAAGCAATGAATGACCACCTAGTTCAAAGAAATTATCATGAATACCAATTTCTTCAAGACGAAGAAATTCCTGCCAAATATTGGCGATAGTTTTTTCTACCTCAGTTTGAGGTGGTAGATAAACCGCTTCCAGTTCGGGGCGTACTTGTTTGGGTATTGGTAGTGCTTTGCGGTCAACTTTGCCATTAGGTGTTAATGGTAGTACCTTTAATGTGACCAAAGCATTTGGAATCATGTAATTTGGTAACTTCGACGCTAAAAACTCCCGTAGTTCGGTAATTGTTAGTGCTTGCTCTTTTTGAGAAACTACATAAGTAACCAAACGCTTAGAATCAGTACTAGCTTCTTCCCTGACTAATACCACAGCTTCTCGCACTGCTGGATGTTGACTGATAAATGCTTCAATTTCTCCCAGTTCAATGCGAAATCCGCGAATCTTCACTTGATAGTCAATACGTCCGACAAATTCAATATTGCCATCTGGCAGCCAGCGGGCTAAATCTCCCGTTCGATATAATCTTTGAGCTTCTGCTGTGTTATTTTTCCCATTATTAAACGGATTGGGAATGAACTTTTCTTGAGTTAGCTCTGGCATATTTAAATATCCTTGTGCTAGTCCATCTCCCCCTACATATAGCTCGCCCGTGACCCCTGGCGGAAGAAGACTACCATGTTTGTCCAAGATATAAATTTGCGTGTTGTCAATCGGTTTTCCAATTGGAATTGTATTTTTCTGCAAATATTCTTGCAAATCTGGTGCTGAATCTTCCTTCAAACGCAAATGTATTGCTTCTTTATGAACTACAGCAACTTCTGTATCACCAGAACTAATTCTTGGTATGCTTTTTGCTTCAATTTGATTGGCAAGTCTTAGTTGATCCTCTAAAACACTTTGTAGATCCGTAGTAGTTGTATTGGGGTTGGACAAAACAGTCCGAAATACAACTATTTCTTGTTCGTAGTTCTTGTCAACAATAGTAGTCTTTGATACAAAGGTCAGTCCTTCTTCAAATTGTTCTTTTTGTATCTGAGTATTGAGTTGATTTATTCTTTGGATATCATTCTCACTCAAGGATTTTTGTCGTGTTTTTGCTCTTAAATCTTCAGGAATATATCGATAATTGACAATATTCAACGCTGGTTTCATTAAAAGCTCAAATGGTTCTAATAGCTCAATAAGCCTGGAAAAATATTGGGCTTTTTCTATACTATTATCTATTAGAATTTCATATCCTCTTTTACCGATAATATGAAGTGCCCCGTGTAAGCATAACGAAAGCGCCGAGCGCGAACCCTCAATCGTGAATCGTCCTACATCAAATGTATCCTTCTGAGCTTGGTAACGGGCTGTGGTGGCGACAAAATTTAGCATCTGCGGATCTTTAAACAGACAAACACTGATCCCCTGAGGTAGGTATAGCTGTTTATGACCACAAATAGTTATCGAATCAGCTTTGTCGATCCCTTTCAATTTTCCTTTATGTTTGTCGGAAAACATAGTTGCACCACCCCAAGCACCATCGACATGAAAATGAATACCGAATTCCTGCGCGATATCCCCCATTTCAGATAAAGGATCGATTTCACCAGTTTCGGTTGTTCCAGCAATGCCCACAAGACTAAGGATGTATAGCTTGTTTTTCCTACATTCGCAGATTTTTTCTTTGAGTAGATCGAGATCTAACTTATCGTCATCAGCACTGTCAATAAAAACAATGTTATTTGTACCCAGACCTAACATTGAAGCTGCTTTATTAAAGGAATAATGCATTAGCCGAGAGCCGATGATAACGATATCGTCATATCCCTTCTTACTCAGAATCTTGTAAAGGCTTTCTTTTGATAATTCCCAAGAATTTTCTTTACTTAACAATCCTGAATTTCGCGCACATAGCAGCGCACTAATGTTTGCCGTTGTACCGCCAGTTGTTACGATACCCAGATTGCGATTTTTCTGCTGAATATTCTCCGCATAAAATTCGCTCTTAAATCCATATACCAGACGATGCAACATAGCGAGCGCTTCTCGTTCCAAAAATATCAAAGACTTTGAAGTCTCGATTTTGACTAGATTTTGGTTCAAGCGCGAGATCATCTTGCTCATATCGTGCATAAAATCGGGCAGAGCAGATGTCATATGCCCAATATATGTAGGAGAACCAGTATCAACAGCATATGGAAGTACCTCTTGATTAAACCGATCGTAGTAATCGTCAACTGTTAGCGGATGTAAAGGTAACTCACTCCGTTGGAATTTTGTAGCTAGCATTTCTGAACTTACACCTGGCTTGGTAAAAAGTTTCTGGTGAACTTCAGGAACATCCTCTTCAGAAGCATCACGAACAACTTCTGGTTTAAAGTATTGCAGTATTCTTTGGCGTGTTTCCCAAAAGTTAACCTCAAAACAGGTAACATCAGCAGCAACTTCTGAAGAGCCATAGAGATTGAACAATCTGGCAGAACTCAATTTCTGGTGAAATTCCTCAGCTAATGATAATAGCAGGGCTTCACCACTACAAAAGACGTATTTAAGACCTCGAAGTTGTGACAGTTGTTGGGGCGCACTGTCGAGCATTGCTTTTAGTAATGATGGAACCAAAACAATTCTGGTTATTCCTTTATCACTTAACAAGCTCATTAACTGGGGAATGTCGCTCCGTATATCGTCAGGAACGATTACCAGAGGAACGCCTTTTAACAATGGAGAAAATATTTCTGCAATATGATCGACAAAGTTGATTGATGTTTTCTGAACGGCAACTTCATCCGCAGCAAATGGTAGCGTTGACCAGATCCAATTCAGGCGATTGATAATGCCGCGAATTTTGCCGAGAACGGCTTTTGGTCTTCCAGTAGAACCCGATGTATAGATGGCATATGCTAAATCGTCTAATGTTGTTTGACAATCTAAATTAGCAACGCTTTGTTTGGCAATGGTATCTTTATCCAGACAGACGATATGAGCCTCTTGAACAGAAAGCTTTTCGGTCAGAGACTGCTGAGTTATCAAGATACGTACATTAGAATCTGACAGCATAAACGTCAGTCGTTCTTGTGGATAGTTTGGATCTAACGGTACATATACGCCATTGGTTTTAAGAACAGCTAGCAAGCTCAACACTTGCTCCATAGATGGTTCGATACAGATTCCTACTAGCACTCCCGATCCAACTTCGAGTGATTGTAAATAATGTGCCAGTTGATTGGCTCTCGCATTTAATTGTGCATAGGTTAGCTGCTCATTTTTAAAACCTACTGCAATAGCATCTGGTGTTTTTTCTACCTGAGCTTCAAATAGTTTGTGGATACACTGGTCTTGAGGGTAATCAATTTTTGTATCATTCCACTCGACTAACAACTGCTGCTGTTCGGATTCGTTCAATAATGGTAAATCTGATAAATGCTGCTGTGGATTAGCCACAATTGCTTCGAGCAATGTCTCTAGATGTCCGACCATCCGCGCGATAGTTGCTCGCTCGAACAAATCCGTATTGTATTCAAAATTGCCTTTTAACCCAGACTCGGTTTCGCTCATGTACAAGCTCAGATCGAACTTGGCAGTTTCACTCTCACTCTTTACTGGTGTCAAAGTCAATCCAGGTAACTCTAACTCGGACATGGGAGCGTTTTGAAGTATAAACATCACCTGGAACAGTGGTGTATGACTTAAATCCCGCTCTGGCTGTAGTTGTTCGACGAGCAATTCAAAAGGCAAATCTTGATGGGCATATGCTCCTAGTGTAGTTTCTCTCACTCGCTGGAGTAGTTCGATAAAACTAGGATTTCCAGCTAAGTTAGTTCGCAACACCAGAGTGTTAACGAAAAATCCAATCAAGCCTTCTATTTCAGCTCGATTACGATTGGCAATGGGGGAACCGACGACGATATCTGATTGAGCGGTATAACGCCATAGCAGTGTTTGGAATCCTGCCAACAGAGTCATAAATAAAGTACTTCCTTGCTGCTGGCTTAATTTATTTAATGCCGTGGATAATTCTGGAGATAAGTTAAACGAGTATTTAGCACCCCTAAAGGTTTGCACTGCTGGTCGAGGGTGGTCTGTCGGTAGTTCTAGAACTTTTGGCGCGTTTTCTAACTGTTTGAGCCAATAAGCTTTTTGAGTTTCGAGTACTTCTCCTTGTAGCCATTGTCGCTGCCAGGCGGCAAAGTCTACATACTGTATTGGTAGTTCTGATAGTGGTGAGGGTTGTCCTTGACTGAAGGCTCGATAGAGACTGGCTAGTTCTCTTACTAAGACACCTATTGACCAACCATCGGAGATAATGTGATGCATACTCAGTAGTACGATATGCTCTTGAGCCTCTAGTCGGAGAAATTTGATTCTGATTAATCGCTCGCTGCTGATGTCAAATGGATGTCGTGCTTCAGTTTCAATCTGCTGTTGGATTTGTGTTGGTTTTTCTGATGCTGCTAAACTACTTAGGTCGATTAAGGGAATGGTGAAAGTCTCAACTGAGTCAATAACCGCTCTTGCTTCTCCTTCAGTAGTTTGGAAGCTAGTTCGCAGTGTTTCATGGCGAGCAACGATACGATTGAAGCTTTGCTCTAGTGCGTTTAGGTTGAGTTGTCCTTGGAGGCGTACCGCAGCAGGTCTATTATAGAATGGGCTATCTGGCTCTAGTTGAGCTAAAAACCACAGTCTCTGCTGAGCAAAAGATAAAGGCAGTTTTTCTGTCCGTGAAATTGGCTCGATCTTTGTTACTTTAATGCCTGAATCGCTTTTAATCGCTTGTTCAATTTCTTGGGCTAGCCCTGCGATAGTAGGGCGTTCAAATAAACTGCGTAATGGCAGTTCTGTTTCAAATACTTGTCGAATTTGAGATATGACGCGAGTGGCAATCAGGGAATGTCCTCCTAACTCAAAGAAATTATGATTAATGCCTACTTTTTCTAGATTAAGGATTTCTGCCCAAATGCCCGCTAGCAAATTCTCAATTGGTGTCGATGCAGGAACAAAATCAGCTTCAGTTCTCAATATACTTGGTGCAGGTAGTGCTTTGCGGTCAACTTTACCATTGGGAGTCAGCGGTAATGTTTCTAAGGTGACAAAAGCTGCTGGCACCATGTAGCTGGGTAACTTAGACTCTAAAAAGCTACGCAGTTCAGAAATGGTCGGTGTTTGTTCATTTTGAGCTACTACATAGGCTACTAAATTTCTAGAATCTGCTGATTCTTCTTGAACTACCACTACAGTTTCTCGTACTGCTGGATGTCGAGCGATCGCTGCTTCAATTTCACCTAGTTCAATCCGAAAACCACGTAACTTGACTTGGTTATCAATCCGTCCAATTAATTCAATGTTACCGTCAGGTAAGTAGCGAGCTAAATCACCTGTTTTGTAAAGGCGTTGACCAAAATCGATCTCTTCTGTATCTACAAAGGGATTAGAAATAAATTTTTCATTTGTAAGGTCAGCTTGATTTAAGTAACATCTAGCTACACCTGCACCTCCAATGTGTAATTCTCCAGGTACGCCAATAGGAACTGGTTGTAGAAAAGAATCCAGAATATAAATTTGAGTATTAGCAATTGGGCGACCCAAAGGAACAGTCCCCGAACAATTAATAGTTTGATCGAGCTTAATTGGATAAGTTAGTACACCTACAGTAGCTTCTGTTGGTCCGTAGTGGTTAAAAATAGAGCATTTAGGAGCTAACTTCTGTATTTGTTCGATCAATTTCCAAGGGCATGCTTCACCACCAAGAATTAGTCGCCTTTTAGGTAAGATTTTTTCGGCATGAGAAGATGTTAATAAGGCACTTAGGTGAGAAGGGACAATCTTTAGACAGTCTATGGAATGACGATGAAAATAGTCTGCTAAAATCTCAGGGTCGGAAGCATATTCTGATGACACAACATGGAGGCATCCACCATTACATAGAGAAGGAAAGATAACAGTATTGCCCAAGTCAGCAGCAAATGTAGAAACTATAGCAAATCTAGTAGATACTGAAAGGTTCAATCTGTCTTCAATAGCATTTATATAATTGAAAAGTTGTTGATGCTCTACAGCAACTCCTTTAGGTTTGCCTGTAGAACCAGAAGTGTAAATTATGTAAGCAAGGTTATCTATTTTGAGATTGAATGTAGGATTTGCTACGCTTTCTAAGGCGATTTTCTCCCAGTCACTATCGATGCAAATTACTCGAATTTTGTGGTTTGGTAGATTTTCTAACAAGTTTTTTTGTGTTAGCAATATGCCTGGTTGCGAGTCTTCTAACATATAACTCAAGCGTTCTTGAGGATAGCTAGGCTCTAAAGGTACATATGCGCTACCTAACTTAAGAATTGCTAATAGTCCGATAACCATCTCCATTGAGCGCTCGACACAAATTCCGACTCTAATCTTTGATTTGACTCCTAATTGTTGAAGATAATGTGCTAGTTGATTGGCTCTAGCATTTAATTTTGAGTAAGTTAGTGCTTCTTCTTCAAAGACCACTGCTATTGCATCGGGGGTTTTTTCTACTTGTGCTTCAAATAGTTGATGGATGCACTGGTCTTGAGGATATTCTGCATCTGTATCATTCCACTCGACTAATAACTGTTGTTGCTCTGATTCAGTTAATAATGATAACTCGGATAAACGCTGTTGGGGATTTGCTACAATTGCTTCGAGTAAATTTCGATAATGTTCTACCATGCGAGCAATAGTACTATTATCGAAAATATCAATACTATATTCTACTAATCCTGATATTCCTTTGTCGCTTTCCGATAGGTTAAAACGCAGCTCATACTTTGCGGTACCGTTATCAAAGCTTAAGGGACTCACAGTTAAATCTGAAAACTCTACTGGTTCGACATGTGCTAGTTGCAAATCGAATTTGACCTGAAATAGTGGTACCAATTCACTAAGGTCTCGCTCTGGTTTCAAAATATCTACCAGCTTATCGAATGGCAAATCTTGATGTTCATAAGCCTTGAGAGTGGTTTCACGTACTCGATTTAGCAACTGAGTAAAAGTAGGATTTCCAGATAAATCAGTATGAAGTACAAAAGTGTTAACTAAAAAACCAATTAATCCTTCAGTTTCAACTCGATTGCGGTTAGCAATACTGGTTCCAACTACAAGATCGTCTTGGTTAGTGTACTTATGTAGTAAAACTTTAAATGCAGTTAATAATAAGGTAAATAAAGTCACCCCTTTATTTACACTTAAACTTTTAAGGGCATCTGAGAGAGTCTTAGATAATTCAAAAGACTGTTTGGCTCCTCTATAGGTTGCAATAGCTGGTCGAGGTCGGTCGGTAGGAAGTTTTAAAATAGGAAGATTAGCAAGCTGGTTTTTCCAATAATTGGTCTGAACTTCCAATACTTTTCCTTGTAGATACTGTCGTTGCCAGACTGCCCAGTCTGCATATTGAATTGGTAGTTCGGGAAGTGATGTTTGCCTAGATTTTTCGTAAAAGCCAGATTGCTTTGAGAGAGCCTCGTAAAGGACTTTCATTTCTCGAACAAATATACCCAAAGACCAACGGTCAGATATAATGTGATGCATTGTTAATAACAGCACACGATCTGTTTCTGCCAACTTTAAAAGAGTTATTCTTAATAATGGTTTAGTAAGGTCAAAAGGTTTTTGAGCTTCTTCAATAGCCAACCTTTGAACCTCTTTCTCTTGTTCGGGAACGCCTTGCAAATCTTCGATTAATATTTTAAATGGCTGACTTGGAGCAATTATCTGAATCGGTAGTCCCTGCGAATTGGTAGTAAAAGTTGTTCGTAAACTTTCATGTCTCCTGACAATTTCAGTAAATACCTTTTCTAACAGTGCTATGTTTATTTGACCTTCAAGACGCAAAGCATTGAAAACATTGTATGCACTGTTGTCGGGGTTCAATTGCTGAAAAAACCATAGTCTTTGTTGGGCAAAAGATAAAGGTAGTTCGGAATAATCTTGTCTTTTGGTAATTTTTATTTCAGATATTTCTTGGGTTCTTACTTTACTCACTCTGTTTTGCTTACGACGCTTCTCAAATATCATCCGTTGCTCTGGAGACAAAGCAGCTATCTGTTCGGAAAAATTATCCATGAGAATATATCTACAACGACTAAAATTTAAAATTAAACAATTCGATCGATCGCAACTAAGTGCCTAAACATAATTAATTACACATTGGGATTTCCCGTTTCCCCTTCTCCTTTTACCTTTTCCCGATCTCAAACGGGAATTTAATTTTGTGCAACTACTTAGCTCGAAAATGCTGCTTCTTTTTTTAGATTACACATATTTTTTAAGTCTTTAAGATGAGGTAAACTTGCCATTACAGCATCAAAATTATCATTAAAGTCAATTAAGCAAGCCACTTCATCGACACCAGCTTTTTTCAAACGCTCGACCATTTGCATACATGTTTTTTGGGATCCGATTAAGGTTCTCCCATTTAGCCAGCCTTCATAGGCAAACTGTAACAGACTATTGAGATCTGCTTCGGTAAATTTCTCTAAATCTACTTCGACTCCAGCATCTTTTGCTAAACTTTCCAATAAATTAATATGGGTTTTCAGATAGTTATAAAAGGGTTGTCTCGCTGCTTCTTTCGTCGCATCATAATTTTCTCCTACGAATGTGTGTATCATTATTGCTACTTTTCCTACTTTGGAATCGTAACCATTTTGTTCTAAAGATTTGCGGTACAGGGATATTTGTGGAGCAACTTCTTCTAGAGTTCCTCCCAGTAGAGAAGTCAGAACATTAGCACCAAGTTTACCAGCTTCGATATAGGTTGCTGAAGACTGACAGACAATCCAAGTTGGTAATTTCGATTGTATCGGTCGGGGAAAAGTTCTAATGTTAAAAGCTCTGCCAGTAGCATCTTTGAGTTCTATCTCTTGCCCTTGCCAAAGCTGTTGAACTTCCTCAATTCCCTGCCACATGGTTTCTTTGCGGTTGGCATGGCTTTGGCGAGAAAGTACAAAGTCATCTATCGTCCAACCTGATGCAAAAGCAAGACCTACTCTGCCATTAGAAAAATTGTCAACCATAGACCATTCTTCAGCTACTCGTGCGGGGTTATGAAGTGGCATCACAACACTACCAGCCCGTAGTTGAACTCGGTTGGTAATCATAGCCAATGCCATAGAAGTCAAGGATGGGTTGGGATAAAGTCCTCCAAACGGGTGAAAGTGTCTTTCTGGAGTCCAAATAGCTGAAAAATTATTTCGGTCGGCAAATTTGGCACTCTCTATCAATAAATTGTACTTATCTGCGTTGTTTCTCGAACCATTTCCTGAAAAATAAAATAGACTAAATTCCATGTCTTAACTCCATAATTTGTAAGGAAAAATCACTCAGTTTGCAATGTGATTTGAATAATTTATAAACAGTTAACACTACTAGCAAAATTCGGTAACTAATAAAATTATTTCAACTTGTAGTACCTTCTTGTAACGACTCAGAATCTGTTGCTAGTTCTTGTTGAATTTCTTCTGATGAGAGATTTCTAACTTCTTCTAATAAAGCAGCAGTTTCTTGCATTTCTTCATCTTCTTTATTTATTTGCTTGTTGGCAATTACGTTAGCAATTCCCGCTACAGTAGGAGCATCAAAAAGAATAGCTTGAAGAGGTAATTCTACTTCAAAAATCTTCCGCAAACGGGAGGTGACTTGAACAGCTAGCAAGGAGTGTCCTCCCAGTTCAAAGAAATTATCGTTAACACCAATCTGTTCGATACCAAGAATTTCTTGCCAGATTTCTGCTATTTTTTGTTCGATTTCGTTGCTAGGAGCTATGTAAGCTGTTTGTAAATTCGGTCTGGAGTGTTGCGAAAGTAAATCTTTTTGAGAATTATTGCTCTCGTGTGAAGGCGTGCGCTCGAGCCAGGTGCTAATTCTAGCTTGTAAATCTCCTGGCGAAATGATAAATTGATTTGCTGAAGCTGTTGCTAAAACACGCTGACATACGTCCCATACCTCATTGGGAGTCATTGCTAAGCTAGCTATTATTTTTCCGAGCGCATTCTTCTCTGTTTCTTCTTGCTGGTATCTTACCGCATCCCAGTTGATACCAAACCATGGAACATTACTTTTTTGATTTATCTTAACAAGAAAGCGATCGATAAACAGATTAGCTGCTGAATAAGCAACCAGACCAAGACCTCCTACAATAGATGAAAAAGAAGACTGCAATAGACAAAAATCTAATTTCTTGTCTTGTAAAAGTTTTTCTAGTACATAAAGTCCATAAACTTTGGAGTTAAATTGATACTCGCTCTCTTCTCGACCAATTTCTTGAATTGAGAAACTCGACTTTTCATCACTCATAGGTGTGATATAAAATACCCCGTCAATCCTATCAAAAGATTTGTAAGCTCGATCGAGTCCTGTCTGCATTTGTTCGAGATTTGCAGGGTCAGCTTCAATCATGAGTAACTCGCTGCCTGACTCTTCTATGGCAAGCAGCTTCTTGATATACTGACTGACAGTATCTTGTTCGGCATGATTTGTTAGCCATTGAGACCATTCAGACCGTTGAGGAAGCCCTGTATTGCCAATAAAAATGAGCTTGGCTTGTAATGACTGAGCTAAGTGTTCTGCAAAAACTAAACCGAGACTACTGATCAAATTTCCTGCAATTAAATAAATTCCTTCTTTTTTAAGTCTAGTTGCTTCTTCAACTGGTTTTAATTGCTTTGGCTCAGTGGTTTGTACCCATCGACGACTACCACGATAGGCAACAACTAAGTCAGATGGCTGAGTTGTTAGCTCTGCCATTATTTGATCGATCGCTTGTGTTTCCAGAGAATTCTTTGATTGAGAAACAATGATATCAATGTTTCGGCAAGTAAGATTAGGATACTCTTGGGGAATTACTTTACACGTTCCTAAAACTGTTCCTTTTTCGGGAATTAATTCTTCTTCTCCATTTGCATCGTGAACGTTGTTGGTAACGACTATTAGTTCCAGAGGGTTGGTGATATTTCGTTTGGATAATGCTTTAGCGATGAATAGCGTACTGTAAAAGCCAGTATTTTGATACTGTTTGAAGTTTGATATTACCGATTGTATCTCTTCAGAATCAGTATTTTGATTTAAGGCTTGGATATGGGTTGTAACACTCCAAAAATGGGCAATAGTTTGTGGTACTTTATCTATTTCGCTTAATGTTTGAAATAAAAGATGATAGTCATCTTCTCGTTCTGGAGCGATCGCATAAGCGCGATCGCTCAATTGGATAAATTTCTCTCCCGCAGTTACGGTAATAACTTCCCGACCTTTTTGTTCTAATTGTCGAGCAATTTGTAACCCAACATCACATGAATCTACAAAAACTAGATAACACAGTTGCGACTCTTCTGTTTTGTTTGCTTCAAAGGGTTCGAGTAAGTTAATTTGCTTCCAGCTAGGAAGATAAAACCAATCAGCAATATTTGGTTTTCTAGTTAATGGTTTTGAAGTCGTTTTAACTAGGGTATCTTCTGATTGTGGCTCAATCCAATAACGCTGGCGTTCAAAGGGATACGTAGGCAAAGGAATACGTTGTCGTTGTTCTTCTGCATAAAAACTGTCCCAATTTACTTGCGCTCCTACTAACCAAAGTCTCCCCAAAGTATTCAGTAAAAATACCACATCCGACTGTTCGTCTTTCGGATGGCGCATGGAACTTAAAATAATTGAATCTTTTGTCTGTTGTTTGGCAAGTGTATTTAAGGTTCTACCTGGACCTACTTCTAATAATACTCGTTCTGAATCTTCGATTAACTCAGCAATACCCGTATTAAAGCGCACTGTATGCCGTAAATGTTTTGTCCAATAGTCAGGAGCGGTTGCTTCAGATGTCGTAATCCAGGTTCCCGTAAGGTTAGAGATAAAAGGAAGTTCGGGAGGATTTAGATTAACTTTTTCAACTTCTTCCTTAAATACTTCCAAGATAGAATCCATCATCGCCGAATGAAAAGCATGGGAAGTATGCAAACGTCTGCAATTTACATCCGAACGTTCTAGTTCTTGTTGTAATTCCTCTATTGCCGATTCTGTACCCGATACGACGCAGTTTGTCGGTGCGTTAGTTACAGCTAGAGAAAGCTCCTCGTTTAGATAAGATTGTATTGCCTCTTCGGTAAGTGCGACGGAAAGCATCGCACCTTTTGGCAGTTGCTGCATCAGCCGTCCACGAATAGCCACTAGCTTTAAAGCATCTTCTAGTGAAAAAACACCAGCCAAGCAAGCAGCTACATATTCCCCGATGCTATGACCGATCGCTGCTACGGGAGATATACCCCATGAGATCCATAACTGAGCTAAAGCATATTCTATAGTAAACAGTGCAGGCTGAGTTATTTGAGTTTGTTGCAGTTGCTGTGTCGCAACTTCTGTATGTTCGTCATCGGGGTATAAAATGGTACGTAAGTCAAGCTCGAGATGAGGTTCAAGTATTTCACAGCACTCATCTATATGGTTTTTGAATGCTGATTCAGTGTCATATAATTCTTTACCCATATTGACGTACTGCGAACCTTGTCCAGGGAACATGAACGTAACCTGACGATTGCACGGTTCTTGAAAATGGGTAAATGTTCTCTGTGGGTCTAGATTTTCTAGGACTGAAATCGCATCTTCAGAATTCTGACATAAAAGCATTCGACGATGGTCAAAAGCTCGACGACCAACCTGTAGGGTATATGCAACATCAGCTAAATTTAAGTCTAAATGCTGCTTGAGATGAGTAACTAGATTTTTGGTCGCAGTTTCTAATGCCGACTCGGTTTTGGCAGAAAGCAATAATAACTGCCAGGGACGAGACGAACTAGAGGGTTGACTTAATGGAGCTTCTTCTAAAATTACGTGAGCATTGGTGCCACCAATGCCAAAAGAACTAACGCCAGCGCGACGAGGAGTGCCGTTTTTCTCCCACGGGGAAAGTTGAGTATTGACGTAGAAGGGACTGTTATCAAAGTCAATCTGAGGATTGGGCTGCTCAAAATGTAAGCTGGGCGGTATTTGTTGGTGTTTGAGGGCTAGGACTGTTTTGATTAGACCCGTAACACCAGCAGCGGTGTTCAAATGCCCAATATTCGTTTTTACTGAGCCAATAGCGTAGTAATTTTTGTTTTGCGAATCTGCATTAAAAGCTTGAGTTAGTGCTGCGATTTCAATAGGATCACCCAAAGAAGTTCCCGTTCCATGGGCTTCAATATATGAGATTGTCTCTGGGTCAACTTCAGCGAGCGTTTGAGCATTTTTAATTACTTTTGCTTGAGTATCGATACGGGGTGCTGTGTAGCTGACTTTTAGAGCGCCATCATTATTAATAGCCGACCCCTTGATAACAGCATGAATGGTATCGCCATCGGCGATCGCCTCTTCTAATCGCTTCAACACAACAATACCTACGCCATTGCCACCGACAGTTCCCTGTGCCTTAGCATCAAAGGCACGGCAGTGTCCATCGGGCGATAAAATTGCTCCTTCTTTATATAAATATCCTGCTTTCTCTGAGGAGGAACTGACTGAAACACCGCCAGCTAGAGCAATATCGCATTCACCACCCAACAAACTTCTACACGCTAAATGAACTGCAACCAAGGAAGTCGAGCAAGCGGTTTGAATTCCAACAGACGGTCCTTCAATGTCTAATTTGTAAGAAACCCGCGTGGTTAAAAAATCTTTATCACTTGCAATAAAAAGTTGATAATCATCAACAGAGTTTCTAATGCCTCGATTAGAGTACAGATTGTACATATAACTGTTCATACCTGCTCCAGCATAGACCCCAATCAAGCCTTTGTACTGCTCAGGATCGTAACCCGAATTTTCTAAGGCTGACCAAGCACACTCCAAGAAAAGGCGTTGTTGAGGATCGAGAGTTTCTGCTTCCCTGGGATTAAAACCAAAGAATGAAGCATCAAATAATTCTACGTTTTCCAATATAGCCCCTGCTTTTACATAATTAGGATTATTGAGGGTATCAATATCTATTCCTGAAGATTTGAGTTCTTCATCTGTAAAGGACGTTATTGACTCTACACCATCTTGCAAGTTGCGCCAAAACTCCTCAATATTTTTGGCACCAGGAAAACGCCCTACCATGCCAATAATGGCTATTTCTAAACCAGTTCGCTCGAAAGATACTGAATCATTCATTTTATTTAACTCTCTTGCTCATTTTTAAAAATTGTTTGATTCGAGCTTTGCCATCATTTAGCTGTTGAGTTCGTGCTTCAGCTCGCTCGGAATAAGATGATTTATTGTTATTTGCTCGATTGATAAACTCAGCTAAAGAACTGATAGTTGGATATCTAAATAGATCTAGTACTGATAAGTTTGTTTGAAATATTTCATGTAGTTGGCTATGAACCCGAACTAACAATAATGAATGTGCGCCAAGCTCAAAGAAGTTATCATGAATGCCAACCTTTTCTAGCTTAAGAACTTGCTGCCAAATATTGGCAATAGATTTTTCTAGATTGCTGCTTGGTTTAATATAAGCTGTCTCAAGCTTTAAATAAGAACCGTCTGGTGCGGGTAGAGCTTTACGGTCAACTTTACCATTAGGTGTTAATGGTAGCGTCATCATTGGTATAAAAACAGAAGGTATCATATAGTTAGGTAGTTTTTCTGATAACAAGCTCCTCAATTCGCTAGCTTTAGGAGTTGATTCCTGTTCAGAAACTACATAGGCTATTAATCTTTTCTCTTCAGGTATATCTTCTCTAACCACAACCACAGATTCCCGAACGGCTGAGTGTTGAGTTATTTGTGCTTCAATTTCTCCCAGTTCGATGCGGAATCCTCTGACTTTTACTTGGTTATCAATGCGACCAATGTATTCTATTTCTCCACTGGGTAAATAGCGTGCCAAGTCTCCTGTCTTATACAACCTTTTTCCTGGTAAGTCAGCGAAGGGGTTGGGAATAAATTTATCGGCGGTAATTTTAGGTCGATTGAGATAACCACGAGCCAAACCTGAACCATTAATATACAACATCCCTGCTACACCTACAGGAACTGGCTGTATATTTCGGTCTAGTAAATAAATTTGGGTATTGTCAATTGGACTACCAATGGGTGGTTTGTTGTTATCACCCTTTTGTATCCAGGAATAAGTTGAATAAGTCGTATCTTCAGAAGGACCATACAGATTAAATACCTGTTGAATGTTATCTTGCTGGTAAAGTTGTTGTACCAGATGATTTTGAAGCGGTTCTCCTGCTATATTTACCGTTTTGACTGAAATGGGAATACTGTCATTTTCAAGTAACTGGGAAATGATACTAGGAACAGTATTAATTAAAGTTACTTCTGAAGTCGTTGGCAAAGTCGGTAAGAGAAGAGCATTTTCAATTAAAATGGCTTTGCCTCCACAACTTAGAGGTACAAACAGCTCAAAAACTGAGAGATCAAAGCAAATCGAAGTGGATGCCAAAACTCCTGCCTTTGCTTCAATGTTGAAGGTTTTGTTTGCCCAATTCAACATTGCTACAGTGCTAGCGTGTTTAATCATTACACCTTTGGGTTTGCCAGTAGAACCAGAGGTATAGATAACGTAAGCAAGGTTGTCAGGAGTGACTTGAGAAAATAAATTATTCTGGCTTGGTTGAGAAATCTTCTGCCAATCACTATCTAAACAAACTACTTGAGCTTGATGTTGCGGTATTTCCGCCACTAATGAAGTTAGAGTCAGTAATACTGAGGCTTGAGTTTGTTCTAAGATAAATGCAGTGCGTTCTGCGGGATAACTAGGATCTAAAGGAATATAAGCACCACCTGCTTTGAGAATGGCTAGCAGTCCGATGACCATCTCAAAAGAGCGTTCGACACAAATTCCGACCTTAACTTCTGGTTTGACTCCTAACTGCTGAAGATAATGTGCCAGTTGATTGGCTCTCGCATTTAATTGTGCATAGGTTAGCTGCTCA
>NZ_JBKGTY010000013.1:0-29723 GCF_053543375.1 Myxosarcina sp. GI1(2024) | reverse complement strand
ATAATGTGCCAGTTGATTGGCTCTCGCATTTAATTGTGCATAGGTTAGCTGCTCATTTTTAAAACCTACTGCAATAGCATCTGGTGTTTTTTCTACCTGAGCTTCAAATAGTTTGTGGATACACTGGTCTTGAGGGTAATCAATTTTTGTATCATTCCACTCGACTAACAACTGCTGCTGTTCGGATTCGTTCAATAATGGTAAATCTGATAAATGCTGCTGTGGATTAGCCACAATTGCTTCGAGCAATGTCTCTAGATGTCCGACCATCCGCGCGATAGTTGCTCGCTCGAACAAATCCGTATTGTATTCAAAATTGCCTTTTAACCCAGACTCGGTTTCGCTCATGTACAAGCTCAGATCGAACTTGGCAGTTTCACTCTCACTCTTTACTGGTGTCAAAGTCAATCCAGGTAACTCTAACTCGGACATGGGAGCGTTTTGAAGTATAAACATCACCTGGAACAGTGGTGTATGACTTAAATCCCGCTCTGGCTGTAGTTGTTCGACGAGCAATTCAAAAGGCAAATCTTGATGGGCATATGCTCCTAGTGTAGTTTCTCTCACTCGCTGGAGTAGTTCGATAAAACTAGGATTTCCAGCTAAGTTAGTTCGCAACACCAGAGTGTTAACGAAAAATCCAATCAAGCCTTCTATTTCAGCTCGATTACGATTGGCAATGGGGGAACCGACGACGATATCTGATTGAGCGGTATAACGCCATAGCAGTGTTTGGAATCCTGCCAACAGAGTCATAAATAAAGTACTTCCTTGCTGCTGGCTTAATTTATTTAATGCCGTGGATAATTCTGGAGATAAGTTAAACGAGTATTTAGCACCCCTAAAGGTTTGCACTGCTGGTCGAGGGTGGTCTGTCGGTAGTTCTAGAACTTTTGGCGCGTTTTCTAACTGTTTGAGCCAATAAGCTTTTTGAGTTTCGAGTACTTCTCCTTGTAGCCATTGTCGCTGCCAGGCGGCAAAGTCTACATACTGTATTGGTAGTTCTGATAGTGGTGAGGGTTGTCCTTGACTGAAGGCTCGATAGAGACTGGCTAGTTCTCTTACTAAGACACCTATTGACCAACCATCGGAGATAATGTGATGCATACTCAGTAGTACGATATGCTCTTGAGCCTCTAGTCGGAGAAATTTGATTCTGATTAATCGCTCGCTGCTGATGTCAAATGGATGTCGTGCTTCAGTTTCAATCTGCTGTTGGATTTGTGTTGGTTTTTCTGATGCTGCTAAACTACTTAGGTCGATTAAGGGAATGGTGAAAGTCTCAACTGAGTCAATAACCGCTCTTGCTTCTCCTTCAGTAGTTTGGAAGCTAGTTCGCAGTGTTTCATGGCGAGCAACGATACGATTGAAGCTTTGCTCTAGTGCGTTTAGGTTGAGTTGTCCTTGGAGGCGTACCGCAGCAGGTCTATTATAGAATGGGCTATCTGGCTCTAGTTGAGCTAAAAACCACAGTCTCTGCTGAGCAAAAGATAAAGGCAGTTTTTCTGTCCGTGAAATTGGCTCGATCTTTGTTACTTTAATGCCTGAATCGCTTTTAATCGCTTGTTCAATTTCTTGGGCTAGCCCTGCGATAGTAGGGCGTTCAAATAAACTGCGTAATGGCAGTTCTGTTTCAAATACTTGTCGAATTTGAGATATGACGCGAGTGGCAATCAGGGAATGTCCTCCTAACTCAAAGAAATTATGATTAATGCCTACTTTTTCTAGATTAAGGATTTCTGCCCAAATGCCCGCTAGCAAATTCTCAATTGGTGTCGATGCAGGAACAAAATCAGCTTCAGTTCTCAATATACTTGGTGCAGGTAGTGCTTTGCGGTCAACTTTACCATTGGGAGTCAGCGGTAATGTTTCTAAGGTGACAAAAGCTGCTGGCACCATGTAGCTGGGTAACTTAGACTCTAAAAGTTTCCGTAGATCAGAGATTGTTAGTGTTTGTTCTTGTTGAGCAACTACATAGGCAACAATTTGTTGAGAATTGGCTAAATCTTCTCTGACTATAACTACAGTTTCTCGCACTGCTGGATGTCGAGTGATCGCTGCTTCAATTTCTCCCAGCTCAATTCTGAAACCACGTACTTTTACTTGGTTGTCAATACGACTAATGTACTCTATTTCTCCATTTGGTAGATAGCGGGCTAAGTCTCCTGTTTTATACAGACGAGATGCTTCTTGACCGAAAGGATGGGGAATAAACTTCTCCGCTGTCAAGTCAGGACGGCTTAAATAACCTCTACCCACACCTATACCGCCAAGATAGACTTCCCCCGTCACGCCCACTGAAACGGGGTTAAGAGAACTATCTAGCAAATAAGTTTGAATATTAGCTATGGGGCGACCTATTGGAACTGTTTTCTGGTTCGGATTATCTTGTTGACACTGCCAATAAGTGACATCAATCGCTGCTTCTGTAGGTCCATAAAGATTATCTAGCCGTGTATCGAGCCGTTCAAAAAATCGCTGTTGCAGTTGTGCAGGTAACGCTTCCCCACTGGCAATTACTCGCGCCAGTGACTGACATTGTTCTACTCCTTCTGCTTCGAGAAACACTTGCAACATTGACGGCACGAAATGTAATGTGGTGACCTGCTGCTGTGAGATTAAATCAATCAAGTAACTAGGATCTTTATGCCCTTCTGGTTGAGCGATAATCAAACGCGCACCCGCAATCAATGTCCAGAAGAATTCCCACACCGATACGTCAAAACTGAAGGGAGTTTTTTGTAAGACTGCATCGTCTGAGGTTAATTGATAAGTATCTTGCATCCACAATAAGCGATTTAAAATACCACTATGGGCATTCATTGCCCCTTTGGGTTTACCTGTAGAACCAGAGGTGTAGATGATATATGCAAGATTATCAATCGTAATCTTAGATACTGGATTTTCGGTGCTGTTATTGCTAATTTGTTGCCAGTCGGTATCGAGACAAAATACTCGTGCTTGATGTTCTAGTAAACTCTCTAATAAGTCCTGTTGTGTGAGCAAGACTCCTGGCTGGGAGTCTGACAACATATAAGTCAGACGTTCTTGAGGATAGTTGGGGTCGATTGGCACATATGCCCCACCAGCTTTGAGGATGGCTAGCAGTCCGATGACCATTTCCAACGAACGCTCGACACAAATTCCGACCTTAATCTCTGGTTTGACTCCTCGTTGCTGAAGATAATGCGCCAGTTGATTGGCTCTGGCGTTGAGTTCGCAATAGGTCAGCTGCTCATCTTCAAAGACAACCGCTACTGTATCAGGTGTTTTCTCTACTTGAGCTTCAAATAGTTGATGGATATATTTATCCTGGGGGTAATTAGCAGTTGTATCATTCCAATTAACTAAAAGAGTTTGACGCTCAGGTTCTGTTAATAATGGTAAATCTGACAAACGCTTCTCTGGTTGAGCAACAATCCCCTCTAGCAAATTAGTAAAATGCCCTGCCATTCTCTCAATAGTCGCAGCATTAAACAAATCTGTGTTGTACTCCCACCAACCCCAAAGTTCTGGCTTTGAATCCACCACATACAGCGTTAAATCAAATTTTGCTGTTCTATTGTGTTTCTGAAGCCATTGTAGAGTCAGATCGGGTAATACTAAATCTTTTTTAGTATATTCTTGCAAAGCAAAAGTTACTTGAAACAATGGAGTATGACTGAGATTTCGTTCGGGGTGTAGTTCTCCTACTAATCGCTCAAAAGGTAGCTCTGCATGAGCATACGCTCCTATGCATACTTCGCGAACTCTATTCAGCAATTCTAAAAAGCTTGGATTCTCAGAAAGGTCAGTACGAAGTACAAGGGTATTAACAAAAAAACCGATTAACTCTTCAATATCAGCATGGTTGCGATTCGCAATGGTAGAGCCTACACAGATATCTTCTTGATTTGTGTAGCGGTATAATTGTGCTTGAAATGCTGCTAACAAGGTCATAAACAAAGTAACACCTTGTTGATTACTTAAAGCTCTTAGACTATCGCTCAAGTTTGATGATAGCTTAAAATATTTAGCTGCTCCTTTGAAACTTTGTACTGGAGGTCGCTGATAGTCTGTCGGTAGGGATAAAGTGTTTGGAGCATTTTCTAATTGTTTCTTCCAATATGAAATTAGAGTTTTTTCCCGCTCACTTTGTAACCATTGGTGCTGCCAAATAAAATAGTCTGCGTATTGAATGGGCAATTCCAAAAGTGGAGAAGATTGTTCAGCCGAAAAAGCTCCATATATTGCTGCTAATTCTTTATTTATTACTTGTAGTGACCACCCGTCACAGACAATGTGGTGGACGACTAACAACAGTAAATATTCTTGTTCACCAGTCTGTAATAACATCACCCGCAGCAAAGGAGTAGATGTTAAGTCAAAAGGCTTTTGAGCAATTTCAGCAGTTAGCCGCTCAACTTCAGTATCTTGTGATGTTTGGGGCAAGTCAGTTAAATTCACCACTGGCAACTTTATACTTAAAGTGGGATGAATTACTTGGACTGGTTGTTCGTCTAAAGTTTCAAAGGAAGTACGTAGAGATTCATGACGTTTTACAATTTCATTAAAACTTTTTTCTAATGCTACAGAATTCAGAATACCTTTTAGCTGTATACAATCAAATTCGTTGTAAACAAAACTTTGAGGTTCTAATTGTTGAAGAAACCATAGTCGCTGCTGGGGTGCTGATAAAGGAACTGGACTTTGTCGAGAGCGACGAGGAATAACTATTTGTTGGGTATCGGAATGATGCTCACCCCGTAGACGCTTTTCTAAAATTGCTCGTTTAGCAGCTGAGAGATTAGAACGCCGTTTAGTAACTTTATCTGTTTTACTACCCATAATGATATTCTGATTATCTATCAATTTTTATTACAAATAACTTAATCGATTACTTTAAAATTCACATATGAGGGTGCAGTTTGAATTTGCGTTAAATCATTTTCGAAAATAACTGAATCACCATTTCGGTCGATTTCTTTAAAACCAGCAAATTTATAAGATATATACATCATCCTATTACGGTCATTTGGTACAAATTCTGCCAAAAGACGGACATTATTGCTTTGAGCTAGACTCATGATATGATTCATCATGATTGTGCCAACTCCCCTCGACATGACACGACAAGACATTAGTAAAAGCTTGATTGTCCATGTTTTTGATTGGCATTCTATTAGGGCTAAACCTATTTTTCCGTAGCTGCTATACTTATCTTCTAGACTTGCAACCAAAAGTTTATGGCTTGACGATTGACGAAAGTGGTTGAGTTCGTCGTAGGAATATGTATATCCAGTTGTATTTAATTGGTTGGTTCGTAATGTCAATTCTTCTGCACGTTGTAAATCTGATTCTCGTGCCGAAGATATGGTGAAATTCATATTGAGAGTAGCCAAAAATTCATCTGCCGTGCCGACAAATTCTTTTTCTGCATTTTGTCGCTCTAGATCGTTAATATACATTAATCTTCTAATTTTTGAATCTTCCGTAATAAAACGGGGATTCATTACAGACATATCTAAAATATGACCTACCTTATCTGCGTTTAAACAAAGAATTTCTGGCAGAGTAAATTTTACTTCTTCTAGTTCAAATAATTGGTCATCAATAAAAGCGATCGCATCCAGACCAATATTTAGTAAGTTAGAAATTTCTTTCAGAGAATTAGCTTTAGAGTTCCAGTTTATTTGTGGATATAGAAAATACTCTTTTAAACTCAATTCTTCTAATTTAGCGCTCGCAGTTGTAGGTTCATTTTTACTAGCTATAGATTGTAGAATTCCACGACTATCCAAAGTATGGATAATGTTTACAATATTTTTGTGCAGAGAAACTTTCTCATCTTCCAGTAAAACTCCCTGCCATAGGGTATTGTCTAAATCCCAAACGACACATTTAATAACTTTTTTATCTTTTTGTTTGCTATTTACGTCTTGTTCTTTTGTGCCAATCATATATTAAATTCTCTCTGCTAATTTTCTTTCCCCAATAGTAGAAATAGTCGAAAAAAGATAATCTTGATAACCTGACTCTGCGATAGTAATTTCTTGAATTTGAGTACTACCTTCAATAATTTCCATTATCTTAGAGTCTCGTAAATACCTTTCTACTGGGTACTCACTGCTACAACCATTACCGCCATGAATTTGCACGGCATCATTTGCTATTTTGGTAGCCACTGTGGATGCAAAGTACTTCGCAATAGAAGTCTCTGTAATCGAGTTGGGATTATTAATATCTTTGAGATAACCAGCTTGATAACATAACAATCTTGCTGCTTTGACGTTAGCTATCATCTGAGTAATCTTTTGGCGTATTAATTGATGTTCTTTGAGATAAACACCAAACTGTTTACGCTCGTTTGTATACTTGATACAAGCTTCTAAACAAGCCTGAGCAATACCTACACAACCCCATGCAACGCTATATCTACCATAATCAAGTGCAGAAGATGCAATGTAGGAAAATCCAAAACCTAATTTACCGATTAAATTTTCTAAAGAAATGCGACAGTTATCAAAATGCAATTCTGCTGTCATCGAAGCCCTAATCCCCAAAATACCAGACATCGGTTTAACTGAGAGTCCTGGATTATTTTTTTCAACTAAAAAAGCAGTAGGTTTTCCCTCAAATTTAGCAAATACTAAAAATACATCTGCTATTTGTCCGTAGGTAATCCATTTTTTTTGCCCATTTAACACATAAGCATCATCAGTAGGCTTTGCTGTTGTTTCGACACTTTTTGCATCGCTACCTACATTCGGTTCGCTTAATGCAAAAGCAGCGATGGTTTCTCCAGATGCAAGTTTTGGAAGCCAATACGCTTTTTGAGATTTATTTCCCCATTTACACAAAGCCTGAGCAACCATGTTATGAACTGTAAGCAAACTTCGTACAGACGAACATCCCCGTGCAATTTCCTCGTTGAGAATGCCATAACTAATCATGTCCATTCCTTTACCACCATATTCTTGGGGTAATATGGCACCGAGAAAACCACGTTCAGCTATTTTCTTGATTAGTTCTGGCGGAGTAAATTCATTTTTATCCCATTCTCCAGCATCAGGATATATTTCCTGGTTGACAAAAGATTTAAATTTAGCTCGATAGTTTTTTTGTTTAGCAGACAATTCAGGTTTCATAATACCATTAATGTCACAAGAAAGAGCGATTTATATTTTATTATTCAACAAAAACAGCAGTTTTACGTTTAATTAAATTACTAATAGAGTCGATTGTACGAAAATTTTCAAGCTCTAAATCTTCGTTTTCGATAGAAATCTGGAACTCTTGCTCTATGAATAAAACCAGTTGCATAGCGAACATAGAATTAACAAAACTTAGAGCAAAAATATCTTCATCTAGTTGCAAATCATAATTTCTAATTTTTTTAGAAAGAAAGGTTTTGACTCTGGCTTGAGTTTCGTTCATTAGTCTTATATTATTCCCATTTACTGATATACGTAAAATCCTTGACCACTTTTTCTACCATGCAAGCCTGCATCTACCATTTTTTTAAGTAAAGTGCATGGTCTATACTTACTATCGTTAAAACTTTCGTACAAGACTTCAATAGAAAATAAGATGGTATCTAGCCCAATCAAATCTGCCGTTTCTAAGGGTCCCATTTTATGACCAAAACAGCCTTTAAAAATTTTATCTACATCTTCTGCTGTAGCAACTTGGTCTTGTAATAGAAAAATAGCTTCATTAATAGTTAGCATCAACACACGATTGGAAACAAAACCGGGTGAATCATTGACAATGACACATTCTTTACCCATCTGAGATAGCATTTTTTTGGCTGTCTCAATTGTTGTTTCAGAAGTATGATATCCCCAGATCACCTCCACCATTGGCTTCATTGGTACGGGATTCATAAAGTGGATACCAAGAACCTTATCGGCACGTTTAGTAACTGAAGCAATGCGGGTAATGGGAATTGCTGATGTATTAGCCGCGAATACGCAATCTACTGAGCAAATAGAATCTAATAAAGGGTATAGCTCTCTTTTTATATCCCATTTCTCGGTGACATTTTCAACTATAAAATCCACATCTTCAAGAGTTTTATAATTAGTTGAAAACTCTATTTTTTCAATGATACCATCTGGAGTTTCTTGGCGTTCGCTTTTTTTAAAAAAACTTTGAAAACGGATATTGTTCCTGATTTCATGTTTGGCTTTATCGAGGATATTTTCCGAAATATCTACAAGAATAACTTGGTGACCAGTTTGAGCGAGATTTTGAGCAACTCCGCCCCCCATAACTCCTGCACCAACAACACCTACTGTTTGAATATCCATAAGTTGAATTGTTTGCTTCTATTTGATAAAGTTGGTATACTCTTACCTCAATCTTATTAGTGAGAAAAAGTTTAACTGTAGATAGCGTAGACATTGTAGATAGTTGAACCTTGATACAAGTCTTCTTGTTCGGCTACAATTTGATAACCTTGCTTTTGTAACAAGTTGGTTATCTTTTCTAATCTTCCTTCTATGTCGTGTACTTCTATGACAATCTGCTTAATTTTAGACCAATCTCGTGCTTGAATACCTTCAAGTACTTCCATCTCACATTTTTGAACATCAATCTTGAGTAAGTCTATAAATTGAATGTTTTGTTCGTTAATTATTTCAGAAAGAGTTGTTAATTGGCAGGTATAATTAAGCTCTTTAAATCTTTCTTCCAACAACTCATCAGCATGTTCCATGACTCGATCCATACCAGTCATGCCAGTTTCTAACTGATTGAGCATAATAGCTTTTAAAACTTCCTTCTCTTCTTCTTTATCTGCATAGAAGGAAGACATCCCAGAACTGTTGGGATAAAATGTAAAACTAGCTGTTTTTATTTGGTTAGATACCCCCTGGTTGAAAAGTTTGGCATTTATTTCATAAAAACTCGTATTTAGGTGAAGAATTTCATACAAAGGCGGAGCAGGCTCAAAGGCGTAAATTCTTGGATTTTTGCAATGTTGAGCCATAAAAAGTGTAAACATCCCGATGTTAGCTCCTACATCAAAAATACAGGGGTTATCGCCGAGCGTAATTCCATGCTTAACATATACCTGATTTTGAAAAATATCTTCGTAGAAATAATCTGCTTCAGCTTTAGTTTGATAGGCAATTTCTAAGTTATTAGGTAATTTATAGCGTTGCCAAGTATTAGCTGAGAGGGTTTGTTTGGGTCTTGGTGTGACTGAAACAAGTTGTTGCACTGTATCTTCTGGTAATTCTTCTAGCTCTGCTATGAGCATCTCTTCAATTACCAAAGCTAATTCACTAACACTAGGTGCTTCAAAAATATGACGCAGGGTTAGATCTACCTGAAAATCATTACGAAGCTGGGAAACCAATTGGGTTGCTATTAAGGAATGCCCACCCAAATCAAAAAAATTATCATCTACACCGATCTCAATACCTAGTAATTTCTGCCAAATATTAGCAATTTTTTGCTCGGCTGCATTACTAGGTTCAACATAAGCATTACCTAATGTAGGTCTTGGATGTAATGATTGAGATTGATTAGATTGTTCTGAATTTTTTAAAAATAAGGGTAATGCAAAAGTTTGATGTTCTTCTATTACAGTTTGCAGTTTTCTTGTCGATACAATTATTTGAGGAAAATTTTTAGATAAAATTCGCTCAAATGCATCTAAACCTTCTGAAAAAGATATACCGTATTTCTGTCTAAGTTGCTTAATTTCAGATTGAATGTCTGGTGCAAATGCAAGTAAAGATTTTTGCCAACTATCCCATTGCCACCAATCCCAGTTAATTGAAATTGTAGGTACTTGCTTTTGGTAAAAATTATAATGAGCAAACGCATCTAAAAAAGCATTAGCTGCACAATAGTCTACTTGTCCTAAACCTCCTGTTATGGCTGTGTTAGAAGAAAACAAGATCAAAAAGTCTAAATTCATATCCTTCAACACAGCATCTAAAACTAAAGTGCCTTTTAGTTTTGGCTGGAAAACTTTTGCTGCTAATTCAGGTGTTTTGAGTTGAATGATACCTGCACCTGGAGTACCTGCTGCATGAATTACTCCATAAATATTACCAAAGCGATCACGTGTTCGATCGATCGCACTCTGCATTTGTTCGAGATCGGCAACATCTGCCTTCAGAACTAAAACCTCTGCACCCAATTCCTTTAAATGCTGAACTTTTTTAATTTTTGTTTTTAGCAAATTATCCTTATCCTGACTCGATAGAAATTCTTCCCACTCGTCTTGTGGAGGTAATCCCGAACGTCCAATTAGTACTAATTTTGCTTTTACTTTCTTTGCTAATCCTTCTGCGATCGCCAATCCAATTCCTCCTAATCCCCCCGTGATGAAATAAACTCCTCCTTCTCTTAACTTATTTGTGGATAAAGTTTGGCTTTCAATTGGTAAAGGTTCAAAACACTGTACCCATCGTTGGTTTCCACGATATGCAATGACTTGGTCAGATGTTGCTGTAGCAAGTTCTACTAAAAGATTATCTATTAATTGTTGCCATTGCTTAGTACCAACTGGGGAAAGGTTAATGTCGATGCTACGACAAGATATGTGGGAATATTCTTGAAGAATAACTTTACATAACCCAAGAATTGTCGCCTTTTCTGGACATAAATATTCTTCATCAAGCACTTGTTGTAGGTTGTTAGAAACAATACTCATTTCTACAGAGTCGGTAAGATTTTGTTCCCCCAGTGCTTGTGTAAGAAAAAGTAAACTCCAGAAACTTAGCTCCTGAGCCGTCTCATAATACTCAAGTCGTGACGTTGTTACATTATCATTTGGTGTAATGTTCCATAAATGAGTAATTCTCTTGGGTATTTTACCCAATTTGCGAATACTTTTGAGTAAAGTATCATAGTCACTTTTAGTTTTGGGATTAATCGTATATTCCCCATCTTCAATTTGACTAAATTGCTCTCCAATTTTGACAGTTACAACATTTTGATGCTCGCTTTTAAGATTTTCTACTATTTGATGACCAATACCGCAAGTATCAATAAATACTAACCAACAATGGCTTGGCTTCATAAATTTTTCAGGGGTAGTAGGCATGAGAAAAGCAGAACGTTTCCAAGAAGGAACGTTAAACCAGTTTGTGACATCAAGTTTTTCTTCTGAGGATACTTGATGTTTATGAGAATAACTAGCTTGTTCTTGTGGCTCTATCCAATAACGTTTTCGTTCAAAAGGATATGTTGGTAAAGGAATACGATGACGACGCTCACAAGCGTAAAATCCCGACCAATCTATTTGAACTCCTGTTAACCAAAGCCTACCTAATGTTTTCAATAAAAATGCTAAGTCCGATTGCCGATCGTAAGAATATCTAAGAGAAGATAAAACTACCTGATTAGCTTCCGAATTGTTTTCTATACATTGAAGAGCAAAGCTACCTAAAGTCTGTCCAGGACCTATTTCCAACAAAATCGGCTGCTGTTGTTTCCATAACTCTTGCACACCAGGAGCAAATAGAACAGCTTGACAGAGATGCTTAACCCAATAGTCTGGATTTGTGGCTTCTGCTGCTGTTATCCAAGTTCCTGTAACGTTAGAGACATAAGGAATTTTTGGTCCTTGGAGGTTAAAGGTTTCGATTAACTCACGTAAATTAGGGGCGATCACCTCCATTATGTGGGAGTGAAAAGCATGAGAAGTTTCTAAACGACGACAAGCTAAACCTTTTTGTGTTAAATCTTTTTCCAATGCTTCGATCGCACTAGTTTCACCTGCGACGACACACATAGATGGTCCATTGACCGCAGAAAGTGAGATTTTGTCATTCAGTAAGGGGGATATTGACGTTTCCGAAAGTAGAACTGCAAGCATTGCTCCACCAGGCAACTTTTGAATCATCTGCGCTCTTGCAGCAATCAGTTTTAAACCTTCTTCTAGAGATAAAACCCCCGCCAAGGTTGCTGCTACATATTCACCAATGCTGTAGCCGATCGTTGCTTGGGGACGAATTCCCCAGGATATTAATAACTGAGCTAAGGCATATTCAATCACAAAAACAGCTGGTTGAGCTAGATTGGTTTGATTGAGTAAAGATGTTGCAGACGACAACTGTGCATCTGGTTGTGTCTCACTTCTACCCAACATTTTTCGTAAGTCTAAACCTGGAGATTCAGAAGTCGATTTTTGACTTACTGGAGATTTTGGAGAATTTCTGTTTGGATAAAGGACATCTCGTAAATCTTGACCAATAAGCGGTTCTAGAAATTCACAACAGTAATCTATTTGTTCTTGAAATATGGCTTCAGTTTGATAAAGTTCTTCAGCCATGTTGACATAGTGGGTACCAAGTCCGGGGAACATAAAAGCAATAGGGGCTTTCTCTATACCTTCACTAGAAGATACTGATTTGGGATTTTCCAGTTTGGCGATCGCCTCAGCAATATCCCGACAAACAACAGTCTGCCTATAATCAAAAGCCTGTCGTCCAGACTGCAATGTGTAAGCAACATCTGCGAGGTTTAAATCGGGATGTTGTTTTAGGTAATTTGTTAGATTAACAGTAGCACTTTTTAATGCTGAGTCTGTTTTGGCTGAAAGTAATAATAGCTGCCAAGGGCGAGAAGAACCAAACTCTTCTGGAAGGAGCGGAGCTTCTTCCAAAACTACGTGAGCATTAGTCCCCCCTACACCCAAAGCACTAACACCTGCACGTCGAGGTGTCTCCCCCGATTTCCATTCTGTTAGCTTAGTGTTAACGTAAAAGGGACTATTGGTAAAATTTATTTGGGGATTAGGTTGCTCAAAATTTAGACTAGGCGGTATTTGCTTATATTTTAGGGATAAAACAGTTTTTATCAATCCTGTAATGCCAGCTGCTGCATCTAAATGACCGATATTTGTTTTTACTGAGCCTACAGCACAAAAACCTTTGTTCTGGGTACTGCTACTAAAAACTTGAGAAAGTGCGGTAATTTCTATGGGATCGCCTAAAGCCGTGCCAGTCCCATGAGCTTCAATATAATCGATCGTCTCAGGCTCAACTCCAGCCAGCATCATTGCTTCGGCAATAACCTCCGCTTGACCATCCACACTAGGAGCCATGTAGCCAACTTTGCCAGAGCCATCATTATTTATAGCTGAACCTTTAATGACAGCATGAATGCAATCGCCATCGGCTAGAGCATCACTCAATCTTTTGAGAACGATAACTCCTACGCCGTTACCAATAGTTGTTCCTTGAGCTTTGGCATCAAAAGCACGACAGTGACCATCTGGTGAGAGTGCTCCTCCTTGTTCGTGGAAATAACCACTTTTTTGGGGTACGCGAATTGAAACTCCACCAGCCAAAGCCATGTCGCACTGATAATTTAACAAACTTTGACAGGCGAGTACGGTGGTAACTAAAGATGTCGAACAGGCAGTTTGTACAGTGATACTGGGTCCCGTGAGATTTAATTTATAGGAAACGCGAGTAGTCAAAAAGTCTTTATCGTTGCCGATTAAAGCTTGATAAGATTGTGCCGAACCCAAGCGGTCTCGATTAGCATCGTAGGAATAATAATTATTGAGGCTAGCTCCAGCGTAGACTCCCGTTTTACCTCGATATCTATGGGGATCGTACCCCGCATTTTCTAGTGCCTCCCACGCACATTCTAAGAATAACCGGTGCTGAGGATCGGTAATTTCAGCTTCTTTGGGATTAAAATCAAAAAAGGGCGCATCAAATAAATCTATGTCTTCTAAAACACCACCAGCTTTTACGTAGTTGGGATTTTTTAATAGGTCGGGATCGATTCTCGACTCGATCGGTTTCTCATCGCTAAAGAAGGAAACCGATTCAACCCCATTGGCTAAATTTTGCCAGAATTCTTCTAGGTTCTTAGCTCCAGGAAAACGCCCTGCCATGCCAATAATTGCTACTGCTTCTAATGATTCTTGGACTTCTAAACTGTTCATCTTTTTCTTGCTAATAGTTTTTGTCGGTTGATTGCTTTGATCCTTTGCTCGGTGCGATCGCGTATCGACTCAAAAGCTTCTTTCTCTGGGGAATTTTGGGTGATAAACTGCCCCAAAGATTTGACAGTCGGGTATTTAAACATTTCCACTACTGATAAATTTTGCTGTAAAGACTTTCTCAATTTTTGATTTACCTCCAGCAGCAGCAGAGAATGACCGCCGAGGTCAAAAAAGTTCTCATCGATTCCTACCTTTTCTAGATGTAATGCTTCTTGCCAAATAGCAGCAATCTTCCGTTCGATTTCCGAACTAGGTGCTTGATGAGTTACTGCGAAACTCGATGCGGTTTCTGGTATAGGCAAAGCACGACGCTCTACTTTTCCGTTTGGCAACAGAGGTAGTCGATCTAAAGTCACGAAAACTGAAGGAAGCATATACTCTGGTAATAAATCTCGGAGATAATTCTTTCCTTCTTCCTTCAACCATTGGGAATTACAATCGCCAACGATATAAGCTACTAACTGTTGTCTTTGAGATATCTTTTTAACCACAACCACCGCTTCTCTTACGGCTGGATGTTGGCTCAAAACGGCTTCAATTTCCCCTAACTCAATGCGAAAGCCTCTGATTTTGACTTGATGGTCGATCCTGCTGAGATATTCGATCGCGCCATTAGAGTGATAACGAGCTAAATCGCCTGTTTTGTATAGTCGCGTTCCTGGGTCAAACGGATTGGCAATAAACTTTTCTTTAGTTAATTCGGGACGATTTAAATACCCTCTAGCCAAACCTACACCACCAATATATAACTCTCCTGGTACTCCAATCGGAACTGGCTGTAAATCTCGATCTAGGATATGTATTTGCGTATTAGCGATAGGACGACCAATGGGAACCGTAGTTAAGCTACTATCTGGTTGGCAATGCCAATGAGTGACATCGATCACTGCTTCTGTAGGTCCATAAAGATTATAAAGTTCACAGTCAAGCCGAGCAAAAAACTTTTCTTGTAGAGAAAAAGATAAAGCTTCACCACTACAAATAACTCGTTTGAGACTGCTACATCTTTGTAATTCTGGTTCTTCAAGAAATATTTGCAACATTGAAGGAACAAAATGTAGCGTTGTAATTTCTTCCTTCTCTATCGTATCGACTAAATATCCACTATCTTGATG
Organism: Myxosarcina sp. GI1(2024); assembly: GCF_053543375.1. NCBI lineage: Bacteria > Bacillati > Cyanobacteriota > Cyanophyceae > Pleurocapsales > Pleurocapsaceae > Myxosarcina > Myxosarcina sp. GI1(2024). Next base: position 14,645 of record NZ_JBKGTY010000013.1, on the reverse strand, counting down.
ACCTCCTGGTCTAGCTATTACTAGAGATGCACCAGTGATTAACGTCCAGAAAAATTCCCAAACTGAGACATCAAAACTATAGGGTGTCTTTTGTAAAACTTTGTCTTTTGGGGTTAATTGATAGGCATCCTGCATCCACTGCAAACGATTACAGATTCCCCTATGAGTATTCATTACTCCCTTGGGTTTACCCGTAGAACCAGAGGTATAAATAACATAGGCTAAATTTTCTGGCTTTATATCACTGGCTGGATTTTGAGAACTATAATTAGCATAAATTGCATCTTCAGTGTCTATGGATATTATTAGTTTTGCTTGATGTGGTGGAAGTTCATCTCTCAAGTGCGGCTGCGTCAATAATACTGGTACTCTAGCATCCTCCATCATGAAGCATAACCGGACTTGAGGATAGGCTGGGTCTAGGGGTAAATATGCTCCCCCAGCTTTAAGAATAGCTAGTAAACCCACCACCATCTCAATGGAGCGTTCCATACTGATGCCAACAACCGTGTCCGATCTAACACCTTGTTGCTGTAAATAGTGAGCTAATTGATTGGCTCGGTTGTTTAACTCCTGGTAAGTTAGCTTTTGGTTTTCAAAGACAATAGCTGTCTGGTTGGGTTTTTTTTCTGCCTGTTCTTCAAATAGCTGATGGATACACTTATCTTGGGGATAATCTGTCTTGGTATTATTCCACTCGACTAGTAGCTGACGTTTCTCAGATGAGGTTAATAATGGTAATTTTGAAATATCTCGTTCGGGATTGCTAACTATGTTTTCCAGTAAAGTCTGAAAATGTCCCAGCATCCGAGTTATGGTATCTGCATCAAATAAATCGGTGTTATATTCACAGGTAGCAATCAAACCTGACTCGGAATCCTCCATAAACAAGGTCAGATCGAACTTAGACGTATTGTTATAACCTTCCTCATAACTAACTGATAAATCCGATAGACTTAGATTGGGTTTCGGCACATTCTGGAGAACGAACATTACCTGAAAGAGCGGATTGTAGCTTAAATCCCTGTTGAGCTTTAGTTCTTCGACTAACTTTTCAAAAGGTAGGTCTTGGTGAACGTAAGCTTCTAAAGCAGTGGACTTTACCCGCTCTAGCAAATCTAAGAAACTTAAATCGCCAGAAAGGTCTGTACGCAGCACCAGAACATTAACAAAAAAGCCGATTAATTGCTCTATTTGGGCTTTGCTACGATTGGCAATGGGCGAACCTACTATAATGTCAGTTTGACCCGTGTAGCGATACAGCAAGACTTTGAAGGCTGTAAGCAAGGTCATAAACAGAGTTACTCCCTGCTGACGGCTCAAATCTTCTAATTTTTGCTTTAAGGTTGAGGCAAGAACTAATTTGGCGCGATCGCCTTTAAAAGTCTGAACTGGAGGACGCGGACGGTCTGTTGGTAAATTCAGTACGGGTAGTTCGCCCTGTAACTTTTGTTTCCAGTAAGCCAATGACCCTTGGAGGCGTTCGGAACTAAAACCTTTTCGCTGCCAACTGACAAAATCTTTGTACTGAATTGGTAATTCAGAGAGAGGCGAAAGTTTACCTTCAGCAAATTTTTCGTATAGAGCGATCAGTTCTTCCAGCAAAACGCCGATAGACCACCCATCTGCGACTATATGATGTAGGACAATAATCAAATTGTGATCCTTATTACCTATTCGTGCATATTTGGCACGAATCAAGGCTTTAGAGGATAAGTCAAATGGCTGCTGTGCTAATTCTGTAGTTAAAGTTTGTACTGCATGGGTGCGGTCGCTGGTCTTGAGAGAACTTAAATCTTCAACCTCCAGAGTTACTGATACATCTTGATTAATGACTTGGACTGGTTGTCCATCTAGCATCGTAAAGCTCGTGCGTAGTATTTCGTGTCGTCTGACAATTTCGTTCAAACACGCTTGTAATACTGCTAATTCAACACAACCATGAAGGTAAATAACTACAGGGATATTATATGTATAGCTATTGGGAGCTAGATGCTGAATAAACCACAATCCACGCTGGGAAAAAGATAGGGGATGATTAGATGCATCTTGTTCTGTGCGGGTAAGAGATAGTGAAGGCGGTTTCCCTGTGGTTATTTGAGCGAGTATCTTAGTGACGAGCGATCGCGTACTCATTCCTTCAAAGAAGTCGGCTACGGATACTTCTACTTTGAGATCGACCTCGATCTGATTTTTCAACTCAAACACTTTGAGGGAATCGAGTCCGAGAGTAGTTAATGGTTCTTTGGGGTCGATATCCTCTGGTGCGATTTCCAATGCTCTGGCTTCTTGTTCGGTTAAATAGCTTTCTAAAAGTGTTTGACTTTCCCTGGGAGGAAGTGCCAAAAGTTGCGATCGCTGTAATCGGGTTACTTCCCTCGCTATACCAACACTTTTAAGAATATCGCTAGCAACTATATCTAAAGTACCTTCTAAAAACTTATTCTGAGTTGCCCGACGTTGAATCTTACCACTAGAAGTTTTGGGAATTCTACCAGGCTTGATTAAGACTACGCCGTAAACTTCTATCTCGTGGACTTCAGTTACCGCTTGTCTAATAGTGGTCGTGACTTCTTCTAAATTGGGTTTAGCGCGAAACTCTAACTCTTGGACGATTACTAATTTTTCTTCATTATTTTTTTCTACGGTAAAAGCAGCATTACTACCCATACGTAGTGCATCATGACTAGTTTCAGCAGTCAGTTCGATATCTTGAGGATATAGATTGCGTCCCCTAATAATAATTAAATCTTTGAGTCTACCAGTAATAAACAGTTCGTCTTTTTCATCGAGAAAACCTAAATCGCCAGTGCGGAGAAAAGACTTTTTCCTCTCGCCTCCCAAACAAGCTTGAAAAGTTGCTTTAGTCTCTTCTGGACGATTCCAATAACCCTTAGCAATACTATTTCCACGTACCCAAATTTCCCCGACACTACCTGGTTCGCACCGTGTCAAAGTCTCAGGATTAACGATTGCAATTTCTTGTTCTGGAATACTTTTGCCACAACTAACAAAAACCTGACTATTTTCTTCCTCAGAGACTTGTATAATCTTATTTTCAGCTAAAGCTAACTTATCTACAGCCTTAGTCTTATACCCAGTCTCCTTGTTATCCGAAGGTGTATCTTTTAGGACTCCTTGTCCCCCCGTCTCCTTGTCCCCCAGTCCCCTTGTCTCTGTATTTTCTCCAGAAACTATTAAAGTAGTTTCTGCCATGCCATAGCAAGGATAGAAAGCGTCCGCGCGAAACCCACACTCGGCAAAAATACTGCTAAATCGCTCTAAAGTATTACTCCGAATTGGTTCTGCCCCATTAAATGCCACCTGCCAACTCCTCAGATCGAGAGAAGCCTTCTGTTCGGCAGTAATTTTTTGAACACACAATTCATAGGCAAAATTTGGCGCACCGCTAGTAGTGCCTCCATAGCGAGAAATAGCCTGTAGCCACCGATAGGGACGCTGTAAAAAGGATACGGGTGGCATTAAATAACAGGGAAAGCCACCATATAAGGGTTGCAAAATACCCCCAATTAAACCCATGTCGTGATAAATTGGCAGCCAAGAGACAAACTTACTTTCAGATGAATGTTTCATCCAACGATATGTCATGGCTGCGTTGTGCAGTAGATTACCATGACTTACCATCACCCCTTTTGGCGTACCCGTCGAACCAGACGTATATTGCAGGAAGGCAATTGTATCTTTATCTAAATTCAGCTTTTGCCAGGTGTCTTCAATACCGCTTTCCAGATTATCTGTAGCTAACCACTGTAAATTACTTTTATTTTCTGTCTTAGAAAACAAAGACTCCATTCTAAACAATAGAGTATTAGTAGTTAAAACTATTTTGGCTGCTGCATCTGCTGCGATCGCCTGTATTCTGGGTGTTTTTCTTTGATTTTGTGGTGGATAAGCAGGAACGGCAATTACTCCAGCGTAAAGACAGCCAAAGAAAGCAGCAAGATAATCTAAACCTGAAGGATAGAGTAATAATGCCCTTTCGCCCCTCAAGTTTAACCCTTGTAGTTGCACTGCGATCGCTCTAGATCTGCGGTCTAACTCTCCATAAGTTAGGGTTTCTGTCTCCGTTTCGCCATCTTCTAAAAACGTAAAAGCCGTTTTCTGAGATTGTGACGAAGCTCTATATTGTAATAGTTCTACTACTGTCGAACAATTTTCCACAACAAATTTCCTACCACTATCAAGTGATTTTTTACTGCTTCTATTACTAGTTGAAACTTTCTTGAAGGATATTTTTAAAGTATTAATGACTACCTGAGTTCTAGTAGAACTTAAAGAAGTAATGAGAGTTTTAAGTTGGATGTCGATATCTTTGTAAACAAATTTACATTTGAGCAACACAAACAAATTACTCTTAAACCACTTTATTTATCTAACTAGTAGGTACGAGTCAAGTTACTAAACTCTTTTTTATTTGGAGTTGCTTTAACTACTTCACCAGTTAAATTTTAGTTTCAATAAAAGCAGTCAATGTAATTTTTGCTTTCGAAATCTACAGTAGCAACTATTGAAAATAATAATCAACACGATCGACTATCTCGTTACATATTTTTACATAGACAGTTTGTAATCTAAGGTATATGTATTCTGGCTTACAAATTACTATTTAAGCTTTGACTAGGGAAAAATTAGCTCAATATACTATAATTATTTGTTAAAAATATTTTTCATTAAAGACTACTTGTGTAATGCGGCGTAGAGACTCTCAATTGAGTCAGTAGATGAGAGCTTTTATCTAAAAGCGTCGCCAATAGGAATATGATTGGGGGTTCGTCCTTGAAAGCAGATGGCAGAAAGCTCGATACGCTACGCAAAACGTGGCAAGTGCGAAGCGCACTTGGGCTGTACCCAACCCTATGGGAGATTCCGAGCCGCGACGGTTCGGCAGGAGTCTTGAATCAAAACGTGCTCATAGACAATAGCGCTATTTGACCGACAAGCTAACCTTCTGGAAGGGCTGTATGCGGAGGTTTCCTCCGCACCTTGAACGCCTGTTCTCCTGACTCTGCCTTTCTCGCGCAGCGAGATAAAACTTTTCAATTTAAACTAATTGAGGAATAAAACTATAATGCTGACAAAAAATGTTTTAAAAATGACTGTTTCTACTTTAATTACTCTTGGTAATTTAATCTTTTTACTAATGTCTAGACCCCTGTTAGCCAATCCGATGGATATAGAATCTTTACAGATTTCACATCCAACTATTACTCCCAATTGGTTATCTATGGGGAAGTTTCTCTTTTATCAATTTTTCAGCCAAAAGCCTTAGAGAGCGATAAGCTTAATGACGTGGCTTTGCGACACCTTTCTTCAGAATGGACGATGACCAATTCTTTCCATGCAGCCTATCTGATTTGGGATCGGAGTAAAAATATAGCTACATCTCAACTAGAATCCGAACGCTATTTTGAATATGAAGAATTCCCCCTCGAAAAGTTTTATAACCTAGTTTTAGAAGCCAATCTAGAATTTTCAACTGGAACTTTAAAACAAGCTACCACCATTGGCATAGAAGTTAATAAAAATCCTTTTATTATTTCTGGTGAAGGGATTAAATCTCCAGCTTTTACCTCTTCAACTTTTACTACTTCTATTCTTCCCAGTCCTTATTTAGCCAGTGATTTTGTTAGTAAAAAAAACTATATAGGATTATTCATCGCCCATGAAATTAATTTCAGCGATCGCCTGTCGTTCTATTTTGAAGGTACTTTTGATGTCGCGATCGGCGATACCAGCGATCTTTCTCAAGTTCCGACTGCCGAACCAATTGAGAACCATGATTTTTATCCCGAACTAGGTTTTAGCTACCAACTAACTAAAAATACCTTTTTGTTTACGACTCTATTTTATGCCAACGAACCGATTGAAGGAACTGATGCTCTAAACAGATCTTTACAGTCTGAAGTATATACGGGTATCGAACTTGGAATCGAAACCGAACAAAATAAAAACTGGTGGGCAACTCTTTCGTATTATGACGAAGCTCAAGATAATATTGCTGCTAGCGATCCGAACCAACCAGATTTTGACCTACAGATCGACGAACAAACAAGTCGGTTTTGGATGGGGGAAATAAGAGGGAAAATCACTCCTGGTTGGTGGGTGTATGGGTTTTATAGTTATACCGATGCCAAAGTTACTGAAGACGAAGTAATTCCAGTCGGAAGCTCAGTTGCGGGGGTGGCACGTCATAGTAGTGGTTTGTGGACTAGCTATGAAATTACTAAAGGAACATTGCAGGGTTTGGGTTTTGGTGGCGGAGTAACTTGGTATGGCGATCGCCCTGGAGATACCAAGAATAGTTTTATTTTACCTGGTTACTTACAAACTGATGCAGCCATTTTTTACTCGCAAGATAATTTTAGAGCAGCACTCAGTATTCAAAACTTATTCAATGCAGGAATAGAGGACGAAGAAGTTGGAGTGCGAGCACTTTTCGGTACGGTATGGTTTCAATTTTAAAATTTTCTTAACAATGTCAACAAACTCAACAAAAAGAAATTTAAGAACCTTCGCCATCATCTGGTTCGGACAAACGATTTCAATGCTAGGCTCTAGTATGACTGGGTTTGCCTTTTCGATCTGGGTTTGGCAACTTACGGGTCATGCTACTGATTTGGCTTTATTTGGTTTCTTTTCTCAACTTCCACAAATTTTTATGTTTCTTATTTCTGGAACGATAGTCGATCGCTGGAATCGAAAATTACTCATGATCGCTGGAGATTTAATGACTGGTATGTTGACAATTATTGTTTTGATACTGTATTCAACCAATCATTTGCAAATATGGCATTTATATCTAGCCGTGGCGATCGCGGGAGTTTTTGAGCAATGTCAAAAATTAGCCTTTTCTACGTCTATCTCTACCTTAGTACCCAAACGGCACTACAGTCGTGCTAGTAGCATGGGATTTTTAGCTAGCTATGGTTCGAGCATTATTGCACCAGCACTGGCTGGCGTTCTTTATGTAACTATAGAGTTGGCTGGAATTATGCTCCTCGACATTACTACTTTTATTATTGCTATCAGTACGGTATTGTTGGTTCGTATTCCTCAACCAAAACAGCCACTGTTAGACCCTGAAAAATCTCTTAGCATTGGCAGAGAATTGAGCTTTGGCTGGAACTACTTGACTAAACACTCTAGTTTATTGTGTCTGTTAGTTTTGATATCTTTATTCTGGTTGTTTCACGACCTCGGTAATTCTCTTTATTCGGCAATGATTTTAGCACGAAGCAATAACGATCCAAGAGTTTTAGGTAGTTTGGCTTCGGCTGCTGGAGTTGGAGGTGTAGTTGGTGCTTTATCAATGGGTAAATGGAGTGGTTTTAAACGGCGAATCAACGGAGTACAGTTGGGCATGATTGGTGCTGGTTTGAGTAAAACGATATTTGGCTTGGGTGCGGCACCTTTAGTTTGGATTCCAACCCAGTTTTGTTCTTCTTTCAATTTTCCCGTACTCGGCAGTTCTCTTGATGCTATTTGGCTGAGTAAAGTAAGTCCTGAAATACAGGGACGGGTTTTTGCTACTCGTTCGATGATTGTGACGATAATTTCATCATTGGGTTATTTAATTGCAGGACCTTTAGCCGACCGCGTTTTTGAACCCGCCATGAGATCGGGAGAATTGCTAGCAACTATATTTGGTTGGTTATTTGGTACGGAAAAAGGTTCGGGTATCGCCCTGCTATACGTTATTTGTGCTTTGGCTATGTTATCGCTCGGCTTGGGTGGATATGCCGTTCAAAGGCTTCGCGATCTCGAATTACTTATTCCCGATTGTGGTCGCTGAGCAAGCTTCTCGAAAACAATTTTTGATTATCTCACTCATGGAGAGATTCCTACAGACTGGAAAGAGAAGTCCCACCACCTGTCGTAAAAAAATAGGGACGCAAAAGGATGGGCCGTGTCACTTGGGCTGTAAGAACCACTCAATATCTACCTTGAGTATGGATTTATATCAATTACGTCTGATGTGAATTAAATTTTAGCAAAAGGTATCAAATTTTTTTAAAACAAGTCGAAAATACTGTATTGTTTATTGAGAAAGACTTTTATTTAGAACACTAAGCGCAATTTAATTTAATTGTGCATTGTGTGAGGAGCAAGAACTTGAAATCAATCCAATCTAGTTTTTTTTATATACTCAAATTAAGCTCAATTATCTTATTGGCAGCTATTAACCCTGTTGCTGCTGAGGCAATAAAGAATCAATCTGATTTAGGAGCGGCAACTCAAATTCAGGAAAATCGCGATCGAGTTTCTATCTCGGCAAAGGATTTACTGGCGCAACAAGCGGAGTCACAGGGTGGACGGAGACGGGGAGACACAGAGACGGGAAGACTCGCTTCGTTTGGACGAAGGGACAAGGAGCGCGGGAGCGCGGGGGACACCTTCGGGAAAGCCGATAAATTCTCTCCAAGTCACCCAGTCACCCAGTCACTCAGTCCTAGTTCCCCCAGTCCCCTAGTCCCCGAGTCACCCAGTCAGTCATCATCTATAAATTTGATAGCACAAGGTAACGTAACGCGAGTTACGGGAGTACAGATTAATCCAACCGAGTCAGGTTTGAAGTTAGTCTTAGAAACTGTGGCGGGAAGCGAGAGATTAGTGCCGTTGATTGTGCCAGAAGGGAACGATTTGGTTATCGATATCCTCGATGCAACCCTAGCATTCTCGATTAGAAGAGGGATTGAAGAACTCAACCCCGCACCAGGGATTAGTAGAATTACGGTCAACAAGGTCGATGACAGCAGTATTCGCGTAACCATTACGGGAACTAACCAAACCCCAAGCGCGGAAATAGTACCAGGAAGAGACGATCTAGTTCTAAGCGTTACTCCTGAAGATACTACCGCAGAACAAGAACCAGATGAGGAAATTGAAGTTATTGCCACGGGGGAAGCAGAAGACGAAGATGATTACTTTGAACCCGATGCGACTACAGGGACTCGTCTCGATATTCCTCGTTTGGAAACTCCTGCATCAATCGGGATTATTACTGAAGAACTAATTGAAGACAAAGCTGCCAGACGAGCCGAAGATTTAACTCCCTTCGTTAGTGGTGTCAGCCCAAGTGATGGGGAAGCCCAAGGAGGATTAACCCCTCAGTTTACTATTCGTGGTTTTGGGGTAAATCGGCAAGTATACATCAATGGCTTGCGTGATAGTCAGCGTTTTCTGGTTAGAGATTTAGCCAATATCGAACGCATTGAAATCTTAAAAGGACTTTCTTCTCTACTTTATGGAACGGGAACTCCAGGTGGTGTAGTTAACTACATCACTAAAAAACCTGAATCAACTCCTCAGTATTCAGCTTCTTTTCAGGCGGGAAGTTTTGACTTCTATCGCGGTGAAGTCGATGCTACAGGTCCGATAACTAAGGATGAAAAATTACTATATCGCTTTGTTGCTGCTTATCAAGAAGCAAATTCTTTTGTAGACAATGTTGAAGATGACCGTATATTTATTGCACCTTCCTTAACCTATCTGACAGGTAATAACGGTTCTCTAACTCTTGAAGGAGAATATTACAGACAAGATAAAGATATTAATAGCGGAGCTAAGTTTCGTGACGGAGAGTTTTTGTTTGACCGTAGTTATACAGATCCTCGTAACAGCCAGATTAACGACAACTATCGAGTTGCTGCCTATTTCGACCAACCCTTTAGTGACGATTGGAAAATTAGCTTGAGCGGTCAATACTTTCATATCGACCGAGCAAATGATCCTTTATCTGCTGGATTTTTCTTCAATGAAGAAGATGAACTCGTACGTTCTTATGACATTCTTTCTGATGATTTTGACCAAGTTAATCTACGAGGAGAAGTAACGGGAGATTTTAAGATTGGAGCTACCGAACATAAGCTGCTCGCTGGAGTCGAGTATAGCTGGTCTGAGACAAATTTTACATTGGGAAGCGGTGTTTTTTCTGATTCTGACAACACCATCGATCTAGAAAATCCCAGTTTTGATGTTCCTATCCCAGATGTAGAATTTCGCGACCCATTTGACGAGCCATTTATTGTCTCAATTAGTGACTGGGGAATTTATCTACAGGACTTCGTGACTTGGGGACGTTTTCGCTTGCTGGCTGGTTTGCGATATGGAGAGTTTGAAAATACATCGAATGATGAAATCAACTCAGAAGGGAATTTTGTTTCTCCAACGGTGGGATTGGTTTATACCTTATCGGATTCTGCCTCCATTTATGCCAGCTTTAGCCAATCGACAGAACCACAAAGTGGTACGACTAGAGATGATGAATTTATTGAACCAAGAGAAGCAACTCAATACGAGATTGGCACCAAAGTAAATTTGTTCGACGAGCGATTTAACGTTACCGCAGCTTTATTCGATCTGACTCAAACCAATATTGCCGAATCAGACCCTGCCGACCCTGAGTTTGTCATTCCCGTAGGAGATGTCCGCACGCGAGGATTAGAGCTAGACTTAACAGGTGAAATTACTAACAATCTCAGTCTAATCCTTGCCTACACTCATTTTTTCGAGGCAGAAGTCATCGCAAGTGATGAAGGATTGGAAGGTAACAGTCTACTTAATGCCCCAAGTAATGAAATTGGTATTTATGGTGAATATGAGTTTACCGAAGGCGCACTCCGAGGATTGAGTTTGGGAACGGGTTTAATCTATGTGGATGAACGAGCAGGAGACAGCGATAATACTTTCGATTTACCTAGTTATTTCAGAGTAGACTTAGGAGCTACTTATGAATTAAACAATCTTACTTTTGCCTTAGCGATTGAAAATTTATTCGATGAAACCTATGCCTCTGGTTCATCCGATCGAGCCAATATTACTCAGGGTAGACCTTTTGCTGTCACTGGTTCGGTCAAAGTCGATTTTTAACTAGATATATTTGAGTAGCTAAATTCCGATGGCAAAACTTTTATTCCGCTCGATATCTCTATTATTTCTGGCAGTTATCACCTTTGTGCTTGTCTTATCTTGCACTCATAGCAATAGAGAAAGTGAAATTAATTCACAAGCATTACCAAAAGATTGTGTGGTGATTCAGCATGTGATGGGAGAAACCTGTATTCCTCAAGAGCCAAAACGAATTGTGACACTCAACATTGCCGTTTTAAGTAATGCTCTGGCTTTGGGTATTCAGCCGATTGGAGCTACAATTCCTTATACATTCTCAGAGGCTCCTGACCTGTACTTAAAGGATAAAATCCAGGGAATTGAGATAATCCCTGTTGACGGATATCAGGTTAATCTCGAAAAAGTTTTACTGCTTGAACCCGATCTGATTGTCAGTCCCTCAACTTCGGAAACTCGGTCGGTCTATCCACAAATTTCACAGATTGCCCCGACAGTCTTGTTACCATTTCAAGAGATTTCGGGTGACTGGAAACAACACTTTTTTGAGATTGCTGTTTTGTTCGATAAAATAGAATTAGCCGAGGAACTGATGAATGAATACTATCTCAGAATAGAAGATTTGAAGCAAAAAATAGATGATGATTTTTGCCCAACATCTCTCAAACAAGCTTCAATAAAAGATTGTCATCAACAGCTTCGTGTACTGTTTGTTGAGGGGATTGAATTAGGCAGTTTCGATGTACGCGGTCGAGGCTCATTTCCTGGAAGCATCCTAGATGACATGGGATTTCAAACACATGAGTCAGCTTCGACTTCATTTTCTATTGAATATTGGCCCCAGCTTGAAAGCGACATCTTATTTATCGGAACTATTCAAACAGATGAATACGGAATTTCTGACTTGCAAGAGCTTGCTCAAGTTCGAGAAATGCCTTTATGGAACCAGCTTGAAGCTGTACAGAAAGATCGGGTATACGTGGTCAATCGTTCAGTTTGGTATGGTAGCAATATTTTGGCAGCCTATGCTGCATTGGATGATATCGAGCGGTCTTTATTGGAAGCAGAAAATTAGGAGCCATTTGTATGTCAAACCCGACACTATTTGTTTGCCAGTCTTGCAACGATGCTGCTCACAAGCGCATTAAGCCCTCCCAAGGTGCTTGCCTGCTAGAGCTGATAAACACGCTGCGATCGCCTGAGTAACCCTTGACAATTCAACCCGTCGGTTGCCTTTGGATGTGCAGTCAAGCCTTTGTCGCTGCGGTATCGGCAGCCAATAAGCTCACCTATTTATTTACCGATTTACCCCCTGACGAGAGTGCCGAAGCATTACTTCAATTTGCCGAACTCTATCATCAACACGATGGAGAATCTATTCGCTATCGCCAACTTCCCGAAACGCTCAAATCGGGGAAAATTGCCAAAATTCCGCCTGTAGTTCAATCGAAATCTCAACTCACGTAAAAAGTTGCCACCTTTAGTTCTCATATTTCAGACAGTACGAGAGAAAATTCTTCACTTTGACCAACACCATATTTTGACAAAAACCTCCCCGATAATCTTCATTTGCTACAAAAAAAGTGCGTAAATTTATCCTCATCTGGTTTGGTCAACTTGTTTCCACTATCGGTAGCTACATGACCGATTTCGCCCTCACTCTCTGGGCGTGGCAACTAACGGGTTCGGCAACGGCATTAGCTTTGGTAGGCTTTTTCTCTTTGCTACCTCGTATTTTTATCTCTTTATTCGCGGGCATCATAGTAGATCGCGCCAACCGCAAACATTTAATGATGTTAGGAGATGTGATCGCTGCTAGTTCAACCCTAATTATTTTAATTCTTCATCTGTCGGGAAATTTAGCTATCTGGCATCTGTATCTAGCTGCGTCGATTAATGGCGGTTTTGGACAAATTCAACAACTAGCCTATTCCACCTCGATTACCTTACTTGTTTCTTCCCAAAATTACACCCGTGCTAACAGTATGAATTCAGTAGTTCACTATGGCTCTAATATCATTGCTCCTGCGATCGCTGGCGTGCTGTATCCGATTATTGGTTTGGGGGGAATCTTGCCGATTGACTTGGCGACTTTTCTCGTGGCGATCGCTACTTTAGTTTGGATAAGAATTCCCCAGCCGACGAGAAGCGCGGGAGAAAAGTCCGTCGGCAATACCGAAGATGTTTCTTCAATTCCCCAATCCCCCAGTCCCCCAATCACAAAAGAGGAAGCAGTAAATCGGTTAGGCATTTTCTGGGCTGAAATTACTTTTGGAATACGATATGTTTGGCAACGGGATAGTTTGCGTACTTTGTTGTTAGTTGTAGCTGCGTTTAAATTTGCTCACGATTTAGGCAATACAGTTCTCGATCCGATGATACTTGCTCGTTCGGACAATAATTCTCGGGTTTTAGGTGCAATCTCTTCCGCAGCAGGGATTGGCGGTGTGACAGGGGCGGTAGTATTGAGTGCTTGGGGCGGTACAAAAAGCCGTGTTAATGGTATGCTATCTGGTTTTATGGGGGCTGGCGTAGCAAAAACTTTATTTGGCTTGGGTCAAAGTCTGAGCGTTTGGCTACCCGCTCAATTCTGTTCTTCCCTCAACTTTCCCCTGTTGGGTAGTTCGAGAACTGCCTTATGGATGGCTGCTGCTCCCCCAGAACTTCAGGGACGAGTGTTTGCAGCCAATTCTTTAGTTTTGCAGTTGGTTAGTGCGATCGCCAAACTGATAGCAGGACCGTTGAGCGATCGCATCCTCGAACCAGCGATGCAGTCAGATACTATCCTAAGTTCGCTGTTCGCACCTATATTTGGTAATGGTGCGGGTGCGGGTATGGCATTACTGTATGTGGGATGTGGGATTGTTATGTTTTCTGTTGGTTTAGTTGGCTACCGATTACCGCAACTAAATCAGCTAGAAAATACGGTGTCGGATGAACCAAGGTGATCGCTTAACTAAAATCAACCTAAGTACAGAGGAATTATTTATACCTGAAGTTTTAACTTCAGATGATTATTAGTTAAACAGGCTCTACAGTTGTAGATAGAATGAGAGTAAAATTCAACATAAACAAATCAAACATCGTACCGCGATTATTATTGCCCATTGGTGACAAGTTAAGAAACTCACGCTTTTAGAGCAAGGAAAAGTCGTCGATATGGCGATCGCGCTACTCTAATTGACAATTCTCATTCGCGATTTTCCAGTCTGCTAAATCTGAATAAAGGATTTTAAGCTCTACCAAGGGAGAGTTCATCCAACTCGAATTACCTTTGTGGAGATAACAGCAATTTACTCACAAATCTATGTAAATCCAGGTTTAGTGTACCCCCTGCACCAGTCCATTCCCCGATTTCAACTTTCCCAAAGAAGATGCAAACTGCTATTAGTCTCAAATATGCTCTTTTGCCCATAACCGCACAGGGGGCTAGTTATAGTGATTATCTCGATCTCGGTTTAGTCTGTCCTCACTGCCATCACCCTGTCTATCTCGTAAAAAGTCGTAATGTAGAGAATAAGTTTCCCCGCAAGACTCGTAGTGGCGAGCTGAAAAAATTTCGTTCCTATAGAACCGATCCCTATTTTGCTCATTTCAAGGTCGCAGACGAGAAATTCTGTCAGTTTCGTCAAAAGACTATTCCATTAACCTCTGATGAGCGTTCGATAGTTAACAGCACGAGAAATCAAAGATTTAAGCTATTTGAGGCTAAAATCAAGTCGATTAAATAAATCCCCGAAACTTGATGCAGTTGAGTGACTTTAGTTTCTTGATAAAAC
>NZ_JBKGTY010000012.1:121823-145606 GCF_053543375.1 Myxosarcina sp. GI1(2024) | reverse complement strand
ATTAGTTCTCGGTCAAGTAGCGCTAGAGCAGAAATCCAATGAGATCGCGGCTATTCCCGTGTGGCTCGAACAGTTAGATATGTAAAGTTTTGTTACTAGATTCAACATTTCTGGCTCTATACCTTGTTCGGTTACTTTTCTGAGTGTATTCTCTACATTTGGATTGTGTGCGATATGGAGACGATAATAGAGATCTATATTTACTCCTACATCATGAGAATTCCCCAGTTAAAAAAAAATTAACCAATCAGATGCTTTTCAGCGATCGCTTTAAAACTAAAAATTCGCATATTATGCGATCGCGATAGGAGTATATTCAGTGTTAAGTTTGATGTTCTAGTTTTACCTAACAAAGATGCGATCGCCTTTTAGTAACAAAGTTAGACAAATCGAACACGAGATCGCTAGCTTCACTGACAATATTGATGAGGAAGTTCGACTAGAACGATCGCGGTTATTAGTAACAAAAGAATGAGTAAAGCGATCGCAGAAACGAGGCAATAACCATTAAAAATAGCACCAATGTTTTTAAAGAATTTCGACTTTATCAAACATATCGGATGGCTCTAATAATTTTCCCAAATCAAAATAAGACCTCTAATAATTTCTCCAATAGACTTATTCCCTTGCGAACAATAAACAATACCACAATGAGTAACGCCACATTGGTTCATTTTCAAGAAATCTGTATCTTGAGTAAAAATAACTCTATTTTGAGATAAAGCAAATTTTAATTGTGCTTCGTCAGAGATACCAATTAAAGATTGTTCGGGAGTCGTAGTTACATCAACTCCCCTTCTGCGTAATCCTTCAGCGATAGCATTTCTAACATTTTCATCAAATTTGCATAATGTGCTACCCAATAAAGCTTTTACCAACTGAAAAATCAGCAATATTAATTTTTCCTTAATAAGTGGGCAACCTAATCACAAGCTCATAATTAGAGACTTGTATATGCTACCTTTAATTTTTGAAACCTGTACTCCTAGAGAAGAAATACTAGCAGGGGAACTTTCTGTAGATCTGTTTGCTGCTAAACTTCGCTTGGTGGTAGAAGGAAAAGCACCATTAGTCTATCAAGATGCTGGTAAGTTTTTTGTCAATACTTTTGCTACGGACGGGATAAAGACTCTAATCAGAGAAGTTTTTAGCTGCCTGACGAACAATTCAGCAGGTTCGGCGGTAATTCGCTTAGAAACTAGCTTTGGTGGCGGTAAAACACACGACGAAATTGCTTTATGGCACATCTGCAAGCAAGGGAGAAGAATTGAAGGACTGGAAAGATTTGCCGAGCTTAATTTAATTCCAGAACGTCCAGTACAAGTAGCAGCAGTAGACGGACGAGATTTAAATCCAGAAAATGGTATCGAGCATAATGATTCAGGTGTTATTATTAAAACTCTCTGGGGTGAAATTGCCTACCAAATTGGGGGCATATCGGGATACCAACTGCTACAGGGAAGCGATCGCAGTGGCATCAGTCCAGGTACATCAGTTTTAGAGCGTCTACTCGACGGACAACCTACAGTCATTATCCTCGATGAAATTGCCTGTTATCTAACAAAAGCTAAAGGTAAACAAGTAGGCACGAGCAATCTTGCCAAACAAGTAGTTGCTTTTTTATTTTCGCTCTTTGATTTAGCGGCAGCGTCTAATAACCTAGTCTTTGTCTATTCTCTAGCTTCTAAATCGGACACCTTTGCCGAAGAAACAACAGAGTTAACAGAATTGATTCGCGCTTCTGCCAGACAAGAAAGAGTTTTGAGTCCTTCCACTGATGTAGAAATTTACAACATTGTCAAACAACGTCTATTTGATAGTGTAAGTAGCGAAGCTGCCGAAACAGTATCTTCAGAATACCTGGCTGCCTATCGCGCCAGTAGAGTCAATCTTCCCGATGGATGTAAAGAGGCTCGCTATGCCAATGCGATCGCGCAAAGTTATCCCTTTCATCCCGAATTATTCAATCTTTTAACCAAGAAAATTGCGGCAATACCAGAGTTCCAAAAAACGAGAGGAGCATTAAGATTGCTAGCTCAAGTAACAAGACATCTTTGGCAAGGCGATAAGCCCGAAGGGCATCTGCTTCGCGATCGCAACTGGACACCCATAATCCATACCCATCATATTCCAGTAGGTGTAGACGAAGTAGTAACTAACGATTTAACTTCTCGTATTCAACGCCCCCAAATGCGCCTGCCAATTGGGGCTGATATCTATAATCCCAATGGTAGGGAAGCTTACGCCCAAGTTTACGATAAAGATTGGATTGCGGCAGGAAAACCACCATTTTCTACGTGGGTAGCGCGAACTATATTTTTACATTCGCTGACTCAAGGCATTTCTTCTGGTATTAAACGGCAAGAATTAAATTTATCGCTACTAACGCCTGGAGAAACGGGTAGCTTTGTCGATCGCGCCCTAAAAAAATTGACCTCAGTAGCTTGGTATTTAGATAACGATCCAATTGATTCTCGTTCTCGCTTTAAAGAAGAACCGTCGATTAATAAGATTGTCACCGAAGAAAAAGAACAGGTAGGACGCACCGAAGCTAAAGACGATCTGCGTCAGCGACGGGATAGCATCTTTGCCAAGAGAATTTTTACTCCCGTTTTCGCGCCCGAAAGTCCTGCCGATGTAGACGATCTACCTGATGATGTCGTCCTTTGTCTGATTGACTTTGATGAGGCTATGGTAGCTAACTCTACCGATGGTCCCCCAGCTATTGTCGAGAAAATCTTCAATAACACTGGGGAGTCGGGCAAATTCCGCATTTATAAAAATCGAATCTTGTTTTTGGTTGCCAACAAGCAGGAAATCGAACGAGCAATTGACAATGCTAGAGAATACAAAGCAATCCAAAATATTCTTCGCAGTCAAACTCGCTTAGAAGATTTATCCGAAAGTCAGCAGAAACAGTTAAGAGGAAGAAAAGGACCTAAAGAGCTAGACATTAGAGTATCGCTAACTAATGCCTATCGTCATCTGTTTTACCCTACGAAAGATGATGTAAAAGCTCCTACTGGTTTGATGCATCACGTTTTACCAGCCCAAGATTCGAGTGCGGTTGAAGGTACAAATAACCAGCAAGATATTATTCTCAAAGCTCTCAAGGACTGTGAAAAAATTCGATCTGAGAGTGCGAAATCTTTTGCTCCCGTCTATATTTTGCAGAAGGTTTGGAGCAGAGGCTTAGACAGTTTAACAACTAAAGCTTTAAAAGATACTTTTGCTAAAGATTTAAATCTTAATATTCTACTCGATGCCGAGATTGCTCTACTCAGAGACACTATCCGTAAAGGATTGTAGGAAGGTAATTGGGATTTAAAAGTTGGAGAGAGAGTTTACATAAAAACAGAAGAACAACTCGCTCTACCCGAAGCTATTGAATTTAGCGATCGCTACACTCTATACCGTCGTGGAATTCTGCAACCGCCCGAACCAAGAGTAATCGAACTAAATGCTCAGGTAATGACTAGTAATGAGACAGCCAAACACGTCCGAGTACGTTGGAAAGCTAAAGGAGCATTAACCGTTAGTCTTTACCAAGATGGAAATTTGCTATCAGCAGATTTTCGTCCTTCTGATGAATACGAGACAACTATTACCCAGACAACTAACTTTCGTTTACTTGCCGATTATGGCAATGGAGAAACCGCAGAACAACAAACTCAAGCTGTGTTTTCTCAAAGTGGAAATAGAGTTAAAGAGCCAACTGGAGAATATAAACCAGGGGGTAGCGGTAATGGAAGTGATGGTACTGGCACTATATTTGACGCTCGATCGCCCGTTATCGAACTCGATGGCACAGTTAACAAAGTTTTTACTACCTTTAACGATTTATGTAGCGATCGCCACGTTCGAGAAATTGAGTCTTTAGACATATCGGTAAGTCAACTAATGGACTACCGCAAGCTCGGTACTGCTATTCCCCTATTAAGTCGCTTCTCCTTGCAAATCGACCAAACTGTAACTATTCAAACGGGAGAGCAATTCGTGCGCTTGGAATACCAAGGACAAGTAAGAGGATTTCAAAGCTTTTTCAATACCATTAACGGCTTGCTCAATAGCCAGAATGCACAAGCTAATGTCAATCTCAACCTGTTAATTAACTTTGAGCCTGGGATTTTGCACTCTAGCTCTGAAATGACTTTAATTCAACAAACGCTCCAGCGTAATCCAGTCGAACGGCTAAATCTTTCTGTGAGGGTGAAATATTAATCATGCAAGAATTTCAACTGCGAGTCGTTCCTGCCGACAACAATAATTTTATGTTGGAACTCTATCAGTGTGCTTATAAGAGAGCGGGTGAGAAGAAACGTCCTGCTGCCGTGTTAGTAGGTTGTCTTAAAGGTAATACTTTGAACTTGGTCAAACAAAGTATCTACCAAATTCTCAAAGCCAACAACTACGATCCCAAAACTTTGGGTTTCAAACGCCAGAGTCCCTATATCTTATCGGAAGAATCGGGAGTACAGACAGCAATTTTGTTTCAAACTCTCGCTCCTCTTTCTCAGTCGGAACGTATCGTCAAAATTGCTACTGGTATTACCGCTATGAGTAACGAAGAAGCTCATTATTGGTTTGCGATGATTGCTAATGGTAAGCGTAGTAATGCTTTGAAAGCTCTGCGAATTCTATTGGGAGATTGATAGATCGATTAGCGAGCAAGATGCTCGCACCACCACAATGAAATTTAAAAAACCATCAGCAAAACTAGAAATTCCTGGAGCAACATACTTCATAACTTTTGTTACTTGGCAAAGATTAGAACTAACCCCATCTGCTAGAAAAATTGTCCTAGATTCTTGTCTCTTCTTCCATCAAAAAAGATACAAGATCTATGCTTCGGTCATTATGCACGACCACGTTCATCTCTTGCTTCAGCCACTTTCAAAACAAACTAGCAGTAGTAATGCGAGCATCTTGCTCGCACAACCCAAATACTTGCTCGCTGACTCCGATAAACAGTCCTCAACAAAATACTGGACACTTGGCAGCATCTTACACAGCATAAAAAGCTATAGTGCCAAACAAATTCCCACTGCCATGAATCATATCGGTAAAGTTTGGCAAGATGGAAGATACGATCGCCTGATTAGAAATAGAACCGAGTTTGAAAATACCTGGAAATATATTAAAGAAAATCCTGTCAAAGCTGGTTTATGCGATCGACCAGAAGAACATCCTTTTCTTTGGGAAACAACAACGTAATGCGAGCATCTTGCTTGCTAGTAATGCCAGTGTCTCCCTGGCTGCAACTTTAAAACTCGATCGCCTGCCATTCTTTAGCTTCTGCAAAGCGATTTAAATGTAGAAAAACAATCATTCTGGAATATATAATTTTCGTTCGGAAACTCGTTGTTGGTCAACTGTCTTTTTGAAGTCCGTAAAGAATTGTTCTCGTTGCTTGGATTCGGCTTCACTCATGAGCCTATTTCTGGCGATTCGCTTTTTGAGTAAACCGATCGCTGGTTGATTTTTGCGTAACTGTTCTTCTCTATCCCAGACTCCATTGTGGTTTTTACTTGAATCCGCTTTAAGAAGCTCTTTTATCGATGTTGCTTCTTGTAAGTCGAGGGCGATCGATCGCTCGTAGCCTTCTAAAATCAATGAATATTCCTGGTTTTCTGCTTTCTCATTAGGAATTAAAGCTACAAAACGGGACAAATCGATAATTTTTCCGCTTGGTAATTCTACAGTTTTATCCATACTTCTCACCTCTCTTGTTGGGTTACTTCTAAATTTAATAAATTCCGATCGCGATCGAAATTGCCCTTTGAATTTTGGCTAAAGATTGTGATGTAATAGCTCCGTATGGACCGCGCTCTAAATAAAGCTTGCGAACCGCTGAGATATTCTCGCATAAAGCCAAAGAAGCCGATTCCAGTCCTCCTTCCCCTGCTGGAAAAATTCTCGTTGGTGATTCGCCACCTGAAAGATCGCTGGTGAATGGAACTATAATTAACGCTCAATTTGAATACGACCCAAGCACCACGACCACTATTGGAAATGGTGTTGGTAAATGTCCCAATTGTAATACTGTAATTGAAGATGATGTAATTAAATCTCAGGCACAATCATCTGGTTTGGGACATCAGTTATATGCAGTTGCTTACAAAGAAGGTCAAGGCAGTCTACGGTTTAGAATTCCTACTAAGTTAGATTTAGAAGGTATTGCTAAAGCTGAAGCTTATATAGAAGAGAAATTAGAGTATTTTAAAATCAGTAATATTATTCCTGAAGAACAAAGATTTGATGGTTATGCGGACAGATGTATAGCTTATGGTTTGAGTAAAAGCTTAGATTATTTTAATCCGCGTCAGCTTTTAACTCTTGTTACCTATGTGGAAATAATTAACGAAGCAAAATCTAAGCTACAAATAGAATATGAACTAGAAAAAGTAGAAGCTATAACTACTTATTTATCTTTTATTTTGGATAGATGTGTTGATAAAAATTGTCGCCTAGCACACTGGATACCAAGTAGAATATCTGCCGCAGGATGCTCAGGACAGCATTCATTAAATTTATTTTGGAGTTATCCTGAATACGAAGGAAGTTTGAATTTGTGGCAGTCTTGCCGTAAAGGTGCAGCAGATGATTTTTCAAAACTATGTAAACTATACGGAACAAAATCTAACTCAATAACTATTCCAGGATTAGAACGATACGACCTAAAATCCATCCAAATAGATGCAGCCTCAGCCGATAGTCTTTTTCACATTGCAGACAAATCTGTAGACACAATCGTAACTGACCCTCCGTACTACAGCACACTACAATGCGCGGAACTTTCAGACTTTTTCTATGTCTGGCAAAAACGCACGTTAGGGGATATATTTCCCGATTTATTTTGGTCGGAACTTACGGATAAAGATCGAGAAGCGGTTGCTAGGTTCTGTTGACGTAAAGAGGCAAAGATGAGAAAGTACCTGAAGTTGCTGATTTTAGTCAAAAAATTCTTCATGAAATCTCGTGTTAAGTTGGACGATTCTGCTTGGCAGCAAATTTTCGTTGTTCTGAGCCACCAACAAGACATCCGTATCAAAGACCCCAAAGCTTGTCGTCGTTTTCTGAATGCGGTTCTCTGGATTACTCGCACAGGTGCTCAATGGCGTGAATTACCCAAACGTTTTGGCAACTGGAACAGCCTCTACAAACGATATCGGCGTTGGTGTCAGAAGGGAGTTTGGCATCGTCTCTTGCAAGAAATGTCCCACTCTGCTGACTTAGAAAGTTTAATTCCCGATAGCACCATGATTCGTGCTCATCCCTGTGCAGCAGGAGCAAAAGGGGGTCAGAAAAACACTCTTTAGGAGGTTCTTGTGGCGGATTTAGTACCAAGTTACATGCTGTGGTAGATGCGTTGGGCAATCCGCTGCGGTTGCTTCTGACTCCAGGGCAAACCGCCGATATCAGTCAAGGAGAGGCATTGGTGGCTGGTTATCGAGCTCAACAGGTAATTGCCGATAAAGGCTATGATTGTGATGCTTTTGTGGTCTTGATTGAGGAAACTGGTGCTCAAGGCGTGATTCCGCCTCGTTCTGGTCGCCTCAACCCTAGAGATTACGATTCACATCTGTACAAGGAGCGACATCTAGTTGAGTGCTTTTTTAACAAACTTAAATACTATCGTCGCGTTTTCAGCCGTTTTGACAAAACTGACGAATGTTATTTGGGATTTGCCGAATTTGCTTCGGCTTTAATTTGGTTGCGTTAATTGTGTCAACAGAACCTAATCCCTCTCGCTTTTGTAATATGGGTGCATCCCCAGAAGAACTAGCAAAACAAGACTATGAAGCCAAGATGCAGCTAGCGTTTGGGGAATATTATCGCGTCTTACGAGATGACGGGGTAATGACAGTGCAGTTTAACCATAAAGAATCTGGTGCTTGGGATGTGCTGACTAAATCCTTAATCGATGCTGGCTTTGAGATTACTGCATCTTGGGCTGTCAGTACTGAAAACCCCCAAAACCTCCATCAAGCCAAGAAAAATTCGGTTTCTAGCACCGTTTTATTAGTCTGTCGCAAACGCGATCCTAATGCCGAACAAGCGTGGTGGGAGGATTTGCGCCCCGCAGTAGCCAATCTCGTCGAACAACGCGCCCCCGAATTTGAAGCCAATGACATTACGGGTATCGATCTATATCTTAGTGCGTTTGGTCCCGCCCTCAATGTCTTCTCTCGTTCCTATCCCATCCTCGACAGTAGCGGTGAAGAAGTCCGCCCCGAAGTGGCATTTGCCGAAGCTAGAAAAGCCATAGCTAACTATCGTTTTCGCAAACTAGTACAAACTGACACCGCAGGTTTCGATCCTCTAACTCAATGGTATCTCCTAGCCTGGGATGCCTTTAAAGCCCGCGAGTTCGCTTTTGATGAAGCCAGACAGCTAGCATTAGCCATTGGCGGTTTTAACGTCAACGATTTATCCAAACAATACAAACTACTCGACTCGGCTAGCGGTACTTGTAAACTACTAACACCCAAACAAAGACACCGCAAACGGGCATTTATTACAGACTCAGCAAACTTCTCCAATCTCTATTTAGTTGATGCCCTACACGCCATCATCGCCATCTACCAAGAAGAACAAAACCCCCAATTAGTTAGAAAATTCATGCTGGATACAGGGTTGAACAACAACGATATGTTGATGAAAACTTTGGAAATCGCCTTTAAAGTAATGCCCAAAAGCACCGAAGAACACAAAACTCTTACTTCTATTTGGCTATCAATGGATGAAATTAAAGCTAAAGTTGTTTACGAACAAATGAAGTTTGAAGTTTGAAATCTCATATTTTAAACAAAACCGAACAACTTTATAATCTAAGAAGAATAAGTTAGAAAAGCGATCGCACAAATAACTATGACTAAATGGCGTATCGTACTAGAACCAGATCCCGAAACAGGTGATTGGGCTGCTTGGTGTCCCGAATTACCTGGATGCACCTCATCAGGTGACACCAAAGAAGAAGCTATAGAAAATATTAAAGAAGCGATCGAACTCTATCTACAACCCGACTCAATAGATCTCGAACCTGGGGCGATTCTTCAAGAGATTATAGTGACATGAAATCTCGCGAAGTAGAAGCCATTCTGAAACGTTATGGATTTCAACTTATTTCTCAAAAAGGTAGTCACCGTAAATGGAGAAACGCCGAACTGGGACTACAAGTAATCGTCCCAGAACATAAAGGGAAAGATCTACCTACTGGAATTTAAGAAATATTTTGAAAGGGGCGCAGATACCAAGATCGGAATGGAGAAAATAATTTTTAGTAATCAAAATCTAAGTTAGTTAAAGATCGAACTCACAGACTGTACGCCAAATAAAGCATTGAATTAAGAAATAGTCTTTAATAACACTCAATTCATGCACTTAAAAGATCGCTCCTGGCGTATTAGCTACTCTAGCGACGAAAATAATCAGATCGCCGATTTTTACATTCCCGCCTTAGAATGCGCGGTGCAATACGATCGCAAATCGGGTTTTTTTGGTAGTGCGATTCTCAGTAAAGTAGCAAGGGGAGTTGGGGCGATGCTACACAATCAGGGTAAAATGCGCCTGATTATGGGCTGTCAGTTTAGTACTCAAGATATAGCAGCGATTGAACGAGGTTATCAACTAAGAGAAGCACTAATTTCTCGTTTGGAAGCGGATCTAGTAAAACCAGAAAACTTTGTTCAGTTAAAACACTTTGAGATCCTGAGCTGGTTAATAGCCAATGAATATTTAGATATTAAAATTGCCGTTCCGCTAAAAGATAATGGCATTCCCGAAGAGAGCGATCGCGTTCTCGATCCAAACCATATTTTTCAGGAAAAGGTTGGTATCTTCACCGACGCTAGAGGCGAACGTATTGCGTTTAGCGGCTCGAATAACGAATCTTTAAGCGGTTGGTCGAATAACGTCGAATCTTTTCATGTTTACTGTGATTGGGAAGGCGATCGCGATCTAGAAAGAGTTAATGAAGAAGTTTATCGCTTCGAGCAACTGTGGAACGATCTATCCCCAAACGTCAAGACTTTTGACATACCAGAAGCTGTTAAGCGAAAGTTGCTACGATATACGCCTAATAATAAGCCCACTTGGAATAAAGAAATCGAGCTTGGAGGTCAAAGGCGATCGCTGACTATAGATTCCCTGCCCAACACTGTAGACGATAAAGCTTCAAATAAACAAACTCTTAACCAAAAACTACAAACAACTACCGAAATATTAAATTCTCCCGAAGTAGAACGAGAAAAACAGGCTGTTCGAGAACTACTCGACCTTCACCAACATCCAGGCTGTTTGGATTTTTGTCTCAAATCGATTCCCATTCAGCCTTGGGCGCATCAGTTGAAAATTTTACGCCGCGTTGCTGCTAAATTTCCCTGTAATTTTCTGATTGCCGATGAAGTAGGTTTGGGTAAAACCATCGAAACGGGTCTAATTTTACGCTACCTAATAGTCAGTCAGCAGATAAAAAAAGTTTTAATTCTCGCTCCTGCTAGTGTACAGTCTCAATGGCAAGAAGAACTACGAGAAAAATTCAACCTCCATTTTTGGAGTTACAGTCAGAATAAATTTAAAGACTATTACGGTAAGACCATCACACCAGTATTTAATCTCTGGAATACCGAAGATTTAATTCTGGCATCTTCTCATTTAGTTCGCCGTAACGAACGGATGGAAGAACTAATAGCAGCCAAACCTTGGGATTTGGTTATTCTCGATGAGGCACACCATGCCAGACGTAAAAGCCCCCAACAGCGAAAAGATAATCCCAATCGTTTGCTTCAGCTAATGCAGCAGTTAAAAGAGAGAACCAAATCTTTAATACTTCTTTCTGCTACGCCGATGCAAATCGATCCTATAGAAGTCTTCGATCTAATACATCTTTTGGGACTAGAAGGACATTGGGGCTATGGTGATAATTTCTGTAACTACTTTGCCTCGCTGTCAGAGCGACCAGATCGCTATACCTTAGACTTCTGGCAAACTATGTCGGTCGATTATTTTCGTCGTGGCGGTACGGAGTGCGATCGCCTGAAACAATATTTAGCAACTAGCGATCGTTTGATAGCTTACAAGCTGCAAGATACTTGGAAACAAGGTAAGCGTATTGTCAATCCCAAACAGCTAGCTAAAAATGTTCCGTTTATCAATGCCTCGCGTCAGTATCTTACTGTCAATACTCCTCTCAAAGATCTGATGTTTCGCCATACCCGCGATACCCTTAGACAATATTATCGATTAGGTATCTTGGAACGAGATATTCCGAAAAGAATAATTTGCGATAATGCGATCGCTCTCGAACCAAATCGAGAAGTTTCCCTCTATCAAGCCGTCAGCGATTATGTTCGCCATTTTTATAAACTAGCTCAGAGAGAAAATCGCAAGGCATTGGGCTTTTTGATGACTTTGTATCGTAAGCGTCTTACCAGTTCTTTCTACGCCATTCGCGAATCTTTGCAAAGACGTTTAGAAGGGATTAACAATCTAACTCCAGACGACCTCAGCGATCTAGATGAAGCCGACGATGCAGTAATTACCGGTTTAGAAGCTTATTTGGAAGAACCAGTAGATCCAAGAGAGATTGAATATCTAGAAGAACTACTGCGGCAGTTTGATAATACTGGGGAAGATAGCAAACTATCTCATTTTCTTTCAATTTTGCGCCAAGAACTCAGCCAAAGAGAAAGCGCGATCGTCTTTACCCAGTATACCGATACGATGGACTATTTGAGAGAGAATTTACAGCAGCTATACGGTTTACAAGCAGCTTGCTATTCGGGAAGGGGAGGCGAACTATACCGAGATCGTGAATGGCAGCTAGTATCGAAAGACGAAATCAAACAACGGTTCCGTAAGGGGGAAATAAAGCTCTTACTCTGTACCGAATCTGCTAGTGAAGGCTTGAACTTACAGACCTGCGGCGTTCTGATTAATTACGACTTGCCTTGGAATCCCATGAGAGTAGAGCAACGAATCGGTAGGATCGATCGCATCGGACAGGTTTATTCTGCGGTGAATATCCATAATTTTTACTATGACGGTACGGTAGAAGCCAAAGTGTATCGCCGACTGCGCGATCGCATCAATGCTTTTCAGACAGTAGTAGGTAATTTACAGCCGATTCTCGCCCAGGTTCCTACATTTATCGAACAAGCGGTTATGAGTGCCGACCCCGAAGAAGAAGGAGTATTGCTAGCTGATTTCGAGCGAGTTTTAGATACACCTCCTTTGCGTCCTGGTTTAGAAGAAATGACGGCAATAGATGTAGAAGCAGACTTAGCGGAAATTCGGCAACCCCTGGTTTCGAGTTCCACTACTCCACAACAGATCGAGCAATTGTTAACGAGTTCGTTAGTTTTAAAAGCTAAGAAGATAGTTTTTGAATCTCAGGACGATAAGCCCAAAGGGGAGGGCGCAGAGCGCGATCGCATCTGGAAGTTAGCTTACAAAGATCGAAGCTATTCTGTAACGTTCTACCCCGAAGTTTTCGACCGCAAACCATCGCTGCGGTTAATGACTTTTGGCGATCCTTTATTCGAGGAATTATTAATTAGATATCAAGATTTAACTAGCAAATAGTATGGCGCGATTGAAAAATTAGCTCATAACTGTATCGAAGCCTGATGCGATCGCAGCCATATCCCTCATCATGAGATGGTCAGAGAGTGTTCTCTGTATTTAAAAAAGCCAGAACGCGAAGCCGAAAGTATCGATTCTCTTTTTTAGGTTCATTTGTGGCGATTGCTTAAATGGATACTCTAATTTGTTCAGTGGTCAATTGTAAATTTATGGATTTGGTGTCGATTTGGTGTCAATATGATAATTACCAAGTCGAAAAACTAATAATCCAGCCCCTGAAAGCCTTGTATTTATTTTGTTAAGCGGGTGACGCGATTCGAACGCGCGACATTCACCTTGGCAAGGTGACGCTCTACCACTGAGCTACACCCGCGATTATTCGAAATTCCTTTTAGGACGAATGAAACACGTAACCCAAAGGCAGATCGAGATTTGTACTATAGTTTTGTTTTTGCCTTAGAACATTATGGCAAAAAATAAAGATTTTATCAAGTAAAAATTCAAATTTATATCAACGGTTAAGCGCTCCGCAAGCTTTATCTAAAACCCAGACCTATGGAACATTACATGATAATCTTTAGCCAAAATAGAGACAATTTACCCAGGCATCGATTGGTTTTGAGCATCAGGTAAAGATTCGGGTTTGACGGTTATCTCAATACTTTTATTTTGCCGTTCTATTTCGAGTTGCAATTCGCGACCGACACCATTTTCATCTAGCAATCTCTGTAGAGTCTCGGCTTTAGTTATGGCTTGCTGATTGACAGCTTGAATCACATCACCTACCTGTAGTCCTGCTTTGGAGGCGGGAGAATTATTAGTAACCGTCATAATTAAAATACCGCGATCGCTATTAACCTCTAACTGACGATTGGAAAATTGATTGAATTGTTGCTTGATTTCGGGAGTTAGAGAAACCATTTCAATGCCAATATAGGGATGTTCTACCCTACCGTTGTCAATTATTTGTTGGGCAATTCTGCGAGCGGTGTTGATGGGAATGGCAAACCCTAGTCCCTGTGCTCCACCGATGATTGCACTGTTTACAGCAATAACTTCTCCTCGTGCATTTAGTAGAGGACCTCCAGAGTTACCGGGATTGATCGCGGCATCGGTTTGTAGAAAGCCAATTCTTTTATCGGGAATGCCGATATCGCGACTGAAACGATTGGTAGCACTTATTACTCCCACAGTTACAGTTTCTTGTAAACCCAAAGGATTGCCGATGGCGATCGCCCATTCACCTTGTTCTACTAGATCCGAGTCGCCGATGGTTACGGCAGGTAAGAAATCTGCAGACTCTACCTGAATTACGGCAACATCAGTAACGGAATCCTTTCCCAATACTGTACCGTCGAGGAGGCGACCATCTTGAAAGGAAACGGTTACCCGATCGGCACGATCGACCACATGAGCATTAGTGATAATCAAACCTTTAGAATCGATGACGAAGCCAGAACCCACGCCGCGCAAAGTCGGTCGATTAGCTCCCCCAGGCGCACCGCCAAAGAAAGGTAAAAATACTCCATCTAAGCTGCGAGAGACATTAATTTGAACTACTGCAGGTTCTACGGTTTTGGCAACTGAGGTCACAAAGCTATTTTGCTCTACGGGAGAAGGAATAGACTTACTGTCTATCACTTCGGGAGTTACTTCTTTAATCGATTCTAGTTCCTCTGCTCCAACCGTTGAGGGGTTCACCACTAGCAATCCTATAGCGATCGCCAGTATTATTAAGTAGCAGTTGGTTCGTTGAATCCATTTTTTTAGGTCAAGTTTTTTTATTAAAATAATCATCAATCGCGATCGCGGTTTTTGTCTGTGTACGTTGAGCTAAATTGCTGCAAAAATACTGTAAGTATCGTTATTCATCATAGGATGATTTGGTTTTTATCATTATCTTCTGATGGAACGATCTTTTGAGTAAGACAAGCATCCAATTTTAAGAACAGACCTTTAAGTCCCCAAATCGCGTGACCGAACCACCAACTCATTGCTGGAAGATGTCCTTTAGGAGCAGCAAGGCTAAAGTCAATCTGCTTGGTTAAAATCCATCTTGCTTCGAGATACCAGCCTACCTGTTTGCCAAAGTTGCGATAGTTTTTTGGGTCTAAATTCTGCCAAATGCCATACTGTACGCTAAAACCAAAATGTTTTTGCGAATAGTCACTCCAAAGTCGGTCGATCGCCCACAAGACTTCACAGGAAAGGTTTTCTAGGTCGTCCCGTTCTAACCAATCTTTTCGCTCTTCATGTGCTGCTTGAAGTAATAGACGTTCGGTGATTTGATTGGCTTGTTGCCATTGTTTGGTTGCCAGCAAATCTCGTAATGGAGTGTAATCGATTTTTGGTTCGGCTGGGACAAATTCGAAAGCTTTTTCTGGACAGTTTGAAGCCAACTCCAAGGAGTAGACACAGTTAGCATTTAAATCACCTAAAACCGCCGATGCCGATTGATAACGTTGAGAGATCGCTCTAATAATCATTTTGTCGAGGATTTGTCCCAGTTCTTCGCTAATGGAATTGCTCGCCAGATAATCTTGCCAGACCCAAGCATCTTCACTATCGCTATACAAATCGAACGGAGAAATACCCGTTAGCAGATGAAGACAAGTTACCCCCAAACTGTAGATATCGCTACTGATAACTGCCTTGCCTCGAAGTTGTTCTGGGGCAATATATTCGGGAGAACCGATTATCGTTCCCGTGCGATCTAGTGCTCGAGCTGAAACCGCTTTGGCTGCGCCGAAGTCCACTAAAACCAAAGTCCCATCTGAGCAACTGAGAATATTTTCTGGTTTGATATCTCGATGAATAATTTGATGCTGATGAACGAATGCGAGAACTGGGAGTAAGGCGTTCAATAGTTGACAAATCCTTTTCTCATCAAAAGTGCCTTGTTTCTGTAACACTTGGGTTAAATTGTCTCCCTCAATCCATTCCTGCACTAAATATTGATGCTCGTTTTGAGTAAAGTAATCGTAAAGTTGAGGAATTTGAGGATGTCGTCCCAACTCATCGAGAATGACTGCTTCTGCGGCGAATAATTCTATTGCTTTTTGGCGACTAGTTATATTTCTCGTTTGGGGAAAAAACTGTTTGATGACACAGGTAGATTCTGCACCCCGGACTTTTTCGTTCGTAGCTAGTAAGGTTCTCCCCATACCTCCTCGTCCGATAATTTCGATCGCCCGATAGCGACGCTCGAGCAGCAGAGGTGTTTGGCAATTGAGGCAAAACTTTGCTGCCAAGGGATTTTGTGGTTCGAGGCAATGAGGATTGAAACAGTAACTCATAATTGAGGATTAGTTTTGGAGAACGAGAAATGAGCAGACCGATTTTATATTTCCCCATTGCCAAGTTGAGGTTATCTCGAGCGCCTTTTGAGTTATAAGTTCTTCTGCATCTTTAAAAAGTAACCGACTAAATACAAAGAACCGCACAAAACCACTAAAGGTTCGCGACGATTGTGTTCCCACACGGCATCTAAAGCGATAAATAACCCATCATAAGTTTGACATTTATTCAGTTGCGGACAAACTTCCCTAGCTAAATCTGCCAAATCTTTGGGAAGTGCGCTGCTATGGTCGGGTACTGGTACTAGATATAGTTCATCTTCAGGTCGCAGCAGAATCTCTAAGATATCGCGGTGGTCTTTAGTAGAGAGCATTCCCATCACCCAAACTACAGGTCGATCCGGTCGATCTAAAGTATCGATATACTGACGTAAGGCGGTCGCGGCGGCGGGGTTGTGCGCGCCATCAATTAATAAAGGGCGATCGCAGTAGGACGTCCATTGCAGTCTTCCCAACCAGTGAGTTTTTCTCATTCCCGTCTGAATGGCAAGTTGGGGAATATTCCAGCCTTGCTGTTGGAGAATTTTAATTGCGGCGATCGCTATTGCCGAATTAATTAACTGTACTTCTCCCAGTAAAGGCAAGGGATATTCAAGGTCTCGATACTTTGCCCACCGGGGTCGAGCGATCTTTAAATCGGTTGCTGGTTCTACCCAAACTGCGGGACAGTTCAATTCGGCAATTTTCGCTGATACCACCGTTGCTGCCGCTGCTGGTAATTTACCCACCACTGCAGGACAATTGGTTTTAAGAATCCCTGCTTTTTCTCGGGCAATATCGGCTAGAGTCGGTCCGAGACGCTGCCAGTGTTCTCTACTTATCGAGGTAATAATACTGACTAAGGTGCGATCGCTAACGTTAGTAGCATCTAGCCTGCCTCCCAGACCCACTTCGATTACGGCTAAATCTACTTGCGACCTAGCAAAATAAAGCCAAGCTGCGGCAGTGATTACTTCAAACTGAGTGGGACTTTCACTCTTTGGGTCGATTGCTCCTATAACATCTTGTAAGATAGCAATTAAATCTGATTCGGCGATCGCAGTTTCGTTCAGATAAATTCTTTCCGTCCAGTCGATTAAATGCGGCGAGGTATAGCGTCCCACTCGAAAACCCGCTTCAGTTAAGATTGAAGACAAATATGCACACACTGAACCTTTGCCATTTGTTCCTCCAACATGAATAATAGGAACTTGGCGATGGGGATGTCCTAAGTCAGCTAATAATTTCTCAATTCGTTCCAAACCCAAATGCACGCCAAAACGCTGAAAGGGTTTTAGAAAAGATTCGACTCGCTCGCTGGTCATGTTATGTCAATTTAGTTACAAGGACAATATATTAAAAAATGCCAAAAAGATTAAAGCTTAAATGCTGACAAATGAATAAAATGTAGATATGGGAAATATTTTAGTTACAGGTGGTGCGGGATACATCGGTTCTCATACGGTCAAAAAACTAGGCGAAGCAGGTTACGATATCGTAGTATACGATAATCTTTCTACGGGCTCGACATCTGCCGTACTATATGGAAAATTGATCCGGGGAGAACTTAAAGATACTCAGTTGTTAGCCAAAGTCTTTGCTAAATATCAATTTGATGCAGTGCTACACTTTGCTGCTAAAATTTCCGTTCCTCAATCCCTCGAGCAACCCCTGACCTACTATGGCAATAATACCTGTAACGTGGTCAATTTGCTGCGCTGCTGTGAGCAATTTGGAGTCAATAAGCTAGTTTTCTCGAGTACGGCGGCAGTTTACGGCGAAACTAAGGAAGATCCGGTTACCGAATCATTTCCTACGGTACCAGTCAATCCCTACGGACGTTCGAAATTGATGAGCGAAACGATTATTAGAGACTACGCTCGAGCCTCAAAGCTCAAGTATGTTATCCTGCGTTATTTTAACGTAGCTGGAGCCGATAGCTCTGGTAAAATCGGTCAGTCCAACAATGCCAATCACCTAATCAAAATCGCTTGCGATGCTGCTTTGGGACTTCGTCCCTCAGTGAGTATTTTTGGTACCGACTATCCCACTCCTGACGGTACGGGAATTCGCGACTATATTCACGTAGAAGATTTAGCCTCGGCTCATGTTAACGCTTTAGCTTATTTAGAAACAGCATCGGATAGCCAGATTTTCAACTGTGGCTATGGTAGGGGTTACAGCGTCCGTGAAGTTTTAGCTAAAGTGCGAGAAGTTTCGGGGGTAGATTTTGCGGTCGCCGAAACCTCTAGGCGACTGGGCGATCCTGCCTGTGTAGTAGCAGCGGCAGACAAAATCCGTCGGGTTCTCGGTTGGCAACCTCGTTATCATTCTTTAGAAAAAATTATTAGCAGTGCTTTAGCCTGGGAAAAAAAGCAGCTCATCCAACTAACAAATCAATAACCATAATAATTAATCATAATTTAACTAGAGCGACAATTAACCATCAACTATTAACGATCGACCATCAACCTTTATGACTACTTCTCCCCAACCAACCGAAAGCAACAATTTAAAGTATGGCGAAAGAGAGATTGAAGCAGGAACTTTAATTACTTTTCCCAACCCCAGAGTGCGTAGACGTTACAATATTGATATTACACTGCCAGAGTTTACCTGTAAGTGTCCCTTTTCTGGTTATCCCGATTTTGCCACCATTCATCTCACCTACTCACCCGATGAGAAAGTGGTCGAGTTAAAGGCTTTAAAACTATACATTAATAGCTATCGTGATCGCTATATTTCTCACGAAGAAGTAATCAATCAGATTTTAGATGACTTCGTTGCCGCCTGCGATCCCCTCGAGGCAAAAATTACTGGAGATTTTAATCCCAGAGGTAACGTTCACACGGTTATTGAAGTACGGCATCAAAAAAGCGACTTTTCCCAAACTACTGAATAACGCCAGAACGAATGCTTTACTAACTAAGAAGTATTTTCAGGCTTTCGAGCGCTAACAATTTGTCTTGTCAAATAATGCTACTATTAGGTAGCATATTTCGGCAGGATAAATAAATGTCACAAAAAATTAGTATTACTCTAGATAAAAACGCGATCGAGTTTATTGATTCTCAAACTAAAAATCGTAGCCAATTTATTAATTCTCTAATTCTTCGGGCACAAAAAGAAAAACGGCTAAAAGAATTGGAACGAGCTTATATCGAACAGGCTAATGATAAAGACGAAGCAACAGAAATTTTGTTATGGGATTGTACGGCTGGGGATGGTTTGAGCGACGATGATTAAACGAGGCGAAATTTACTTCGTAAATCTAGAACCAGTTGTCGGCGATGAAGCAAACAAAAAAAGACCCTGTTTGATTTTACAGAATGACTTGGGAAATCGTCACTCAAAAAAAACAATTGTTGCCCCTTTTCTGAAGCCAAATAAGTATCCATTTGTAGTCATAGTCGAACCAACGAGTCTTAATAACTTAGATCGAACAAGAGGACTCGATATTTCTCACATTCGTTCGGTATCCATGGAAAGAATTGGTAACAAACTGGGAGTGTTGGAAGACAAGTATCGGAACTTTGACAATTTTTACCTATCAAAAAGGGGTGAAAGCCTCACCAGACGGCGATTTTACCTCGTCGAGGTAAAATCGCCTGAAACCCAGATATATTAAGAATTTAGCTGTTTTGAGGTTAAACAATTGATATATCAGGCTTTCACCCCTTTTTGAACCCAGTTTTTTGTCAAAGTCCCGGTATTGGGAAAGTATAGAAAGGGCAGTTTTGATTCAGCTTGGCTTCGACGAAATTTTTCAATCCTGAGTTCTAAAAGTACGCCATCAAAAAACCGACTTTTCCCAAACTACCGAATAACGCCAGAACAAATGCTTTCTAATCGTGACTCTCCCTAGAAACCTTGGGTAAATTCTTCGTACTTCAGATAGGGTAAGGTAACTATCCGTACGAATATGTTCTCTCATCGCTGCTACGGCTTCTGGCAACTTTTTGAGACGTCTATTTTTTGTCTTTTGAAACAACCAGTTTAGAGGTACGGCAATAAAATCACTTGCAAAGTCTCTCAAGGTCTCGTGTGCTAATAGGTCTAAAATCATTAGCACGCCGCCAGGTTTTAAAGCATTTTTTAACTTTGGAAGTAGAATTTCGATTGGGAGATGATGAACCGTTGCTATGGATACGATGGCATCAAATTCTTCTGTAGGAAAATCCCACTGCAAAATATCGGCAACCAAAAAGTAAACATTTGTTCGATGTTCATAGCGTTCTCTGGCAATCTCAATTGTCTTGGGAGAAAAGTCAATTGCCACTACTTTCTCGGCGCGAGTGGCAAGCAGACGTGAAAACTCACCAGTACCACAACCGAGATCGAGAACGCTATGGCACGGCTTTGGTAACTGTTGAATTAAGAAATGGTGATAGTGATTATTGTGATTCCATCCACCCTTATCGTACCTGGCAAGGCGATCGAAATCATTCCTAATTTTTTGGGTTAGGTTCTGATGTATATTTGGCATTTATTGAATATATTGAATATAAAGAAGAGATCGCTTGCTACTGTTGAGAGCTAATCCATACTAAAGAAATGAGTTAAGATACTTAGTAAAGAATTGTTACAAGCCACCTAAGAGGTAAATTGATTATGAGCCAAACTCAACCTACTACTACTCCCAACCTAGAAGAGCCTAAATTCGGATTTAATTCTTATGCCGAACGACTCAATGGTCGTGCTGCTATGATCGGCTTCGTCTTGACGATTGCCATTGAGTATATAACTGGAAAGGGACTGCTGTCTTGGTTGGGTCTACAGTAAAAAGGTACTAGGCACTAGACACGATGTAATTAGGTAAAAGGTTGAAGAGTAATAGTCGAAAAAAATACTAGATTCCCTTACCTTTTACTCTACTTCCTCTACTTAGTCAAGCCAACCGCTAACGTCGATCGCCAGTAATTGACCCAATTTCAACAAAGGCTTAATTTTCCTCAGCTCCCACCGACAGGTATTTTCTCCGTGAGTCGAGACAAAGCAGTTGGGTACGATGCGTTGATGAAAACATTTGTAGTAAGTTTCTTGAGCGCGATCGAGGGACAAACCTAAATGTAGTTTTTCCCCTACCGTAATTGCCCGTTCTATTCTTGCCACATCGATTTCCAGGGTTGCAGGATCGCTATCGTAAAGCAATTTCCAAAGCCAACGTAGAATGGTCTGCTCTAAAATCTTTTTCCCCTCGGGAAGATTGAGCTGACACTGAAAATGATTGGCTTCGTCAGCTGTGGCAGTGAGTTCTGATAAATAAAGATCTATTTTTTCGGGATTGTCAATCGCTTTTTCTAAAGCCAAGATGGCACTGCGGCAGCGGGAGGAAAGGGCGACATCTGCGGCTACTTTTAACTCTTGAGGAACGGGTAATTCTTCGCGTTGAAAAGCGGCAATAATACTGTAATTTTCCCGATAGACTTGGCTGTAGAGACGGTCGAGATTTTTTTTGGTCTTCTCAGTTATCAGTCGTACGATCCGCTGTCTCTCCTCGGCAAATAAATGCTGTAAATTGAAACAGCGATCGCCAAAATTGCGATTCATCGTAGCAATTGTCCGTGCCGCGCTAGCCTGTTTGAGATCTTCAAATAGCTGCTGTTTTAATTCGGCATATGCCAAACGTCCTTTAAAAGGTTTGAGGCAGCAATGAAAATCCCAACCACCTAAATGTAGTACTGCAAAAACATAATGTTGACTTTCCCAGGTAATTTCCGAGGTCAAGCGTACTTGCCCGACTGAGAGAGCCAATCTTCCTAGCTGCTGTTTTTGATAGTCTAACTGTTCGACTTTGTAACAATAGATTTTCTCTTGCTGGAGATAGTTAGTAAACAAAGAGCTAATGGCGTAATGCGCCGTCACCTGCTCGAAACCGATTTGAGCTGAAGAGACTAACTCCCGATACACTCCGGCACCATCGCCAAATAACTCGACGTTACTGGGAGCTTTTGCCAAATGCGAAATAAACTCGTGTTTGAGGTCAATTCCCGCTACTTCTCCCGCTAATTCTAAGGCACGGGCGGCATAACGCAAAATTTGGACTCCTTCGGGGCGAGATATCTCTTCAAAAAACCAGCCGCAGCTAGTATACATGAGCAAAGAGTGACGCTGCATTTCTAGTAGGAGCAAAGCGTCAATACGCTCTTCTGCACTCAAAGGATGAGATTGGTGGGCTTGCAAAAATTGCTCTACCTGTTCGATGGAGCGATCGCCTATAACTGAAGCGTATTCATCTCTGGTCGACCAGGGATCGCGAAATAGTTGGGCTCCTCGCCATTCGTAGACTTCAATCGTACGCTCTCGCAACCAGTCTAAGGCATCCCGTAACGGTCTGCGCCACTGTTGATGCCACAGGCCACCGCCGCCACAACCGCAATTATCCTGCCAGCGATCTACACCATGAGCACAACTCCAGGCGGTTACGGGTTTGAGAACTACTTCCCAAGTAGGAGGAGCGATACTGAGATAGTGAGCGTAATTAGTAACTATCCAACCGCGACGGGGAAATTCTTCCGTAAAGGCATATCCCAGACATTTTTCCGTACCGCCTTTGTGATGTCCGAAGGTTTCACCATCGGTCGCTACGCTGAGTATTTGGGCGGGGCGACGATCTCCTTTCACTGCCTGTCCGATTCTACTAGCGAAGTTGTCGGCAGTATTGAGCACGTCATTAAAACCCATGTCCCGGGAAATCGGTCCGTCGTAGAAAAAGACATCGAGATAGCGACCATCTTCAATAAAACAACGATAGGGTCGGGTGGGATCGATTTGAGAACCGCCTACTTGATGCCATTCTGGTTCTGGTGTTTCTGCTGTAGGTAAGGGGCGACAGCGCTCTGCTTGAGAAGGTGCCAGGATAATAAAGCGAATCTCTTCGTCAATTAGGACTTTGATGGTTGCATAATCTACTGCCGTTTCAGCCAGCCACATTCCTTCGGGATCGCGCCCAAAGCGAGAGCGAAAGTCGACTTTACCCCAACGAATTTGGGTGTATTTATCCCGTTCGTTAGCTAGAGGCAGAATGATGTGATTGTAAACTTGGGCGATCGCATTACCGTGTCCGTTGAGTCGACGACTGCTTTTTTTATCGGCTTCAATGATGCGCTGATAGACTTCGGGATCGTAGTTTTCCAGCCATGACATTAGAGTCGCTCCAATGTTAAAGCTCAAATATTCAAAGTTATTGACGATCCCAATCACTTCTTGTCGGTCGTTGAGGATTCTGGCAAAAGCATTGGGACGATAGCATTCATAATGAATGCGTTCGTTCCAGTCATGAAAGGGATGAGCACTAGGCTGTCTTTCAATCGTATCTAAATAGGGATTTTCTCGAGGTGGTTGATAAAAATGTCCGTGAATCGTAACGTAGACACCATGGGCTTTTTTGAGGGGATCGCTAACAATAGAGCGCTCTTCAACTCGTTCCGAAGCTAAAATTTCAGTATTCTTTGCTGTAGATACCATAAAAATCTAGAAAATTATGCTAATTACTAAATTAGTTAGTTAGAATTCAATGATAAGAATGCCATGTCATGTAGCGAATTATTCCTCTC
This sequence comes from Myxosarcina sp. GI1(2024), assembly GCF_053543375.1. Taxonomy (NCBI): domain Bacteria; kingdom Bacillati; phylum Cyanobacteriota; class Cyanophyceae; order Pleurocapsales; family Pleurocapsaceae; genus Myxosarcina; species Myxosarcina sp. GI1(2024). Next base: position 122,130 of record NZ_JBKGTY010000012.1, on the reverse strand, counting down.
TATATTTAAACTCAAATTTTTCTCGAGTGGTTATTTTTTTAGCTAAATTTAATTAAGAAGATGTTAGTTTGACTGAGCAAATAGAAGCTCGCTCTTCATAGAATCGTTGTCTAATATGCGACCATAACTCATCGCTATCCCACGAACAAACTGCAATAAGACTGGTCGCTCTTGCAGTTGAGCTTTAGTTACCTCTCAAGCCTTTCTCGACTCTCGGGCAAATTTCGCTCCAATACCAAGATAGTTATATTATTGGCGTTGCATAAATAGGGGAGGAATTGCAGAATTGAAGTAACGCGATTAATCA
>NZ_JBKGTY010000012.1:0-121813 GCF_053543375.1 Myxosarcina sp. GI1(2024) | reverse complement strand
TTGGCGTTGCATAAATAGGGGAGGAATTGCAGAATTGAAGTAACGCGATTAATCAAAAGAAAACCGAGTGAATTGTCCTGAGTGTAAGTCCGAGCATGTCCGTAAAAATGGAATGAGAAGAGGAAAGCAAAATCATGTTTGTGTAGATTGTGGTCGTCAATTTGTTAAAAACCCCAAAAATCATCGTGGTTACAGCGATCAAACCAGAAAAACATGTCTCAAAATGTACCTTAATGGCATGGGTTTTCGGGGTATAGAAAGAGTTACAGGAGTTCATCATACAACTATTATTAATTGGGTCAAACAAGTTGGGAATTTACTTCCAAATGCTTATGACCCAGAAGTTGTACCAGAGGTGGGGGAATTAGACGAACTCGAAACTTTTGTAGGGACTAACAAAACAAAATTTGGCTCTCGACAGCAGTAGATCATTTTAAACCATGTATTTTGGCGTGGGTTTTAGGCGATCGCAGCTCAAAAACATTTGAACCACTTTGGGAAATTGTCAAAAAATGGCAATGCTACTTTTACGTAACGGACGGATGGAAAGTCTATCCAGGATTTATTCCCGATGGAGACCAGATAGTCTGCAAGACTTATATGACAAGAAGAGTAGAGGGTAAAAATACAAGTTCAAGACATGACCTTGCTCGTTTACATCGTAAAACTCTTTGCTACTCGAAATCCTTAGATATGTTGAAACATTCAATTAGATTACTGATTCATTATTTGAAGTTTGAAGATGTACCTATTTCTTATCGATTCCTCCCTTGATTCAGCAACGCCGATTTTTTTATTGTGCTCGCGTTCTTGTTCGTTCATTCGTTATACTGCAATTAGGTTTTTTAAACTTAGAGAGTCTTTTATGATTTACCCTCAGGAGACTCTCTTTTTAGTTTATCCCAGATTGCAGCAACCACAGCGATCGCCCGAACTTTCAAAAACCATTTGTTAAAGCGATCGCTACTTGATTCTTTATTTCACTTCAAAAGTAAACTCTTGTTGAGCCTGATACTGCGGTTCTTTCACGCTGGCAACTACATTCCAAGTCCCTTGCATTCCAAAATAGGTAGTAGCTTTGAAACGTCCCGGTTCATCTGCGGGGGTAACTTCTACTTTACCGATCATCTCTTCCATGCCGTCCATTGGCATAGTCGCGCTGACATCTAAAGTTTCTACTTTTACTGGATTACCATTGCTATCTACCACTTCTAAAACCATTTCCGCATCACCCATCGGAATTTCGGCTTGAGGATCGGGGCTGACTAAATTTACAGTAGCAGTACTTTCTTGTTTGTTTTGTGCTGTTTCAGTAGGAGTAGTAGATGTTATTTCAGTATCTCAGTATCGCTTTGGGCGGGACTACAAGCGATCGCGAGTAAACTTAGGGGAAGCAAAATTAAGATTAATTTTTTCATGGTTGGTATTTGTGGTTAGTAAATTTTTGCCCCCCAACCTCAATCCTGGGGAAGAGTAGTTGAAAGTCCCCCAAGAATACCGCCAATGTTGGGGATCGCGGGGGCAGGGGATTTAGAGGACTTTCTGATTATCGGACTTCAAAGGTAAATTCTTGTTTGCCTTTATGTTGCGGGTCTTTAACCTGAGCGGTAATTACCCATTCTCCTTTCATACTGAGATAGGTATCGACTTGAAAGCGACCGGATTTGTCTGTGGGTTGGACTTCTACTTTTGCCGTCATCGGTGCCATGTTTTTCATCGGCATTGATGCGCTAACCTCTAAGTTTTTTACTTCTATCGGTTGACCCCCAGCATTTTTCACTTCCAGTATTAATTGGGCATCCCCCATTGTCAGCTGTCGATTGTCGGGACTGATTAACTGAATTTGAATATTCTGAGAAGAAGCTTTACTGGATGCGATCGCTTGTTCTGACTGATTGATAATTGCTACTGTCGCATTTTCTACCAAGCGATGTTGTCCTGAAGTTACTACCACTTGTCCCGACTCCAAACCACCGAGTGCTTCTATTCTGTCTCCCGTTGACATTCCCAAGGTTACTGGTTGGGCTGTTACCGTATCTCCTTCTACTACCCAAACTGAAGATTGGTCTTGAAATTCTACTACCGCAGCTTGGGGAACAGTAATGGCATTGGCTTTACGGGCGGTGACAATCTTCATTTCGAGGAACTTTCCAGAGAGTAATTGTCCGTCGGGATTATCGATAACCGCCTCTACCGTTACCGTGCGAGTTTTACTGTTAGCTTGGGGAAAGATGCTGGTAATTTTATCTTTGATTGGCGGAATATTACTACCAGGAACAGTAGCAACTACTGTTGCCCCAGGACGAATATTAACCGCATCGCTCTGCGCGACGTTAGCCTGTAAGCGCACCCGATTGTAATTGCCAATTTTAACAATGCCCATCATACTCGGTTGAACCACTACCCCAGGATCGACGTTCCGTTTCTGCACGATGCCAGAAATGGGAGAGGTAATGGTCGTGTAACCCTGGATAACTTTAGCAGTATCGACTTTAGCTTTAGCTTGGTTAATCTTGGCGCGGTTATTAGTTACCTGTGCCTCCATCCTTGCCAATTTAACCCGTGCTTGCTTGAGGTTAGCTTCTTTACTTCTAACTTCGCTATCGACTACATCAAACTCATCTTGGGAAATCACCCCATCTTTAACCAATCGGGCAAAGCGGTCTTTTTTCAGGTTGAGGTAGTCTAGATCGGCTTCAATCTGGGCGATCGCGCTTTTCTGTTCGTCTACCTCAATTTTGCTCATCTCTAGGGCAGATTTCATCGTGTCCGCTTCTGCTATTGCTTCGGCTACTCCCGTGGTCAACTCCGAAGCATCCAGAGTAGCTATAGGTTGTCCTGCCGTAACGCGATCGCCTGGATATACTGAGTAGTTAGTCACTTGTCCTGCGACACGAGGATAAACCATAATTTCTTCATAGGGTTTAATCGTTCCCGTATAGCTAACACTGGCTTCTAACACCTGAGGTTTAAATGTTTCTACTCGCACGGGATTGTGATTAAATGAACCATCTACCGCCATCATCTCATCGTGAGACATATCCCCACGATCCATTCCTTCCATCCCTGCCATTGAGCTAGAAGGTTTGAAGTGGTTGGTTAAGACCAAAATATTTCCCGTCAGCAGGGCGAAAATCCCCAGTCCTAGTAAAGTTTTCCCCAGTCTAAATGAACTGGAGGGGTATTGCTTCTGAGAGCTAGTACCTTCCAATCCTTCTGTTTCGGTAATGGAATAGGAAGTAGGCTCTTCAGTTACACCATCAGAATTTAGAGAACTCTCCCGCGAGTTTTCGTTGTCATCTGACATCGATTCCTGAGTTTTAGGAGGTCGCATGCCTTGAATCTCATTCAAGGCTTTATGACGACCGTTTGAAGAATTTGCGGTCATAGACAAAGTTTCAAGCTAAAGTCGTATCTTCAAACCAAGATGACACAAGAAAATTAAATCAGCATGAAATCTCTTTTTATAAATAGTTACAAGTCATGAATGAACTGGGAATTATATACTTTCCAGAAAAGACCCGAATCTGAAAATAAATTTTGCAGTTAAAGCCGACTTTAGTTTTAAAAATTGCTGCAAACGATACTGAAATTATGGCGGTTATTGAGAATTAAATTTTGGCTTTTCTGACTTATCTTGAAAACGATCCCCATAGAAAATCTGTTTGAGTTTAATTAATAAGTATCCAATCTGCCCAAAATATTAAAAAATTATAATAGGTAACAAAAGGTTCAAATATGCTTATATTGGTATTCCCTTTTACAGCCACTGGGATCGAGAAATGTTAGCTTATCAGCAGTGATAGTAAAATTGATATAAAGCGATTAAATAATTAATTATGGCTCAGATACTAGATCCCTTACCTCAGGGGGAAGACAAAATTCTTTGCTGCTACGTCAACTCAACCAGCCAAATTCAGATAGCTCGGATTTCGAATATACCAAACTGGTATTTCGAACGAGTAGTTTTTCCAGGTCAACGGCTTGTATTTGAGGCTTTGTCTTCTGCCATGTTAGAGATTCATTCGGGAATGATGGCTAGTGCGATTCTTTCAGATACAATACCATGCACTAGACTACTAGTTCAAGAGCAGGGTAGAAAATCTGGTGATAGTTCGACCACACAGACTCGAGCTCAAGAGCGCGGCGGTTCCAACTATCAGACCGAAACTACACGAGAAAATAATTTACTCCATCATCAGGCTACAGCTAGGGTTTAGAAGTTACTCCCTTTCTTAGTTATTGCTTGAATAGAGTAAATCTTATCGAGGTGGCTATGTACAGCCGCCTCGATTGTTTATACTAAAAAAGTTACAGATGAGTCTGCCGTTGAATGACGGACAAACGCAAAACAATTATGGGGAGCGAGTTTGGATTTACCTTCGTTTCTATGGCTGTGGAAAATTGCTGCTTGGTCTATGGGTGGTGCGATCGCAGCTTATGGTTTATTATTAATTGCTGGTAGCTGGCTATTTTACAGTCGAACCACTAAAATCGGTCGTCCTGTTTGGTTGCGAACGGTTCATTGGTGGGTGGGAATTGGCATAATTTTTTTAGTATTGTTATTGCTCGCGATTGGTATTGTCGGAACCGTGGGTCATTACGGTAGCCTCGGGCATTCCAATCATTTATGGGCGGGAATGTTTGTCGTTGGCTTAGTTTTATTGTCTGGTTGGAGTGGGACGAAGATCGAGGCACGCTCTAACTGGGTGCGATCGCTACACGTCAGTACTAATTTGGTTTTATTAATCGGACTAATCTGGGTTTCACTTACGGGTTGGGAAGTAGTTCAAAAATATCTTTAACTAGTAGACTGAGGGAGTTTCAAATTCAACATTTACTTAGTTTAACTCATAAAATTATTAGCTGAAATACCTCATCCAAACTGACAGCGATCTCAGTCATCGCAACCATGACAGTTATTTCCGAGAACTATTGTGTAGTCCGAAACGATAACCTTTGCCGTAGACAGTATGAATCAAACGCTCTTCACCCGTTATCTCGATCTTGCGACGTAATAGGCGAATTAAAGCCGCCAACACATTACTACCAGGGCGATCGCTCTCGCGCCACAGATGATTGTAAATTTCCTCATGGGTTAACAAGCGATCCTGATGCTGCATCATGTAAGCTAACAACTCGATCTCTTTAGTCGATAGATCGATCGCTTTTCCCTGACGATAAGCAAGTTGATTGTCTAGGTCTAACTCGAGATCGCCCATCTTCAATTTATTCTTGGTACTCTCAGTTTCTAAATTAGCCGACCTGCGGAATAAAGCGCGGACTCTGGCAAGTAATTCTCTCAACTCAAAAGGTTTAACCAAATAATCATCTGCACCGGCATCTAAACCATCAACTCGGTCATCGATGGTATCTTTAGCGGTCAAAAATAATACCGGAGTCTGGAGAGAATGCGATCGCAATTCTCGACAAATTTCCAAACCAGATTTGTGAGGTAACATCCAGTCTAAAATTAATAGGTCGTAGTCATTTTGTAATGCCAGCTCAATTCCTAATTTACCGTTATCGGCTACATCTACTCGATATCCTTCCCGCGATAAAATGGAACTGAGAGGATCGCTTAATTCAGTTTCATCATCCACTAAAAGAATTCTCATTATTTTTGATAATAATATTTAATATTTACAGACGGTCACAATACACACTAGCTTAGAGTTATGCAATATAGGCGATTTGGACGCACCGAGTTACAGATACCCGTATTTTCCTGTGGCGGAATGAGGTATCAATATAAATGGCAAGATTTACCCCAGTCCCAAATTCCCGCAGCAAATCAACGCAATCTCGAAGCAACTATTCGCCGTTCTCTGGCTGTTGGTATTAATCATATCGAAACCGCCAGGGGTTACGGTAGTTCGGAGATGCAGCTAGGACAAATTTTACCCCAACTGCCTAGAGAAGAATTTATCTTTCAAACCAAAGTATCTCCCAACCCCGATCCTAAAGAATTTCGCTGTCAGTTCCAACAATCCCTTCATTTTTTGCAGCTAGATTACGTAGACTTATTAGGTATTCACGGGATTAACAACGAAGTCAAACTCAAGCAAACTATTCGTCCTGAAGGTTGCTGGGAGGTTGCCAAACAGCTTCAAGCTGAGGGGAAAGTTCGGTTTATTGGTTTTTCTACTCATGGTTCGACCGAAATAATTACTACAGCCATAGAAACCGGCTTATTTGACTATGTCAATCTTCACTGGTATTACATCAATCAGTGGAACTGGCCGGCAATTGAAGCCGCACAACGTCAAGATATGGGGGTGTTTATTATCTCTCCTTCCGATAAAGGAGGACAGCTTTACAATCCACCTCAGAAGTTAGTCGAACTCTGTCACCCCCTCAGTCCGATGGTATTTAACGATTTGTTTTGTCTATCTCATCCTCAAGTTCACACTCTCAGCATCGGCGCAGCCAAACCTGCAGATTTTGACGAACATCTTAAAGTCTTGCCGTTACTAGATAAAGCATCTGAAATTTTACCTCCTATCTTAGAACGTTTGGAACGAGAGGCGATCGCCGTTTTGGGAGAAGATTGGCTACGCAATTGGCAAGTTGGTTTGCCGAGTTACGAGCAAACTCCAGGTAGGGTGAATGTTCCCGTGATTCTCTGGTTGCGAAATCTCGTTCTAGCCTACAACATGGTTGAGTTTGGCAAAGCACGATACAATTTATTGGGTAACGGAGGTGACTGGTTTCCAGGGGAAAAAGCTACAGATATTAATCCTGGCAAGTTGCGCTCGTGTTTGGCAGACAGTCCTTATGCCGACAAGATCCCCGATTTATTGATAGAATGCGATCGCCTGTTAGGCGGTCGAGAAGTACAGCGTCTTTCTCGTAGTTAGCAGTGGGAGACGATAGTAATTCTCAAAAGTGGGCAATTAGCGATAAATCTCTACAGAAAAATCTCAAAATATTTTTTGAAGATGCAATTTTAACCACGTTAGAACGATACATTGAAGCTAGTAAAGTTTCTAACTTTATTTATTATTTGACAGGTGGGCCTGATGAGCAACAAATATCCTAAGTTTTCACTCTGGTTATCGCAGAGTAGTTTAATTTTGACTACCTTACTCTTGCCTGCAGGCTCTGCTGTTGCTCGCTCCACCTCCACTCCGCCAATTTTGTTGGCACAGGTGTCACAACCAGAGGCACTACCCTCAGACAACCCAATTCAAGAACAAATTGAAGCTGAGGCTAATCGCTTCTTCAACCGAACTCTGACCCAATTTAATCTGATAATTTTGGCTACTTTAGCATTATTATTAACAGCTGCGATCGCTTCTTTGTGGCTATTACGTAAAGCTGTCATTCGAGAAGTTGCCCACCTTGTCAGTACCAATCTTCAGGAACTCGATCGTGCTAAATCCCAACTCAACAGCGTTAATGATGAAGTTCGGCAGATCCTACAAAATGCTCGACAAATGAACCAGGGGTTAGAGGATGAGGTAGAAAATTTCCGACAAGAGTTAAATTGCCAGCGAGAAACTATCTCTGGGTTAGTATCAGAACTTGGTAGTGCCCAACAGCAGGGAGTTAAAACTATTAACGGTGAAATCGATACCTATCGAGAAACATTAAGTAAATTAGAGGTTAAATTCACTAGTCAACTGAAAGAACTGGAAATAAATAGCGAAGAACAAAGAGATCTCTTGCTGCAAAATTTGGCAAGTTTGAGTTCTGAGTTTACTCCTCAGCTCGAGCGAATTCAGGCAGAGGTTGAGGAAAAACAAAAAACGGTAGTTGGAGAGCTAGAAACATCAGCCAGCGAGTTTGCCGTTCGACTTACTCAATTTAAAAATACCACTGAAGAACGACGGGATTCTCTGCTTCGAGATTTGGCAAGCCAAGCCAGTGAATTTGCTCCTCAAATCTCTAGTTTGCAAGCAGAAGTTCGTCAACGACAAGATAGTCTTTTACAAGAGCTACAACAAGCACGAACTAATTTTACAGAGCAGTTATCTAAGCTACAAGCAGAAGCGCAACAACAAAAGAATGAATTGGGACGACAGCTCAAACAATTAAGTTCTCAACTAGCACCTCAACTTACCAAACTACAATCCGATTTACAGGAACACAAGCAACAGTTTCGAGAAAATTTACAAAGCTCAAAAACTGAATTTATCAACCAACTATCAACGCTGCAACAGACAGCACAACAACATAAAGATACCATTGTCCGCAGTCTGACCAAACTAGAATCTAAATTTGCCAAACAAATCTCCGAATTACAAACCAATGCCGAACGAGAAGTGCAGCAACAGCAGGAAATAACCACCAAGAATTTGGAGTACTTAAGGACAGAACTCGCTACTCAACTATCAGATTCACAATCCCAAATCGAGCGGCAAATCCAACAGACTCTAGAAAATTTACGTCAGCTAGAAACAGAATTTGCCACGCGCATCTCTCAAGAAAACGCGGGAATTGAAGCTCAAAAAGAACGGGGATTGCAAAACCTCGCCCAACTACAAACCGAAATTGACGCTCGATTTACTGAAGCACGAGCGCAAATACAACAGCGTCAGGAATCAATAGTGCAAAATCTAGAACGCTTGCAAACCGAAAATGCTACCCAGCTTTCGCAACTATACTCAGATGCCCAAACTCAAAAAGAACAAATCTTGGCAGATTTAGCCCAGATTAATCCACAAGAGATTGCTGGAACTGCCCTAACCGAAATCCAACAAAATCTGCAAAATCTCAGCGAACCACTAGAAAGGCTTCAACAGAATCATCCTCAATTATTTCTCAATCCCGATGATTTTATCGAACGAGGAAACCAACAATTAGCTCGAGAAAATTATCAAGAGGCGATCGCATTTTTTGACCGAGCTTTAGAACTCAAGCCAGACAATCCTAGTGCTTGGAATCAACGTGGCATTGCTTTAAGGGAGTTACAAAGATCGGAAGCGGCGATCGCGGCTTTTAATAAAGCAGTTAGAATTGACCCCAATTTTTACGAGGCTTGGTGCAATCGCGGCATTACTTTAAGCCGGATGAAACGCTATCGAGAAGCGGTTGCTAGTTACGATCGAGCAGTAGAAATTGAACCAGATTATTATCAGGCTTGGGTAGATCGTGGTGTTGCCTTGGGGATGTTACTGCAACACGAGCCAGCTTTTCAATCTTTCGAGCGTGCCGTAAAAATACAACCAGATAGTGCCGTTGCTTGGATGAATCGCGGCATGGCTTTAGAGATGTTGGAACGCTACCAAGATGCACTGACTTCTTTAGATAAGGCAGTAGAGTTGAATCCCGAATTACTTAAAGCTTGGAACTATCGAGCCAAAATTGCGATCGAGCTAAAACAGTATGAAGAGGCAATAACTAGTTGCGATCGCGCTTTAGAGCTTCGTGCCGATTATGCTGCAGCTTACTATAACAAAGCAATCTGCTATGCTCTGACAGGTCGAGTCGAGTCAGCCGTCGATAACTTAAAGCAGGCAATTAAACTCAATTCTAAATACCGACAACAAGCTAAAACCGATCCCCATTTTAAAGGTATTGTTCAAAATGAGCTGTTCGCTCGCCTCGTGGGACAACAGGGGTACTCAAAACCTGTGGATGGTAAGTAGATCTTTAACAAGAGATCGCTCTTTGAGCATTCTGGCTTAACTTGTCACCGATGTTTCTTGGAAGGGGCTCAAGCTTGTTTCGAGCCGGCGACAACTATAGCCGACCTTCCTAAAAAAGTAGTGACAGATGGACTCGCTTCCTATCCTGGCGCAGTTACGGCAACTTGAGGAGAAGAGGTCGAGCATCAAGTCAGAGGTTGTCAAGCTAATCCGCTCGAGCAGAGCCATCGAATAGTGAAGTGACGCTACTATCCGACGCTGGGTTTCCGAGAGTTGGAGACTGCCCAGAGTTTTGGTCAAACCCTTGATGAAATCACTCAATTCTGCCGCCCCAGGAAGTCGATGACAGAAGTCGTGTCCTTATCTGAGCAGAGGCAACTATTTCGAGAACGGGTCGATGAGCTACGTTTCTTGCTTCAAGCAGCTTAAGGAATAAAGAGTCACTAACAAGTCTGTTCAAAGAAAATGAGCAGATTTTAAAAGTCAATCCTGACATTTTCCTTTCTTGTAGTTGGTCAATAATTGTTTACTTAGTTGATTGTGACTGATAATCTCGCTAAAGTTAAGTTATATAAATAATTTAAACTTTTTGAACCACAAAATCCACCCCGCTCGGGGGTTTGAGTTTCATAAAAGCTATAAAAGTTAACTTAAGTTTTAAACTTATGTCCCAACGAATTCTCTATGTTCGTCTTCCCTGCAATCCAATCTTTCCCATCGGAGTCGTCTATCTCTCAGACCACGTTCACAAGCTGTTTCCTCAAGTAGAGCAAAAAATTTTTGACTTGGGAACGGTACCGCCATTAGACTTTAATCGAGCATTAGATCGCTGTATCGATGAGTTTAAGCCCACCTTGTTGGTATTTTCCTGGCGAGATATTCAAATTTATGCCCCGGTGGGAGGTAGAGGAGGTAATCCCCTCCAAAATGCCTTCGAACTTTATTACGCTAAAAATCCGTTAATTAAACTCAGGGGTGCTTTAGGAGGACTTAAAGTTGCAGCGGCTTACTACGGAGAACTCTGGCGCAATCTTGGTTTGATTAAGCGCGGGTTGAAGCGAGCGCAGCGGAATTGTCCTCACGCTCATGCGGTAGTAGGTGGAGGAGCAGTTAGCGTGTTTTACGAACAGCTTCAACAGCAATTACCTCGCGGCACTATTGTTTCAGTTGGAGAAGGAGAACAGTTACTCGAAAAGTTATTACAGGGAAAAGAGATTCGCGATGAGCGATGCTACATCGTAGGAGAAAACCAGCCGAGAGTGGGCATGATTCATGAATGGCCGACTCCCATCGAAAAAACTGCCTGTAATTACGATTATATAGCCGAAATTTGGTCTGAATTTGACTATTATCTTCAAGAAAATGATTTTTATCTTGGCGTACAAACCAAAAGAGGCTGTCCTCACAACTGCTGCTACTGTATTTATACGGTAGTTGAAGGTAAACAGGTGAGAATTAACCCTGCTGATGAAGTAGTCAAAGAAATGCGTCAGCTATACGACAGAGGCATTCGTAACTACTGGTTTACCGATGCCCAGTTTATTCCCGCCCGTAAATTTATCCCAGATGCGATCGCTCTACTCCAAAAAATTCTCGATTCTGGCATGAAAGACATCCATTGGGCGGCTTATATTCGTGCTGATAACCTCACACCAGAACTGTGTAAATTAATGGTTAAAACGGGGATGAACTATTTTGAAATCGGAATTACCAGCGGTTCTCAAGAGTTAGTCCGCAAAATGCGCATGGGCTATAACCTGCGTACCGTCTTAGAAAACTGTCGCGATTTAAAAGCGGCAGGTTTTAACGATTTGGTTTCGGTCAACTACTCTTTTAACGTCATCGATGAAACCTACGAAACAATTCGACAGACTATTAGTTATCATCGAGAGTTAGAAAAAATTTTCGGTGTGGATAAGGTAGAACCAGCGATTTTCTTTATCGGACTTCAGCCCCACACCCATTTAGAAGAGTATGCTTTCGAGTATGACATACTCAAGCCTGGTTACAACCCAATGAGTTTGATGCCTTGGACAGCAAAGAAACTGCTATGGAATCCCGAACCGTTGGGTTCTTTTTTTGGAGAAGTTTGCCTTCAGGCTTGGCAGCAAAATCCTAATGACTTTGGGAGAAAAGTGATGCAGATTTTAGAAACTAAATTGGGTCGCGCTCCACTAGAAGAAGCACTCTCAGCACCTGTAGAATCTAATAATCGGAAGTTAACGGCGACTGGATCGAGTCAGTAAAACCCCGTACTGGCGGGATCTGGCGCGATCGCCGATTATTTTTACTAAATAACTAATAACAAGATATGTTAAAAGGCTCGATCTTACAGAAATTAAATCAGGCTCATTCCAGCGACAAAAAACCGCTAAATTTAGGAGTCTACTATAAAAACACTTTGGTAGTGCTGTGTCATGCTTTAGAAGATTTTATTTTGCAATCTCAAAGCTCTCCCCTGATAGTTACGGCTTTCCAACGTGGTAAGTGGTATTTACAAGAAGCAGACCGCTACGGCAATTTAGCTCAAAAAGCAGACTGGATTGCGATTATGGCTGCGCCGGACTCTGGATTTGATACTCATCCTACTAGCCAAAAAAACAACGTAGACTTAGTTCATCTCCAACCAGGCGATCCGGTAGAGCAAGAGTGGCACTTGATAATTTTGTCTCCTACCTATACCGCAATGGTTCTTTGCCAAGAACTATCCGAAGCCGATTATGGAGAAAATAAGCCACAAGAAGATTTAGAGCGTAAATTTTACGGCTTTTGGACTTTCGAACCAATATTAGTCCGCGAAACGATAAATCTAGCTATCGACCACATTAACAACTACCGACCCGAGCTCGCCCGAATGTTGGCAGCCAAGGCAGAAGCGGTTAACGCCCAATTTAACGCCAGACGGCGAGACGATATCGATGCAGTAGTATCACTAGTGGTGAGATATCTACAGGCTTCCCAAAAAAATTTACACCAACCAGAAACACAAGCAGACATCGATATGTTTGAGGCATTGGATCGCAATATAGTTTCCAATGGAATGCAAGCCTTTTTACGCATGGCACAGCTTTTAGACCGCACCGATGTTAGCAATCCTATGGCTGCTTCTGAAGTGACGGCAATGGCAGAAGCTATGGCGCAACTGCTCGATCTTCCCGCTTGGCAAGCCAAACGGTTATATTTAGCTGGATTATTACATCGAGTGGGACTACCCAAACTTACTAAAACCCACAAACAATCGTCTGCCCAACAAAAAATTTTGCAACAGAAAGATGCTTTACCCAATGCATCGGTATTGCGCGTTATGCCCCAATTAGAGGCAATTTCCAAAATCTTGCTCTATCAACGGGAATCTTGGGACGGTTCGGGAATCCCAACGGGATTGGCTTACGATGATATTCCCCTAGAATCGCGGATTATCGGTCTACTTACTGATTTTCAGCAGAAAATGAAAGCTTACAAACGATATGCCCCAGATAAAGATCCCTATATTCAGGCATTGTCTGATTGTCAGGCTTTAGCGGGTAAGAGATACGACCCCAAATTAGTCGAAGCTTTAGGTTTATTGGTTATGGGATTACAGCAGGGAATGAGTCTGCAAGCCTATCAACCTAAAATTTCTGGGGGAATGTGGCTGATCGATTCTGAGAAAATGCCCGAGACTCAGATTCAATCGACTTGAATTGGCTTGAGTTTTGACCGAAAAATTCTTTAACGTTTAATTAACCAGATCGACAATGATATTATGACAACTGAAGTAGACGCAATTCTTGCGGGGCAAAGCAAACAGTTCCCAGGAGTCGATTTAGAAGATGAAGATCTCTCTGGCTGTCAGCTAGAGAAAATTAATTTAGCTGGAGCTAATTTAGTCGGTGCTAATTTATCTGGTTCTAATCTCAAAGGAGCTAGATTAGATGGGGCTAATCTTCTAGGTGCGCAATTCAAATTAGCCGACTTGAGAGCTAACCTTTTAGGAGCGAGTTTAATGCAAGCAGACTTGAGTAACGCTGACTTGCGCGGTAGCAATCTTCGCGGCGCTAATCTCATGGGGGCAAAATTGACTCGCGCTGCACTAGCAGGCTCATTTCTCAGCGGTGCCAATCTTACTGGGGTCGATTTTCAAGGTGTAGATTTGCGGGGTGCAGACTTAAGAGGAGCCAATCTCAACGGTGCCAATCTTAAAGGGGCAAATCTCGCTCAAGCTGATTTACGAGGTACTAATCTCAGCGAAACTAATTTAGAAGAAGCCGACTTGCGTGGAGCTAATTTAGCCGGAGCTAATTTAGCCGGAGCTAATTTATTGTGCGCCGAAACCGAAGGCAGCCATTTAGACGGCGTTAATTTAGAGCGGTCTTGCACTATCGGTACGGCGATCGCCAAATAGGCAAGGATTTATTCTTAAATAATTGCTATATTTGACTCGTCAACGGGACTGGCCGGATTTGAACCGGCGACCTAGCGCTTCAGATTGGTGTGAGTTTCCTCACTCTCTGGACTATCTCTTCACCTTGGACATTTTCCTATGTCTTTAGGTGGTGGTCGTTATGTTCTAGGTACAATTCGCTTGATACCAAGCAATTTGATGAACTTTTCCTTGATTTCGTACCTACAACTAGTCTCTGCACCTTCTCTACCAAGAAATATAGAGCTTGGCTCAAGATTACCTTGTTCGACAGGGCGAATTTAGGCTTCCCTGAATTAGACCACATTCACAGATGAAGTTTCCCTCATCGTGCCCGATTTTTCAGGAGGCGCTTGCTCTATCCTGCTGAGCCACAGCCCCAGGCAACTTTAGTATATAGTCAGAGATTACTGCGCAGTAATCTCTGTCTTACAGATTCTAAAACAGATTCTACTTGTCGAGCTAAAAATTAGGATTTGCTAGCAGATTTAGATAAAAAACTTTACTTAATTAACAAATATTGCAGCAATAATTAGTCAGCGATCTTTGTAAGGCTTTAAGAAATATAATAATTTTCAATTTGACATCATAAAATAAACGGAGGAATTATTTTGTATTATTTAATAGCCGCAGCATCTTCTACACCGAATACCGTCTCATGGAGTTATAAAGTAGCCATAGTAATGATTTTTTGCAACATCGTGGCGATCGCTCTAGGAAAATTTGCTTTAAACAACTATAGTGCCTACAGTGCAGAACCGAGTTTGCCTTCTCCCGAGTTTTTTGGCGGTATGGGTTTACCCGCCTTATTAGCAACGACTAGTCTCGGTCATATGATCGGTGCGGGAGTCATTTTGGGACTCGCAAATATTGGTGCCCTTTGAAATTAAATTTTGTTTGGCTTTGGGGCGAATTGTTGATTTGCCCCAAATAAACCCATAGAATCTCAAAAAAATTTCATAAATTTGCTAGTTCCTAGTTAAATAATTAGGTACTGTTAGAGTATTTTAGAGTGTTTCTGTTTACTAGTACCTATTTTCTATAGACCTGTTATGAAAATGAATCTTTTATACCCTTGTATCTTAAAAGAGGTAGTTAATGATGATTCGTGCGAGAAATCTTATGATTTTCCTTCAACACAGAGGTCTAATTAAAATCGATCTTCGATCCATTAGTTTTCTCAAGTAAAATTGCTTCTCGGTCGTGAGCTAGTTTCAGAAAATACAGGTTACCCTAGATAGACTCGATAGAATAGTTGGTGGAAGACTGCCAGATGTCGAGCAAACTTGTTTAATCACTGTCAAATCAAACCGATGAATTTAGTCGATGCGATCGCCACAATTAAATCTCAGTTGGAGCAATTGGCGCTTAGAGAACAAGCCAATCAAGAAGAACAAGCTACAATCAATCAGCGTGTTAGACAACTAGAGATAGAAATTGAGCAAAATCAGCTACGTCAAAGTCAGTTAGACGAAGAAGCAATCCAACTATACGGATGTGCAGAGTCATTAAAATTTAAATTAGCCAAACTAGAGCGTATTGTCCAACTATCTCAAGAATTTCAAAATTTACGCTCTGAGTGTCAACAAGATCGAGATTTACTCGATGCTTTACATGCTTCAATATCTGAAACACCATTATCAGAAAACCCAAGTCAGGGTAATAACTGGCAAACTGAAAGCGAATTAAATTTTAGCCGAGAGCGGGAAATTAGCGATCGCCAAATAACTATCGATACTATCAAACAAACTTTGCCCAATGCCGAAAAATTATATCAACAGTTAGTCGCCAACTATATAGAAATCTGTAATAACTATCAAAATTTTCTGGTGGATGACTTAGATGTGATTTGGTGTTCTCTGGCATTTATTGCTTTCGGGCGACCTTCTTATCGTCAAATGTGCTTGAAATTCCATCCCGATCGCCAAGGTTGCGAACGCGCGATGCAGCTAATTAATACTGCTTGGGAAATTGCTCGACAATATCTAGAAAATGTAGAAACGACTGATAGTGTCCAAACTCTTTAGGAGGGAAAATTTGAAAGAGACAGAAGTTAAATCATCGAACTTATGCTTGGGGAAATACGAGCTTTACCAGTCGAAGTAATAGATTTAATTGCTGCAGGAGAAGTAATTGATTCTCTAGCGGCAGTAGTACGGGAATTGGTTGAAAATGCTTTGGATGCAGAGGCAGATCGCATTAGTATATCTATAGTTCCCGAAGTGTGGCAGGTAATAATTACTGATAATGGCAAAGGAATGTCTCTCGAAGATCTTCAAGCTTGCGTTCGACCACACAGCACCAGTAAAATTCGTACTTGTCACGACCTCTGGCATATAACTAGCTTGGGCTTTAGAGGAGAAGCACTACACAGTATCGCTCAGGTAGCAGAATTGAAGATTAGCAGTCGCTGTTTGGGAAGAGACAATATTGGTTGGCAAGTTAGCTATCGACAGAACCAGTTAGTCAAACAAGAAGTTGTAGCCATCGCTCCAGGTACCACTGTTACGGTTTCCAATCTATTTGGTAACATACCCGTACGTCGTCGGGGTTTACCCCCATTGCCTCGACAGCTCAAATCGATCCAGAAAATAATTTATCAAATTGCGCTGTGTCACCCACAAGTTACCTGGCAAGTTAAACTCCAACAAAAGTCATGGTTCAATCTCAGTCCTGGTAAGAATGCCAGAGACATATTACCTCAAATTTTGAAAAGGATCGATCGGGGAGATTTGCACTATCTCAAGCTAGAAATCCCTACCCCTCAAAACCCGACAGAAGTAGTGCAAGACGAAGAAATCGAAAGGTTGGGGGAATGGGCACACGAAAAAAATGCTAACTCTCAATCCCCCATAGAATTGGTAATTGGGTTGCCCGATCGCTGCCATCGCCATCGAGCCGACTGGGTTAGAGTTGCAGTAAATCGACGGTTCGTGCGCTCGCCAGAATTAGAGCAGACGATGTTAAACGGTATGGCAAAAACTCTGCCCCGCAACCGCTATCCCGTCTGCTTATTGCACCTGCAAACTTGTCCCAGTCAAATAGACTGGAATCGACACCCAGCCAAAACTGAAATCTATCTCCATTCTCTAGCTTACTGGCAAGAAAGAGTCAGTCAGGCGATCGAGGAAGCATTAAAACTCAATACCGATAAACTTCCCGCTCAGGTTGGCGATCGCCGTATCGGTAAAATACTTCAGGTAGCTGAAGCCAGAGGCAAATATCATATTAATTCCAACCTAAATCCGCCACTAATTAGAGAACCAAAACCCAAAATTAGTTCTCTTGCCTTAAAAGCAGTAGCTCAGGTTAATCAAACCTATATCGTTGCCGAACATACTAATGGTATGTGGCTCATAGAACAGCATATTGCTCACGAAAGAGTATTATACGAACAGCTACAGGATGACTGGCAGTTAGTTTTGCTCGAAACTCCGATAATTTTACCTAATTTAAGCCTCAGACAAATCGAGCAGCTAGAGCGATTGGAAATTGCCCTCGAACCTTTTGGGGAGAAGCTGTGGGCGGCGAGAAACATACCGCGAATGCTAGCCCAACGAAGCGATCGCAGTGAAGCTCTAATAGAACTAAGCTGGGGCGGTGACTTACAAACCGCTCAAGTTGCCACCGCCTGTCGTAGTGCTATTCGCAACGGTACGCCTTTGAGTATAGAAGAGATGCAAAACCTCTTAGATCGCTGGCAAGTAAGCCGCAATCCCCGTACTTGCCCTCACGGTAGACCAATTTATCTCTCCCTAGAAGAAACCGAACTGTCTC
Source organism: Myxosarcina sp. GI1(2024) (assembly GCF_053543375.1). Classification (NCBI taxonomy): domain Bacteria; kingdom Bacillati; phylum Cyanobacteriota; class Cyanophyceae; order Pleurocapsales; family Pleurocapsaceae; genus Myxosarcina; species Myxosarcina sp. GI1(2024). The sequence continues at coordinate 104,041 of NZ_JBKGTY010000012.1, read as the reverse complement.
GCTTTTTTCGTCGTCACTGGGTAATTGGTAAAAGCCATGGCATTTAAACCAGAGTTAGTTTAAGATCGTTTAGGTGATCGCTTAGCTATGAATTAATTGACTGCAGGGAACTCTTATCGGATCTAAACGTAAATTGCTGAGTGAAGTATTCTTAACCCCAATTTATCAGCGGCAGTTAGAGCTTTTATCGCATATCAAGAGGTTTAAGGTGCGGTCGCACCAGTACTACTATTGATATATTAATGATATATTGATATACAGCTCTAGCACCAGCATCTTCAATAATGCTCGTTACCCCTTTGACTTTGTGGGCAGGTAAATTATCCATTACTACTACTGCCCCAGACCATAATTTAGGTAGCTAACTTTTCTCGCAGAAATTGTTGAAAATTTTCTCCGTTCATCCCTTTGTCAAGATTTTTTATTCCTAAGCAACAATTGATAGTCATTGTCCCCATTACCGTAATTCTTTTACCTCGATAAAATGGCTTGATGTCATACGCCTTTTCTCCTCTAAGACTTCTTGCATGAGTTCGCATTAAACCTAGCAGGACTCCCATTTCAGCGATAAATATTAAGTCTTTAGTTTCTACTCCTTTTATCTGTGACCAATACTCTAATCGCTGTTGCTGTTTTTCTTCTGTTGCTGCTTGAATAATACGTAGCGTTTTTTTAATTGTCCATTTTTGTTTTTGTAATTCTCGGCACATGGTACTGGCACTAACTCTTACACCTGTTTGTTCCTGCCAATATTCACAATCGAGTAAGGTTTCATTTAAATATTAAGAGCGCGATCGCCTGCTTTGGATAGCTGAGATTGTTAGATTATATTTGCAGCAATTATCGTTTCATATCGATATGCAAACCGCTGTAGTAGAAATTAATCTTAACTATGTGTTTTTTAATACTAAACAACGAGTCGGCAGTAATAGGAGTGTTGCCACTATTTGTTGCCACTATTTTTTATTTTGTAAACTACCAAACGTAAATATTATTGACGATAGTGCAAACTTGAGGCAGCGCATTGGGCGGGTTCCCCAACTTGAAGCGACTGCCGTGTCGTCGCCAAAGACATTCTGTCATTGAATTTTTCTGTACAAGCAATGGTCAATCCTTCAGTAGAGGCACCAACTTTAATTCCTCAACTTTAGTCATGAATCCTTACTGATTGACAGTTAAAATTTTTTATTTTTATTGTTGCTAAAATCGGGCTTTAATTGCGAGAATTTTATTTAAGTAAAATCCCGTAGATATCATAAAAATTTCGTACATACATAATCCTAGAGCAACTCAAGTTGATTTGAGTGTCCCAGTTCCTTTAAGATAAATAAAAATTTGCTTTACCAAATCTTTAAGGTAAAATTCAACCGTGAAATCTACAATTATTTATGAAGAATAAATGAATTGCCATACAATTCAGCGAACAAATACAATTCAGTGAATAAATTTACTTTACTATTAAAGCTTTAGACGAGACAAAATCATGAAGGTAGCTATTCTTGCTGGTGGCTTAGGAACCCGTATTGCTGAAGAAACTGAAAATAAGCCAAAACCAATGGTAGAAATTGGCGGACAGCCAATCCTCTGGCATATTATGATGCATTACTATCAATATGGTTTTCAGGATTTTTGCATTGCATTAGGTTACAAAGGTGCGGTAATCAAAAAATATATGGTAGATTACTGCGCACTCAACAGCAATCTTACCGTAGGATTACGCAATGGTGAAGTAAAAACTCATGGCGGTTATCAATTAGATTGGACTGTAGACTTAATTGATACGGGAGCAATGACCAACACGGGTGGTCGCATCAAGCGTCTCGCCCCTTATTTAGGTAATGAAACTTTTATGTTAACTTGGGGTGATGGAGTTTCCGACATCAACCTTCGAGAATTACTAGCTTTTCACCGCGCTCATGGCAAGTTAGCTACTCTTACTGCCGTCCGTCCTCCAGCCCGCTTTGGTCACTTGGAGTTAGAAGGAGAACAAATTGTCGAATTTTCTGAAAAACCACAAACTAAAGAAGGTTGGATTAATGGTGCTTTCTTCGTTCTCGAACCAGAAGTCTTTGACTACATTGACGGCGACGAAACTCAATGGGAAAAACAACCCCTAGAAAGATTAGCTAGAGATGGTCAGCTCATGGCATACAAACATGATTCTTTCTGGCAGTGTATGGATACTTTACGAGATAAAAAACGTTTGGAAGCATTGTGGGAGAGTGGTAAAGCACCTTGGAAAACATGGGAGGATAGCAAATATGAAAGTACTATTAACTGGGCACAAGGGATATATCGGTACGGTTCTGGTGCCAATGTTGATGGACAAAAAGTATGAGGTCGTCGGTTTAGATAGCGATTTTTACGAGAGAAGTACTTTTGGCACGGGAATTAAAGAGATTCCCGAACTGAGAAAAGACATTCGGGACATAGAACCAGAAGATTTGTCTGGTTTTGAAGCAATACTACACTTAGCAGGGCTTTCTAACGATCCCTTAGGTAATCTCAATCCTCAACTAACTGATGAAATCAACTATCAGGCTTCGGTAAGATTGGCAAAATTAGCCAAACAAGCAGGTGTCAGTCGTTTCGTTTTTTCTTCTTCTTGTAGTAATTATGGTGCGGGAGGACAAGACTGGCTGGATGAAAACTCTCAGTTTAACCCCGTAACTCCCTATGGAGTTTCCAAAGTTCGGGTAGAACGAGATGTCAGTAAGCTAGCAGATGAGGACTTTAGCCCTACTTTTTTACGGAATGCTACTGCCTTTGGCGTTTCTCCGCGACTGCGATTCGATTTGGTACTCAACAATTTAGCTGCCTGGGCTTTTACTAAAGGTCTAGTTTATATCAAAAGTGATGGTACTCCTTGGCGGCCAATCGTACATATTGAAGACATATCTAGAGCTTTTATTGCCGTTCTCGAAGCACCGCGAGAGTTAATTCACAATGAGGCTTTTAATGTCGGACGCAACCAAGATAACTATCAAATTCGGGATTTAGCCGAAATTATTAGAGCTACAATTCCTAACTGTCGCGTTGAATATGCTCCTAATGCCGGACCAGACAAACGCTGCTATCGAGTTGACTGTAGCAAGATAGCTGAAACTCTAAATTTTCAGCCTCAATGGGATGCTCGCAAAGGAGCTATGGAGCTTTACCAAGCTTTTAAACGAGTGGGACTAACTTTAGATGAATTTGAAGGTCCCAAATATCAAAGAATAGCTCACATCAAATATCTTATTAGCAATGGATTATTAGATAATAACTTGCGCTGGCAACATGAAACTTTGGCTACGATCGCTTAAAAATAACCGATAGGCTAGCTAAGAAATAATCAGATTGAATGAATTGAATTATCACTCATCCTCTAGTTTAGTCTTGCTTAGCTAGTAAAACTATCCGACGGTCAAAGGTTACTCACTGCCAAGCAGCAAAGTAATTTTTGACTAGAGAAATTAAGTTTTTGATTAAATTAATAATTTGTCAACATAACTATTATGAATAGCGATCGCGCTACCTGTCTTTCCTGCGGTTACTCCGCTTTAGATACGATTATTTCCTTTGGATATACTCCCTTAGCAGATAATCTCTTAACTAAGGAGCAGCTAGTCCTACCAGAATATACCGCACCATTAGATTTGGCTTTCTGTCCTAACTGCTCTTTGGTGCAAATTACCGAAAAAGTACGACCAGAAATCTTGTTTGGGCGAGATTACCCCTATTTCTCTTCTGTTTCTCCTTCTTTACTCAAGCATTTTGGAGATAGCGCACTAAATCTAATCGCAAAGAGGAAGTTAGATCGTGATAGTTTAGTCATCGAAGCTGCCAGTAACGACGGCTATATGCTGCAATACTTTCGCGATCGTCAGATTCCCGTTCTCGGGATCGATCCCGCACTCGAACCGGCAAAAGTTGCTCAAGCCAAGGGAATTGAGACTTTATGCACTTTTTTTGGCAAAGATTTGGCAGTAAAACTCAAAGGCAAAGGTAAACAAGCCGATCTATTTTTAGCTAATAATGTTTTGGCGCACGTACCCGACCTCAATGGCTTTGTGGAGGGGATCGCTATTTTACTCAAGGATATTGGCGTAGCGGTTATTGAGGCTCCTTACCTCGTAGATCTAGTCGAACACTGCGAATTTGATACGATTTATCATCAGCATTTGTGCTATTTTTCGGTTACGGCTTTAGATAAATTATTTAGGCGACATTCGCTGTATCTCAATCAGATTGAGAGAACTTCAATTCACGGAGGATCTTTGCGGCTGTACGTCGAGCCTCGAGAAGCAGTAGGAGAATCGGTTAAATCCTTACTAGAACGAGAACGAGAACTAGAAGTAGATTGTCTCGATTACTATCGTAATTTTGCCGACACGGTAATGTCCTTAAAGTATTCCTTGTTAGATCTTCTCTGGGACTTGAAAAAACAAGGAAAAAGAATGGTTGGCTATGGTGCTGCTGCTAAAGCCACTACCATGCTAAATTATTTGGGAATTAACAAAATTCTTCTCGATTATGTCGTCGATCTCAATAAATTCAAACATAACCGCTTTATGGGGATCAATCATTTACCTATTTTTCCTCCAGACAAACTCTTAGAAGATAAGCCAGACTACGTCTTAATCTTGGCTTGGAATTTTGCCGATGAAATTATCAAACAACAAAAAGAGTTTCGTGCTCATGGCGGTAAGTTTATCGTTCCCATTCCTACGCCTAAAATTATTGAGTAGCGAACCTGGCTGGTTTTTATTGATGTATCTCTCCATTCCACATAGACTTTAACTTTAAATACATTCAATCGCTCTTAACATGGTTCAAAATTCCCTACGCCACGATGACCAATTACAGCAACTATCGACTAAATCGAGTTTAATAGAACGTACTTGTCCTAGCTGCGGTCATTTGGAACTATCAGTTTTCTATGAAGTTCGTAACGTACCCGTTCATAGCTGCTTGATGTTGTCAAGTCGGGAAGAAGCCTTAAACTTTCCTTGTGGCGATGTCGTTCTAGGCTTTTGTAGCAATTGCGGTTTTATTACTAATATTGAGTTCGATTCTAAATGGTCGGCTTATGCCCCTAACTACGAAGACCAACAGAGTTTTTCTCCTACTTTTAACAAGTTTGCTCGTAATTTAGCCAACAAATTAATTGAGAAGTACGACCTGCACGATAAAGATATCGTAGAAATTGGCTGTAGCAAAGGCGATTTCTTATTAATGCTATGCGAATTGGGTAATAATCGCGGCATAGGTATCGATCCCAGTGTCGTTCCCAACCGAGTTCAAAGCAAAGCTGCTAGCCGAGTTACTTTCATCCAAGAGTATTATTCCCAACAGCACGCTAAATATGTTGGCGATTTTATTTGCTGTCGCCATACCCTCGAACACATTCAACCTACGGCGGAATTTATTAAAACAGTACGCAGCTCGATTGGCGATCGCTTAGAAGTTAACGTAGTTTTTGAAATTCCCAGCAATACTAGGGTTTTACGAGAACTAGCTTTTGAAGATATCTATTACGAACACTGTTCTTATTTTAGTCCCGGTACTTTAGCGCGTTTGTTCCGCCATTGTGGCTTTGAAGTCAAGGATCTCTACTGCGACTATGGCGAGCAGTATTTAATTATCGAAGCGCAGCCTAGAGATACGCCTTCAGCAAAGATTCATTCGTTAGAAGAAACAGTAGCTCAAGTTGCTAGTGATGTCCGATACTTTGCCGAGAATATTACCAGCAAGCTTAACTACTGGAAAGAATATTTAATCGATGCACAAAAACAGCGCCAAAAGGTTGTGGTTTGGGGTTCGGGTTCTAAGTGTGTTTCTTTCTTAACTACGCTCAATACAGTCGATAAGATCGAGTATGCGATCGACATTAATCCTCACCGTCACGGTAAATTTATTCCTGGGGTAGGCAAGGAAATCATGCCACCAGAATTTCTTAAAACCTATCAACCCGATCGCGTTATTATAATGAACTCAATTTATCGTGAAGAAATTGGCAAAATGCTTCGAGACATGAATGTTTCAACTGAAGTGGTATCGTTATAAATACCCTAAAAAAAATCTAGACTAAACATCGATCGAGGGTAACGTACTAGCAATTAATGCTTTTCGTTACTCTTTATTTTCAGGAGCAAATTAAATAAAGCCGTAAGTTTGGGGAGCGAAAGCAAGTAGTGAATCGTCATTTTTGGTATTATTGCTTAACTGCCAGTGTTATCTTGGTAATCGCGGCGACTCTCGCTCCATTTAATTTTGTCATTCCAGAATATATAATATCGCAGTCGCTAATTTTCGAGGAGTTTCGATATAGTAGTACTGTTAAAGACTATTGGCAAAATATTTTGCTTTTTCTGCCGTTTGGTATTAGTTTGGCAGCAGTTTTATCGACTACAAAACTCAAGTCTGCAATCGTTTTAATTCCTGCAATTCTTGCTAGTTGCACTCTATCTTTGTTGGTAGAAAGTCTGCAACTTTTTTTGCCCATTCGCGTTTCTAATTTTTCTGATGTGGCAACTAACACAATTGGCGGATTTTTGGGCACTAGTTTGTACTGGTGGCGGAACTCAATTGTCTCTCTCGCAAGAGCAATTTTAGGTGAAAATAGTAAGCGCCGGTTAAAGTCATTAATAACCGTTTTTGTCTGTTATTTTTTTGCTATTTACTTGGCTACTTATGTCATCTTAATTAATATTAATTTGAGAAATTGGAACGATGATTTTTATTTAGTAATTGGCAATGAAGCCACTGGCGATCGCCCTTGGCAAGGTTATATAAAAAGTTTTCAAATTAGCGATCGCCCCCTATCTTTCTCTGAAATCGAGAAAGCATTTTCAGAACGACAATTACCTGTTAATAGAGCGGACTATATCGTTTCTTATCAATTCGAAGACCAACGAGAAAGCTACATATCTTTAGGCGATAGTGCCAATGTATTGGTTTGGCAAGAAAATTCATCTTCAAACACAGACAATAGTAGATCGGATCAGACTGAAGTCGATCGTAACTCGATTTTAGTTAATGGCGATCGCTGGTTGATTTCCCCAACCCCAGCTTCTAAATTAATTGACGAGCTAAAAACAGCAGATCGATTTACTTTGAGCATAATTTTAGCGACCGATCGCACTCAGCAGATAGGACCTGCAAGAATTATTTCCCTTTCCAAAGATATTGTTTCTCGTAACTTTACCATCGGACAAGAGCAAAGTAATTTAACCTTTCGCTTGCGATCGCCTATAACAGGAGACAATGCCAGTCAACCAGAATTGGTAATTCCTGAAGTTTTTAATGATACTAATTTTCATCATTTATTAATTACTTTCGCTCGAAACCAACTGAATTTTTATATCGATCGCGAGAGTAATAAATATAGCTTTTTATTTCAACCAGAAATAAATTTTTTAGCTTATTATCCTTTGGCAATATCGAATTGGCAAATTAATCTGGCAGATTTTGCTCCACTAAAATATTATCTTGCTTTTTATGGAATAGCTTTTATCCCCTTGGGTTTAATCGGCGGGTTCATTTTGTCTCTAATTAGAAATAATTCTCTGGTTAAAATACTATCAATAGTAATTATCTGCTTCGTGCCACCGATATTACTAGAATTATTGTATGCTTCAATGACTTCCCAGCCATTTAGAAAATCAAACTTGTTACTTGCTACTTTAATGCTATTAACTACTGCTTTAATCGTGAACAAGGAAAAACTTAATTATGCCAACTAAAGATTATTAATTTGTTTCTAATTTGGCGTAAGTAGCTGCTTTTGGGGATCGGTTGGATTTAGCCTTACCTTGATAGCTTTTCTCATGCGACAATTATACATACCATTGTCACTACGGATATATTTTTGCTGTCCAACTAATAGCTAATCTCAGCGTTGGTAAGTAAGTAATGCTCTAAGAAAAAACAGAGGCGGTATTAGATCTAAGATAGTGTAATAGCAACCGAATAGAATACTTGAGAAAAACCAAAGATTTGGAATAGCAAAGAGTTTTACGGTGCAATCGAGCTAAACTAAATAATGTCTCAAACGAGTATTTTCACCCTCAACTCTGGTCATGTAAGTTTTGGAGATGAGATGCTCTTCTGGTTCTATGTACATTGGATAAACTTTCCATCCATCCGTTAGGTACCAAAAGCTATGCCAACACTTGATAATTGACCAAAGAACCGCAAATGTCTGATGAGAGCGATCGCCTATAGTCCAAATAATAATACCTTTTTTCTGGTGATTGACCACTGTCCAAATCGAGTATTGGTTTCTTTTGTTGCCCACAAAAGCTCGCCCGTTCACCTGAATTTGATTCAGGTGCTTGCGGGCGAGTGCATTCGGCATTTGAAGTTCATCAATTTCAGTAATTTCGGGCAGTTGTTCATCTTGAGGTTCATCCAATAAAGATTCTCCTGCTTCTTTAATCCAGTTCAAGATAGTAGGATGACTAATTTTGGTTACTCTTGAAATTCCTCTGATACCGATGCCATTGAGCTACATTTCAATACAAGTTTGTTTGGTTTGTGGAGAGTATGCTCTTGAACAGGAATGAGCTATATATTGAGTCCCACAATTTTTACACCTATATGACTGTTTTCCTCGGCGAAAACCATTTTTCTTACTTTGAAACGATATTCCATGAGCCACAAACTACCAATCCCAACTACTCGATTTTAGACCCAATAGCATTACGCATTTACCAACGCCAATATCACTTACTTCTGAGGTTGACCGCCAGCGATCGCCCGATCTCGGTTTCACCAAAAGCGTGCAAGAGCCTTTATTGCTAAAGTTTACACTTTTCTTTTCTCTTAGGATAATTTTAAAATCATCTTTTATCACTAAGTGTTATTACTTACTCCATTGTTGGGATGCACTCCACCTTTAAGCTGTCCTTTCCGTATCATGTTATCGCTTCGTAACCTCTAAGGGGACGTCGAGCAGTGTGGAAAGAACCAAAACCCAGACCAGGTTTGACTAAACGCTTGAGGAAACGATGGTCTTGTTCGACTGTGTTATTCAAGTATCTCACCTGCCGAAGTTTGCTGGTTTTAGGAAGATGTCGCTCGGCTTTGAGGTCGTCAATTGCTGCGGGATAAGCTGGATTGTTATCGACATTAATCAGACGTGGTTTTTGAGTAGGAGTTGCTTTCAAAGTCTTACGAAAGAATCGCTTCGCTGCTGCTTTATTCTGCTCTTTGTCCAAAGTCCAATAAAGTTCGAGATTCGAGCATTTCTAGCCTACCATCAAGCTATTTGTGCGACACAACCGCCTGCTTAATGTAAATTTACGAACAGTCTCTTAAAATACCAACCTCTGTACGATACTAATAAACGCATCTTCTAAAGAAAAAGGAATTGCTCGTTGCGAGTAAATATCTATTTGTTTCTCTGCTAAACTTTGTTTTATCTGGGATAATTCTAGTTCGGGATTATCTAAGACTAAATGAAGGCGATCGCCGAAAATGGAAACTCGCCAAGATTCTAATAGTATTTTGAGTAAGTTAGAAGCGGTTTGAGTATCCGATACCATTATTTCGATTAATTTTCCTGGTTGTTGGGCTTTAATTTCACTGGGCGAACCTTGAGTAACGATTTCTCCTGCTACCATAAACCCCATGCGATTACAGTTTTCTGCTTCTTCTAAATAGTGAGTCGTAACCAAAATTGCCGTTCCCTGTTGAGCAAAATCCCGAATTAATCGCCAAAATTGTCTTCTTGCCAAGGGATCGACACCAGAAGTAGGTTCGTCTAAAAATAAAATCTCTGGTTCGTGCATTACCGAAGCACCAAAAGCAACGCGCTGTTTCCAACCCCCAGGAAGTCTACCCGTCACTGTATTTTCTTTCCCTACTAAACCACAAGTAGCTAAAACCCAGTCGATCTTCTCCCGTCGCAACTTACGAGGAACGCCATAGACACCACAGTAAAATTCTAAATTTTGTCTGATGGTCAGGTCATCATATAAAGTAAATTTTTGACTCATATAACCCAAGCGAGAACGAACTGGAGAACTATGCAAATTCTCAGTTTGACCAGCTAGAATCATCTCTCCACCACTGGCTGGCAGCAAACCGCAGAGCATTTTAATTGTAGTCGTCTTTCCCGCTCCATTTGCCCCTAATAAACCGTATATTTCCCCATATTTAACTTCTAAATCGACTCCTTTTACCGCTTGAAACTCCCCGAAAGTTTTTTGTAAATTGTTTGCACCTATGGCAATTTGAGATGTTACCGAAATTTTATTTATCTGCCCTGCACCTCTGCCCCTCTGCCCCTCTGCCCCACGATAACGGGGAAATTCAATAAAAGCCGGTTCTGAATCTTGTTGGCGCAAGCGCGTGACAAAGACATTTTCTAAAGTCGGTTCATCTGGTTGCAGGCTATCTAATTCTAATTGCTGCTGTGTTAATACCTGACGAATTTTCTTGGTGCTTTTTTCGAGATCGGAAACTAACACATCCAAGCGATCGCCAAAAGATTGTAAATCGGAAATGCCATTTTCTAGAGAATTAACCGACAATGCTTTTTCTACAGCAGATAAATTTTTTGCCCTCACTTCAAGGCGATACAAACCCAAACTTTCCCTTAATTGGGTCAAAGTACCGATTTGTTGAATCTTTCCTCCATAAATCAAAGCAATGCGGTGACAGCGTTCTGCTTCATCTAAATAGGGAGTTGCTACCACAATACTCACTCCTTCGGCAGCGACGGAGGCGAGTAAATCCCAAAACTCACGACGGGATACGGGATCGACTCCTGTAGTCGGTTCGTCTAATAACAATACTTGGGGTTCGGCAATCAAAGCACAACAGAGGGCTAATTTTTGCTTCATCCCTCCCGAAAGTTGACTGGCAAGACGATTAGGAAATTGCTCCAAACTAAATAGATGCAGTAGTTTGGCTTTTCTTTGCTTGAATTTCGCTTCTGGCACTCGACGCAAACCAGCACTGTAGTGTAAATTTTCTTCAATGCTCAAATCGGGATAGAGAGAAAACTTTTGCGTCAGATAACCAATGCCCAAACGAGCTTCACGAGGTGGTTTACCCAAAACCTCGGTTTTACCCGCACTAGCTTCCATTACCCCCGCTAAAATCTGAAAAGTAGTAGTTTTACCCGCCCCATCGGGACCAATTAAGCCAAAGATTTCACCTTGCCGAACGGTAAAATCAATTCCCTTAACGGCTGCTAGTTTGCCATAGTGCTTATGCAGTCCCGTTACTTCAATTGAGGTTATATTTTGAGTCAATTGGCTGTTTTGCATCGACCTGCGATCGCTTGTAGTTTTTTTGGTGTTTGCTTTCTAGCACGATTAAGTCCAGATTAGATTGATGGATATTATGATTAATCATATACATTATTTGATAAAGACAGAAGATAACTCACTGCTTCCCTATTCCCTTTTTCTTTCCTAATAATTTCTCCATCGGCTGGCATTCCTGGTTTGGCAAAGCCGTTAGGGTTTTTAATCTGAAGTTTTAAGCCAAATACTTGCGTAACGCGATCGCTCTGGAAATATATATTTTCTGGGGTAAAGGAAGCTTCGGAGTCTATTTGAGTTACAGTAGCATCTAAGGGTTTGTCTGGTGCGGAATCTAAAAATACTTGCGCTGCTTGTCCGACTCTTACTAATCCTATTTCTCCTTCGGGTAGATAACCTCGTAGATAGACATTGTCGAGATTTACCAGAGTCATCAAAGTCGTTCCCGTCGCCACGACTTCCCCAGGTTCGCTAGTGCGGGTTAATACCACTCCATCAATGGGACTGGTGATTTTGAGATCGTCTAACTTGGCTGCAATCTCTGCTTGGGCTGCTTTGGCATTAGCTGCTTCTGCCTGGGCTGCTTCTAATTGTGCCTCTGCCTGTGCCAGTTGTTTGTTTAAACCTGCTATCCTGGCTGTATTGATTTCGGGATTTAAACTGCTAGTTTTTGCTTGGGTTAAAGCAGCTTGAGCTACATTAACTTGTTTTTGGGCAGCTTCTACTGCTGCTTGTGAAGCTTGCAGGTTGGCTTGGGCGGTATCGAGTTGAGTCTGGCTTCGGTCGAATTGTTGCTGGGGAATTACCCCATCTTGTAGTAAAGTTTTATAGCGATCGCGGTCTACTCGTGCTAGTTGTTTTGCTGCTTCTGCTTGGTTTACCTGTGCCTGCGCTTGTGCTAATTGTGCCTCAGCAGCAGAGACAGTTTCTCGTGCCTGGTCAATTCTTCCCGTCGCATCTTCTGTAGATTGTCGTAAGTTGAGTCTTGCTTCTTTTATTTGACTGCGAACTACATCAATTTGTAAGCGAGCCTGGTTTACTTGCTGTTGGGCGGCATTAAAACGGGCTGTGGCACCTTCTAACTGGGCTTGTAATTCTGCATCGTTGAGTTGGGCGATAACTTGTCCTGTAGTGACGCGATCGCCTTCTCTTAGTGCGATCGATTCGATTTTTCCATCTACTTTAGCTCCTATATCGGTTTCATAACCTTCTATTCTGCCGCTAAGTTCTAAATTATTATCTTCCGACTGACCAAAAAAATAGTAGCGTACTCCGATCCCTGTTCCTAGCAACAACAAGATCGAAGGAATTATTAGGCGTAGTTTACCCAAACGTCGCTGTGGTTGTTGAGAAGGAACGACTTTTTCTTCCTGAAAATGAGAAGTTGTCTGAGACATGGCATTTAGCAGTTGGTTACGAGGGAAATTAGCTATTCTATTTAGTTTTTGTATGGTGAATAAAACTATACTGTATAGTCCTATTTTATATTTTTATACTATACGGTATAGTTGAAAATATAAAGCCAGCTAGTTAAGAAAATTTATCTAAGAGATGACCGCAGCCAAGTCAAAATCCGATCTTATAGAAATCAATCCCAAACGGGAACAAATTTTGCAAGGGGCAATGCAAGTTTTTCTCGAACAGGGTTATGCAGCTACCAGTATGGATCGAGTAGCAGAGGTAGCAAAAGTCTCTAAGAATACCATCTACAATCACTTTCAGGACAAAGAAGGGCTATTCACCGCCCTGATCGAACAGGTTACGACTAATCGCTTTCAAATCGTGTTTGGTTCGGTTCCCTTACAAGGAGAACCTGCGGTTGTTTTACGTCAAATTGCCGAGAAATTGCTGACGACAATTTTACCTGATCGCGAATACATCTCTTTTCTGCGTCTTTTGATCGGGGAATCAGAACGCTTTCCTCAACTAGCGCAGTTGTTTGTCAGCAATTTACCAAAGAAAGTTTTGTCAATTCTGAGTGAATATTTTCGTTCCCATCCCGAATTAAATTTACCGAATTACGAAGCAACGGCGCGGATTTTTATGGGTTCACTGATGGGATATGTGGTTACTCAAGAGATTTTAGGGGGTAAAGAGATTTTTTCTTTAACTCAAGAAGATTTAATTGAGAATTTGATTGTTTTAATCGCGGAGCGAAAACATGAACAGGATTCTAGCTCAATGTCTTAAAGAATTAAATCAATTCAGGCGCGATCGCTTGTCGGTAGCTTTGGCTTTAATTTTGCCGTTGGGAATGTTGCTCATCTATGGCTATGCAGTTCGTTTGGAGACAAAAAATATTCCTTTGAGTATCCAAGATTTTGATAATAGTTTTCTCAGTCGCAGCTATGTAGAAAGAATATATGCGACTAATCAATTTATTCCCGCACCGACAATAAACGCTTCCCCTATCGCCGCGCTCGATCGCGGTGTTGCCAAAGCAGTAGTAGTGATTCCCCCAGATTTTTCCCGTCAGATTAAATCAAACAAAGCTGTTGACGTGCAGGTATTGGTAGATGGCACCGATGTCAATAATGCTAGAGTCATTCAAAATAGCGTTCGCGCCACGACAAACTTTTTTTCACAGAGTAATAATCTTCAGCCTAGTACTCAAAAAATAAGTACTAGAATCCGTCTTTGGTTTAATCCAGGAAGAAAAGAAACCTTGTATATCATCCCAGGGATTTATGGGGTGACTTTGTGGGTCTTTCCGTCTATGTTAACTGCGATCGCTATGGTACGGGAAAAGGAACAAGGTACGATTATTCAAGTTTATGCTTCCGATCTCAGTGCTGTAGAGTGGTTGTTGGGTAAAGGTATGGCATATTTACTAGTAGCACTAGCAGAAACGCTGGTAGTTATGGGGGTGAGCGTTATCTTATTCGGACTGCGCTTGCAAGTAGAACCAATTCCTCTAATCGTTGGCACTCTAACTTTTTTAGCTGCCAGTGTTTCCTTTGGGTTATTCGTTGGCACTCGCGCTAGTAACCAAACCGTTGCCGTTCAAGGAACTGCGATCGCGGGTTTTTTAACTGCCTTTTTGCTTTCTGGGTTTATCTATCGTCTCGAAAATATCCCTTTTCCCCTATCTCTAATTTCAAATATTATCCCTGCTCGTTACTATATCTTAATTACTCGCGATGCTTTTATTCGGGGTACGGGTTGGGCTGGAGTTTGGTACGTGCCTTTGATTGTGGGATTAATTGGCAGTGTAATTTTTATGGCAGCAACTCGCAATTTAAAACGAATGCAACTTCCCGATTAATTAAATTTAACGGTATTGCCTTTATATCTATATATCTATATATCTATATATCTATATATCTATGATAATTCTCCGTCGCCTATTAGAAAGTCGTTTTTGGGCGTTAATGCTCAAAGAAATTCGCCAAATTTTGAGTAATAAACAACTAATTTTCTTGTTGATTTTTCCGCCTACAATCCAGTTATTAATTTTTGGTTCGGCACTTAGTCCCGATGTCGATCGCTTGAATTTAGGTTTGTTAGATTATGCTAATAGTCAAGTAAGTCGGGAATTAGTCTCTGCTTTAACTGAAAACCGCATCTTTCAAGTCAAATCTGCACCTAATAGTCAGGATGTACTGGATCGACAAGTTCGTACTGGTGAAATTGATGTTGGTTTGGTAATTCCACCAGAATTCGATCGCGATTTATCTTCTCAGAAAACGGCTGAAGTTCAAGTAATTATTGATGGTGTTGATGCTAATACCGCTGGTATTGCCCAAGGATATATAAACCAAATTGTGGATCGATATAGTCAAAAGTTGCGTTGTCAAAAAGTTAGTTGTCCTCCCGCACCAGTACGACCACAAGTAAGATTTCTCTACAATCCTGGTTTAATTAGTAGTTGGTTTTTCGTACCTGGGGTAATTGGAATTGTTTTAACCCTAACTGGTTCGTTAGTTTCTTCTGTAACTTTAATCCGTGAAAAAGATGTTGGCACTCTCGAACAACTACTAATGACTCCCGCCGCCGCCTGGGAAATTTTACTGGCTAAAATCGCGCCTTTATTTATCTTGTTAATGGGAGATGTGTTGTTAGCTTCTGGAGTATCTCGTTTGGTTTTTAAACTGCCTTTTCGCGGTAATTTTGGCTTATTCTTACTATTATCGGGACTTTATCTGTGTGTTTGTATTGGAATTGGTCTTTTACTGGCTACCTTATCCCGTACCCAACAACAAGTAATCTTGACTTCTTTCTTTTTTAACGTGCCGATTATTCAACTTTCTGGCGCGATCGCACCTGTTGAAAGTATGCCTGTTTTATTTCGCTTTTTATCTTTCTTCGATCCCCTACATCATTATGTTGCTATTAATCGCAGCCTGATTCTTAAAGGTGTGGGTTTTGGAGAAATTTGGCATGATGCGATCGCTATTTTAGTCTTGGCGATCGTGTTGTTAACTATTAGCATCAAACGTTTTCGCTCTCAGCTTACCTAAAAAGGTTGTGTCGCAAAAAAGCGATCGCCTATAGTCCAAATAATAATACCTTTTTTCTGGTGATTGACCACTGTCCAAATCGAGTATTGGTTTCTTTTGTTGCCCACAAAAGCTCGCCCGTTCACCTGAATTTGATTCAGGTGCTTGCGGGCGAGTGCATTCGGCATTTGAAGTTCATCAATTTCAGTAATTTCGGGCAGTTGTTCATCTTGAGGTTCATCCAATAAAGATTCTCCTGCTTCTTTAATCCAGTTCAAGATAGTAGGATGACTAATTTTGGTTACTCTTGAAATTCCTCTGATACCGATGCCATTGAGCTACATTTCAATACAAGTTTGTTTGGTTTGTGGAGAGTATGCTCTTGAACAGGAATGAGCTACATATTGAGTCCCATTTATCTTCAAGGTCTTAAAGCTATGAAGCGCATACAGAGTATACTTTAGCATGGTTGTCACCCCGTCAGGATCTCATATCTATTTTATGCTTCAGTCAATAACATGGCTGTAATAGCGGGATCGCGCCATGATAAATTTAGATGAGAGTTGGTGGTGGCGATCGCTTTAGTTTTTTTGCCCCGATGTTCGATTCTGGGTTTCGCCTTCCTTGCCCCCAATTCTAGTTCTAGAAAGAACTACTGTTTACTTACAAAATTAGAAAGATTAAATTAGGTAATTAAAAGAGAATATTTTATTGAGTGAAACATAACCAGAGAATTCGCGGTACGACTCCAGAAATCGAACTAGCTGCAAAGAAATTAAGAAACAATCTGACATCAGCAGAAGCTCGCTTATGGCAAGCACTCAGAAATAAGCAACTTGAAGGGTTGCGTTTTCGTTGTCAGCATCCTGTGGGCAATTTTATTTTAGATTTTTACTGTCATGCTTGTAAGTTGGTCGTAGAAGTTGATGGAGATATTCACCTTAGTCAGACTGAGTACGATGAAGCGAGAACTGCGGAACTAGCAAAATATGGTTATAAAGTGCTGAGATTTAGCAATGAACGGGTGATGAACGATTTGCCGCAGGTTTTGGCGGAGATTAAGCAGGTTGCACTTTCGCCGTAGCTTCTCGGTTTTGCCCCCCTAACCCCCCAACTCTGGGGGGAACAAGATCTCAAAGTCCCTGCCCCCTCTAATCTTCCCCAAATTTGGGGGAGACCATTCGTTCCCTCCCCAGCATTGGGGAGGGGTAGGGAGGGGCGGGAGATATAGGGGGGCTGTATTCCTGCGCAGTTCATGTGTTTCGCCCCCTAGCCCTCCAACTCTGGGGGAAAGTACTCTAAATCTCTGTTTACTTGTCAATCTAACCGACTAATCTAAGTCCCCCAAGCTTGGGGGATATAGGGGGCTGTATCCTTTTTCACTTCATAGGTTTCGCCCCCCTAGCCCCACCAAAGCGATCGCTAAAAACTTTTAGGTGAGAGCGGCTGAATCTCAGTTAACTCTTCAAAAATTATTCTCCAGAATTAATGATAATCGACTATTTCTACATCATAGGCATTACTTTTATCCCAAACAAAACAAAGCCGCCATTGCCGATTAATCCGAATACTATCTAAGGTTTGTCACATATAAACGACAAATATCAGTAAAATTAATTTATGGAAAGCCGACAATGGGAAATTAGAAAATATGTCACAGCAGATGGAGCTTGTCCTTTCGATGAATGGTTCGATAAGCTTGATTCGACTCTACAAGCTAGGATCGATGTCAGACTAGATCGAGTACGGCTGGGAAATTTCGGAGACAGAAAAAGTCTGAAAGGAGGAATTTCTGAGCTTCGGTTTCAGTTTGGGGCAGGTTATCGGGTCTATTTTGGACTTTTTAAGAATCAGATAGTGCTTCTACTCGTCGGTGGCTCTAAGAGAACCCAGAAGAAAGACATTAAAATAGCCTGTCGCCTCTGGCAATAGTATCAGCAAGAACAAGGAGAAACTTAATTATGCCAACTAAAGATTATCAATCCGATTTACTTCAGCGATTAGCCAATCCTGAATATGCGGCACAGTATTTAAAGGTAGCATTCGATGAAACTCTAGCCGATGGTAACAAATCGGCTTTTTTACTGGCTTTAAAAAATGTAGTAGAGGCTAAGGGAGCAATGCAAACAGTGGCAAATGAGGCTAAAATTTCGCGTCAGCATTTATATCGGATGCTAAGTGAAGAAGGAAATCCGACTTTAGAAACATTAACCTCTGTGCTTCAAGCAGTGGGCATGACGATTGATTTTAAACCTTTGGTTAGTCAATAATGCAACGCCCGTTTATTCAGCTTCTTTTTTGTTATATGTCAGTAAATGCTTTGTATTTTTATGTTGTCGGTTAATTCTAGCAATTTTAAATTCTAGGGTTTCGCCCCCCTTGCCCCCCAATTCTGGGGGGAAATAGTCAAAAGTTCCCCAAGCTTGGAGAATTCAAATTGCTCGCGAGGCGTAAAGAATACAAAATATTACATTGTGATACAAGTCACAGTCATTATTGCACCCATGCGCTTAGCCAAACCCGCCAAAAATATTTTTTTGTGGTGATATGTATTTTGAAAAATTGGGTAATTTCTAAATAGGGAAACAAAAAAAACCCAAACAAACTAACACAAATAACAAGACAAAAACTAACACTAATTCTTATTTTTGGAAGGATATCATGAACAGCGTTTTTACTGCAAAATTTTTACAAAATCTTCGTAACAAAAAAGCTAACAAAGGTTTTACTTTAATCGAACTATTAGTAGTTGTAATTATCATCGGTGTCTTGGCTGCTGTTGCTCTACCTAACCTCTTAGGTCAAGTTGGTAAAGCTCGCGAGTCTGAAGCGAAAACTGCTCTTGGTGCATTAAACCGCGCTCAACAAGCTTATCGCTTAGAAACACAAAAGTTCTATGTAGCAACTGGAGATAATGCAGTCGAAGAATGGGAGAATACTCAAAATGCTTTAGGTGTTACTCCTGGTGCAGAATTTTATACTTACGAAAACACTACTGCAACTGCCAGTGAAGCAGAACGAGCTACTTTTACGGCAGATGGTATAGATCCAGCTAATAGTGGAGTTCGAGATTTTGGTTCAGGTGTCGCTTATGAATCGGGAGCTTTTAGTACTACTCTATGTATTGCTGATACAAAAGATACTGAAGGCGGTACACCCTCTGCCACAATGGAATTCACCGCGGCAGAGGTTGATGGTGACGGTAACATAACTACTCCTGCATCATTTGAATGCATAGAAGGTTCGTCAGAAATTAAATAAAATCGATTCTTTCGGTCGCATTTACACATAAAATCTATATCTTTTAGATGCTTCTTTAATATCAGCCAGGAAAATTTATTAATATTCCTGGCTGTTTAATTAAATATAACCGAATTTCTATCAATTATCTAAAGATGAAATATAACACAAATGTACAATTAATTAGGTATTTTATTTACTGTAGAGATAAAGGTTTTACGCTAGTCGAATTATTAGTAGTGGTGGTTATTGTCGGCGTATTAGCAGCTGTAGCAATACCTAACCACTTAGCCCAAATTGGAAAAGCCAGAGAAACAGAGGCTAAAACCAGTCTTGGCGCATTAGCGCGAGCACAACAAGTCTATCATTTTGAAACCAAGTCTTTTTATAATGGTAACGATCTCAGTAGCTTTGCTGATATTAATATAATCGGACAATATTATGTTTATACGGTAGATAACACTGCCAACCAAAATAAAGCTATTCATTCAGCTTATGCTATTAGCCCTGGTACTTTACTGGCTAGAGATTTTTCAATTGGAATATATTTTGATGCTCCTAGCTATACACAAATATTATGCATTGCTGATAGTATCGATAATAATGGTAATAGTTCTAGCGTAGAAGCTCAAGCAGATGGTACTTGTTTAGGAGGCAGTAAAATTAAATAATTTTAATTTTGTTTTGTCTATAAGTAAGCCATTAACATGAAAGTCTCAAACCCGATAAAGTTAATCTCAAGTTTATTATTATCAGCTGCTCTATCTAGCGGCATAGTTTTATTACAAAAGCCAAGAGTCGATTTAGAAAATAAATTTACTAATGAAGACTATCAGCGACTTGAAGAACGAGAAAAAGCTACCGCAAGTTTACTAAAACAACTGCCTTCTTTTGGTTACGATAATTTAATTGCAGACTGGGCTTATCTTAAGTTTTTAGTTTATTTTGGCGATACTGAAGCAAGAGATATTACGGGTTATGCTGCAACTCCCGATTATTTTGAAACTGTCGTAAAAAACGATCCGCGATTTATTAAAGCTTATTTTCCCATGTCTCCTGCCACTTCTGTATTTGCAGGTAGACCAGAATTGAGTACAAATTTAATCGAAAAAGGTTTACAAAAAATTACTCCGCAAACTTCACCAGATTCCTATTTTCTTTGGATCTATAAAGCCGTTGACGAAGTATTATTTTTAGGTGACTCTCAAGCAGCAAAAAACTCCTATGAAATGGCGGCTAAATGGGCAGATATCGTCAATGACGACAGAAGTAAAGCTGTAGGAAATCGGGCGAAAGTAATGGCGAAATTTCTTAAGGACAAACCAAATAGCATAGAAGCCCAAATAGGTTCTTGGTTTCAACTGCTAACTAATGCCAGAGATAAAGCCACTCGCCAAAAAGCGATTAATAACATTGAAGCACTAGGCGGAGAAATCACCATTACCCCAGACGGCAGGGTACGAGTTACAGTACCAGAAGAACATCGAAGAAGTTAATTGAATATAATTTGGCGCGATCGCATTTATAAAATGATTGCAACAACCAACAAACTCTATGGGGGCGAACGGCGGTTTGCCCCTTTTACATTTGTGGAAAACACAACACCGTTGCGATTGGCGGTTGCGACGAAATAAAAATGGCGATGGATATTATAGGCGTTCTTCGTACGAAGCGATCGCGATTGTTCGAGATGACAAAATAATAATGGCGATCCATCCTTAAAAGTATTTTCCTATTCCCCTCAATTCCTCTCTAAAACAGACTTTCAGCTACGTTGACAATTACTGTGGTGAGGTTTAACCCTCATTTATCTCGTCGCGACGAGAAGACCTCTTCCACTTTGGGAGAGGACGGGGCGTTTAAACTGCGCGGCGGGGTTCATAAACGCCCGAACTAAATTCGGGCGACGATCCCTTGGAATTGGAAACCCACGCAGTCAGCCCCTCATGAAAGTCGCTCCTCGAAGGAAGAAGAAACTACTTCAAATTGGGAGGGGCATGAATCCCCTTTCAATTTGTCCCCTCTTCCCTCTTCCTTCGTCAATTGATGTGCCACGTACGTTCTCAGCACATCGTTGATTAAGGTTTGATAGCCTCTGATTTCGGGGTTGGTAGAGGCTGTATTACGAAACCACTCTAAAGTGTCGCTGTCAACTCTTATCGAGATAGCTTCTGTTGCTGGTTTCCTTTTGACTAACTTAGCATTTTTAAAAAAGTCCTCATCAAGTTCGGGAATATCTGAATAGTCTATGTCTTCATCTGACATATTGACTAATTTACGATGTCGTTCTTTATCTGACATATCGAGACTAAAGCGATCGTTGCTCATATCTTCTTCTCTCCTTTTTATTTGCTCGTCGCGCAGATATGATTCTGGTTACTTCGTTTCGATCTGTATGAACTACTAAAACCACAATAACTGGTTGCTCTGGTAGGAATAGTTGTCCTATTGAAAGTTCCCTTATTTCCTCGTAGTTAAAGCGATCGTCTACATAGGTTAGCAGTTTAGGATCTTTAAATACCTCTTGAGCTTCTTGAAACGAAATACCATGCTTAATGATGTTGGTTTGGTTTTTTTGTTCATCCCACTCAAGTTCCACATCTTAAGTATACATTTTTGTATATACAAAATCAAGAAACGGTAGCAATCGCTCGTCACGATAAAATAACAATTGCGATCGCATTTACAAAGACATGGTAATTACCGATATTTACAAAGACATGGTAATTACCGATAAATCCCGTAGGGGCGTGTCTTGGTCAGCATTCCCTTGCGTCTTACGCCGACGCGGGGTCTGACCCCTTTCGCGAAACGCCCCTACAAATATTTGCAACACCCGAACGATAATCAAATTTAATGAAATAGGATCGCAACAGACATCATAGACGTTCGATCCGATTAAAAGGATACGATTACAGCCAGTCTGGGGCGTATTTTGTCACCATTTGCGCGTTTCAAAGACAATGTTTGTTTGGCGAAATTGTCAACGGACAGATGCGTTTGAACCGACTTGGTGAAATTGTGGCGGAACAATGGCAAAAATCCGCCGTAATTAGACAGGAAATTGAATTGGATACGTGGGTTGTGATGCCCAATCATTTTCACGGAATCGTCATGATTAATGATGGCGATCGCGTTGTGGTGCGCGACGTGGTACGGGCGAACGGTAACGATGTGGTAGGGGCGAACGGCCGTTCGCCCCTACGTGACGATTTGTATCCGTCGTTACGAATGAAACCCAAATCGTTATCGTCATTAATTGCGGGATTTAAATCAACCGTCACCAAACAAATTAATATTTTGCGCGATGCCCTAGGTACACCCGTATGGCAACGTAATTATTACGAGCATATCATCCGCGATCGCGACGCTTTAGAAAAAATTCGGCAATACGTTATCAATAATCCTAATTCCTGGGAAACAGACCAACTACATCATCAAAATCCTTCAAAATGGTAAAGGCGATTTTCCGACCGAGAAGTAGATTTCTCATAACCTCGCAATGACTCATTCTGACAATCCAACCCAAAATTGTGCCAACCGTTCCAGTAATAATCATTACAGCAATTTGCCGCCAATTTTTCAGTTCGCCAACCTTTTCGGCTAAATCAGGTATCTTTTGGATCGAATTAGACCATTCATCTAATTTTAAAATCAATTATTCTTTAATTTTATTGCGATCGCACAGTAGTGTAGCGATCGCATTTAAACTATAATCGAAACAAATCGTGAAATTAATGCTAATGCGATCTCAGCTTTGATGAGGCGCGGAGCGATTGCATCATAGTGAAATCTTTACTTAATTTATCTATTAGATAGAATGAATGCTGGAGTACCCCAAGGAGTAAATA
This sequence comes from Myxosarcina sp. GI1(2024), assembly GCF_053543375.1. Lineage (NCBI taxonomy): Bacteria > Bacillati > Cyanobacteriota > Cyanophyceae > Pleurocapsales > Pleurocapsaceae > Myxosarcina > Myxosarcina sp. GI1(2024). The sequence continues at coordinate 81,253 of NZ_JBKGTY010000012.1, read as the reverse complement.
GTACTAATCTCTACGAACAAGACTACTATCTCTGGTTGAAAAATACCGTTCAACTCCTGCGCGACAATCGGTTATCTGAACTAGACAAATTGAACCTAATTGAAGAACTTGAAGACATGGGGAGGAGTGAAAAGAGAGCTGTCAAGAGCAATTTAACTATTCTCTTCATGCATTTACTCAAATATAAGTATCAGCCAGAAAAAATAAGTAAGAGTTGGTTGAGAACAATTGTCGAACATCGTCGTAGACTATTAATCTTACTGGAAGAGAGCCCTAGTTTAAAAAATTACCTTCAAGAAGTTTGGCACAACTGCTATCAAGCCGCCAGACAAGATGCAGCTACAGAAACCCTATTACCGCTTACTACTTTTCCAGTAGATTGCCCTTTTTCTAGCGAAGAGATTCTTAATCCCAATTATTTACCTTAATATAATATCCTTAACGGTAGCAAGAATATCTAAATCAATGACTGCTGGAGTACCTCAAGAAATAAATAATACCAATCTCTACGAACGAGATTACTATCTCTGGCTGAAGGAGATGGTTCAACTTCTGCGCGACGATCGGTTATCTGAACTAGACAAATTGAACCTAATTGAAGAACTTGAAGACATGGGGAGGAGTGAAAAAAGAGCGGTTAAAAGCAATCTTATTAGAGTATTACAACATCTTTTAAAATGGAAATACCAACCAGAAAAACGATCGGATAGTTGGTTAAGCACTATTGTCGAACATCGACAAAGAATTATTCTTGCTTTTGAGGATAGTCCCAGTCTCAAGGGTTATTACTTAGAGGTATTTGATAAATGTTATCAAGATGCTCGAAAAAATGCAGCTACAGAGACTAGACTTTCTCTTACTATTTTTCCACTTCAATCTCCTTTCAACCCTCAAGATACTCTCAATCCCGATTATTTACCCGATGAGTAATAAATTGTAATCGGGAAAAGAATTATAATTGAATGGCGATCTCTGATATCTTTCTTTAATAAACTAAATCAAATAATTTCATTAAATAGTGGCTACACTTTAGCTATTGATGAAAAATTCAAACATCACTATTTATCTTTTATTGAAAAAAACTTGTTATTCCTGCCCGTAAAGCTACCCGAAAAGAACGCAGACAATATGAGGGAGAATAGATGAACGGAGAATATGATTTCAGTCAGGGAAAAAGAGGTGCAGTTGAATCGGTTTCGCCAGGCAAAACTCGCATTACTATCGGTACTTAAACAATTTAAACAGACAAAATAAGATAGAATACCTTTGCTGATTAACTTTAACATTATTCTAAAGCCCGATCGCACTTTATGAAAGAAACTACTCCCGCAGCCATGCCTCCCTGTTTCGATAGATGGTGTCAAAAGTTTGATGATTTACTGAGAACTAAAGCGCAAAAAAGGGAATTCAGACATTATTTAGGAGGATTATTAGGGGAAAGTGAGCGAAAAAATGTATCTCAAATGGCTAAAGACGCAGTAGAGGTCACATACCACAAATTACACCATTTCTTAACTGAAGCAACTTGGTCAGCGAACAAGATAAATGAACGTCGCTTAGAAGTGATGAACAAGTGTAATCAAACGAGAATCAGTAAGGGATTTAGTCTAATTGTTGATGACTCTGGGCATAGAAAAAGTGGTAACTTTACCGCAGCAGTAGGTCGTCAATATATTGGGGAAATTGGGAAAACAGATAATGGCAATGTTGTAGTAACAACTCATCTATATGATGGCCAAAAAAGCTTACCTTTAGACATAGAACTATATCAACATGGTAATTCGTTGCCCGAAGGAAAGAAAGACAGAGAATTCAAGAAAAAACCCACCTTAGCCTTAGAATTAATCGATAAAAGTTTGAAGAGGGGATATCGACCAGGACTAGTATTAATAGATTCGTCCTATGGTAACAACACAACTGTTTTACTCGAACTGGAAAAAAAGAAATTAAAGTATATAGGAGGAATCGCTAAAAATCGTAATATTTTGGTTAAAACTCCATCAAATCAATTAGAAAAAATCAGAGTAGATGAATATGCTCAATGGTTATCTGATGAGGAATTTAAGGAGATTCAAATCCAGGGTGAAAAACCTAGAACCGTCTGGGTAGCAATAATAGAAGCAGAAATATCAAGGCTAGAAGGAATCAGAAAAATAGCTATCGTCATGAGTGCACCAATCTTTGAAGATGCTGAAGATATTGACTACTTACTCACAAATGTTGAGGGAGAAATAGTAACCGAGCAATGGATAGTTCAAACTTATGCTCAGAGAAACTGGATAGAAGTTTTCTATCGAGAAGCCAAGGGATGGTTAGGATTAAAAGAGTATCAAGTTAGAGATAAGAAGAGTTTGGAAAGACATTTTATTCTAGTTTTTTGTGCCTATACTTTTATCCTTTGGCATAAGCTTACTGGAGGTTTAAGAAGACGTTGGGCGAACAAACCTTTGGAGACATTTCCTGAAGCATTAGAAGCTTTTCGTACAGGTATATCTTATCGTTTTGTCCAATGGTTGAACCAAAATCGCGACGTATTCGTAGCTTATAAAGCTAGTTTGGGCTTTGTTTGGGCTTGATTTTTGTTTAAGTACCGCTATTCGCCTAGATGACGATATTTTGGCATGGTTTCGCGCTTTAGTTCACGAAAGAGGTGGTGGTAACTATCAGACGTTAATTAACGATGCACTACGACAACACATTCAGCAAAAACGCGAGTCATTAAAGGAAACATTACGCCGAGTTTTACGCAAAGAACTAAAACAAGTGGAAAAATAGCATGAGAGATCGTTCTTCCTCATTGAATGAGGAAATATGGCGATCGCCCGACGCGATGAAATAATAAATGCGATCGCATTTACAAAGACATGGTAATTACCGATAAATCCCGTAGGGGCGTGTCTTGGTCAGCATTCCCTTGCGTCTTACGCCGACGCGAGGTCTGACCGCTTTCGCGAAACGCTCCTACAGTCATGGGTAACACCCGAACAATAATCAAATTTAATGAAATACGATCCCAGCCAACACCACAGGCGTTCGATCCGATTAAAAGGATACGATTTCGCCCCCCTAGCCCCCCAACTCTGGGGGAAAGTCTTCAAAGTCCCTGCCCTCTCTAATCTTGTCCAAATTTGGGGGAGACCATTCGTTCCCTCCCCAGCATTGGGGAGGGGTAGGGAGGGGCGGGGGATTTAGCGATTGTCTTGAATGTCAAGTCTAATTTCCCAATCCAGGCGATCTCCGGTCACGATGAAATAATAATTGCGATCGATTATCTTACCAAATAACAGTTATTATGCCCGATGCAGTAATGTTGCGATCGCGAGTCAGCAAGGCTATCTTTTCTCCTCGATTTTCCCAAACAATTGCGGTTGCGACGATTAGGCGATCGTGCATTTCAGTAATAGCAGACAAACTTAGGCTCTGCTTGATAACAGATTTATCTACCGGATAGATAATAATTCGGGGATCGGCATCAATTGCATTGAGCAAATCTCTCACTGAAGAAATTGAGGTTCTAGCACGATCGAGAATCCAAACTGCTTCGGCTAAAGCGATCGCTGGCAAAATTAATTTACTACTACAGATCGGCAAGAATATTTTTTGCATCGATACCCAAACGGGAATTACCTTCTAAAAACCACACTAACGTATGAGTATCGATGACGTATTTCATAACTGTTTAAGACCAGTCTAAATTGTCATCAGTATCGCCTGTAAACTCCTTTGATAGACTGGAGCATCTTGAATATTTCTCTTGAATCTTTGAGATAATAATTATAACTCAAGCGATTTATAAGCCGAAACTATAACCAGATCGCCCGACGCAACAAAATAAAAATTGCGATAAATTTAGATGAATTTTATCTGTTGCGATCGCCTAATAGAAAGAGACAGCGATCGCGCTAATCCGAACTGAGCGTCGATAAAAACTCAGTGGGGTTAACTATTTTTATATCCCGATCGTTAGAACTCTTGCATAAGTCCAATAAACTTTGGTTGACGCAAGGGAAAAGATTAAAGGAATAATAAAACAACCTTTTATCGTTTCCCTTTCCCCCTTAACCTTTTTCTTAAATAGCTAATGTGCGCTATGACCAAACCCAACCCAATCTCTGCCTGGCTCGATCGCGATAGTGTTGCTGCTTGGACATTTCTCGCCCCTGCCCTAACTTTACTCGCCGTTTTTTTGTTTTTTCCGGTCGCATATTTACTCTATTTGAGTTTTACTACTGGTAGTTTTACAGTCGATGGCGTTCGCTGGGTAGGCTTACTCAATTATCTGCGATTGTTTACCGATGAGGATTTTTGGCAGGTAATTGGCAATACAGTTTATTTTACTGTCGCCACAGTCATTCCTACGATTGTGATTCCCCTAGTTTTAGCCATGTTATTAAATAAATCTCTTGCCTTACGAGCCGTGCTGCGCACTGCCTATTTTATTCCCTCAATTACTTCTCTAGTAGCAGTAGGCTTAGCTTTTCGCTGGCTGTTTCAAACTCAAGGACCTGTCAATAATTTGCTAATTCAGTTGGGTTTAAATCCAATTTCCTGGTTGAGCAGTACCGTTTGGGCAATGCCGGTGTTGATTTTATTGAGTAGTTGGAAACAGTTGGGCTTTAATTTAGTGGTCTTCTTGGCTGGCTTACAAACTATTCCTCAATCTCGATACGAAGCCGCCGAATTAGATGGTGCTAATGGTTGGCAAAAGTTTTGGTACATAACCATACCAGGATTAAAACCCACTTTGATTTTCGCCATTTTAACTACCACTATTTTTACGCTCCGCAGTTTCGAGCAGGTTTACATTATTACCGGCGGAGGTCCTTTAAACTCAACTAATATTCTGGTCTACTATATTTACGAACAAGCTTTTGCTCGTTTTGAATTTGGCTATGCCGCTGCCGCCGCTACGATCTTACTGGCGATCGCTTTTGTCTTGGTTTATTTTTATTTGCGGGTTTGGAATGAACGGGCAGAATAATTTCTCGCTCGGTTAACTTGCAATTTAATTTAAAATAATGCTGCACCATTTACTAAGTTAAATTTTTCACAATGCAGTTTCAGGAAATTATTGAAAAATTAGAGCTAGCGGTTGAAAATACTAGCTTGAGCCATAATCGCTATTTAAATCCTGAAATTACTGGCGTTGCTGCCATAGATCGCGCCACTTCTGGCAATCTCAGCTATATCGAAGGAGGTAAATTTGCTCAGTTGCTCGACACAACTGCTGCTAGTGCCTTAATCTTGCCTCAAGATGAATCTCTACAGTCCCAGGCTAACGAAAAAAATATTGCTTGGATGGCAGTCAAAGAACCGAGACTAGTATTTGCCAAAGCGATTGCTTTATTTTATCGTTCCTTTCGACCAAAGCCAGCGATTCATTCTAATGCGGCGATCGCGCCCGATGCCGAGCTCGGTAAAGATGTCTATCTTGGTGCTAATGTGGTCATTGAAAGCGGAGTCAAAATTGGCGATCGTGTCTGCATTCATCCCAACGTAGTTATTTATCCCGAGGTAGTAATTGGTGCAGATACCGTACTTCATGCTAACTGTACGATCCACGAACGCAGCCAAATCGGTGCTAACTGCATCATTCATAGCGGCGCGGTAATTGGTGCCGAAGGTTTCGGATTTGTACCCACTTCCCAAGGCTGGTACAAAATGCAGCAGTCTGGATATACGGTATTAGAAGACGGAGTAGAAATTGGTTGCCACAGTAGTGTAGATCGTCCTGCGGTAGGAGAAACTAGAATTGGACGCAATACCAAGTTAGATAACTTAGTTCAAATCGGACACGGTTGCCAAGTCGGACAAAACTGTGCCTTTGCCGCTCAGGTGGGGTTAGCCGGAGGGGTAAGGGTAGGCAATGGCGTGATGTTAGGGGGACAAGTTGGAGTTGCCAATCAGGTAAATATTGGCGATCGCGCGATCGCTACTGGTCAAACTGGGATTACTAACGATGTTGCTGCGGGTGAAATGGTTTCGGGAATGCCCCATCTTCCTAGTCAACTATATCGAAAACTATTTGTAATTTATAAACGTCTACCAGAAATCTATCAAATGTATAAAGCTTTTAAAAAGCATTAACTGTCATAATTTTTTAGATTCGTAGAGCGTATTTATGAAGTGAAGGTAAGTTATGCATCGCAGCGCATTTCTGGTTGATTAAAAATTCCCGTTCTGGGTTAGGCTCTAATTAGGTCATGGAAAGCAGGAGCAATAAGAATGTGTGATTCTATGGTAGCTCTACCAGATGTTACCAAAGAAGGAGATTTAGTTTTCGGCAAAAATAGCGATCGCCCAGCAGGAGAAATTGAAGATGCAATTTTTATTCCCGCTCGTACTTATACGACTAAAACTTCTCTTGAATGTACCTATATAAAAATTCCTCAAGCCGAACATACCCTAGCTGTAATTATTGCCCAACCCAGGTGGATTTGGGGCGCAGAAATGGGTGCTAATGAGTGTGGTGTAGTCATCGGCAATGAAGCTGTCTGGACAACAGAACCCACTCGCAGCACTGGTTTACTGGGCATGGATTTAGTTCGGTTAGGTTTGGAAAGAGGCACCAGCGCGATCGCTGCTTTAGAAATTATTGTCGAGTTGTTGTCCCAATACGGACAAGGAGGCAACTGCGCCGAACACTTTCAGATTTTGAAAATAAAGCATGGGTGCAACATAGTTCGGGTTGTCTTTTGGGTTATGTAAGGGTAACAGCCACGTTTAAACCTGCCAAGCAAGCAGAAGACCTGCTTCCTGACCAACGAAAACGAATTAATGTTGATTTTCAACAACGTTTTCTGGGAGTTAATCGAATCTTAGGGATAAAGACGGATTTGCTCGATCCGATTAGAATTGTAGAAGCTAGAAATCCAGTTGGTAGAATTCCCAGCCTAAATCTTACTTATATCGATGAAACAATGAGAATTGGTCGGGGTGGCGATGATAGTTTATTTATTCTAACCAGAACCTAAATCAATGTAGTTAACCTGACGGGGTGACAACCCTGTGAGAAGTCAGACAGTGTAGGGAACAGAGACAACCTATGGTAAAAAAGATTCGGTCAGTTATTGAGAATCCGACCGAACCCTAAAAAATGTTAAACCAATTGTACCGCAATCATCTTTCACGTTATCTGAGTGATGACCAACTAATTACTTTGGAAGTGCTGGTATACCTTATCCAGACCTACAAACAAGTAAAGATAGAAAGACTAGCTGCATACTTCCCTTTACCAATTAAATATGAGAGCCGTCGTCGCCGAATCCAAAGGTTTTTGAAGTCCTCAGCTTTATCAGTTTCGTTAGTCTGGTTTCCCATAGTCAAAGAAGTAGTTCAAAAGAAATTCTTGCCAGACCAGACAATTTATCTAGTCTTAGATAGAACTCAATGGCAAGATAAAAATCTGTTCATGGTTGGAGTAGTGATGGCGAAAAGAGCTTTGCCTATATACTGGCAGTTTCTAGAGAAGAAAGGAGCCAGTAACTTCGCTCAACAAAAAGCCATATTACGTCCAGTATTGAAGCTGTTTAAACAACACCAAATCGTTATTTTAGGAGACAGAGAATTCCAGAGTGTTGAACTAGCTAAGTGGCTGACCCAGCAGCAGGTCTACTTTGTGCTTCGACAGAGAAAGAGTACGAAGATAATGGTAACTCAATTAGGTTTTACTCCCTTAAAAGACCTAGACGTTAATCCAGGAGACCAACGGTTTTATCAAGAAACTAAAGTCACTCAACTGCATCAAGTTTCGGGGATTTATTTAGGGGTCTATTGGCGACGTATTTACCGAGGCATGGGGGCAAAGGAACCCTGGTATCTGCTGACAAATTTACCCAATTTACCTGAAGCTGTCAAAGCCTATAAAAAGCGCGTAGGGATTGAGGCGATGTTTAAAGATTGCAAGTCAGGTGGCTACAATCTCGAGGGGTCGCAAGCTCAGATTGAACGCCTTACTCGTCTAGTTTTGCTCATCGCCATTGCTTACACTCACTCGGTGTTCAAAGGACATACTCTTAGCCTTCGAGGTCAGTCTAAATACATCGGTCGCCATCGAAAAATTAAACAATCTTTGACTCGCAACAGCTACTTTTGGCTTGGTTTATATGGTAGTAGCTGGCTGGTTTCATTTACCTTGATGAAGGAATGGATAAACAAATTGATGTGGCTCAATCTCAATAAGCTGCCTTTTTACCAGAGGGGTCTACGAGCTATGTTTATTATCCAGCAATCTTTCTAGCTCCCTTGTCACCCCTTCAGGTAGTTAACCGAGTTGAAAAAATAAATTATTGAAACTAGAATAAATAGCTAAATTGAAACGCGATCGGGGTTGGAAATTTTCGAATGAACGGCAAATACTATAGTAATTTTTTTAATTTATTGTTACTCTAAATCGGAAATAATGCTGAGATATTCAGACACTACTTGCTAGATCCCCAAATCGATCGAAATCTACTTACTCCCACAAGACTTACGCAGTTCGGTTGATTTCGCCCCTCCCTAATCCTCTAAAGCTTCGATTGGATAGAGGGAAGAAGCTTCGCCATCCCTCTCGCTCAAGTTTGGGGGAACAAATTCTAAGTCCCCGATCCCTCCAAACTCGGGGGGATTATATAGGGGGCAAGTACGTAACTTCTATCCCACACTTTTCAAGAGACACCCAAGTATTTATTCGAGCTTTTCTTCGTTTACTAAAGTACAGTTAACCCAGTTACCTTTTTGGTTATAGGTACGAATAATTCTCTGTCTTTTAGTTGGCTGCCATAACCAACCAGTTTCGAGAACGAAATTAGCTCCGAGTTTGGCTTCTAGCGGACAGTTGCAGGATGCTCCATCGGGTAAGAGTAAAATTTGTAAGGGTAAGTTACTATTCTCAAATAATAATCGCGAGCCTTCTATTCTAGCTTGAGAAGCAATGGTGCGATCGCCCTTGGCGTTACGCGGAGCGTAATCGCGCTCTGCGCGCTGGCTGAGTCCTTCGGACTTGCTTCGCAACTGCCAATCGCCAAAAGTCAATTTTTGTTCGATAAGATTATTACCCATCGCCGCGATTTGTAACTCAGTACTATAGATATCGGGATTGCGATAATCAGGATACATAGTAACGGCTTGCCCCCGCCACTTTCCCAATAAACGCTCTACAGTTAGTGGTGGTTGTTCGGGTGTCTTACTGTCCGGTAACTTTTCTCTAATGACTACTACTTTTTCTAGTTGTCCCAAACCATTGTAAAGGATTACCGTGCGTAAGCGACGATCGCCCATAATTAGACCAAACTCAGCACCAAAAGTGCTGTAGGGTGCCAGCTGCATACTCCCCTGACAAAAAGCACCGTCCTCAAAAAAGAGAATACTACGGTTGAGAGAATTATGGCTATACTCTACAACTACGTCTCGGGGTGGTCGATCGTGAGGCAGATAGCAAACTACCTGATGGACGGCTCGGTTATCATCTCTCCCTTCTAGAGTTACTATACTTGGAGTATGCTCGGTTTCTTCTCCTTCTGGTGAAAAGCTAGTAAACGAACCGTGCCATTCACCTAAATTTTTTAAAAAGCAATCCCATTGAGATAGCATATTTACAATTAGCAATTAGTAGGATGTAGAATATCGTGTCGTCCATACGTAAAACGCAGGCTAGTTTGTTGCCCGTAAATAGTAGGCAATAATTAGTAGTTAGATAGTACAATAGCATTCCGAGTTAGAGTAAGATTTCCGTGTTCATCCCCCGTCTGCATCCAGATACCATCGAAGAAGTCAAACAACGAGTCGATATTGTCGATGTTATCTCCGAACACATAGTATTGCGCAAACGAGGTAAAGACTACCTGGGGTTATGTCCGTTTCACAATGAAAAAACTCCCAGCTTCAGCGTCAGCCAAGACAAGCAGCTTTATTACTGCTTTGGCTGTAATGAAGGCGGAAATACTTTTAAATTTCTCATGGAGATTGGCAAACAATCCTTTGCCGAAGTAGTTCTCGACCTGGCTCGTCGCTACCAAGTTGAGATTAAAACCGTCGAACCAGAGCAAACACAGGAAATACAGCGTCAACTAACTCTGAAAGAACAACTCTACGAAATTTTAGCAGTTACCACCAGTTTCTATCAACACGCACTGCGACAACCACAGGGAGAAACGGCATTAAACTATCTTAGAGAACGACGGAAGTTGCAAGAAAATACCATTAGTAACTTTCAGTTGGGTTATGCCCCCGCCGGTTGGGAAACTTTGTATCGTTACTTAGTAGAGCAAAAACGCTATCCAGTAAACTTGGTTAAAGAGGCGGGATTAATCAAACAGCGAAAAAATGGTAAGGGGTATTACGATATATTTCGCGATCGCTTGATGATTCCCATACTCGATACTCAAAGTCGAATTATTGGATTTGGTAGTCGCACTCTCAAAGAAGATGACAGACGACAATGCTTTGAGGAAACCTCAACGCAACGCCCTCATGTTCCCAAATATTTAAACTCTCCCGAAACTACTCTTTTCGACAAAAGCAAAACTTTATTCGCTCTCGATCGAGCCAAAAATAGTATTACTAAAGCAGATCGTGCTGTAGTGGTGGAAGGTTACTTCGACGCGATCGCTCTACATGAAGCTGGTATTGATAATGTTGTAGCTTCTTTGGGTACGGCGTTTACCAACGATCAACTCAAACAAATACTGCGCTACACTCCTTCCAAACAGGTAATTCTCAATTTTGATACCGACAACGCCGGTACAAAAGCCACTGCCAGAGCGATCGCAGAAATTGAAGATTTAATCTATGGGGGAGTGGTACAACTCAAGATACTCAATTTACCCGATGGTAAAGATGCAGATGAATTTATCAAGAGTCGAACGGAGCTCACAAGCGCCCGAGGTCCCCTCGGGCGACGGCTCCTCGATGATGCAGTAGCAGCTTACTCTCAATCTTTAGATAATGCTCCCTTGTGGTTAGATTGGCAGATCGAACACATCATTATCCAACAAAATGCTCTAGCTGCTGATGAGCGACAACACGGGGCGGATAAACTCCGGAGGAACTCTCCTGAGACAGTCCCTCCAGGTGTCAAAGCAATTCAGGGGATGAATCCTCACGAGTTACAACAGGTAGCTAAAGAAATGGTGCAATTATTAGACAGATTGCAGGATGCTAACCTCCGCAATCACTATCTTACTTACTGTGCCAATTTACTCAGTCAGGGAGATAGCAGACTTTTACAACCAAACTTGGCTAATTTGCGCTCGCAACTCAAAACTCTTCATCGGCGAATTAAGCCTTCCAAAAATTTCCAACAGGGGCTTGCTAGAAAATCTCCTGCGATAAGCTCGAAGGGCATGGGCTTTGCGAGCGCTGCAGCTGAGATTCCAGCAACTTCCCCATCTTCACGAACTGAGCTTGCACGCCCAATAGCGATCGCTACTAATCCAGAAACAGAATTATTAGAACGAGCCGAATCTTTATTACTGCGTATTTATATCCATTGTCCACAATATCGAACCACGATCGTCGATTATTTAGAAGCAAGAGATTTGATTTTTAATTTATCTGCTCATCGATTTTTATGGCAGCAAATAATTGACATCGAACCAGACTTAAGTAATGCAACCGAAGCAGATCCCAATCCCTTGCTAAACGAATTACACAACCGCAGCCTAAATTTTCCCGAAGCAATGGCGCGGATAACTAAATTGTTCTATCTCGATGAAAAAACTCAAGAAGATATCTTTCGCGCCGAGATCGTCATTGAAGAAGCGATCGCCTCTCTCGAACGAGTAGATTGCATTAGATATCAAATGTACTGTATCGAACAATTACAAAAACTCAGTTTAGATCGCGACACAGAACTTATGAATCACTATTATCAAGAAATTCGCCACTCTAGCCAGAAGCTCGAACAGCTAGAGCAACAGCGACTGGCAGCAACTCAATCGGTCGCTGGATGTAAAATCCAGCGCTGCGATTGAGAAGGAGGCGGTTGCTGAGGAGGGGCTGTGGGGCGGTTGCGAAGCAAGTCGGTACGACTCGGTCGCCTCGCCCCCTTGTAAGCCTCGTGCTTCCTCAGCAATTAAAGACCTCCGTCGTTGCTCAAAACTCATAGTTAAATTAGTACGTCGGATTTTAAAGTTTTGTAGTCAATCTTGACACAGGCATGCGCGATCGCGTCCTTCTGTCTTAGCTTCATATAATGCTCTATCTGCCATAGCGATCGCTAGGTCGGGACTAGAGTTAGAATTAGGAATTAAACTATAAATTCCCACACTGAGAGTAACGTAGCGACAAACGAGGGAATTTTGATGCTCGATCTTGAGACTTTTAACCGTCAAGCGAATTTCATTGGCAATTGCCAGCGCTTGTTGGCTATCGGTATTGGGTAAAATTATGCCGAACTCTTCCCCTCCATAACGAGCAGCCAAACCACCATAGGACTCAACAATAGATTCTAGCGACAAAGCTACTTGTTGTAGGCAATAATCACCGATTAAATGACCGTAGGTATCGTTGTAAACTTTAAAATAATCGATATCGCAAAGGATCAGCGACAAAAAAGCCGATGTTTGTCGTAGTTTTTGCCATTCTTGTAATAAGTAATCGTCGAATTGACGGCGGTTGGCTATTTGAGTCAAACTATCGGTAAAAATTAGCTTTTCTAGTTCTTCATTGATTTCGAGGAGGACGGCTTGCGCTTTTTGCTGTTCGATAATTTTTTTTTGTAGTCGCGATTCATTAACATTAGTTTGCTCGACCATCCGGTCTAAAATAATTTCCAGAGCGAGCTTTTCTTGTCTGAGAGTTTGCAACTCTTGCTGTAGGGCTTCGATATGAATTAGAAGTTTTGCTGAGGATAAATTACTTTGATTTGCAGTGTTTTGTTCTGCCGAGTAAACTGGTTGGTTTATCTCTGGTAGTAACTTCTGTAGGCGATCGCTAGCCTGAGTTTTAAAAGTAATACCGATCCGGCATTCAATATGATGCGACTTAGTAAATTTAAATCTTTTGATATTTAAAAATAAAGCTGAATTATAAGAAAAAAAACTTTTGTTAGTTTGAAACTGTTCGATCTGCTCTATCGCCCATTTCTTTAAAATTTCAATCCAACCTGATAATGACTGAGTTTTCGCGCGATCGCATTTAAGTTCGAGTTCTGCTGGATTAAAGGCCAAACAGCTTTTATGCCGGTCAAAAATAATGATAGTATTGTCTGCGCTTTCTAGCAGCGATTCAGATTGGAATAAATACTCGGTCGTTACTAATCGCTTGTTCTTGACAGAATTAGAATTACTACTCTCAGACATATTTTATTCACTATTTAAAAGCAAAGTTAATCGCCCTTTGAAAAAACTGGAATATTGGTTTTTTAATAAGTCCGAAGATGTCAAATTTAGTCTCATTGGAGGAGAAATGATAAATATTGGCTTATTCAAACCATAGATTTCGACCGATACATATTAGTTTCTGAGAAAAAAATGTACACTGAGTATCTACTCAATTTTTTTTTAAATTATTATTAATATTTTTGCGCTTAAAAAGTTTAAGTTTAAAGTTTATCTGAAGAAAATTGGGTTTTTATTTATTTTTGTAGTATAAATATGGATAGAACCAAAATAGTTATTAAAAAAAAATATCGTTCTAGGTAAAAATACTAAAAATTAAAAGTTTTGTCGCTCGAAAAACAGGCAATAGATGTAGCTGAAATAGCTTATCTATTACCCTTAACTCTGTTATTAATATTTTGAATTGCGAGCGCTACCTCAAATCGGTAACGATTTTTCTTTTAAGCATTCTTATGCCTGCTCGAACTTTCGGTGTGGCAATTTGACATTTTTTGCCAGTCCTAAAAACTTTAAAGTTAAGATCATCATCCAGGTAAGATCGATTTCCCACCATTGCAAACCGTGTCTCGCTGAATACTGATAAGCATGATGGTTATTGTGCCATCCTTCACCAAAGGTAAGCAAAGCTACCCACCAGCAATTTTTAGAGTCATCATTAGATTCGTGACTTTTGTAACCAAACTTATGAGTCGCGCTGTTAACAAACCAAGTGCAGTGAAATACTACTACTAGGCGGACGAAAATTCCCCAAATCACCCATGACCAACCGCCAAAATAAAAGAGAATTAAGCCTAAAATGACTTGAATCGGGATCATTCCTATTTGACAAAATTGATAGAAACGATCTCCAGCAATATCCTTAGTGTAGCGAGGAATTTTTTCGTTGGCGGGATTTTGGCATAACATCCAACCTAAATGACTCCACCAAAATCCTTTATTAGAATCATGAGGATCGAGTTGAGTATCGGAATACTGATGATGAATGCGGTGTAGTCCCACCCAATCTAAAGGTCCTCCTTGACAAGCTAAAGTACCGCAAAACACCAAAAAATATTCAACTAACTTAGGAGTTTCAAAGCTACGATGGGAGACTAAGCGATGAAATCCTAAGGTAATTCCCACACCAGCAGTTAGACAGTAAAGTACGAAAGCAACACCTATAGCCTGCCAGCTAAAGTTACTAGGAACTAGAGCGAATAAGGCAACTAGGTGAATTGAAGCCATGTATATGATAGTTCCCCATGCTGGAGGAATTTTTTCTACTTGAGCGACTGTCATTTTATAACCTAAATTTCAATTCTTTACAACAAATTTGTGCTGTGTAATAAACATATTTAAATCTAGAAGCAAAAAGTAAAAACGTCGATCGTTTTTAACTCTCTGACCTCTAAAAACGTTCATTCAATTGGACTATTCGTAAATTTATCATGGGAATACATCCCAATCCGAAAACCCAATAAACTATTCTGCCGGATAAGAGTGAGAATAAAATTGAAGTCTCAATTGAAATCATGAACAGTTACCAGCTATTAAGAGAAGCCGAAAAAACACTATTACCGATTTTTTCTGGTATCGACACTAAGGTCAAGCAAAATCTGCAAAAAGTGCTGTCGGCTTTTCGCGATTGCCGCCTGGGAGTACAGCATTTCTCGAGCGTCAGTGGTTACGGACACGATGATTTGGGAAGGGCGACTTTAGATAAGGTATTCGCTCAAATCGTCGGTGCCGAGGCGGCGGCGGTAAGAGTACAGTTTGTATCCGGCACTCATGCGATCGCCTGTGCTTTATTTGGCGTACTTCGCCCGGGTGACGAAATGCTGTCCGTTACTGGTACACCCTACGACACTCTCGAAGAAGTAATCGGATTGCGAGGTAACGGTTGTGGTTCCCTTGGAGAGTTTAACATTGATTTTCGTCAACTAAACCTTACAAAAGATGGAAGAATCGATTGGCAAGCATTAAGTTCTGCAATTGGCTCGAAAACACGCTTAGTTTTAATTCAGCGTTCTTGCGGTTATGCTTGGCGACAGAGTTTATCGCTGTCTGAAATCGCCAAGATTGTTGAGATGGTCAAACAGCAAAATTCTCATACCGTTTGCTTCGTAGATAATTGCTATGGCGAGTTCGTCGCCGAGCGAGAACCTACGGAAGTGGGGGCAGATTTGATCGCGGGTTCGTTAATTAAAAATCCTGGGGGTACTATTGTTACTGCGGGAGGTTACGTGGCGGGTAAAGCCGAACTAGTGGAGGCTGCGGCATGCCGACTGACTGCACCGGGAATTGGTAGTAGCGGCGGCGCGACTTTTGGGCAAAATCGCCTACTGTTTCAGGGATTATTTCTAGCACCGCAGATGGTAGGAGAAGCGATTAAAGGAACTCACCTTACGGCTTATGTATTCGATCGCTTGGGCTATCCCGTCAATCCCCCACCTTTAGTTCCCCGCCGTGACGTAATTCAGGGTATAGAATTCGGTTCGGCGACCAAACTGATTGCTTTTTGTCGTGCCATTCAACAAAATTCCCCCGTAAATTCCTATTTAGAACCAGTCCCCGCCACGATGCCTGGATATGAAAGTCAACTAGTCATGGCAGGAGGCACCTTTATAGATGGCAGCACTTCGGAGTTTTCTGCCGACGGTCCTTTACGAGAACCCTATATTGCCTTTTGTCAGGGTGGCACTCATTGGACTCATGTGGCGATCGCTCTCGAAGCAGCAGTAGCAGCAATAATTAAAAGTTAACTAGATTTTTTTCTCTGGCGATTTTTGAGTAAACTGACAAAAAAGAGCGAAGGTTTTTTGGTATTTATGAGCATCAGTACGAACTTACAGCCAACAGGTATTACTTCAGGATGTCTCCGTCGGGTACATCATATTGCTTTAAACGTTAAAGATATGGATGCTTCGCGACATTTTTATGGCACGATTTTGGGACTCCACGAACTAATAGGTGAGGAAGTACCAACAACCTTGATTGAGTTGGTAGCATCGGGAAAAGTTGCCAACTTTGCTACTCCAGACGGCACGATTATCGATTTATTTTGGGAACCAGATTTATTACCGCCAGATCCCGATCCCGAAACAGGTTTTACTCGCGCCAATCATTTAGCTTTTGATATCGAACCCCAGTTTTTCGACCGCGCTGTAGAAATACTCAAACAAAACTCGGTAAAGATAGCCAGCGATATAGTGACTCGTCCTACTGGAAGAGGCTTTTATGTTTACGATCCCGATGGTTTTATCGTTGAAATTCGCTGCGATCCGCTGCCGATCGTTAGTACAGAGTAGAAAGAGCAGAGGTGAACGATTTTTACCTTTGATTTCTTAACTTTCTAGTTGTTTAGAGTCCTAAGTTCTGTTCTCGTCAAAAAAAGTTATCTGGCTACTTGTGTAAATTCGCATTTCAGGTTAATCTTTCGTAGAAATAAAATTTTCTAGATAATTTTAGATACAAAATAGACAAATTTCATATCCATATCGATGAAAAACCCAATAAATCCAACTAAACGATGATTGGGTTGAATCGATTTTTGCTATTGATTGCAGCTTAATTAGTTTACTAGCCATTGACAGCATAGTTTACATCAAACCGTTTTTAATCAGATTAGGTTTGAGGTCTATTTTTTTCTAAACATTCAGAATATGTCGAATTTTTCTCTGTTTTTCCAACTATTATTTAGGGGTTCTAACCAGAGCGATCGCGCTTTGATTTGCCAACAAGCACCAGTTAACAGTTTCTATCGTAGAATTAGGCGAACGGCGCTCTTGTTTCTCTTAGGCTTGATTTTTTTTTGTAGTACTAGTGCTTTCGGTTTCGGGCGACATCAGCTATTCAAAGCCGTAGCATTTACCACAGCTGAGCATCGATCTGAAGCTATAGTTAACGCCGCTCCCGAAAATCCCTCAAAATCCTTAGAGTTAGAACCAAACCGCCAGAATGTAATCTTGGCTCAACTATCATCTTCCAACGATAGCTCAACTCCAGTTGCCAAAATTCCCAAGCTTTTGGATAGTTTCAACGAAAATAAGGTTGACGAGATAAATAACCAAGACGAGGAAAACCGGCATAGTTCCACTGCACTGCGGAAAGAGCTAGAAAATTCTTTCAACTCAACTCACTCTACTAGTGAACTCTCCTCTAACTCGACTAATCCCGAACTCAGCAATCGACAAGCGTCAATATTATTAGAAGAACAAACTTCTTTAGAACTGCCTCCTCTGTCTTCACCCGAGGAATATCTTCCAGAAACGTTTGAAGGTTATACTTGGCCGGCACAAGGAACTTTGACTTCTGGATATGGCTGGCGTTGGGGAAGATTACATCAGGGAATCGATATTGCCGCACCAATTGGAACTCCAATAATAGCAGCGGCAGCAGGTACGGTAATTACTGCTGACTGGAATTCGGGCGGTTACGGAAAGTTAATTAAATTACAACACTCTGATGGTAGCATTACCCTCTATGCTCACAACAACAAGCTTTTAGTCAGTCCCGGTCAAACCGTCCAACAGAACCAGCAAATAGCCGAGATGGGTAATACGGGCTATAGTACTGGCTCTCATCTTCACTTTGAAATCCATCTTAGTGAAAATTCGGTAGTCGATCCGATGACCTTTTTAAGCAAAAAGTAAATTCTGAGGTTGAAACTTCGTTAGGTGCGAGAAGTAGAGTCTTGCCGCAAGTGCTATTTTTCATCTATCCAATAGCGATCGCCTGTATCAAGATCGAACCAGTGAATTTTGTGACTGGGTAATAACAGGTTAATTCGGTCTTCCTCCCAGTCGCGATCGCTGGGAAGTAACACTCGTAGGGTAATCTCGGGTTCGACTCGGACGCTGACCAATTTTTCTTTACCCAATTGTTCCACGAGAAAAACTTTGCCTTCAATGGAGTTGGCATCCTCTGGTGCGGCCAGGCAAATATCTTCAGGGCGAATGCCTAGCAGAATTTGGGAGGGATAGGAAGCCAAAGGCGGTAGAGAAACTTTATTTGTTCCCAAGAAGGCAAGATTTCCCTCGCATTTAGCCGTCAGTAAATTCATCTGGGGACTACCGACAAAACTAGCTACAAATTCATTAGCAGGATGAGAATAGATGCGACTGGGGCGATCGAGTTGTTGAACTGCACCTTGGTATAGTACTGCAACTTTACTCGAGAGGGTCATCGCTTCGGTTTGGTCGTGGGTGACGTAGACTACCGGTTTATTTTGCTGTTTGAATAACTGTTTCATCTGCGCCCTAACCTGTTCCCGCAGTAAAGCATCTAAGTTACTCAAAGGTTCGTCTAAGAGAAAAACATCGGGGTTACGGACTAAAGCTCTTGCTAAAGCTACCCTTTGTCTCTGTCCGCCAGACATTTGACCTGGTTTGCGGTCTAGTATGCTGTTCAACTCTAGCTGGTTGGCGGCTTCAAAAACTCGTTGGTTAATCTCTTCCTGGGGAATTTTTCGCAGTCTGAGAGAGGTACTAATATTTTCTGCTCCAGTCATGTGAGGGTAGAGAGCATAACTTTGAAATACCATCGCCATATTGCGATCGCCTGGAGGAACTCGATTGATGTTTTTACCTCCGACGATTACCTTTCCTTTGGTAGGTGTCTCCAAACCTGCAATCAAGCGCAATAAAGTGGATTTGCCGCATCCTGAAGGACCTAGCAAAGTCAAAAATTCTCCGTCTTTTACAATTAGAGAAATATCTTTAACGGGAATAACATCGGGACGATATTTTTTTTGCAGATTTTGTAATTCTAAATTTGCCATTAGCTATAGAGCAATTATTATAGTCCAACTTCTACAATAAAAAGGTAGCCCAAAAGTTAGAAAGTGCGATCGCGATGGCAGTAACGATACAACAATTAACAAAATGGAAACAGCAGGGACGTTCGATTATTTCTTTAACTGCCTGGGATTATAGTCTGGCACGAGTCTTAGATGAAGCAGGAGTAGATCTGATTTTAGTCGGCGATTCTCTGGCAATGGTCGGTTTGGGACGTGCTAATACTCTATCGGTCACTCTCGAAGAAATGATCCATCATGCTCGAGCCGTATGTCGGGGAGTCGAACGAGCTTTGGTGGTTTGCGATCTGCCCTTTATGAGTTATCAAATTAGCACGGAACGGGCTTTAGAAGCGGCAGGCAGAGTTTTAAAATCCACAGATGTCGCTGCAGTCAAACTAGAAGGGGGACACCCCCGAGCGATCGCAACCGTAGCCGAATTAACCACCATTGGAATTCCCGTTATGGGTCATGTGGGTTTGACCCCTCAGTCAGTTCGCACCCTCGGTTATCAACAGCAGGGCAAAACTAGTGAAGCGGCCGATCAAATTATCGATCAAGCGATCGCCCTAGAACGAGCTGGAGCATTTGCTATTATCTTAGAACATATTCCTAGCGATCTAGCGGCGACAATCACTTCTAAGCTGGCAATTCCCACTATCGGTATTGGTGCTGGTGAGCGATGCGACGGTCAAGTTTTAGTAACTGCGGATTTACTGGGTTTATCCCCTAAGAAACCGCCTTTTGCTAAAGCTTATGTCAACTTAACTCAAATTATTACCGACGCCGTTAGCGACTTTAGCCGTGAAGTGCGCGATCGCAGTTTTCCCCAATCCTAATTTACTGTTTACTGGTTTCTCATGCCTTGTATTGTTGCGACTTTTTATAAATTCGTTTCCCTAGACGATCTTCAAACCAAACAAAAGTTAATTTTGGCATACTGTCTGGCTAAAGATGTTCGAGGCACGATTATCTTAGCCACAGAAGGGATTAACGGTACTATTACCGGCAAACCAGAGGCGATTACTGCAGTATTAACTTATTTACATTCATTCTCTGGTTTGGCAGACTTGGAGATTAAAACTGCTACTGCCATCGATCCCCCTTTTGGCAAAATGAAAGTAAAAATTAAGCAGGAGATCGTTACTTTAGGTTTACCTGAAGTCAAACCCAATCGTCAAGCAGGTACCTATGTCGAGCCGCAAGACTGGAATCAACTAATCAGCGATCCGGAAGTTACGGTAATTGACACCCGCAACCAGTATGAAACGGCAATAGGTAGTTTTCAAGGTGCGATCGACCCTAAAACAGATTCTTTTCGGGAATTTCCTGAATACGCAGCCCAACTCGATCCCCAACAGCATTCTAAAGTAGCCATGTTTTGTACTGGTGGAATTCGCTGCGAAAAAGCCTCATCCTACTTACTATCCCAAGGATTTAAGCAAGTCTATCACCTCAAAGGCGGTATTCTTAAATACTTAGAAGAAGTACCACCAGCAGAAAGTCTCTGGCAAGGAGAATGCTTTGTTTTTGACGAACGAGTTGCAGTCAAAGAAGGCTTAGAAACGGGTAGTTACGATCTCTGTTACGCTTGCGGTCATCCCATATCCAAAGTAGATAAGGCTTCTCCTCACTATGAACCGAGCATTTCTTGTCCTTATTGCTACGACCAGTTAACTCCTGAAAAAAAAGCCCGTCAAGAAGACAGAAGAAGACAAAGAGAACAGAAGAACACTTTGCGCGACAATCGAACTTAATTAGGACGATACAGAGCGAGCTAACTGGCGAAGCTCATTTTAATACTGTAGAGCTGTATAAAAATAATCTTTTCTCATCTTGATAAAATAAACACAGCGGAATAATCTACTACGGAGCAGTATTGGAGTGACAGTAAAACCAGAATGGTTGAGAGTAAAAGCACCGCAATGGCAGCGTGTCGGTAGCGTAACTGAGATTTTGAGAGATTTAAGTTTGAACACCGTTTGTGAAGAGGCTTCTTGTCCCAATATTGGTGAATGTTTTAATGTAGGAACGGCAACATTTCTAATTATGGGTCCTGCTTGCACTCGTGCTTGTCCTTACTGTGATATTGATTTTGAGAAAAAACCTCAAGCACTCGATCCCCGCGAACCTCTACAGCTAGCAGAAGCAGTACGCCGTCTCAAACTCAACCACGTAGTAATTACCTCGGTCAATCGAGACGACCTAGCCGACGGTGGTGCTTCTCAGTTCGTAGGCTGTATTGAAGAAATACGCAAGATTTCGCCCCAAACCACTATCGAACTACTCATTCCCGATCTTTGTGGTAACTGGCAAGCCTTGAACCACATTTTATCGGCACGACCAGACGTACTCAACCACAATACAGAAACTATTCCACGGCTGTATCGACAAGTACGTCCTCAAGGAAATTATCTTCGTTCTCTAGAAGTTTTAAAGCAAACTCGCGCGATCGCACCATGGATTTATACGAAGTCGGGCATTATGGTAGGCTTAGGCGAAACAGATGCTGAAGTCTGTCAGGTGATGGAAGATTTACGGAGCGTTGATTGCGATATTTTAACTATCGGTCAATACCTTCAGCCGTCTACCAAACATTTACAAGTTAAAGAGTTTGTAAACCCCGCTCAGTTCGCTCGCTGGCAAAAATTCGGAGAGTCTCTTGGTTTTCTCCAGGTTGTTTCTAGTCCTCTTACCCGTAGTTCTTACCATGCAGAACAAGTTAGGACTTTAATGAAACTTTATCCTCGTTCCCAACCCAATCATTTATCCGTATAAAGACTGTAAGTATCTCATCAAAGTCACTAGCTATCCCTTGGAAGAAGGAGTAATCTGCCTTCTTTGTTCTTAATTCTCAACTGACAAGCTAATAGCTAATGACTCTGCTTGTTTTAGCTGCGATCTCCAATCGAACTCACGATGGCGACAGAGTAATAACGGTTTTCAATTGTTAATAACCGTAAAATTTTGTTTTTTTCGGAACAATTACCGAGCATTTGGCTTCATCACTGCCATAGAGTCGTAAACTGCTCTGTCGTCCCTAGCTTGACGGCATAGCTCACCGCGAAATTAGTTAAGTATGATTCCTCAGGCGGGAAGATTCGTGTAATTTTTCTTTACATCAATGTCTCTTCTATCAAGTGAATTTAAGTTAAATCACTGACTGGTTTCAAAAAAACTTTTCGGAGATGTTCTTTTTTTGCTTGAATTTGGGCAACCTATCCTCAGAGGAATTATTCAAACCTAATTTTCACGCTAAGTCATCAATAAGAGATCTTTATGCTTGCCAGTTCTTTATACGTTAAAACCGAAAAAGCCAATTCTGCTGATACCATTTCCACTGTAGATTTAGAAGAAAAAGATGAAAATTCGCTTAAATTTGCCGATGAAGATTTAGTAGAACTCGATTTTGACAATTTAGATCCAGAAAGCTCTTTTGGAAGAGTAAATCGAACTACTACCGATCTAGTTAGACTGTACTTACAAGAGATTGGTAGAGTCCCTTTACTAGAAAGAGATGAGGAAGTTTCCGAAGCTCAAAAAGTTCAACGCCATATTAATATTTTAGAGCAACGCACCCAAGCTGCCAAGAACGGTGACCGAATAATTCAAGAATTCGTGGCATTAGTCGATGTTCACGACCGTTTAGTAACTCAACTCAGTCATCGTCCTTCTTTGAAAAGATGGGCTAAAGCTGTCGGAATGGAAATTGTCGAACTCAAAGCCCTCTTAAAACAAGGTAAACAACGTTGGGCAGAAGTTGTAGGCTGTGAGGTCAAAGAATTAGAGAACATTCAACGAAGCGGTATTCGTGCTAAAGAGCACATGATCAAAGCTAATCTGCGCTTGGTGGTTTCAGTAGCTAAAAAATACCAAAATCGCGGTTTAGAACTTCTCGATCTGATCCAAGAAGGAACTCTGGGACTAGAACGCGCAGTAGAAAAATTCGATCCTACTAAAGGATATCGCTTTAGTACCTATGCTTACTGGTGGATTCGCCAGGGAATTACCAGAGCGATCGCCACTCAAAGCCGAACCATTCGCCTTCCCGTTCACATCACTGAGAAACTCAACAAAATTAAAAAAGCTCAACGCAAAATTTCTCAAGAAATGGGACGCACTCCCAAGATTGAGGACATTGCTCAAGAGCTAGAAATGTCTCCGGCACAAATTCGAGAAGTATTATTGCGCGTACCGCGTTCTGTTTCTTTAGAGATTAAAGTCGGTAAAGAAAAAGATACTGAATTAGGAGATTTGCTAGAAACTGAAAGTGCTTCTCCCGAAGAAACCCTGATGCGGGAATCTTTGCAAAAAGACTTGAATTTTTTGCTTTCCGAACTCACTAGTCGCGAACGGGAGGTAATTCAAATGCGTTTTGGTTTCGGCGGCGAAAAACCCTTTTCATTAGCCGAAATTGGTCGCTGTTTGGAACTTTCTCGCGAAAGAGTCAGACAGATTGAAGCCAAAGCCTTGCAGAAATTACGTCAACCCAGACGGAGAAATATGATTAGAGATTATCTCGAATCTTTAAGTTGAGCGGTGAAATGTAGGAATATGTCAAAGTCAAGCACGTGTTCCTACACTAACTCTCTAATCTCATACAGTTTCGCGAATTTTACCTGCTTCTACCGACATAATCTGAGAATCTTTAATCCAATCGTGATTGAAAGATCCCAGATGAGTCGTAGTAATCAAAGTTTGAAAGCGATCGCCAATTGCGGCTAAAAGCTGGTTTTGCCGATTGGGGTCGAGTTCTGCTAAAACATCGTCAAGTAATAATAAGGGTGGTTCTCCTATTACCTCTTCAATTAATTTCAATTCTGCCAGCTTTAAGGCTAAAACCAGAGTGCGCTGCTGTCCTTGGGAACCATAGTATCTAGCTGGCGAGCGATCGATAGTGAATTCAACTTCATCTCGATGGGGTCCGACGACGGTTTTTCCCTGATATTGTTCGACATTACGACGCTGCGCTATTTTAGCTAAAAAAGCTCGCTGTACCCGTTCGGGATCGTCTTCGGTCCATTCCACATTGGGTAAATAATTTATTTCGAGCTGCTCGGTTTTGCTGCTGATGCGGTCGTGCCAGGCTTGAGCGATGGGAGTTAGTCTGGCTAAAACTCTAGCGCGTCTTCTAGTTACTCTCGAGCCGGCTGCAGCCAGTTGTTCGTCCCATAGTTGTAGTTGACGACTGTAGAGATCGCCAATCGCGGTTGGTTCTGTATCGGGGTGTTCTCGAGCTAGAGTACGAATTTTTTTGAGCAAAGCATTACGCTGACGTAAGATCTTGTTATATTGCTGTAAGATATGAGCATATACGGGTTCTAGTTGAATTAACAGGCTATCGACCCAATTACGGCGAGCATCTGGCGCACCGCGAACCAGATCTAAGTCCAAACTAGAAAACTGTACGGCATTGAGTACTCCTAAAAAGTCTAGCTGGCGGCGTAACCCTTCTCGGTTAAGAGCGACCGTTCTTCTTCCTTGGCGACGCAATGTAATGCTGAGTTCTGTCGTTCCGTAAGCACGTTCTAAAGTTGCTTCGATTTGCCCGACTAAACTATTTTCCAAAATTAATTCGCGATCGCGACTGGTTCGATGGCTTTTTAAAGTTGCCAGTAATTCTACTGCCTCTAATAAGTTAGACTTTCCCTGAGCGTTGTTGCCAACGATAATTGTTTTTTGTGCCGTAAAATTAATCTGGCGATCGTCGTAATTACGAAACGACCGCAGACGCAGATTTTTTAAATACATTAAATTTATTTGCCCACCGAACTAGAAGCTAGTTCAGGTTGTTGCTCGAGCCGCTCTCTGTCTTGGCGACGTTTTTTGGCGTAAAGCTGGATGGTTACTACCATTGTTAATACTAAGCCTGCTATCAGCCAGGTAGTTAAATCTAACGGCAAACTGTTTTTAAATACCGCGAGAAGAACGATGAGCACCAGAAAAATTGACGGAGCTTCATTTAAGGCTCGAAACTGCTGTCCCGTCCACTGACATTCGTTATTAGCCAGCTTTTTCATAATACGACGACAGTAGTGATGATAGCCAATGAGCAATAGAACTAAACCTAACTTGGCGTGTAGCCAGCCAGATTTAAGCACTTCTGGTTCTGTATATATCAGCCCCCCTGCCATTACTACAGTCAAAATCATCCCAGGAGTAGTAATGATGCTGTAGAGGCGTTTTTCCATCAACTCATATTGTTTTTTTAAAATACTTCTTGCGGGCTCGCTTTTCTGTTCTGCTTCGGCATGATAGACAAACAGGCGCACTAAATAAAATAATCCTGCGAACCAAGCTACGATTCCCACAAGATGAAATGCTTTAAACCAGTAATAAGCCATAAATAAATATTTTTAAGTTTTCTAATCGTGTATGTATTCTTCTGATGTGAGTTTATATTTTTCTCAGCTACTGGATACTGCTTTGCAATAAAATTTTAAGTCTGCAGTTAGAATAAGAAAGCTTTTGCTCGTTAAATAATCTAACAACAATAACTCGAATATGGCTTTAGTAATTAGCGAACCGCTCGAGGTCGAACGTATAGCGATCGGGATCGCTAATCTTCCTGCTTCATACCTAAGAACCAAAATCCTGCAGCTATCAGACTTGCATTATGATAGCGTTCACTTGTCTGAAGAACTATTAGCACGAGCGATCGCCCTAAGCAATTGGGAAAATCCCGACTTGGTAGTAATAACAGGAGATTTTGTCACTGACGATCCTCGTCAAATTGTCAGGCTAGCACGGCAGCTTCGATCTCTGATTAGTAACAAAGGTTGGCATCAGATCCGCAGAAACCAGCTTTATGTCAATCGGGGTTTGGGTACTTACGCTCCCGGTCGAATTTTTTGTCCTCCAGAATTAACCGTAATCACTTTAGAATCTCAATCTTCTTGAGGATAGCGAATCCATAAATCTGTTTGTTGTCTGAGACTCTGGTAATCACCATTACCTAAAATTAAATGATCTAGTAAGGGAATCGCCAGACAGTCTGCAGCTTTTAGTAATTGTTCGGTTAAATCGATGTCCGCCTCAGACGGTTCGAGATTTCCCGAAGGGTGATTGTGAGCGACAATTAATTTAGTCGCACCTTGGCGTACCACTTCCCGAAATACTTCGCGGGGATGCACCAAAGTTTCTGTAGCCGTACCAATGGTGATAGTTTTGCTAGCCATCAACCGATTTTTGACATCTAACAGCAGTACGGCAAACTTTTCGCGATCTTGCCACATCAAATCTTGACTTAATGCTGCTGCTGCTGCCGCACAATTATCTACCAAAACTCTTTCGTTGGGTCTAAATTGAAAAGTTCGTTTGCCTAGTTCTACAGCGGCTACTATAGTTGCGGCTTTGGCAGGTCCGATGCCGGGAATTTCCATCAACTCTTGAGGGTTGATATCACGCAGTACTTCGAGAGAAGAACGTTTGTCTGCCTCCAACTGTTTGAGAATATATTGTGCTAAACCGATCGCCGATAGCTTTCCTTTACCTTGACCCGTTGCCAGTAAAATTGCAATTAATTCGGCAGTGGCTAAATGTCTCGCTCCCAAAGCCAGTAATCTTTCACGAGGACGTTCGCCTACAGGAATATCGGCGATTCTCAAACTATAGCTCATGTCAGCGAACTGAGAACAGCAAGCAAAGACAAGTAAGCTTAGTCAGGGAAAAATTAATTATTAAACATAAATAGAATAAATAGAAGTGTATTTTCACGACTTGGCGCTCGTAGCTAAAAAATAGTTTATCGGCGTTATATTTAAGCGGTTTTACCTAATATTGATAATTTAATGCCAATATAGCCTATTTATTCTAAGTTCGCAGCTTTTTACAGCATATTTAAACTTGTTAATTACCTGTAGTCAATCAACTATTAACTATTAACCATCAACAAAAAATTAATTTCTAATTAGTTCGACTCCATCTTTGCCATCAGTATCTTTAAGATAGACTTTAACTTTTTCTTCAGAGGCAGTAGGTAGTTTTTTACCTGTAAAATCGGGGTGAATGGGTACCTCTCGATGTCCGCGATCTACCAACACCGCCAAGCGAATTGATTCTGGTCTACCATATTCAGTAACGGCATTAAGTGCGGCACGAATAGTACGACCTTTGAAAATTACATCATCGACTAAAATTACTGTTTTACCCGTCAGATCGACAGGAATTTTGGTTCTTTCCGGAGTACGAGTCCCAATCCGATCGAGGTCGTCGCGGTAAAAAGTAATATCAATTGCTCCAACTGCAATCGGCAAATCTTCTAACATTTCGATTTGTCGTGCCAACAAATGAGCTAAAGGCACACCTCTGGTGTAGATCCCAATTAAAATTACTTTAGACAGATCTCCAGTTTTTTCGGCTATTTGAGAAGCCATACGAGTTAAAGTACGGCGAATTTCTTCAGCAGAGAGGATTTCTACTATTTTGGCAGGCATTCTATTTAGTAAACAGCACTCGGCAAATGGTTGTCAGTTCGGGAGTTATAGTTTATTTGAGTTAGAGCTCGGAACCAAAAATCGACGGGAGGTAGGAAGTAGACAATCGAGATAATTTAGCTCTTACTTTTTTTAAGGAGTAAAAGTAGGTTCTGAGTTGGGATTTTGGCGACTGCGAACTACGATAGCCTGTATTCGGGGCGTATTTAATAATTTTCGCGTGTCTTCAATCAAGCGATCGCCCCAAAGATTATCTCTTAAAAATTGGATATCTGCATAACGTTCGTCTAAAGCCAAAGCTGCTTCGGCTAATTCGATACCTTTTTCTTCTTCACCTCTGGCATAGTAAGCTACTGCCAAAGCCAGGCGAGGTTCTGCTTGTTCGCTATCTACCTCTAAAACCCTCTGCCATTTATCGATTGCCGCTTCGGTTTTTCCTTGCTCGTACTCTACCAAACCCACGTTGTTCAAAGCAGGCCAAAAACTCTCTTCTAGAGCAAAAGCCCGTTCGTAAAAAGCGATCGCTTTTTCTGGTTGTTCTAACTTAAAATAGGTATTGCCTAAATCGAATAAGGCTTCAGGTGACTCATCGTTAATTTCTAGTCCCGATTCTAGTTTTTCTTTGGCTGCTTGATAATTCCCTTTTTGAAAATAAGCATTACCCAAACTAAACAAGATTCCTTCCTGCTCTGGTGCTAGAGATTCAGCTTTTTGTAAAACTTCAATACCGCGATCGAGGTTATCTTGCTGTAAGTATAAACTGCCTAGAATGAACCAAACTTCATGATTATTAGGAGCCAATTGAGCAGCTAATTCTGCTCTGGGTACTGCTAGTTCGTATTGTTGAAATCTGATTAGTTGAACCACATCTTGTAACAGCTGCAACCCCTGCAACTCTAGCTTTTCAGAATTTAATTTAGGTACATAGGGCAGCACGGCTTGCCCTCTAACTGGAAGAGCAATACTTGAAATACCAGCACAGGCTATTAATGATATGAACCAGTTAAGTTTCGGCACGATTTCGCCTCAATTGCAATTGAATAAAGTTTGGCTCTTGCGACCTTAATCATAATCGCTTCGAGCATGTTGTTTTAAGATAGTCGTTTTAACTTTCTAACCAATATATATATAATGAGCGTTCTTAGCGAGCGTACTTTCAAGAACGCAGACTTAAAACATTAGTATCTCTAACTGACAGGAGATGCCGAAATTAAGGCACGCGATCGTTAGTTAGATTAATTATTTTCAATCTTAAGTGCATTTTTCCCTGATTTAAACGTATAAATTTTTAGTTGACCGGTCATAACACGACTATTTGCGAATTTCACTCTATTAAGTTTTTATTTAAGTTAGCATATGTATATATGTACATATGTAAAGTTAACTTAGTTTGTCAAAGCTTAATTTGAGCGAACTCGAGAGCATAAATTGGGCATTTGTTTATTTTTTTATTATTAAATTTTTGACCAACGGTCAGAGGTTTCCTCCGATACGGGAATGTCCGTCAAGATAGGCTCCGTCGAGGGCGCGGAGTAATCTCTGACTCGCGCTGAAAAAGCTAGCTTGCCTTAGCTTCAGAACTTTTGCGATTAATCCCAAATCTTATTTTATTTTTATCAAGCTAACAATGGAAATTCCTGTTATCGGCAAAGTAAAACATCCCTTACCTTGGTTGTTGGGTTTGACAACTGCTGGTTTAGTTTTAGTCGGAGGAACCACTTACGGTATCTTACAAAATCGCTCCAAGCCCGATCTAGAAGCTCTAACCGTAGCCGCAACTCAGCAAGATTTAAGTGTAGAAATTGAAGCCAGTGGTAGAGTCGAGCCAGTTAAAAGCGTGAATATCAGCCCCAAAGAGCCAGGACGTTTAGTAAAATTGCTGGTAGAACAGGGCGACCGCGTCTCTGCCGGACAAACTCTAGCAATTATGGAAAACTCCGAACAGCAAGTAGAGACGGTTCGGGCTGAAGCCGAACTCAGGCAAAGTCGCGCTAACTTAGCTGAAGGTAGAGCCAAGATCGAAGCTGAAATCGCTCAAGCGCAAGCCAGACTGGAGCAAGCAGAGGCACGTTTGCAGCAAGCCAAAGCGAGAATTCCTAGAGATATCGAACAAACTAAAGCGCAACTTGATGCCGCCGAGTCCCGACTTCAATTAGTAGAAGAGCGTAAAAGACGCAATCAATATCTTTTAGACGAGGGCGCAATTTCTGAAGATACCTATGACGAAGCTTTTAACGACTATCAAAATGCTCTAGCGAATATTAATGAATTAAAGCAAAGATTACAACAGTTAGAAATAACTGGCAGTTCGGAAATCGGACAGCTAGAAGCCGAAGTAAACGAAGCCAGAACTGCTTTAGAACAAAGACAGCAAACCGCCGATGATGAAATCGCAGCTTTAGAGGCTAGCAGCGAGATTTCCCAGGCGGCTTTAGAAAGAAGCCAAATTCAATATGCCGACACCATCATTAAAGCACCTTTCGATGGCATTGTCACTCAAAGATATGCCTTTGAAGGATCGTTTGTCACTCCTTCTACTTCAGCATCTACTACCGCCTCAGCTTCTGCTACTTCAATTTTGGCGTTAGCACAGGGGTTAGAGGTAGTGGCAAAAGTTCCCGAACTAGATGTGGGACAGTTAAAACCAGGGCAAAAAGTTAGAATTATTGCTGATGCCTATCCAGATGAGGTGTTTTTTGGTGAAGTAGAGCGAATTGCTCCTGAAGCAGTTATCGAAGATAATGTGACTTCTTTTGAAGTTAAAATTCGTTTGCTAACGGATCAAGACAAGTTGCGCTCGAAGATGAATGTGGATGCGATTTTTCTCGGGCAAGAATTAAACGATACTTTAGTAGTTCCCACAGTGGCGATTGTTACTCAGGAGGGAGAAACGGGAGTGATGATTCTCAACGCCAACGACGAACCAGAATTTAAACCTGTCAAAATTGGACTGACAATTGAGGACAAAACTCAGGTTTTAGAGGGATTAGCTGCCGGCGATCGCGTATTTATCGACCTACCAGAAGAACGAGAGGACAACGAAGATAATTAGTAGCTAAAGCTTAATAGAAGCGATCGATAGTCGAAAATTAATTTTTATATTTTATCAATGAATCTAACAGAAACCTTTAAAATGGCGACTTCAACTTTGTTCGCCAATAAAATGCGTAGTACTCTAACTATGTTGGGAATTGTAATTGGTAATGCTTCGGTAATTGCCATGGTGGGGGTTGGAGAAGGTACGCAACAATTAGCCTCGGAGCAGTTCGAGTCTTTAGGTCCTAACACGATTTTTGTCGTACCTGGTGCAGAGGACGAAAGGCGAACCAGTTTCAATCTGCCAAAAACTTTAGTCTGGGAGGATGCGATCGCCATTGACGAACAGGTACCGACGGTAAGTAAAGTCGCCCCGCAAATCAGTGGCAATCAGTTAATTACTTATCGCAATCGCAACGCTAAAGAATCGGTTATCGGTACGACTCCAGAATATTTATCTGTCAGAAGTTTCGAACTCGCTGAAGGTAGATTTATTAGCGATAGCGACCTCAAACGCAACGGTCGAGTGGTAGTTTTGGGTTCGGAAATTGCCGATAAATTTTTTCCCCAACAAAGTCCTTTAGGCAAATCGATTCGGATTAAAAACATCAGCTTTAAGATTATTGGCGTGTTAGAAGCCAAGGGTGCTTTTTTAGGAGACAACCAAGACCGCAATGTTTATATTCCCCTCAGCACGATGGCAAGTCAAATTGTCGGGGAAACCTCTCCTTACGGTACGCAGCTGACCTTTATTTCCATTACGGCTAAAAACGAGCAGAGTATTCGCGCTGCTAAATTCCAAATTGAAAATTTACTGCGTCTGCGCCATCAAATTAGCGGTGAAGACGATTTCAGCGTCCGGACTCAAAAAGATATTTTAGAAGTCGTCGGTACGATTACCAATGCCTTGACGATTTTACTCGCGGCGATCGCGGGAATTTCCCTATTAGTCGGCGGCATAGGAGTAATGAACATCATGCTAGTAGCCGTTACCGAACGCACCCAGGAAATTGGCTTGCGTAAGGCGATCGGTGCTAAAGAAGGCGATATTTTAACCCAATTTCTCATCGAAGCGACTATTCTCTCCGCAGCAGGCGGCATCGTCGGCACGATTATTGGCGTGAGCGGTATTTTAATCGTCGGCGCCGTTTCTCCTCTCTCTGCTACGGTATCTCCTGTCGCGATCGTTCTTGCCATTGGGGTATCTGGCGGTATCGGTCTATTTTTTGGTGTTTTTCCCGCCAGAACAGCAGCTAAGTTAGATCCAATTGTGGCATTGAGGAGCGTTTAGGAGCAAACATTATCCCAATATCCTTGGTTTAGGTAATAAACAAAAAACTCATCGTCAAAATCCCATAATTAAAGTTTTATCGATCGATATATATAGAGCTTATGGATAATCTTAAAGGCTACGCTGTTATTCAAGACTTGCATATAGCGCAATCTCTTATTAAAAGAATTGAGGAACGTAAAAATTTTTCGGGCAGCTGGTCTCAGCCGATACCTCATCCGACTGATAATGAATACTTAATACTTGTTGACTGGGGACAGCTTAAAGGATGTGAAGAACTGTTTTCTGGCTTTGAAATAATTTCCAAAAAAGAAGCTAAAGATAGGTGATGGTACTTTGGTCCTTTCACTGGAACTTTTGCGAGAAAAATTCAAAAGATGGAGTCCAGTGGGAATTCATGAAGCAAAGTATGAGATTACTGTCTTAAACCCTCCAAAAACACATTTAGGTAAAACAATATCTGGTGCCTTATTGCTTCAAATGCTCCAACTCATTCGAGATTACTACGCAAATTTATTGTTTGAGGCACGATATTGTATTGGAGAAGGACATTCTCCTCAATCGGCGGGAGTCAATTTCACTGAGGACGCAAGCATGCGTGTTAAAAATACAGACCCTTGATTAATCCGGCACAGGCTTACACTTTTACTGCACCTGACTGGTGAGTGAAGAAATACTTGGTAAATATTTTATCTATGTCTGGTAAACTTAGTCGTAAAAATGAAGTCGCATTCTACCTAGAGAATATCAGCTAAATATACAATTAATTAGAAGCATTTATGGTCTTTTCAATTCTGAAAAATATTTTGATTCGGGAACGAAATATCTTGAATTGGGAAAGCTTTCAGCAAAGCACTCACAAAATACGGCCACAACATTTGTTGCAGGGCAACTTTTTATTTATCAAGCTGCTACTTTCACTCTATGGTTATTAGTCTGTCCTATTTCTAGGCTCTCTGCTAGAAACAAAGTTGATTTCATAGGCATTGTTTTTCATAGCTTAACTTCGACTGAGTAAGGAGCTACACATCATGCGAATAGAAACAGAGCGGCTTATTCTTCGAGAATTTCAGCGGGAAGATCTCCAAGAACTTGCACCAATATTTGCAGATCCTAAAGTTATGCAATTCTCTCCAACTGGGGTTAACTCAGTTAAGCAGGTACAGGAAAGGATAGAAGGTTTTATCGCCTGCTACAACCAGTTTGGCTTTGGAAAATGGGCTGTTATTCTCAAAGATAGCAAACAGTTGCTTGGGTATTGCGGAATAGCAGTAGAGCAAATCGATGGCAAGGACGAAAAAGAACTTGGCTATCGGCTCGATTCAAGGTATTGGCGACAGGGCTTAGCGACCGAAGCTGCATCAGCGTCAATTAAATGTGGATTTGAGCGATTTAATCTTCCATACGTTTTTGGTATTGTTGAACGGGCAAACACAGCTTCAGTTAGAGTTCTTGAGAAGATAGGTATGCAACATCAAGGAACAACGATATTCCATGAAACAGAGATGGAGCTCTATCGAATCGATGCCGCTGCATAACAACCTAGATGGAGCGGAATAAGAACGGAGCATGGGTTCGAGCCGCTCATCTGGAACCTTATACTTCAAGCAATAACAAATTTTTCATGAAGAGGAACAATAACTATGACTCATTTAATTCGTTGTAATTGTGGTAAGCTCAATGGCAAAGTCATGCGCACTAAAAATGTAAATAGGTGTGTATGCTACTGTGCAGATTGCCAAGCATTCGCCCGTTTTCTGAAACGAGAAAATGAGATCCTCGATAAAATGGGCGGTACTAGCATCATTCAAACCATCCCTAATAATGTCACCTTTTCCCAAGGAATCGAGAACCTAGCTTGTATGCGCCTTACGACTACGGGGTTACTGCGATGGTATGCCGCTTGTTGTAATACACCAATCGGTAATACACCTCCAGATCCCAATATATCCTTTATTGGTTTAATCCATAATTGCTTGAGTTCAGATCGAAATTCACTAGACAAAGTGTTTGGCGCTATACGTATGCAAGTAAATACCAAATATGCGATTGGAGAAGATAAGCCAAAACCGACGGGAGTTTTATCTGGCACCTTGCGCGTGATTGGCATGATACTTAAAGCACGTCTTGATGGTAGTTATAAACGTACTCCCTTCTTTGCTCCAGAATCTGGTGCTCCCATAGTTTCCCCAAAAGTGCTTAGCAAGCAGGAGTTTAAAGATGTAATGGATGCCGTATGACAAAGGTATTGCAGCGGATAACATCGAGCTCCGGGCACGAAAATAAAGTTGCTATCTGCTGCTGAACACGACCGTTAAATTTAGTCATGTCATATCTAGAAAATGTCAGCTAAATCTACAATTAATCCTGGCAATAACTCTTCCCCAGATAAACTATCAGCATTATTAATTATTTCTCCTTCGCGACCCTGACGATAAATTTCGACTTCTCTTGCATCGGGGTTAATCAACCAACCGAGTTTTACACCGCAACTTATATATTCCTTCATCTTTTGCTGCGTGGTTGACAAATCGTCAGTCGGTGAGATTAGTTCGATCGCAAAATCGGGGTCGATAGGTGCAAAACCTCGTTTTTGTTTGTCGCTTAAGCTGTTCCAGCGATCGCTCGTAATCCAACTTACATCGGGGGAACGAATCGCGCCATTGGATAATTTAAAACCCGTCGAAGAATCAAAGACAACTCCCAGCTTAGTCTGACGATTCCAGTACCAAATTTGTCCAAATAAATCTCCATTGCGTTTTCCGCTTTCGCTTCCTGTAGGGGACATAACGATTAGTTTTCCATGAGCATCGGTTTCAAACCTTAAATCGGGATTTTCACGACATAACTGCTCTAAGGCGCGATCGCTTATAGCATCAGTAAAGGCTCTGATATCGATGGTGTAAGTCATTTTGTCTGGCTCAAAGCGTTATTTAATAATTATAAAATTGGAAATTAAAGTGTAATGTTTTCATCCCGATCGACGCTCAGAGCGATCGCACCTTTAGTTTCCCAATCCGGTCGCTTCAAGCGATAAACAAAGTACTCATCTTTACCAAACCGCTGCTGCTCGACAAATTGGAAGCCGAGACGTTCGTAAAAACGGTGGGCGCAGGTATTGTTGGCAAGTGGATCGACAAGTACCGCCGTCACCAGCGGCTCTCTTAAACATCGCTTAAGTGCGAGCTGCATCATTTTCGTACGATAACCTTTACCCAAATCTCTCTCGTCCCCAATCCAAATGACAATAGCGTGAAGATTCGGTGTGACATTACCCCAATAGTGACTATCTTCAAGTGCTGGATCGATAATCTAGATAAATCCGATGGGACGATAGACGAAGGGAAGTCTTACAGCTTTGAACTATTATGGATTAGTAGCCTTAGCGAAAATCGACTGCTCCGCGAATGATTCAATGATGGAACTACTCACTAACCCCTTCTATGAAACAGCTTTTGTCTTAATGATTTCCGCTATAATCGGAGCAATTGGTTTAGGGCTGCGTCAGCCGTTGATTGTAGCGTTCATTGCAGTGGGCATTCTGGTTGGACCTTCAGCCTTCAGCTGGGTTATCCCCAGTGAAGAAATGGAACTGCTTGCCGAGTTGGGCATTGCCCTACTGCTGTTTGTGGTGGGGCTGAAGCTTGACCTACATCTGATTCAGAGCATGGGATCGGTGGCACTAGCGACGGGGCTGGGACAAGTAGCCTTCACCTCAATTGTGGGTTTTTTGATTTCCCTTCTGCTGGGGTTTGCTCCCCTAACAGCAGTGTATATTGCCGTCGCCTTGACCTTTTCCAGCACGATAATTGTTGTCAAACTCCTCTCGGATAAGCGAGAGATTGATTCTCTACACGGTCGTATTGCGCTAGGCTTTCTGATTGTGCAAGATCTGGTCGTGGTGCTGGTCATGATTAGTCTGTCGGCTTTGGGTGGTGAAGCCGATCTTTCTCCAGGGATGACCCTGCTGCAACTGTTGCTGAAGGGGGGACTATTGCTTCTAGGGGTAGGAGGCATGATGATCTTTGTGCTGCCGAAGTTACTCAACCATTTGGCGCGATCGCTGGAATTGTTGCTAATCTTTGCGATTGCTTGGGCTGTGACTCTTTCTGCTCTGAGTGAAATTTTGGGCTTCAGCAGCGAAGTAGGGGCGTTTCTGGCGGGTATTTCTATAGCTTCTACACGCTATCGAGATGCGATCGGGTCACGATTAGTCAGTATTCGAGACTTTCTGCTGCTGTTCTTTTTTGTTAATCTGGGTGCTCACTTGGACTTGCATCTGCTGGGGGCGCAGATTGTGCCTGCCCTGATGTTGTCACTGTTCGTGCTGATTGGCAACCCCACCATTGTCATGACTATCATGGGCTACATGGGCTATCGCAAGCGTACTAGTCTGCTTTCCGGGTTGACGGTAGCCCAAATTAGCGAATTTTCCCTGATTCTCGCAGCACTTGGACTAAGCCTGGGTCATATTGATGAAGAAACTGTAGGGCTGATCACATTAGTGGGTTTGATTACCATAGGCATATCTACTTACATGATCTTGTATTCCCATCTGCTTTATGAACAGCTATCACCCATGTTAAGTATCTTTGAACGTAGAATGCCCCACCGAGAAGAAGCAGGAGATACCAACTTCGATGCTACGGGAGCTGATGTGATTGTCTATGGCTTAGGTCGCTATGGTGGCTGGTTGGTGAATAGCTTAAGCAGCAAAGGACTAATTGTTCATGGTGTGGACTTTGACCCTGAAAACGTGAGGCGTTGGCGGCGACAGGGGTTCTCAGTCCACTACGGTGATGCAGAAGATCCAGAGTACCCTAGCCACCTTCCCCTCAACACGGTTAAGTGGGTAGTCAGCAGTATCCCAGGGCTTGAGGTTAACCTAACCCTGTTACATGCTCTCCAGCACTACGGCTATAAGGGTAAACTAGCAGTCACCATACATCAAAATCGCGAAGATGCAGCACTACAAACCTCTGAGGTGGATTTGATTCTGCGCCCTTTTGTAGATGCAGCAGAGCAGGCAGCAGAGGAGCTATCAAAGGATCTAAAACGACAGCGGGAGTAGTTCAATGTTTTTCTAGAGTGAACAACTTGGTTAATATCGGCTTAAATAATCCAGAAGCATCGGAATCAGGCAAAGTTCATGCCTTTTTCTTGTTATACCAATTGGACAAGTAATGAGAGACTTAAAATGAGCTAAATTTTGATATATTGTCATTTCAGCCTTACCATTCATCATTTGACCAATGAGTTCTCAACGGTAAATCAAGGTTTACAATGCTGAAGTGCGTAAGTCCTGGCTAAGTAATTTTTGAGATTGAGTATGACCGAAACATCTTCTTTAGTTCGCCTATCCCAAGCGCATTTAAACTTGTTAGAGATTTGTCCGCCCAAGTTTCAACAGGTTTATTTAGAACAGTTGAGTTCCCTGCCCAATACTCAAACGCAACAAAACATAGCTTGGGGTAGTCGCTTTCACCTGCTGATGCAGCAAAGAGAACTAGGTTTACCCATTGCTCCTTTATTGGATGATTCTTTAGAAACTGCGATCGCCACCGTCTCAGAACTTTTAGGCGACTTAGGAGATAGTTGGCGCGAGGCAGAACACTGCCGCACTCTAGGCTGGAATAATTTTCTCTTGACGGTAATTTACGACTTGTTAATTGCCGAACCCGGACGAGCCAGAATTTTAGATTGGAAAACCTATCGTCAGCCAGCTAAACCCCAACTTCTAGCAAATAACTGGCAAACTCGGCTTTATCTTTACGTTTTAGCAGAAACTTCCAACTATTTACCCGAACAGATTTCGATGACCTATTGGTTTGTCAACGGCACTCCTAGAAATCAAACCTTTAGTTACGATTGCGATCGCCACCAGCAAACCAAACGAGATTTAACCTACTTGCTGAGTAATCTCCAAGATTACCTCCAACGCAATCGAGCAGAAGGCATCGATTTTCCCCATCGTGCCGACTGTCAGAGCAACTGTCCCTACTACCAAAAACTGGTAGCGAGCGATCGCATCCAGAATAGGGACTCTGAGTTAACTTCCCTAGCGGCGATCGAAGAAATATCAATATAGCAGATGGCAAGATTAAATGATAATCTAAAAGATGGCAAAATTTTACACTTAAATAAGATTTTCCCTGCCAAATATAAATAAAAACAGCTAACCACCGAGTAAATTTAAGCATGGTAGCCACAACAGATAAAACAAACATTGGTAAAATTATTCAGATCATTGGACCCGTTGTCGATGCCGAATTTTCTAGCGGCAAAATGCCTCGAATTTACAATGCCTTGCGTGTAGAAGGTAAAAATCCCGCAGGGCAAGATGTTGCTGTTACCTGCGAAGTACAGCAGCTATTAGGAGACAACCAAGTTCGAGCCGTGGCGATGAGCGGTACTGATGGCTTGGTCAGAGGAATGGAGATTAACGATACTGGCGCACCCATTAGCGTTCCCGTCGGTAAAGCCACCCTCGGTAGAATCTTTAACGTTCTCGGCGAACCCGTTGACAATGCGGGTGAAGTTAAAACCGATGAGACTTCACCCATTCACCGTCCCGCTCCCAAACTGACCGAACTGGAAACCAAACCCAAAGTATTTGAGACTGGAGTTAAAGTTGTCGATCTGTTAACTCCCTATCGTCAAGGCGGTAAAATTGGTCTATTTGGTGGTGCTGGTGTTGGTAAAACCGTCATTATGATGGAATTGATCAATAACATCGCTATTCAGCACGGTGGTGTATCGGTATTCGGCGGCGTAGGGGAACGCACTCGTGAAGGAAACGACCTCTACAACGAGATGATTGAGTCGAACGTCATCGATACCGAAAACCCTGAAAAATCGAAAATTGCCTTGGTATACGGTCAGATGAACGAACCACCTGGAGCGAGAATGCGCGTCGGTCTATCGGCACTGACGATGGCTGAATACTTCCGCGATGTCAACAAACAAGATGTTTTGTTGTTTATCGATAACATTTTCCGCTTCGTACAAGCCGGTTCTGAGGTATCGGCTCTCTTAGGTAGGATGCCATCTGCTGTAGGATATCAACCTACTTTAGGTACTGACGTAGGAGACTTGCAAGAACGCATTACCTCTACTAAGGAAGGTTCGATTACCTCGATTCAAGCAGTTTACGTTCCTGCCGATGACTTGACCGACCCCGCTCCCGCGACTACTTTTGCTCACTTAGACGGAACCACCGTACTATCTCGTGCTTTGGCTTCTAAAGGAATTTATCCGGCGGTAGACCCCTTGGGTTCTACTAGCACGATGTTGCAGCCCAATATTGTTGGCGGTAAGCACTACGATACCGCTCGTGCAGTGCAGTCTACTTTACAACGTTATAAAGAACTGCAAGACATTATTGCTATTTTGGGTCTAGACGAACTTTCTGAAGACGACCGTCTTACGGTAGACCGCGCCCGCAAAATCGAGCGTTTCTTATCTCAACCTTTCTTTGTTGCCGAAGTATTTACCGGTTTACCAGGTAAGTATGTAACTTTAGAAGAGACAATTGCTGGCTTTGAAGCGATTCTCAGCGGCGAATTAGACGATTTGCCAGAGCAAGCCTTTTATCTAGTAGGCAATATCGACGAAGCTAAAGCTAAAGCTGAAAAACTTAAAGCTGAGGCATAGAAAGTTGTTGTAGGCGTTCTCAGTGAACGCCTACTCCGTTTTACTTAAAATAATTGGATTTCACTAACCGATAACTGGAAACCTCACAGGGTTTTACTATAAATTGATTGAGTAACAACAAAACAAATGGCATTAAGTTTGAAAGTCATTACCCCAGATAAAATAGTCTGGGACGATACAGTTGAAGAAATTGTTTTACCTAGTACTACTGGACAATTAGGAATTTTATCGGGTCACGCGCCTCTGTTAACTGCTTTAGATATTGGTGTAATGCGAGTGCGTCCTACTAAAGAGTGGAGCAATATTGCCCTGACGGGAGGTTTCGCTGAAGTAGATAACGATCGCATCAAAGTTTTGGTTAACGGTGCGGAAATGGGAGAGAACATCGATAAAGAAGCCGCCCGTAACGAGTACCAACAGGCTCAGTCTAAAGCACAAGAATTAAGTAGTAGCGACGATCGCGCTGCTAAACTACAAGCTGAGAGAGCTTTAAGAAGAGCGCGAGCGCGCTTTCAGGCAGCGGGAGGTATGGTTCAATAGTTGCTAAAAAAAATAGGGCAGATCTCAAATTAATGTTAATCTGTCCTATTTTCCTTACTTTCTTCTAACTAAAAATTTTAATTAAGTTACTTTGCCGTAACACTAATTAGTTCCACTAAATACGACATCGGGAAACTTAGTCTGTGCTTGAGACATGGGTGTGGTTTTACCCCGCTCTTGCCAAAAATTAATTACCTCTGTAGCTTTGTTGAGGATTTGAATTCGTTCTGCTTC
Organism: Myxosarcina sp. GI1(2024); assembly: GCF_053543375.1. Lineage (NCBI taxonomy): Bacteria > Bacillati > Cyanobacteriota > Cyanophyceae > Pleurocapsales > Pleurocapsaceae > Myxosarcina > Myxosarcina sp. GI1(2024). The sequence goes on along the minus strand of NZ_JBKGTY010000012.1, from coordinate 40,969 downwards.
TTCAATCCAATGCTTTGCTTCTAATTCGTCTTTTAGTTGTTGCCATGCATCATTGCGCGGCCAGAAAAAGTAAGCAGTTAAAGGACTGGTGCCTTTACCTACTACTTGGTCTACTGCAATGGCAACATCTTTATCTAACCAAAGAACTTTTAAGGTAAATCTTGACTCCAATTACGCCTCCAAATTTAACTCTAAATCAATAAATTTATGTTTCAAATCGCGATCGCCAATTGCTTTCCCTGAAGCCATGCGGTGTGCGATAATATTCCATCTTTTATCTTACCTCATGAAAACAGACAAATTAACCGCAATAGTAATCTTTGATATTGATGGTGTAATTAGAGATGTCAGTAATTCCTATCGTAGAGCGATCGCCGATACGGTAGAGTATTTTACTGACAGCGCTTGGCGACCCACTTTAGATGACATTGACGTATTAAAATCAGAAGGGATTTGGAATAATGACTGGAAAGCCTCTCAAGAACTAATTTATCGCTATTTTGAAGGTTTGGGTAAATCGAGAAGCGATTTAAATCTCAATTATTCAGCAATTGTCGATTTTTTTCAGGGACGCTATCGCGGTAAAAATTCAAAGCATTTTGATGGTTATATTACCCAAGAACCCTTGTTAGTATCGGTGGATTACCTGAGGCGATTGAGCGAGCGCCAAATCGGTTGGGGTTTTTTTAGCGGTGCCACTAGAGGTTCGGCAGAATATGTCCTCAAGCAGCGTTTGGGTTTAACCGATCCAGTTTTAATTGCCATGGAAGATGCTCCAGGCAAACCCGATCCTACAGGCTTATTTGCTACAGTTGCCCAAATCGCCCCTAATTCTAACTGTTCCGTATTTTATCTCGGCGATACGGTAGCGGATATGTATACTATAGTTCGCGCTAGAGAAGTCAACACCCAACTTCAATGGATCGGAGTTGGTATCTTACCGCCTCACGTCCAATCAACCCAGAGCAAAAAGGCGAGCTATACAGATAAGCTATTAGCAGCTGGTGCTACTCGGGTATTTAATAATGTAGAAGAATTAGATGTTAGGGCGATCGAGCAGTTGATAAAGTAATCTCAACGAGAATTGTGTAGTAATTGTAATGATTTTAGAGAAACTTTGCTCTCTAGTTCACTGTATTAAAAATTCCATGATGCTTATCTAACCGTTCGTCTGTTGAGTAGGATTTTAGTTAGCGTGGATAGCGTAGCATGGGAAAAATAGTTGGTGACTTTCCAGCTTGAATTTTACCAATTGCCTCAAACCCATGCCGCTCGTAGAATGGAATATTTTTCAGATTAGAAGATTCGAGATAAGCGATTGTATTATTGCGATCGCATTTTTTCAGGATATGCTCAATCAACCTCGAACCGTATCCTTTTTTTTGTTGAGTCGTTTCTACACCCAGTATCGCTAAGTACCAATAAGGCTCATGGGGATGGTAATTGTCTAACTGCTCAAAAACTGCAAACACTTCTTCTTGCTGCTATTGAGATATTGTTTGCTGTAACAATGCAGCTAATGCATTATCGTCAGGCTTACTCTGAGGAGAATACCAAAAAGCAGCCCCAGAATACCCCTCAGTATAGTATATAGTTTTTTCTTTTAATGCTCGATCGCCAATTGTCCTTACAAAATTGGGGAAATGTTTGAAGTATTGGTAAGTTGCAAGATACAACCAACGTACTACTGGGTCGGTACTAAATGCAAGTAAGATTGATTCGATTATTCGTTCTATATCGTCTTTTGCTGCAGTCTTTATCGCTGGTGTTGCCATAATTTCCCTTCACCCATTCTCACCAAGAATCGAGCGGTACCAACGCGCTGGTACTTAATAATAATATATATATACGTTAAATATGTAAACAAATAAACTGTTTTTATGTGAAGTTAAAAATAACAGGTAATTAGAGACTAGGAAATTTCAAAACCTAGCGGTAGTGTTACCTTCAGAGAAGACAGTTTACATATCAGATAAGTAATATGACCAAGATCGCACGAATTATTGCCCAGGAATTTTCACTTCCCCCGAGTAACATTAACAACGCTTTAGAACTTTGGCAGGAGGGGGGAACGATTCCATTTATCGCTCGCTATCGCAAAGAACGTACGGGTTCCCTAGATGAAGTTCGGTTGCGGGAAATTTTTGAACGCTATACTTATCTCGAAGAATTAACCAAGCGTAAGAAAGCAATACTTGAAGCGATCGCTTCACAAAACAAATTAACTAAAGAACTACAGGCTAAAATTGAGTCTTGTCTCAGTAAAACCGAATTAGAAGATCTTTATTTACCCTATAAACCCAAACGGCGTACCAAAGCGACGGCAGCGAGAGAAAAGGGTTTAGAACCTCTGGCAGAATGGATCGAGTCTCTAAATGAGTCTGGAGTTAAAGCAGAATTAATTAAAGAAGCAGAAAAATATCTCAACCCAGAGCAAGGCGTAAATACGGCAGAAGAAGCATTAAATGGTGCGGCAGACATCTTAGCGGAAATTGTTGCGGAAAAAGCAGAAATTAGGGCTTATTTGCGAAAATACCTCCTAAAAAACGGAATTTTTACTGCTAGCATCAAAGACGACTATCCCGAAGGCAGCACCAAGTATGAAATGTATCGAGAATATCGCTATAGCGTTAATAAAATTCCACCCCACAATATTTTGGCACTGTATCGCGGCGAAGCAGATGGAGTTTTAAAGGTAGATCTTGCTTTTGAAGAGTCGGAAGTAATGTCTTATTTAGAACGGCAGGTAATTAAAACTAAAGTAAGAGAAATACGGGATTTTTATCGGGTGATGCTAGAAGATGCCTTTAATCGGTTGCTCGAACCCGCTTTAATTAGAGAAGTGAAAAGCGATCGCAAAGATTATGCCGACTTAGAATCGATTCAAACCTTTGAGGCTAACCTGCGTAATTTGTTACTGGCACCACCTGCGGGAAGAAAACCCACGCTGGCGATCGATCCTGGTTTTCGTACTGGTTGTAAAGTAGCGGTGCTGTCCGATACGGGAAAGTTTTTAGAGAATAAAACCATTTATCCCCATTCGGGAGATAAACAAAGACAAGAAGCAGAGAGAATAATTAAAAAATTAATTAGTAGATATAAGATCGAATTAATTGCGATCGGTAACGGTACTGCTTCTAGAGAAACCGATCGCTTTATTGCCGACGTTTTGAAAACAATTAATCCCAAACCGATAAAGGTAATAGTCAATGAATCTGGCGCATCGATTTATTCTGCTAGTGAAGTAGCCAGAAGCGAATTTCCAGAACTCGATCTTACCGTAAGAGGAGCAATTAGTATCGGTAGGAGATTGCAAGATCCTCTGGCAGAACTGGTAAAAATCGATCCCAAATCTATCGGCGTGGGACAGTATCAGCACGATGTCGATGGAAAGTTACTCCAGCAAAAGTTAAGCGAAACTGTAGAAAGCTGCGTTAACTACGTGGGAGTGGATTTAAATACTGCATCTTCCCAATTGCTGACTTATGTATCGGGAATTTCCAGTGCGATCGCCAATAACATCGTTAGCTATCGTAACGAACGAGGCGCATTTAAAAATCGTCGCCAATCGTTAGAGGTTGCCAAGCTAGGCAAAAAAACTTACCAACAAGCGGCGGGTTTCTTACGGATCCGCGATGGCGAAAATCCTCTAGACAATACCGCAGTGCATCCAGAAAGTTATGGAGTAGTCAAGAACATGGCGGCTGCTTTACAAGTTCCGCTAGCAAAAATTATTCAAGTAGGCGATCGCTTAAAAACTTTAGACTTAAACCAGTTTGTTACTGAAGATACTGGTATACCGACTCTTGAGGATGCGATCGCCGAACTCGCTAAACCAGGTAGAGATCCCAGACAACAATTTCAATATGCCACCTTTGCCGAGGGAATTAATGAGATTGAAGATTTGGCGGAAGGGATGATTTTAGAAGGAGTGGTGACTAACGTAGTTAACTTTGGCGCGTTTGTAGATGTTGGCGTACACCAAGATGGCTTAATCCATATTTCCCAAATGAGCGATCGCTTCGTTTCCGATCCCAATCAAATTGTTAAAGTCGGAGAGATAGTTAAAGTCAAAGTTTTGGAAGTTAACCAAAAGTTAAAACGGATTAGTTTATCGCTTAAAATTTGAGAACCAAGCGATCGCTCTTCTAAACTACCGCATAGTCACAAATTCTTCAGCAGAACTCGGATGGATACCGACAGTAGCATCAAAATCAGCTTTACTAGCACCCATTTTCACGGCGATCGCCACTCCCTGAATGATTTCTGCTGCATCGTCTCCTACCATGTGCGCCCCTAAAACTTTATCGCTATTAGTATCTACAATTAACTTCATTAAAGTTTTTTCCTGAATATTCGGCAGAGTATAGTACATGGGGCGGAATTTGCTGCGATAGACTTTAACCCCATCGCCATATTTTTCTCTCGCCTCCTCCTCTGTCAAACCTACCGTAGCTGCTTCTGGACTAGAGAAAACTGCAGTAGGAATGTTGTCATAGGACATTTGACGAGATTGTCCTCCAAAATGACTATCGGCAAAAGCCCTACCTTCTTGAATGGCAACAGGAGTAAGATTGATGCGATCGGTACAGTCCCCTACTGCATAAATGTGTGACTCTCTGGTTTGACTGTAGGGATCGACTACTATTGCATCATTAGCTACTTCTACCTGAGTATTTTCTAATCCTAAGTTGGCGATATTAGGTATTCTACCAGTAGCAGCAAGACTGACTACGTCGGTAACGATGGTTTCTTCTTCTTCACCATAGATTTTAAAGTTAATTCCTCCATCACCATCTTCAATAGCAATTTTGGGTTTGTTAGTCAAAATGCGGATCCCGTGTCGGCGCATTCCTTCTTGAACTTCATCCCGCAAATCTTCGTCAAAACCGCGCAAGATTTTATCGCCGCGAATCACTTGGGTTACTTCGGTTCCCATACCGTTAAGAATGCAGGCAAATTCTACACCAATGTAGCCACCACCGATAATTACCATACGTTTGGGCTGTTCTTTGAGGTGAAAAATATCATCGGAGGTAATGGCGCGATCGATCCCTGGAATTTCACTAGGTTTGATGGGATGTCCCCCGACTGCAATTAAAATCTTGTCGGCAGTAACTTTTTCATCGCCGATCGCGATCGTATGAGAATCAACAAACTTACCACGACCTTCGTATACTTTGACATTAGAACTATCCAACATCCGCTGATAGATGCCGTTAAGTCTAGTTACTTCGTTGTTTACCGCCGTTATCATTTTTTCCCAATTAAAGCTGGTTTCCCCAACACTCCAGCCATAACCCCGAGCTTCTACAAAATGGTTGGGAAAATGAGAAGCATAAACCATCAGCTTTTTGGGAACACAACCGCGATTGACGCAAGTTCCACCAAGGCGATCGTACTCTACGATACCGACTTTAGCTCCATACTCAGCGGCGCGTCTGGCGGTAGCGATACCTCCCGAACCCGCACCGATTACAAATAAATCGAAATCATAACTCATTGATTTAAACCCGTTTATTTTTATCTTAAATTAATTACCAAGTCGCATCCGCGCACTATTTAGAAACAGAAATAGGGAACAGAATTGAAATTTAATTTTTTCGCTTCTATTCCCCACTAACTCAAATCTGCAAACAGAGGCAATTGACTGCTAATAGCACCGAGCGACAACAATCTATCATCTAATTAACAATAAGCTAGCAACGCTTGGTAACGAGCGGCTTAATCCTATTTATTTTTTAACCAAGTGTGCTTCTAAGAACCAAAGACGCTTATCGATAGTACGGGAAATCTCCGTATATAAATCGGCTGTATCGGCATCGTTGTATTCTTCACTAGTGCCAATTGCATCTCGTAAATGTTTGGCATAGGCGGAGTAGCGATCGGCTAAAGCGGTAACGTGTTCGACTCCTGTAACGGCATCTAGATCGTATTCTGGCAAGATCGAGTTCGAAGCAGCAATTCGTACCGTACCCGTTGCAGTACCTGCTAGAGCCGTGACTCTTTCTGCTACCATGTCGGTGTATTCTTCAAGCTCGGTTGCCATTTCGTCAAACAGTTCGTGAAGCTGGTAGAAGTCCATGCCTTTGACATTCCAGTGTGCCTGTTTGGTTTGGGTTTTTAAGTCCAAAGTAGCAGCTAGAGTTTGATTCAATAGTTTGACTAGTTCGACGCGATCGCCTTCTGGAAGGTCGATACGAGTTGGATAGAGTTTGGGTTTAGAAGCTGTAGAAACCATATTGTTCTCCTTTGTTGTTGATTTAACATCTATACAATTAGAATAACGAGCATCTAATTAGCTAAAAGCAAGATCTAAAAACATCATGGCGACAAAGCCGCTCATAATTCCTAAAGTGCCTTCTTGAGCGATACTTTCGCGGTTGATTTCAGGAATAATTTCATCGACGATGACAAACAACATTGCCCCCGCCGCGATCGCCATTGCCCAGGGTAAAAACGATTGACTAAAATTAACAATGGTAGCACCGAACAAACCGCCAATCGGTTCTACTAGACCAGTTAAAACTGAAATACCCAAAGCGTAGGAAATTGAATACTCTAATTCCCTCAGTGCTAGTGCCACGATCGCTCCTTCAGGCATATTTTGCAAGCCAATACCAATTGTTAAAGGTAAGCCGTGACCGATATTGCCATCTCCAAATCCTACTCCTACTGCCAAACCTTCAGGAAAATTGTGGATGGTAATTGCCAAGACGAATAACCAAATACGCTGGAAGTTGACAGTAATTTTGCCTTCTTTTCCTTTAATAAAATGTTCGTGGGGAAAATTTTCGTGCATCAGCCACAAGAGTAACCCACCTATTGCCATGCCCAGACTGATAACTAAAGCCGAACTCGATTGCGAATAACCAATGGCGATCGCGGCTTCCGTTCCGGGAACGATTAACGAAAATGCTGTTGCTGCTAGCATCACTCCACCACCAATTCCCAGTAAAATTCCCTGCCACTGTTTGTCAATTTTGGTAGTAAACAGAATCGTTAGAGCACCTATTGCCGTACCCATACCTGCGATTAAACTAGCAATAAAACCTAAATAAATCGTTCCCATAACTTTACTCGATCTGGGGACGCTGGTTTGACGCCCCCAATTATTCTAGAAATAAACCGAGGTTATTTCCCTTCTCCTTTCAAGTATTGCAGCATGGTATCGGCATCGGAAACTTCGAAAGGATCGGTAGGACAGTTATCGCCAAAATCTGGTTCGATAAACATTTTCTCGATCTTCATGTCGTTGACTAACATCGAGTAACGCCAAGAACGTAAGCCAAAGCCGAGGTTATCTTTGCTGACTAACATTCCCATTTTACGGGTAAACTCACCAGTACCATCGGGAAGCATAAAGACTTTTTCTATTCCTTGTGCCTTAGCCCACTGGAACATAACGAAGGCATCATTGACCGAAAGACAGATGACTTCGTCTACGCCTTGAGCTTTAATTTCGTCGTATAGTTCCTCATATCTAGGTAAATGAGTAGAAGAACAGGTGGGAGTAAAAGCACCGGGAAGGGCGAATAGAACGATTTTTTTGCCTTTGAAGATTTCTTCTGTGGTCATATCTTGCCAGCGATACGGATTTGGTCCTTCTACGGATTCGTCGCGGACTCTGGTTTTGAAGACTACGTTTGGTACTATATCTCTCATGGTTACTAAAATTAGCTATTAGTTATCTCGTACTCATTATGAGTTTTACCAGTTAAATCATACTCGTAATGATTATGAGTTGTCAAGGAAAAAGTTCTCGAATTTGGTATGAACAGCGCGAACCAAGTTGTCGTCATCGGCTGCGGTATAGTTGGAGCGACTATCGCCTACCAACTGAGCTTAAAAGCAGGATTACAGATAACGGTCATCGACAAAAATTTACCAGCATCTGGTTCGACGGGGGCAGCATTAGGAGTTCTAATGGGTGCCATTAGCCGCAAAACTAAAGGTCGGGCGTGGCAGCTGAGAGCGACCAGTTTAAAACGATATCAGACTTTAATCCCCGAACTAAAAGCGAAAACAGGATCGAGTATTGCCGTCAATCATCAGGGGATACTCAAGCTCTTATTTGACGGCGATCGCTTGGAGCGATGGCAGGAACTGCAGGCATTGCGCCGTTCCCAAGGCTGGGAATTAGAATTGGGCGATCGCTTCTATGTCGAACGTCATTGTCCCCACCTGGTTAACAACAGCATCATTGGGGCAGTATACTCCCCTCAAGATCTTCAGATAAATCCCGCCCAGCTTACTCAGGCATTAGTGACAGCAGGGAGGCTAAACGGCGTAGATTTTCGCTTCGGAGTCGAGTGTGAGAATTTTATTACTAGTAGAAAAGACGATAGTAATTTACTAAATTGCGATCGCCTACAAACTAATCTGGGGGAACTCAAAACCGACTGGCTGATTATCTCTGCGGGACTGGGTTCGACACCTTTGACGGCAAACCTACAGGCAACTATTCCCATTCGTCCCGTATTGGGACAGGCAGTAAGACTGAAACTGAATAAGAGCTTGAGTAGAGCGGACTTTCAGCCCGTAATTACTGGAGATGACGTTCACTTAGTACCGTTGGAAAACCAAGAATACTGGTTGGGAGCGACGGTAGAATTTCCACCAGCAACCGGAGAACCAGTTGCCGAGGTTACAATGTTAGAGGAAGTAATTGCTAAAGCGATCGCCTTTTGTCCGGCTTTAGCTGATGCCCAAATTCTAGAAACCTGGTCTGGCAAACGCCCTCGCCCCGAAGGAATATCCGCTCCAATTATCGATCGACTACCAAATTATGGTAACGTACTACTGGCTACGGGGCACTACCGCAACGGTGTATTGCTAGCTCCTGCAACCGCTTTGGCGATCGAGCAATTTATGAATCTTAGGGTAACGGTCTAAAAATCTTTTTAAAATTATTTATATAAAACTACCTTTTAATTTGACTTCCATAGGATAATAAAAAACCATCGATTTATTTTTATCACTCAAAAATCTGCCGAAGCTTCTTTTGGCAGCATTATCACTCTCGAGCGAATTTCAAGCAATTATTTAAGTTTCGACTAAAGGAGAACATATTGGTTAGTACAGCTTCTTTTAAAACTACTAAATCAGAACAAATTTTTACTGCGGCTCAAAAATTAATGCCTGGTGGGGTTAGCTCTCCCGTGCGTGCCTTTAAGTCTGTGGGCGGACAACCCATTGTCTTCGATCGCGTCAAAGGTGCCTATATTTGGGATGTAGACGGCAATAAATATATCGATTATGTTGGCACTTGGGGACCGGCAATTTGCGGTCACGCTCATCCTGAAGTCATTCAAGCCCTTCACCAAGCTTTAGAAAAGGGTACTAGCTTTGGTGCACCCTCATTACAAGAAAATGTCTTAGCAGAAATGGTAATCGATGCCGTTCCCAGTATCGAAATCGTCCGTTTCGTCAATTCGGGTACTGAAGCCTGTATGTCAGTGCTGCGTCTGATGCGTGCCTTCACCGGCAGAGATAAAATTGTCAAATTTGAAGGTTGCTATCACGGTCACGCTGATATGTTTCTGGTTAAAGCTGGTTCCGGCGTAGCTACATTAGGATTGCCCGATTCTCCAGGCGTACCCAAATCAGCAACTAACAATACTCTAACTGCTCCCTATAACGATCTCGAAGCGGTTAAAAAACTGTTTGCCCAACACTCTAAGGAAATTGCAGGAGTAATTTTAGAACCCGTAGTAGGCAACTCAGGCTTTGTAACTCCCGATGCTGGTTTCTTAGAAGGCTTGCGAGAAATCACCAAAGAACACAGTGCACTGTTGGTGTTTGACGAAGTAATGACTGGTTTTCGCATTGCCTACGGTGGTGCTCAAGAAAAATTTGGCGTAACTCCCGATTTGACTACTCTGGGTAAAGTAATTGGTGGCGGTTTGCCCGTAGGTGCTTATGGCGGACGCGCCGATATCATGTCGATGGTGGCACCTGCAGGACCGATGTATCAAGCAGGAACTCTTTCTGGCAATCCTCTGGCAATGACGGCAGGAATTAAAACTCTAGAATTGCTTCAAAAACCAGGCACTTACGCACAACTAGATCGCATTACTAAAAAATTGTCTGAAGGTTTACTTAACGCCGCTAGAGAAACAGGTCATCAGGTAACTGGAGGTAGTATTAGCGCGATGTTTGGGATGTTCTTTACTGGCGATCCCGTTCATAATTATGATGATGCCAAAAAATCCGATATGAAAAAATTTGCTAGCTTCCATCGGGGAATGTTAGAAAAAGGCATCTATCTCGCTCCTTCTCAATTTGAAGCTGGATTTACTTCTCTAGCTCATACAGAAGAAGACATCGAACAAACTGTAGCTGCGGCAAAAGAAGTTCTTAGCAATCTTTAAATTGCCATTGCCGAACAGTAACCAGTAAATTAATTTACTGGTTACTGTTAAGATCGAATTTCTTCAGATAGATAGCGGTACACTTATACTGACAATCAATGCTCCAATTGGATTAAAATTTTGGGACAATCCAGGTGATATTGTTAACCGTTCTATTTTTGATGACAATACTAATTTTGAAGAATTAAGTAACTCCTAACCACCAACGGCAGTTGCTATCCTACTAGCAAATTTTCTTCAGGATAATGGACGGTACTAGGAGGAGAATCGCCAATAATTGCCGCAATCAGAATTAAAATGCTAACTCTTCCGGCATACATTGCAAAAACTAAAATTAATTTGGATATAGTCGATAAACCGGCAGTTATTCCTGTAGACAAACCCACCGTAGCAAAAGCTGAAATCACCTCAAATAAAATTTGCAAAAAGAAGAAGGCAGGATCGAACCAGGAAATTAAAATAGTCGCCAGCACGATTGAAGTTCCCGTGCCAAAAACTACGGCGATAGCTTTTAAAATTAGAGTGTTAGGAACTTCTCTTTGATACAAGACGACCTGATTTTTACCGCGCAATACCGACTTGGTAGAGTTATAGAGAATGCGTAAAGTAGTAGTTTTAATTCCACCGCCAGTACCGCTAGGGCTGGCACCAATAAACATTAAGCCCATGGTAATAAATAAACCTGCCGCCGTCATTTCGTTAATATCAATAGTATTAAAGCCAGCGGTTCTTGTCGTCACCGATTGAAACCAGGCAGCCATGAGTTTAGCACCAAAAGGTGAGCCTTGTAGGGTTTGAGAATTTTGAAATTCGGTCAAGAAAAAAGCAACAGTTCCGAGCGATAACAGAAGTATCGTCGTGCTGGTAACTACTTTAAAGTTTAATGAAAAGCAAAATCGTCTCGGTTTGCGCTGCGCGAGATTGAGTATCCATGAATACAGCTCGACAATTACCTGATAGCCAATGCCGCCAAAAATGATTAAACCAGAAATAATTAAATTTAACGTCCAAGCACCGCGATAGCCGATTAAACTATCAGAAAACAAACTAAAGCCGGCATTATTCCAAGCACTGATACTGTGAAAAATTGACAGCCACAAACCCTTGCTCAAGCCGAACTCAGTGGCAAATATTCCCATTAATAAGAAAATTCCGGTAATTTCAAAAATCATCGTTGTGGCAATAATCGAGCGCACTAAATTAGTACTACCCTGTAAAAACGGGCGATCGAATGATTCTTGAATGGCAAATTTTTGTCTGAGATCGAATTTTCTGCCCAATAACAAAATTAAAAATGTGGTGCTCATCATGTAGCCCAAACCACCCACCTGAATGAGCAAGAGAATAATTAGCTGTCCCCAAAAGGAAAAATACTCGCCAGTATCTACTACCACTAAACCAGTAACGCACACGGCAGAGGTAGAAGTAAACAAGGCGACAATCGGATTATTCCAAGTACTATCAGCAGTAGCCAAAGGCAAGGATAATAATATAGTTCCGAGGGTAACTAGAGCCAGAAACCCAATGCAGATAGTGCGAGCGACAGTCATAATCGAAGACAGTAACCAATGTCTAATCTCTATTGTTGGAGCATAACTCAATTAGAACCAGTTTTGTCGGCATTCTCGATTATCTCTTCAACTAACTGTTGCCATTCATCAGAGACGCTCAGAGAATTAGCATCGAATTCTACTCCCCAGCGCTTAGAAAATCTGGCAAAACTCTCAATCCAGTTAACCACAGTTGCCATTGCCGAACTAGAACGATAAGTCCAAGCCTGTTTCAAATATGTCATGGCTTCGGCTCGAAGTCCCCTGGAATCTAGATACCACGCCGCCCAAATTAAAATGCGATCGCGAACCGTGTTGGCTTTCGCTTTGACTAGTGGCGGCAAATCCGAGCAACAAAAAAAACGATCTATTACTGCTGACAAAGATTCGGCTAATTGTAAACTTTCCTCTGTTGCCAGCTCGTTCTGCCTGCCCACGGTTACCTGACGTAACCAAGCGGTACGACAGCCTTTAAGAGCTAGTTTGAGAACTAAATCCCAGGCTTCAGCACCCCGAAAACCGAGAGCAAAGCCGCCAACATACTGCAGCCACTCGCGGCGAAACATCATAGTACTAAGGGTAATAAATTCTCTGTCGAGCCAAGATTCTAGGTTTAATTCGGGTAGACTCTCCCAAGGACAAATTTCGAGACGCTGTCGTTCGTCATCGCCTATTCTCTGCCATCCACTGTCAACCATGCCGAGCTCATTTCTCTGAACGAAAATTGCTGCTTGAGAAGCTAGCTTGTCGGGCAAAAAATAATCATCTGCTAGCAAAAAAGTCACTAAATCTCCCTCTGCCAGGCTAATTCCATGATTTAGTGCTGCTGCTAATTCTCGTTTTTGTTGCTGGAAATGCTGGAGATGCTGAGTGTAGGTTGCTAAAATTTCCAGAGTGCGATCGCTAGAACCGCAGTCGATAACTATAATCTCAAAGCGGACGTTTTCTTGTTGTAAGACACTTTCTAAAGTCCGTTCGATAAAGCGATCGCAATTATACGTGGGAATAATTACGCTAATGGTAGGTTCGACATCAGCAAAACCCATAAAAGTGGTTCGAGGTCTAATTCTAATTTGGCTTCAGTCTATTATAAATCTCCTGCCTATGAGGAGTCTTGCTGACAACTAAAGCAGCTCGAACAATCGGCTGGAAAATTCTGCTCAGACCGGAGTATTAAAATGTATGAATATACTCTAGCTGGAATTATTTTCTTTGGCGTTGACTATGAAAATGCAAGACGAACTTTTTATCGAACAGATCGAGTCTTACTCAGCCAAAGAGGAATGGAGTAACGTCGTTGCCGCTTGTACTCAGGCAATCGAGGCAGGAACAATCGGAGAGAAAGTTTACCCTTTTTTAGCTAAAGCCTATGCTCGCCAAGGTAAGTTGAACGAAGCAATTGCTACCTATCATCAAATACTCGATGCCGAAGTTGAGGAAGCCGAAATCCATGGCGAATTAGGTTTGTTATATAGTAGAAAGCACCAGCTTCAGGAAGCGGTTCGGCATTACCAGGAAGGGTTAGCTTTAAAACCCGATTGGACGCAACTACAATTTAACTTGGCCGTAGTTTTTCATCAGCTAGAAAACTGGCAAATGGCGGTAGCTGCCTATCAAAAGACTATAGAACTCGACCCTAATTATGCCCCAGCTTATTTCAACTTAGGACTAGTCTATCAGAGACAGCATAATTTAGCAGCGGCAGCGGAAAACTATCGACAGGCGATATCCCTGCAGCCAGATCGGGTGAGAAATTACAGTAATTTGGGTAAGGTTCTCTTCCAACAGCAGCGAGTTGCTGAGGCAATCGCCGCCTTCGAAGCGGGCTTGAAACTCGATCCTACTGATGCTAGTTTGCACGAGGCTTTGGGTTTAACTTACTGGTGGGATGGACAGCTAGAACTGGCTATTTCCAGCTTTGAATATGCGATCGCCGTCGCACCGGAAATGGCGGTAGCGCATCATAATTTGGGTAAGTTGTGGCAACAACAGGGAGATTATCCTGCTGCGATTGCCTGTTTTCGTAAGGTTATCGAATTAGAACCCCAGAATGTCTCAGCCTATAGTCACTGTGCCCATGCCTTACAACAAGTCGGACGACTCCAAGAAGCAATCGACTGTTGGCATCGAGTAGTCACTCTCAAGCCCACCGCGATCGATGCTTATATTCGACAGGGTATAGCTCTACAGCCTCGTGATTTGCCGACAATGGCAAAGTCATCCTGCGCTCGCTTTCTAGCAGTTTTACAGCAAAAATCGAACTACACCGAAATCTATCATTACCTTTGGCAGACCTATTGGCATTTAGGAGATATTTGGTTCGAGCGTGGTGAAATCGAGCGAGCCACAATGTATTACCAACAAGCTTTAGAAATTAAAACCGACAAACCAGAACTATATTTGCGTTTGGGAAACTGTTTGACGAGACAGGAAAGGCTGGATGCAGCTATAGCTATTTACCGGGCGGGTTCACTCTTTGAAGGCGATCGTCGCGAGCTGAGCGTTCAATTAAGCAAAGTTATTCGTCAGAAAAGTTCCCTACAGCTTTTTCCCGTAGACCAAAGTCTAGCCTGGTTGCCTCAAACAGTCTATTACCACACCCAAGATTGGGTTAGAGATAGTCAATTAGATAATTTTGATTACGCTACCATAGATTGGGAAGACACGTCGTCTCAAGCTCGAATAATGGGAAAAAGAGAGCCAGAGCCAATCTCATCTTTCGATTCTCAAGAATATCGAGAACGCGGTACCCCCAAACAACGAGCCGATTGGCTTGTTTCGGGTTTGGATACCAGTTCTGTCGCCTCTGAGGAACAGCTGGTGTCAAATACCGATCCTCTCCCTAATGTGGAGTTGACAGATTTCCCGAAACCTTCCTTTGCAGTTTCCAAAGAAACCCCCAGAACTACTAAGCTTCCTCCCAAGTCTCTATTTCCTCAGATAACCAGCACTTACGGTTATGACGGAGATAGCTATAGGAACGAATTAGTTAGCTACTTTACTGCCAAACAGCTAGATCGAAATGCTTATCAGTGTTGTTTCGCTCGCTCTGTGCCCATAAATCCTCTGACCCCTTTTGTGGTTACCATTCCCAACGGTAGAATCTGGATTGCACCTCAAAAAAGTTCCTGGCAAATTTGTCATGCTCTAGCGGTTATCACTCCTGATGGTTATTTACTTAAGGACTTATCCTATCACTATCGTTGGTTTTTACCGATATCTCCCAATGAAACAAGCAACATTCGCCATGCTTTATTTCGTCTAGAGGAAATTCCGCCAGCCGCCAAAATTAAGGGCAGAGTTGCTATTTTATCGGGATTAGCAGGTCATACTTACGAGCGTTGGATGTTAGATATTTTACCTCGAGTCGAATTAATTCGACGTGGCGGTATTGAATTAAACTCAATTGATTGGTTTGTCGTAAATAATATCAATCGACCATTTCAAAAAGAAACTTTGGCACTGCTAAAAATTCCCCCAACCAAAACTTTATCGAGCGATCGCTATTCTCACATTACAGCTACAGAATTAATCGTAGCTTCTCTGCCTGGATATTTAGATTGGATATCTTCGGGAACGATTGAATTTCTGCGAGCAACTTTTTTAGCTCAAAGTAGCTTATCCCCGGAGCAATACGCTGCAAGAATTTATCTCAGTAGCGCGCGGGCTAGTGAGAGAAGGGTAATTAATGAATCCGAAGTGGTTGAATTATTAGAGCGATACGGTTTCCAAACGGTATTTTTAGAAGAAATGCCCGTCGTCGAGCAGGTAGGCTTGTTTGCCAAAGCTGAAATAATTGTCGCTCCTCATGGTTCGGGGATGGCTAACTTAGCTTTTTGCAAACCCAACACTACAATTATCGAACTTTTTTCTCCTAACTATGTCAGGACTGACTACTGGGCAATTTCTCGCCAACTACGATTACAACATTACTATCTTATCGGCGATCGCTTCGATTGCGACCACTTACGCTATTTAATGTATCAAAGTTCCGGGGCAGAAGATATTTTAGTCGAGCTGAAATCTTTAGAGCTAATTTTAAATACAGTCCAAAACCAGTAGTTGGTATGAAAGACATTTTAGACAACGATCGACCATTGAATTATATTGGAGAAAAGATCTATAAAAACTGCTTTCGATCGTCCGTAACATCTGAATTGAATTTGGGCTCGCCAAGTCCCATCTGCAAATTGGCGAGTGCTCCTTACCCTATGACTAATCTCTAATCGATCTTTTATTTGTGGTGTCTAGTTATTTAAAACAAGCGATATTGGAGTGTGAACGGGCTATAGAAACCAAACTAGTCCAGCCTCAAGTTTGGCAAACTGCTTTTAAAAATTTGGGCAATGTTCTTCAAGGTATGGGGCAGTTTGATGCAGCCATCTGTTGGCATTCTTTCGCTTTGGAAGAGCAACTCGATCTAGGAGAAGTCTACTATGAATTAGGACAACTCTATCTATTTATCGAGTACGCCGATGCTGCCTTAAAGTCTTTTGAAAATGCTTTAAAATATCGACCTGATTCAGTGCGAATTCTGTCGAGTTTGGCTCGAGTTTACGCCCAGTTAGATCGCAAAGATGCCGAAGTGATGACTTGGTATCGAACGATCGAAATTAGACCCGATTTTGTCAACCCCAGTGGCTATTACAAACTGGGTAGAGCATTACAAGAAAAAGATTGGCAAAAAGCAGTGAACTGTTATCAACAGGCGCTGTCAGATAAAAAATTCTTTATTCTGGCAAGTTACGAACTAGCAAGGATTTATTGGCAACAGAACGAGTTAGAAAAGGCAAAATCTTATTACCAGCAGATTTTGGCGATGGATTCGACTCAAGCTGAAGCACAATATCAACTAGGAACGATTTATCTGCAGCAGCAATGTTTGACTGAGGCGATTGAATATTTTCAACAAACAATTGACAATGCACCAGAATTTCCTGGAGTACATTACGATTTAGTCAAAACTTATTTGAGGCTGCAACGATGGGACGAAGCGATCGCTACTTGTCATGCAATTATTAATTTACTCGAGCCATATCCTTGGGTTTACTCGTTTTTAGGCACTGCTTTAAGGGCAAAAGGCAATCATGCTGATGCCGCAGCCAATTTTCAACGAGCCTGCCAGGGTAGAGGCTGGGATGAATGCCTTACCAACGATTATTTCTTTAGCGTTGATACTTTTAGCGAGCGAATTCCGGTCTGGAAAACTCAGCTTCAGCCGCTTTTAACGGGAAAAAAGCAGATTGCTCTATTAGAAATTGGTACCTATCAGGGAATGTCTGCCTGTTGGCTATTAGATAAAGTACTCGTTAAACCTAAAGACCGCCTAACCTGTATTGAGGAAACTTGCGATCGCCTGTTAGTTGAAAATATAGCTAAAACTGGCTCGCAGCATAAAGTAACCATATTAGAAGGAGATATTTCTTCACAAATAGCATCTCTTCAACCTGAAAGTTTTGACTTAATTAATTTTCAAGATCGACATAAGCTAGCAGATAGTATAGAACGAAATGCAATTTTAGCTTGGAAGCTACTCAAATCGGGAGGAATATTTATTTTTAATGACTATGGCTGGGCTAACTCAGCAT
The DNA here is from genome assembly GCF_053543375.1 of Myxosarcina sp. GI1(2024). Lineage (NCBI taxonomy): Bacteria > Bacillati > Cyanobacteriota > Cyanophyceae > Pleurocapsales > Pleurocapsaceae > Myxosarcina > Myxosarcina sp. GI1(2024). The sequence continues at coordinate 23,458 of NZ_JBKGTY010000012.1, read as the reverse complement.
ACCCTCAACTCAATCCCACCGAGGGAATCGAGCGGTTTTTAATTGCCACGAAAGAGCGATGGAAATCGATCCATCATGCTGCTACGACTTTCCAACTGATAATTCGCAAACTGTAGTTAACTCTCCTCATGCTTGCTACATTGGCGAAAAAGCGATCTCGATCGAGGAATTTCAGCTAAAGTTCCAATAAAAACAAGCTAATTTGACCAACACTCAGAGCAGGCTGCTCTGACTCCGCAATCGAAGAATCTGCACATGATTCTTGCCCTCAGCTTGTATTGGTTTAATTCTTGTCTACTGTAGAAGATAATTCAATTGCTCTCTAGTAACAGTAGTAACTAAATTCGATTGAATATTCGAAGCAATGCGATCGCGCAGCACGATACTTGTCTGTTACAGTCAATTAAAAAATTCCAATTTTTTTCGCTCGAGCTAGAAGCGATCGCCCCTTTAAGAATGTTGCAAATATTCTAATGGGATCTATAAAATAATTGATGAACCTACTGACCGTTATTAAAGTTGCTCTAGCAAGTTTTTACTTATTATTCTAAAAACTAGATTAACGACTTATTCAGTCATGCCAATTCTTGTTTAAACGACAGCGAATAAAGTAATCAGTGTCAACAGGCAAACTCCTCCTAGTAATAATGCGACGATTAATTGGTAAGGAGCGTGATTAGTTTGCTCTAAATATTGGTTTACTCTTCGATCTTTTTTTTCGGGATGCCAAATCATGCCTTTCATAATTTTCACCTCTGCTAAATAAAATCTACACAATCTATTTAAGATGTCATTTACTTTAACTGTAAGATATATAATTGGTTGACTAACTCGCTCTCTGAATTTTGTTGACAAAATTATAATTATCTCAAACTTAAGAATTAAAAAGTCAAAAAACTTTAGTTAATTTTTTTTAAAGACTTTGCCGCTTACCCTATTTAAGTTTAGTAGTTTGATTTTTGTAAGTAGTAAGTTTTAATACTAAACCAAACTATTATGTAGAGTGAGTTATTCAAAATACAATCAAAAATGACGTTGCTGATTAGGTAATAGTATCTGGTTTCAATGGCATCTATAATTCATATTTTTCGTAGACAATCAAAGCTAAATCATTACGTATTCAGCAAAGCCTCAAAAATAAAATAATTAATCATAGCTCGGTGTTAAAAATATAATTTAGTAGTCAGAATAAAGCTATTTTAATTAACAATCCCAGTAAAGCAAAAATTACTTAAACTTTTCTTGCCTAAATACTCGCTCGGGATTACTTTATGTTTCATTTAATTAAGAAACATTACTATATGAGTTCAAACTTCAAGACCCTCACAATTTTCTCAAAGTTATTACTTACTCTTTAGAATAAGTAGCTTAACTTAACAGGCAATTGATAGATTTACGTTTATGCTAAACATCAATAGTTCGACTACGAGAAGACAACTGTTCTGGCAAAAACCAACTTTAGAAGTTAATGAGTTAAAAAGGCTGTTTGATGCTGGAGTGAGAAATTTTTCCCAAGCTGCTCTTCAAAACGCTAATCTTCAAAAGGCTGAACTGACTGGAATTAATTTGAGCGATGCCAATCTCTATCAAGCTAATCTGAAGAAAGCTCAACTCAATCTGGCTTTTTTGAACCATACCATTTTTTATGGTGCCGACCTACGAGATGCTAACTTGTATCGAGCGAGTTTAATCGAGGCAGATTTTTATAAAGCCAACCTCAGTAAGGCTGTGTTAAACCATGCTAATCTAAGTGGGGCAAATTTACAAAATGCCAATCTCTGTCGCACTCAGTTAATATGGGCAAACTTACGCGATGCTAACTTAAAAAATGCTCGGCTCGATGGCGCTAACCTAGAAGGTGCTAAGTTTTGTTGCACGATTATGCCTGATGGTAGTATCAGAAATGACGATTGTTCGTATTATCAATGCTCGCTTACTAAGCAATCCCAATTTACAACATATCGAAATAGATAGTGCAGGCATAATTCGAACTGTTACTTCTTTAGAATTAGAAACTACTCGAAAAACTACTTCAGAGCAGCTAATCGATCTAGCTGGAGATTGGTTGACTTTAGGAGGAATCGATCTCCAAATTAATGGTGGATTGGGTTTAGCTTTCCCCGACTTAGAAGTTAGAGATCTCGATCGTTTAGAGAAAATTTGTGACTTTTTATGGTTGCAAGGAATAGATGGATTTCTGCCGACAATCGTTACCACTTCAGTAGAAAAAATACAGCGATCGCTATTAGCCATAGCACGGTTTATCGAACTACAAACAACGAGGCTAAGTACGGCTAGAGTTTTAGGAGTACATCTAGAAGGACCATTTCTCAACCATCAAAAGCGCGGCGCACATCCAGCCCAATATTTACTACCGTTAACCATTGAAAATGTTAAGCAAGTCCTGGGAGATTACAGTCAGATAGTCAAAATTATCACCCTCGCTCCAGAATTGGCTGATGACGACCAGGCGATCGACTATCTAGTAAGCAAAGGCATTACAATAAGTTTGGGACATTCTCTCGCAACGGCAGAGCGGGCAAAAGTAGCCTTTGACAGAGGAGCGACGATGGTAACCCATGCCTTTAATGCCATGCCTAGTTTGCATCATCGCCAGCCAGGACTGTTGGCAGAAGCAATCATCAATCCCAAGGTATTCTGTGGCTTAATTGCCGATGGCAATCATGTCTGTCCAACAATGTTAAAAATTCTGTTTAGGGCGAGTAATAATCTCGGTATCTTTTTGGTTAGTGACGCATTGGCACCTATAGGTTTACCCGACGGAATTTATCCCTGGGATGAACGGGAAATCGAGGTAATTGAAGGTACTGCCAAACTAAGAGATGGAACTCTAGCAGGAACTACTTTACCTTTGTTGGTAGGGGTAAAAAATTTAGCCCAATGGGATGTTTGCAATCTAGAGACCGCGATCGCTACAGCTACAGAATTTCCCAGAAAAGCGATCGGTTTACCGTGTCTTGCTGTCGGACAACCCGCCAACTTGCTACGCTGGCATTGGGAGGAAGCCAAACAGAATTTAACTTGGTCGAGATTGGGTTGAGAACTAAATAAATTTGCCACTAATTATCCCCGTAAAGTGCCAAAGTCAGCTGCTGAAATCGGTGATTGCTCGAGCATTCTTCAATTATCTTCTGGCAGAAAGTAAGCAGCTTCAAGCAGCTTGTTTGAGTAAGCTTGCCAAAGTTTAGATAGACTTTAAGTTAATCTAAATGCGCGCAATTGTATTATAGCTGACTCAAAATGATAAGTGATTCATCATCTCCAAGTTTATTCCATAACAGAACTGCTGTCTTGGCGACTATGCATCAAAAGGAACGGGTCATCGCTCCAATCTTAGAACCCAATCTGGGAATAGAAATTGTCGTACCTCAAGGAATAAATACCGACGATTTTGGCACTTTTACCCGGGATATCAAGCGTCCTGGAGAGCAACTGTATACAGCCAGACTCAAAGCGGAAAAAGCAATGAGTTTGACTGGATTAGCCCTCGGGTTTGCAAGTGAGGGAAGTTTTGGTCCTCACCCATCACTTCCCTTCCTAGTCTGCGATCGCGAAATTGTCTTGTTGCGCGATTGCAGTCATGACTTAGAAATTATCGGTCAAGCAATTTCGACAGAAACAAACTATTGCCATCAGGAGATATCAAGTCTCGAAGCAGCTCTAGTCTTTGCTGAGAAGATTGGCTTTCCCGAGCATGGTTTAGTGGCAATGCCCGAGGCACAAACAGTTGAATCGTCTTTCATTTTTAAAGGCATCACTAAAGAAGCTCAACTAGAAGAAGCAGTGACCTGGCTATTGAAAAAATTTGGACGGGTACACCTAGAAACTGATATGAGAGCCATGTATAATCCAACGCGGATGAAGGTAATCGCTCAAGCCACTAACGATCTTATCGACAGGAGCGCTCAATGCTGTCCTCAGTGTAGCTGTCCGGGCTTTGTTGCTGTCGAACACAAAGCTGGATTACCCTGTGCCTGGTGTCGATTTCCTACCAATTTGACTCTGGAAGTTATCTATCGTTGCCAAAAATGTAACTTTAAAAGTGTAACTTTTTTCCCAGATGGGCAAGAGTTAGCCTCTCCCGGAAAGTGTTTGCGCTGCAATCCTTAAGGGATGCAAAGGAGACAGAAGCGTTCAAAAAGTAGATAGTTTTCGTTTTCTGATGCCAATGTTAAAGTTGTGACGGAACACACTTAAATGTTTGAGTTTGCTACTAAATGACTACTAAGAGTACCGACGCAGCAACCGCAACTCCAATTCTAGATGAGAAACCAGTACTCGATCTGCGTCTGTACGATTCTTCTAAGTGCGATCGTGGCAGACCTAGTTGGTATGTAATTCTGTGGTGGTTGGTACAGGCGATCGTCTTTCCTCTCAGCTTGCATAATTTTAATGCCTTTCGCTGTTGGTTATTGCGTTGGTTTGGAGCAAAGATTGGTAAGGGGGTGATAATTCGTCCGACAGCACGTTTCACTTATCCTTGGAACGTAACCATTGGCGACCATAGCTGGATCGGCGACAACGTAGTTTTGTATAGTGTCGATCGCATTGAAATTGGCTCTCACACAGTTATTTCTCAAAAGTCTTATCTTTGCACTGGCAGCCACGATTTTAATAAAATTTCTTTCAACCTAATTACCGCACCGATCTGTATTGGTAATGGAGCTTGGATTGCTACGGATTGTTTTATTGGTGCGGGAGTAGCTATCGGTGCCAACAGCGTTATTGGTGCTAGAAGTAGCGTATTTCGTAACATTCCTGCTGGTCGGGTAGCTTGGGGTATTCCCTGTATTGCTCGTTATCCAAGAAAAACAAAAGAATGAAAAAAGATAAGTATCTACCCCAGTTAACTATCTAGACATCAGTTCGACGCCAGATTTTTTAGAGACAATCACAATTTGAGGAAATAGAATAATTGTTAGAACGAAAAATATACCTTTTCCCTTTGTTTTATACTTTAACGGGACTTAAACAAAAATCAAGCCCAAACTCGCTTTATAAGCTGTGAATAGGTCAGGATTTTGGTTGAGCCATCGAACGAAACCAAAAGACATAGCAGTACGAAACGCTTCTAATGCTTCAGGAAAAGTCTTAATTTCTTTATTAGCCCAGCGTCTTCTTAACCCACCAGTTAGCTTGTGCCAAAGGATAAAAATGTAAGCACAAAAGACAAGGATTAAATGTCTATCTAAGCTTCTTTTACCTCTTGTTTGATATTCTTTTAGCCCTAACCAACCTTTGGCTTCACGATAGAAAACTTCTTTTCTAAATTTAGAATTACTTCACTAACAGCCTCTTTGGGTAACGACCGTGCTAAATCATCTAATCTTATGTCTTCTCTATCCTCTAATTGATTAAGAAGTTTTACCTTTCTATTTTTGGCTAATCCTCCAATATATTTTAACTTTCTCTTCTCTAATTCCTTCAACAAGGTTGTATTGTTACCATATACAGATGAGTTGTAACAACAACATTGCCATTATCTGTTTTCCCGATTTCTCCAATATACTGACGACCTACTCCCGCAGTGAAATTGCGCACCGCCCGCGCTGAGGTTTCCTCAGCGTATAGGACGGAGCAAGCACCCACTTTTTCTATGACCACTATCATCAACAATTAAGCTAAAACCGCTACAAATTCTAGTCTGATGACACTTGTTCATTACTTGTAAACGTCGCTCATTAACCATGTCTGATGACCAAGGTGCTTCGGTTAAAAAGTGATGTAAGCGGTGATATGTGAGTTCTACAGCATCTGTTGCGATTTGAGATCGGTTTTTTTTTCTCTCGCTTTCGCCCAATAATCCCCCTAAATAGTTTCTAAATTCCCTTTTCTGCGATTTGTTTTTGAATAAATCATCAAATTTTTGAGACCATCTATCAAAACACGGTGGCATTGCTGCGGGAGTTGTTTCGTTCATAATGGCGAACGCTGTTAATAATAATGCTAAAGTTAATCAGCAAAAGCATTTTACCTCATTTTAGCCACCAAAATTGTCTAAGTACCGCTAATCAAAGACAACAGAACATGGAGACTTTTTTAGCCGACCAAAACTCTCAATTAGCCGAAATCGATCGCAATCAAGAATTACAGATTAAACAGTTAATTGAAAAAGAAAATCGGCAAAGATTGAGAAGCAGACGGGGAATGACACGGATTTACATACCTGGTTTATTTGAGAATAATGCAGCTAAGGACAACACAGTTGAAAGCGGTGGAACCCAAAATGGCGAAGCACAAAATGACCTAGATGTCATAACAGCATCGACAGATAGTAATTTCTTCCAGAATTTGTCTACAATTTTAAATCAGTAAGATTTACCTTTGGCGAGGGATTTAAAGTAAGCCAAATCGCTCGCTAAGAATCTTTCCTTTTAGACGGCGAGCGCTTGATGTCTGAAGACTGGGTAGAAGATTCTGGTTTTAGTTCGCCCTCTACTTCAGCTTGTTGGATGATTATCTTTTCAGTTGTCTCCTTGCCAGCAACAGCTAGTAAATCTCGATAAGCGGAATTATTCTGAGTTAGCATTTCGACGACCGTTTCTCGTTTAACTCCATCGGCTAGAGCATTTTTAGCAATTTCAACTGCTCTAGCCAAACCTTTTTTATCAGAATTTTTAGAGTAAAGTTCGTAAGAATCTACTAGTTCGCTTGAAGATTCTTGAGGTAAAAAATCTTCGATCTGTTCGAGTAATTTGGGAATTTCTTGCGTGGCTACTTCCCAAACTATGTTTAAGTCGATTTTATTATACTCGTGAACTATTTTGTCTCTCATTCCCGCGATATCCCTCCAGGGAATATGAGAGTTAGCTTGACGAAATTCTAATGAAAGTCGTTTTGTGGCTTCTCCTACGATTTGAATACTATACAGTGTCGCATTACGCTTTTCTCGGTCGAGTTGCAAATCTTCTTTATTAATTCCATCTGTAAATGCGAGAATATCTGACCCTGCATTATAGATATCTATGAGAGATTCTAGATCTCTATTCTTTTTGCTCATAGATCGATACAGCACTACTCAAAATATTTTGACGACGAAGCCAATTATCACTTTCTTCAATTCCTTTTTTGGTAGTTAGATCGACTTTACGTCTGAAAATTGCTTCTAGCTCGTCATTCATCGTCACGATTTTCCAACCTACATTGGCATCGGGAAAGAACTCTACCATTACATCGATATCACTTTGGTCGGTAAAATCATTTCGCAATACAGAGCCAAACAGATAAAATTGCTTGACTCTCCAGCGTTGACAGAATTTGGCTATCTCTTCGTAAGGAATTTTTACGGCAAATAATCGCTTTAGATAAGTCATATTAAATGAGGACTGCCAAAATTTATGTTCGGTCGGCGCAGTCTTAATTTATCGTTAAGGAAATTATAGTAGCTACAACCAATACCATTGGGTACATTGATGCCAGCAAACATACCTAGTAATATCTCTAGCATAACAGCCTCAACCAATAATAATTTCTTTCAAGATTTATCTACTGTTTTAAATCAGTGAGATTTACTTTCGTTTGACACAAGCGTAAACGTTCGGCAAGGGTTTAAAGTATGCTAAAACCGTAAGGATTCAGGTATCAGGGTTGACAAAAAGGAAAAAGAGATTAAAGTAGCCAATAATGAGCGAAGCTAATCACCCCTTCAAAGCCGAAGAACTGCGCCAGTTGTCCAATGAGAAACTGGCAGAAATCGTGACTACCCAACAAAAGCTGATTGAGAAGCTAGAAAAAAGAATAGAACAACTGGAACAGAGCCTCAACCTCGACAGCCAAACCTCATCGAAACCCCCTTCAACTGACTTGCTGAAAAAAAGCGAGAGAAAACCAGAAGTAGGGTTGGAAGAAGCCAAAAAAGAGACAAAAAGAAAACCAGGAGGACAACCAGGACATCAAGGGAAGACGAGAAAAGGATTTGGGCGTGTAGACCGCTACGAAGTATTGAAACCGACCATCTGCTCCAACTGTGGAAATCAACAATGGAAGACTAAGGGGGTACGAGTAGATACTCAACAGGTAGCCCAGTTGGTGGCAAAACCGATACAAGTCGTAGAGTACCAACGTCATCACTGTCAATGCGGCAAGTGTGGAGCAATAGAGGCAGCTCGACGGTCTCCCACAATGATTCCAGGTCAAGACTTGGGAGTCAGACTACAGGGGTTACTTTCCTGGCTGGGAAACTATGCTCATATGTCCTATGCTAAACAGCAAGAACTGTTGTGGGAACTGGGAGCAATAGAAATTAGTAGGGGAACTTTAGTTGCCACCAATGAACGAACGAGTACAACAAGCGAGTATCAACAGTGTTGAAGGGTTGAAAAAGTCGATTAATTCAGAGCATCCTCCTCTACATTGTGACGAAACCCCCTGCTCAGTTAAAGGAGTCAAAGAATGGCTCTGGGTTTTAGCTGGGTCAGAGTTCTGCCTGTTTCATGCCGGCGATACTAGAAAACGCAGAGAATTGGAAGCTGTATTAGGAGTATTCTATGATGGAGTTTTGATTAGCGACGATTTTAGTGTCTACAACGGCTATTCAGTAGCAGGACAACAAAAGTGTTTGGCTCATCTACGTCGTCATTTTCAAAAACTGTTAAAGACTAAAGGGGTAGATAACCAAGAAATTGCTACCACCTTTCTGTCTCTAATTGATGAGGCATTTAAGCAACATCGGGTTTGGCGACAGACCCATCAGGAAAGCCACTATCGAGATTGGGCAGAGGATTTCCGAAGGCGAGTGACTAGCGCAATTAAGACTTGGCTCAAGAATGCTGGTCATGAAGCTGGAAAACTGCTACGTTCGCTGCGTGATAAGGCGGAGCAATGGTGGTATTTTCTGACACATCCTCAGATACCCCCCGACAATAATCTAGCTGAACGATGTTTGAGAACTGCTGTAACCAAGCGGAAAGTTTGTGGTGGCTCTCGTTCCATCGAACGGTTTCAACATACAGCCAACCTGCTGAGTGCAATTCAATCTTGTCGTTTGCAAGGACGTTCGGTGATTACTTTTTTTCAACAGACTTTACAAGCTACAGTTGGACATTGTTCTTATCCTTCTCTTATTCCTCATGCTTGCACCTGAATCCTTACCTAAAACCTTTTCTCTTAGACGGCGAGCGCTTGATGTCTGAAGACTGGGTAGAAGATTCTGGTTTTAGTTTTATTTCTACATCAAGTTGTTAAAACTTTCTGGTTAGCTTGGGGTAAATGATATACTATGTATATCATATTATGCTAAACAATCTAGTTGTAAGATATTCATGAACAGCCAAATTGGGCAGTGGGGTAATTCTCTTACCGTGCGACTACCAAAACATATTTCACAATCTTTAGGCTTAAAGGTTAACGATCGTCTATCTATTACAGAAGACAACGGTAGGATCATCCTCGAACCGATTGAAGAATTAGAGGAACTATCGTTAGACGAGCTTTTGTCGCAGGTAATCGAACCACCAGAACCAGAGGTGGATTGGGGAAAGCCAGAAGGAGATGAGATTTGGTAGATATTCCCAAACGTAGTCAATTTGTCTGGCTTAATTTCGATCCGCAAACGGGACACGAGCAGCAAGGACATCGCCCCGCCTTAGTGGTTAGCAAGACCGAGTTTAATCAGAAAATGGGCTTTGCTTTAGTATGTCCCGTTAGTACTACAGAACGAAAAACCCCTTTCTACGTTTCTATACCAGATAATTTGGCAGTCAAAGGAGTCATTATGTGCGACCAAATAAGATCTCTTGACTACAGAGCTAGAGAAGCTAAATTTATCTGTGAATGTCCGAATTTGCTTCTGCAAGATGTTTTGCGAAGGATCAAACCCATTCTCTTTTAGACAATACGAATAACTAAACTCATCATTCGCGTAATTAAAGATAGGAAAAGATACTTACGGACTTAAAAACTGAATTCACATAGCTCACGTAGAGTTTTCTACCAAACCCGAATAAATATCAGGAGACAGCCCTAAACCAAGCAAAATCTGGCTCTGCAAAGGATTAAGCTCAGTAACATCTCCGTACCATTCTCCCTTAACTCGGAAAAGGGTCAGAGTAAGATGTTTAAAAACTGCCAGTAATTTTTCCGCAGTAGGTCGCTGTGTGGTCTTATTCGGATTACCAGGATAAAGTCCCAAGAGCGATTCTCCCGACTCTTGTAAGTTACGACGTACGACAAATTCAATTAGGGTCAGGATTCGCACTGCTAAAGTCAACAAATGCACTAACCCTTTAACCTGGTCATCTCGTTGGACAAAAAAAGGAGAAATAGAGAGAGGGCAACCTTTGAGACGATGAAAACTGCGTTCTGCTATCCATTCGTCTCGGTAGGTCAGAACCCCTTGGGGGAGAGACAGTCGCCTTACAGGAGCATTGGTCACATAAGCTCGCCAGCCTAATTGTGGTTCAACTTCTTGAATCTTGGTCTTGTTAGAGGTAACGGTGGTAATTTGGTATCGTCCTAATCGAGAGCAGGTGGGGACTTCGTAGTCATAATCATAGTCTAATAATCCTGACACCCGAGCCGAGTTAAATAATCTTCCCGAGGAACGAAAACCAAGCAATAATACTAAATATACGGTTGAAGAAGCTCACTTAAGTGCATTTTCTGTATTTTTTATGCAATCTCCTTCTTTTTTAGACCATCAACGTTTGATGAAAAGTCAGAAAGGGAAAAATAATGCCCAGAGTTTGTTTGGCATCGAGAACATCCCCTGTGATCCTCAGATTCGCACCCTGCTCAATTTGGTGCCAGCTTCGACGGTATTTGGCGTTTTTCGCTCAGTCTATAATGGTTTGTCCAAGACAGGGAACCTATCGCCCTATCGTTGCTTCGGTGGAGGATTTTTGCTGACACTTGATGGAACTGAATATTTCTCCTCCAAGAAGATTCACTGTTGTCATTGTTGCCATCGGACTCATAAAAACGGCAGTACTACCTATTTTCATGCTGCGGTTACTCCGGTACTGGTGGCTCCAGGACGACCACAGCTCATCAGTTTAGAACCAGAATTCATCACTTCCCAAGATGGTCATGATAAACAAGACTGGGAGAACGCTGCCGCTAAGCGTTGGATTGCTGCTCATCCCCGCGACCCAGAAGACCTCCCTGTAACTTTACTTGGGGATGACCTCTACTGCAATCAACCCATCTGTGAAACGGCTTTGGCTCATGGTTATCATTTTATCTTTGTCTGTAAGCGTACATCTCATTCAGAACTTTATGAGTGGGTGGATTACCTCGAACGAGTCGGGGAGGTGAAAACTCTAACCCAGTTGGAGATTCGAGGACGAAAATGTTTGTCTTACTACTACCGCTTTGTGAATAAAATTCCCCTCAGAGCTACCCAACCAGCCCTGGACGTAAACTGGTGTGAGGTAACGGTTACAGATACCAGCGACGAGAAAACCTTGTATTACAATGCCTTTGCTACTTGCCATGAAATCGAGCGACAGAATGCGATCGAGATTGTCACTGCTGCTCGTGCGCGCTCGAAGCTCGAAAATGAAGGGAATAATATTCTCAAAACTAAAGGCTATCATCTCGAACACAACTTGGGTCACGGTGAAAACCACCAGGCGGAACTTCTATTCTGCCTTAATTGGTTAGCTTATCTCTTCCACACCAGTTGGGATTTAGTCCACATCACTTATCGTGCCGTTCGCTCGATGTTAGTTACTCGCCAAACTTTCTTCAATGATGTTCGGGCACTAACCAGATATTTATGGTTTGAGAGTTGGCAGACTTTGTGGGAGTTTATGCTGAGGGAGGGAAAAGCAACTGACAGGGTTAATTCTAGCTAAATTTCGCGACTGTTGAACCAGAACCAATTCGCGCCCTTTATAGCTCTACAGAGTAATAGGTAGTCGTTCCAAGTATTACTCGGCTTTTTCATGGCTCAAAATGAACTTCCTCGGAAATGATGGCTGCTTCTAAGCTTACTTTGGCTCACAATTAATTAACTCTTCGCTTTGTGCGCAAAAATTTTTCGCGCACAAGTTCCTGTTTCTCATTTTTCATTCTGTATTTTCTTTCGTTCAGGTTTCAAAATGAGAATTGCTGGTTAATCCATTGATGGTGGTCTCTGGCTCACGCTCTAACCCTCTTATGTCACTCTCCGAGTAGTAAAATAAAGGACTAGAAAAACAAAATTGCTAGAGAGTACATAGTGCAATGGATGTAGAGTTACAAATTCTCAAACATTTAGCCAGAGATGCACGACCGACAGTATCGGTGATTGACGAATATTGTAGCAGCTACAAAGACTTATTCCCTGAAGTAAGAAGTTACGAGTGTTTTAAGTACTTACATTTAGGAATTGTCTCACCAATTAAGAGAAAATCACTCCCAGAAATAGCGAAAATAGTAGGTATTAATTCAGCGCAATCACTACATCATTTTTTAGCTAAGTCCCCTTGGTCAATAATTGAGATTCGAAAACGAAGATTATCAAAAACACTTTCGGCATTATCAGGGAAGAAAATAACAGTAGTCATTGATGAAACAGGAGATAGAAAGAAAGGAAAAAAAACCGACTACGTAGCGCGGCAATACTTAGGAAGTATTGGCAAGATAGACCAGGGGATAGTTACAGTAAATAGCTATGGGATATACGACAATATTACTTTTCCTTTAATGTTGAAAGTTTTTAAACCGAAAGGAACATTAAAACCAGGGGATAAATATCAAACCAAGATTGAATTAGCTGCCGAAATAATCGAAGAACTAATAGATTTTGAGTTTGAGATTGAATTAGTATTAGCAGACAGTTTGTATGGAGAAAGCAGTTATTTCATACAGACATTAGACAAACCTAAATTGCCTTGGGTCTTAGCAATTAGGAATAATCACGGGGTTTGGATGCCTCATAATCAAAAAGTTAGAGCTAATAAATGGTGTGAATTTGAAAGAATTTTTAGTAATCAAAATTCAGAAATCAGATATGTTAGAGAAATTGTTTTTGGTCGCAGATGTTGGAGAACCTACTGGGAATTAACTACTAACCCCGAAACCATGCCAGAGAATTCTACATCCTTTGTTATGACTAATCTTACTGACAAAAGAAGTCAAATTAAGCAACGTCTTGGTAATCTTTATGGATTGAGAACCTGGGTTGAATATGGATTTCGACAGTGCAAACAAGAGTTAGGTTGGACAGATTACCGTTTCACTAAATTCGAACAAATTGAAAGGTGGTGGGAAATTATTTTCTCAGCTTACTGGATGATTAGCTCTCAAACAAAAGTGCTTTGTAGTCTCAATTATTCAGCAACTCACTCGAATTTTTCTGATGGTAAAGATGAGTTTGAGGCAAATTTTACTCGTCATCAACAGTGGTCTAATCAAGGTGGATGGAAAACTACTTTAAATAACCTTCGTTTAATTATTCAACCAATTACTTTACTCTGGTTAATTGTTCCCTGGTTAGACATTTTTCCCAATCGTCAGTTATTGTTGGGTTTTCATCAACTAATTGCCTTGATGAATCAATTTTCACCATACTTTCTCAGTAGATAAACTACGTTTCTACTATTTTTTATTTTCGGAGAGTGACAGAAGAGGGCTAATTCATATCCAGTCCCCAGTAATTGTTCCTGACCATCATCGCAATATCGCACAATTTTGACACTCTGGAGTTGCCCACTCAAAGCCAGCTCGATCCATTCTGAGAAAAATTGAGGAACTTGACCCACTTTTGACAAGGGAGTTAGATAGTAATGATTTTCTGCATGAATCAAACCACGAGTGTTGAGAGCACTCATCTTACAATCTCCCACACAGACTAATCCTGGGTTATTCAGAGTTGAGAAAATTTGCTTCAATGCTGGCACATAGAGTCCATCATCCGCTTTCTCTCCTGACACTACCTTGGTCACTAATGGCATCCCCAAAGGCTCGAGGCTTGCCATCATGGTTTTAATCTGTGGCAGGTTGGGATTATCTTTGCTGTGACCGAATTGAAATATTCCCTCTTCAGTGACCAGATGATAACCACTATTAGTTGTAGCATCTATTCTGACTTGGCTGACAGGTAATTGATATACAGAGATAGTGTCTCGGTTCAGGTTTGTTTCTATTTCTGACCAGGTATAAGTTGGACTCAATCTTCTCAGGAGGATACTCAGGCGGTCATCGGTGAAGTCAGTTTCCCTTAGTGACACATCACACACTGTTTCTAGAGTATAACTTCTTTGGTTCACCCACTCCCTTACCTTCACTTTTCGATGGTCTCCCTGAGAAAGAATATACGATAGCCAAATGGTTGTTACCCATCCCCAATCCAGTCCTTTTTCTTTCCAATGACGAGGTAGATGCTGATTAATAATTTTTGGCAATCCCATTTCTTTCATGACGTTAAGCAGAAGCACTACATCATCGATGCGCTCGGAGGTAATCTGGCAAGAATTGTTATTACTCATTATCCAGATTTATCACGTTTGGCACATCTAGCTTAATTCTAGGTATCTTTTCTTAGTCTCTATTACGCGAATGATGAGATATAAGTTAGATTTCCAAAAGAAATACCGTGTTGAGTTATCAATTGGAAAAGTATCTATATTCTTCTTGGCAAAAAGACACACGCTATTACATCATTGAGGTTTGCCAGGACTTGTGGGGAAACTGGCTACTCAAAAAGACCTGGGGTTCGGCAGCGAAGAGAGATTTTGGTCGCTCGGTCTCCACTGTTTGTTCTGACTATGAAGCAGGAGTAGAACTTTACAATAAAGCTGAAAAACGCCGTCTTTTGCGAGGATACGAGCTTGTATAAGCACAAACTAAGAATATCTATTGAGGTTTGGATTTCACGCAAATCTCAAATCCGTCATAAAAGTCTCCTGTCCGATTGAGTTCAAATTCGCCAAATAGTAAAGAAATGAAAACTTGAGCTACGGATAAATTGGTCGCTCTGACAATCTGAGCCAAGGTGTTAACTTGAGGATTACTTCTCAGACATCCTAATACTTTGTTTATCCAAGCATTGATATTTTCATCATAAGCCAGGGAACTAACTTCCGAACTTATTCGCTCCTTACTATATTTTTCTATTGCTTCGCCAGATGTTAGAGCTTGAATTGCGACCGACGATTCGCGTTGGTATTCTGCTCTGACTGGGGGTTGGAGATATTTCTTTAGGAAATTAGTGTTAATGCTTTGTTGTGTCAAAGAAGCTAAAAATAGACTAAAGCTACTATCTATTTCGGTGTCGGTTAGATCTATTTTTGGTTGTCGAGAATCTTCTAAAGCTGCCTCTACTCGTGCCAGAATACTCAGACTACCCTGGTAAAACAACTCACCCGCTCGCCGTAGTTTGATTTCATCTCTCAACCCAGCTCGATCGATTTGGTTAACTTGTTGAATGATACTGCCAAATGAGTAGTTCACAATACTTCAATTCAAATTCTCGTTGCTACATAACATTGGTTTTGCATTCGGGACAATCAATAGGATTGAGCCAATAAATCAGTCCAAAGCAATCGATCCCGTACTCGGTTTCCAGATAAGCCAGTAGTTTTTGGATATATTCTTCTAATTCAGGTTGTCTCAATCCGCCGACGTGCTGGGGTAGCATTTGATGGGATAGCTTGTTGCCCTGGTAGATTTTAAGTGCGATCGCATGAACGAACTGATTTTCTTTGCCATATATTTCTAATTCTGTACGATAGGCTTCGGGTAAGACTGGCTCTACTGTTTCAATACCTTTGGCTCTAGCAGTGTATGAGCGACGTTTGGCGTTTACCTTGCTGCTATTTCGCAACCGATAGCGTTTGTGATAGCAAAGACGATTTTTAGCAACATAACATTACATTCTGGATGCTTGGCTCGTGCCTCTTCTTCCGTGACATAGTTCCTGGCGCAGTACGAACATTTAGGAGCGGCTTTTCTTCCCACAATTTAATCAATCAGCAAAAATATCTGTCAAATCTACTGTCAATCCTGGTAAAATATCTTCCCCAGACAAACTACTAGGATTATCTAAAACTTCCTTTTTCTCTCCCTGACGATATATTTCTACCTGCTTCTCATCGGGACAAATCAACCAACCCAACTTTACTCCGCAATTAATATACTCGTTCATTTTATTGCGTAGCTCATCCAAATCATCGGTAGGGGACATTAACTCGATGACAAAATCGGGGTCGATGGGAGCAAATTTACGCTGCTGGGCTTTAGGTATGGCTTGCCAGCGACTAGATTCAATCCAGCTTAGGTCAGGAGAACGAGTAGCCCCATTAGATAGTTTAAAACCTGTAGAAGAATCAAAAGTGACTCCTAAGTTGTTTTTGACGTTCCAAAGTTCTACTTGAAATACCAATCTGGTATTTTTTCTTCCACTTTCACTGCCCGTTGGCGACATAATTATCAGTTTTCCTTCTGGAGTAGTCTCGAATCTCGCTTCTGGATTATCCGCACAAAGCTGTTCGAGTTGGGTATCGCTGATTCGGTCGGTAAAAGTAGCCAAATTTATTGCTGTCATGGTTTTTCCAACTTATGCGTTAACCGACAAATTGTTAGTTATAGTATAACCCTCTTCTGTCATTCTCCGAAAATAAAAAATAGTAGAAACGTAGTTTATCTACTGAGAAAGTATGGTGAAAATTGATTCATCAAGGCAATTAGTTGATGAAAACCCAACAATAACTGACGATTGGGAAAAATGTCTAACCAGGGAACAATTAACCAGAGTAAAGTAATTGGTTGAATAATTAAACGAAGGTTATTTAAAGTAGTTTTCCATCCACCTTGATTAGACCACTGTTGATGACGAGTAAAATTTGCCTCAAACTCATCTTTACCATCAGAAAAATTCGAGTGAGTTGCTGAATAATTGAGACTACAAAGCACTTTTGTTTGAGAGCTAATCATCCAGTAAGCTGAGAAAATAATTTCCCACCACCTTTCAATTTGTTCGAATTTAGTGAAACGGTAATCTGTCCAACCTAACTCTTGTTTGCACTGTCGAAATCCATATTCAACCCAGGTTCTCAATCCATAAAGATTACCAAGACGTTGCTTAATTTGACTTCTTTTGTCAGTAAGATTAGTCATAACAAAGGATGTAGAATTCTCTGGCATGGTTTCGGGGTTAGTAGTTAATTCCCAGTAGGTTCTCCAACATCTGCGACCAAAAACAATTTCTCTAACATATCTGATTTCTGAATTTTGATTACTAAAAATTCTTTCAAATTCACACCATTTATTAGCTCTAACTTTTTGATTATGAGGCATCCAAACCCCGTGATTATTCCTAATTGCTAAGACCCAAGGCAATTTAGGTTTGTCTAATGTCTGTATGAAATAACTGCTTTCTCCATACAAACTGTCTGCTAATACTAATTCAATCTCAAACTCAAAATCTATTAGTTCTTCGATTATTTCGGCAGCTAATTCAATCTTGGTTTGATATTTATCCCCTGGTTTTAATGTTCCTTTCGGTTTAAAAACTTTCAACATTAAAGGAAAAGTAATATTGTCGTATATCCCATAGCTATTTACTGTAACTATCCCCTGGTCTATCTTGCCAATACTTCCTAAGTATTGCCGCGCTACGTAGTCGGTTTTTTTTCCTTTCTTTCTATCTCCTGTTTCATCAATGACTACTGTTATTTTCTTCCCTGATAATGCCGAAAGTGTTTTTGATAATCTTCGTTTTCGAATCTCAATTATTGACCAAGGGGACTTAGCTAAAAAATGATGTAGTGATTGCGCTGAATTAATACCTACTATTTTCGCTATTTCTGGGAGTGATTTTCTCTTAATTGGTGAGACAATTCCTAAATGTAAGTACTTAAAACACTCGTAACTTCTTACTTCAGGGAATAAGTCTTTGTAGCTGCTACAATATTCGTCAATCACCGATACTGTCGGTCGTGCATCTCTGGCTAAATGTTTGAGAATTTGTAACTCTACATCCATTGCACTATGTACTCTCTAGCAATTTTGTTTTTCTAGTCCTTTATTTTACTACTCGGAGAGTGACATAAGAGGGATAAGTTAAAAATATCTCTAGGAGTTTTCAATACTTTGAGCATAGTTATTAACACATAAGTTGAAAATAATTAACTCATAAAATGAAAATATCCGGGTAGTCCTGTAGAAGTAACGATCTAAAATAAACGTCGAGCTTAAATAACTCGAGAGCAAAGCCTACTTGTCCAAGCTGCCATTCTGAGAAAATTGTCAAAAATGGTCGGATTCACAACGGAAAACAAAGGTTTAGATGTAATCAATGTCATCGTCAATTTGTAGAGAAACCGCAAAAAATCGTCGTTAATCAAGAGAAACGGGAGTTGATTGACAGGCTCTGATTAGAAAGAATTTCTTTGGCAGGTATTGCACGAGCAGTTGAAGTGTCAGAAAAGTGGCTTCAAACCTATGTTAACCATAAATAAATATGCTCTAGTTCCCAGAGAAATAAAAGTCACACCCAAAAAAAGGGGAAATTGACGAAGCAGTGTGATGCAATGTGGAGGGGCTGTGTGCGGACACAGGTTCCGCACCTTGAAAGCCCCGTGTCATTTGTAGACCATCAAGGAAATAAACAATGGGTCTGGTTAGCTTTGGATTCCAAAACTCGTGAAATCGTTGGGGTAACAATTGGCGATTGGCTTTGCCACTGCGCGGAGCGCAATCGCAGCGAACAAGCAGCGCCAGAACTGTGGAATTCGCTACCTCCTGTCTATCGGGACTTTGACAAAAAACTGGGTTCAAAAAGGGGTGAAAGCCTGATATATCAATTATTTAACCTCAAAACAGCTAAATTCTTAATATATCTGGGTTTCAGGCGATTTTACCTCGTCGAGGTAAAATCGCCGTCTGGTGAGGCTTTCACCCCTTTTTGATAGGTAAAAATTGTCAAAGTCCCGCTATGGTCAATGTGCGGTTGCCTACACTGATTTTTGGACAGTTTATGAGACGGTATTTCCTCAACAACCCCATCAAGCAGTGGGAAAAGAAACAGGAAGAACAAGTTATATTGAACGGTTTAACAATACTCTTAGACAAAGAGTATCTCGATTAGTGGGAAAAACCCTATCATTTTCCAAATCATTAGAGAATCATCTAGGTGCTATCTGGCACTTTGTGTATTACTATAATGCTTCATTACATCTTTAGCACTACCAGAAATAATTCTGGCATTTCGCTCTTCTTTGGTGTTGAACTAGCTATTCACGAGATAGAAAGATGCGATCGCGCTTCTGTAAATTACAAAAAATTCAGTCCAGCCTTAGCAAAGGATAGCGTTGTAAATCTTCACGAGTCCAGCAGGAAAGTCCCGCCTTTTGACCTACAGTTTCTAGCACTAAGATCGCATCTAGGACATTCTCAAAGTCGCTGATGTAAACTGTCCCCAATTTTTGAAGTTTTAAATAAGCTCGGCTGAAGCCATGTTCGTATACTTTAATCACCACATTTCAGTGAAACATCCTACCTCTCCTAAAGTACTTAACCTAAATTAGTGAAAGGGATTCAATTGCTCGGGAGTTTATGATAAAAAATATAGTTGAGGCAAAGAAAAAAATGGAACTATCAAAAACTGAAGTCAAACAAATCACTACTGAGATCCTCTCAGGAATGCTTGCTAATCCTCATATATATCAAATGTTAAGTGATAACTTAGGTAGAGGACCGCAGGAACGAGATTTAGTTGTTGCTGCAATTGAAATGGCAGAAAGCTTAATTACTAAAGTCGAAGAGAAACACAACCAGAAGTAAAATTGAAGCTGCGATCACGACATTGAGACAGAAACAGAGCCGAATGCGGAATGTTGCCCATAATTCTACAATTGATAATTCACGAATCGTTTTGCGCTCTCTGAGTAATCTACTGATGTAGTAAGATCTTGCCCTCAACTTTCTGAAGCTCTTCGCAGCGCATTTATTTCGTGAGTAAACTTGTTGCGAGCGACAGATAGCATGGTTCAATATCAGTGCTTTTAGCTGTCACCAAAAAACTCTCCAAAGTAGTGTATTTGGTTTAAAGTCATCCAGGCCAATATGCGATCGCCGCTTTTAAAAACCAAAGAGTTGGCCAAACCTAGATAATGAGAGGAGTGTACCAATAGCTGGGCAAATTCTTGCCATTCTTTTTTGTTCATTTTTAGCTCTTGAGGACAATTGGTAAAATCTAGGCATAATACAGTAAAACGACCGTTAAGTTCCCTGAAGACTTGGCATTCTGGGTTAAGAAAAGGAGCGAGGTGACGAAAACGCCTAATCGCTTCTAGTTCCAAGTCAATACTCGTACAATTGAGCGGTGATTTAGATGCCATAATAACCTCCTTTCACCTTGCAATTTCTACTCCTATCTTTTCTTTATTGTAAAGAGTAGTCAATCGCAGGTTAGATTGTAGACATATCTCTTGATGATGGAAAGTGGGAAAGCTTTTCTAGAATTAAAGTTTTGTTGCCGTCCCATTTTACTTGAGTGCCCAATTTTTTGCCTTCTCGATTTAAAATTTCTCTCAACCAGAGAAGATCTTTAGTTGAGGCTCGTTGTATTCTCAAGCGTTTAATTTGAGTTGGTAACATTTGCAGATTTACCAGTTTCCCCGTAAAACAGTCGAGGGTAGCAAAATACATTAAGCTTAGATCGTCTCGAAATGCTTCATAACCGCTGATTCCTTCATAATCATCGAGCAAATCGCCACAACCGTAAATAATTAGGCGATCGCGATAAATTTCTATCCCTTTAACATGGTGGGCAGAATGTCCGTGGATTAGATCGACTCCAGCAAGATCGATGAGCTGATGGGCAAATTCAATTTGTCGAGCGGAAATTTGATAACCCCAATTGCTTCCCCAATGAATAGAAGCAATTACCACATCACCCCTTCGTTTAACTTGCCGAACTTGCTTCTGGATAGAGCAAACCGTTTGCTCGGATAAGTCTGGCAAGAGATTAATTCCAGGCTTGTTTTTATCAGCCGCCCAACTTAGAGGAATACCGCTAGTGGCTACGCCATAACCAAAGGCGATCGCTCTACCTTTACCTTCCACTTCCATAATTGCAGGAGTTTCAGCCAATTGCCGATTTTGTCCGGCACCAGCGATTTTAATCTCTGCCTTTTTCAAGGTGCCTATGGTTTCTACTAAACCCGAATATCCCCAATCGAGAACGTGATTATTTGCCAGGGAACAACAATCAATGTTAGCTACTGTAAGACAATCAATATTTTCAGGATTCATGCGATAGTTAATCCCTTTACCTCTCCAGTAATTGTTACTAAGGGTGATACTAGTTTCTAAATTGATTAGCTTGATATCTGGTGCTACTCGCTTCCATTCCTCTAGAGCATCTCCCCAAATGTAACTAAAGCTTACTGGGGTAGGAATCGAACCGTTAGCTCCCTCGGCAAGTTCGACATATTTCCTAGCATCATTCAGATAAACTTCAGGGATAAAGGGATCGCCGGGATGAGGTAAAATTTGGTCGATTCCCCTTCCTGTCATCACATCACCACCAAGAAAGATGACGATCGAATTATCTGCTGTGGGTGTTCGATTTTTAGCTTGAAATTGAGTCTTTTCCATGATTTTGAGTAGGTTGAGAAACTGCCGCTCTCAACAGGCATAGGAAACCACAATGAGCGTTATCAAAGGTTTAGGTTATGGCACTCCCAATTTCTGTAGAGGAATCTATCCTACTGCTTACTTCCTAATTTGGTCGAAAAAAATGAGGAACTTGCGATTGACCTCGTTCGTTGGCCCACGAGAAATATAGGGCGCTCGCTTTTCACCGATTTATTGATTACAGGTACCGATTGCATCATGAGTTTCTCATGATTCGCCACTTTCTGTTTGATGAAGAATTATGCTAATAGTTTTAATTAACAAGCTTTTACCAGGGCAGCGTACGAATTTCTACTTGGCTAATATCGACTTCACTAACACCTCGAACATTTCGAGCGACAGTTACTAATCTGTTATAAAAAGTTTCATTCGATACTTTACCTTTTAAAATAATTTTACTGTTGTTTTGTGCGACGTAAACAGTAGATATCCCCTTTAAAATAAAGTCTTTTTCAAATGCCTTGGCGACTCTTTTGGCTAAGCCATTGGGATCGTATTCTCCATCTAATCCAGTTCGTTCTATAGGAATAGAGGAACTAGAATTTTTGACTAAGAGTGCGCTTCGATCTCTTGGATCTTTACAAGCACTAAATGTTATCGCCAAAGTAATAATAAAAAATATGGGTAGAATCTTCCCAGAATTAAATTTTATTTTCATGACCGTCGTTCTCACTCACAATAAGAACAGAGATTTTTTAAAGAACTTCAGCAGCTTTTCAGCGATCGCAGAGAAAAAAATTGAGTAACTTAAATAGACAATCGAGCGATCGAACTAACCAGAACCAATCTAGTTAGGCGTATCTCTACCAATTACAACTTCGAGGGTAGGTCGAAAAAAATGCACCGACAAAAATCGATCTATCAAGTAGCTTAAATGTAGCTTTTGTGGTTCATATGCTTATGGAGGATACGATTTATTGCTTAGACAACAACCTTATGTAACAGCAAGTTTTTTAAAACCAATAGTCTTTATGAGGTGCATTTCTTGCTAAAAGACAAATCGGTTAAATAAATATTTGGTTGCTACCAACAAATTAATTTTTCTCCAATTACTATTTTATCTCGGCTATTTGACTTCTACGCTCAGTTAATACAATTGTTTAAAAAGTAGCATAGCAAAATAAAATTGATATTAGGCTACTCGATTTTATAATTAGTCTTCTAATGGCAAAATATTAATAATTTCACCTCTAGTTCATCTGTCGTGCTTTTAAAAAATAATGGTTGTAGCGCTCGTTGCAACTATTTGAAACTTCATTCTTCACAAATTCCTCAAATTATTATTCTAAATTAAGAATTAAGCTAGCAAAGATTGCTCGGCTAGCAGAATTTAGTAGTGTTGATTCTTCTTACTCTCTAAGAGGGTGGAGGTATTCGTTATGAAATTACGTTATTTTGCCTTGGTAGTTGGCATTCTCTTTTTAATTTTAGGTATTCTAGGATTTATCCCTGGTTTACTTACATTACCTGCCAGCGCACCAGTTCTTAAAATCGGACTGGGATATGGTTATCTGTTAGGTTTATTCCCAGTCAACCTCGTACACAACTCGATCCATTTAGCAATCGGTGTATGGGGCATTATTGTCTATCTCAGCCAGTCAAACGCGCGATTATTTGCTCGTAGTATGGCAATTGGCTTGGGATTATTAGCTGTTTTGGGTTTGATTCCAGTAACTAAAATGCTCTTTGGTTTAGTACCTCTGTTCAGTCACAATATCTGGCTTCATGCTCTAATAGCAGCGATCGCGGCTTATTTTGGTTGGTTTAGGACACGCAAAGTAGAAGATATTGGTATGAACACAGCAGCTTGACAACAAGCTCAATCGGTCGCTGGATGTAAAATCCAGCGCTGCGATTGAGAAGGAGGCGGTTG
>NZ_JBKGTY010000011.1:0-179235 GCF_053543375.1 Myxosarcina sp. GI1(2024) | reverse complement strand
AGCAAAGGTATTCTATCTTATTTTGTCTGTTTAAATTGTTTAAGTACCGTTAATGTGTTAAAACAACGAGGAATAATGTTGTTGACATCGCTATAGTAGTCGAGAATTTCATGAGTCCGCAGCACCATTAACTCCATTAAAACTGCCATGTTCTTCTTGACTATCAACTGTTCCTCTGACGACACGTATGGCACTTTTGCTAAAAGGATTTCTGTAAGACGGTCGTGCACTCCTTCTTCATTGATACGAGCATGTAGCAGAATAGGTTGATAAAATTCGGCAGGTAACTTTAAAGCTTGACATTGCTGTTGAAATAACTCGTGAAACTTCTCGTCGTCTTCGTCAAAAAGAATGAGTGCAGCTTTAAAACTCAGAGGATGCTGTCTGGCAAAAACTCCTAAACTCGAGCAGACGGCAAAAGTCATGGGTAGCGGCTGCATTTGTCTCATTTGCTCTTCTTTAATTCCAACACTTTTTAAAGAACCTTCCATCAAGCGATCGTGATGTAATTCGGAAACAAAGAAATCTTGAAGCAGTTTTTGTGTTGTCGGCAATTCGTAGTTAGCTAATGATGGTGCTAGCAGTGTAGGACAAAGATGAGTAACGTGATAAGTTTCTAAAACGTAACCTATCATCTGATTTAGAGACTGTTTGTTAAACAAAAATTAAATGCTTGTTTAGGTTGGGTTAGGCGAGTATTTTTCTAGAATTACTCTTATGATTTGCTATTCGCTGTAACCCAACAAAATTAAACGTTATACTCGTCTTAAAATTTACTTTATAAACAATCTCTAATGGTATGCTTAATTTGGGTAAGATTAAAAATCTTTGAATTTTCTTTCTCCTACTCTCACATTTGATTGGGTAGGGAAAACTAGAGGCTAATCTCTCAATTCTAACTTGACGATGAACTTGCAGTAGCCAAACCAAAATCTGTAAAGTTAATAATTCTGAATCAGGAAGATAAGTTTTGAGGTAATCGAGATAAAATTGGGGCAGCATTAGACTTCTTGCATAAATATTATTAACCTTCTTTTTCCTCAATATAATTTAAGCATTGGGCTGATTTTGTGTAACCTCTTGTACTTATATGTAATTCCTACATTTATATCTTGAGAATGTGACCAAACCCGCTTTCTCCTTTGCTGTCTCTAGTTTTTAGCGGTTGTCTCCCCGTCAGCTATCTCTGCCTGTTACAAGCATTGACGGCAGACAACAACTCCTCAGAAAATCCTGCCAGCCATCGATCGGAAACTCGTTCGCCAGCTGGACTATTCAGAAAATTGTTAATTGTTTGTTGCCACTGAGGATCGTTATCGGGAAGCAGCATACCATAATAATCGCAGGTTAGAGGAAACTCCGGCAGAAGGGCATAGTTATCGATAGCCAAACCTTGACGTTCGATTTCCTGAGTAGACAAAATGCTGTCGCCTACTAATGCTTCGATGCTGTTATCCGTAAGAGATTTTACCGCCTCAGCTCTCGCTTTCGTCCCTTCAAAGTAAACTTTTTCGGCAGAGGGATATTGTTCTTCGACAAATTTTTCAGTAGTAGTGTTTTTGAGCACGCCTATTTTTAACTGGGCTAGGTCGCTGTTGCTATCAATTCGATTAGCGTGCTCGAGCGGCAAGAGAAACTGAGTTCCCGTTGCAAAAAATGGTTGAGAAAAAGTAACACCCTCAAGATCGTCTCTAATCGTATTAGGACCACATTCGAGATGAACTCTATCCTGTTGAAGCAGCTGATAGCGATTCTCTAAATTGGATGGAAGTTCGACAACCTGAATCCCTCCAGAACGATTTAGTTTATTGTCAAGATACTCCTCTAAAGAATTAATAAAACTAGCACAGTATCCCGTCCAATTTCCACTTCTCTCCAAATAACCAAAAGGAGCAGCATCGCTTCTCACGGCTACTTTCAACAATCCAGTTCGTTCGATCTCCTGTAAAACTGTTTCTTCTCGTCGTGGTACTGAGGTAACAACTGGTTCGGGTACGAAGGGAACGGGCGGTTTTTCTCCGTAAGCGATTTCTAGTTGTTCTGGGGTTAAAGATTGAGTTAGGTGAAGGCTAATTGGCTTTTGAGAGATTGCTTCGGTGTAAGCGGCGCTCAGATAGGGAGCGAATTCCTCTAAATCCCGAAGATGGTAGTTAAAGAAAGCCACGGTCATGGCGTTAAGATAGGTACGGGCTATCGGACCACTACCCTCCGGTCCTTTCTCAGATTCTAAGGGCAGCCCCTCAATCACTTTATCTTTGGCGGTAGAATAATGGGTTCCCGGAACCAGCAAGGCGAGATATTTATTCGGGGTATTTAACCAAAAGAAGGGATGAATTTGATTTTGAACCACTGGAACGGTAATGTCTTCACTACTGGCCCAGATCGTAGTGGGAATTTCAATTTTGCCCAATCCTTCCGGTCCAAAAATCGGATTGGTCATGGGATAGGCAGCAAATACGACATCGATTCTGGGATCTCTAATATTAAAACTAATTGGAGGTAAATACTGAGCTTGACACTGAAGCGCGAAACTAATCGTTAGCTCCAAGTTTTCCCGATCGCATTCCCGCGCTAATCTGGGTTGATTGATTTCTGCCCCCGCTATTGCTAGAGCGGTATATCCGCCAAAAGAGTAACCGAAAACTCCCACTCGGTCCAGATTCAGGCGTGCGGACCATTGCGGTTCGTTGGCTACTAATTTTTCTAATTCGTCTAACAGATTGGTAACGTCAAGAGCCCGTCCGACGAATTCAATGGGTGTAATCCAATCCCCTAATTCCCCTCGTAAAAATGCTTGGCGATACTCTAAATTACTGCCAATATGCTCTATATCTGCCACTGCATAACCATGGGAGGCTAGTTGTTCTGCTACATGAGAATAATTACCTCTTGAAGACCCAAAACCTTGAACGATAATGATTAGTGGTCCTGGTTCGGGTTTGCCTTGGGGCAAGTAGAGATCGAATTCCAAAGGATAGGAAGGTGATAGACCTACATCAGTCGCTCGCAAACTTTCGATTTCAAAAGTCATTCCTTCTTTTCTCACTTGCCAATTTCCTGGTTGTCTCAAATCGGTCATTCGAGCAAGATTGGTTGTAGTTTGGTTGGCTTCGGCGGCGGACTGCTCCACAATTTCTCGTACCGCTACTTGGCGATAGCTGGAAAGAATTTCTAGCTCCCGCTGTAGCTGAAGAATGAAGTCAAAGCTGACGAGAATATCTTTGGTAGGAAAATGACGTAAAACATTGAGAATGGTCAATCCTTCTGCGTCGGCCGCAGCTAAAATTAAAGAAGAACGAATCCCATAGAGACCATTGATTTGAGGAGCAATTTTAATCGATCTACCCAATTGACCGATCAACCTTTCGGCAATAGGGATGCGAGTAACGCGATAAATGAGAGCTGGGTCTACCTCGAATCGTTGTTGCAGAATTTTACGAAACTCAACTAGAGTTTCTTCCTCGAGGCGATTAACGATTAACCCCAAGTCGGGATTGACTTTACCTTCTCGGGCAAATTTTTCGAGAGAATCAACCGAAACAGACAGCTGCAAAGGACCTACATAAGTAGTAATTCTCTCGGCACTGACAGCTGGTTTAGGTTTGAACAGTGATGGTAGTATACCGAACAGAAGTAAGATCGAGGCGGTTTTTAGTACAAGCGACAATCTCTGGCTATGTTTCTTGGCAAAAAGCATTTTTTTCAAACTCTAAGTTAAAGACGTTAGTGACGATCGAGTCGACAATTTCACCGAGTTGACCGACTCACGTTCTCTAGTTAAGCATCAACTATGGCGAGCCAACTTTCAAAAGGGAGCGGGATAAGTCTCCCGCTCTCGGTCAATTGCTGCTTGATAAGCGTTCAACTGATGGTTGAGACTTAGATCCCCGGTTTGGTTGATAAAAGACCACTGCTGTCCTACATGGAGGTAGACAGACTCTTGGAACAGAATTGGGGGCAAGAGCCAGGTAGAATCCGCCTCACTGACTATACGATAGCTGTTGGGGATTAGGTTGCTGTAAAACTCAGCAAAAGTGGGATCTCCCACTCTCGGTGGGGCATAGGCGTACATGCGGATTTGTTCTTTAAAACTAGTGAAATTCAAGGCAATATCGACTGCAGACAGTATGGCCATCGCTCCACCCAAACTGTGACCTGTAAGGTAGCAGGGAATGTAAGACTCCATTTGCTCGAGTGCTGTGCGAATTGGTAGAGCTAAATTCCTAAGATAGAGGGAGTGAAAACCTTGATGAATTTTTCCTCCTCGGTCATTGTTACTGCGATAGTGAACCTGTTTCGTCTTAAGATTGCCAACCCATTCCGCTGGTTCTTGAGTACCTCTAAACACTACGATGTTGTGAGCATCAGACTTAAGAGCAAAGCCGTGATAGATTAAGTCTGTTTCAAAAATCAAGTCGCGCAGAGCAGTTTTAGAGATCAAGGGTTCGAGCCAAGAACGTTTTCTAATAGCTCGAAAAGCTGCAATTTGCTCGTAATTATCGAGTTGCGGAAAGTAACTATTTAATGACGCGATCGCACCATCGTAATCTGGGTCTGCTACCCCTTGAAGATATTGCTCGGTAGCTAGGCGACAGCATCGCACTAACAGCTTGGACATTTGGCGATTATAAGGAATAGTAGGCTGTCTGAGACTAACTCGCTCTTCGAGCTGGCGAATTTCACTTGCAGATACCTCAGCTTCATAGGCCAGATCGGCTCCTTTGGCATTTTCCCCTTCGTCATCCTGGCGCCGAAAATGAGATGTTGTAACCGACAGCCCCGCTCCGGCAATAAACCCAGCTAGTAAAACTTGACGACGTCTCCATTTAACCATGATTATTGCTTGCAATTAATGCTAATTACGATACTTTTGACCGCTCCAGTTAATCTCCTTACTCAAAATTTTTCCCTCTCTTTGAGCTTGCAGAAAAGCTTGCTTGAGAGCGGCAGCATCTAACTGACGACCGCTAAGATAAAATTGATTGGCTGCCTGTCCCAGTGCCCAAGTAAGAGTAAACAAAAAAGTGGCAGCGGCAAACTCTCCTATGACTGGTAAATAAAAACCAACAAATGAAACCGCCGTCCAACTAGCTAGGGCAGCAACAAAAGCACCAAAGCTACCAAAAATACTGCCAATAATAGCGATCGCATCTTGTCCTTGGGGGTAACCCCATTTGGCACCAATATCGCGAATCATCTTGATAATTAATCCACAAGCAATGGTATTAGTAATTAAATTAACTCCAGGGAAGGGGTTAAAACCCAAGATGGCAATGCCAATAGCATAGTCTAAGATTAAATCGCGAATCTCTTTGACCGATACCAGTTGAGAAGCAATTGCCTCGAGAAAGTCATGAGGCGATCGCATGGCTAATTCTGTTATGGATACCTTAGGTACTACTAAGTCTCGCTGAGATAGTTTAAACTTTGCCTCGAGCTTATCTAAAATTTCTCGTTCGCTCGGTGTTATGCCATCAATTTCAGCTAGGGCATGAGCAGCTTCATACAGCACAATTTGGGTTTTAGGGGTAACGATCTCAGGTAAAATTGCGTCGAGCTCAATGTCTTTTACCAAAATACTATCAATAGTTATCTCTGGAGGAATAATTTTTAGTTGTCGCAGTTTTTGCCAGGCTTCTGTAAGAACTTTTTTTTCCTCTGGAGCTACCTTACCATCTGCTTTTGCCAGACAGACTAGCACTTGTAACCCAACAATTGCTTCTTGAGGTTCGAGAGACATATTTATGAATTAACAGCTTCCACAACAGAAGATAAGAAAATAAAACAGTAATTGCTCTAACAATAAACTAACAACCTTAAGACAATTTGCTGCAAATAAAATTATAGATAACTTAATTTTTGACTAATAAACAGTAAACTCAAGCAAAATTAATTCAGTAAGTTGTTTGAAAGCTTTGGCTGTTAAAGTTTTTGAGCGTTTGATGTTAAAAATAGTTGACAAGCCTCAACCAGCAAATAACTTAGCCCCTTTTTGGTTAGTTTCGATAAAGTCTACAATTTAATTGTACTCTGCTGGGAGTGCTAATTGCCTTTTTTATTAATTTTCAACACTTTGAGAATTATATAGTTCTCTGATGAACTCAAAGTTTAATCGCTCCCCTCGCCGTCAAGTTTAAATCTCAATATCAAAGAACATACTATCTCGTTATTCTTATCTGTTTAGAATTAGCGACTCAGTCACCTAATCCTACAATTTTTTTCTAACACACAACCCAGATAAAGAAGGGTTGGACTATAATACTTCACATTAGTTATCCAATGAGTTCAGTTTTTCCTGAAGTTCTATCAGGGGTTTTTGGCTCACATCGAGGAAAACACTTTTGGCAGAGTCATCGAGATCTACTATGATTAGTATGACTGCTGAAAACATCAAAGCCAGCAATAGGAATCCGAGGGGACTGCTCGAACTGGTTAGTCCAAATTCATAACCTACGCTCATCATTGTCAGTATAGTTATAAAATAAACCAGAAACCAGACACCTCTCGGAATACGATATTGAATACCCGTCACCACCCGCTTCGAATGTAGGTCAATGAGCTCGTTGAGCGAGTCGATATAGCGTCCGAGCAATTCAGGGTCTTGCGCCTGATTCGAACTGTCGTTTGCAAGAGTCCAAAGGCGATCTTGTATCGCTTCCGAATCTACCAAGGCCTGTGGTATCTTTTCACGATGTTGGACGGCCTCAACTCGAAGATTCACATATTCTTTAAGAAGTTTTCGAGACTCAATACGCGGAGACTCGGCGAGAAAATCAGTACGCAACATCGCTGTCCCAATCGCGTTTGCTTCATCTAACACTAATTGCTTCCGAGTATCAAAACGAGCTGACGTCATCGAAAAGACGAATGCCAGAATAAAAGCTAGCAGAGCTAGCATGGCACCGACGAGGGTACCTACCGAGGGAATATCAATATTTCTGCTTTTTTTATGGTGTCGGATACGGCTACCCAAGCGAAAACCTATTCCAATTGAGGCCAGAACAACTCCAACCGTTACCAGATAAATCAATATAAAGGATAGCCACTCCATTAAATGCTCTATTTGCATGACATGATTGTAGCAAGACCCCTTTCTCTATCTGTATATTAATCTTACTTTAGGATAATATTAAAAACTGTTTATAACATAAAAACAAACTGAACAAAAATTGCAACCATACTATCTAATTGAGAGCATTTTTATAAAAAAAATTGGTTGGCTTTAATTCGTAGTATAAAGTTCTAAACTTACTTTAATAATTTAAACGTTGCTAAATATTAATATTTTCAAACTTTTCTAACAAAGAGCAATTATTAGACTTTCAGATACTTTAGAGTTTTGAGGTAATATCGAATAATTAGAAAGACGATCCAAGAACAGAAAAAGTTTAGGCTGGTTAACTAAGTTTTGATTTAAGTCTTGATTACAGTATATAAAATAGCAGAGTTTTTTTATTTTTTTTAATTAAGATTAGAAGAAAATCCAGAAAGTGCGATCATTATTCAACAGCGAATTCTAAATCGCATTGCTTTAGTAGTTCAAAAATTTTGATGTGTAGTAATCGATTGCGGTATTGCAGACATCTTTTTTTCCTGTTTTTTCGCTGTATAGACTTTAGAGATGGTAGCCTAGCAACTAGTAGTAATAATCTTTCGAGTATATTTGCACATTGAAACTTAATTGAAGCTTAATTGTTTCTTGGTGCTAAATCAGGGATAATTTTGTTATAGCGACAGTAGTAATATTTTGTGAAGGAGTGAACGTAATGAGAGTCTCTAATAAAGTTTCTATTTTGCTGAGTATGAGTATCAGTTCGATCGCAGTACTGGGAATTGGCGGAACTGCTAGGGCACAATCAGCCAATATTAATTTTATCCCAATTTCTGAGCATGCAGCGATCGCGGATGCCTATTCATTTGAGCTTCCAAGCAATTTACCCCAATTTATTGTACAAACGCCCGAACTAGAGACAGAAGAAGTGGAAACTGAAGAGACCGAAGTGGAAATAGACGATACAGAAACCGATCGGTTAGAGACAGAAGAGGTTGAAATTGAAGAAACCGAAGTGGAAATAGACGATACAGAAACTGATGAAGGTGTTGCAGGTTTGGGAATAGTTAGCCCTGGGGGCAATTATTTAGGTGTTGGAGCAAGTCTCGGTTTGGTTGAAGATATTTTCGGAGATTTTGGAGCCGCAGCCTTTATTAGTAAGTTTAAACTATTTTCTCTGAATGAAAATAACGATGTTTCGTTTCGTCCCAGCGTTCTCGTCGGAAAAGACGTAACCTTTGTAGTTCCAGTTACTCTCGATGTGCTTTTAGGCGATCCCGATGCCAAAATCGTAGGAAAAACCTTTATTCCTTATGGTGGTCTTGGTTTTTCGTTTACTACTGCTGACGATGTTTTTGATTTTATCCTTACTGGAGGATTGGATATCCCGTTCGAGCGCTTTACTGTTAATCTTGAAACGAATGTTGGCGTTGTAAATGATTTTGCCTGGGGCTTAATGCTGGGAATCGGTTATAATTTTTAAGCCAATGTACTCTAGAGTGTATTAGTGAACCTGTATTGCAAGAGGCTGTTTATAACCCTCTCCTAAGAAACAGATATCTTTCTTTACATACATCGCATCGGGATTGCGATCGCATTCCTCGGACG
This sequence comes from Myxosarcina sp. GI1(2024), assembly GCF_053543375.1. Taxonomy (NCBI): domain Bacteria; kingdom Bacillati; phylum Cyanobacteriota; class Cyanophyceae; order Pleurocapsales; family Pleurocapsaceae; genus Myxosarcina; species Myxosarcina sp. GI1(2024). The sequence continues at coordinate 170,576 of NZ_JBKGTY010000011.1, read as the reverse complement.
CTTCAATTACTCTCGGAGAATAAACCATAGCAGAAACGTAACTTATCCACTGCGAACATGAATGACAGTAGTTTTTATGTTCTTGTTCGGTTACTTTCAAGTTAGAGGGCAGAAGGCAGTAGAAACTAAGAACAAAACTAGTCGCTCGTGATTTCATTTAACTGAAGATCGCTGTAAATCCCGGGACAGTAAGGATGTGGCACGAGTAGTTCTGAGAAAACTTCACAACCCAAGTCGCGCCAATCAAGGCTTAAGATCTTGAGGAGTTACGCACTTACCTCTCTATATCTCACCTCGCGCGTTCCCAAGTTTGCGTCGCCTGGGGTTTCCCCAGGCGTTTATGTCGGTCGAATTTTTTTTGAGTAACTTGAATGTAACCAGCTTGGGTCGCTGAAAATTCGACGTCATCTGCGAAATTTTCTGGAATAAATTTGGCAAAAAATTACTCATTTGCCGTAAATTTTCGCCATCTCCCTATCTCCCCATCTACCTTTTACGAGAATGAAATAGCCCTACCACTGTTGCGGAACATACCTTTTGGTCGGTAATTGGCTATAAAATCATACCGTTATTATCGTAAGTCAAGAATATTATATTTGTGTTGAAAAAATCCACTGTAAAAATTAGAGCCGATTGGTATTCTTTAGTAAGCCTAATATAAATTTAATTGCTCCTTGATTGCTCGTTCGGTTGGGAATGGGCAATTTTTTATGTTAACTTACTGCGCTTTTCAGTTGAATAAAATGCAACCGAGCGACTTTTTGCTTTTGCCTACTGACTCCTGGAGGGGCTGTCTTTCAGTTGCGGAGCAAGTCGAAGACTCGGTTGCCTGGGAAACTTGTACGCCCCGTGCCCTTGAAAGCCCCCTGCTTCTGCTAGCTCTGACTAAAATTGACCTCTTATTTGAATGAGCGCTCGAAACCTTTTCCCCTTCACTCAGGTAGTTAACGATCGCTCTTGCGAGAATTATCAGTTAAATGTACTTCGAGCTGTTCGAGCAATGCTATATTGGCATTCCCTAGTAAATTAAAGATTAATTCCATTGTCTTTGTTTATACTTTAGGTTGAATTTAGCAATATATATAATTAACCTCTCTCAAAAGACAGTGAGTAATGCCTCAAGACCAGATTAAACTCTTTATTGTCGATAACGACCCCATCTTTCGTCTGGGTTTTTGTACCGCGATCGCCAGATATCCTGACTTTACCATTGTCGGTCAGGGAGACACCAGTAACGATACAGTCCGTCAGCTTACCCAAGGACTAGTATTAAATATTTTAGCGATCGGGACCGGTTTAGATCTCCCAGAGTTAGAGCTTACTAGTCTCGAATTCTGTCAAAAGTTCAGACAGTTATATCCCCAACTACCAATTTTTTTATTGACTCTCAATCTGACACCCAAACAGCTAGCCAAGATTAGGACTTGGGGAGTCAGGGGTTACTGCCACAAGGGAACGAGTATCGAAACAGTGAAAGAGGCTTTGCGCTCGATCGCTTATGGAGAAAATTATTGGCAAGCTCCCGCTCAGATTCGGGTTAATCTCTGGCAGCAGGCTTTATCTCGCTTGAGTAGATCGGGAAGAAGAGAAATCACTGACCGCTTAGCCGAGATCGAGACGCAGTTAGCTAACCAAGATCTGTCTGATTGGGATCGAGTATTTTTGGTCGGTCGTCAACGAGAACTATTGGCGGCGCAATGGTTAGCAAATAAATTGGTTGCAGAAGAAATCCCAGAAAGAGAAACTCCATCTGATGCCGCCATAGTGCGATCGCGCTGGGGTGCGATCGCACCCCTACCACCCCCTGCGAAACTACAAATAGCACCCGTTTTTGAAGACTCGGTTACCGCCGAAATTTTCCAGCGTATCTTTAACGACATTCAACTTGGTTTAATCAATCGTACTCAAGTTACTTTGGAAATAGATATTTTACAGAGACATCAAAAGCAATTTTTGCTTGGTTTGGTTCTCAACCTCGTTAGCCAAACTTTAGAAGAATTAAAAATTAGAGATAATCCTTCAATTCCCATTGAGTTAAACTTACGCAGTATTTGGCAACAGGCTACTATAGATTTTTTTTTCAAAAATTACGAACAAACGATTGAAATTAACCGAGAAGAGTTTACCAAAATACTATTACGAGAGTTTGAATTAGTTAAAAAAAATATTTTCGATAAAATCTATTCTAGCTTGGAATTGTTTACTTATTTGTTAGGGGAAGGTCAATTAACTATTGACAATATTATCTATAAATCCGACGCTCCCGAAGCAAAAATCAGAGCCGAAAACTTACTGAATAATCTAATTATTCAACTATCAAATGGCGTAATGCAGGTGATTTTAAATAATTTTTATGATTTGGAAATTTTTAAGTACAATCTTTATACGCCCACTTGTAGAACTGCTAGAGAAATTGCTAGTTTCCGAAATGAATTATCCTGGAGGTATCGTTTGGAAACTTACTGGGAAGATCCTAAAAGAGTCTTTGAAAGCCAACATCGTTTGTTCATTTTAAACAACGATCGCATCAAAATTTTATTTATTTATGCTCCTAGAAGAGAAGAATTAGAGCAGCTAAGAGGAATCCCTTGGTTGGCAACCATTGCTATTGAAACTCGTGATGCTCTTGCCCCCCGTGTAAGAGCAATTTTATCATTTGTAGGTAGCGGTGTTGTATTTATTTTGACTCAGGTAGTTGGTAAGGGAATCGGTTTAATTGGTAAAGGTGTTATTCAAGGAATTGGTAGCACGATTAAAGAGGTTCCTAATAATAAAAGTAGAAAGTAGAAAGTTATATCTTATATCTAAATAATTCGGACTTTAATTGTTCCTAATGAAAACTAGTATAATTCTAAATCACAAAATTCTGGCTTTAAATCTCTCGCCATCAACTCTTTGAGTGCTTCTTCTGGAGTAATTACCCCCCTAAGTAATCGATGTACTTGACGAGCAATGGGTATGGTGATCGCTTCTAAATCGGCAATTTTAACCAGGACATTAGTCGTATTAATTCCTTCTGCCGTTCCAGGTATTTGAGCTAAAATTTGACTTAAAGTTTTACCTCGTGCCAACCCATAACCTACTTGATAATTACGAGATAGAGAACTATCACAAGTAGCGATTAAATCTCCTAAACCCGACAAACCAAAAAAAGTTTCTGCCGAAGCACCTAAATGGGTTCCGATGCGGATGATTTCTGTTAAAGAACGAGTCAATAAGGCCGCTTTGGCATTAGTTCCCAACTCCATACCGTCACATACTCCAGCGGCGATCGCAATGACATTTTTTAGCGTTCCACCCAACTCCGTACCGATAGGATCGCAATTGACGTAAACTCTGAAACTATCTGAAGCGAAAATTTCCCGTACCATTTCCGCTGCAGCTAGATCTTTACTGGCAACTACGGTAGCTGCGGGCAAGTTTTGCTGAATTTCTCGCGATAGGTTTGGTCCTGACAATACTACTACAGAATTGTGGGGAAAGGCTGCTTGCCAGATTTGAGAGGGGGTATGAGTCGTATCCGGATCTAAGCCTTTAGTAGCAGTAACTATTACTCGCTCTGGAGGTAAATTTATGGTCTGTAGTTTGGTAACCGTCGGTTTTACGCCTTTCATCGAAACCGCAGAAACTATAATTTTCGCCTCTGTTACCAAAGATTCTAAACTTTCTCTGCTACTTCGCGACCAGGTTGACACTCGATGCCGATTTTTGCGAAGGAGCGTTGCTAATGTCGAACCCCAAGCTCCAGTTCCTAAAATAGTTACTTTGCTAGGTTGAAGATTCACTGATTTAAACAATAATTCTTAAATTCTTAATTGATACTTGAAAAGCTAGTAATTTTGGTTAAAAGAGTTTAGCTTTCCCAGCGATTACCCGTATTTCAGTTTACAAACCAGGATCGAACCAGCTAAGACAAAGGTAGCAAAATTAGCTATAAATACGGGTAGATCGGGAGCAAATATGCCATAGATTACCCAAAGTATGACTCCCAGACAAAAACAAAGAAACATTGCCAAAGAAATATCCCTAGTTGACTTAGTTCTCCAGGCTTTGACTGCTTGGGGTAAAAAAGAAATAGTAGTCAAGACCCCTGCCAGTAAGCCTACATAGGTAATAAATTCTAGTTTCATATAATAGGGCGATCGCAATTTACCAATCTAAATCTAAATTAATCATAAGTTATCGCGATCGAAGATTCGAGGGAACAATTTAACAATTTTTTGTCTTCGCCAGCTTATTGCGATCGAGTTCTACTTAGGAACAATCTTACTACAGTCACGGCTTATGAGTCACACCTCAAGCCAACAACCGCCAAGTTTAGGTTCGGGAAACTACACTACCTAAGATAGATAAATAACTTGCACTATGTAGATGTATTCACGATGCGAAAGCTGAGGCGAGAGCAACTCACAAAATTCTTCTTCAGGTTAGTCTGCCGTAAGGCAGCAAAACCCTGGGTTGTGTGAGTCGGTCAGCCGATAGAATTCAAAGCATTGTAATTTGTTTATGTTCTCAAGGACGCAATTTTTCTTAGAACAACTTGGAAATTGAGTGAGGAAGTTTGGCGCAAAAACCTCGCCGAAGTCAAGTCTTGCTTAAAGTCGTCCGTAAAGAATTTTTTTAATCTTGTTGTTAAATTTGGAGTATTGCTTATATGGCAAAAGTTGTTGGTATTGACCTCGGAACTACAAACTCTTGTGTGGCAGTGATGGAAGGTGGTAAACCTACTGTTATCGCTAATGCAGAAGGTTTTAGAACCACTCCCTCAGTTGTAGCTTACGCTAAGAATGGCGATCTGTTAGTCGGTCAAATTGCCAAACGCCAGGCGGTAATGAACCCTAGTAACACTTTTTACTCCGTCAAGCGTTTTATCGGTCGTAAATATGACGAAGTAACCCACGAAACCAAAGAAGTAGCCTACAAAGTATTGCGCGACAATAATGGTAACGTTAAGTTAGACGCTCCAGCCCAGAACAAACAGTTTGCACCAGAGGAAATTTCAGCGCAAGTTCTACGCAAACTGATTGAAGACGCGAGCAAATATTTAGGAGAAAAGGTAACTCAAGCCGTAATTACCGTTCCTGCTTATTTTAATGACTCTCAGCGTCAGGCAACCAAAGACGCGGGTAAAATCGCAGGTGTAGAAGTGCTGCGAATTATTAACGAACCTACGGCAGCATCTCTAGCTTATGGTTTAGATAAGAAGAGTAATGAAACTATCTTAGTATTTGACTTGGGTGGTGGTACTTTTGACGTTTCTATTCTAGAAGTAGGAGACGGCGTATTTGAAGTTTTAGCTACTTCAGGAGACACTCATCTAGGTGGTGACGACTTTGATAAAAAAATTGTCGATTATCTCGCTGAGGAATTTCAAAGAAACGAAGGTATCGATTTACGTAAAGACAACCAGGCTTTACAACGTCTGACAGAAGCGGCAGAAAAAGCCAAAATCGAACTGTCCAGTACTACTCAAACTGACATTAACCTTCCCTTTATTACTGCTACTCAAGAAGGACCGAAACACCTCGATATGTCCTTAACCAGAGCTAAATTCGAAGAACTCTGCTCCGATCTAATCGATCGCTGTCGAGTTCCCGTAGAACAAGCTCTCAAAGATGCCAAAATTAACAAAGACGGCATCGATGAAGTAGTCATGGTAGGTGGTTCGACTCGGATCCCTGCAGTTATTGATGTAGTGAAGCGAGTCTTAAGTAAAGATCCCAATCAAACCGTTAACCCCGACGAAGTAGTAGCAATAGGCGCGGCTATCCAAGCTGGCGTATTAGCAGGTGAAGTCAAAGACATCTTGCTACTCGATGTAACTCCTCTTTCTCTTGGGGTAGAAACTTTGGGCGGTGTAATGACCAAGATCATTCCTCGCAACACCACCATTCCTACGAAAAAATCCGAAACTTTCTCTACTGCAGTCGACGGACAAAGCAATGTCGAAATCCACGTACTGCAAGGGGAACGTGAATTTGCTAAAGATAACAAAAGTCTCGGTACTTTCCGCCTAGATGGAATTCCTCCGGCACCTCGCGGCGTACCCCAAATTGAAGTGACCTTTGATATCGATGCTAACGGTATTCTTAACGTAACTGCCAAAGATAAAGGTACTGGTAAAGAACAATCCATTAGCATTACCGGTGCATCTACGCTTCCTGAAAATGAAGTAGAGCGCATGGTACAAGAAGCAGAAAGTAATGCTGCTGCTGATAAAGAGCGTCGTGAGAAAATCGATCGCAAAAACCAAGCAGATTCTTTGGTATATCAAGCCGAAAAACAGCTTAGCGAACTCGGTGATAAAGTTCCCGCAGACGATAAAACCAAAGCTGAAGGTTTAATCAAGGATCTCAAAGATGCTGTAGCTGCTGAAGATGATGAAAAAATCAAGACTGTAATGCCCGAATTACAGCAGATTCTCTACACTATCGGTAGTAACATCTATCAGCAAGCAGGCGGTGCTGAAGGGGCGGCTGGTGCTGGTGCACCCGGTGCTGAAGCTCCTAACGGTGCCGACGCTAGTGATACTTCTGGCGACAGTGGCGATGATGTGATTGATGCTGAGTTTTCTGAAACTAAGTAAAATTTCCCAGACTAGAAATTTCGGTCGTAGCCTAATCGGTTAAGACTAGAAATTTCTAGACAATCTCAGTTAAATCTTATCTTTCATGGGGTTATCGATTTGATGACCCTAGATTTTTTTTTTTTAATATTATAAAGCCACTAAATCAATTCATAGAACGCAAAACCGCGCAATCGCGACCCTTGGCTTTGGCTTCATAGAGTGCTTTGTCGGCAGTAACCAATAGCTGGTGGCGGTCGTATTTTGGGCTAGGGATGACACAAGCTACTCCCAAACTGAGAGAGACAAATTTGCTTACGGACGAGCGAGGGTGTTTTAAGCCGAGCCGCTCAATCCGTTGACGAATTTTTTCTGCTACCTGTAAAGCATTTTTAGCTGGTGTTTTAGGTAGAATTACCGCAAATTCTTCGCCACCATAGCGGGCAACTAAGTCTGCTGGACGATTGACTGTTTCCGTCATAGCACGAGCTACTGATTTAAGACAGATGTCTCCTGCTTGGTGACCTAAGTAATCGTTATATTGTTTGAAATAATCGATATCGCATAAAATTAGAGCTAAAGGAAACTGTTCTCTTTGCAAGCGTCGCCATTCACGTTCGAAAAACTCGTCAAAGCGATGGCGATTGGCTACCTGGGTCAAGCCATCGAGAGTAGCTAAGACACTTAATTTTTGATTTAATTCTAGTAGTTTGCGTTCGGCAGCTTGACGCTGGCGGATTTCTCTTTCCAACCTAAGATTTTTTGCTTTTAATTCTGTTTGTAAGCGATAGAGTTCTAATTGATTTCTAACTCTAGCAACGACTTCTTCGATTTGAAAGGGTTTAGTAATATAGTCGTCACCACCCGCTCTAAAAGCTTCTAGCTTATCTATAGCCTCATTTAGTACGCTAATAAAGATTACGGGAATATTGTTAGTGGATGGATTGGCTTTAAGTAATTTACATACCTCATAGCCACTCATCTCGGGCATACTAATATCCAATAAGATAATGTCTGGTGGTGCTACCTTGACCTTTTCAAGAGCCGCTCTACCGCTATTGGCTTGTTCTACTTTATATCCTTGTAACCTAAGTACGGTCGAGAGAAGTTCTAAGTTATCAGCTCGATCGTCAACTACTAAAACTTCTTCTAGCTCGGATAGCAATCGCTGTGACATTTATGTTTTTGTTTCGAGGAATAGAGGAGCGATACGATATGTTCAATGTTACTAGATAATTAAATTCGATTGTATTTATGGCTCTTCCCCCCAACTATCAGCTTGAGCCAAAACAATTTAACTAAGATGCTTTTCAGACTAACAGAAACATAGACAGTTAAAAATAACTATAAACTTTATCTAATGAGATTTCGGAGTATTTTCTAGTGTACTCGATGTTGGCTCTGTCTTTGCTTTACAGTAGTTGCTCAACCAAATCAAACCCTCTAGAGAACGAAGGGGTAAGATAGATAGCTCGGTTGGGGTTGCTTGAAAGCTTGCTAGTTCTGTAGGCAAACTAATTCCAAATAGTTGTAAAAATGGCTCTAAATCTTCGGGATTGAAGTTAAATTTACAAAAACCATCGAGCCAAGCTAGCTGATTCTGTAGGGGAGCGACGGCTTCGGTTCGAACTGCAGCGAGAGTCGCGCGCACTTCTGGAGATTCTTGGGCGATTAATTTTTCTTGACCCATCGCCAAGCCTACTGCCAGTTCTGTTGTCTCGTAAAACATAGGCAAGACAAAGTGTTCTACTAATCCTACTACTCCATTGACGATCGAAACAAACTGTCCTGCCTGAAGGGCGATGGTTACTTCTCCGTTGAGATTTTTAACTTTTACCAGACCTGCAGGACTTTCAGTTAAAACGCCCACGAGAGAAGCATTGCGTGTGGGGTCGTGCTGTACGAACAGAGCAGTTCCTTGAGTCACTATTCTGGCTTCGGGAGTAAAGATGGTGCTTTCTCCCCGTTCGGGACGAATTATAATCAAAGCTGCCCCACTAGTCAATTCAAAGCGGCGTTTGCCTAGGGGAAAGCGAAAGATCGTTCCTGCGGCAGTTCGAACTAAAGTTCCTTCGTTAAATAATAGTTCGGCGCGAGAATTAGCTCCAGTCCTAACGCTATCTTGTGGAACTACGATGTCACCGGTCTGGGCTGGTTTCCAGTCGGCTCGATCGCTACGGTTGAGATCTACTTGATTGCGTACTTTATAAATTTCGGCGCGGTCTAGGGTAGTCTGAGCCAAGACGAGATCGCCATTTAAGCTAGCAAGCACAATACCGACAGCAAGTTGCCGTATGAAGAGAGAAATTTTCCGACAGTTCAATCGCATGAGATTCGGCATAAGAATATATTTACAGTAGATCGCTCGTTCGGGAAACTATTAGGCGCTCGCCGCCTAGACAGCCTGCTATTTTTTGTGTTGTATGCTACAAATATAACCGATTATAAAAGGCAACCACAAACACCAAGTTTCCAGTTCATTCAAACGCCAGCTATAGTTTCCCAATGCTTGGCGATAGGGTAAAAAGAAATAAATAAAAGCTGAAAGACTAACTAGTCGCACCCCCCAGTTTTGGGTATTGACGGCAAAAGGCACTATCCAAGTAAAATACCAACCGTGAACGATTGGAGAAATAATTAACAACCAGAAGAAAAAATTTCTACTAAAGCGTTGGAAATTACTAACAGTAAAAACTAAGGCGATCGCTCCTAGACTTAGAGGAATTGCCCAAACGCTGTTGGTGCTGCGGGATGCCTGCCAAACTTTGCCGATAAAGTAGGGTATAAATTCAGCACTGCGACCATTTTTGACAAAACTAGAGTCGGTAGGAATTAAAGAACAGCTTTCACTATGACAAAATGCAGCAGCAGAGAGCGCCAAAGGCAATAAACCACAGAAAATGAGAATTATTGCCGTCTTAAGATTTATTTTCCACCAGGCTCGCCAGGCTACAAAGCTCAATATCGGTAAGGAAATCCACTTAATGGCGATGCTAATGCCGACAAAGAGGGCGCTTCCATACCATTGCCAGGATGACTTAAGGTAGTCTGAGAGTTTTGCAATTGGGTTTCTCTGTCGATCGCGCTGTTTATTTTTTGCTGTTTCCTGGCTGTGAAGTGACCTGGTTGGTTGGCGATCGCATAAGAGACCAGCAGCAACTAAAGGTAGAATAAACCAACTATCGTAGTGCGCTCCTCCGGCAAAGGAATATATAATTAGAGGATTCCAAGCATAGAGAGTAGTTTGCAGATAGGTAAACTGACGACTCAGCAAGAAACAGATTGTCAGATCGGCAAGAACGAAGGCGGCTTTAAATAATAAAAAATTAGCAGAAATTGCCGCTAAACTCTGAAATCCTAACTGAGCCAGAGGTGGATAAATTGCCGATACATTAGGATGATTGATTTGCGACCACCAGGAAGTTCGATAGGGAATTAGTTCGCTCGCACTAGGAGAGAGTTCGTAGGGATTAAAACCTTGAGTTTGAATATAGCCTTCCCAGACATATCGCCAGACATCATCACCTGGGTACATGGGAAATAAGACCAGTCTGGTTAAGATAGCGATCGCCCAGAACCACCATACCGAGACCGACTGTAAGCCCCAGGAACAGATAAACCCCAGGCTCATAATGGCAACGCCCCAACCAAATTGAATCAAGGCTTCAGGATGGCGAAAATCGCCATAGGAGACGATTGCTACTGCACCTAATAACAGGAAAATCCCACTCGACCAGAGCAAAAAGTTAGGTTTTTTTTTCCTCTTCCCGCCAATAAAACGCCGCCAAGATAATTTACCCAAAGTAGTCAGAATAATCGTTCCCGCTTTGATGCTACCTACAATAGTTCCAGAAATTTTCGATTTACCACCCTGACGGGGACGATATCTTACGGGAAGTTCGCAAATTTGTAGTTTTTCTTCGATCGCTCTAACCTGCATTTCTACCGTCCAGCCCATGCCCCGATCCTCCATAGCAATTTGTGCTAGAGCGGTTCGTCTTATCATCCGCAGGGGTCCTAAATCCTGATAGCGGTGTTGCCAACCCCAACTAATTAACCGAGTAGCTAAAGCGTTGCCGAATTTCTGTACGGGAGTCATGACACTGTTGCCCGCCGCAGTAGCCGTGCGATCGCCCAAAATTAGCTCGTAGCGATCGCATCTGGCAAAAAATTTTGCCAGACAACTGAGGTCATCACTGCCATCTCCGTCGCAAAATAAAATCCACTCGATATTCTGCCCAAACTGCTTGCGGTCAGTGCTGCGATCGAGCGAAATAGTTTGTAACCCCCGCCAACAGGCACGACCATAACCGGCAATAGGCTCAAAAATAGTCTCTGCACCAGCCTTTTTAGCCTCAGCCGCACTATTATCCGTGCTGCCGTTATCCACGACCAGAATGTTAGTTAATCCATAACTCTGCAAGTCTCGAATTACCGAGGATATGGTTGCTGCTTCATTCCGAACGGGAATAATCACCAAAACACGATCGAGATTGATGTCAGCTAGATTACCGTTTCCCAATCGCTCCATGTTTACAATCAGATTAATCTAAGGTTACTTTAATAATTTTTCTGTAACTTGCTGAGTAGATATTTAAAATTAGCTAAATAAAGGTTGATAGTTGATGAATTTAAATTGGATAAACAGTCTTCAACCCCAGATTACGTTGGCTTTTACCTATTTAAAAGCTGAAGATCTAGTTGCCTTGTTACATCCCGCTATTGCCGTTGCCTTAGTCTTTCCTCTCATTGGCATGGTCGCTAATTTTGCCTGGCAGACTCGTCAACGTAGGTTGCAAACTGCCAAAGGTGGTAAGAGTAAGATTCCTCCAGTAGTCGGTCGAGAACACGTCCAAATCGGTCGCTGGCTGACTTCAGCCGTAGTAGGTGTGACTTTAATTGCCCTAGCGTACTCAGTAGTGTTTGGTAGTGGCGGTTTCGTCCAACAGGGAACGGAACTAAATTGGTTTCAAGTAGCGTTTGTAGTTTTGCTATTCATCGTCACCATTGCTTCTCTAGTCTTGTTGTATCGTGCCAGAACTAAGCTAGGACGAGGCGTTTTTGCTACTCTGACGGGAATGGGTTTGGTAGTCTTAGGTTGCCAAGACGGCGTATATCGCCTGGGTAATGAATGGTATTGGTCGCACTATTATATTGGGATTACGGCCTCTTTGCTGATGATTTTTTCCGTAGCAATTGTCGAAGATATTTATAAAGACCGTAGCAAGCGCTGGCGTTACGCTCATATAGCTTTAAATTGCTTTGCTCTACTGCTGTTTGTCGGACAGGGAATTACTGGCACGAGAGATTTATTAGAAATTCCTCTGAGTTGGCAAAAACCAGCCGTATATAGCTGTAATTTCCAACAAAGAACCTGTAAAGCCTCATCAATCGACGATTCAGCTATCGGGGCGATTCGCGAATCGCCCTAAAATAAATCAACCAATTTTTAATAATTTCACGTCGAAAATTAAAGTTGCATTAGGAGGAATTACGCCCCCCGCACCGCGTTCGCCGTAACCTAACTCGGGGGGAATAATTAGAGTGCGTCTTTCTCCTACTTTCATATCGGCAACTCCTTCGTCCCAACCTTTAATCACTTGTCCCACTCCAATAGTAAAAGAGAAAGGACGTTTGCGATCGCGCGAACTATCGAATTTTGTCCCGTCTTCTAAGGTGCCTGTATAGTGTACAGTTACCCTTTGACCTACTTGAGGACTGGCACCGCTACCTTCTTCCAAGACAATGTATTTTAGTCCCGAATCAGTAGTAACGGCATTAGACATATCCATAGAACTATTTTCCTCTAGTGAACTAGCATTTTGAGCAACGCTCGTTCGCACGCGCGGATCGGTTTTTCCAGCGTCCGATTGAGCGACTAACTGAGAATAATCAGAAGTAGACTGTTGCGGCTCGGCGATCGCTTGTTGTGAAGAATTATTTCCCATTAAAGCTGAAACTACTAGTACCGCTCCACAAATTACAACTACAGCAAGACTAACTAAGATTTCGTTACTCAATTTTTTGACCACCTTGACTAATCCCTAAGAATTTTTCCAAAGTTATTGTAAAGGAAAGTAGAGAAATGTCGAAAGCTGTCAGCAGTTAGCTAGTAGCAAATTAAATATTGGTAAAACCGATCTGAAAAACTCGACCGATCGATGGCGATCGCTTACTAGCTACTCTTCATTTATCTCTCGCCGTTTACTGTAAATGATAGCACGGTCGCCTACTACGGGGCTACGGGCGATAAGGTTATCGTCAGCATCTTTGAGTTCTAGTTTGGAAAAATCTAATTTTCGTGCTCGCTCTAAAATGTCGTCTGCCAGTTTGCTTTGACGAGAATCGCTTAATTGATACCAATCATTACTAACTGTAATGATTAATTTGCTGGCGGGAAAATCGGCGCGTACCGATAAGATCTTAGCTTCTGAGTAATTCTGAGTAATGGTGGCAATTCTTTCCTGAATGGCGGCAATTAAACTTTGCTCTGGAGTTAACTGTAATGGTAGTTCTACTGTTTTGAGGGGAAGGTTTACCTCATCTCCAGGGGCTGTAAGCTCTTGAGGGATCGTCTTTTCGATAATTTCTGGTTCGCTGGGTGGGTTGGGATTTTCGGCTTCGGGAGGAGCTATTTCTGCTGGTGGAATAACTGGATTTTCAGCAATTTCTGGAGATTTAGTAGCATTGGTTTCGGGGATTTCTGCGACCGGCGCTGCTATTTCTGGTTGGGGAGATTGCCGAGTTAAAAATTTTAACGGCGGAGGCGATAACCACAACCAAAATCCAACCACAATTAAAACTACCATACCAGACAAGAGCGCGATCGTCCGACGGTTGTTGGTTGGGGGTTTACGCACTGATTGTGGTGCGGCTACACCTGAAGGTGTTGACGGTGATGGCGTAGCTGCCTGAGAAATAGATTCAAGGCTTTGAGGATTTTCAACGACAATAGCTAAATTGGCAGTAGTTTTCGCCAAAGTTCTTACTGATGCTAAATCTGGTAAATCTTCGGTAGTTTTAGACTCGATCTTACTAACAATAGTTTTTAGTCGCTCGATAGTATCGTTTAACAGCTTAATTGTTTCCGTTTTAGACATAGAGCGATTGTCCTGATACTCTTCTGATTCCATAACCTCAAAACTCGATTGAATGACTAAATTGCGATCGCTTGTTTAACGACATCTGGTAGTAAACTAGCAAAGGTTTTCTAGGTTTTTTCTCTTGCTCCCTCAAATTCGCGATACTCTATTTGAATAATAATCTTTTATCATCTATATAAAAATTTTCAGCTAAAGCGAGTGATTAAAATTCCACCAGTAGATTTAACCAGACAACACCAGTCGATCGGCGAAGAAGCTACCAAAGCTGTATTAAAAATTCTTAATTCCGGGCGTTATATTGGTGGGGAGGCTGTAACTTCCTTCGAAGGGCAATTTGCCGACTATTTGGGCATCAGCCACAGCGTTGGCTGTAATTCTGGCACCGATGCTCTTTATTTGGCTCTGAGAGCCTTAAATATCGGGGAAGGCGATGAAGTGATCGCGACTCCTTTTACTTTTGTGGCGACTTCTGAAGCGATCGTTAGAGTTGGTGCCAAACCCGTATTTGTCGATATTGATGACACCTTTAACTTGAATTTAGATCTCCTGCCTGAGGCAATTACCAAACGCACTAAAGCAATTATTGCCGTTCATCTGTTTGGACAACCGTTAAATCTAACTCGCTTAATGGCGATCGCCAAAGCAGAAAATCTCTACGTTATTGAAGACTGCGCCCAAGCCACAGGAGCCCAATGGCAGCAGCAAAAAATTGGCACCATTGGTGATATAGGGTGCTTTAGTTTTTTCCCCACGAAAAATTTAGGTGCTTGTGGAGATGCCGGGGCAGTGGCTACTAATGACGAGGCGATCGCTCGTAAAGTCAGAATGCTTAGAGAACATGGCACTCAGGTGCGCTATCGTCACGACGTTACGGGGATTAATAGCCGTCTCGATGCCCTACAGGCTGCGATTTTGAGCATCAAATTACCCTATTTAGATCTTTGGAACCAACAACGCATAACAGCGGCTGCCTATTACCAAAAATTATTAGAGCCTATTGCTGGAGTTAAATTACCGTCTGCTTTACCAGAAGGTAAAACCGTTTGGAATCAATATACGATTCGCCTAGAAAATACTCATACCAACAACCTTCGAGACGATTTACGGGAGCGGCTAGAGCAAAAAGGGATATCGACGATGGTTTATTATCCTCTCCCCTTACATTTACAGCCAGTCTACCGTAATTTAGGCTATCAAGAAGGGCAACTCCCCAATGCCGAACGAGCTGCCCGTCAAGTTTTATCTTTACCGATGTTTTCTGGGATTTCCCTTGAAGAACAACAGCAGGTGGTTTACAGTCTCAAAGACAGTCTGTTGGAACTAAGCACTGTGGGTTAGGGATGGATCGAGAGGAAAGAGTTGAGGGGTAAAGATTTTGATACTTTCTTACCTTTTACCTCTTACCTCTTACCTAGTTTAGTTGCGTAATAAAATTTGAAACGGCTGAAAAGCTTACAAGTTAAGGTTTACGGCTGTTTGCGCTCGCAAATCGCTGAACACCTTGATTCACAAGGGTTTTAGCTACTTTTGTAGCTTAATTCGCAACAAGTCAAGTCTATTGAGTAACCGAAGCGGGTTTTGGGTTGAGAGCTTCTACTAGACTGCGAACCGCAGCAATCATTGCCACTTCGCTATTGAGCTGATTGATTGCCGAACCGACACCAACACCGGATGCTCCTGCCGCGATCGCCATAGGGACGGTAACGCTAGATAAGCCCGAAGCACAAAGCACGGGTACGTTTACCGCACCAGCGATGCTGTAAGCTGCCGCCAGAGTTGGAGCGGCTTTTTCGATTAATCCTCTCACTCCTGGATGAACTGGATGAATGCTCGTACCGCCTTCGGTTTGAATCAAATCTGCTCCCGCTCGAACTAAAGCTTCAGCTAATTTTACCTGTTTGTCTAAGGCTAAGATGTGAGGTACGGTGACCGAAAGAGTTGTCTCGGGCAGTAAAGCCCGAGTTTGCTTAGTTAATTCGAGTACTTCTGCTGCTTCAAAACGCCGCCCCGAAGCATAAAAACTATCAAAATTGCCAATTTCAATTAAATCTGCCCCAGCTGCTACTGCAGTGACGAATAGTTCTGGTTCGACAGCAGAAACGCAGATCGGCAAATCGCTCAGACTGCGAACGTATTTTACTAAGTTAGGATCGGCAGCAATATCGACAAAAGTCGCTCCTCCTGCTGCTGCCGCTTTGACAACTGCTCCTACTCGTTGGCGATCGAAGTTGTTTAAGCCGCTAATTACTTTCAGAGCTTTTTTTTGCTGGAAAGCCCGTGCGAGTTGAGAATTAATAGTCATATTTACTTCCTTGGCTAAAATCTTACTTGCTACAGTTGCAATGGAATTATTTTAAAACTACTTAGCTATTTGGATTAATCTGACTTACGAGTTGGAGTAGATAATTGAGCTTCTAAATCTTGTTTCTGCTGCTTAAGAGTTTGCAGTTTTTGCCAGAGTAAGTCTATTTCTGCTTTGAGGTGGAGATATTTGATTTGTCGGTCGGCTCGATAGCATTTACCCACTTTCGAGCTAGACTGATAGTGCTTGGTACAAGCAACAGCAACAGGTCGATCTTCTGATGGCAAAAGAGTTGTCATAAAGTTCAGTTATAAATTTTTGGTTATTTTCAATTTGAGATTCTAGCTCAAACTAGAGCCTCAAACATGTCTCCCAGAGTTTTGTGAAGACAATTTTATCCATAATAGTAGCTAAAACTATTGTTACATATGCATTTGACACTTTAACCTAAAATTATTTCGATCGGTATTGGTTTTTTCAATCAATAATATTAAGTTGTGTAAGTTTTTCTTGTTTAATAGTTATAAGCAAGACCACAAGTAGTAAAAGAGCGATCGCGAAACAACATGGTAACACTGTCTAAAGGCTTTGAAATAGAAATGTATACCGGTACGCCTCAAGGAGAGGTCGTCGGGCTGTCAGATAAAATAGTTCGAGCTTTAGACGGCTTCGTACGCGAACCCGATACCCGTAATGTTGAGTATACAACCGCTCCTTGTTGTAGCTACGATCGCGCCTTATGCGCTCTACTCAAACCGCGACAAAAATTAAGAGCCTATTTGCAAAGCTTGGGTAATTACACTTTGATCCCCGGGAGTACACTCTCTTTAGTAGAAAGCGATCGCTTCTATCGTTCCGATCCCAATAATCCCTACCATGACTATATCGAACAAACTTACGGAATTAAAGTTGTTACCGCCAGCGTGCATATTAATCTGGGTATTAGCGATCCCGATTTGTTGATTAAAGCCTGTCGTTTAATTCGGGTCGAAGCTCCGTTATATTTAGCTTTGAGTGCTTCTTCTCCTTTTTTCCAGGGTCAAGCTACGGGGTATCACTCTACACGCTGGCAAATGTTTCCCAAAACTCCCGACCACGTACCTCTATTTGAAAGTCACGCTCATTTCGTGCATTGGACGGAAGCTCAGCTAGCCGCTGGAACGATGCAGAATGTACGCCATCTCTGGAGTTCCGTACGTCCTAATGGCGACCGCCGTCCCTATAAACTCAACCGTTTAGAATTGAGAATCTGCGATCTCATCGTCGATCCCCTGGCATTACTCGCCGTTACCACTCTTATAGAAGCTAGACTGTTACAGATGTTTGGCGATCCTACTCTCGATCCCCTCAAGGTTACTCATTCTCAAGACTTAGTGGCTCTTACCGATGCTAACGAAACTGCTGCCGCTAAATTTAGTCTCGATGCGGAATTAAACCATTGGCGAGACGGTAATAAAATCATTGCTAGAGATTGGATTCAGGAAATGTATCGGGAAGTTTATCCCGTGGCTAAAGCTAACGGCATTGGCTGTTTTCTCTCTCCTCTCAAAAAAATCTTGCGCTCTGGAAATAAAGCTCAACAATGGCTAGGACTTTACCAACAGGGAATTGACATTCCTAATATAATCCAACAGGAAATTAAAAATATGGCTCAGCAAGAACGAGACTTAGAAGATGCTGTCTGCCGAGAAATTTTAGTAGCGTAAGTGAACTCGGGTTACTTGAAGGAAAGAAAAGATAAGAACCAGAAGCAGAGAAAGCAGAAGTACCAGGGTAGGACAAGGTGACAGGTAGACTGGAAGACTAGGAGAAACATTTTCCTTTTTATTTATACTTTTTAGTTTCTAATTAATTATGCCCCGTGTCGTTCTCGTTAATCCTCAAATTCCTCCCAATACTGGCAACATAGCTCGTACCTGCGCCGCTACTAAAACCGAACTCCATCTAGTCGCACCGTTAGGATTTGAAATTAGCGATCGCTATTTAAAAAGAGCGGGTTTGGACTATTGGCCTTATGTAAATCTACACTACCATCAAGACTTAGCTGCTTTTCGACAACTCCATCAGCAACGAGGAGGTAGACTGCTCGGCTTTAGCGTCAGAGGTCAACATGACTATTTAGACTGTCATTATAGAGATGATGATTGGTTATTGTTTGGCTGCGAGACAGCAGGTTTACCTCCAGAAATGCTTCACGCTTGCGATCTTACTCTTCAAATTGCGATCGCTCAGCCTGAAGTACGCAGTCTCAATCTTTCCGTTAGCGTCGCTGTAGGTTTATTCGAAGCTTTACGACAGTTGAGAGTTGGAAGTTCAGAATTAGGAGTTATTGATAACTATTAACTCCGAACTAAAATATTGCCTTTTACTGACTTAGTGCTCGCAGAAAATTTTGTAAATTACTTAAAATTCCCGATTTTTTGCGTTGAGATCGAGCACTATCCCCCTGTACCTCAGAATCGGACAATTTGGATAACAAAAGGTCTAAGTCTTCTCCTATAGGCTTATTATTCAATTCCGTAGCTAGTTCGTAACCAGTGTCAGTGTTTAGCCAAACTTGCCACTTGGCAGGATGACGGCGTAGAATTGCCGCGCCTTCTAAAAGACGAAAATAATAGCTGGTGTAAATAGTGCTGATAAAACGCTTGCGTATTTGTCTAGCTGTGTAACCAATGCCCACCACAGCGACATCTTCTAACTGAGGAATCAAGAAAACTACGGGACGATCGCCTGCTAGATTGCAGAGTTCCTCGGCACGACCGACTTCTACTGCCGAAGGACAAACTACAATAAACAGTCGATCTTCCGGACTAACTTGAGTCTCAATAGAAGTAAAGCGGCTACCCATATCCGTTACCTGAAAGGGTTTTTCTCCCCAGTCCCGCTTTGCCAACATTGCCGCACCCGTATCGGGAAACATCACTTTGACACCAGAACCGTATTCTTCAAACATTTCGGCAAATTCTAAAGCTAGTAATTGAGCCTTAAGGGCAATTTCGGCAACTAAAAGCTCCACCTGAATGCGACCGTAACCATAGGCGATCGCGCTTTTAGTCGCTACTTTGGCTTGTTCTACTGCTTCGTCTAGGTTTTGAGGAAAAGTATTCATAGAATTTTTTAGAGATCTCGGGAGATCGAACATAAAACTTTTATTGAAGATGTTACCAACAAGCTAGCTAATTACATAAATAACCGTAGAATAATATACATAAAATTTATCGGTAGAAATAGGAGACTGAATTTTGAAAAAGATCGAAGCTATTATTAGACCCTTTAAATTAGATGAAGTTAAAATCGCTCTAGTCAATGCTGGAGTGGTCGGAATGACCGTTTCAGAGGTTAGAGGTTTTGGTCGTCAAAAAGGGCAAACCGAACGCTATCGAGGATCCGAATATACTGTTGAATTTCTGCAAAAACTTAAACTCGAAATTGTTATTGAAGATGCTCAAGTAGATATGGTAGTAGATAAAATTATCGCTGCGGCGAGAACTGGTGAAATTGGTGATGGTAAAATTTTCGTCCATCCCGTAGACCAAATTGTTCGAATTCGCACGGGAGAAAAAAATTTAGAGGCTGTTTGATTTAGCCTATCGTTCTAGGGAGTAAGGAACTGAGTTCAACTTGTCTATTCTCCCTAGACATTATTTATTATTCGAAACTATAAATTTATATATGTTATGATTATTCCTGATGAGCTTAAACAACTCAAGCTTGCGGGCGAATGGCGAAATTGGTAGACGCACCACACTCAAAATGTGGCGTAGCAATACGTGTCGGTTCGAGTCCGACTTTGCCCATGAAGTATACACCGCAATGATTTCAGAGTCCATCAATCAAAGAAAATGGATTTAACTTGGCTGGACTAAGTTAGAATTTTACCCAATTATTACCCAAATATAATACGTAGTTGTAGTATATGTTTACAAACAAGATCCGGTTGCCAGCTAAACTCAAAAGAAAAATCGCCATCTTGTTCTGAAAGTTAGCTAAGCTCACTGCGTAAATCCGCTCTGACTCTGGAAATGTGGGTTACCAGCGATGGTTATGTAACAAAATGTTAAGTTGCCAGCAATAAGGCGCTCCCAAGGATATTGGACACCAGGACACTAGACCCGTAGGCAATCTGACAGACATAGAGGTGTCGCGCGAGGAATTATAGGGTACGTATGAGGATTAATAGCTATTTAAATTGGAAGCGTTTGATATGAGAGAGGTGCGGTGCTTCCAGAACGTTTACCTTGTTATCTTCAATATTCGGTAAGAAGCGACCTTGGTTATCAATATGTAGTCAGTAATAATTAAGCGATAGTTACAACCAAAAGCGCAGTGCGTGTCGCTGCTTTTTCTCGAGCGGCGGTTTTATTCAGGGACAAGTGTCACTTCTGTCACTCAAACTGTCACTTTACTGTCACTTTTTGTAACTAATCGCAAGTATTGCCATACCGTTGTTTGAGTGTCTTTTCCAAAGTTTTTAGTGACAGATAAATTTTAGAACTGTCACTAAGCGAAAGCATTACCATACCGTTGTTTGGGACAATTTAGTAACACAATGACACTTATTTTAAGAAAGACTTTGCAAGTACTTTATGGGATAAGGAGGAGGTAGGGAGAGGGATAGGGATAGGTAAGGAAAAAGATAAGTAGGGGAGTGCTCGGTCAAAAAACAGCGTTTCGGTCACTTTTTGACTTCAAAGCTATATAGGGACGAGCTTTCGCAAGTGACACTTCTCAAAAATGTACTGTCACTAACTGTCACTAAAATTAATTGAAACTCGTGAAATGCATAGAGGGTATATGTTTCGGGTAATGACCAAAAGTGACAGTTTGAGTGACAGAAGTGACACTTTAATTTTTCTTAATCAGTCAAAGATTCTTTTCAACTGTTCTAGTTTCTCTCGCACCAAGAGTTTTCAAAGTGTCTTTTTGAGCCTCAGTTAAACCTGTAACTCCTGTAATGTTCATTTCTTCATAAAGTCGAGCGGCTCTAAGAGTTTTAAGACACTCACCTATTTTGACATTCCACAGTTTAATCGTTCCATCTTGAGAACCACTAGCTAGGGTTTGACCGTCGCTACTGAAGGCAACTGAATATACTTCTTTTGTATGACCAGCAAAAGTTTTGAGGCATTCACCTGTTTTGATATCCC
This sequence comes from Myxosarcina sp. GI1(2024), assembly GCF_053543375.1. Classification (NCBI taxonomy): domain Bacteria; kingdom Bacillati; phylum Cyanobacteriota; class Cyanophyceae; order Pleurocapsales; family Pleurocapsaceae; genus Myxosarcina; species Myxosarcina sp. GI1(2024). The sequence continues at coordinate 149,459 of NZ_JBKGTY010000011.1, read as the reverse complement.
AGAGTTTGACTGTGAAATCGTGAGAACCGCTAGCTAAAGTTTGACCATCGGGACTAAAAGCAACGGAAAAAACCCAATTTTGATGACCGATAAAAGTTTTGAGGCAGTCACCGCTTTCTATATCCCAGAGTTTGACTGAGTTATCAGCACTAGCAGAAGCTAGGATACGACCATCAGGACTTATTGCTACTGACCAAACCACATTATCGTGAGCGGTAAAAGTTTTGAGGAAGTTACCACTGCTAACATCCCAAAGCTTTACTGTATTATCGGCACTGGCAGAAGCTAGGATACGAGCGTCAGGACTGAACGCAACTGACCAGACCACATTTTCATGACTGGTAAAAGTTTTAAGACAGTTACCACTGTTACCACTTCTAACATCCCAAAGCTTTACTGTATGGTCAAAACTACCACTAGCTAAAATCTTGCTATCGTTACTAAAAGCTATAGAACATACCCAACCACTATGTCCGGTGAGAGTGTTTGAGTTTTCGCCCGTGGAAATAGACCACAGTTTAATAGTTTCATCGTAACTTCCACTAGCGAGGATATTGCTATCAGCACTCATGGCAACTGCACAAACCTGAGCTTTATGTCCAATAAGAGTTTGACGACATTGACCACTCTTAAGATCCCAAATCCTCACTTTATCGTCTGTATGACCACTCACTAGAGTTTGACCTTCATTACTGAAGACAACCGAACGAACCCAATTAGTATGTCCAGTAAATGTTTTGAGGCAATTACCAGTGCGACTAGACCACAGTTTGACAGTTTGATCGAAACTACCACTAACTACAACCCGATCGCGAGGATGAAACGCTATCGACCAGACTGCATTACTATGTCCAATGAATGTTTTAAGACAAATACCACTTCCTACATCCCAAAGTTTTACTGTACGGTCGGCACTGGCAGTAGCTAGGGTACGACCATTAGAACTGAAGGCAATAGAATTAATCCATTCTCTGTGTCCTGTAAAAGTTTTGATACAGTTATTACTTCTAAGTGACCATAACTTAATCGTACAGTCAGCACTGCCACTAGCTAAAATCACTCCCTCTACTTGGTTAATGGGAATCATACTAAAAGCAACTGAAGAAATACCATGAGCATGTCCTGCATAAGTCTTGAGACAGTTTCCATTGCCTATATCCCATAGTTTTACTGTATGGTCGGCACTGCCACTAGCCAAGGTTTGACCATCAGGATTGAAGGCAACAGAATTAACCCAGTCTGTATGTTCAGTGAAGGTTTTGATACACTTATCTTCACTTACCGACCATAGTTTTATAGTGCGATCGTAACTGCCACTAGCTAAGATTTGACCATCGGGACTAAAAGCAACTGAAGCAACACCATGATTGTGTCCCGTGTAGGTTCTCATACAGTTACCGTTGTTAATATTCCATAGTTTTATAGTGCGATCGTAACTGCTACTGGCAAGGATTTGACTGTCGGGACTAAAAGTAACTGAGCGGATCCAATTGTCATGTCCTTTAATAGTTAAAAGTGATTTAGCTGAAGGCATCTGCCAAAGGCGAATTTGACCGTTAACATCTCCAGTTGCTAACAGATGACCATCTGAACTGACTGCCACAGACAAAATACTTTCCAAGGTCTCACTAAAAACCGATTTAGCTAAATCTGAGTTGGCAAAATTGACCGATCGCAAGTTTACTTCTTGAAGATCGGCTTGCCAGATGGTTAATCGAGAAACATCAAAACCTGTTAGATCTACTCCTAGTTGACACAATAAATTGAGAATATTGCCCCCTGCATAACCTTTAACTGGCTGGGATTTTGAGCGTAGCTTGTCTAGAAGTAGTCGGAGGAAATTTTCCAGGTTTTCTGGAGAATCAAGAATAGCGATCGCGCGTTCGATTACTGGTTGGAGGATAAGGCGAATTTGCGATTCCCTGACATAATCTGGAGCTTGTGCTTTGATTAAAGCGTGACTGTTAAAAAGATCGATCTTTCCAGAAATAACCTCGGCACATACCTGTTTAATTAATTTATTGGTCACATATTCCATCACCACTGATTGCTGAGTCACGGCACTGGCAGTTTTTTCAATTAGGGAACGACGTTGCAAAGAAGCGATCGCCTGAATGATTTCGCTAGGTGATACTTTAGTAACTAAATCTGCGGTTAATTCTTTAAAGGATACTGGTTCTCGATCGATCGCTAACCAGTACATGATTTCTCGTTCTCTGGCACTGAGGCGATCGAACTGTTCCCCTAAAAGCTCGTTAAGATCGTCAAATAGAAAAGAATCTCGTTCTAATAGCTCTAAAAAGCGAGTAATATCGCTATCAAACCAATCGGCGATCGCTGAGGCGACTATTTTTAATGCCAGGGGATTGCCAGCATAACGATTAGTTAAGGTTTGCCACTGAGCGGGAGAAGCAGAGAAAGAACCCTTGCGATCGCATATTGCCTGTCCGATCTCTGAAGGCAAACCAGACAGTTGTAGAGAACGAATAGGTAAGGTTTCCCCTTCCAAACTGCTCAATCCTTGGGGTTTTTCCCGCGAAGTCATTAATAAGCAACTCTGGTGGCTAGTTTGTCCCACAGCCTTGAACAATTGATCATAACCTTCATATCCCTCTCGATAGCTACCCGTACGTACCCCACTTTCTAGTATTGATTCCCCATTATCTAAAATCAACAGACAATGAGAAGTTCGTAAATACTCAAGTAAGCGTAAGATTCTGCCGTCCAAGCGTTCTGGGAAAGTAGTTTCCTGTTGCTGAGAGAGAAATTGAATCAATTCAGCTAAGATATCCAATATATCAGGAGCATTACGCAGACTACGCCAAATAATTAACTCAAATTCAGACTCAAGCAGATGAGCTAGTTTTGCAGCTATGCTGGTTTTCCCTATTCCCCCCATACCCAAGAGAGTTACTAGCCGACAGTTATCGACGACAAGCCATTGCTGAAGAGTATCTAATTCTGCTGTGCGTCCCAGAAACAGTTCCACATCTGGGGCATCTCCCCAATCGCAATGTTGCTTGGGAACATCCCCCAATAGGGGTAATAACTCTCCTGAGTTTATTTTCTTTTCCAGAATGCGCTTAAAACTCTTCTTACCAACCTTTTCTCCCAATACTTCTGATAATTCACGCCATAATTCCGCCGCCACATCCCTAGCATGACCTTCCGTACAGTAGGCAACTTGGGCGATCGCAGGATAGGTTTTCCCATTCCAAGAACCCTGCAAAATCTCTCTTTGCAATGCCGTAAGGTTCTTACCCGTCTGGTTGCAGAGGGCTGTATCTACCAGGTTGAGTACTTCTTCCAAGTTCATGACTGGGAAAAGTTTGGGAGTTGAACCACTGAAATTACTCCCAAATTCTCCCTTTATTTTACGACTCCCTGCCAGATTTTCATTCTACACAGATAAAGAACTTTTTATTTGACGTGAGTGAGATAAGTGAATTTTGTTTATTGTTGCACTGATAAAAATAAGCTGAAAGCTTTAGTAATTAAAAGTTTTTTAGTTAGTTGAATAGAAAAATTTTGCCTTTCAAAATCACTCGATCTAACCAGCCGACATTCTATCCTACATTTGCCTGACTTTTCCGACAGACAAAGCCTTGGAGGGATTGGCATGATTGGAATATGAAAGCCAATATTCACTAAAACAAAAACAAAAAATTTTCATTGACTTTCTTCTCGCAAGAATCACTTATAAACTTCAAAAAGGAGAAATAAATCATGTTTTCCAATTCAGAATCTAAAGAATCCATTGTCTTAAACTCCTCCGGGAAGGTGTTAGGTTCCTTCAATCCAGAAAAACTAGCTGTAAGTGCTATTGAAGGAGGTGAGACTCCCGAAATTGCAAATTTTCAAAGCAATTATATGGAGAAAATTATCAAACACTCGAACTTAGATATCGTGACTACGGATGGTATCCGCTATGCAGTCAAACAACTAAAAGACAGTAAACCCAGTGAACCTCCATCAAATGAAGTATCTGAGAAAATCACACAATATTTGGTCGAGCGTAATAAAGAGTTCAAAGTGATGCCTAGCTCGGAGTTTAATCCGATTCAATCAGTTTCTCTACCTAAATCTGGCTGGAAAAAAGGTGAAGTACCATTTACAGGAAAGATTTCTAGCTCATCAGTACCAATTGTATCAATTAGGAAAGCAAGCAAAGAGAAGATTGAAGAGAAGCTACAAGAACCTTATGCAAATGAATTTCCAGAAAAATTTGATACTTTCGATATTGGCTTTACGACAGATTTAACGACAGAAGGATCTCTGCTCCAGCAAAGTTTCGTTTCTCGTAATAGTGATGGCGTTTTAACTGGAGAACAAGACTCGGAAACTGGTAAAGTCGATGAAGAAGATGTTGAGCTTCCTGGCGGATATGAAGATGACTGTTATATCATGACGGGTAAAGCAAACAAGGGATGTACTCCAGTAGGTAAACCTATTTGCAAACATAAAGGAACTGTTATTGCTCCTGTCCGATTGGAACCAACATGGAATGGCACAATCGTTTATGGAAAGCCCATTGTTAAAACACAATCGACCCACACTGTGCAGATAATTATTTCACGTACACTGATTATGAAAGGCATAGCCTATAATAAGCTTTATACTCGCGTTGATTGCTGTTGCTCTGTTGATGTTGAGTTGTTTGACTTTAATGGAGATTGCTGGACAGAATTAAGATACCGTGGTGAAGGACAAAAAAAGGAAATTACTAGAAAAAGAAATCTGAAACCTGCAGTCAAAATTGTACGCGATTGGAGCGAATGGACAATTGAGATAATTCTGGATATGCTCAAGAGTGGTATATCAAGTGCTGGTAGTGCTGCTGGAGGAAAAATTGGCGCGGCAGTCGCCGAACCATTCGAGATTGAGGCAAAGAAGGCAGCTAAAGATATATTTGATGAGACGGTTGGTGAAGTTAAAAAAGGTCTTGGCTTGAAAGAATAGCTAATGTAAGCATTGGTATTGTTATAGCACCGATATTTTAGGTGCTTTACATTTCATTGACTCACCGTCTATGCAAATAATTTCCCTTGAAGTTAAATAATCGCAACTATCCTATTCCCCTCTTGAAGGATGATCGCTTTATCTCTCTAATCCTCAAACAGAACCGATTTCATTAGGAGATCGCTACTTCGTATCAATAGTAGTAATGAAATCCAAACGCATTGCAAAATCACACAAATCAACAAAAAAATAGAAACATAAGGAGTCAATATAATGTTAAACAACAAAAACAACAGTAGAATAAGCATTGAGCAATTAACCCATCGAGAGTTAATCGACATATCGATAAAAGAATTGACTGAAGTATCAGGTGGAATGTTAACAATTTCGGATCGAAATCTTATCAAAACCGATAGCCAGCCAAGACCATTACTAAAAACAGATGTAGTCTTGCAACCAACTAACGATCGCTTCCGACGTTGCGCGATCGATCCAACATTATGTTAAATCTGACGCATACTTGCTTCACAAATAATCTAGAGATCGTCAGCTAGCAGCCAAAATTATTACTTAAGCAGAGTAAAAATCTAGAATCTATTTTCTTGAGATTTCTTGGAAATGGTATTACTTCTGGCGATCTCTATTCCTTAGTTGTGAATATTACAGTAATTAATTAAAAATTTCTCAAAACAACAATGAACGAACAAATATTAAATCTTAGTCCTTACCAAAAAGCAAATAATCAAGGAGGCAATTTAACTCAAGCTGGTAGAGATTACATCAACACTAACACTACGAATATGAATTTTTTAATTTCATTTTTCATTATTGGTGTTTTTGCAATGGGGGGATTAGCATGGGCAATTAACGTAGGGTTAAAGCAAAACATAAGCAATACCCAATCAGAACTACAAAAAGCTTCACCCAATTCCATAAAAAGTTTTTCAATATAATTTTGACAATGGAGGCAGACTAATCATGATACAAGATGGTAATGCTGGTAGAGATCTAATTCAAGTTGGACGTGACTACATTCGACATATCAATGTCAACATTGCTAGTGGTAATTGGCTAACAGTCGGTGTTAGCTTGCTACCTGCTATAGCTACTGTATTTGTAGCGGGAACTGGAATTAAGCTTACTTTAGAAGTCGTTCAAGAGCAAGTGCTACCAACTATAATCACTAAATTTTCTAGAGACTCAGTTGCTCTAACTCCGCAAATAGATTCATTGTCAACCTCTGAAAACAAATCAGGCTCAGACTCGACAAATGCTTTTCAAGCTAAATCTCAGATTGAAGAAACTAAAATTGCCACAAATATTAAGAGTCTCCAAGAAACAAAAAAGTGTCGAAAGTGCGATCTTATAGGAGTCAATTTGAGTAATGCTGACTTAGTTGGTGCAGATTTAAGAGAAGCCAACTTAAGCGGTGCTAACTTGAGTGGTGCTAGTCTGAAAGATGTCAAATTAAGCAGGGCTAACCTGGAACGTGCGAACTTATACAACGCTGAACTTATTGGTAGTAATTTAAGCAATGCCCAGTTGCAAAGAACCAATCTGAGTTATGCCAACTTGTCATTAGCAAATCTAAAAAAAGCTCAGTTGCAAGAAGCCAACTTAAGTAATGCTATTTTAAACCTAGCAAAATTAAGCAATGCCAATCTATGGAAGGCTAACCTAGGGAGTGCGAAATTAATCAATACCAACTTGAACAACACCGATCTAAGAAGTACTTACCTAAGTTTTGCCAACTTTAATAATGCAAAATTGATTGGCTCTCAATTGAGTGATGCGAATATATACTCCGCTAAATTTTCTGGAACTAATTTGAGTAGTGCAGACTTGAGGGGAACTCAAACAAATAACGAGTGGTTTGAAAAATGGAAAGACATTAATCTGTGTGGAGCAAAAATGCCTGATGGTACAGAATCTCGGCAGGGTTGCTAGTTTTTGGGAAAATGGTTAGTAAGATGTGCCGTTCTATTTTCTTGGAATTGTTATTGATTCAGGCGATCGCTTTAAAATAACTACAACCAGATGAATTAAGGCGATCGCATTGTCTAAAAGAGAACAATTGTAGAAGCAAATAAAATAGAAAAAGAACCACGTTTACTCGTCTTAAGTAGATAGAATTGCTAAAAAATCTTCTGTAAGCATTGCAGGAACAGCAGAATTAACAAAATCCGATATATTTCGTGTAACGACAATTTCTAATCCTATAGCTTTAGCTGCCTCACTCGTTACCGCATCTTCAAAATCTGTAATCGGACTTTGTAGCGCAGCTCTAATCACTTCATCCGTAACGCTAGCAATTTGAATACGCTGTAATAACTTTGATATTAGTTTTTTAGCGACTTCATTACCAACTTGACGACGTAAGATATAAAAAATGTTGGTGACAGCATGACCTGAAAGGTATCCTTGTATTTACCCTAAAGCAACGGTGTTTAATGCTTTGGCAGAAGCAACAATAAATGGTTGTCGTTTTGCTAAAACATCAAGCAATACGGCACTATCAAATAGAACCCGCCTCAACTATTATTTTTCCTCTAAATAATCTACATATGATTCTTGAAAATTTTCGTCATCAATTTGAACTATACCAATCAGACTCTGAGTCCAAGGATGGAGATCGTCAGCGATCGATTTTGCTTCGGGAATAGGAAAAGTAGATACTTGCGTTTCATGCTCGATAGAAGTCAATAGAGACTGAACCAACCGCCAACGCTCGCTAATTGGTAATTGTAAAGCTTGTTTTTGCAATTCTTTTAATGTCACGATTCACGATTTCAATATTCTGTTTCTAATTTTAAATTAATGGGATAACCGATCACTCGTTCCACTTCTTACAAAAATTTATCGCCCAAAGCGATCGCAACTATTGAGTCTCAAAGTCTTCGTGCGATCTCGCTTTCTACTTTCTTGGAACTGGTGTTGATTCAGGCGATCGCTCTAGAGTTGAATCTAATCTAAACGAGCGACGAGTTTACTTGATTCGATCTATCTTTAATAAAAGCGATTGCGACTAAAGTATCCCAGCCTAAGTCTGACCGAGAGCGATCGGATAATAGATTGAACTTGTATCGGTTAATTGAGTAGCAGCAATTTGCGTTTAGAATCACTCTTTCCAAGTATCCGACATTCTTGCCTACATTGTTCAAACTTTTCCGACGGTCAAGGCTTTATGAGTATTGGCAGGATGTAACTGTTAGTCGATTGAGCAATAAAGACAAGAGCAGATGAAATTATTGACAAACACAATTGTTGCTTCAGTTCTCACTTTTCTAATTTTTACTGCCAATAAAACTACCAGGCAATGTGACCAGACCGCTGAAGAACAAATTCACTATTACAAAGCTTATATCGATCGAAAAAACACATAAGTAAAAATTGCTATTACGCAATTACTAATACAGCATTCTTTTTTGAAGACACCTTCGGCTTTGAGACCCATGAACAAGCAAAGGAAAAAATGGCTAGTAAAAATACTTGTGTGGTTAGTCGCTGAGATTTTACTCAACTTCGTCGGACTCGATAATTTAGCTGACTATAGCGAGTATGTTTTTGAGAGAAATATCATCGTATTGAATCGATGATCGAGCAAATCTACCTGACTGACCAAAACACACTTATTAGTCAGTAATTAGCATCGCGTTTAATCAATAATTTTGTGAATCTGGTTGATTGATAAAAATAAAGTTGTTACTTGGCAGTTAACCTAACCATTGCCAAAGCAGGAAAATCTGGCAATGACAACCAAACAGTATGGCTTTAAATTATCTTGATGCCTTGGCAATCAAATCAAGAGATTTTAGCGTTTCAAAATCATTGTTTTCAAACATCCGACATTCTTGCGTGCATTTCTCCGACTTTTCCGACGGTCGCAGCTAGAGAGAAATTGGCAGCATGAGAATGTCAAACAAAAAAATACTTTGTATTTAAAAAAGGAGAAAAAAGATGGATCTTTTATCTGACAACTTATTGGCAGACAACCTTACTGCTTTATCTCAAAACAATGAACTACTTACCACTTCCATAGACGATTTGCAATTAGTATCTGAATTGTCCCTAATCTCAAAATTGGAAGAATCTCAACCCCAAGACAATGAATTAGAACTGATTACTAATCCTACTTCCGATTCCCTTATAACTGAGTCTACTTTTTTATCAGAAGATGGAGGGATTAATAATCAACCAATTTTCGATCCAATCGAAGATACGCGGGTAACGGATTTTTTTCTCCCCATAGAAGAAATACCCGAACCCGAACCTAATTCCGAACCCGTTCCACATAAGTGTGGTAAGGGTAAAGATCTTTATGGTAAAGAGCAAGATGAGACTCTAACTGGCGGAAAAAACAACGATCTAATAACAGGTGCTGGTGGTGACGATGTTATATCTGGCAAGGAATGTGATGATATTCTGCTCGGTGACGAGGGAAACGACACCCTGAAGGGCGGTAAAGGCAATGACAATTTGATCGGTGGTAATGTCAAGAAACTAGAAGGAAAAATAGAATTTGTCGAACTGCCTGACGGCAACGACTCTTTAGAGGGAGGTGATGGCAACGATTCGCTAGCAGGTGCTAAAGGCAATGATACTCTCAAGGGGGGTAATCACAAGGACGAGCTGTTTGGCGGAAGTGGCAATGATTTTCTGGAAGGAGGTAGCGGCAATGACTATCTATTAGGTGGTGTTGGTAATGATAATCTCAAAGGGGGGGACGACAACGATATATTACATGATGACGAAGGTAATGACGAATTATTCGGTGGAAATGGCAATGACCAACTAGTTGGAGGTGACGGCGACGATCTGCTATTTGGCGGTGATGGTGATGATATTTTAGCGGGATCATTTCCAACTACCCTGGAAGCAATAGATCCTTTGATGGGTGGCAAGGGCAATGATGTTTTTGTATTAGGGAATAAAAATGCGCCTTTTTATACCAATGATGATCGTAAGGGTTATGCTCAAATTCAAGATTTTCAGCAGGGTCAAGACTTAATTCAACTACATAAGCTTCCAGGAGGTAATGGAACTTATAGCTTGAATCAGGTTGGAGTCAACATAGAGATTTTTATTACACAGCCACAAGGTATTTCCGAGCTAATCGGCATTGTTGAAAATGTGCAGGGACTTATTCTTAACAACGATTTTTCTATGGTGTAGCCCACATCAAATCCCTTTCAACAGTCCCATCTTTACCTTCAAGCTTGCATCCTATGTATACACATTTAAGGATTAGCTAATCCTTGTACAATTTCCAACTAACTGTAACTGGACGAAGAAGCGCGCTCTTTTATCGGTTCTCAAGTTTCGCCCGTACCTGATGTTCTTTGGCGATCGCCTTAACCGTATCAAACCAAGCCTCGGTCTTAATTATCGTCAATCGCTTCCAAATATCGCTCGATAGGTTATTCGATGCGGCAAGACCTTTGTTCGTTCTAATGTCCCGTGATATCATAATTCCTAGAATGTAATATGCGATCGGAACATCGGGATTTCTAGAGGCTCAATTCTTTCAATTCCGATGTTTCCGTGTTTCCAGGACTTATAGTACGGCGACAAGACAAGATGGGGAGCCCGTTGCCCAATGATTTTTAATGTTTGGAAGAGAGCGAGGGAGAAAAAACTAGATAGGTTGAGTTTTCGAGCTCATCAGTACTTTATTACTACCAATTAATAAAAGCTCAGGTAGCTAAAACCTGGACTCAACCAAACAATTATTTCGAGTCAGGAAATATTCTTGACTCTTACTTACCGTTGAAATTCGCTGATACCCCCTCAAGATTTTGCCGCTAATTCATTAAGCTAGATTTCCCTTTGTGGTACAAATTCTAGAACATCATCTACATCGCAATCGAAGTAACTACAAATCAAATCGAGGGTATAACTCTTGGGAAGTTTTTCTCGGTCTTTTGCCAATTGATAAATAGTCTGAGGATACAGCAACAGATCTCGTGCTACGGCGTATGCCGTTACATTATGTGATTCGAGCAGTATTTGTAATTTGTTAAATATCATCTTTAAGCACTAACCCCCCATTCAGCTTTTATCCCTTGCAATAACCTCTCATCGACATTCTGAAAATACGTCAACTCAGGCTCATAAACAGGAGAACAAGCATACTCCCAATTAACAATGTCTAGATTTACGATTGGCAGATGATAATCAGTAAGAGGTTTGATGTTTTGGCACTCGTTATGTTTTTTCCAAACCCAATATCCTCGGTAGCACCAGTAACTGTATTTCTGTGTTCCGGGGGTTAAGGTTCTAAATTCATCCTCATCCGCCAAGGTAATGTGGACGATTAATGTACCTACCGTTACTTCAAAAACTTGGCACAATTTATCTAAAGTGTTGGCAGTAGGTAAAACATCAGGGTTATTGACCAGATTATATAAAGTCACTTCTTTGATTCCCGATAATCTCGAAAGCTGGGGTACGGTTAAATCTCGCTGACTGAGAAGTACGTCTAAGGTGTTTTGGATCATTTGATTTAGGGTAGTTAATTTTAATTTGTTGACAAAGATTCTTACCCTAAATTTTTTACTGGAAATTTAATCAACAGCGATTGCGAGATACCTATAAAATTTTCTTATAGTAACTATTTGTTTTTATCTATATTAAGCCTCCAAACCACGCAAAATCGTTAATCCCCTTCAAGCACGACATTTAGTAGACATTTTGCCTGTGTAAGAGTATCTGACGCTCAAAAAATAAATAAATTTCACATGGTTTATAAGCATCCCAATCCCAAGAACGAAGTAATTTCGCTCGGTTTACATCCAGATTTATTAAAACTGATCGATATTGCGGCAAGTAACGAACTCAAGACTCGTAGTTTCTTTATTCGCGAAGCACTATCTAACGCGCTAATCAATCGCGGCGCAATTCCTAGTTTGGGAAATAATACTGAGTTCCAAAAAACTTTGCAGGGTTTGTGTGGAGAGCAAATTGCTCCAGGTTCTGCGGCGAGGGTGCCAACCATTATTTGAAAGTTGTAACTATTTTTGGACAAAAAATTCGGGGGCTAAAGCGTCACCTCGCCCCCAGAGAAAACTTACTACTTAAAAAATGAAAAATTCAATTTTAGAGCCTCAAGTGGCTATCAATAGTTCCATTGTACCAGAAAATAGTCTGTCATCGAACTCTATAAGTCTTACACAGACAGAGATGGAGACATCTGAAGTGGTCAAAAATACTTTAGTCTCAGAGGGTCATAGACTACATATTGAAAACTTCGATGTCCTAAAAAGAGTAGAGACAGTAAATCTGAAGTTCTTGAGGCTTCTTAACTATCATCCCACAGACACTATTTTCGTCCGCGTTATTGGAGAATTTTCTGAGAACAAAAGTGGTCAGTTAAGTAGTCTCATGAGTGGTTTGAAAAAATCCAATGAGGTCAAAAACCAAAACGTCTACTTTGTGGTTAATGGTGGCGGTCATAGAGCTGAGGACGTAAAAGTCGGTCGTGCCTTAATGCTTGAGATAGACAAAGACGAGCAAGGAAATTTGCTCCCAATTGACGAGCAGTATCAAATAATGGTTGATAAATTCGGAATACCCACAGTAGCGGTATTCACAGGAAATAAGTCTTTACACTGTTATTACGCTTACAAAGAACCCATTGATACTAATTTATGGAAGCAAATGCAGGAAGATGCTCTGGCATTCTGTCCTATTGCCGACCAAAGTATCAAGGATTTGCCTCGCGTATTACGTTTAGTCGGTTTTAAGCATTCCGAGACTGGTAATTACTCCGAAGTTTACGCCGAGTCTGGTATTAAGTACTCCTATGAAGAGTTAAGAAACAAGATACCAGCAAGAACCGTTAAAACTAAGAAACAGAAATCCGTTGAAAAAACTAAAAAGGTAACAAAACCCTCGAACAATATAGTAGATATTTCAAATTTCCAAAATACTAAGTCAGCTAAAGGCTCTGAGCCACAAAAGGCGCTCGACTACCAGATAGATTACGACGCTTATTCTCAAGAGGACATTGACTGTCTACAAAAAATAATTGCTTGTCTCGAAATAGTTTCCGAATCTGATTGCGATGCAGAAAGCTCTTGGTTCGAGATTACTTGCGCGCTCAAATATGAAGCTTTAAAGCATCCAAATATAGAAGCAGAAATCGAAGATATTTGGGATAAATGGTCGTCTCAATCCGATAGCTACAATCGAGAGGAGAATCATTCTCGTTGAGCTAGTTTAACTAATACCTCCGAGCAAGCGATTACTCTGGGGACTGTGATCGAAAAGTACTGCGGGTGCTGGGATAAAGTTCGCAAACACATAGAGAAACTTTTCCCAAAGTTAGAGTCTGATAGCATAGCTCTTTATCTTGTAAGTTCGCGGATTGGTACTTTCCAATCTTGTTTGGCGCAAGTCCTAGAATCACAAGGTTACATCAGCCTGGGAGGAAAGTGCTATGAATGGACTGGCACTCATTGGACGATGGTAAATGATGAAGCGATGATGACTCATATCGCTAGAGAAAGCCAGAAGTTTTATCGGCTCGATGACTCCGAAAAAAGATACTATCCATTTGCGACCAAACATAATGTAACTAGCGGGCTGAATTTCTTTAAATCCCTGCACAGCCATAGCGATATCAATATGAGTAACGCCCATTTGATTGCGTTTGACAATGGTACCTTGGATATTCGTACCAATGTCCTATCGCCAGGTCATAACCAGGACGATTATCTAATTTACAAGATTGTCGGCGATTATGTCGAGGGCGCAGAATTGCCAGAGGTGGCGCGAGAATTTTTTACTTCGGCATTTGGCGAGGAACTAATTCCTTATCTTCGCGCCGTTTATAAAATGTATCTCGACCCCACATTTCCCTATGGCAAATTCGTTCATGTGATTGGACCTTCTGGTAGTGGCAAGGGAACTTTTATTCGTTTATTGCTTTCGATGTTGAGTCCGATATCAGTCGGTTCGGGTAACGACCTCACTTGCTTTAATAAACCAGATAAAGTGATGCAGGAATTATCGGGAAAGTCTATTTATGCACTGCCAGATATGAGTGGGTTTACCAGTAACTGCACTGGTTTCTATGAATTAGTTGACAATGGAATCCTTAGTGGCAGAAATTTATACGCCAGTCATACCATTACCAAACGTTGGAATGTCCGATTTATAGTAGGTTCGGTCACTCCTTTAAAAGTCGGTAGTTCCAGTGACGGTTGGGCAAGAAGAGTTCTGCAATTACCCACAAAACCCAGAGAAGGTCAACCCGATATTTATTTAGAACAGAAGCTAAAAGATGTTAGCGCACAAATTGCTTCCTGGGCCTTACAAATGCCGAAGGAAGAAGCCTTGGAGCTCATCCAGAATGCGGGCACTAATGAGATTATTAGGGAATCGACCTTAGAAGCTACCATCTTTGGCGATCCAGTAAAACAATTCTTAGATCAGTGCGTATTATTAACGGGGCGTAGTACTGAATTTGTAACAATCTCCGACTTGCATAAATATTACAAGTTGTTTTGTGATAACAAAGGATATAGACCAATGGCGATGAATTCTTTTAGCAATACTGTTCAATCGGAGCTGAGACACTTGTATCTAAAACGCACAACCATTAAGGGGAAAAGGCGTCCGGCTTCTATAGGTTACATCAAAGTGGTCGAAGGTTTATTTAGTCAAGCAAGTTACTATGGTTCTGTAGGATATTGCTCGGAACATGAAAGCGAAGGCAATCTCAAAAATCTCTTGAAGTTCGATCCAAGTAAAGTAGACTCTGACCCCGACTTGGCTGAGATAGAAACTGCCATTTTATTTTATGATGAGGTCGTTTTAAAAAGTATTCATGAACGTAGACGGACTCAAAAGCCCAAACTTCGAAAAATCTATGAGACCATCGATGAATCGAAACTAAATGAGGCGCAAAAAGAACTTTTGGCACAGGCCAGAAAATGGTAGGTTGAATTCTCGTCGAGTAAATTGATTTGAGGGGCGGTTAAATCAAGGCCGCCTTTTTTAAGTAAGTGTTAAGTGTGGGCTAAGAAGGAAAGCAGGCTGAAATAGGCTTTTTCTGTTGGTTTACTGCGATACCTATGACCTCGAAGACAGCCATAATGCCAATGCGATCTGGAAGTGCATATGGCTTGCCAACTACTAAACTCTATTAAAGTTACTAACGCGGCGAGGGCTTGCGAGCTAATTTTCAATTGGGCTGCGAGAGCAATAGAGACGATCAGAGTTGTTACCGCTTTCCGTCGAGAAGTTTGTAGAATTTATCGGTAATAAGTCGTTGTCAGAGGTAATACTCGAAGATTTACAGCAGTGGCTTGACGGCTTGAACCTTAGATTTAAAACCTACCACAACTGCTAACATCGTTATCAAAACTGCCTTAAAATTGCTTCACAGGAGAGTATCTTGAGTGGACTTCCAAACAATTCTAATCAGTGCAATAGTCGGTATTATTACAAGTGCTATAACAGCTTACATAACTACACTGTTAAAAATAAAGGAAGAAAGAAAAAAATGGTTCAGAGACTTTGCTCTTAAATATGCTGAAAAGCAAGCATCGGATCTTATAGTTGCTCAAAGAATGGCCGAGCAATTTGCTATAGGTGTCTTAATATATGAAAATCCAACAACGGCAGAGCGTGAAAGATTCTTCATTCCACCGAATTGTCGCTTAACAGCAGGTCGTAGTGAAACAAACTCAATTTCTATAAATGACATTTTTCTTTCACAACGGCACTGCGCTTTTGATGCTGATGAGAAGAATGTCTATGTTCTAGATTTGGGTTCACCAAACGGTGTCTTCGTCAGTAGTTCTAAGTCCGGTCGCGGATATATAAGAGTCTCTGGTAAGAAGTATAAACTATACACCGATGATGTTGTAATGCTTGCAAGTACTACTAAACTAAGATTTCACCAACTAGATAAAAGAAGGTAGGTCTAATGGCGTTAACGGGGTACGAGTAGTAGGTGTACCAATTATTACGCTAAGGCTAAAAACTCTTTTACCTTAAGCATTTCACGATTCCTTCCCATTCGCGATCTTGAAAACAGAGCCGTAATTCTCGATAACGGAGAATGAACCAATTTCCATGATGCAGAAGTCCACCATTTAAATATATGGGAGAGAGACGTAAGACCAGAGGATAATATCTGGCTCGGTCCGGCGATCGAAGCATCGTTTGAATTATATGCCCTAAAAGAGCCTTATATTGCCGTGTTGAAATTTCACGATTGCGATGAAATCCGAATGGGAGAATTCGATCGTGAAAGTGCGATGATATAGTATATAGTCTACCAATCGGAAAATGGTGTCGTACCTTCTATCTCCTTCACGCCCTTACACTTTAAGCCACTACTTCCATTTTTAAGCCACTACTACGGTTTCAAGTAGTGGCTTAGCGCGTAACCATTGCCCTCTATACATTTCGCGCGCCAAAAGGTATTAAGAGCTTGATTTTTAAGCCACTACTTTTTTTACAGTAGTGGCTTGAACGAAACTTAATCCCTGTATGTGTTTCGAGTCATGATTTGGGACTTTTTTGACTTTAAGCCACTACTTTCTTGAAAACTAGATAGGAGAGGGAGAGAAAAGAAGAATATAGAAGTAAGTTTGTCAAAAGTAGTGGCTTAAAAGGCCAAGTAGTGGCTTGGAGCGTCAGGGACTGGGTTTCGGAACTTGGCAAGTAGTGGCTTAAGGTCAAAAGTGGTGGCTTAAGTAGTGGCTTAAGAGTAAAAGTAGTGGCTTGGAGCGTCAGGGACTGGGTTTCGGGTACTTTGGCATTAGTTTGGGATATAGAGAACAAGAGATAGGAAGCAACATTTACCGTCAGAATCTGTAGTTCCATCCCCCGCAAAAATCAAACTCGCGGGTTATTATTTAGTCTCGCAAATCGTGGGGGGGGCAGTTGCCTTGGGAATATCTCGCAGAAGGAGGAGAAACTCATCGCATACTGAGAAAATTATGACTCTTACGTACCTGTTATGCCAAACTGTTAGCCCGACCAAAATCAATCCTTTTTATTAAATAGAGCTGTCAAACCAACAGAAACACTAGTACTAAAGAACCAAAATTATTTACTTTCTGGCAATTTTTTCTTTTTTGTTTATCTCTACTTGATAAATACTCTCTCAAAAACCGTCTAATTTTTACAGACAGTCAAAAAACCTAGTGCTAAACTTGCAATATCGACATTCTTGGTGAAGCACACAATTAATAATTAATACTGACATCAACCATTTATTATGTCATATTGACCAAACTCAAGAAAATAAGATTTTTGTAAATTTGAATAACAACAAATCCCTGACTTGACAAGGAAATTTATTGATGCCGCTCAATAGCAAACATAGGTGTACCAGCTTCTAAAACACTGCCGGTGATTGCTCCCCCTTTCTGGGCGGCACAATGAGCTAATTCCTGAGAAATGTATTAGTAAAAATGTAGCCTAAATTTCCCGAATGCTATTAGTAGGGTTAAAAAAGATAAATCTGCTCATTTTTTGAGTAAATTGTCTGTATTGTCTATCGAACTAAGTTTCTGACAATCGATTGACTCTATCGCTCCTAGCACTCTGAAATATCTCAGACCAATTCTGTCAAAGTTGCACTTGATTGAGTTACTTAAACTACCATCCTAGTTTAATCAACAGTGCATCTTTTTGGGAGATAGGACGTTGCTGCCTCAAATTCACAGGGGATTTTAGAGGTCTGTCTCCAGCATTTGGGGATGAATGACCAACCAAATAGTGAAAACTTTTTTAAACCTAGAAATAATAAAATATGACAACATTGGAGCCAAAAAGCGTAGAGCAGACTATTAAAAAACTACCTTTAGAGATCGTAAATTTGTTACTAGTAAAGAGCGACAAGAATTGCCAACTAACTTCAGTGGACGACGCTCATAGTCCTAAAATAGCTTTAAAACTAAATGGACAAAAATTAGTCGCATATATTTTAAGTTCTCAAGATAGCGAGACCTACGATAGAGCCCAAGAAATTGCCGATTCCTTGGCAGAATGCGAGCGCAATATTAAAGCCAAAGAAGAAGAACATGCTCCAATTAAGGCAAAATACCAAGAAGGGCGAGCAGAACTCAAAAAATTGAAACTAGCAAAACAAGAAGAGATTGAGACTAAAGTAAAAGAATTAGAACGAGCATTAAGTATCGAAGACTCAGAAAAAATTGCTCGCTATAACGCAGATAAAGAAAAAGAAGCTACCAAGTCAAAACGTCAAAAACAAATTAAAAAGTCTTTAAAAGAAGTCGGCAAGGGTTTTCTGGCAGCTGAGCTCGATGGTCTCACAGAAGAATTTGGAGAGGCGATTTGCCAAGTAAATACAATTACATTTAATTTTTGGCAAAAGTTACGCCAACAAATCCAAGAAAATAAAGAACCAAAAATAAATTTCGATACTGAAGAAGGTTGGAAACAAGTTAGCCAAAAATACGACCGAGAATGTAAAACCCATGAAACCAATATTATTAATAAAACCAGATTAAATCCAGATTGGAAAGATGAGACAGACGATGAAGCACGGGTAACGCCACAGCTCGTGTCTCAGAGTAACGAGATTGAAGCTGTCGCTGCCTGAGACAGATTGAGACTGTCCCGTGCCAGGCTCTAAAATAGCTGTTTGCCTCAGTCGCGGGAATCTCCGAGCACTTAGTTTAGTAATGAGAGCAGACTATAGCCAATACTTTTTGATGGGGCAGGATGCAATACTGTTCGGATAAGCCATGAAATCGAGGTCGAGGGAAGATGTTGGAGTTATTTCTTCTCTACACCCTACACCCTTTCTCACCGATAACTTTAGTTAACCGAACAGTATTGGGGCAGGATACTTGACGGCAAGTCTTTTGGCAAGTTGAAGACTTCAATCAGTTCCCGCTCTCATTAGTAAAGATGTCTAATAGGTATCGAGTTCTATTAAGGTCTCTCCCAAATTTAAATTCTCATTGTTGATAACGTATCAACTTAAAGCGTTTGCTAGACTTAGATTGTTACAAAATACCAAAGAATCCTGATGCAAATGCATCATCTTGTGCAGCATTTAAAGAAAAGAACTAGAAATTTTTAAACCCATAACTCATAACATCAATTATATGGTTAGCACTGTGGACAGATGAAACTCACAAATGTCCTACACTCTTATAGCTCTTAACAACCTCAAAACTATACAGAAGTGCTGTTTCATCAAAATCTCTCAATGGTGAGCAGCATAGGTACCATTCTTCTACTTTTTTCTACTACTCAAGAAAAAAATTTTTCTCCGAGTGTTTTTTCTCCGATTTTTGCTGTCTGTCTAATTTAGTCCCTTACCTCGTAATGTCTAGGCAACTGGGAGATGGCGAATACCGTATCTGAGGCAATTGAGAATATAGCAGATAGTGACCAAGTAATTTAACAGTTTTCCTCTTATCAAGAAACTATTGCCTATTAGTTTCAAAGGTCAGGGCAAAATCAGTCTGGAGAACTTATACCTTTCTTCGCTCAACACAAAAAGTTGTTTGGGGATCGTAGACCACGAATTCTGTTGTTCCCAATACATAGAGCTGAATGGACACCGCAGCCCAAAGTAGATAGTTTAAGATGTGTTTATTAGATTAGGAAGATAGTTAAGCGAGTTATGACTGATAACTGTTTACCTTCTGGATGTATTTTGCGTCGAGCTACGGTTAAGGATATTTGGACCATTCGTAGATTAGTTTTGTCTGCTCGACTCGATTTTACTCAGTTACGTTGGCAACAGTTTTGGTTGATTGAACAAGAAAAAAAAGCGCTCGCCTGTGGACAGTTACGCAATTTTACTGATGCTCAAGAATTAGGTAGTTTAGTAGTAGTACCACATCAGCGCGGACAAGGTATCGGTGGTTATCTTACTCTTCATTTAATTCAACAAGCTACCAAACCTTTATATCTGGAATGTTTGGGCTCAAAATTGGCTGATTTTTACTCCCATTATGGGTTTGAGGTAATTACTTGGCAAGAGTTACCGCGAGGGCTTAAGTTAAAGTTTGGCATATCTCAAGCGGCTAAAACTGTTCTTCGTTTGCCTGTGGTTTTTATGCGTTACCAAGAATCTCATCATTAACCATTAAAAATCATTGGGCAAAGGGCTCCCAATCTTGTCTTATCACCGTAATATAAGTCCTGGAAACACGGAAACATCGAGTTCTTAAGTTGTTGGAAGCACTGAGATCCCGATGTTCCGATCGCATATTACATATTTCATGCTAGGACAATGATATCACGAGAATTTAATGCAAACAAAGGTCTTGCTGCATCGAATGACCTATCGAGCGATATTTGGAAGCGATTGACGATTATTAAAACCGAAGCTTGGTTCGATACGGTTAAGGCGATCTCTAAAAAATATAAGGCAAGAGCCAAACTTGAGAGCCGATATCTAAAGTCCGTAGATGTTTTCGATGCTGACGGGATAAGACTCGGACACCTTTGGCAACTCGATGAAAACGAGCCGATTTATTAGAGTAGGAAGCAGTGGATTAGTCATTTTGAGGTTGCTAATACGATAGCAGAGGCGATTGAGAGGTTGGCGAGTTATTGAGCAGTAAATAACACAAAGTATAGGTGCTGCTACATTAAGTGGCACCTATATTTTTGGTTACAGAAAAAAAGTAGTCAGCTGGCAGTTTAATTGTTGTTTGCATCGAGATAAATTTATGTAACTTTATGTAATTTCAGTGCGTACACACAAGTTTCTCACATTCTTTATTTAGCTTAAAAGAAATAGTTAAATCAGAAAAAATACAAATCTTGGTTATGAATCCGTGATTAGCCTATTATACGCTCGCTATTAAGTAAAATTCATAACCTGAGCGAATCGGTAGGAAAATTATGACTAACAAGATTTACGCTCTGCTAGTAGGTATTAACGACTATCCCGACCCAAAAGATCGCCTCGAAGGCTGTGTGAACGATATTACAGCAATCAAAGAGTATCTTAACGAACGATTCGATCGGCAAGAATACCAACTTCATTTACAAACACTTAGAGATGAGCAAGCCACACGCGAGGCAGTTATTAATGGCTTCCGTACCCATCTTCGTCAAGCTGAAAAAGATGATGTAGTTCTGTTCTACTATAGTGGGCATGGTTCTCAAGAGCAAGCCCCAAAGGAATTTTGGCCTCTAGAACCAGACCATCTGGATGAAACTTTAGTATGTTATGACAGTCGTACCGAGAACGGCTGGGATTTAGCAGATAAAGAATTGGCAAAACTAGTTGGGGAAGTAGCAGAAAACGAACCGCATATGACCATTATTCTCGATTGTTGCCATTCGGGTTCTGGCACCAAAGACCCAATGCAAGTAGCTAGGGAACGTCGCATCCCCGCAGACAAGCGAAAACGTCCCCTAGATAGCTTTATTTTTAAGCTGGAAGAGTTAGAGAAACTTTCAGATACCAGTCGCGATCCCGAAAAACACCCCACTGGCTGGAAGATACCAAAAGGTCGTCATGTGCTTCTAGCAGCTTGTCGAGACCACGAAACAGCAAAGGAATACGGTAGCAAACATCGGGGTTATTTCTCTTATTATTTGATGGATACACTTTCCAAGACAAACGGAAAGCTGACTTATCGAGATTTATTTGCCCGCACCAATGCTATTGTCCGCAGTGAAAGTATAGATCAGTCTCCGCAATTGGAAGTGAATCATTCCGAGGATAGTGACAAAGTTTTCCTCGATGGTGTGATCGCCGAAGTTGAACCCTATTTTATTGTTAAGCACGATCGAACCTCTGGCTGGGTGATTGAAGGGGGTGCTGTTCACGGAGTTCAATCCCCCAAAGACAGCGAAACGACTTTACTAGCACTGTTTGACTTTGATGCCAATATCGACGATCTACGCGATCCCTTAAAATCTGTGGGGACAGCAAAAGTGACTCAGGTATTGCCAACTAAGAGCAAGATAGATATCGAAGAGGTGCAAAATCTGACTAGCGATCGCACTTTTAAAGCAGTTGTTACCAGTTTACCCCTACCGCCTTTAGGAGTGTACTTTGAGGGAGATGAAGCGGGTGTAAATCTGGCGCGGGAACAGCTACAAATAGCCGGACTGAATGGTAAACCCTCAGCATATGTCCGCGAGTCACGAGAAGTTGGTCAAGCCGAGTTTCGTCTATTGTGTCGCAATAACCAGTATGTAATAGCCAGACCAACAGATGACCGCCCCCTGGTAGCTCAAATTGATGGTTATACCCCAGAGAACGCAGATAAGGCAATTAAACGCCTAGAACATATTGCTCGCTGGACACAAATTTCCCAACTCTCAAATACTGCGGCAACTCGGATAAAAGCTGGTGATGTGAAGATGGAACTCATCTTTAGCGATCGGGATTTATCGCCTTCAAAGCAAATGCGTTTGCCATACAAATATCAGAATGGGGAATGGCAACCACCAGAATTTAAACTTAAACTTACCAATACAACTAGAAAACCACTTTACTGTGCTTTGGTCAATCTTTCAGATAGTTTTTCCATTAGTGCCCCATTTTTTACAGCAGGTAGTGTCAGGTTAGAAGCAGGAGAAGAAGCTTATGCTTTAGATGGAGAAGAATTGGTACTCGAAGTCCCAGATGAGTATTGGGAACAAGGAATTACCGAGTACAAAGACATGATTAAATTGATTGTAAGCAATGACGAATTCGATCCGAGATTGCTAACTCAGGATAAACTTGATGCTCCTCGACCTAGATCGAGAAATATAGAATCTTCAAATCAAAGTAGTCTTGAGCGTTTAATGAATCGCACGCAAGAGCGCGAAATAGAAGCGGCAGACTCAATCAGGTTTGACGATTGGTATGCAGAAGAAATCACAATCGTTACAGTCCGCCCTTTGGATTCCACACCAGTTTCAAAGGAACAAGAACAACAATTAGGAGTAGGGGTAACATTACAACCCCATCCCAGCTTGGTAGCAAATGTTCGCCTCACTACCACTCCGCAGGTTAGTCGAGATTTGGGTAATAAAATTGTGCCCCCCATCCTGCGGGAAGACCCAGAAGTTATTCGACCCTTTCAATTTACTACTAGTCGGGGTACAAACCCAGGATTAAGTGTACTGGAACTGAGCGACGTTGCAGACTACGAAGTTGTCTCCCCAGATACACCTTTGAAGTTATTAGTTGATGCACCCCTAGCAGAGAATGAATACCTGCTTCCTGTGGGTTATGACGGTGAATTTTTCTTACCTTTAGGTCGGGGTAAACCAACGGTCGATGGTAAAACTGAAATTGAGCTAGAACGATTACCAGCCCCTGTTAGTCAGGGAGAACGCAGCCTGCAAGGTTCTATT
Source organism: Myxosarcina sp. GI1(2024) (assembly GCF_053543375.1). Classification (NCBI taxonomy): domain Bacteria; kingdom Bacillati; phylum Cyanobacteriota; class Cyanophyceae; order Pleurocapsales; family Pleurocapsaceae; genus Myxosarcina; species Myxosarcina sp. GI1(2024). Next base: position 126,188 of record NZ_JBKGTY010000011.1, on the reverse strand, counting down.
CGCATTTTCTTTCAAAAAGTGATCGGTAAGTATTTTGGGCGGGGGTTTAAGTATCCGATTTTAGCGGTGGCTGAGGTAGGAGAGGACAAGAAAGTAACCTATAATCGGGATGAAGCTGAGGTTAAACAGCAGGTGGCGCAAGCAAAACGAATTGCCCTCTATATCCACGGAATTATCGGTGATACTGAAAGTTTAGTATCTACAATTAAACAGCCCGTATTGCAACCAGATGGGCAAGAGGGTTCCATCAGCGAACTTTACGATCTGGTTCTTGCCTTTGATTATGAAAATCTGAATACTACTATTGAGCAGAATGCCCAACATTTGAAACGACAACTAAGAGATGTGGGTTTATCAGAAAACCACGGTAAAGAACTACATATTATTGCTCATTCAATGGGTGGTTTGGTATCTCGCTGGTTTATCGAACGAGAAGGTGGTAATAAAGTTGTCCAACACCTGATTATGTTGGGTACACCAAATGCAGGTTCTCCTTGGTCAGTGGTGGAGGATTGGGTCAAACTTACCCTGGCTATTGCGCTTAACGGTCTTTCTCTAGTTGCTTGGCCGGCAAAAGTGGTAGCTATGTTGATGGGTACATTAGAACAAAATATTCGGGTAACTCTAGCCCAAATGAACCCCACTTCCGATTTTCTCAATTCTCTCGCAGCCAGTGACGACCCCGGTATTCCTTACTCAATTATTGCTGGCAATACCTCGATTATTCCCGCAGCCTTGGAGCAAGAAGTAGAGAAAAAATCGATATTAGAGCGGCTACAACAACGTTTATTTAATCAAGTTGTAGAATTGCCCTTCTTTGGTGCGCCGAATGATATAGCTGTAAAAGTGGATAGTATCACGGATATTCCTACAGGGCGTAAGCACTCTCCCAACATTCAAGAAGTACCTTGCGACCACATGAGTTATTTCCTGAATGAACCTACTAAAGTTGGCTTAAAAGCTTTAGTTGCAGCGATCGCTCAAAGGCAAATACGGCTAATTGTAGCGACAGAATCAGTCTCCAAGGCATTTGCGCTTAAACACTCAATCAAAAATATTTTTGTAGCGATAGAAGATACTCGCAGATACTAGAATGTGGTTAAATGCTTCAAATAAGTCAGGCTTAAGATCATCTGTTCTTCTAATGATAAGTTTGGTTTACGACCGTCCCTACTAGCAATTATCCTGACTTTTCTGGGCAACACATTAGTAACAAAGCTCTTAAAATGAGGGTCGGCAGGGTTAATCGGTATCATCGAAGCAGCCATCTTCATCCCCCGTTTTTCGATCTCCTCCAGCATCTTGAGATGAGCTTCAAAAGAATCATGACCAGTAAAACCAATGTGCCTGACCTTGCCTGTTTCCTGAGCCTCAAGCAAAGCGTCGAGCATACCGCCTCGGACGCGCTCTTCTACTCGTTCTGGAGTTTCGAGGGCATGCACTTGCCATAGGTCTACGTAGTCGGTCTTCATACGGGACAGGGAAGCATCGAGATCTGTTAGGGCATCTACGCTTCAAAGTGATTGAGAAGAAAAGTGCAATCATGTCTAGGTTAAGGAATTTATCAAAAACCTGTATCGGGCGATCGCCTGAGACTTTTAAACAGTTACATAGCGCGATATCTCCTTGCAGATAGGCACATCGCGATCGAGAGAATCAAATAATCGCGGTGACAGTAAAGACGGATATAGTTACTGAAAACTTTAGCTTCTGCCGCAGCCAAATAACCTCACCGCGATTTTGCTCCTTTGCCAACTACTTTAAATTTGTAGTTCTCAAATCTGAAAATCCTTTTCTCCTCTGCACCTCTGCTTCCTCCGCTTTTTCCCACCACCTAAGTCTCTTATCACTAAAGATAAATGATATCAGACTGTTTCAATTCCCGCTCTCGATTGATGTAGAAGCATAGTCGATTAAGTCGATTAAGGCGTGAAGGCGAGAGTCTGGTTCGAGCGGCTTGTAGAGCAGTTTTAATTATTGTGTTGTCGTAGAGGATGGGAGCGTTTGTTCATTACTACCTTCCAGGGTTATTTGGTCTTTAGCTACTTTTGGCGACAGCACCTCGAACATCGCTCATCGAAGTAACTAAAATTTCGGCAATCTCAGGACGAGAAAACTCTGGCGGGGGAACTTTTCCCTCTCTAAGAAGCTTACGCACTTTAGTTCCAGATAAATGAATCCTTTCTTCAGGAGTTGCTGGACTAGTTTTAGCAGTACCCATAGTTTGAGTTCTCAGGCAATAGAAAGCGTGTTCAAACTTTAAAGGCTGGATCTGTAACTCCTCAGCGTTGAATTCCTCGAAGATCTGTTGAGCATCGTAGGTTCCATAGTAGTCACCCACACCAGCATGGTCGCGACCGACAATAAAGTGAGTGCAACCATAGTTCTGACGGGCGATCGCGTGCAGAATAGCTTCTCTCGGTCCTGCATAACGCATCGCAGCGGGAAATACGCCTAATAAAGTTCGGTTTTGAGGATAATATTTTTCAATCAAAGTTGTATAGCACTGCATCCTAATCTCGGCAGGAATATCATCGGCTTTGGTCATACCTACCAGAGGATTGATAAACAGACCGTCAGTTATTTCTAGAGCAATTTTAGTAATGTATTCGTGGGCACGGTGAATCGGATTGCGCGTTTGAAATGCAGCTACAGTCTTCCATTGACGCAAAGCAAATTCAGAACGAGTAACTTTTGGAGTTAAGCGATATTCCAGAAATTTATCATGGGGTATCGCTTTGATTTTTTGGATAGAACCCCCAAGATAAACCTCTCCCTCAGCGCGCATTGCTCTAACGCCAGGATGTTTCTCGTCATTAGTAAGATAGACTTTTTGAGCTTCATAATCTTGGTTTGGTTTAAATTTGCTGGTAACGTTCATGACCGCCAAGATGTCACCTTGGGGATGGACGAGAGCAATTTCGCCATCGAGTTGATATTTTGAAGCTTCTGCTTCTGGTATTTGCAGAGTTACGGGAATACTCCATGCCAATCCATTACTCAAACGCATATGATTGACAATGTTGTGATAATCAGCTTCATTGACAAACCCTTCCAAGGGACTATAGACACCCGTAGCGATACATTCGAGGTCTGCAAGATTGCGTTGAGAAAGAGTTAATTGGGGTAAAGTGTGGGCATACTCCTTAATATTTTGCACTTGAACTTCACAGTCTTCGCGATTAACTAGCTTGTTTCCGTGGGGAAAAATTATGCTCTGATTCATTTCCATTGCTCCTATTTGTTAATTAAGGTATTCGATTGAACGAGATGTTTTTTGATAAATTGGCTAGTTTACAAGCCGTATAGGCGAATGATGAGGGGTGGCACGATTAAAGTCATCAGGATGGTTAGAGGTGTGCCCACACGGACGAAATCGATAAATTTATAACCGCCAGCACCATAGACCATCGTGTTAGTTTGATAGCCGAGGGGGGTCATAAAGCTATTAGAGGCGGCAAAGATGACCGCAAACATAAAGGCAAAAGGATTGAGTTCCAGCATTTTGGCTACTTCGACAGCGATGGGCAGCAATAGCAAAACCGCAGCATTGTTAGAAAGAATCTCTGTGGTCAAAGCGGTAATTGCAAAGAAGAAAGTTAACAGCAAGCCAGGGGAAAGATGAGATCCCAAGACCATCAAATTAGCAGCCAGCCAGGAGGTTGCACCCGATTTCTGCATTGCTATTCCCAGGGGAATTAAACCCGCCAGGAGAAAAATAATATCCCAGCGTACCGCTTCATATACTTCCCCTGGTTTGAGACAGCCAGTTACTACCATTAACAGAACACCAATTAAGGCACTGATAACAATTGGTAGTATGTTAAAAGCAGCCAGCAGAACTACGCCCAAGCCAATGGCGATCGCGATTTTTCCTTTATTAAACCTTATAGTCGATAGTTCTAAGCGATCTATAACTAGCAGACCATTACCATTGTGGGTTTGCAATCCTAATAGACTTTGTTTGGGTCCTTGCAATAATAAGACATCCCCAAAACGCAACGATAACTTACTCAGCCGCTCGCGGATCAATTCTTCACCACGCCGAATTGCTAAGACGGTAGTATTGTAGCGTTGGCGAAAATTCAATTCTTTGAGAGTAGAACCAATTAAGCTGGAGTGTGAGAGAATCAAAACTTCAGCAATACCTTCTTCAGCGGAAATTAAATTCGCTTCGAGAGAATGCGTACCGAGTCTTACCTCTGGCAGAATGCTGACACATCTTTCTTCTTTTACTTTGAGTAATTCTTCCCGACAGCTCCGCACCAGTAAAATATCTCCTTCGTTCAGCACTTTATCGGCTAGTGGCTGCGGGAAATGATAGTCGTTACGGATTATTTCTAATACGTCGATATCAAATTGATGTTGCAGTCCGCTATTATCGAGAGTTTTGTTGACTAAGTAAGGACAAGCTTCGATGACTAATTCAAAAACATAGTCTTTTAAGTCATAATCTTGAACGATAAAACCACTGTTGGGAGTTCTGCGCTTGGGCAATAATTTTGGTGCCACAACGATTAGATAAACCGAACCAACTAAAGCGACAATCAAGCCCAATTGGGTAAACTCAAAAAGACTAAAAGCCCCATAACCCAACTGTTCTGATAAGCCACTGGCTAAAACATTTGTGGAAGTACCGATTGTGGTGATCATGCCGCTAAGAATAGCGATATAGGAGAGAGGAATGAGTAACTTAGAAACCGAGATGCTCTGTTTGTGACACCATTCCTCTACTACAGGCATGAAAACTGCTACTACAGCAGTGTTGTTGATGAAGGCAGTAATTGGAGTCAAGATGGCTGCCATTGCCAAGATTTGCTGCTTAGAATGCTTTCCGCCCCACCTCATCAAGAGATAACTTAGTCCCTGAATTCCCCCAGTACGAGCTATACCAGCACTTAGAATGAACATTGCCATAACGGTGATAGTAGCCGAGTTGCTGAAACCAGATAGCCCCTCTTGAGGAGTAACCAATCTTAGGGACATCAGAGCTACCATGACGGCGATCGCGGTAATGTCAATCGGTAGCCATTCGGTAATAAAGCAAATTAAAGCTAAAACAACGACGCAGAGGGTGAGAAAGATAGACATATTTTAATCTTCCTAAATAAAATCGAGGTCGGGATACGAAGCCATCATTTCGGATATTTCGTCACTTTCGGATACTTGATAGTTAAGGACTTCTTTCAAAAAACGGGAATAAGCCGTATAAACCTGGATAGAATCATCCTCTCGCTCGACCAGAAAGAATGGTGCAGCCTGGACTTGGTGTTGAATTGCTAAAGACATTCCCAGACTAGATGGTTGACCTTCGTGGGCAAAAACAATGCGGTCTATATGACCTAATAACCGAGCTTGCTCTAGCTCTTGCCAGACTTTAGCCGACTTACGGCATAAACTACCATCTGTCTTCACTTTTTTGACTACCGTAATTTTCATTGCTTAAGACTCCTCAATTATTTACCCGATCTCGATCTTAATTTTCCACGTGTAGACCACACTCTTTGTCTTGTGCTTGCTCCCACCACCAGCGTCCTTCTCGCTCGTGTTGATTGGGCAAAACGGCTCTGGTACAGGGTTGACAACCAATACTGATGTAGCCTCGTTCGTGTAACTTGTTATAGGGAACGTTATGATAGCGAATGTATTTCCAAACCCGCTCTGAAGACCAGTTTGCTAAGGGATTGAATTTGGTCAAAGTGCGTTCTGGAGTTGAGAAAGCCCGATCTATCTGAATTACGGGAATATCGGAGCGCGTGTCGGGATTTTGATCTTGACGTTGACCGGTAATCCAAGCATTAAGAGTAGACAATTTACGTCGTAAAGGTCTTACTTTACGAATGCCACAGCACTCTTTATGACCATCTTGATAAAAACTAAACATTCCTTTCTTCTTGACTAAAGCTTCGACCTGTTCGTTTTCGGGAAAAATAACCTCTAAATCGAGGTCGTAATATTTTCTAACGCGATCGATAAACTCGTAAGTTTCAGGATGTAGACGACCAGTGTCCAAAGAAAATACTTGGAAATTTTTGGTAATCTTAGATGCCATATCAATTAGAATTACATCTTCGGCACCGCTAAAAGAAATAGCAATATTGTCAAATTCAGCCAGTGCCAATCTCAGAATTTGCTGCGGACTTTTAGTAGCATACTCAGACTGAACCCGAACTATTTTTGATTCGCGAGTGGTAGTATTGGTATGTGTTGCAATCATGGAAATCTCCTTGTGGTTGAAAATTAATTGAATGAAAAACTGTGTTTATTTGAGTTGAAACAACTCTTGCTTTGTCAAGATGCTACTTAGTCTGTTTCGAGCAGCAAAATAGCTAGAGAGTAAAAAAAACTAAGTTGTAACAGGGTGGAATTTCTGCGATCGCTTGGAACTAATCTAATTTGGGTCGAGTCTTTTTGTTTTGGAAAAACTAGGGAATCTCCAAAACTAGTCTCTAACTGATAATTCTGTATTCTCTAGATAAACTGACTGCCGATGTAAAATATCGAGCAAAATCAAAGTATCTGAAGACCTATTCGAACTCATTTGTAACCGACCGTTGTGGAAAAATCCAGTTTGGGACGACAAGCTGTCAAAATAGATTGAAGTCGAACCACATTACCCACTACAGCAATGGCAGGTGCGCTAAATTTAGCTGCTGCCATCTGAGCAACTATAGTTGCTAGGCTTCCCGTTAACCGTTCTTGTTCGGGTCTTGTCCCCCAGCGAATTAGCGAGATTGGAGTCTGTTGGCTCAAGCCAGCCTCAATAAGTTGAGTGATAATGTGAGGTAGATTCTGCACTCCCATGTAAATAACGATGGTTTCAGCCGAATGGGCGATCGCCTGCCAGCTTACTTTGGGTCGATATTTACCCACAGCTTCGTGACCAGTCACAAAAGTTACGGTAGAACTATAATCGCGATGAGTCAGGGGAATACCTGCGTAAGCTGGTGCGGCAATTCCCGAAGTGATTCCTGGAACTGCTTCTACAGGTACTCCAGCAGCAATTAAATCTGCCATTTCTTCACCCCCACGACCAAAGACAAAAGGATCTCCTCCTTTGAGTCGCACAACTATGGCATTGTTTTGGGCTTTTTCGATTAGTGTTTGAGTAGTTTCCGCTTGAAGCATCGAATGTCGCCCTCGTCGCTTTCCTGCGTCGATTCGCTCTGCTTGAGGATTTATCATCGCCAAAATTTGCGGACTGACCAAGGCATCGTAAACTACGACATCAGCATACTCCAATAAACTTTTGCCTTTGATGGTCAATAAACCAGGATCGCCAGGCCCTGCACCTACTAAATAAACTTTACCGATAATTTTGGGTCTTGTCGCTGTTATAGTTTGATTCATGATGCCAACATTCCCTCAGCAATTAAAGTCGCCAATTCTGCTGTTGCATCTAAAGGCTTGCCCAATGACAGTTGCACTTAGGGAAATCTGGTTTGCAAAGTCATTACTTCTAGCTCCATCGCCTCCATAATTCTTCCCTGACAGAGCAAATAAGGTTGAATGGCAATAGTTCTCTTACCTGACGCGACAAGCAGTTCTAATTTCTCATCTAGAGAGGGAGATACTGATAGATAAGCCGTGATTGCCCCCAGTTGCTTTGCTGTTTCCTCTACTGTCCGATTGCCGCCCGAACGCTTTGTTCCGTGGGAAAACAAAATTTTGGCATCGGCTTCAGTCCCTACTAATCGATTTGCCCATAGTTGTGTTAGTTTGGCATCAGAACCCAGATAAGGTAGCTGTTCGATGGCGATTGCATCCCCTAAAATTTCCCTCGCCCGATCTATCTCAGCACAGATATCTTCTGTTACATGAATTCCTGGCAGTAGAAATAGTGGTAAAACTTTTACTCGTTTGCAGTAAGCCCGTTGAGCCGATATGGCAAATTGCTGAACTTGTCGGTGTAACGGTAAAGAAGCTGATTCTAAAGTACCTGTTTCTACCAGAGGACAACCCATGTTAGTTAGTATCATACTAGCTGTAGTAGTTACACCAGCTTGAGTATCAGACGCATAAGAGGTTAAAAAATTGGATTTCTGGGATTCTATTACTCCTGCGACTTGGATATTCTGACTTGCCAGCAAAACAGATACTTGTTCGGTAAGTTTGTCCACAGCCCATCGAGCGCGAACATCTCGACTGCCGTGAGTAACTAACATATAGGCAGATGAAAGTAATAGATTGCGGTTGAATAGCATTTTCTATGTTTCCGAGTTGAGAGAATAAGCTCGATGTTGAAACTTTTGTTGTTCTTGAATGAGTAGTTCGTCTAAACTGCCAATCTCCTCTAGGGTATGTAAGTCTTCACAACCACCAATATGAGTATTGTTGATAAAAATTTGGGGCACGGTTTTGCGACCATTTGCTCTTTGACTCATTGCCTCTCTTGCTTCATCGTCGCCATCAATGCTGTACTCGGTATATGCAATTTCTTTTTGCTGTAATAAGGCTTTAGCTTTTGCACTGTGAGGACAATGACTCCAGGTGTATATTTCTACGTTAGGTTTCATGGGATTTTTCTCTTGAATAATTTCGATCTACTGATTCGGTTGAAAAAATTAATTTGCTTCTAGAAACAGCAACTCATTCGACAATCGACAACTTAATAATCAGAGCTTGGCAAACACAAAGACATCGCTAGAAATATCCAAACCAATATCGTTTTGTACCAGGCGATATAGGTTCGGAGGCTTAACCTGCGGTATCTTTAATAATGGATGTATCTTTTGGGAGAGTTGAGTTTTAAGGGAAACTAACTTTAACTGACAAATTGTTCGGAAAACTCGTGCAGTTTCTCAAAGCCAACGCGATTACAAAATACACCAAAGCTTTCACCCAATTGACGGTTCGATTGGAAATAAGTCAGTAGTGGAGTTAAAAAATCTTCCAAATTGTCAATGTGCAACTTTTGCATATATGGTCGAGCTAGCTTAGTCTGGTCGGGGGTTCCTCCTAGCCAAATTTGATAGGTATCGGGCGCACTGCCAACAAAACCTAATTCCGCCATGTATGGTCGGGCACAACCATTGGGACAGCCAGTCATGCGGATTACTAACTCTTCCTCTGCCATGTTTAGTTTATTTAATAATGCGCGAAGGCGATCGAGTATGGCTGGCAATGCTCTTTCAGATTCGGTAACTGCTAACCCACAAGTAGGTAGAGCGGGACAAGCCATTGAATAGCGAATTAAGGGATCGATCGCCTCTGGGTTTAGTTGAATGCCGTGTTGTTGCAATAGTTCTTCAATCGCTGCTTTCTGTGCGGGTTCAATTTTATAAAGAATGATATTGTGATTTGGGGTCAATCGCATTGGTAAGTTGAATTGCTGGATAACTTTACGCAGTGCAGTTTTGAGTTGGAAATCACCTTCATCTTTGACGCGACCATTTTCTACCAATATGCCTAAAAACAGTTTGCCATCACCTTGTTCGTGCCAACCTAAATAGTCTTGATACTTCCATTCAGGAAGTTCTTTAAAAGGTGAAAGGGATTTACCAAAGTAGGATTCGACCTTGACTTTGAATTTAACCAAACCCCAATCATGAACTAGATATTTCATGCGCGAGTGACGGCGGTTGAAGCGATCGCCATAGTCTCTTTGAGTAGCAACAATTGCCTTAATCAGATCGTAAAGGTCGTTTTTATCTACATATCCAAGGGGGTCTGAGGTACGAGCAAAAGTCTCTTCTTTATTATGAGTGCGACCCATACCGCCACCGACTAACACATTAAAGCCTTCTAACTCTCCAGCTTTATTAGTTATCACTACCATACTGATATCATGGGTGTAGACATCAATCGAGTTGTCCCCTGGTACGGTAACGCAACACTTGAATTTCTTGGGTAGATAGTGCGTACCGTATATTGGTTCGACACTATCGGTAAAGTTTGTCCCGTTTGAATTGCGATCGCGTGCTGCTTTAATTTCTGGATCTTCTTCGCCACTGATAGCTTTCTCCCCATCGAGCCATATTTCATAATATGCCCCAGTTTGGGGTGTTAGCAGATCGGCAACTTTATCGGCATATTCCCAGGCGTATTGATATTCAGGTTTATTCTTATAAGGTGCTGGGGGAGCCATAACATTACGGTTGAGATCGCCACAAGCACCTAGAGTCGAACCCATGCTGCGAACAATATCTGCAATGACGGTTTTTAAGTTTTGTTTGAGAATGCCGTGCATTTGCCAAGCTTGGCGAGTTGTGGCTCTAAGAGTTTGATTACCATATTCCTCTGAAAGCCGATCCATCGTTAGATAGAGTTCTGGAGGGATGAAACCGCCTGGGGTGCGAGTACGCAACATCATCTGATAGTCTTTTTCCTGACCCTTAACTCGATTATCACGATTATCCTGCTGATAAGAACCGTGGAATTTGAGGATTTGTATGGCATTTTCACTAAAGTGAGTTGTGTCTTGTTGTAGTTCAGTTGCCAGGGGTTCGCGCAAAAAATCACTGCGCTCTTTGATGCCTTCTACTTTTGAAAGTTTGCCTTGAGTGGACTTGAGATTTGTAACCATGTGCCTAACTTATTAGTTTTCGTGAATAATCTAGAACTTGAACGTCAGATAAAAAAGCTTTTTCGGTTTTAAGCAGCTAATCCTGAAGAATCTGAATTTAAATGCAAACCGCACTCTTGTTTCAGACCCTTAAAACGAGTGTCCCGCTCATTAACATCGTCAGCGAATAGCGGTCGGCTCGAATGCCAATCACCAATAGTCACGTATCCGCGATCTAACAGAGGGTGATATGGTAAATTATGAGCTTGCAAATAGTGATAAACGTCTTGAGCAGTCCAGTTGAGAATTGGGAGGATTTTGTAATATGCTCCTTGTTGGCTAATGGTGGCTAATGTTTGACGATGTTCGGTTTGTTGACGACGTAATCCTGCAATCCAAGCCGTAGCATTTAGTTCCTTCAAAGCTCGCTGCATCGGCTCGACCTTGCGAATGCGATAATAAAGATTGAGGGCTTTAACGTCATCTTGCTCCCAGAGCTTGCCATACTTTGCTTCCATCCGCGCTGGACTCATTGAAGACTGATAAATTTTCAGATTCAAATTGAGTCTTGCGGTCAACTGTTCGGCAAATTGATAGGTTTCTCGATGGAGATAACCTGTATCTGTCCAGATAACGGGAATATTGGGGCAAACTTGAGTCACTAAATGAAGCATTACTGCTGAATGAATGCCGAAGCTAGTACTCATTACCAACCCATCTCCAAAAGTTTCTACTGCCCAATTAATGTTCCAAGTTGGTTCCGTATTGACCAGTAAGTGATTAATGGTTTCTAAATCAAAATCTTCTAATTTAGAATTGGGGAATTGATTTTCTTCGTACACTTTTAATTCTCCATTTGTCGATCGATTTTCCGACTTTTAAATCGCTTTGACCGCCCGATTCAAAATTTTGCTGAGCCATAACTTCTAGAAATTGCAGTAAACTCAGCCAATTTTTTAGACTCGCAGAAATACACTACAAACAAAATTACGCTTAGGTTAGATCGGTCTTGCAAAAGAGCATCCACTCCCTTTACTGCTCAAGTTACAAGCTTTATTCAGTCGCTTCTTAAGAAATAATAAAAGATTAAAGCTCGGTTGTCTGTGATAAAGTCACACAAGAAATTTGTCGATCGTTGACTGTCAATAAATAATGGAATGTACCTTGTGTATTCGAGAATACAGAAGTATATTTCGAGCTTTGATTTTTCCAAGCTGGCTAATTAAGCGTAAGTAAATTACTTCACCATACTGGCGTATGTGCCTCAAAATACAGAAGTTATTGAAATACTGTTTGTTGCAAAATTACCTTATGACTTTTATGAATGTACTAATTCTGGTATTTTACGTCGCAGACCGATAGGGTATTTCACTCAAAGAAATTGATTGAAGTGCAATCCGAACTATTTTTTGCGAGTAGTTATGCAAAAAGGAAGATAGAGAGGACAGGTACTTACTAACCCTGTTAAAAGCAATATTACCGCAATGATACCAAGTAATAAACCCAACCAACCAGTAACAACACCTTTTAAAAGAATTATACTAATTGTGATAGCACTTGCTAATCGAATTACTTTGTCTACTGCTCCGATATTCTTCTTCATCATTGACTCCCAGAAATATAAATCAATTATTAAAAATAATAAAGGTTTTGATTTATCAAGTCCGTGATAAAGTCACCAAACTAGTTTATCAATTTAGGGAATTCCAAATCTAGCAATGGTTTCAAGTTTTATCCGATTATTCAGCGCGATCGTCTTACGAGAAAGAGATAGTAATTCTTCTTTCTCGAAAATTTTTAGAATTCGGCTGACTACTTCTCTGGAGGTTCCTAATTCTCTGGCAATTTCCAGATGTGTTTTTGATATAGCTTCAGATTTATTACCACTAGTTTTTAATAAATAGGAAGCAATTCGACAATCCATCCGTCGAAAAGCAACCTCTTCAACTATTTCAATAACATTGGTTAACCTGCGGGAAAGTAGTCCACATATGTAATCTTGCCAAATAGGATTATGTCTTATCCATTTACGCAAACTGCTGGCAGGAATAGTAACAGCTTCGACGCGGGTTAGAGTAATTGCGAAAGCAGGAAAATCTTTTTGACTCATAATACTAGAGGCTGTAAGTACACAACTATCACCTTTTTCTAAATGATAAAGAGTTATTTCTCTACCTTCTTCTCCTAGTTTATAGATACGAATATTTCCAGAGATAATTAGTGGCAAAAACTGACAACAATCTCCTTCAAAATAGACAGACTGATTTTTCGCCAATTTAATTGTTTGCGCTTGAGTTAAAAAGGAGTTCTTTTCTTGACCACTTAGCTTTTCTAAAAATGGAAAAGTGCTAAAAATAGCTGTGTCAAAACTGGAATTGTGATTTTTAGATAAATTCATCATTCTCCATTAATTTCTTACGTTTTGGTTACTCATCAATATTATTCCCAAAAGTCAAAGCAACTAAATAAAATGATCCTGAGCAAATAGGTGAACTAGCAATATTGTTCAAATTACAAGAGAAACTTGACATATCAAAGCTAATTTAGAAAAACTAAGGCAATCGGGAAGCAAATACTTGACAAAGAGGTAGAAGCTCTTTCATTAAATAAAGTCACACTGACTGATGAAAAAATAGAAAAAAGAATTTTAATTATTAGCCAGAAGATGGGTAATGATTGTACTTTCCCTTTGTCAATGCAGAAGCTTTGTCTAGTAGTTGGTGTAGTTGGTCATGAAAAATTACCTGAAACATGCGAATCAATTACTTATATTGCGATGGTACAGTCGTTATCAAAGCTACTATCTCAAAACAAAAAACAGTTTGCTTAATATTTATTTACAAACGGTATCTTGGATAGAGCTAAAACACAAGTAAGAACAAATTAAGGAGAAAATCAGTTTATTCTCAGATTTTGTGGCTAGACTACATATGGGTTCGTGATACAAGTGTCTCAAAACTATCTTCTATGCAGCGTTGGCCTTTTTTCGCTAAAGACACTTTTAAATATTCCAGATTTGAATGCTGATAAAGGTTACGATATCTGCCAGAAGCGATTGCAATTTAGAAAGAGAGCCATTAAACTCCAATTTTTTAGAACGATATACCGAGATTGCGGAAGAACCTTGTTGTATTCGGTATCAAAGTAAATATCGTCGTTTTGCTGTTTGATGAAAGCGTATAAAAGTTAATTTCGATGCCTCTTTTTTTCTGGGTACCTTTCACGTTTAGATTAACAGAATATTATTAATGGAATAGGTTCATAAAAAACATGAAAACAAAACTAGTATTAGTTGGTGGTGGTCATTCCCATGCGATCGCACTCAAGCAATGGGGACTCAAACCTATATCCAATGTAAATTTAATTTTAATTAGTGATGTAAAGCAAACACCATATTCAGGAATGTTACCTGGTCATGTGGCGGGTTTTTATAGCTACTCTGAAACTCATATTAATCTGCTTAGTCTGGCTAAATTTGCAGGTGCAAAGTTGATTGTCGATCGGGCAATTAAGATAGATGCTGACAACAATAAAGTTATTTGTAATCTTAATCAGATTGAATTTGATTATTTATCTTTAGATATTGGCAGCACCCCCGAAAATACTACTATCCCTGGTGCTAAAGAATATGCTATTCCCGCCAAGCCTGTACCTGTGTTTCTTAATGCTTGGTATCAGCTGAAACGAGAAGCAAAATTAAATCCAGTTCGACCGCGAACGATAGTGATTGTTGGAGGTGGTGCTGGTGGAGTAGAATTGGCGTTGAATATGCAAACTTGTTTACAAAAAGTTTTGCCAGTTAGAGAAAAAGAGCTACTTCAAATTCATTTGATTCATCGTAGAGATCGGCTACTCTCCAATCACAATGATTGGGTAAGCAACAAGCTTAAAAAAATTATCTTAAAACGGGGTATTAAACTGCATTTACAAGAAGGCGTTACCCAAGTTTTACCAAATTATATTCATTGCAAATCGGGATTGAAAATTAAGTGCGATCGCACCTTTTGGGTAACTCAAGCTACTGCACCTGAATGGGTTAAAAAGTCTCAACTTACTACCGATGCTAAAGGTTTCATATTAGTTAGGGATACTCTTCAGTCAGTGTCTCATCCTCAAGTTTTTGCAGCAGGAGACATTGCTAGTATGACTAACTACAAACGTCCTAAAGCAGGAGTTTTCGCTGTACGTCAAGGACAACCACTAGTGGATAACTGGAAACGTATACTTACAGGTAAACCACTAAAAACTTATACTCCTCAACACAAGTATTTAGCATTAATTGGGACAGGAGATCGTAAGGCGATCGCATCGTGGAGTAATTTTGGTTGGCAATCTAGTGTCTTCTGGTGGCTCAAAGACTATATTGACCGAAAATTCATGAATCAGTTTTTTGATTTAAAGTAAAGACTTCTATTCCTTAGAGGATGTACGAAAAGTCTAAAATGTAACTTCTGAGTGGCTGATAGAACTTTTGTGTGTTAAAGGATTTAATCCAAGGAGTATGTATAATAAATTGTGCCAAAGGTCAAAACCTACTCTATTGCTAGTATCGATGGTCTAAATGGCTTTGCCGAAGCGACGAAGCGGTATTTGCCCAAAACAGCATACAGTCGTGTATGGTACGCATAGTACGAAATTCCTTGCGCTATGCCTCTTACAAACACCGTAAAGCTATTGCTGCTGACTTGAAAAGCATGTACAATACTGCTACTGAAGCTGAAGCCGAATAAGCATTGATGGCTTTTGCCGACAAATTGGACTCAACCTATGCCCCAATTAGTTAGTAAGTCTTGGTTGGCTGAATAGCAGCACGTCATCCCTTTTTTCCAATTTCCCCCAGAAATTTGCCGTATCATCTACATTACTAATGCGCTCTAGTCAATGAATATGATTTTGAGAAAAGTGTTGAGGAATCATCGGATTTTCCGACCGATGAAGCTGCACTTCAAGTTATTCATCTAGCTGTAGACAATTTATTCTAGAGATGGAATAAACCCCTACGGGATGGTAAAGCTGCTTTAAATCGATTTTTGACCGAATTCGATGGGCGACTTCCACTATGACTTTTTCGCTTTGACACAAACTTATTGGCAGACCCCATTGCGATCTATTTATTTGAAAACTGCTGTAAGCTTATTATCATTTCCCATTGTTAGGAAAACTTGGTCAGTAAACCCAAGAAAAATTTCGTCTTGGGAGTTAGCAGGGTACGTCGATAAGTATCGGCGGCTTTTTTGATTGCTTCTGCCTGAGTAGGATATGGATGAATCACGCTGGCGAGCTTGCTCAAGCCTATTCCGTTAGTTATTGCCGTTGTTACCTCACTAATCATTTCCCCTGCATGACGAGCCACAATAGTTGCGCCGAGAATTTTATCCGAGTCTTGTGGATGATGAATTTTAAGAAATCCTCCCTCTTCACCATCAGCTAGGGCGCGGTCTAAATGATTAAAATCAATTTTAATGGTATTAGTCTTAATGCCTTGTGCTTGCGCCTCCTCAGCATACAGTCCCACATGGGCGATTTCGGGATCGGTATAGGTTACCCAGGGTATTATCAATTTGCTCAACTTATCTTTACCCAAGCCAAAAGGAGCAAACAAAGTATTTTTAATTACGATTCGCGCTGTAGCATCTGCGGTGTGGGTAAACTTTTCCTTAAGACAGATATCTCCTGCTGCGTAAATCCGAGGATTGCTAGTTTGCAGAAAGTCATTAACTTTTACGCCGTGGCGATCGTATTTCACATTTACCGCCTCTAAATTCAATCCTTCTACGTTTGGCGCACGTCCAGCACCCACCAAAATTTCATCGACAGTTACAGTGTGCTTACCCTGACTTTTGGTATAGGTAATCTCTTTACCTCTGCTGGTCTGACGAACAAACTGAATTTCGGAGTTTAAAACCAGATTGACACCATCTGTCTCAAATTGATATCGAACGATGGCGGCAGCTTCGGAATCCTCATTACTGAGCAAATGCCCTCCACGATGGAGTAGAGTTACTCTAGAACCCAAGCGATGAAAAGCCTGCGCCAATTCACAGCCAATCGGTCCTCCACCAATAACAGCCAGACGGTTGGGTTTTTCGGTCAAGTTAAAAACCGTTTCATTGGTCAGGTAGCCTGCTTCTGCCAGCCCCTCAATTTCGGGAGCGATAGCTCTTGCTCCTGTAGCAATCACTGCTTTTTTAAAGCGCAGGATTTTACCATCTACTTCTACCGAGTCTGCACTACTAAACCTTGCCTGTCCCAAAAAGACATCTACACCAGATTTTTTAGCACCTGCCGCCGAATCAACTTTGCTGATTTGCGATCGCACCCGCCGCATCCGCCGCATTACGGAGGCAAAATCAACAGTAATAGTTTCGGGTGCAGCAATTCCAAGTTTTTCTGCCTCTTGCATCTCCGCTACTACACGCGAGGAGCGAATTATACATTTGGAGGGAATGCAGCCCACGTTAAGACAGTCTCCTCCCATCAAATGCCGCTCGATTAAAGCTATTTTTAAACCGATACCAATTCCTGCCGCTCCTTTGGCAACTACTAATCCAGCCGTTCCCGCTCCAATAACTACCAAATCGTAACAGGCAGCAGGTTTGGGGCTAATCCAGTCTATAGGATGCACATAATCTACCAAACGGCGATTATACTCATCCATTGGCGGAACAATTACTTTCTCTACTCTTGAATGTGACATGATGCTTTAATCGGCTCCTAAAAATATATAAGGTTAGAATTGCTCTCAATCAGTCGCTCGTTTAAGAAAATTGTTCGGAAGATTCAGTAGAAATTTCTTCATTAAGTGCGCGGCGAGCAATTTTGGTAACGTATAAGGTTACGGCTACAGTGGCAATAAATCCTACAATGCGAATCGTCCACTGTATTACAGGATCGCTGGGTTGATTTTCGCCACCAAGGGTAGCCAGACTACCAGCTAGAGAACCGATATAAACGTACATAATCGTTCCTGGCAGCATTCCACAGGAACCTAAAATATAGTCTTTTAAGGATACGCCAGTAACGCCAAAACCGTAATTTAGCAGATTGAAAGGAAATACAGGAGATAGCCGCGTTAGGAGAACTATTTTACTACCCTCTCTCTCCACGGCTCTATCTACAGCCCGAAACTTCTCATTACCCTCAATTTTTTTGGAAACCCAGTCTCGAGCTAGATAGTGACCGACTAAGAAAGCCAAAATCGCGCCAAGCATCGCGCCGACAAAGACATAAATTGAACCTTCAATTACGCCATAGACTACTCCCCCACCGAGAGTCAGAATCGAACCAGGTAAAAAAGCAACCGTCGCTACGACATACAATGCCATAAAAGCGATAATCCCTACGGTTCCTAACCCCTGAATCCACTCCAGGGCATTACGCAACCATTCTTGGGGAGCAAACCACCCTCCACTAGTTCCTTGGGCTAATGCAGGAGTAATAGCGACTGCCAAAGAAATCGTAGCTAGCATGGCAATATCAATTATTTTTTTCATTAATCTATTGGGAACTGACTAAAATTACACCGATAACAATAAAAACCAAACCAAAATATTGATTGGTAGCGGTCGATTTACTAAGAGTTTTTGATTTTTACAATCTTACGACCCGTTCTCCAAAAGCTTAGTGGTGCATAAGCTTAGAGAATTACGTCTGATTAACCAGTGGCTAAAAGGTTTGCGACTTTTATTTCTCATTCCAGTAAAAACGATAAAATAAAAAATCATCGGCAAATTTATGTTGGTCTAAGACATGATGTACTAAATTTTCATCTATTAATCTTTGACCTAACCGAACTGCTTGTTTTTTTGTCAGCTTCAGATTTGATTGCATCCATTCCACTGCTTCGCTACCAACAAAACATTTCGGATAAACTTTTAATCTATAACGACGAGCTTCGATCTGAACACCACCTATATTTCTCATTTTAGAAACTAGGTCGTCGAGATCGATTTGATTTACAATGTCCATAGACTCAGACCCACTTAGAAGATTTAGATTTTTATCTTCTATCCAGACAGTAAAACCAATAGGCTCTTCAATCAACACACAAGAAACTTCTCCTCGGAAATCTAGAAATTTGTTGCGACAATATTCTAATGCATCTCTAATGCATCTTGTTTTCGTTCCAAAGAAAAAAATGCATCTTTTGTATGAAGCTTATTTCCATAAGCAACACCAGGTAAATATTCTAGTCCCAGTTCAGTCTTTTTAGTTAAGTTACAGTATTCTATTTGCTGATTGCTTAATATTTTCATTATTTTACCAAGCCCCAAAAATATGCGGTATGAATTTTTGAAGACTGAGATCGAAAAATCATCTCAGTCCACGCAAATATTTTTCCCAAAAAAAGCATATTTTTATCAGTTCTGGTAAAACAGTATTGTCAGAGGCGGTTTGATATCCTGACCAACATGTACAACTCTGTCACAGCAGACATCTGTGAACTGTCCCGCTGCGGATTCCGCTGACGAACTTAACATAAGAACTAAAAGCGATCGCGGACAAGCAAAAATACTTTAGCTAATCAGGAGCTAACTCAGCAAAAGAAGATATGCGAGTTTTAGCCGAGGAACTCCCTCAAAACACGTAAACAGACGAATCGCATTCATCGCATTCGCAGTAAGTATGTGTTGTAAATTAACTTTGTTCAAACCTGTATAATGAGCAGACCGCATATCAAAACCACGAACGCCTTGAGAAATTGTAACTTCAACTCCTGCACGTTGATTGTGTAGTCGGTCATGATTTGCAGGATTCGTTCGAGAAATAGATCGGATTCAATCGCCATTTCATTTAAGACGGTTGTAACGGAATCTGGCTTTACCATCCCTTCGTTTAGACCATCCTCGATTAATTCGATAGTCATCTCAAACTCGCCACTTGAGTAAAGATAATCAATCGCCGCCTTTAAAGATTCTTTCAACATGATGTGATTCCTCAATAGTTTTTTTTCTTGAGGAATTGCGGGCTTTTGTGTAATTAGGGAAAATAGCAAAATTCCTATGGTTTTTTGCGGCACGGTTTGCTTCATGCTTGCCAATGAATCTGCTCAAGAGAATATATTGAGCCTGCAAATAAAAGTGTTTATACTGATGCGGTCAATGCTGCAATGTCTCTGGGAACGCAGTGATCGCCCAGGCAGATGTAACGTTTCTTGCACCTGCGGTTCTTGGGAGCAGGATAAGAACTGGTGTAAATTAAATTGGTAGCTAGTTCTGATTTAAGTTTCACCTGAATGTATTGCTCTAGAGAATTGTAACTCGATATTCCCAGCCCCATTGCCTCATTAATGGTCGCGGGAATTATCAATGGAGGAATACCGGTCGCTCTAACATTATTTTGCGATCGCGATTTGGGATTTTCCTTTACGTTCTTGGCAAATTCCTTGGCAGCATCAACTCTATCACCGCCAGTAATTTTGTAAATGTAATGTAGTATTATTGCAATTCCTTTGATGCTCAAGCAAATTAAGGTAACGATCGCCTTAAGTACATTTGCAATTAATGGGATTATTTTCTCATTAACGATGTATTCAAATACGTCTACGTATCGATTAAACTCTCGTGCCGTCATGGTTTTAGTTTCCTCATTCATTATTTTTTCTTTTTAAATGAGGTCGCTAATTAGTATCCCGAAATGTAATGTCGTCCTGGTTTGAAAGCTAAACATTATATTTATTTTTCTTTTTGCATCGTGTAGTGCTGCACGAGCAAAATTCTCTTAGGTTATTTTTTTCTCTTGAACTTCCTCAGAAAACAAAAAAAAATCTGAGGATGATATGAGTACCAAAAAGAGAAAACCCCGAAACAAGACTAAATTTACCGATGGCGAAACATTTATCCATCCCAACATCAGTTACAAGCTAAGTGAGAAACGCAAGCTACTAATCGATCTCGTTAATCATTACATTAGATCGGGTCTGGCTTACAAAGACATTGCTAAAGCGATCGGATATTCAGAAGCTACGGTTGTCAGACTTTATTATGGTTATGCCGATAACTGTCTATCTTCCAATCAAATAAAGGAACTCAAAGCATTGGGTGCTGAAATTACTCTGACCGAAACGGTTAGTCGGATTGCTAGCAAAGGCGAAGTATCAGACAGAAAGGCAATAATGCCTGTCGTGACCAATATGTCACTCTATTATTTCGAGAAGCACGAATTAACAGAATCAATGCCGTTGCCGTTTGAAATCCGAACTATTAAATACATCCCGCGATCGCCAGGACGAGACTTTGGCAAGTTAGAGAATGAAGCTTACGAAGAGGTTAACGTTATCGATACTCAAAGGAGTTACCGTAAAATCAGACCTTACGTTGTTATGTATCTTGGTGCTTGCTGCACAATTTAACCGTTCGGTAATTTTAAAACCATTAGTAACTAACCCAAATTACTGGTGGTTTCTGACCTAATGGCGCACCTGAATTAATTTTACGTATACCAGTAGGAGTAAACGGAGGGAACAAATTCCCCTCCATCAACTCAGTCGGTAAATTTAGTTCGAGCGTCGATATAATTCGAGCGATTTAATAAATTGATGCAAACTTTCGATTTTCTCGACGAGTTTTGCTTTCTCGGCATCGCTGTCGGCTTGAAATTTGATAAAGGTATTGCGTAGCATCAGCTTTTCACTCGATGGCAGTAAGGATTTATCTGATTTAATCGCTTCGAGAAATCGCGCCAACTGTTGATTAGTGCGTTCGATGCCGAAGTAGATATCGCCTTTAAGGTCTGCCAGGTTTAGCTTCCTAGTCATATCCGCCAGATTATCAAATGTAGATAAATGACTGCTAACTGGATTTTGGTAGTGTATTTTTAGTCGTTCGTAATACTCTTCATCGGTACGAAAGCTAACCTGGGGTAAATCACGTTTTCGTTTCTTCGAGATCGGGGGAGCGTTGTCTTCTGCTATTTCGTCTAGACTGCCATCTTCTTGTCTGACGATCGCGGTAAAGTTCTTAGTCTCGTTTTGTAAACGTTTCTCAATATCCTCAATTATTTCTCGTTCTAGATCGACTTTGCTCTGCGCTGCGGCTATTGCTTGATTGTCGTCGCTTGATTCTAACTTCTCTAACTTATTGAGTGCTGCTTTTAATCTAGCTTTGGCGTTGGCTAAGTCTTTCTGTAGTCTATTGGACATGATTGTCTCCTCTAGTTTTAGTTTTAGTTTTTTTCTTTTTTTTTTTGTGGAGACAGTCACCGATTTTTACGTGCAGCAATAGGGACAAGAGCGGGTATAAATCCCGCCCGAATTTCGTAGTTGCTTTTTAGTGCTATTCGTCTTTCAACGTATAGTAATTGTCTAAAGCGGCGAGAAATTCTGTTTTGATTAGGCTTAAAGCGATTGATAGTTCATAGGTGGTGTAAGTTTCCAAGAGTTCGCCAGCAATATGGTTATAGACTGTAACGCTATATACCAACCTGGGATTGCGCGTACCACAGGTAATCAATTCGTTGGCAGTTAAATAGATTTGAACGTCTTCGGCTCTGGCAAAGATATATTTGAGAGTCGTATGAACATCATAAGCATCTTTGCCGATGTCTTGATAGCGACTGGTCTCCTGAGATAATTTATCTACGAAGGATAGAGCGATGCTGTTGGTGAGAAATTCCATTGGTTTGTTCCTTTACTTTTTTTTCTTTGGCAGTAAAGGAACCGAAAGTTTATTTTTTCTTGAGATATCGCCCGCTACTCTACATCGGTGGTAAATCTATTTTGTCCCTCGCCGCGAGATAGTTATTGAGAATCATTTCGGGACTCGTTCCCGCGAGTCTAGCAATGGTCGCTACGTCAATGCCCGCTCGTACCAGCCTCGTAATTCCCGAATGCCGCAGGCTATAGAATTTCAGATACTTATGAACTTTCCCTGATAAAGCTAACTTAGTAACTAATGGCTTCCAGACATCGCGTCCCCAGGCTCTTTGATTCATGTAACTCCTTGCCTTGGGAGTTGGAAAGAGTAAATTGTGCTGGTTGGGTTTATGGGGTACGGTTCTCAAAAAATCTCTCAATTCCCGATTGCATTTAAAGACACGAATTTCGCGAGTCTTGCCATCTTTGAAAACGCCTCTCGAATAAGCTTTTGAAAAAGTAATAAACGTGCCGTTGCTTCTAGTTTTAATATCGGACCAAGTAAGCGCGATCGCGTCTTCTGGGCGACAAAATGTCAGAGCGACGAATTTTACGTAGTGAAAGTAATAAGAATGGGGAACTCTAGAATACTTACTAACGTATTTGTCAGATTTAAAAGCTTCGAGTATTACCTCGATCTCATCTGATTCATAGCATTCGATTTTCTTTTTCGCTCGTTTTGGAAGTTTGAGACCTACAAAGGGATTCTTATCGATTTGACCTTGTTTGAGAGACAGGTAGCAAGCAGCCTTAAGATCGGGAAACACCCTCTCCAAAGTTCCTACGGAGTATATTGCCAATAGCTCGGATAATAGTAAATCTGTCCGATTTAGCTGCAATGCCTTTTTAGTTACTTTATCCAAACAGCTATCGGTTTGTTTCCAGGATGCTTTTTGCGTTGTCAGTTCGCTAATGTGCTTGTTGGCTGACGGGGTGACAACCCTGTGAGAAGTCAGACAGTGTAGAGAACAGAGACAACCTATGGTAAAAAAGATTCGGTCAGTTATTGAGAATCCGACCGAACCCTAAAAAATGTTAAACCAATTGTACCGCAATCATCTTTCACGTTATCTGAGTGATGACCAACTAATTACTTTGGAAGTGCTGGTATACCTTATCCAGACCTACAAACAAGTAAAGATAGAAAGACTAGCTGCATACTTCCCTTTACCAATTAAATATGAGAGCCGTCGTCGCCGAATCCAAAGGTTTTTGAAGTCCTCAGCTTTATCAGTTTCGTTAGTCTGGTTTCCCATAGTCAAAGAAGTAGTTCAAAAGAAATTCTTGCCAGACCAGACAATTTATCTAGTCTTAGATAGAACTCAATGGCAAGATAAAAATCTGTTCATGGTTGGAGTAGTGATGGCGAAAAGAGCTTTGCCTATATACTGGCAGTTTCTAGAGAAGAAAGGAGCCAGTAACTTCGCTCAACAAAAAGCCATATTACGTCCAGTATTGAAGCTGTTTAAACAACACCAAATCGTTATTTTAGGAGACAGAGAATTCCAGAGTGTTGAACTAGCTAAGTGGCTGACCCAGCAGCAGGTCTACTTTGTGCTTCGACAGAGAAAGAGTACGAAGATAATGGTAACTCAATTAGGTTTTACTCCCTTAAAAGACCTAGACGTTAATCCAGGAGACCAACGGTTTTATCAAGAAACTAAAGTCACTCAACTGCATCAAGTTTCGGGGATTTATTTAGGGGTCTATTGGCGACGTATTTACCGAGGCATGGGGGCAAAGGAACCCTGGTATCTGCTGACAAATTTACCCAATTTACCTGAAGCTGTCAAAGCCTATAAAAAGCGCGTAGGGATTGAGGCGATGTTTAAAGATTGCAAGTCAGGTGGCTACAATCTCGAGGGGTCGCAAGCTCAGATTGAACGCCTTACTCGTCTAGTTTTGCTCATCGCCATTGCTTACACTCACTCGGTGTTCAAAGGACATACTCTTAGCCTTCGAGGTCAGTCTAAATACATCGGTCGCCATCGAAAAATTAAACAATCTTTGACTCGCAACAGCTACTTTTGGCTTGGTTTATATGGTAGTAGCTGGCTGGTTTCATTTACCTTGATGAAGGAATGGATAAACAAATTGATGTGGCTCAATCTCAATAAGCTGCCTTTTTACCAGAGGGGTCTACGAGCTATGTTTATTATCCAGCAATCTTTCTAGCTCCCTTGTCACCCCTTCAGGCTTGTTGGTCTCTTTGTACTGGTTCCAGATTTGAACTAAGTCCCAGACCCTTTGTACTATTTCAATCTGTTGAACTTGTCGCGGCAAATATTTTTCGTAACTAAAGTCAAAAGTTCGCGCTTTGATATCGTTATTTATTTCTTTGGCTACTGCTAAAGCCTCGAACCATCCATCATCATTGGCTGATGCAATAACGATTTGATGGCGCTTACCTTTGGGATAGGTAAACCGAACGCGGTAGCTATTTTTGTATTTATCGATATTAACTTTGCCAATCTTGGCTTTATCGCGTCCATCAATGTACATTCTGGTTTCTGTGTTGAGTCTAGAAACCAAAAAGAAACCAATTTATTCAATTTTGAGACCAAAATCTTTTCTCTAACAGAGCTAAAGTCAAAATTTTTCCCTCGCAAAATATTGACGAAGCTATTGCTATATATAGATTCTAGAATTTTTAGCTACTAGCTTTTCTCAGGCGCAACTTCTTTCACGCACCACACTCAAAATGTGGCGTAGCAATACGTGTCGGTTCGAGTCCGACTTTGCCCATGGAAAATATACAGGTCAAGGGTTTCAGCTTTCTTAGCAATAAAATTAGAGCGAATTTGGCTGGACTATTAATTCTAGATTAGACCCAATTCTGACCCAAATTTCTCACTTTTGTAGTATTTGTTTACAAAAGATTATAGGATTGTGGTTCAGATGCTTGGAAAACTCAATTGCGATCACGAATAATTGCGCTCCTAGCCTGGAAAGTTACCGATAAAGTTTAAGTTGCTTGCTCTAGCAGGCTCTTAAGGATATTAGACACGAGGTAGGATAGATCCATAAATACTACAGACATAGAGATGCCGTGCGAGTAATGATGGGTACTAATCGAATTACTGGCTATTTAGAACTCGAAGCATGTTTAGATTAGGTCAGTTCAATCTTGCTTTAGAAGCAATACTTTGAATAATCGAATCTACCCAGTCGGGTATTCCCTCAAAATCGTCATAGCCTCCAGATTTATAAAGTTCAATTACTTCTTCGCTCAGCAAATTTAAATTTAATGACGGCTCTTCAATATGGCTAGCTGTTTGCTCGGAATTTGCCAAGAATTTTTGAATCAAATCTTGTTCGATAAAAGCATGGTACTGAATATTGTCGATTATGCTACGAGTCAGGCGTTTATATTTACCATTATATTTACCATTTGCTTCTTGATAAGACTTAGTCATCACAAATTTTAAGCTGTGCTTTGAGACTTCGTTCCAAGTCTGACTGTCCGCGTCATATTTTTCCCATTTGCCTCTAGAATTACCGTTGGGATTATAACGGTAGAAATTATTGATTAAATTTATGGCTGCAAGGAATTCGGGGTTGAGGTTTTCTGAGGAGCTTTGATTGTTAAGCATGGTTCAATTTGTCTATGGTAGGGGATTCGAGATTGATTAAACGTTTGACTAAAGTATTGCGACAATATTCGCTACGGGTTTGGTATCGTGAAGCTGCCGCTCGGTCGATTAGCTCTAGTAATTCGATTGGAATACTAAATTTGACGATTGCAGAGTGATGTTTCTGGGGCATATTTTGCCTCTAGTTGTACTGATTAAGACCAACATTAAGCTCTTACCCAGACTTTTGGGAACCGATGCGAGCACTTGTAAGGCTAATTCCAGGTATCGTTTGTAGATCTTACGTTTTTACCCATAGCAGTTTCAATGTAAACTCCAGTACCCAGACGTAATTCAAAGAGCGGTCGTGCAAACGTAGGTACCTTCAAAGGATTTGATGGGAAAGCTAACGCCCTGGGTAAACTCGCTGCGATTAAAATCTAGCAAACGCTTTGCCTTTCTACGTTATCAACTTAAGTTCGCCCCAATAAACATGATGCAAAACCATTACCTGCCTGAGAATACCCGGTAGATTGGGATAGAGAAGAAAACGCAGACACTTTGGTTTTTGAAAAGATGCGGGTAAGACCATTATAGAGAACCAAATTGCGTCCTCTTGACTTTCACCAAAATCTATCGGAGGTAATCCCATGACTAAACGTGGTCAAACCACATTACAGGTAATCATTAGACCTGAATTTAAGGAATTGATTCGTCAACAGGCGGAGAAAAACTTTACCAATATTTCTGATTATGTGCGACATGCGCTCTGGAATCAGATGCGACAAGAGCTCGAACTCAATCCGAAAGGAGTGCACTAATGAACGAAACAACTAAAAATGGGGCTGCGCCAACAGCACCCACTCAAGAGAAAAAAGAAATTATTAATAACGATTTAGAGAATTTACCAATGAACCATACTCAAGACAAGAATCAAGCCCAAGTACAAAACTCAGAAGAAATTCAGAATCGTCAAAATACCCAAGAGCTATCTGAGTCTAACTCTAATACCTCTAATCTTACACAAGAACCCGAGTCTATTGTGGAGATGCTGCAAAAAGTTTTGGTTCGTAGCTACCACGATCTCATTCAAGAATTGGCAGATAGAGACTCGGCAGCATTCTACGTGCACTTAGCCAACATGGTTTCTGATTCCCTTGTCAGTGAATTAGATATCGATGAAAACGATGAATCTATTCCTTCGATTTATCGCTTAATAAAAAGAACCTTTGTTCTAGCACGACAGCAGCAAAAACAAGTGGAGGATATGTACCCGCTGCCAGAAAAACCTCCCGCAGATTCGAGTCCGACGAAAATCAAACAGTATGAAGAAAAAGTGTTTGAAATCCAAGGCTACCGTCAAAGCGTTGAAGTGATTCAGTGTGCTTTCGAACGAGCTTGCTATGAAAACATTAGGTTCGATTTGAGTACGAGCACCTATACCTATAATGACCGAAGCGATGTGGTTTGGTCGGTTCTCGACGCCACCATGAAGCGGGTTCTCAACGCGCGCCAGAAAAACTTCTATGACGGAACTCCCGGTCAAAAACTTCGCAACCTCAATACCAATCACATCGAAGATAATATTGGCGTCAATCATATATATCGCCCAGTAAAGGAATGGGCTAAGAATTTGCCTGCCTGGGATGGAGTAGACCGTTATCAACTCATGGCACAAACCCTTCATATGGATGCCAAGTCCCAGGAATTCGAGATTGTCAAAACCTGGTTCAAAGGTACGATGAATCGCTGGTTAGTTCCCGGTACCAAGCACGATAACGCCCTGATTATTCACGGGAAACAGGGTAGATTCAAGAGCACTTTCTTTAAAAACTTGGCGCCCAAATGCATTTACGACGATGAAAGGGGAGAGCTAGTTAATGCGCACTCCAACGGTCAAGAAATTAAAGATAAGGACGAGCTGCTACGTTACCACAAGCACGCTTTGGTTGAATTTGATGAGATCGAAACGATGTCTGGTAAACAAGAAGCTGGTGCCATTAAGAAATTTCTATCTCAGACCGAGGATGATTTGCGCCCCGCCTATGCCAGAAAGAGTATTCTTCTCAAGCGCGGCTACTCTTGTTGCGGTACGGTTAACGTCGAGGAATTCCTCAAAGACCTGACGGGGAACCGACGCTTCATTATTATTAGTGTCGGAGCCAAGTACATTGATTCTGCCTGGCTCGAAGATGAGAACGAACAACAGCAATTTTGGGCACAGGTCAAGGAAGATGCCGAATTACTGGGATATGTCCCTCGCGAACTAAGTGATGTTCAAGAACAAATGTCGAGACGTTATCAATACATGGATACCGACACGGAAATGATCTTAGAGTACATGAGAGAATTGTCCGAAGACCAATTGAAGCGCGGTATTCTACCCGGTCCTATAGGCAGTGGTAGAGAAACCCATGCCGAAGTTCCCATGAATCTGAGTAATCTCGGTTTCGCTATTTTTGGAGCGGAATACTTTACTAATGCCAACTATGACCTATCTCAATTTCCCTCAAGTAAAACCATTCACGGACGTGCCGATAGATTGATTTCGGGCAAGCTCAAAAGCGTTCTGACTAATAGGTTGGGCATGAGCGTCAAACAAAAAAGATTTGAGGGTAAAAGACAGGATGTCTATTGTTTGAGCGAATAAAGCCTGCCCACCATAAATTAAAAGATTGTGAGTCCTATGAGCATTTATTCATGGGACTTTTTTGATGTCAGTGAATGTCAGTGAACTAGTACTTTTTTCCCTGACACCCAAAATCCATAGCTGGTATACCTTTCGAGCATCGTGTCAGTCAAGCTCAGTCTTTCCCTGACATTTAACTGACAAAGCAAAACCCATACAGGGCTTAGCTTACAGTGCTATCTGTCAGTGAAAAGTAAGTTTTTTGAGCTCCTCTAGGGGGCACACATGCCCTAACCACTACATTATCTATGATAAATAAGCCTGTCTCCCCCTTTTTCAAGTTAAAAAAGTAAGTTTCCACTGACAAATAAGCTACAAAGGTATACCAGGTCAGACTTTTACCCTGTCAGTGAAAGAAACAGTCTCCACTGACACTAAGTTCGTAATGTATACCAGGACAGAACTCCTGCTGTCAGTGGAGAGAGAGCGTGTTCACTGACACAACTGACACTTACCGAACAGGAGTACTAGAATCTCATTATCATAGCGGATAATGTAGGTAGCAGATGGATTGGTCTATTCTCAACAAAACTAGACTATTGACCAATAATGTGAGGTTGCCCCTTTAAATATATTTACCTAATAAAATATTTATGGGGTTTTTAAAATAGTCAGAACTTTAACTGTAAATACTAAAAGTGATTCAGAAGGAGAACGATGAGTTAAAAACTACCTAAAAGTTTACAAAATTTACGCAATTGAGCATTCACCAATCTCTTTTGAAATTAACCCATATATGAAAATCAATAATAAACACTACCACACGATTTGGATCAATGAAGAGAATGCCCAACTCATTCAAGCCTTCGATCAAAGGTTCTTTCCTCATGAAATTAAGATTTTTGACATCACCAACACTGATGAAGCCGCATTTGCCATCAAAGAAATGGTGGTCAGGGGAGCGCCGTTGATTGGGGTAACAGCAGCCTATGGCATGTATTTAGGTTGTATTGAAGCTAAAGCCCACAGCGATCGCAATGGGTATTTAACCCAAGTCGCCGAGAAATTAAATGCCACTCGTCCTACAGCCGTAAACCTGTCATGGGCAATTAAAGAAATGCGTGACAGCTTATCCGTCAGCGACGATCCAGACGAAAAAATTGCGATTGCCTTAGCTAAAGCCAATCGGATGAAGCAGGATGATATTGATGTTTGTTATCGCATTGGTCAGCATGGGTTAAAGATTATTCAAACCATCGCCGAGGGCAAAAATGGCCATGGAGCAAAAACCGTGAGTCATTCTCAACCAAACGAAATAACCGAGCATCAAATCAGTAAACCAGTAAATATCCTCACCCATTGTAATGCCGGTTGGTTAGCTACGATCGATTGGGGTACTGCCACAGCCCCCATTTACCAAGCCCATGAGGCAGGTATTAACGTCCATGTCTGGGTAGATGAAACTCGACCGAGAAATCAAGGCGCAAACCTCACGGCGTTCGAACTAAATCAACAGCATGTACCCCATACCTTGATTAACGATAATACTGGAGGGCATTTAATGCAGCATGGTATGGTGGATTTAGTGATTGTCGGAACCGATCGCACGGCCCGCAATGGCGATGTAGCCAATAAAATTGGTACTTACCTCAAGGCCTTGGCCGCCCATGATAACCGGGTTCCTTTTTACGTCGCCCTACCTTCATCGACGTTAGATTGTTCGATTGAAAATGGAGTGCGGGACATTCCCATTGAAACCAGGGATGAAAAGGAAGTGAAATACATCCAAGGCAAAGTAGACGGGGAAATTAAATCCGTATTGCTCTGTCCTGAATCTACACCAGCAGTCAATTATGGTTTTGATGTCACTCCCGCTAAATATGTGACTGGATTAATCACCGAGCGGGGAGTTTGTGCTGCCTCTGAAGAAGGTATAAAACGATTATTTCCAGAAAAGTTTTAAGGACATGAACGATCTCAATCGGGACCTTGATGAGGGGTATATTAAGTTCGATCTGACTTGGATTGATCAGCCATTATCTATTTCTGTCCCAACCGAACTGATGGCTTGGCGCGATCGCTTGTACGAACTAAAGCAGATTGGATATGATGCCGGGCTTGGGGTTGGTTATGGGAATATCAGTGTTAAAACTACAGCAGGTATCTTAATTTCAGGTACTCAAACTGGGAAGATTTATCCGATTAGGGAAGAGCATTTTACCTTAGTGACAGAATATGACCTACAGCAAAATAAAGTAGTGTGCGCTGGACCCGTTAAAGCTTCATCAGAATCGATGACCCACAGTGCTGTTTATGATGCCGATCCCGAAATTAAAGCGATCATTCACGTTCATAATTGGGATTTATGGCGAACATTAAAGGGAAAAGTACTCACTACCGCGGAGGATGTTCCCTATGGAACTCCCACTATGGCAGAAGAAATTATCAGGCTATTTGAGGAAACCAAGGTCAAAGAGGAAAAAATTATTGTCATGGCAGGTCATGAAGCGGGCATTATTACTTTTGGCAAGGATTTGACCGAGGCAGGTAATATGTTGCTGAACTTCTTGCGCTCCTAGAGATGTCAAAATCGGGGTCTAAAGAACTGTAGATCTTTGGCGAACTCACAACGTCTGATAATATCTTGCTGGCAACTGGAAGCGCGATTCTCAAGATGTCGGGATCGGAACATTTTTGTAGTTTGTTGTATATTCTTATATTTCGATACGGTGTTGGTATAGCAGGAGAGAATATATATAAGGCTTTCAGCACTTTAAATTTCCTTACCGACCAAAATTTCCCCGTTGCTAAACAAACACCGATGTTCCTGTTCCTTATTGATTCATGTCTTAATTCAGCAATGCCAAACAAAAAAAAATTCTGAGGATGATATGAATACGAAGAACAGAAAACCCAGAAACAAGTCCAAATTCACTGATGGCAAGACGTTTATTCACCCAAAGCTCGGTTAGAAAATGAGCGAGAAACGCAAGCAACTAATCGATAAAGTCAACCATTACCTTAGATCGGGTCTGACCTATAAAGACATTGCTCAAACTATTGGATATTCAGAAGCTACGATCGCCAGACTATATTACGGATATGCCGATAATTGTCTCTCATCTAATCAAATAGAGGAACTAAAAGCATTAGGTGCTGAAATTACTCTGACTGAAACAGTCAGTCGGATTGCTAACGAAGGCGAAGTACCAGACAGAAAGGCAATAATGCCTGTCGTGACCAACATTTCTCTCTATTATTTCGAAAAACACGAATTAACCGAATCAATGCCTCTGCCGTTTGAAATCCGAACTGTTAAATATATTCCGCGATCGCTTTAGATGAAAACTGGCAACAAAAAATGCAAATGTTAACTAGCCTGCCTGGAATTGGTGAAGTAGTGGCTGTGACTTTAATTTCTTCTTTACCAGAACTAGGCAAAATTTCCCATAAATCAATTTCTTATCTAGTTGGTGTAGCTCCTTTAAACAAAGACAGTGGTAAGTTTCGAGGTAAACGAAGGATTTGGGGTGGACGGGCTAAAATTCGTGGTGTTTTGTACATGGCTACTTTGGTTGCAGTTAGATTTAACCCACCTATCAAAGCTTTCTACGAGCGTTTGATTAACAAAGCCAAGCTGAAGAAAGTGAGGGGCTGTCTCTTGAATTTATTTCAAGAGCTTGTAAGCCCCGTAGCTTTGACTGCTTGTATGCATAAGCTCTTAATTTTCTTAAATGCCATGATGAAAAAGAATCAGCTTTGGCAACCTCAAGTTGCTAATTAAGGCTACAGAGCATTTTTGAACTTTCAACATCACAAGATACTCCCATTGTGGTGAATCTTTTGATTGACTGATTTATGGATTTAGCGCTCGCCTTAAAAGAAAAAATTAGACTTGACATTCAAGACAATCGCTTTTCCCTTGCCTCAACAGAAGTTTATTGGACTTATGCAAGAGTTCTACTGTTGTTTGGTGTTTTTTCTTACAATAAATCTAGATAGTCTAATAGGTTAATATATTTATTGCCTTTTTTCTGGACTAGAAAATTTAATTTGGCACATATTTTTAATGTCAATAATATATGGATATAACCAATCTCAAACGCAATCTCGAAACTATCTCGCTACGCCTGGGTCAAACCCAGGAATATCTTTGACCTGCCCGCACTTACTGCAAAGATCGAAGATCTAGAACAGCTAGCCGCCCAACCCGATTTTTGGGACGATAACATTTCAGCCCAAAAGGTTCTTCAGCAATTAAGCGATCTTAAAACCAACTTAGAACAGTATCACCAATGGCAAAAAACCCTCGAAGATACTGAAGCGATCGCCGAATTGTTAGAACTAGAAGTCGATGAAGCATTGGCACTAGAAGCAGAAGCCAATCTAGAAAAACTGCAAAAAGAACTAGACGCTTGGGAACTACAGCAACTGCTTTCAGGTACTTACGATACCAAAGGGGCGATTCTGACGATCAACGCTGGCGCAGGGGGAACCGATGCTCAAGATTGGGCAGAAATGCTGCTGCGAATGTATACTCGTTGGGGGGAGCAGCAGGATTATAAAGTAAGACTAGTCGAATCATCAGCAGGAGACGAGGCGGGTATTAAATCGGCAACACTGGAAATAGATGGACGTTGCGCTTATGGCTATTTAAAAGCCGAAAAAGGCACTCATAGACTGGTGAGAATCTCTCCTTTTAATGCCAACGGCAAGCGGCAAACTAGCTTTGCTGGTGTAGAAGTGATGCCCAATTTAGAAAATGAAGATATTAATATTGAAATCCCCGACAGCGATTTAGAAATTACTACTTCTCGTTCTGGTGGTGCTGGCGGACAAAACGTCAATAAGGTAGAAACGGCGGTGAGAATCGTTCATCTTCCTACGGGAATTGCGGTGCGCTGTACCGAAGAACGATCTCAGTTACAGAATAAAGAAAAAGCCTTAGCTTTACTAAAAGCCAAACTGTTAGTAATTGCCGAAGAACAACGGGCTAAACAAATAGCCGAGATTCGTGGTGATATGGTCGATGCAGCTTGGGGCAATCAGATTCGCAATTATGTCTTTCATCCCTATCAAATGGTCAAAGATCTGCGAACGGAAACCGAAACAACAGATATTAGCAGTGTCATGGATGGCAACTTAGAGCCTTTTATTGAAGCCTATCTGCGTCGAGAAAATCGGTTGGTTTAGGCAAGGAGTGCACTACTTTATTCTTTTAACCAATTGAGCCAAAAACCAGTTATTTGGGAACGATATGGATAACTACAAATTTCAGTTATAAAGATCCATATTTTTTACATGACTGCCCAAAGATTAACTATTAACGATCCCACAGATTTTGAAAGCGTTGTTGCTCGCTACTTTCAACAAGACGGCTATGAGGTTATCATGCCTCCTGCAAATACTAAAGGTTATGATATTGAACTTCAAAAAGGTGATGAATGTATTGCCGTTCAAGTTAAAAATCATCGAGCCAAATGCAATGTAGCCCAAATTAGAAAATTTCAACAATTTATCCAATTGCCATTAGCAGATAAGTTTACTAAAGGTTGGTTTATTTCCGCTAGCAGCTTTTTTATACCAGCACTGACTCACGTTCATACCGAACAACCAGAAAATTTACGTTTGGGAATATTTGAGTTTGAAAGCGATCGGATCGAATGGGTTTATCCCGGGTAGTCCTGTAGAAGTAACGATCTAAAATAAGCGTCGAGCTTAAATAACTCGAGAGCAAAGCCTACTTGTCCAAGCTGCCATTCTGAGAAAATTGTCAAAAATGGTCGGATTCACAACGGAAAACAAAGGTTTAGATGTAATCAATGTCATCGTCAATTTGTAGAGAAACCGCAAAAAATCGTCGTTAATCAAGAGAAACGGGAGTTGATTGACAGGCTCTGATTAGAAAGAATTTCTTTGGCAGGTATTGCACGAGCAGTTGAAGTGTCAGAAAAGTGGCTTCAAACCTATGTTAACCATAAATAAATATGCTCTAGTTCCCAGAGAAATAAAAGTCACACCCAAAAAAAGGGGAAATTGACGAAGCAGTGTGATGCAATGTGGAGGGGCTGTGTGCGGACACAGGTTCCGCACCTTGAAAGCCCCGTGTCATTTGTAGACCATCAAGGAAATAAACAATGGGTCTGGTTAGCTTTGGATTCCAAAACTCGTGAAATCGTTGGGGTAACAATTGGCGATTGGCTTTGCCACTGCGCGGAGCGCAATCGCAGCGAACAAGCAGCGCCAGAACTGTGGAATTCGCTACCTCCTGTCTATGGTCAATGTGCGGTTGCCTACACTGATTTTTGGGCAGCTTATGAGACGGTATTTCCTCAACAACCCCATCAAGCAGTGGGAAAAGAAACAGGAAGAACAAGTTATATTGAACGGTTTAACAATACTCTTAGACAAAGAGTATCTCGATTAGTGGGAAAAACCCTATCATTTTCCAAATCATTAGAGAATCATCTAGGTGCTATCTGGCACTTCGTGCATTACTATAATGCTTCATTGCATCTTTAGCACTACCAATGCTTTGAGTAAATCGTCTTTATAACTTCTAGTTCTGGTCATTGCCACGCTTATCAGTCATCAGTCAGGAAGGCAGAAGTTGTAACAGACATTTCGCAGGTAGGCTAACAAATTAAATAATATTTTTGGCAAGGGCTTCCAAGAAAACTTAAAATCTTCAGTCGAGCCTCATTAAGATTAGAAACTTGTAGTTGATGATTCAAATGAACAAGATGAATCGCTTGAAAACATCGAAATATCCATCTTAGTGTGGGAGTAGAAGTGGGTTTCTTGAGTTGATTGGGAATAGTTTCTTGGTTCTGAGCTAAAGCTTGTCGTAACTGAGGTTGACCGAGAGTATAAACTAGCAAACACAAACCCATAACCATTGACAATGCTGCTACTCTTCGAGGGGTGTTCAAAAAAACACTGGAAGTAAAAAATAAAGGGTCTTTAAGAAAACGCAAGCCTCGCTCAGAACTTTGCTGTCCTTTGTATTCAACTAGCACCTCATCATTGGAAAGAACGTCTTCATCTGTGACATTAGTTGCTAAAACAAATCTCCCAGCTCGCCTTTGGGCAATCTCAATTATCGACTCTAAAGGAACAACTTGAGCAGTGACACGATAGGTAATGTGTTCGGGAGACTGATTGTTTAGTCGGTCTTCCTGCTTTGATGTAGTGAGGATGAGTTTCAATTGCCACTAATTCTAAAGAATGATATTTCCAATTACGACTTAGCATCTCCGCAGCTTGTTTGGCATCGACAGCACAAGCAAAATCCTGTCTCATGAGTGACTTTAGTTCACTGGTGGCTATTTTGAGTTGTTTTGTCAGTTGCTTGTCTAGCTGCTTCAAATGACTATCGCGACGTTTTTCACTTTCAACAACTAACCAACCTTGAGGCACTCCACCATAATCACAACAACAGGAGGCAATGCGATAACCAGAAATTTCACTCTCGACAAAAACATCGTCTTTGATTGATTCGGCTAAAATCTTAGCTGTTTTGATACTTCGAGGAACAAGAGTAATCCAGTTCAGTTTTTCTAGTTGTTGAATATTGTCCGCGCTGTAAAGCGCACTTTCGGCAACGTAAATACTCTCTAAATTCCATTCCTGTTTAAATTGCTGAATCAACTGAAAACGTCTATTTTCAGCTTCCCATGAATACTTGCCCTTTTCTTTTCTCGCTTGAGATTTCAATACTTTCACCTACTTGTGTCAGGCAGTCAGCTATAATACTCTTGTTAAAAATAATGTCGCGCTTGTCATAAAATCTCAAAACAGTGACAACCGTACTGAAATACCCGTATGGACGTATACTCAATTTATTCAGGGTATAGAGAGTAATAAAGTCAAACAGGTCATGATAGACCATAAAGTGACTAAAGCTGAAATTATAACTGTCGATAATCATCAAGTAGAAGTTTTGATTCCTCGTAATGTGAACTATATTCTAGAGTTTCTCGCTGACAAAAATATTCTAATTTCATTTGAGCTTCCCAAAAATAATTCCCCTATAAAAGTTATTGCTGAATCTCTCCAACAAAACTCTAGAAATATAGCCGAAGTCACATTTACTGAGTTTATTCAAATAGACGAAAGTAAAAAAGTTGAGCTATTTGTTTTACAAAAAGATAGAGTTAGAGGAAAAGCCAAACTCTTCGATGGTTCAGAATTTAGTGTTGTTTTGCCTTTCGATCCTAGCTATGCGATTGATATTTTGGGGGCGAATAATGTTTGGACAAGTATTAATGATTAATTGATATTGAGCTGATTACAGAAATGGAAACAGCGATCGCTAAAATAAACAACTGATTCGCAGCTTTGGTTTAACGGAAGAATATCGCGATATTCTTCTCGAATTGGATCTTATAGCCGAAGTCGATGCGTTACGATTTAGAAGAATTGTTCGAGCGCGTAAATCGAGAATACTTTACAGGAAAGTTAGCCAAACCACGTCTATCCCTCTTCTAAGAAACCAGATTTGCTGAGGGTTGAAGAATAAGCTCAAAACCCAAAGCAATCGCTTTTTTGTGGAGGTTATTGACCATTCGCTCTCGGTAACGCTGCTCATAATAATCCATGCCAGGAGCGGTATAATCTCCTTGGGTTGTCCAAAGTTTGTAAAAAATTCGGGCAATTTTATGAGCGGTAGCAGTAATGGCTTTAGGGGAGCCAAGTCGAGAACGTCAGCGACGATAAAATGCCCCTAAAGCAGAATTACTTTTTCCGGCAGTTTGTGCAGCTATGCCGAAAGCATTAGCAGCACGGTTGACGACTAGACGAGTCTGAGAGCTTTTAATTTTGCCACCAGTAATGCGGCTGCCAGGACAAAGACCAAGCCAAGAGGTAAAGTGTTTAACTGTAGGGAATCGGCTGGGATCTAAACCAACCTCAGAAAGAATGATTTGTACTGTCAGGACACCAAGAGCGTCAACACGAGTAAAATCTACCCCACTCATGAGGTAAAGATGAGTAGGCAAATCAAATGCAGGTTCATTACCTTGAGGTTTATGGCGAGGATGCTTGGGTGGAGAAAGGGGCGACTGGGAAATATCAATTTGGTCGTGAAATTGATTTAAGCACTCCTCAATTTGACGGTCACATTCGGCGATTTGGGATTGATAGACATCATAGAGATCTAGCTCTTGTTGCAAGACGAATAAGTGTTCTTGTCGGTAATCACTTTGAAGCGCAGCTGCTATTTCCGCTTCACTCCGTTTGACACGGTGATGTTTTTTAGCGGCAAGTACTTGTGGGTCATGTTCTCCAGCAACAATCGCTCTTATGATTGCCATGCCTGTAGTGCCTGTAATATCGCTGACTGCTTGATGCAGTTGTATGTTCATTTGAGTTAAAGCTTTCTGCATCCGTTGGATGTGAACACTAGCACTTCTGATGAGACTATCACGTTGACGGATATAGCTACGTAAAACACCTGTAGATTCCATTGCCACTGTCTCAACTCCACACTCAGCTAACCAATCCGCAATTGCATATAAATCAGTTGCGTAGCAACCAAAACGCTGGACGCACTCATTAGACCGTCCTGAGGGCACACACACCCAATGATTTTGAGAACCAATATCAATCCCTGCCGCATTGGGATGAATCGGATTCAGTTGAGATGCCTTGGCTACAGATTGGCGATTCCCAACTGAAAACTTCTGTTTTTTCTTCATTTTAGTTCTCCTAGTCTCAAGCAATATCAAAGTTGAGAGTGTGCCTTGACCCAGGTTGACGGAATTCTACAGTCTTCTAAACGGGATAACGTTTAAACGCTTCACCAATGCCATCGCCGTCACAACCCAGAACCACGCTTTTGTACGGACGAAGATGCACCATTGAGGGAACGGTCTTAACTGTCAAGACACAATGCGAGTATAAGCTTTTTCTGTCCTTTTTATTTCGTTTCTTTCATCTATCGTGGACATATCGTCCATCAACCGCTTTTGTCATTCTCCGAACACAAAGAGTAAGAAATAAACCGATTTATCCAGAAAGAGGCAGTAGAGAAAATTGATTTATGCTATCTATTAAATTATGTAATCCTAGCAATAAATAAGAATTAGGAAATACTTCTCTTCTAACCAGGGAAAAATTAACCATAATAGAAGACTCGGTTGAACCAGGAGACGGACATACATTATTTGGTAGTAATGCATTGTAATGGTAATCTAAAAGTCGAAACATTTTAGGAATTATAGCCGAGCTAATGAACTGCCCCAAATGCCAATCAGCTCGAATCATCAAATACGGTTCTACCCATTACGGTAAACCAAGATTCCGCGGTCAAGAATGTGGACGACAATTTGTCGAGAATGCTAGCCGTCAACCCATTGAGGAGGCAACTCGCAGCAATTCTCATTTTGAAACCTGAACGAAAGAAAATACAGAATGAAAAATGAGAAACAGGAACTTGTGCGCGAAAAATTTTTGCGCACAAAGCGAAGAGTTAATTAATTGTGAGCCAAAGTAAGCTTAGAAGCAGCCATCATTTCCGAGGAAGTTCATTTTGAGCCATGAAAAAGCCGAGTAATACTTGGAACGACTGCCTTTTACTTTAATCTAATTCATCCTTCTCTTAATCAGAGTGGTTTTTGTTAGCAAATAACTTTCGCTAACAAATGTTCATTTCTCATCTATTTTTCTCTGGGAATTTTTAAAATGAGAATTGCTGGGCAACTCGCCAGTTGATTGATAAGCTGCTACTCGAACGTCTATCGTTGGCAGCAATCGCCAGAGTCTCAGGTGTTGCTCAACGTTGGTTACAAATGTACGTCAATCAGAAATTTTATCAAATCCCTAGGACTGTTAACGTTACCCAAAAAAAAGAGGTAGGCTGACGATTCAATTAGACGAGATGTGGTCATTTCTGGGTTCCAAGAAGAACAAGCAATGGATCTGGTTGGCTATTGATGCCGAGAGCCGCGAAATTGTCGGGGTATTTGTTGGCGAGCGCTCTCGGCAGTCAGCGCCGCCGCTTTGGCAATCTTTGGGGGTGATTTATCCTCAGTGTGCGGTCTGTTACACCGACTTTTGGGAGGCTTACGAACAGGTGCTACCAAGTAAGCCTCATCGGGCTGTTGGTAAAAACACAGGTAAAACCAATTACGTTGAGCGATTTAACAATACCTTGCGGCAACGAGTGGGTCCCTTAGTTCGCAAGACCTTATCCTTCTCGAAAAAGTTGAGCAATCACATCGGCGCAATCTGGTACTTCGTTCATCATTACAATAGTCTTCTTCGAGCTTAACCATTACTATTCACCACTACCAAGAATTGATAGGTAAAGGATTTGCACCTATAAAAGCTAAACCAGAAAAACTAGCAACAGTCCGAGCAAAACTCACCCCAATTTCTCAAATACAAGCTGATTTATCCAGTTATTTTCAGGAACTTCGAGACCCGAGAGTTAATCGAACGAAAAAACACTACACTTGTTACAAGATATTTTAGTCATTGCCATTTTGGCTGTAATCGCTGGAGGTGAAGGCTGGGAAGATATCGAAAATTACGGTTATGCCAAGCAACAGTGGTTAGAAGAATTTTTAGAATTACCTAATGGAATACCGAGCGACGATACTTTTCGTCGGGTTTTTGAGAGGCTCTTATGACCGTGAAGGGGGTCTAAAAGCCTTACATCTAGTAACAGCATGGGCTGCGGAACACAAGTTAATTTGAGGACAAGTTAAAGTCGAAGACCATTCTAATGAAATAACGGCTATTCCAGCCTTATTGGAGTTAATTGATGTTACCGGGGCAATTGTGACTATTGATGCCATGGGAACTCAAACTGAAATTGTGCCCTTAATTGGTGCTAAAAAAGCTGACTATATCTTGGCACTCAAAAGCAATCATCCCACTCTTCACCAAGAGGTCAAAAATTGGTTCGTTCGAGCCCGCGCCTCCAACTTTGAAGGCATTAAAGTCTCTCATGACCGTCGCGTGGAAAAAGGACATCATCGTACCGAAAAACTACTGGTTTGGGCTGTTCCTCTCTCCGAGTTTGGGGGTCTCTACCAACAAGAACAGTGGTCAGGTCTTCAAACTATTGTCATGGTGGAAAGAACCCGCCATCTCTGGAATCAAGTTACTCATGAACTCCAGTTTGATCTTTCTTCTCTACCCGCAGACCCTCAGAATCTTGGCAATGCAATTCGGACCCATTGGGGAATTGAAAACCAAGTCCATTGGTCTCTCGAGGTAACTTTTAGTGAGGATGACTGTCGCATTCGCTCAGGAAACGCACCTCGCAATTTCGCTCTCCTGAGACCCATGGCAGTTAATGCCTTGAATCTAGAGAATACTCTAGCGCGATCGCTGCGACAAAAAAGCAAGCGAGCATCTATGAATAATGATTATATGATGACTGTTCTACAATCCTTTTGTCAATAGGGTTTGAGATGCTCTTACCCTGACGTCCTTGGGAAAGTTATCTGACTCAAAATGAATCGGTGAAAGTTACTCCGAGCTTGGTTCAAAGAGACTTTTCTCGAATAATTTCGCAGATTGAGACATCTGCCAAATCTCCCAAACGCCGAGGTTATTCTTCTGGATGTATTAAAGGGTATAAAAAGTTCCACGAGTTCGTCATCAAGTTATCAAAAAACAGAGAAAAAAATCAAAATATTCGTCAAAAGTTGCTTAGCTTTTGAGAAAGATATTGTCAAATTACTATTTCTGAGCTTTTTATCTAGCTGAGACTAAGGAGATATTGTCCCTCGATAATTTGCGTAATTATTACGCAAATTATTTTTCTCTTTGTCCAAAGTCCAATATCTAGCTATCCACAGATTTATATCACTACCAAATCAGTTAGTAGTTCAATTGGATTGAGAGACAAATTGTTGGAATCAAAGAAATCGCTAACAGTTTTTCTGAGTACTTGAGTCATTTCTTGAGTAAATAATCTTGCCATTTGAGGAGTGTCCAAAAAAGTATCTCTTTCAAAACTTTCAAGTGGAAGGCCGGCATGATTAGATTCTGGAAAAAGATCGAGGGACTCCAAATTACCTGAAAAATCTTGTAGGTTTCCAGAATTTTTATCGAGTTTAACTGTCCAGCCGTCTGCTGCACCTGTATTAGTTTCTCCGAGAGAGCCTTCAGTAATTCCCGTCACGTAAACATTACCTACGTTATCATCACTGATAGCGTGAGCATAATCGAGATCGGGAGTACCGAACTGCTCGAGCCATTGGCGATCGCCATTACGGCTGTACTTAGCTACCCAAACATCATAAGAACCCGCGTTATTTCCTGCTAGGTCATTATCGGTATGTCCTGTTAAAAATATATCCCCATCGGAGTCAACTTCGAGATCGCCAAACAAAAGACTATCATCACCTTGAGTACCAAACTGCTCGAGCCATTGGCGATCTCCGTTACGGTTGTATTTAGCTAGCCAAACATCGTAAGAACCCGCGTTATTTCCGCCTAGATCGCCTAAAGTCCATCCCGTGACATAAATATTGCCTTGACTATCGGTATCGATCCCCCAAGGAAACTCATAATCTTCTGTGCCAAACTGTTCTATAAACTGTAGTTCGCCATCGTTGTTGTGTTTGGCTATCCAAACATCATAAATTCCCGAATTGTTTCCTCCCAAATCTCCTAAAGTCCATCCCGTAGAATAAACGTTACCATCAAGATCGACAGCTACATCGTAAGCTTCGTCATATTGATTTGTTCCGAACTCACTAAACCACTGTCGGTTGCCATTGCTGTCATATTTAGTGACCCAAGAATCATCAGTTTGAGAGTTTCGAGTCTCTTCGATTGTATAGCCCGAAAGATAAACATTACCATCACCGTCAACATCGATGGCAAACGTTCGATTAATTAGTTCTGTACCAAACTGTTCGAGCCAAATTTGATTGCCGTCGCTGTCATACTTAGCTAACCAAACATCAGCAACTTCTGCATCTTTACTGTCTCCTAAATTACCCTCGGTATATCCCGCCACATATAAATTACCGTGATTATCTGTGACCAGACCGCTAATCCACTCAGAGTTGGCACTACCAAACTGTCTAGTCCAAACTTGATTGCCATTACTATCGTATTTCGTCACAAAAGAATCATACGCACCAGCATTTTCCCCTTCTAGAGAACCAGTAGTCGCTCCTGCTATATAAACATTGCCTAACAAGTCTGTAGCATTACTTGTAGATAACTCATTTCCAGTAGTGCCTATTAGTTTTGCTTCTCTCGAAAATGATACGGGTGGAGGAGTAGTGCCTTCAAATTGAAATAAGTCATCTTCTAAATCTAGGTTATCTACTAAGGGTAGAAAAGCAATGAGGTCTCGATTAATATTTTCTCGCCAAAAAATTGCCGTACCGAGTTCTGCGTCATTTAAACTTATTTCTTCTAAAAAATAATTTTCCTCATTACCATGTAGCTGAATGATATCTCGATTGGAATCTAGATCGACAATTGTCACAAATTCATCTAAACCAAACTGAGATGGTTGGCTATCTACATAATAAGGCTGTTGCCAATCGCCCAGAATAAATCTATTTTGCCAATTGCGATTGGATTGAGGCTGTTGTCCTTCTAATAGAGGAACTTCAAGATCGCTAATCCAAATGTCAACTTTTTGTCGACCGTCGTTATTAACTCCATTAACTCCAGGATTGTAGGTCATTATGCTGTCATTTCCGTCACGAGTATAGACTAATTGACTATCGGAAACGCCAAAAGTATAGTCACTGCCAGGAGTCCATATTTGGGATATTTGGGTATTAGCCATTTTAATTTTTTTGGTAAGTAAAAAATTTAATTTAATATTTGAGAGTTTTTGAACGAAAATGAAATATCTTGAATCGAAAGAAGAATATAGCGTTCCTCAGATGAGTGAGGTACAGTCTTTTTAAGAAGAAATGATGAAGCTAGGAGAGAATCTAGCTTTAGTGAGACTTTATGCCCGTGCGCTTAAAGGAAAAAGAGCCACGGGAGTTCGACCTCAGAAGCGAGGAAAAAATATCTCGATGATTGGTGCTATTGCACTTAAAGGAGTTATTGCTTCGGCTAACATCTATGGGGCTTGTGATCGCATCATTGACTAAACCTTGCCAAAGAAGATTTTTAGCTTGTCTTAACCTTCGATGACTTTCTCCCACTTTATGAAGATTCTCGATTAAGTGATACCAATCTAAAACCTTCCTTCTTTGCTCTGGTTCACCAATCTGCTCGATTAAATTCCACACTCCATCATGACCATCTCGCAGACAAATTATATTCCTACTTTCTTTCCTCCTGCTATGCTGAAAAAAATCACCTATCTCTGGAGCTAACGCTATAATTGGTTTTGTACTTGGTTTCAATACTGAAGAATTTATCTTCAGTATTGAAACCTTGAAATTGCTAATATAGCCCCTCAACTTTCAGAGTGAATTAAAAATCTAGTAAAGTTCCATCTGCTGCTGAAAACCGAGCTATCCAACCATCAAAGGACCCATCATTAGTAGAGCCTAAAGAACCTTCGGTAACTCCTGTGACAAAAACCTTGCTACCACTATCACTAATGCTAATTTCATAAGAATTATCAAGCTCAGAAGTCCCAAATTGCTCGAGCCAAAGTTGATTGCCGTCACTATCATATTTAGCAACCCAAGCATCATAAGACCCTGCATTACTTCCTCCTAAGTCACCATCGGTATATCCTGTCAGGTAATAATTACCCAAATCGTCAACTTCAACATCTACAGCTGCATCATCTCCTCCCGTGCCAAACTGGTCGAGCCAAAGTTGATTGCCGTCACTATCATATTTAGCAACCCAAGCATCATAAGACCCTGCATTACTTCCTCCCAAGTCACCAAGAGTCCATCCTGTAATATAAAGATCGTCATTTGGGTCGGTAGCAACATCCCATGACCAATCAAAAGTATTAGTGCCAATCTGTTCGATCCACTGCTGACTACCATCGGAATCGTATTGGGCTAGCCAAATATCGTAAGTTTCTTCACCGTTGGAATTCAAGTTATTGGACGCGCCTAAATTTCCTCTTGTCCATCCTGTAGTGTAAATGTTATCTTCACTGTCGATGTCGAGACCAAAAGTCTCGTCTCCTTCATTAGTACCAAATTGTTCGATCCATAATTGATTCCCTCGATCATCATACTTAGCAATCCAAGCATCGGCACTAGGAGGAATTTCTGTATCCACATTGGGAGCACCTAAGTCATCATTAGTGTAGCCAGCGATAACAATATTGTTAGAGCTATCAACTTTTGGATTGACAAATGGATTATCATTGCCCGGACTGCCAAATTGAGTTTGCCATAGTTGTCTTCCCGAACGATTGTATTTGCTAAGTACAACATCGTTACCTATTCCTGTATTATCACCTGCCACGCTGCCATTTGTTCTTGACAGTAAATAGACATTACCTGCCGAATCGGTTTCAATACCATAAGCATTCTCAATAGATGTAGTTCCGAATTGTCTAGTCCATTGTTGG
The DNA here is from genome assembly GCF_053543375.1 of Myxosarcina sp. GI1(2024). Classification (NCBI taxonomy): domain Bacteria; kingdom Bacillati; phylum Cyanobacteriota; class Cyanophyceae; order Pleurocapsales; family Pleurocapsaceae; genus Myxosarcina; species Myxosarcina sp. GI1(2024). Next base: position 81,368 of record NZ_JBKGTY010000011.1, on the reverse strand, counting down.
GTGCCTTTGTTATATCTAGTCATAAAACTATCTAAAGCACCGAAATCGCGTCTTCCAAGAGGACCACTAGTGTATCCTGCGATTAAAGTTGATTTAGAGAGGTCTTTACTGTTAGTAATGGTAAAAGGAAAATCAATGCCAGCAGTTCCAAATTGTTCGATTTCCCTCGAATTTGGCCGTGCCGCCGAACCATCCACAAATTTAAAGTACTCAGCATCCAAGCTTAATCCACTAGCATTAGTAACATTAGCAATTAGTTCGTTACTGATTTCTCCATTTAGAAATATTGCCGTTCCAGTCGATCCTTGTTCGGCAAGATTGACCAGAGTATAGTCTTCTGGGCTGCCATGAAGTTGAATGATATCTTGTGCGGGATCAAAATCGAATAAAAGAGCTAGATCCCTGTCGCCAGTGGTATTAGCATTGCCATCGTCGTAGTAGGGTTTATTGCGATCGCCTAAGATAAAACGATCTCTTTCACTTCCTCCACTCAATAGGTCTTTTTCTCCCAGTCCTGGAAGATTTAGTTCGGGATCGACACCTAAAATTACATCACTGCCTTCCCGACCTAAGATAATATCTGTTCCCGTACTACCAAATTGGAAAGCATCACTTGCAGGAGTGCCAGCTACAACAAGGTCGTTAATAAAAGCAATCACCGGGTCCAAAAGCTCATCTGGTATTGGTAAGTCTGGTGCGGTGTCGTCTACTTCATCCTCTAATTCTACGACCATTGCTTCTTCTATATCTTCTAATCCTTCTTCTCGTTGTTCGTCAGTGGTATCGCTACTATCAAAAGTGCGGATTAATTCTTCTCCTATATTTGTGATTTGTGGTACAAGTTCCGTGTAATCTACTAAGAAATAGGCAGCGATTTCTTCTATTAAGTTTTGAGATAAATCGGAGAAAGGAGTGGAGTTAATCGTATTTAGATCGATAGCCATATTGATTTAGTTTCCTTTGGGTAGGCTTTAGGACTGTTAATTTTTTGAAAATGTCGCTCGTTTTTCAACCTCTTCATGGCTTCATGGCTCACAATTACTGCAATTTTCCATCTGCCATTTTTTCTCAGCCAAATAGCAATGAATCAGTAGCTCTGACTCGAGTTTTAGCTTGTTACTCATTAGTTAACTGCAACAAAAGTGTTTTCAACTAATTGAGACTAATTGAGTTAGTTTGTCTGTCTAACATCGAGCCAGACCGAGCAAACTAACTTAGGACAGACTGTACTTTGAGAACGAATAGTTGAAAAAAAATTGAGAAGATACTAAAAAAATAGTTAGATTTAACTTTTGTTGTTTGGTATCTTCCTATCCAAATCGAGGCAAATAAACTAGGATAATGCTAGAGCTTTACTAAGATTTTCTTTACTCATTTAAGAGTATGTGCTCGATTGTGTCTATTGAAAAAATCTACAAAAAATCTACATTTTATGAATATTTTCTGACGGGGCTAAGTTGCTGCATTTAATCCGCTAATCCATGCCAAACTCCTTGCGACGTTTTGCGGGGTAATAGTTAACCTCAGTTCGGGTTAAGCAGATTGAGGTAAAAGCCAGTCTAGGTGAAGACTAGGCTCTGGCTGATGGACACATCTTTGTGAATCCCTTGAAAATTCGTACAATTACAATCTCCAAAACACGTAATATCAATGACTTGACGGAGGCGCGATCGCTCGACCGACTATATACTTTGAGCGTTAAAAAGTATCCCTATTATGTAGTGGTGATATAAATCTCTGGAAAGGGGGATGAGCGATGATTTGATTCGGGTTAAGGTGACAAATGAAGAACTCAAATTAACTTTTCGATGACTGTTTAGCTCGCTGTTGAATGTCCCCATTGCCTTGGCACTGATGTGGTTAAAAATGGCAAGTCAGGAGAAGGAAAGCAACGATATCTTTGTCAGAATAAAGACTGTAATCGCCGTAGTTTCATTCGTGATTATAGTTACAATGGATGTCGAAAACAAGTCAAAAGGAAAATTCCTAGAATGGTAGTTAATGGGAGTAGAATTATCCCTCTCCTAAGAAACAAAATCAGTTACAGAGGGTGAGACGGACTGAGGAGTCAAATCAAAGCCGAGAGAGTCAGCAATTCTCATTTTGAAACCTGAACGAAAGAAAATACAGAATGAAAAATGAGAAACAGGAACTTGTGCGCGAAAAATTTTTGCGCACAAAGCGAAGAGTTAATTAATTGTGAGCCAAAGTAAGCTTAGAAGCAGCCATCATTTCCGAGGAAGTTCATTTTGAGCCATGAAAAAGCCGAGTAATACTTGGAACGACTACCTATTACTCTGTAGAGCTATAAAGGGCGCGAATTGGTTCTGGTTCAACAGTCGCGAAATTTAGCTAGAATTAACCCTGTCAGTTGCTTTTCCCTCCCTCAGCATAAACTCCCACAAAGTCTGCCAACTCTCAAACCATAAATATCTGGTTAGTGCCCGAACATCATTGAAGAAAGTTTGGCGAGTAACTAACATCGAGCGAACGGCACGATAAGTGATGTGGACTAAATCCCAACTGGTGTGGAAGAGATAAGCTAACCAATTAAGGCAGAATAGAAGTTCCGCCTGGTGGTTTTCACCGTGACCCAAGTTGTGTTCGAGATGATAGCCTTTAGTTTTGAGAATATTATTCCCTTCATTTTCGAGCTTCGAGCGCGCACGAGCAGCAGTGACAATCTCGATCGCATTCTGTCGCTCGATTTCATGGCAAGTAGCAAAGGCATTGTAATACAAGGTTTTCTCGTCGCTGGTATCTGTAACCGTTACCTCACACCAGTTTACGTCCAGGGCTGGTTGGGTAGCTCTGAGGGGAATTTTATTCACAAAGCGGTAGTAGTAAGACAAACATTTTCGTCCTCGAATCTCCAACTGGGTTAGAGTTTTCACCTCCCCGACTCGTTCGAGGTAATCCACCCACTCATAAAGTTCTGAATGAGATGTACGCTTACAGACAAAGATAAAATGATAACCATGAGCCAAAGCCGTTTCACAGATGGGTTGATTGCAGTAGAGGTCATCCCCAAGTAAAGTTACAGGGAGGTCTTCTGGGTCGCGGGGATGAGCAGCAATCCAACGCTTAGCGGCAGCGTTCTCCCAGTCTTGTTTATCATGACCATCTTGGGAAGTGATGAATTCTGGTTCTAAACTGATGAGCTGTGGTCGTCCTGGAGCCACCAGTACCGGAGTAACCGCAGCATGAAAATAGGTAGTACTGCCGTTTTTATGAGTCCGATGGCAACAATGACAACAGTGAATCTTCTTGGAGGAGAAATATTCAGTTCCATCAAGTGTCAGCAAAAATCCTCCACCGAAGCAACGATAGGGCGATAGGTTCCCTGTCTTGGACAAACCATTATAGACTGAGCGAAAAACGCCAAATACCGTCGAAGCTGGCACCAAATTGAGCAGGGTGCGAATCTGAGGATCACAGGGGATGTTCTCGATGCCAAACAAACTCTGGGCATTATTTTTCCCTTTCTGACTTTTCATCAAACGTTGATGGTCTAAAAAAGAAGGAGATTGCATAAAAAATACAGAAAATGCACTTAAGTGAGCTTCTTCAACCGTATATTTAGTATTATTGCTTGGTTTTCGTTCCTCGGGAAGATTATTTAACTCGGCACTCAGCATCGATAGTAATTCAGGCATTCCTATTGCTAGACCCATGTTGCTACTCTGTGAGAATTTAATGCCTTTTACTTTAATCTAATTCACCCGAATCTTAATCAGAGTGGTTTTTGTTAGCAAATAACTTTCGCTAACAAATGTTCATTTCTCATCTATTTTTCTCTGGGAATTTTTAAAATGAGAATTGCTGATTGGAGCCTTGAAAATCAGCTTCATTGGACTTTAGATGTCACCTTCAATGAAGCTCGTTCTCGGATTCGCTCAGGTTACAGTCCCCGCAATTTCGCTTTCCTGAGACGACTGGCACTTAATGCTCTCAATCTAAAGACAACTTTCAAGCGTAGTCTTCGCCAAAAAAGAACACCAGCTGCAATGAACAATAATTACATGGTGACGGTTCTCAATGCCTTCTGTCAAGCCTGATTGAGATGAGCTTACCCTGTGAGTGGGTCGAGCGGTTAATGATACTGACTCCCAATAAATTACCTTTTTATCAACAGGGTATTAGGGCTAAAACGTTGATTATTTCATCTTTTTAAGCTTGCTGTCACCCCATGAGCTCGTGTTTTTTAAGGATCAAATAGTTGCGATCGCTATAGTTGACACACCAGTTTGGTTCGATAACAATGGTGTTGGTTGGTTCGACAATAATCGCCACACCCGTGAGGCGATCGCCCGGCTGTAAGTCCTCGCGTCGATAAACTGAGGCATCGTGCCATTTTTCTCGAGCAAACATCTTCACTGTAGTGATCGCCGATGGTGCTTCATCTAAAGACCTAGTGCGAGTTACTACAGGTTCTTCAGGTGTAGGCATTTTTCGAACCACTTCCACTGAAGCCGATTCGACGATTAGGCTTTTTTCAGGTTGAATAAAACCATAGCGAGATTTATGTTCGGTTTCAAATTCGCGCTGCATTACAGCGACATCGGTAGCAAAATCGACCGTCAGAGTAGAGTCCGATCCTTCATATTTTAAATTCAGCTTGTGCAAGATCTTCTCGGTGGTAATTTTGTCCTCGGAACCGAGTTCGTTTTTGCCTCTAGTTTTTAGAGACTGCATTAACGAGACAAGCTGAGAAATAAGCTCGTCGGTGAGAATTCGCTCTACCGACTCGACTTTAGTCACCCTCATATCTGCTAAACCGATACCATAAGCAGAAAGAACTCCTGCATAAGGATGAATGAAAATCTTGTCAATGCCTAAAGTATCGGCAATTAAACAAGCAACCTGCGCTCCCGCACCGCCAAAACAGCAGAGGACATAATTAGCCAAATCGTAACCTCGTTGCAAACTAATCTTTTTAATGGCATTAGCCATATTCATCACGGCAATAGCAATAAATCCTGCTGCTACTAGTTCGGGAGTAGCAGATTTCCCCGTAGTGCTGGCAATTGCTGAATTTAACTCGCTAAATTTTTTCACTACAACTTCTTTATCCAGAGACAAATTACCCTCTTCACCAAACACCGCAGGAAAATATTGGGGTTGAATTTTGCCCAACATCACATTGGCATCGGTTACTGTAAGATTTCCACCACGTCGATAACAGGCAGGACCTGGGTTGGAACCAGCAGACTCTGGACCGACGCGATAGCTAGAACCATCGAAAGAAAGTATCGAGCCACCGCCAGCCGCTACGGTATGAATTGCCAGGACGGGAACTCGCATTCTTGCTCCCGCAATTTCTAAATCTAGATTTCGTTCGTATTCACCGTTAAAATGAGCTACATCGGTACTAGTACCGCCCATATCGAAGGTGATAACGGAGTTAAACCCCGCCCTTTTACTGGTCTGTACTGCACCGACAATACCCCCAGCAGGACCACTGAGAATGCTATCTTTACCTTGAAACTTGGTGGCTGAAACCAATCCGCCATCGGACTTCATGAACATTAACTTGACATTGGGTAACTGACTTGCGACCTGCTCGACATAACGCCTTAAAATTGGGGTTAAATAAGCATCTACTACTGTAGTATCGCCACGACTGACAAACTTAATCAAGGGACTTACCTGATGGGATACGGATATTTGGGTAAAGCCAATTTCCTTTGCCAGTTGAGCTACCTGCCGTTCGTGGTCGGGATAGCGATAGCCGTGCATCAGGACGATGGCACAACTGCGAATGCCCCGTTCGTAGGCGGTTTGTAAATCTCGTTTGACCGTTTCTGATGCGATCGCTTTTAGTTCTCGTCCGTCAGCATCGTAGCGTTCGTCTACCTCAATTACCGTCTCGTAAAGCATACTAGGTAAAACGATCTGACGGGCAAAAATATCGGGACGATTTTGATAGCCGATGCGCAAAGCATCTTTAAAGCCTTTGGTAATTAATAGTACCAGGCGATCGCCTTTTCGTTCCAGTAAGGCATTGGTTGCCACTGTCGTTCCCATTTTGACTACTTCAATCTCGTCCGTGGGAATGGGTTGGTTTGCCTCAATTCCCATTACATCCCTAATTCCCTGGAGCGCTGCATCGCGATAAAGTTCCGGATTTTCAGACAACAGCTTGTGAACGATAATAGTTTCTTGAGGTGTTTTGGCAACTATGTCAGTAAAAGTACCGCCGCGATCTATATAGAATTGCCAGCGTCCATTAGAATTAGCAGTCATAAGCAGTCAGTCGTTAGCAAAATGAATAAATGATATATTGAGATCGTAAACCCGATAGTAATTTTAAAATTAGCGGCAAGTCTGTTGCCGAGCAGTACTTTTAATCTTAATAGCGTTGAGTAACTAAAAGACAATGGCACGAGCTATTTGGAATGATGTAATTTTAGCCGAGAGCGATCGCACCGAAGTAGTAGAAGGAAACCAATATTTTCCTCCCGACTCGATCGATCGAAAATATTTTCAGCCGAGCAACACTCATACAACCTGTCCTTGGAAAGGACAAGCTAGCTACTACAATATCGTAGTCGATGGCAAAGAAAATCCCGATGCGGCTTGGTATTATCCTCAAGCTAAAGAAAAAGCCAAAAATATTGAAGGCTATGTTGCCTTTTGGAAAGGAGTAAAAGTAGAAAAATAGCTACAGTTACTGGATGTGGAGCCGAGCTTAGTTTATACTCGACTCCAAAATAGAGCAGCGCATCCAATTGTTTTAACTGAAATCTCTGAAAAGTTTTGCTGGAGAATTTTCTTCAAATCTTCTAAATTATCATCTTGATTGGTAAAGATGCCTTTTTTGTTATAAACCTCCATTAACCGTTGGGCTACAAAACTTCGTTTGACTCCTCCAGTTAGAAGAGTCGAACCAAATACTACTCCACCTGGATTGAGTAAATGCTTTACCTGCTCAAAAACGAATGCTTTCGTTAGCATCGTTCCAGGCAAACAGTGAAGTAAATAATTCAATCCCACTGAATCAAATCCTTGCTCGTCGAACTCGATTGGTTCTAAGACATTTCTTCTGTAAGTTTTCGGATGATAACGGGCAACTCGACGAGACGTTACTTCTAAACTATTGGGGTTTAAATCCATTAAACACAGTCGAGGGTTGCTAGTAGGAAAAGTGCAACAGTCTAGGAAAAATCCAGTTCCAATACCTAGATCGAGATGATTAGCTGAAATATGCCGATCGTAGAGTTCTACTAGGTGGGATGATGGACATTTCCAGATAAAGCGATTAGAAATTCCCAGCACCCAGAGGTCGTATATAGCTAGAGTTAGCTTAGTGTAAACAGCCTGTCCCGCCTCTACTTGTTTGGTAATTTCTGTCATCTTTATCTTTTACTCAATATTGCTAAATTGAGCTAGCAACCGGCTCAGTAGTTTGCCCTTGTCCCATGCGCCTACCCTTCATCACCATCTTCACCCCACCAGCAGGGGAGAGGTTAACACCTCGGCGCTGAGGTCGGACGGGTCTATTATCAGCTAGCGCCAGTTGATAATTTGATAGAATAGTTGCCAATATTAGCTTCATTTCAAACATAGCCAAAGCAGCGCCAAGGCAGCGACGGCTACCGCCGCCAAAGGGCAAATACTCATAAGGGGAATATTGCCGTTCTAAAAATCGTTCCGGTTTAAATTGCTTTGGTTCTGGATAGAGATCCTCTCGCTGATGGACGAGATAAATACAGGGAGACAGGCTAATATCGGTTTCAAACTGATAGTCCAGCACTTGGAAGGGGTCTTTCAAAATTCGGGAGAAAGCAATGAATGCCACTGGATAAATCCGCAGCGTCTCCTGACACACAGCCGTCAGATAAGGCAGGCGGAAAATCTCGATCGGGTCGGGGTTTTCACCAAGGCGGTCGAGTTCTTGCAGTAGCCGATCCCGCACCTGGGACTGGTGATGAATCCAGTAAAAAGCCCAAGATAGAGCTGTGGAAGTGGTTTCGTGACCAGCTAACAGTAGTGTAATCAGTTCGTCGCGCAACTCCACATCTGTCATTCCCTCTCCTTGCTCGTCGACAGCTGAGATCATTAAAGAGAGAATATCGGTACGCACGGGGTCATTGTGCGATCGCCTTTCCTGAATTTCAGCATAGAGTAGTTCGTCAATTTGTTGCCGGATGCCAAGAAAGCGTCCCCAAGGACTCCAAGCTCCTAAATCCTTTTGCAGGAACTTGAAAAACAGCAAGCTGGAGCCCAAAGGAGAATTTGTAAGTTCTAGGAATGCTACCAGAAGTTGTCTCAGTTGCTCGTAACGTGGTCCTTCATGGATTCCAAATACCACTTGCAAGATGACTCGCAGACTAATTTCTTGCATGGATTCTCGGACAGAGAAGGGTTGGTCAATAATCCACTTGCTGCTGACTTGTTGAGTAAGAAGACAAATTAGCTCCCCATAGACTCGCATTCGTTCCCCATGAAAGGGTGGCATCAACAGTTTTCGTTCCCGATTGTGGCGATCGCTATCCAACAGAAGTAAGGAGTTTTCTCCCAATAGTGGTTGTAAAAACCTATTATCTCGACCAGAGTCAAACCCCTTGGGGTCAGCGGTGAAAATCTCTTGAATTGCTCGGGGGTTGCTGACGAATACTACTGGGAAAGGAAAAACTCGACCCAAGTGAGCGGTGAAGACATCCCCATAGCGTTGGGCACAGGTTTCTAGATACCCTATCGGATCGGCAATCCATTGAATTAGCTGCAACCAGGGGGGAGTTTTCGGACCGTCAGGTAATTTCATTATCCTTTTCTAGCTGTATAGAGGTCTTCGGAATTTCAATGGGTGGGGCAATTGTCAAACTGCGCCACTGCTGAATGGAGCTAACAACAGACAGACAAACATCGGTCAATCATCTACTTATACTTACTACTTATACTTACTACTGATGGCGATCGCCATCCAACAACAACCAACAACAATAGGTTGCTTTTCTTAAAAATTGAAACCCTACATTTATTTATTCGGGTAGCAATTGTTGGTTTATGCATTAATTATTTATTTGCCGAAATTTAATTTCATACCCAAAGTGCGATCGCGCTAACTATTCTACATAAAATGCCAACACAGCTATAGAGTACAGGACTTACGCAGTTGAATGAAATTTCGTTGTTTGAGCAGCGAGTCAGGTAAATCAAGGTTTAGAGTGCTGAAGTGCGTAAGTCCTGGAGTAATGGATACCAGTAGAAGAATTGCCTCACTCCACATCAAAGAAAATCGCTAAAATTTTAAATATTTTCGTTAAGTCGATTTTTATTTAATAATTCTCAACAATATAACTACAAAAAAATAGAAATAAAATAAAATAGATTTTTATACTTTCAGTACTTGATATTCCTTATCTATCAAGAGTTGTAATGTAAAATTATTTTGTCTATTTTTAAGAAAATAATTTATTTATATCTTTAGTACGATTATTTATACTGTAATCAATTAATATCATAATAAATAGAATAAGAAACAAATAAACTGCTTTGTCGGATGGGGGTTTTACCGCTGTGACCCATTGCTTTTTACCAAAGGAGAGCGAATTGTCAGGTAAAAAGACGATAAAGTAAATCTAAAGTTGACTGAGGCGTTGCAGAGTTTTTATCGCTTCCTCTGCTTAACTGCCATCGAGGTGAGGCGCAATCCTCAATCAGAGCGGTCTGAGATGGCAGGCGTAATTATGTCAATTTTGAACCAACTTCATGATTGTGATAATTTTGGCTCTTATTTTGTTCTGCCTACTTAATCTTTCTAGGCAAATTAATTTTTTTTAAAGTTACAGATATTAAATCTCCTCGTATTTTCTGACTCGCTCGCGATTTTTCGTCACAGTCGATCTGAATTGAGTCCGAATCCCTAGTAGCTTGCCAAATCTAGTTATTCGTTCAGAATCGTGTTATAAGATATAGCTGATAATAGCCTACTTTTTCGAGAAAGAATTACAGCTATCTTAGAATCTAGGCGATCGCTAACATAAAACACATCGATGAAAACTTTACAAATCGGGTTGGGTTGGTTTCCAGAATGCGCCGGTGGTTTAGATCGTTACTATTATGACTGTGCCAATCATTTATCTCAAGCCAATATCGAATTTAGCGGTTTAGTCGTAGGTTCGGAAAACTTAGAGCGTGATTCGCAAGGTAAAGTCAAAGCGTTTGCCACAGCAGATGCTTCTCTCATACAACGCTGGCTTAAAATTAGAAAGAATTTTCAACAGCTAATTATCCAACATGAATACGATTTAATTGTTTCTCACTTTAGCCTTTTTGCCTTTCCTTTATTAAATTCTTTGAAAAATCGTCCTTTAGTCACTCATTTTCACGGCCCCTGGGCATTAGAAAGCGATGTAGAAACTCAAAAGCCGCTCGCGATTAAGGTAAAAAAACTGGTCGAGCAATCAGTATACAGGCGATCGCGTCAGTTTATCGTATTGTCTAAAACCTTTCGCGATATTTTGCATCGAGAATATCGAGTATCTTTAGACAAAATTCATATTATCCCCGGTGGAGTAGATCTAGATCGCTTCAATATCGATCTTTCCACAACTCAAGCTCGTCTCAAACTCGGTTGGCGTTCAGACAGACCGACTATTTTCTGTATTCGCCGCCTCGCCAAGCGTATGGGACTAGAAAATTTAATTGCTGCCATCGCTATAGTACGCGATCGCCATCCCGAGCTCATGCTTTATATTGCTGGCAAAGGTGCATTGGCAGCAACTCTCGAAAAACAGATTGCCGAACTAGACCTGAATAATAATGTCAAACTCTTAGGATACGTCTCAGACGAGCGATTACCACTGTGCTATTGCGCTGCCGATTTTTCTGTCGTTCCTACCTTGTCGTTAGAAGGTTTTGGTTTGATTGTCGTCGAGTCTTTGGCTACCGGAACTCCAGTTTTAGGAACTTCAGTAGGAGGAATTCCCGAAATTTTGCAGCCTTTTTGTAAAGATTTGCTGTTTGAAGATTCTTCTCCTGAAAAATTAGCAGCGGGAATTAACGAGGCACTGTCTGGACAGAGAAAATTACCCAGTCAAGAAGCCTGTCTGACTTATGTTAAGGATAACTATAGCTGGAATAAAGTGGCTCGGCAGATTGCAGAAGTTTATCAACAAGCATTATAAAATCTTTGATTTTTGGTAACTGAATTATAATGCAACTAACTTCAAGTTCTGAATTGGATAAATTTATGAAAAAAAATATATGTAATTAATAAACCCTCTCTATTTATTTAGAAGGGCTTTAGAAAATATTATCCGTATAAAATAAAACGGTTCTATGGAGATTTTAGAACCAGAAGGGGTGTTTATTATTTAAAGTAAAAATATTACTGTTTATTGGGTTGAAGTCGTTTTCGAACAAAAAATATCTCTAAGTTTAGATATTAATAGTTGAAACATAATTTATGCGATCGCGATTGATTAAATATTGGAGCTTCCGAGCAGCAACTGCAAAAATAAGATTTTTTAAAAAATTGAAACATACCACGCAAATTTTATCACAGTTTAAACCGCGTCCATATAGAGAACTGGAGTTTTAACCAGATCCCTTTTTCCTTTGCCCCTTGACCTTTAACCTAAAAATAGAAAAATAAAAAACTACGGGTTTCAAAGTAGACGCGGTTTATATAAAAATGTTACCGATAATTGTGTGGAATTTTAATTTGTATGGATTTTAATGGTATGCAACATGCTAGATTTAGCAGCTTGGGAAATACAGATTTTGTAGGTATGAATGTCGTTACTGGGGATGACAACACTGGTTTGTTAAATCAAGACAGTATTACGTTTGATGCTGGTAACGATCTAGTTCAAAATGTGCTGTTGGTTTCTGGAGGTGGCAATCGCAATCAAGCGATTTATAATCTTGGGGAACTTGGTGAAGAACAAGAAGCAGTTATTACTACTGGAGCTGACAAAGATAATATACGTGGCATTAACATCGTTACCGGTAATGGAGACACCAATACCGGTATTAGAAATTATGAAACCTTTATCGGTATGGATGCTGGTATCGATCGCGTTTTCGGTTTAGTTCTGGTTAGAGGCAATGGTGACCGTAACAATGGTATTAGCAACGTTTTTAGCTCCATAGATCTGGGAGCCGACAACGACCGAATCATCGGCATCGCAACTATTAATGGAGATGGCAATGACAACTACGGCATTAGCAGTTCATTTTTCGGCTTCAGGTTAGGAGAGGGAAATGACGATTTTAGTGCAGTTGTTAAAGTTGCCGGTAATGGTAACGGAAATGGAGGTTTTATTGCCTCAGATGGTGGTCTCAGCGGCGATCGAGGAAACGATGTTGTTAGCGCTGTAGCCTCTATTGGCGGGGATGGCAATGACAATGTTGGTCTCGACATAGCTAATGAAGCTGGTATTAGTCTTGGTGATGGGGACGATCGCATTGATGCTGTTGCAGGTATTGATGGTAACGGCAGTAACAATACCGGAATTTCCTCTAGGTTTGGTGGAATTTCCTTTGCTTCTGGCAAAAACTATATTAATAGTACCGTTGGAGTAAGAGGCAATGGTGACTTTAATCGTGGTCTCGATCTTGAATTCTTTGGAAATATTCAAGGTGGTGCTGAAGATGACAAGATTGACAGTAGAGTAAGGGTTCGAACAGGGAATAACAATAATGGTAGCTACATTGGCGACTTTGGTACTGTCGATCTAGGAGATGGTGATGACGAACTGATAAGCTCGGTTGAAATCTTTGGCGGGGGAGATAACAATAGTGGCATAGTCTTAGTACCAGAACAGGGCGACTCCAGTCTAAACACTGGAGCTGGAAACGATCGCATTTACAGTTCGGTATCTGTTGAGAGTGGTATCGATAACCATAGTATTAACAACCAAGGAACAATCGATCTGGGTTCGGGAGAAGACAGAATTGAGACTCTGGCACCCGATGCTTTCTCAGGATATACAGGAGGTGGAATCATCAATTTAGGGGAAGGTAACGATTATATTAGTGGCTTTGGAGATCAGTTCGTCGATGGGGAAGAAGGTTTTGATATTGCTAAATTTGATTTAGAGACTGAATTTTCAGTCTTTCTCGGCAGCGATCCAAGTTCGATTGCGATCGTGGCGAATGACATAAGGATGTCTTTCTCCAATGTCGAGCAATTTGACTTTGCTCATAGCTCCTACTTCTTTGAGGACTTGGTTGCTATAGCTGCAGAAATTTGAGTTTAAACTGACAATAGACTTCTTGCACGAATCATAATCGACTAGCTTCCCAAGAGGAAAAAGCAATTATCCTCAGTGGTCATGCTACTCAAATAGGCTACCAACTTGAATTTATCCCTATTGCATAACCTTTTCCTTTCGCTTCCACCGATTTATAACAGGTGTAGGGTTGCCCGTTCCTGTTTAGAGAACGAGTTTTTGTAATATTGCAATACGCATTGCTGTATAAAAATACAAACTGCTATCACCTATAAATATTCTGTTGATTCTGTTGAAAAAATCTACTGTAAAAATAAGTGCTGATTGATATTCTATAGTCAGTCCAATATAAATTTAATTGCTTCTTAATTGCTCTTTCGGTTGGGATTGAGCAATTTTTTGTGGTAGAACTATCGAACTAAAATTCATGGCAGACAGAATAAAACATGAATGAAGCGAAGACTTTATCTGTAATTAAGAATATTGGTAACGTATCTTACTCCCAACAAAAATTTGCTGCTTGTTTCCAAGTCACTCTCGTCACTTGCATATTTTCTGCATCCTAGCCGTAGTTTGATTTAGATTCAAACTTAAAACTTACAGAAGAGAGACAAAAAATGAGACACTTACAAGCTTTATTTACCGCTTTTGTACTTTATATCGTACTGTGTTTTAGCCTCGATCCGCAATCCGCCAAACAACTTATTAAATACCTAGTTGAAAATTAACTTTTACATTTTGACAAATATTGAATTAAACTCACTGAAATATTGAATTAAACTCACTCTCAAATCGCTCGATAAATCTAAAATAGATCGAGCTTACTAAAAAGCTTTTGTTTGTGAAACTTATTACATCAAGTTTAGAAGTAAAACTATGTATTCAAGTAATGTCAATCTCCTCGCCAATTCTTTAGGAGTATTATCTTTAATAGGTTCTAGTATAGTTTTTTATCCCGCGATCGCCAGTACAGTCAGACTATTGCCCAATTACAAGATATTGTGTTGGCAGACTGCTCGTCTAGCTTTAATGGTTACTATTTTCTTGGGATTAGTACATGGTTTGTTAATGACTCAAAAGGAAGATATTGATTTTAACGAGCTCAATACTTATTGGGTTTATGCCGAAGGATTACTAGCTTTTAATCTCCTAATTTTTTTAGCTTTTACCTTTAGCGAATTAAAACGCGATCTTAAAAAACTAATTTATTTTACTTACGCTGGTTTATTCCTTTTAGGATGTCACGTCTGGCAACAAATCGCACATTTATTTGGTTAGGAGGTGAATGGTGAATATTTTAGATTCCTTAGGAATGGCGCTTGCCACCTTAAAAGCTGACAAGTTAAGAAGTTTATTGACCACCTTAGGCTTAATCATCGGTAATACTTCAGTTATTTTATTGGTGGGCATTGGCCAAGGTGCCAAACAGTTGGCAACCGAAGAATTAGAATCCTTTGGACCGAATATGCTGTACGTAATTCCCGAACAGGGTAATGTACGCCGAACCACAGGTAAGCCCAAAACCTTAGTCTTAGCAGATGCCGAAGCGATCGCCACTCAAGTTCCTTCTGTCTCTGCAGTAGCCCCCCAAATCAAAAACAAGCAGCTAATTAACTATCGAGATCTCACTATAGAAGCTTCTTTGGTTGGTACTACCCCAGAATTTCTTGCGGTGCGTAATTTTCAAGTAGCAACGGGAGAGTTTTTTACAACCAGGCATCTCAAACGTAACAATTTAGTTGCAGTCTTGGGTGCAGACTTAGCCGCTCAACTATTTCCCCACGAACGAGCAATTGGCAAAAAAATCCGCATTAAAAATAATAGCTTCGAAGTCATCGGCATTATGGCGGCTAAAGGCTCTTTACTCGAAAGCAATCAAGATCGGGCGGTATTTATTCCCGCTACTACTATGGCAACAAAAATAGTGGGCCAGACTTCTCCCTACGGTACAGAAGTCTCTTCAATTACTTTTACCGCTACAGATAAAGCTAGTGTCCGTGCGGCAGAGTTTCAAGTGAGTAATTTGTTGCGCTTGCGCCATAAAATTATCGATCGCGACGATTTTGCCATTCACTCTCAAGAAAAGTTTTTACAAACCTCTAATTTAGTAACGTTAGGTTTAACTGCTTCTTTGGTGGCGATCGCCAGTACCTCTCTGATCGTCAGCGGTATTGGCATTATGAACGTGATGCTGATGTCGGTCAAAGCCCGTACCGCAGAGATTGGCTTACGCAAAGCTGTCGGTGCTTCTAGTAGGGATATTTTGACTCAGTTTTTAATCGAGACTTCAATTTTGTCTTTAGCTGGAGGTGTTATTGGTACTTTAGTTGGTGCCAGCGGTATAGTGACAATCGCCATATTAACTCCACTTCAAGCTAGCGTAGCACCGTTAGCAGTATTTTTAGCGATCGCTAACTCCTGCGGAATTGGTTTTTGTTTTGGAGTCATACCTGCCAGACAAGCTGCCCAACTCGATCCGATCGTATCCTTACGCCAGGCAATTTAGAGTTTATCGGGAAAATTAAACTCTTTACTTGCCCTCATATTAAATTAAAAATCTCCCCTGAGTTCGTTCCGTCTCAGTTAATGCAAAACGTTTAATTTTTTGCTCTAGCAAATGTTCTGCCATTGCTACATCTAAATTGCTCCAGTGCATTAGTAAAGCCAATTTGACTCGTTTGTTGCTGCGCTCTAGTAACTCCTCTGCTTGTTGGCGATTTAGATCGGTAAGATCGCTAATTATTCTCAGGGCGCGATCCTGCAGTTTACTGTTAGTGACGGCAACGTCAATCATGCGATTGCCAGTCAAAAATAAGAGCCTTGAATTTCTATGCTCCACAATAAACATCGGAGTTTGCGAATTTTTAGTTCGGTTTTACGTCTTTGAAGAAGCAACTAAAACAGCTACGATTTAATCATTACGGGTAAATTATCTCTCCTGGGAGGTATTAAACTCCAAAAGAAATGATTAATTGTCGGTGGAGGTCGAAATACAAGTGCAAAACTGGTGGCTGCAGAATCTGAGCGAAATTCTCAATCGCGATCGAGAAGAAGTTTTTGGCTCTGTCTTGGTTAGACGAAATTCTCCAGGAAACCCAGAGCATTTAGAGCAGTATAGTAGCAAAAATCGTACTGCCGAACTCAGAGCACAAAGAGAATGGTGTGGCGCGATCGCTACAGCCGAGCAGCTACTTTTGTCAAAAATTGCTTCTCAGACTGAAACCTCTAGTCCAAAGGGTTTAATCTTAGCAGCTCCAGTTCCACTTTTTAGCAATTTAGCTCTTTCAACTCACTATCAAATAGGAATATTTACCCCTAACGCTTCTAAAGCTGCGGCATTAATGCCCTCTCAACCCTCCTCTGTCGTTAATGATAATTCTCTTATTAATACTCCTTCGACCTTTGAGTTACCTCTGTTCGCTGGAGATCCCCTCGCCGAAGAACAGTTTTGTTTGATTTTAACCGACGAGTTTAGCTTGGTGATGGTGTTGGGAACCGACAAGGCAAAAGTAGCGCAATTTGATTTTTCTTTCGAGCCAGAAGTCATCACCGAAGTATGGCTAACTTTGCGCTCGCGCTTATTACCTAATAATTTCGACAGACGAGAAAAACTAGATAGTTTAGTCGAAATTTTTAAACCAACCGTTCCCGATTCTCGTTTGGTAACTAGCTTTACTCGTCAATTACTACAAAATATACCAGACGAAACTACTTTTGAAGCTGCCAAAGCTCGTCACGTCGAGTCAATTGCCTCTCGGAGATTGCCTGAGGTAGCCTCTGGGTATTCTGCTTCGGCTTCGCCTCAAAAGGGAAATAAACTAGAAATGGAACTGTTGCAGGCACTTACTCACGAAGTTCGGACTCCTTTAACTACGATCCGAACTCTAACTAAACTGTTATTAAAGCGCAAACAAGACTTTAAGCCCAACGTAGTCAAGCGTTTGCAAGAAATCGAACGCGAATGTACCGAACAAATAGACCGTATGGAGCTAATCTTTAGGGCAGCGGAATTTAAATCTACATCTCCCGTTACAAAACCAGTTAATTTAGTTCCTTTTCCCTTAGAGCAAGTATTTCAACAAAATATTCCTCGCTGGCAAAAAAAAGCGCAGCGGCGAAATGTGGAACTAGATTTTGTTCTTCCCCAGCAGCTACCGAGAATAGTCAGCGATCCAGCTATGTTAGATCGAGTTCTTACCGGCCTGATGGAAAGCTGCACTCGTAGTTTACCTACCGGAGGTCAAATTCATGTCAAAGTCTCTACGGCTGGCGATCGCTTAAAACTTCAGGTATTATCGGAACACAATAATCAAACCAATCGTCTGAAGTCTTTAGGTCAACTACTGTCATTTCAACCAGAAACGGGATGTTTGAGCCTCAACCTCGATGTAACTAAAAACATCTTTCAAGCTATAGGCGGCAAACTTACCGTCAGACAAAGACCCCAACATGGTAAAGAATTTACGATCTATTTACCACTTGGTAACTCAGGAATTACTCAAGATTGGCAATGCGCGGCTAAAAATGCCTAGGTATAGTTATAGTAGAAGCTGTCTCACTCCCTCAATCGATTACAATCTCAGACGAAAACATAGTCGTGGATAATCTTAAGGCGATCGCCGATCTTTTCAAGCCAGAGGAGGATCGAGTTTTAGAGCTGCAACAATTTGGTAGTGGCAATATCAATCATACCTTTTTAGTAACTACCGACTCTACAAGCGAACCTTATTTCATATTGCAACGCCTTAACACCAGAGTATTTCGTCAGCCAGAACTGGTTATGGGCAATATTCGTACCTGTTGCAATCGCCTGCGTCAAAAACTTCAGCAAGCAACCCTAGGAGAACGTCGTTGGGAAGTTCCTCGGGTATTGACCATCGGTAGCAGCGATCGCTGCTACTGGATCGATCGCCAGGGTTCATTTTGGCGGGGTATTAGCTACATCAATAATTCTCAATCCTTCGATACCGTTCTAGACCTCCAACACGGAAAAGAAATTGGCTACGGTTTGGGGATGTTTCATCATTTAATTAGCGATCTTTCCGTAGCCAAATTAGCCGATACCCTACCGGATTTTCACATTACGCCCAAATATTTACAAATTTACCAGGTAGTTGTCGCTCAAACTAAACTTATTCAATCTCCTGAAATCAATTATTGTCTTAAGTTTATTGACGCTCGCGCTGAGTATGCTGAAATTTTAGAACGTGCCAAAGAAAAGGGTAAATTAAAGCTACGTCCCATTCACGGCGATCCCAAGGTTAACAATATTCTCCTCGACTGCCAGACCCAACAGGCGATCGCCCTAATCGATCTCGATACGGTCAAACCAGGATTGATCCATTACGATCTAGGTGACTGTCTCCGTTCGGCTTGCAATCCTCTTGGAGAAGAAACTCGAGACTGGGAGCGAGTATATTTCGAACCACACTTAGCTCAGACTATTTTACAAGGCTATTTATCCGTGGCCAAAAATTTCTTGACTGGTAACGATTACGAGTATCTCTACAGCGCGATCCGCCTTCTGGCATTCGAGTTAGGACTGAGATTTTTTACCGATTATCTAACAGGCAATGTTTACTTTCAAGCTA
Source organism: Myxosarcina sp. GI1(2024) (assembly GCF_053543375.1). NCBI lineage: Bacteria > Bacillati > Cyanobacteriota > Cyanophyceae > Pleurocapsales > Pleurocapsaceae > Myxosarcina > Myxosarcina sp. GI1(2024). The sequence goes on along the minus strand of NZ_JBKGTY010000011.1, from coordinate 62,593 downwards.
AATATCCAGAACACAATCTCATTCGAGCTTTAGTTCAATTTAAGCTGACAGAAAGCATTGAATCTCAAAAAATAGCGATCGAAAATTTGGTTCGAGGCCTCAAATAGAATGAAATACTGTCGAGATCGATCGTCATTTCTTGATGATTTTTTTAAATAAAAATAATTATTAAATTAAGTAAGTTGTAAATTTGTATACTAAAATTAATATTAGACAATATTTTTTAGGTTTATTGGCAAAGAATGGACGAAAAAGCAACTAAAGCAGAACCACCTCTACTGTATGATGCAAAAGCAATTTCGTCTCAATACCGCTATCGACCTTGGCAAGTTATCGGTCGAGCCTTGGTCATCATCTGGTCATTAGGTAGTTTTGCATTTCGCCTTCAGCTAGATAAATGGTTGGGCAAAACCGAGATTAATCGACCGAAACGCGCCAGAGAATTACGTAAAATTCTCACCAAACTCGGTCCCACATTTATTAAAGTAGGACAAGCTCTATCTACTAGACCAGACCTAATTCGTCGCGATTTTCTCAACGAGTTGATCGAGCTGCAAGACCGGTTACCGCCTTTTGATAATCAGACTGCATTTGAGATTATTGAATCTGAGTTAGGGCATAAAGTTCGAGATATCTATCGCGAAATCTCCCCCAATCCGATAGCTGCTGCTAGTTTGGGTCAAGTTTATCGGGGATTCTTGCATAGTGGCGAAGAAGTGGCGATTAAAGTCCAGCGTCCCAATTTAAGACCCTTATTGACCTTGGATTTATATCTAATGCGTTGGGGTGCGGGTTGGCTGGCACCTTGGCTACCCCTAAATCTCGGACACGATTTAACTTCGGTTGTCGATGAATTTGGTATCAAACTCTTTGAAGAAATTGACTATGTCAACGAAGCCAAAAATGCTGAAAAATTTGCCCTGAACTTTGATGGTGACCCAGAAGTAAAAGTTCCTTTTATTTATAGACAGTATAGTAGCACTCGTGTTTTGACCCTAGAGTGGATTAATGGTATCAAGCTCACCGACATCAAACGCATTGAAGCTGCTGGATTAAATGTCAATAGCCTGATCGAGATTGGAGTAACTTCTGGACTGCGTCAACTGTTAGAATACGGCTTCTTTCATGCCGATCCCCATCCTGGCAACTTGTTCGCTACTTTTGATGGGCGGATGGCATACATCGATTTTGGCATGATGGATCAACTGGAAGAATGGATGAAAGAAACTATTGCTTCGGCGGTAGTACAGCTAATCAACCGCGATTATCAAGCTTTAGCCAGAGATTTCGTCCAGCTAGGATTTTTAACTCCCGATGTAGACATAGAGCCAATTATTCCCGCTTTAGAACAAGTATTGGGCAGAGCAATGGGCGAAAGCGTTAGGAACTTTAACTTTAAAACTATTACCGATGAATTTTCCGAGTTAATGTACGAATATCCTTTTCGCGTACCTGCCAAATTTGCCCTGATTATACGTTCTCTAATTACTCAAGAAGGGTTGGCACTCACTCTCGATCCCAATTTCAAAATTATTGAAGTTTCTTATCCCTATGTGTCGCAACGTTTGTTAACGGGAGAATCCCCTCAGCTAAGAAGACGTTTGCTCGATGTATTGATTAGAGATGGCAAATTCCAGTGGGAAAGACTGGAAAATATGATTGCGATCGCTCGTTCTGACGGTAACTTCGAGCTTTTACCTACGGCTAGATTGGGTTTACAATATTTACTTTCGGCAGAAGGAAAATATCTTCGCCATCAGCTATTGCTGGCATTAACCGAAGACGAACGCATCCATACCGATGAGGTAAGGCGTTTGTGGATTTTAATTCAGGATGAAATTAAACCACAAAGTATTTTCGAACTAGCCTTAACTACCTTTCGCGAACTATCCATGGAAAGAGTAGCAGCAATGATACCTACTGCTACTAATTGAGACAGAGTGAGGTAACAGACGGGGAAATCCTTACTACTTCTTCCTTCGTTTTGACGTTTCGAGATAAAGTAGTTGAGAACTAGATCGTCAATCAAATAGCTAGCTTCGTTTATGTACTATTTTTCCCAACCACCATTCTTAGTGTCTATTATCGGAGTTGCAATCGCCCTTGCCTTTATTTCGTCGTTTAAGGCTCAAGTAGAACAACAACTTCAAAATCGGTCTCAAGAAGCAAAAAAATCCGATTTTTACCAATTAAAAGGTAAGGGATTAGTGCTATCTTATTGGGGAGTTTGTCTGGGAGTCTGGATTTTTCTGGCAGGGGGATTATTAATTTTTGATTTCGGAATCATCTCTGCTTATGGAGTATCCCTACTTTTAACTATATTTATTGGTTCTCTAATTTGGACTCAACTCAATGACTTACTGATGCAATTTTACCGAGAAGGTTCAAAAGCACTGAATTTGGATGAAATGAACAAATAAATCAGTCCTGTTTTTGTCTAACGCCGACGATCGACTCTTGCTGCAAAAACTATAAAATGGCAAAATAAGGACAGTTATTAAGAGAAAATAAAAATAGTAAATTTAGTCACTAAATTGCCCGTACCTGATTAGATAAAACTTAAATTAAACTTGGGAGATAACTCAATGAGTGAAGAAAATACTGAAAATAATGGCAATCAAATACCAGAAAACCAAGGTCAGTCACCAGAAAATGGTGAAAAAAAACAAGCCTTAGCTTTATCGGTCAAAGAAAAAAGCACTTTATTGCCACAAAATAGACCAATCGAACGCAGCCATCTGCAAATAGTAGACACATACAGTTCTGTGGGTTCTAATCGTCCCATAGCTAAAGGCACTGTCGAATTTAAAAATGCTCTAGCAATATCTGGAAATCGTCCCATTGCAGTAAGTAAGCTGCATATCAGTCAAAACTATTCGGTTATGGGCAATCGTCCCGTAGCTCCTAATGAAATGGATGATGTTTCTACATTAATGGGCTATATCGACTAAATTAGCTCGATAGAAGCTTTAGATTAATTGGAATGAATACTAAGATCGTGACAGCAAGTAGGGCAATTTGTTTCTGGTTGCTGTCATTCGTTTATCCGATCTATGGTTAAAAAATTGTTTAGCTGCTTAAATTGCTTTTTTTTCTACGACGCAAACGTTTGAGAATTGGCAAGCCACCAAAATAGGCAACGGATGCGGCGATCGCACCTACTACAACACAGCCCGTAATTAGGGTTGCCCCAAAAGTAAAGCCTAGTTGACGAAAAGATTTAAAAGACTCAATATTCAAAGGCGAAGCGATCGTGTCTTCAGTTCGCAAAATTAGCTTGCCTACGTGGTAATTAAACACATAAATTGGCACGTATGTCAGAGGATTACTCACCCAAGTACCTGCCGCCGCCGCTAGTTTACTGCCTCGAAATATAGCCGCTAAAAATATACCAATTGCGGTTTGTAAGCCAAATAAAGGAAAAAATCCAGCAAAAACTCCTAGAGCTAAACCTCTGGCAATGGTTTGAGGATTAGCACGCAGCCGAATTAATCGATAGTAAATCAGGCGAATCGGTCTAATTATCTCAAGCCGACGGAGTTTTCTGTGCTTACTACGATTGACTTTTTTTTTCTCCATTAGAGCACTTGGAGACAACAAGTTGCCTTGGGAGTAAGAGCGATTCATGCTGAGTATTTGCTAAATTTCGGATCTCTTTCATAAATAAATGCTATACGAGAAAGAGGAGAATAGGAAAGTCCTGAGTTCAAAATTTTAGGTAAATATACTCTAATGGCTTTAATTCAAGGAGAAACCATTGCGGCGATCGCAACTGCTGTTGTACCCCAGCAGGGAAGTGTAGGCATAGTTCGTCTCTCAGGAGATAAAGCCTTAGAAATTGCTCGTGTTTTATTCGATGCTCCAGGCAAACAGCACTGGGAAAGTCACCGGGTTCTCTACGGCTACGTCCGTCATCCCCAAACCAAGCAGTCCATCGACGAGGCCCTGTTATTAATTATGCTTAGCCCACGTTCCTTGACTCGGGAAGATGTAGTCGAGTTTCACTGTCACGGTGGAATCGTGGTGGTACAGAACGTATTGCAATTATGTATAGCTTTAGGAGCGAGATTGGCTCGACCGGGAGAATTTACGCTGCGGGCATTTCTCAATGGTAGAATCGATCTCACTCAAGCAGAAAGCATCGCCGATTTGGTAGGAGCGCAGTCTAACGCCGCATCTCAGACCGCTTTGGCTGGTTTACAGGGGAGGTTATCAGCTCCTATTCGTAAGTTGCGCTCTACCTGTTTGGATATTCTCGCCGAGGTGGAAGCGAGAATTGATTTTGAAGAAGATTTGCCCCCTTTAGACGAAGCAAAAATCGCACGGAAAATCGAGCACATTTTAACCGAGGTAACGAAAATTTTAGCTACGGCAGAACGAGGAGAACTACTGAGAAGCGGCTTAAAAGTAGCAATTGTCGGTCGTCCAAATGTGGGTAAGTCCAGCTTGCTCAACGCTTGGAGCCAAAGCGATCGCGCCATCGTTACCAATCTACCGGGTACGACTCGCGATGTAGTTGAATCAACCTTAGTAGTTAAAGGAATTCCCGTCCGGGTACTGGATACGGCAGGAATTAGAGATACTGTAGATACGGTCGAAAAAATTGGGGTAGAGCGCTCGCGTCAAGTAGCCACTGCTGCGGATTTAGTGCTGTTAACTATTGATGCTGCTGCTGGCTGGACGAATGAGGATGAAGCAATTTACTTACAAGTCAAACACCGCCCGATAATTTTGGTTATCAATAAAACCGATTTAGCTAGGGCAGATAAGGTTCAATATCCTCAAGAAATTCCCTTGGCGATCGATACTGTCGCCGCAAAAAATCAAGGTATAGAACGTCTCGAAACGGCAATCTTAAACTTGGTGACTGCCGAACGGCTTAGCGCTACTGACTCAGATTTAGCTATCAATCAAAGACAGGCTGCTGCCTTAACCAGAGTCAAAGTTGCTTTACAACAGGTAAGAGAAACAATTGAGGCAGGTCTACCCCTAGATTTTTGGACGATCGATCTGCGCGGCGCAATTCAAGCTTTAGGAGAAATTACGGGAGAAGAAGTTACCGAATCGCTTTTAGACCGCATTTTCAGTCGCTTTTGTATCGGTAAGTAGAACATAGAGATTAACTTGAGGATTTGATTTAAAACTTCTTACTTTCTACTTTCTAGTTTTTTTATCTTCCTTTACCTAAAACGATCACTCGTATAGTTTTTAAAGCGATCGCCATATCTAAAAACAAAGAATAATTTTTAATATAGTAAAGATCGTAAGCTACTTTTTGATAGGCATCTTCTACTGAAGCACCATAAGGATAAGATACTTGCGCCCAACCTGTAATTCCTGGTTTGACCAAGTAGCGAACATCGTAGTAGGGTATTTCTTTTCTCAATTCGAGATCGAATTCAGGACGTTCGGGGCGAGGTCCGATTAAACTCATATCTCCTTTGAGCACATTCCAGATTTGCGGTAGTTCGTCGATTCTAGTCATGCGCAGGAAACTACCAACTCTAGTAATGCGCGGATCTTTTTCTGCTGCCCACTGCACCCCCATTTGTTCGGCGTTTTGATACATCGAACGAAATTTATGCACCCTAAATCGTTTACCGTTAAGACCCGTTCTAACTTGGCTGTAAAAAATGGGTCCTTCACTATCCAATTTGATTAAAATTGCTACGATGATAATAATCGGTAAGGTTAAACATAATAAGCATACTGCAACTGAAAAATCGATTAACTGTTTAAGCTTGATGGTTACTCGATCGTGTAAGATGCTAAATCCAGAAGTAAAAGCAAACCAATTATCTTGAATATAAGCAGGAGGAATTTTTTGCCAAAATTGCTCGCAAAAGTCAGCCAAACTATAAACGTATATTCCCCGCAAGCGCATTTCCATCAATTCTCTGACCATTGCTTCGGAAAGTTTTTCACTCTGCTCGTCAATCAAAACGCCAGACCAAAATTGATATTTCCAAGTTACAAAATTATCGGTATTGTCGAGCAATATACGGTTACTGACATTAGTTTGAGAATCGGACTTGGCTTCTGAATCGGTTAAACAAACAAACTCTGTATCGGAATTTTGCTTCTGGTATTCTTCACTAAAAGTGAGTATTTTGTTGTCACTGCCAAAAATTAAAAAACGACTTGGTTCTTGATTGACTTTAATCCATTTGCCAGCAACAATTCTCCAAGTTATCGCCCAAATTGAAAATAAGCCAACGCTAATTAGTAAGATTCCTCTACCGACAATCGGATAGCTACCCCACAAACCCGTTAAATATATACAGGAAGTGATTGCCGTTACCGTAGCTAAAATACCCAACAGGACTCGTTCGGAAGTCCAAAGTCCAGAGACTTGTTTTTGTAATTTATAAGTATCTGCCAAATAGAGTCCAAATAAATACATGGCAATCAAAGCATAGATAACGGGCGATTCCAGATCGATCGCTTTTCCAAAACGTACTAAAAAGGCTAAATTAAAACAGAGCAGTAGTCCAATAACATCACTAAGTAACAGCAGCCACATAATAATGGCGCGAACAGTACGGTTTTCAATCGGTAATCTCTGTCGAGATGAAGATACTTGGCTAGATGACATCAGATACTGAAGTTAGATAAAAGTACGGAAGTTAAAAATTAGGTTTAATTTTACAGGAGAGATTGTAAAACTACGGCTAAGACTAAGATAAAAAGGTAGATTTAGCAAGTTAAATGAAGATAGTTAGATCCATTTGGCTTAGTTTATGGTATTTTCTGATTATTGTTGGGATTAATGGTTGCGATCGCGCTTTATTTGTTGAAACGCAGGTAATTCCAGGAGGGATTAACAGTAACTCAATTGAGGAACACCCAGCCTATAGTAGCGATGGTCGTTATTTAGCTTTTGCCAGCGATCGCCGAGGACATCGAGATATTTTTCTTTACGATTTGCAAGAGCGGAATTTGGTTTCTCTGCCCAATCTCAATCGGCGTAATTCTAGTCAAGATTCACCATCCCTTAATACTGATGGTAGCTATATTGCCTACGTTTCTACCGAACGAAGCAAAACCGATATCATGCTTTACGATCGCGCCAAACAGCGCTCGCAGTTATTAACCGTAAACGTTCGTGGTTCTGTAAGCAATCCTACTATCAGCGGTGATGCTAGTAAAGTTGCTTTTCAAACCAGTCAATTAGGACAGTGGAAAATCGCCATCGTGGATACGAATATAGTCAATATCAGTAGTGAGGAATAATTTAGGCTTTCTCTACATCTGCCAGGGATTATACTTCTTGGTAACTACTATGACCGATTTATCTTTGACTAACATGATGAAAGAGATAGTAAGATAGTAAAATTACCAGAGCGATCGCTCGAATAATTGATTGAGTCCTATGGAAATTAAACGCATTCGAGTTTTATCCGATAACTATATTTTTGTCTTAAGCGATTCTCAACAGAAAATTGCCACAGTGGTCGATCCTGCGGTAGCAGAACCCGTACTCAACTATCTTCAAGCATCCGATTTAAAACTAGTAGCAATTTTTAATACACACCACCATTACGATCATGTAGGAGGAAACAAAAAATTAAAGCAAAGATTTCCCGACCTTTGTGTTTATGGTGGTGTTAAAGATCGAGGACGAATTCCCCATCAGGAAGTTTTTTTAAATGAAGGAGATACGGTAGAATTTGCCGGGCGACAAGCAAAAGTCTTCTTCGTCCCAGGACATACTTACGCTCATATTGCCTATTATTTTCCTCCCACCACTCCTAGCGAAACGGGTGAGTTGTTCTGTGGCGATACCATTTTTGCAGGAGGCTGCGGTAGGTTGTTTGAAGGTACTCCCGCACAAATGGTAGATTCTATCAGTAAATTGAGAAATCTCCCCGATAATACTCGCGTTTGGTGCGCTCACGAGTATACCTTGAAAAATCTCAAATTTGCCCTAGCTGTAGATGGAAACAACTCCGATCTCCAATCCAGATACAAACGAGTCAAACAAGCACGCAGTAAAAATATTGCTACCGTACCTTCCCTTTTAGGTTTAGAAAAGCAAACCAATCCCTTTTTGCGTTGGGATGCACCTAGCTTACAAGCAGTTACCAAAATGAAGGAACCAGCAGAGGTATTGGGATATTTGCGAGCCATGAAAGATCGATTTTGAATTAGGCACTAGGCACTAGTCACTAGACACCAAGGTGTTATACATAAGACTTCTTGCATAAATATTATTAACCTTGATTTAGTAAGGGGAAAAGGTTAAAAGGTATAACAATTGCTCCTTAAGAAGGTTTATAGGCGATCCCGTAGGGATCTGCTTTGCAGTTCGCATAATTTTATCCAACTTTTTTTTAAATTAGCTGTCTCCTCTATTGTCCTAATAGTCCATAAAGCGTAGCGACGCGATCGTCTATTTCTTTTATTAAAGAATATGAAGAACCAGTCTTGCCGAAAAGAATTAATAAAATAGATGGTAATGTACGAGAGACTCAAAGAGCGAAAGTCAAGTAAAAAAAATTGATTCGGTCAGTTTTATGGAAGACTTCACCACATTCTACTTTCCCGACAATAGCTTATCAAAACGCCTAGTTTTTAAAAAAGGTAGTGGTGCTGCGGTAATCTTGATGCACGAGTTATCAGGAATAATCCCCGAATGTGTGGACTTAGCCCGAAGGCTAGCTGAACATTTTACCATTTATCTGCCGTTGTTATTTGGAAAAACAGATAAACCTGTTTCTGTACCTAGAATGCTGCAATATACGGCTCAAATCTGTATCAGCAAAGAATTCTATTGCTTTGCCAAAAATAAATCCAGTCCAATTACAGATTGGCTCAAAGCACTTTGCAGACAAGCTAAACAGGAATGTGGTGGAAATGGTGTTGGCGTCATTGGAATGTGTCTTACGGGAGGATTTGTTTTATCGTTGATGGCAGATGACTCGGTAATTGCTCCTGTTGCTAGCCAGCCTTCTCTACCGTTCGGAATTACATCGGCTCATAAAGCAGCTTTAGGAATATCAGTCGAAGAGTTAGAACGTGCCAAAGAGAAAGCTAGTAATGGTGTTCCTATTTTGGCTTTACGGTTTTCGGAAGATAAGATTAGTCCACCTGAAAAGTTTGTAACCCTGCGTCAAGAGTTTGGAAAGGAAACAGAAGTAATCGAAAATAGTGCGGAATTATGTTGGATGCGTGGTGCAGCTTTAGAAATTATGGAAATTAATTCTCAACCTAGTAATCCTTACAACATTTCTCAAAGTTCTCATGCGGTTTTAACTTTGGGTTATCGCGAGCCGGATCATCCAGCAAATCGAGTTTATCATCGTGTAGTTGAGTTTTTGCACGAACAATTTGCTAAGTAATTAGAACAATTAATAAGGTTTACTTACGTTGGAGGATAATCTGATGTCCAACCCCACAGAAACAATCATCAATCCTTCGCTGCCTGAAGGTGCAGAACCCTTTGCCATCAAAGACTGCGCCTTGATTGCGATCGCCACAGGCAAACAAGCTATGACTCTCAAAGAATTACGAGATCTTCTCGTAGCGATCGATGCCAATAGTATTTATCATCATTTTTGGGGCGGTTTACTAGAGCCTCGCTTTGAAGAGCGCGAGTACAATAACGATTTTGCTTCCTGGGCGCGACGGGGACTACACGACGATAAACTAGCAGAGCGTTTGGCAATGGTCGACCCCAGTTTTTACTCAAATTTGGAAGACTTGCGACAGGAATTACTAGCAATTATCGAAGAACGAATGGACGAGAGCGAATATCTACCATGGATAGTAGCAACTGAACCATTCGAGTTTATTCGGGCGCAAATTGTGGTTTTCGATACCGATAAGCGAGTCGAACTCCCCGAAGAATTAGGAGAGTCGCTCCCTCACTTGTCTACTAGCAGCATTTTCTATCACTTTATTGACGCGAGAAGACGGTTAAGTGATCGCAGCGATGACTTTCGCTGTTGGCTGGCTAGTTTTAATGGTCTATATAACGAGTTATCAAGCCAGTTAGGGAGTATCGACCCCTATTTTGAAACCTTAACCGAACTGCGTCAGCAACTAACTGTTATCTTTCAAAACTTTTGTTCGGGAGCAGACTGATGAATATACTCGAAACCTATGCTCGAGTAGCAGGAGAAGAGGTTATCGACCAGTTAAGACAACTCGCCAAATCCTTGCAAGGAATGAATATAGTTCATGTCAATTCTACTGCTGTAGGTGGTGGTGTCGCCGAGATTTTAAACAAGCTAGTTCCTTTGATGCGAGAGTTAGATCTTAATGTTTCTTGGGAGGTGATTACAGGGGACGAGCAGTTTTTTCAATGTACCAAAAGTATGCATAATGGTTTACAGGGTATTCAAGTGCCCATTAGTAATTCCTTATTAAAACACTATCAAGAGGTAAACGCTGATAACGCCGTCAAGCTGCGCTCAACCCTTGAAGCCGCCGACTTCGTATTTATTCACGATCCTCAACCAGCTCCCTTACTCAATTACTGTCCCAACCGTAAGGGTAAATGGGTATGGCGCTGTCATATCGATGCTAGTCATCCCTATCGTCCAATTTGGAAGTTTCTCCAGCCGTTTCTAACTGACTACAACGCCAGTATTTTCTCTCTTGCTGCTTTTGCCAGAGCTTTACCCCATCCAGAATATATCGTTCCCCCCAGTATCGATCCTTTAAGCGACAAGAATATAGATCTAGAATCAGATGAAATTGATACTGTCTGCGAGCGCTTTTCTTTAGATCGACAACGACCTCTAATCGTACAAATATCCCGTTTTGACCATTTCAAAGATCCAGTCGGAGTTATTCGAGCCTATCGTCTAGCAACCAAATTTGTTCCTTCGCTTCAGCTAGTCTTGGCTGGCGGAAGTGCTACAGACGACCCCGAAGGCAAAATCGTGATTGAGGAAGTCAAAACTGCTGCCGCTGACGATCCCGATATTCAGGTGCTGTTGCTACCTCCAGATGCTCACCGTACTATTAATGCACTTCAAAGAGCAGCAGATATTGTCTTGCAAAAGTCTATCAAAGAAGGTTTTGGTTTGACAGTAACCGAAGGAATGTGGAAAGGGAAACCAGTGATTGGGGGAGATACAGGAGGTATTAGGCTTCAGGTCATTAATTACCATACTGGTTTTTTGGTCAATACCCCAGAAGGTGCAGCTTTACGTATTCGTTATCTAATGCAGCAGCCAGACAAAATCGATGAGATGGGCAAAAAAGCCAGGGAATTTGTGCGTGAAAATTTTTTAATGACTAGACAGTCACGGGAATATTTAACTTTGATGGTGGCTCTACTTCACAGTGCGGTGGACAGGATTGAACTTGGCTGAGTTTTCCCTAATACAGTTTTTACCAGGGAAAAATGAAACATATAGCAAAGCTACGGAATCGTAATAGTTTAATTGAAAAATGCCGAACGAATTAAAAAGGCTCTAGCTACTTATAGCATTATTCGTCTGAGAACCAGGATTTTTAGTACTTATGGGTAAGGCATAGAACATCAGATAGTCAGTAAGTGGAGATGATTAAATGCTTTGCTATGTAACTAACAATTCAATTCAATCAAAGCAAAGAAAAATCCCTTGATGCGATCGCGTAAAGCTCGGTATTAAAAGCTCTACTCGGTGAAAATAAGTTTAACGAGATTAATTTTGATTCGCAGACACCGTTTCCGTCTCAACAGCCTCTACATCTATAGTTTCGCTTTTATCCGGTGAAGCCTCTGAGTAATTAGGGTTTGGTTTCGATTTAGATCTATATTTATCTAATATGACTTCTGACAGTTCTTTTACAAGTAAACTGACTATCATAAAGTCGTCAATTTGTCCGACGATCGGGATTAAGTCTGGGGAAATGTCAAGAGGACTAATTAAATAAACTATTGTACCCAGAATTACCCACCAGCGATACTGTGGATGGCGGATGGCATTACGATACCAGTTATAAAGCGATGTCAGGGAACGATTCATATTTGCTATTTTAATAATTAACTTATTTAATTCTGGCAAATTTGAGCCTTTTATCTGGTGCGGATAACCTCATCCGCTAATTTCGGTAACTACCAAGTATTGAATCGACTTAAGAGAGGTGTTAAGTTGAGAAAAATATTTAAGTTGACCAAATATAAAAAGCAAAATGTAAGGATTCAGGTGCAAGCATGAGGAATAAGAGAAGGATAAGAACAATGTCCAACTGTAGCTTGTAAAGTCTGTTGAAAAAAAGTAATCACCGAACGTCCTTGCAAACGACAAGATTGAATTGCACTCAGCAGGTTGGCTGTATGTTGAAACCGTTCGATGGAACGAGAGCCACCACAAAGGATCTGTCAATAAGTTTGTGTCAAAGAAAGTTAAAGTGGAAGCCGTCCTTCAAACTCGATGGCAAATCGATTTAAAGCAGCTTTCCAATCCCGTAAAGGTCTAGTCCATCTCTGAGATAAGTTATTAATCGCAAGATAAATAACTTTGAGCGCAGCTTCATCTGTTGGAAAAATCCGATGATTCTTCAACACTTTTCTAAGAGTCATATTCATCGACTCGATCGCATTAGTGGTGTAAATAATGCGACGGATTTCTGGAGGAAACTGGAAAAACGGAATCACGTGCTGCCAGTGAGCCAGCCAAGACCTACTAATTGGGGCATAAGTGGAGTCCCACTTGTCAGCAAAAGTTATTAGTGCCTGTTCGGCTTCAGCTTCAGTAGCGGCAGTGTACACTCGTTTGAGGTCAGCGGCAACAGCTTTACGGTGTTTGTAGGAGACATAGCGTAGGGAGTTCCTGACCATGTGTACCATACATAACTGTACGCGGGTTTGCGTAAATACCGTTTCAATCGCTTCGGCGAAGCCCGTCAGACCATCGATACAAGCAATAAAGATATCCTTGACTCCACGATTCTTTAACTCAGTTAACACCGACAGCCAGAATTTTGCCGTTTCTGTCTGGGTCATCCACAGCCCCAATAACTCCTTATCGCCTTCGATGTTGATTCCCAGAGCTAGATGGACGGCTTTGTTGATGACTCTTCCCTCCTGTCTGACTTTGACGACCAAAGCATCAAAAAAGATAATTGGATACACTGCCTCTAGGCTGCGATTTTGCCACTGGAGTCGCTCTTCATGAACCGCATTGGTTACTTGAGATACCAGGGCTGGCGATACTTCTACTCCATAAAGGTCTTGTAGTTGGGCTTGGATATCACGAGTGGTCATTCCTCTCGCATACAGGGCGAGAATCTTGTCATCGAAGCCTGTAAAACGAGTTTGTCCTTTTTTGACCATCTGAGGCTCGAATTGGCGATCGCGATCGCGAGGCACGGCAAGTTCCGCTTCGCCAAACTCCCCCTTAATGGTTTTACGGCTGTGTCCGTTGCGTCGATTTTGTCGCTCTTTTTTGCCCCGCTCTGCCTTCTGAGTCTCTAGATGTACGTCTATTTCAGCTTCTAAACAACGCTCTACGAGTTTTTTGGTCAGTTGTTTGAGGATTCCTCCTTCTCCAATAAGGTCTTCTGGTTTTTCATAGTCTTTGAGCAGTTCATCAATTAACTCTGGTCGAAAGGTCATAGTCTCATTCCTCACATTAATTCTATTTATTAGAGTGTGTTTTGACCTTTGACACAATTTATTTTACATACCCACCACAAACTTTCCGCTTGGTTACAGCAGTTCTCAAACATCGTTCAGCTAGATTATTGTCGGGGGGTATCTGAGGATGTGTCAGAAAATACCACCATTGCTCCGCCTTATCACGCAGCGAACGTAGCAGTTTTCCAGCTTCATGACCAGCATTCTTGAGCCAAGTCTTAATTGCGCTAGTCACTCGCCTTCGGAAATCCTCTGCCCAATCTCGATAGTGGCTTTCCTGATGGGTCTGTCGCCAAACCCGATGTTGCTTAAATGCCTCATCAATTAGAGACAGAAAGGTGGTAGCAATTTCTTGGTTATCTACCCCTTTAGTCTTTAACAGTTTTTGAAAATGACGACGTAGATGAGCCAAACACTTTTGTTGTCCTGCTACTGAATAGCCGTTGTAGACACTAAAATCGTCGCTAATCAAAACTCCATCATAGAATACTCCTAATACAGCTTCCAATTCTCTGCGTTTTCTAGTATCGCCGGCATGAAACAGGCAGAACTCTGACCCAGCTAAAACCCAGAGCCATTCTTTGACTCCTTTAACTGAGCAGGGGGTTTCGTCACAATGTAGAGGAGGATGCTCTGAATTAATCGACTTTTTCAACCCTTCAACACTGTTGATACTCGCTTGTTGTACTCGTTCGTTCATTGGTGGCAACTAAAGTTCCCCTACTAATTTCTATTGCTCCCAGTTCCCACAACAGTTCTTGCTGTTTAGCATAGGACATATGAGCATAGTTTCCCAGCCAGGAAAGTAACCCCTGTAGTCTGACTCCCAAGTCTTGACCTGGAATCATTGTGGGAGACCGTCGAGCTGCCTCTATTGCTCCACACTTGCCGCATTGACAGTGATGACGTTGGTACTCTACGACTTGTATCGGTTTTGCCACCAACTGGGCTACCTGTTGAGTATCTACTCGTACCCCCTTAGTCTTCCATTGTTGATTTCCACAGTTGGAGCAGATGGTCGGTTTCAATACTTCGTAGCGGTCTACACGCCCAAATCCTTTTCTCGTCTTCCCTTGATGTCCTGGTTGTCCTCCTGGTTTTCTTTTTGTCTCTTTTTTGGCTTCTTCCAACCCTACTTCTGGTTTTCTCTCGCTTTTTTTCAGCAAGTCAGTTGAAGGGGGTTTCGATGAGGTTTGGCTGTCGAGGTTGAGGCTCTGTTCCAGTTGTTCTATTCTTTTTTCTAGCTTCTCAATCAGCTTTTGTTGGGTAGTCACGATTTCTGCCAGTTTCTCATTGGACAACTGGCGCAGTTCTTCGGCTTTGAAGGGGTGATTAGCTTCGCTCATTATTGGCTACTTTAATCTCTTTTTCCTTTTTGTCAACCCTGATACCTGAATCCTTACCGCAAAATTTATAGTTCGAATTATTTATTACTGAGTAAATTTAATAGCTGAATGCCAATTTTTCTAGTTGAAAATCGAGTGGTCAAAAAACCGTATAATAACCGATCTAAAATCCAGGCTGATAATTTATTTTTAAATAAAGCCGCGATCGCTAGTAGTAAAACCAAACTAAAAATAGCTAAGAGCGTTTTAAGTATATTAGATATATGTAAAAGATAAAAAATTGTTAGTAAAATAGCAACTGCAGCTAATAAAAATATGACTAAAAGTAACCATTTAAAAAATTTTGGAGATTTTAATGATAGTTGAGTTAATATTTGAAAAATTAGCCAATGATGACTATTAATTAGATAACCAAACAATTGAGGATTTATAGTGGCATCTCGTCTAATTTGTTGGCAGATTTTGCCTTCTGCCGAGATAGTGCTTTTGAGTATAGCTATCTTTTCTCGATCGCGACTATAGTTGGTGATAAAAACTAAAGGCGATCGCTGGCAAGTATAGCTTAGTAAAGCGTAATAGCGTAAGTTAGTCAAATTTTTAGTTGAAAAACTGAGGCTTCGATTATTGTTTCGAGCATCAATAATTGTTTGTAGGTTACTTTGGTTAAGCTCAAAACGAACTCGGTAGGGAATAGTTTTATTGCGAGGGAGCGTTCGTTCGTCGAGATAAATAAACGAATCCGATCGTATGGGCTTCACAGATATATTTATACTCAAAAGAGTGTTATGGCGGTCGCGGAATAGATCGATAACAGGATTATTTTAACGGTCGAAAGCCCAAAAATAAAGTATTTCACCTTAAAAGCGAGCCCAGCTAACCAAACCAGATTAATTTTCCGATTTGGTTGAAGATCGAGCGGCGATTTTTTGCTCCCAAATTTTGACTAAATTGCAGATACTGTTGTCCCAACTGTATTTATCGATGGTTTTCTTGCCATATGCTCCCATTCGATCTCTAAGAGCCTGATTTTCAATTAAGGTTTGCAGTTTGTTAGCAAAATCATCCCTGTCTTGAGGAGTATACAAAAAGCCATTTTTGCCAGGTTCAATATTTTCCACCACTCCTCCGGCACGAGGTGCGAGTACGGGAATACCAGCCGCTAAAGCTTCCAAAATCGTCAAACCTCTAGTTTCTTTTTCCGAAGTGGTAACGTGGAGATCGCAATTGACTAGAACTGCGGGGACGTTTTCGGGTGATACTCTTCCTAAAAAATGAACTTGAGAAGTTAGTTGACCCAGCTTATCGGCTATTTCCTGACGCATCGGACCATCTCCCATGATAATTATTGCGATGCGATTGAGATCGATTTTCTGTGCTACTAAAGGAAAAGCACTTAGAGTAAAATTCCAGCCTTTATCTGGGTAGAGCCTACCGAGAAATACCAGTTTAATTTGTTTGTCTAGCTGAGGAAGTCCATATTGTCGTTCGAAAAAGTCAGCCTGAGGAGAACTGAGCTCAAACCGCTCGCCATCAAAACCAACTAAATTAGAGTGCAGGGTGTTGTTAATCCCCAAAGCCTTGACTTTAGGCTGAGTAACTTTGCTAGTAACTAAAGTCAGATCGTAAGAATTGTAGACATAAACAATCATTAGTGCGATCGCTTTTTTAACAATTGCCGCGATTATTTTGGGTAACTTAAAATAATCTTCTACATAATCTAAAAAATTGGTTCTAAAAAAGCTGACGCAAGGAATACCAGCACGTTTGGCATAATCAACTCCGGCTACTCGCCACAGGCTGACGAATAGTCTTTCTGGTTCGTCAACGTGAACGATATCTGGCTGAAACTTTTGTAGTTCTGCTAAGACAGTTTGATAAGAGCGTCTACTAGGGTTAAGTTCGTATGATAAACCGACAAATAAATTGCTTTTGAGATTGACAATTCTCACCCCAGGGAAAATATTGCCCGTATAGTCTCGCCAGTTAGGATATTCTCGTTCCAAACTACTGTAATCGGGACAAAATAATAAAACTTCATGTCCCCAGCGGCTGAGTTTTTCTAACCTCTGCAAACCACTAACAGTAACGCCATCAATCAGAGGCAAAAAACAGGGTGTAATAATTGCAATTTTCACGAGTAAATTAAGACAATTGAACGTTAATACCAGTTCTAAATATTACTGCTAAAACAGTGGGGAGTATAAAAAAGTAAAAGTAAAAAATACAAAGTTTGAAGGCAATAGAGAGTAGGGGAAAGGGTTCGCACCACTTTTATATTGAAAAGTTAATTAGCGACCTCAGCTTTAATGTAGTGCCAGATCGTAAAAAAACTTCTGCTTTTTGACTACTCCTTTGCTGCTGCTTTTAACAACTCTACTATTTGTGAATGATTGTTAAATTTAGCTAACATTAAAGCCGTATAGCCGCCACGATTGCGTAGATTGAGATCTACTCGTTTGGTTTGCAACAAAATTTTAACTCCGTCAACGTAACCACGATAGCTAGCCCACATCAAAGCCGTGGCACCAGAACTATCTTGGAGATTGAGATCGGCACCTGCTGCGATCGCTTCTCGCATAATGGCAAAATTACCCCGATCGCCTGAATGCATTAAAATAGTTTTGCCATCAGTCAACATGGTATCGGGATTGGCTCCTGCTTTCAGTAAAATACCGGTCAAAGGAACGTGACCTTGGGTTACTGCCAGCGTCAGAGGAGTTTCTCGCTGATTGACTGCATTGGGATCGGCACCAGCGTTTAAGAGTAGGGAGACAATTTCTTGATAACCCTGGAGCGAAGCTACCATCAAAGTTGTATCTCCCAAATTATTACGGCAATCTGCCTCTGCGCCGGCTTCAAGCAAAAGTTCTACAATTTCCCGATAACCTTCTACCGTTGCTAAATGCAAGGGTGTTTCGCCGTGCACGTCTTGACGGTTAACATCAGCACCAGCGTCAATTAAATAACTTACTATTGCTTTACTGCCATTGCCTGCAGCGATCGCCAATACTGTTTCCTTTTCTGCTGTAGCCAGGTTGACATCGGCACCAGCTTCAACCAAAATTTCCACCATTGCCAAATTATTGGCTTCCGTTGCTAAAACCATAGGAGTTTCACCATTGACATCAAGAGTATCGATCTCGGCACCCCGTCGAACTAATTCTCGGACAATCTCGGTATGACCATTGACGATCGCTAAGTTCAAAGGATTATCCCCATCCTCATCGCGATGATTGACATTCGCTCCTGCCGCAACTAATAGTTTCACCAGCGGTAAATAACCTTTATACGCGGCGATCGCTAGAGCGGGAGTCCCATCGTCATTTACGGCATTTACATCTGCACCTGCAGCGATTAGTCTCTCTGCAATCTCAAGTGAGTTACCCGCTGCGGCAAACATCAGTGGAGTAAGACTATGGGGACGATTGTAGCAGTTAACTTCAGCACCAGCCTGTAGCAATAGCTCGAGGATTTCGCGATCGCCAAGTTGAGCGGCATAAAATAAAGCCGTATTATCTCGTTCATCTTTACTCTCGAGATTTGCACCTTTACTGAGTAATTCTTTGACGCGATCGCCATTTCCTTGTCTGACTGCTTGTAATAAAAGCATCTCCTTGTTGGTAGCCATCATCTCAACTCCAGCTAACTTTACATAACTAGATTAGGTTAATTTATCAGCAATAATTAAACCAATCGAACAGACCAATCGGGGTAAAATTAAGTGAAATTTTAACTAAGTCAAAGGAAGCTCTGTTGTTTCAAAAGCTTATAGTCGGCATCTGGTTCGGCGGCTCAACTTCCATTTTTGAAGAGAGAGCGACGACTCGGATGCCGCGCTGCTTCTGCCGATCGCTACCAACAGTATTGCTTTGAGATTGATAGATTAGGTCGATAAAGCCGAAATTTGTTAAAAGACTGAGTTTTTAAGCTAAAAACAAACTAACTGTATTTAATCAAGTTTTTTCTGGCGGGATGATTATTAAAGTTAACACTCCAGAAATAACAATAAAGCTAACGTTAATTCCCAATAAGATTAAGCCACCCCAGCCCATTCCTAGGTGCTAGAGATAAAAAGGCAATACCAGCCGCAGCGAGAGCAGGAACTAGAGCTAAGGCGGCAACTACGCCGACTAATGTATCGGTTTTTTGCTTGACTAGGGCAACCATTCCAGCCGTTCCTGCAGCGATCGCGGCAATAACACTATACCAGCCAGGCCGAACTCTTTCAGCCAGCAAGTCCTTATTAATTAAATTAGTTTCTGCGGGAATAACGTTAGTAGCATTGAGTATCCAGGTGGTTAGCATGGTAAAAACCATGGCGATAGCCAATCCTGACAGAGACGAGATTAAACCCTTAAGAGCTAGAAAATATTTTCTTCCTACCAAAGCTAGAGAAACTAATCCCAAAGGAGGTAAGGCGGGAGCAACAACCATGGAGCCAATTAAAATTGGTATCGAATTAGTCAATAAAGCTACTGCCGCCAAGATACCCGCCATTGCCATAAATAACATATAAGAAGTTGACAGTTCTGCTTCAGAGCTTAGCCGTTGCAGAATGCGATCGCGAACTAACAACTGCCTATTGCGGTTTGGCGATCGACGTTGGGTATTCACACCATACTCCTAAGTTACAATTTATACCTAATTATATTCATCTAACTTAGTTATTCTAATAAACCTGGGTCTTTGGCTGCAGGATAAATATTATTTACTTATCTACATATACATATCAAAACTGGTTTGTCTGAATAGACTACTTCTAATTCTTCCTGCAATTCTAAATCCCATTGCAGATCGTAGTCTAGTTCGAATTCGCTTCTTACGAAAGACTGTACCGGTTACAAATAGCGTTTCCTCATTTTGAAGGTAGAGCTTGAGAGGCAAGTTTAATTACGACTAGGTCTTCTCCACCGAGTATTTAAAATTCATTTAGAGTAAAAGTATTATTACTCCTAATTTCGCCAACTTTATATTTTTTTTGATTACGATATGGGTAATTATTTTTTATTTGGTTTCAATTCAATTATCAGCAGACGATCTGCTACTCCCACTTTTAATCTTCTAGGATTGTTGATTATTTTAACAGCTCCTTTTTTCCAGTTGGGTTTATAAATTTTTGCCCTGCTGATTTTAGTATCCAAAAATATATTTAAATGACGATATGGCACTTTAATATCTGATTTAGTTTTAAGATTGTAACTATTCACCTCTTGCCATAAAACTAGATAAAATCTACCATCTTTTTTTTGCAAAAGAGTTTGATGAATATTAGTTGTGTCTCCTTTAATGTAGTAGTCTAAAGAGCCAAGAGGAACTCTCTTAGTTGCTGTTTCTACATCAGAGTTATCTAAAATATCGAGCAAATTTCTGATAGCTATAAAACTCTTTTTTTTAGTGCCATCAGCTCTTAAAAAGCCAAAGTTATGGGAGGTTATATCTAAGGAAGGATTGTGATAATCATTCATCAATTGATAAATATAGGTCCGTTTAAAACCATTATTAAAAAATGTCATTAATAATCGCGGCAAATATCTCGCTGCTGCTGTTTCCGATACACCATATCTGGTTTTAAGAGCATTGGTGTAACCAGTTTCTGTTGATATTAAAGGTTTGTCGGAACCGCAAACCTCTTTTAAATAAGGTAAATGCCAAAAAAAGTGTTTGCTAGCAGGCATTTGACCGGCAGGATAGTTGTGTGCATTATTAATATCGCAAGTTACTTTTCCTAGCTGCTCTACACTTTTTTTAAGTCCGACACCATGTGATAAAGAAGGAGCGATGACTGGAACATGGGCGGTATCGGGATTGTTTTTGATAGCTCGATATAAATCTGATTGATAATTTTTGAGTCCTTCGGGAAAGCTTTTGCCTTTGTAGGTTTTCGTTAAACTGTGATTCCACTCATTAGGTCCTTCTACCGATTGAACCGATTTGCCAAAAGTCTCGACCAATCTTATCGTTTCAGTCAAACTTAGTTTACGAGGATCCATGACCAGGTTAAACTTGAAACCCATTTCAGCCAACTCTTGCATTTTAGCGATAGTTTTGCGATCTCCAGGTCTGACATTAGTTCTGATGTGACGCACGCCTAATTCTTTTAATCTGGGTTTAACCACTTTGTCGTACTGACTGTATGAAGATTGATTGTCCCATAATTTAACTACCACTCCGACTGAGTCAATAAAAGCTTCAGTACTACGTGCTTTTTTGACTTCTGCCTGGCTAGATGGAGTAAATAGAGCAATGCTGCTAGCAAATATAGTTAAGCTTAACAAAGTCGTGCCAAGATAATTTTGGCGATTTTTTACGAAACTAAGTGAATTTTTCATAATTAACTTGATTAAATATATTTATTAATTTGCTGCTTTTTTTATAAATATATTTAATCAAATCAACTGTGATTTCGATCTCCGTTCAAAGCTGATATAGTCAAGCAAACAAAACCATTAGGAAAGAAAAGTTTCGATCTAATTAAATAATTGGCGTAAGGATTCAGGTATCAGGGTTGACAAAAAGGAAAAAGAGATTAAAGTAGCCAATAATGAGCGAAGCTAATCACCCCTTCAAAGCCGAAGAACTGCGCCAGTTGTCCAATGAGAAACTGGCAGAAATCGTGACTACCGGTTCTGTTGCAAAAAATCCGAACAGAGAGAATATACCTGTGATTAACTAATTTTTTAGACAGCGATCCCAAACAGAGAATAGACAAAATTTCTTTGTCCCAAGATGTCACCTTTAGCGATATTTTTTATTTGCCCTTTGCGAATCACATTCATGATTTCATACCCTTTTAATGTCCGCCATGCTGAGTGGAAATGTTGAAAGTATAATTTATACTTAGCCTGCTTTTTCGGAAATCTATGGTCTTGCTCGATGATATTATTAAGATATTTGTTCTGTCTCAATTCACACTCACTAGAGATAATTTCTTCCGTTTGAAGTTCTTCAACTGCTGCGGGATAAGCAGGATTTTGGTCTACGTTAATAACTCTTGGCTGCTTATTATGTCTCGATTTCAGGGCTTTCTTCAAGAATCTTTTAGCAGCTTGTTTATCTCTCCTGGCACTAAACATAAACTCTATGGTAATACCATTGCTGTCAACTGCTCTATATAGATATTTCCATTTTCCTTTGACCTTGAGATAAGTTTGATCTACTCGCCAAGAGTCATTAGTTGAGATGAGATGCTTTCTGGCTCTTCTTTCTATTTGTGGTGCATAAATCATCACCCATCGGTAAATCGTGGTGTGGTCTACAGATAGTCCTCGCTCTTGCATGATTTCTGCTAAATCACGATAACTCAAACCATAGCGGAGATACCACCTCACACAAAGTAAAATTATTTCTCCTTGAAAATGTTTCCACTTAAATGGTTGCTTTGAGTTCATCTGGTCTAGTAGTTATTTACGTTTGTTAAATACTACAAGTTTGTCTTAAGTTTTTGCAACATTACCGATGCAGTAGCAACACGGCTAGCAAGGGAACATCCAGAAAGCTTTCGACCAATTAGAGTCAAATGTGGCAATGGTTCGGAGAAGGAATTTTGGGCTTTTACTAAGACAGTACGGCTGAAAAAATCTGGGAAAAAACGGTTAGTTATCGCACACCAACAGGAGGATTTAAGTGATGAACCTCGTTTTTTAGTACCAGATGCTCTTCACTGGCAAAGTAAGCGAGTTGTTGAGACTTGGAGCTATCGTTGGCCGACAGAAATCTTTGATGAGTTCAGCAAACAAATCACGGGTAAGGATTACAAGTCGGCGGGCTTTGACCTGTCTCAGTCTCGTCTACGCGATGCCCAACGGCTGACGTCACTGTTCATGCTCCTCGACATAGCCCACCTGATTACGGTCGTCGTGGGGATGCTGTTGGTTCAGGCCGGAAACCGTTCTCAACTCGACTGGCACGGTGAGCGGGAGTTGAGTTTTCTGCAAGTGGGGCTTCGAGAGATTGCTCGGCGGTGTTATCAACGACTGCACTTGCCCACCCTCACCCCACTGCCCCAGCGAAGTCCCCCGAAAGCCTATGCCCTGAAGCACTACCAGCAGGCCCGAGACTCTCGGATTGAGTTTTTAAAGGTGGTGACGTTCTCATGATGAGATCATTGACCGTGGACGACAGAGTTTTCTGCACCACTAAGGGGTTTTGAGTCAAAACGTGTGCGCGTGCAGTACCTCCGCGTCACAGAGATAGGCGATGCCCGAATAATCGTCGAAAAACTGCGCTGCGACCTTATCCGAAATCTTCACGGCTATATCCCGATTGGCGGTGAGCACCTCGATCTTTATATTCGGGTAACTGTCCCCAACGTTGGGTTGTCCCGACGAGCGCAAGTTGCGACTGCCTTTACCGCCAGCGGCCACCACCGTATAACCGGCAGCACCGGCTTCGTCGATGATCTTGGCGATCTTTTTCAGCAGTACCTTTTCCGTGACGATGACAAGCATGCTGGCTTTCTGGGTCATGTGGGTTACCTCCTGACGCGTGATGTAGAGAGTTGTTCGAAAAATTGGTCGCTTCTTCAAAACTCTGTTGCGACAATTCAAGACAAGACTCTATGGTTTTACCTTAAACCATACCTTTAAGTATATGCCAAAAATCGGCGAATTCACTACCCTCTGTTGAGAAAGATTGATTCAGATTATCGGAAGCATTTTATAAAAAACACTTATCCTTTTGGCGCTATGACCACCATTCAACATCAGATTGCAGGGGTCACTAGGGACGAAGGCTCTGTCGTTTTCAGTACCGTCCACTGGTAGAGTAATCAAACTTCGATTCACCATCTAACAGCGGAGCAGCTCTTGAATATCACCACCCTCACCGCAGATGTTTTAGTGGTCGGCGGCGGCACGGGGGGACACCGCCGCGGCGATTCAATCCGCTTGACGTGGGGCGATTTCTCCCACATGCGAACTAATGTGTGGACGGGCTGGTCATGCAGAATTCACGCGAAAATGAATCGAAAAAACCAAACATCAGCTGGACTAGTATCTCATCGTTCGCTTAAATCAAAAATTGCTAAGGAAATAAAATAGCTAAAGTGTATGCTGAGAAAGAAGTTGAGAGAATAGAGAGACCAATATTCTTGAAAGGAACGAACTCAGAAAGAACGGACAAAAAAGAGGTTTTCATCGTTTTAAACGGGGTCATTTTCCCGCTTTAGCAATCTATTTTCAGGATGAAGAGCGGATTCAAGGGTTGATGTTTTTGCTCACGATCGCTTTAACGGTACTTAAACAAAAATTAAGCCCAAACAAAGCCCAAACTAGCTTTATAAGCCATGAATACGTCACGGTTATGGTTGAGCCATTGGACAAAACGATACGGACAGCTCACGATTCTGAGCTTGGCTCAGAATCCGTGTCCTCAAGATATAGCGGTACGAAATGCCTCCAAAGCTTCAGGAAATGTAGTTAAAGGTTTATGTGCCCAACGCCGTCTTAAACCTCCAGTTAACTTATGCCAAAGAATAAAAGTATAGGCAGCAAAAACTAAAATAAAATGCCTTTCTAAACTCTTTTTTTCTCGAACTTGATATTCACTTAATCCTAGCCAACCCTGGGCTTCGCGAGAGAAAACTTCTACCCAATTTCTCTGACTATAAGTCTCAACTATCCATTGCTCCGTTACTTTTTCTGCTTCAACATTTGTGATTAAGTAGTCAATATCTTCTGCATCTTCAAAGGCTGGAGCGTTCATGACGATAGCTATTTTTCTAGTTCCTTTGAGTTGGGATATTTCTGCTTCTAATATTGCTACCCACACAATTCTGGGTTTTTCACTCTGGGTTTTTCACCAGGGATTTCAATCTTCTGAAATTCCTCTGATGATATCCATCGAGCATATTCATCTATTCTCATTGCTTCTATTTTTCCTGCAGAGTCCTTAATTAAAATCTTGCGATTTTTAGCTATTCCTCCTATGTACTTTAGTTTTCTTGCTTCTAAGTCTTTTAAAAAAGATGTGTTGTTTCCATAAGATGAATCTATTAAAACTCTTCCTGGTCTATAGCCTCGGTTCAAACTTTTATCAATTAATTCCCAAGCTAAGGTGGGTTTTTTCTTAAACTCTGGGTCTTTCTTTCCTGCCGCTAACGATGTGGCGTGTTGGTATAATTTTATATCTAAAGGTAAGCTTTTTTGGCCATCATAAAGATGGGTTGTTACTACCACATTTCCATTATCTGTTTTACCAATTTCTCCGATGTATTGACGACCTACTCCTGCCGTAAAATTGCGCACCGCCCGCGCTGAGGTTTCCTCAGCGTATAGGACCGAGCAAGCAGCCACTTTTTCTATGTCCACTATCATCGACAATGAGACTAAATACCCGACTGATTCTGGTTTGATTGCATTTGTTCATCACTTCTAAACGACGCTCATTAATCTTCTCTGCCGACCAAGTTGCTTCCGTCAAAAAGCGATGCAGCGCGGTCTTGGGGGTTTCCCCCATGAGCGACTGCATCAAGACAATGATGTATTTTGTGGTATGTTACCTCTACTGCGTCTTTAGCCATTTGAGATAGATTTTTTCGCTCACTTTCTCCCAATAATCCCCCTAAATAATGCCTAAACTCTCTTTTTTGGGTTTTATTTTTGAGCAAATCATCAAATTTTTGACACCATCTATCGAAACAGGGAGGCATGGCTGCTGGAGTTGTTTCTTTCATTGAGCGCGAGCGCTAAAGACAGCGATGTAAAAGTACTATCACACAAAGATTATACTTTGTTTTTGCTTTTCAATCTGTTTAAGTACCGCTAAATGAGCGAACCGTGAGTAGTAAAACTCTCGAACCAGGAGTTGTTAGCTGCTGTAAACAAGTGGCGATCGCTTTAGCGCTTTGCTCTAACTCCTGATAAGTTAGTTTTATCTGACATTCCGCAGATAATCTGTAGAAAAAAATAATTTAATGAATTTGCCAGATCTCAGTCACTCGATCGCGATTGCCATCGAGAAAAATTAGAAATAATATCTTAATTGAGACTATCTTAACAAAATAGCTGTGTATCAGTACCAATAAGCTTTACAAGCTACATTTAACTAAAAATTATTGAACGGCAAAATTTATCTGCGGAATGTGGGTTTTATAGTTTTGTTTTTACCATCTTTAAGAAAGATATAAGCCGGATTCTGAGGCTGAGAAATAGCTCACTGTTGTAGAATTTCTACGAGATTAGAATCGCGTTTGAGAAGCATCGTGCTTGGCAAAAATTGAAGATATGAAAAGATAACGATTGCAAATTATTGCTTGCGAGTTTACTATGACTTTTTTCAGTTGGCAATTTGCTTGACCAAACATTATAGATGCTGAACTAGGACTTATCTAATTGAGAACATTTCCTCTGCCGCCTGTTTGAACTCGCCATAGGTTAGCATACACTTCTTCCATGGCCAGTAATTCTTCATGAGTGCCGCGTTCGATTAACTCGCCGTAATCCATCACATAAATTGTATCGGCGTGTCTAATTGTCGAAAGTCGATGAGCGATCGCAATCGTAGTACGGTTTTGGGTAATTTTGTCTAAAGAACGGGCGATCGCGGCTTCAGTTTCATTATCTACGGCTGAGGTTGCCTCATCGAGAATCAAAATTGGTGGATCTTTTAGAACTGCTCTGGCGATCGCGATTCTCTGTCTTTGTCCCCCAGATAGCTTTTGCCCTCGTTCCCCAACGACGGTATCGTAACCTAAAGGTAGTCGTCGGACAAAATCGTCAGCTTCAGCAACTTGGGCGGCAGCTACAATCTCATTCAAACTAGCATTAACTGAGCCATAGGCAATATTTTCCCTCACCGTACCGTGAAACAAGAATACCTCTTGGCTAACTAAACCAATGCTGCGCCGCAAATCCCACAGAACGATATCTTTAATATTTATCCCGTCTATAGTAATCGTTCCCGACTGGATTTCGTATAGCCTGAGCAACAGCTTAACCAAAGTACTCTTACCCGAACCCGTCGCCCCGACGATCGCCACAGTTTGTCCTGCAGGAATATGTAAAGAAAGATGTTTGATTACTGGCTGGCGATCGTAGGCAAAAGTAATATTACTTAACTCGACTTCGCCACGAATTTTATTTGGTGGTAAAGCTAGACTGCCCGAATGAATATTCAGGGGAGTATCTAACAAGTTCATTACCCGGGTAATTGAAGCCATCGCCCGTTGGTAAAGGTCGAAAGTTTGTCCCAGACGAGTTAGAGGCCAAAGTAATCTTTGGGTTAGAAAAACTAAAACGCTGTAGGTGCCTACTGCTAAAGTTCCTTCTACTGCGCTCATACCCCCATAGAGCAAAATCGCCGTAAAGCCAACTAGAATAATCATGCGAATTAGAGGAATAAAAGCTGCCGATAACGCGATCGCTTTTTGATTGCTACGAAGATAGGCTTCGCTTTCTCGTCTCATTCGCTGTAACTCATATTTTTCAGTAGTAAAACTTTTAATCGTAGTAATTCCACTCAGATTGTTTGCCAGACGAGAATTGAGCAAGCTGACTCTGGCTCTAACCTCAGCATATCGAGGAGCTAAGCGTTTTTGAAAGGTAACGGAAGCCCAGATAATCACAGGAATCGGTAGGATTGCCATCCAAGCTACGTTGGGAACTAAAACAAAAAATGCGCCGCCGATAATGATAGCAGTAGTGACTACCTGTAGAATTTCATTAGCACCAACGTCGAGGAAACGCTCTAGCTGATTAATATCGTCATTGAGAATCGACAGCAACGTTCCAGTGCTACGTTCTTCAAAATAAGCCAGTTCTAAATCCTGAACGTGTCCGTAAGCATCCAAACGCAAATCGTGTTGGATATTTTGCGCCAAATTACGCCATAGCTTTTCATAAGCATACTGAAACCACGATTCTAAACCCCAGATAATTGCTGAGAGTAAAGACAGTACCAAAAGCTGTTGAAAAATGTCAGTAATACCTAAGCTAGCAATAATCGAATCTTCTTGCTGTACTACCACATCTACTGCTGCACCGATGATAGCTGGAGGAGCCAGATCGAAAACTTTGTTGAGAATAGAACAACTTACGGCTTGCCAAATTTTAGGCCGATATTTATGTACGTATCCTAAAAGACGAGATAGAGGATGTTTGTTGGAGCTAGCAACTGGCATGGTTTATATTGTAGATTTTACTCAAGCGATTGAAGTAGAGAGCCTATCTTTAAACTATTGGCACGTCGATTTTTGTTTCTACGATATCTGCTCCATGCTATTGAAGTAAACAATGTCTGTAACTATAGACGCGATCGCTTTACTGTTTATTAAGAAAAATTGCTAACTTTGGTCGCTCGATCGCTATAGCCTCTTCAATTCAAGGTAATCTGGATTGGAAGATTTTAGTATTGTTAGTAACATAAAACTTAAACCAACACAATGACAGCTTTAAATAAAAACTTCAAAAATACTCCTCAACCTTCTAAACCACCTGCTGACTCTAAAGAAAGAGTCAGTCAGTTTATGAAACAGCTACAAGATGAAATCTGTGCGGCTTTAGAAAAAGTAGACGGTAAAGGAAAATTTCAGGAAGATAGCTGGAAGAGAGCCGAAGGCGGTGGCGGGCGATCGCGAGTTTTAAAATCGGGTAACATTTTAGAACAAGGCGGCGTAAATTTTTCTGAAGTTTGGGGTAGTCATTTACCTCCTTCGATCTTGAAACAGCGTCCAGAAGCTGAAGGACACGGTTTCTACGCTACCGGAACCTCAATGGTGCTTCATCCTCATAGCCCATACATTCCTACCGTACATCTCAACTATCGTTACTTTGAAGCTGGTCCAGTGTGGTGGTTTGGTGGCGGCGCCGACTTAACTCCATACTATCCCTTCGCTGAAGATGCGGTACAATTTCACCGTACTTTTAAAGCTGTTTGCGATAAGCATCACGGCGAATACTATCCCGTTTTCAAACGCTGGTGTGATGAATATTTTTACCTCAAGCACCGTCAAGAAACTAGAGGGGTAGGAGGACTATTTTTTGATTATCAAGACGGTACGGGTGAACTATATCGTGGCTTTAATCATGACGGTGCAGCGGCACAATACAGTCAAAAACTAGGTGAAGTCAAGCACCGCAGTTGGTCCGAGCTATTTAGTTTCATTCAGGATTGCGGTCGAGCTTTTTTACTTGCATACTTACCAATAGTCGAAAAGCGGCGCAATTTAGATTATGGAGAGAGAGAAAGAAATTTTCAACTCTACCGTCGCGGACGTTATGTAGAATTTAACCTAGTCTACGATCGTGGTACGATTTTTGGACTGCAAACCAATGGACGCACCGAATCAATTTTAATGTCTTTGCCACCTCTGGTTCGCTGGGAATATGGCTATCAGCCAGAACCCAATACCCCCGAAGCAGAACTATATAATACTTTCCTCAAACCTCAAGATTGGGCAAATTGGCAATCTGCTCGGTAAGCAATTATAAATAATAAATTGTAATGGTTTTCCCACTCACCTGGTCGCCTAGTCAGAGATTACTCCGTCGTGCGGACTGGAGCGAATGACGGAGCCTGTCTTGACGGATCTTCCCGTATCGGAGGAAACCTTATCGGGCTTCTGTCGCTGCTCTGACTGTTGCTCAGTTAATCCTTTTCTGTCTTATCTGCTCTTGATATTTTCTAGTTGAAAAAATGGTAAAAATTGTCAGTCGTAAATCTTTAGGC
This sequence comes from Myxosarcina sp. GI1(2024), assembly GCF_053543375.1. Taxonomy (NCBI): domain Bacteria; kingdom Bacillati; phylum Cyanobacteriota; class Cyanophyceae; order Pleurocapsales; family Pleurocapsaceae; genus Myxosarcina; species Myxosarcina sp. GI1(2024). The sequence goes on along the minus strand of NZ_JBKGTY010000011.1, from coordinate 33,007 downwards.
AAGCAACCAGTTTACGATCTTGGTGTAATTAAAGATCATAATTTTCTACTCGCCAATGGTACGGTTGCTTCCAACTGCTTCAATAAATCTCACTCCACTGCCTATGCCTACGTCACCTATCAAACTGCCTATTTAAAAGCTAATTATCCCGTAGAGTATATGGCAGCACTGCTAACTGCTAGTAGCGGTATTCAAGATAAAGTAGACAAGTATCGGGAAAACTGCCAAAAAATGGGGATTGTCGTCGAACCACCCGATATTAACCGCTCAGAAGCCGATTTTTTGCCCTCAAGCAATAAAAGTCTCTTGTTTGGCTTGTCCGCTGTCAAAAACCTAGGTCAAGGAGCGATTGAAAATATACTTAAGTGTAGAACAGAAGGAGAATTTAAATCTCTGGCTGATTTTTGCGATCGCGTCGAGTTAAACAAAGTAAATCGTCGCGCGATGGAAACTCTAATCTACTGTGGTGCTTTTGACAGCATTCACCAGAACCGCCGTCAGTTAATTCAAGATCTCGATGTAGTAATTCCTTGGGCACAAAAACGCACCAAAGAAAAAGCTAGTGGTCAAATGAATTTATTTGACATGGTAAGTAATAATCTTGAAAGCGATCGCACTAGTAGCTCGTTCGAACAAGCTCCCAGTACTCCATTGGTAGAAGACTTTCCCCTCCAAGAAAGACTGAGATTAGAGAAAGAATATATTGGTTTTTATCTAAGTGACCATCCTCTAAAAACAGCATATCAAGCCGCACGGATTCTTTCCCCCATTCAGCTGAGCGATTTATCAGAACAAAAATCCCGACAAAAAGTCAGTGCGGTAGTCATGCTCAACGCTGTCAAAACTATTACGACCAAAAAAGGCGATCCTATGGCTTTTTTACAGATGGAAGATATTACCGGGGAAGCTGAAGGAACAGTGTTTCCTAGTACCTACGAAAAATTAGCTTCCATTTTACAAGAAAATAACCGTTTAATTGTCTGGGGAAAAGTACAGCAAAGAGAAGAACGCTATCAGCTGATCGTTGATGATGCCGAACCGATAGATCGAGTCAAGATGCTCGTGTTGGAAATAACTCCCGAACAAGCTTTAGACAAAAGCAAACAAATTTATCTCAAACAAGTATTACAAGAACAATCTCAAGATTCTCACAAATTTAAGATTCCCGTAATTGCCGCTATTGGTAAAGGTCAAAATCGCCAATTCATTCGTTTTGGGCAAAAATTCTGGAGCCAAAATGAAAGCCAAACAGTTAATAATTTAAAAAAAGCGGGTTTTACAGTTTATAGTCAACCATTAATCTCTAATTGATTTTAACTAGATAAAATTGCATAAGTTTTGAAAACAAAGAGATTATCTTTTGTTGTAGATCCTTAGTTTTACGGATGCTATTAAACCAAGAATTGAATTGACTGCGATCTTCCCAATTCGATCGTTACAAGTCTTTTTTTTTTAGATTAGAATGTAAACGAAAAATATAGACCAATTAAAGCTAGAACCAAAACAGGCTATCTAAAAATGCTAAATATTAATTAAACCGTATATTTAATTGCTTTAAAGTTTTCTCTGCATTACTTATTGACTGTAAAATCAAACTCATATATACACACATGAGCGATCTAAAATCCAAGCTAACTTTAGTAAAATTTAATCGAGCCGATGTACTACAAGGACGACATATTTTAATTGTGGAATCCTTAGAATCAAAACGAGCCGTTTCTCTAAACTTTAGTGTATTTTCTATAGGTCGGCATCCTCATAATAATCTTTCGATTAACGATAAAATGGTATCTCGACATCATGCGACGATTGCCTGGTTAAAATACATTCATAATTCAGAGCGAGTCGATTATGCTTATTGGGTTATTGATGGTAAAGGCAAAAGGCAGAGAAGCAGTAATGGTGTGTTTGTCAATGGAAAAAAACAAACCTTACACAGACTCAAAACTGGTGATGTTATTGTCATTGGAGCCGACACCAAAATAACCTATCAATATATTCCTTACAATCCTAAAAACGATCGCTTCTTAAAATATTACGATCGAGATCTAACTCAGTATAGTCAGGTACGAAATGATAGTTTCAAAAATACGGTAGTAGATGAAAATTTAGAAATTGATGAGACAGTATTGGCTGACAATTCTCAACCTCCACATCCTTAGCTCGAATTAAGCTCAGTTTCTCCTCACAGAATTTCTGTTTCCTTTTGCTGTGGAAGCGGAAGCCTAGTTAAATTTTAATTTAAATTTCTATTGATGCTGAAATTCAGGAAAGGCGATCGCTTATATCGCTTGAAGTTTAAATTGCAAAAGTTTGCGTCGTAACCAATCTAGAGCATTACAAGCACTGAGATCGCGAACTAAAGCACGACCTCGGCGATCGCCAAAACTATATTCTCTGCTTTCTACTTTACCGTCGGGAGTAGCCAAACCAATATACACTAGCCCCACCGGTTTTGTATCTGTACCGCCTCCCGGACCGGCAACTCCCGTAATACCAATACCCCAGTCAGTGCCCAAACCTTGTTGGACTCCTAGTGCCATTTGCTCGGCGACAGTAGCACTAACCGCTCCTAATTTAGCCAAATCAGTGGGGTTAACATTGAGTAGGGCAATCTTTACTCGATTAGCATAAGCGATAATCCCCCCTAGAAAATAATCCGAACTTCCTGGAGTAGCGGTAATCATTTCACCTAGACCTCCACCAGTACAAGATTCGGCAATGCTGAGAGTTTGTCCGGCATTGCGTAATAAATTTCCGACTACTGAAGCTAGAGTATCCTCATCGCTGCCAAAATAATCCAGTCCAGCAATTTCCTTAATTTTACTTGCCACAGGTGCGATAATGGCGATCGCCTCGGCAGGGGTTTTTGCTTTAGCTGAAATTCGCAACCGAACTTCTCCCCTACTGGCATATGGTGCTACTGTCGGATTATCCGACTCAAACAAATGAGCGACTTTTTCTGCCAAGGTCGATTCACCAATGCCTCGAAAGCGTAACATTTGACTGTAAATAATATTTTTTCCCCAGCCCTGGCTTTTGAGAAAGGGAACGGCGGTGTCCCGCCACATCCGTTCCATTTCTGAGGGAACGCCAGGAAAAGTTAGAATAGTTAGATTAGATCTCGGTTGCCAAATAATTCCTGGGGCAGTTCCCGTAGGATTGGGTAGGGTCTTAGCACCTAGGGGAACTAGAGCTTGTTTGTGGTTACTAGAAGTCATTTCACGTCCGATTTGAGCGAATTTTTGCCGAATGTTTTCGAGTATTTCAGCATTTTCCACTAATTTGACCTTGAAAAAAGAGGCAATTGTTTCTGTCGTCAAATCGTCGGGAGTAGGACCGAGACCTCCGGTAAAAATCAGAATTGAGGCGCGTTGAGTAGCAATACCGATTACTTGTTGCAATCTAGCTGCATTGTCTCCAACTACGGTTTGGTAATAGTGAGGAATGCCCAAACTAGCCAGTTCCCGCGCCAAATATTGACAGTTAGTATTGAAAATATCACCCAATAACAACTCCGTACCCACACAAATAATCTCTGCACTCATTGCTAAACCGCTAATTGTTTTGTTTTCTAGTGTTGCGCCATACTTGCCAGCTAATATAGGCGAGTAGCATTGTCGCCCCAATTGCATAACCCCAACCGCTGGGAATATTGGAAAACCCCATTGCTAAACTGCCTACCCACAAAGTTAGAGCATAAATAAACAAAACGGTTTGACGTTGAGAAATTCCTGCCTTGAGTAACCAATGATGGAGATGGCTTTTATCAGCAACAAAAGGAGATTTACCTTTGCTAAGACGAGATAAAATTACCGCTGACATATCCAAAATTGGCACTGCCAAAATTAAATATGGCAAGAGTACGGCAGTAATAGCAGTAGTTTTAACTAAGCCAATTACTCCTACTGCCGCTAGAGTAAAACCCATAAAATAGGCTCCTCCATCTCCCATAAAAATTTGGGCGGGATTAAAGTTATAACGAAGAAAACCTAACGCTCCACCAGCTAATGCCGCAGCTATTAAGGCAGCAGCCGATTGGTGCATAAACAGAGTTACTACTAACATGACTACAGCCGCAATACCGGAAACTCCCGCTGCCAAACCATCGACACCGTCGATCCAATTAATTGCATTAGCCATTCCTACCAGCCAGATAATGGTAATGGGAAGACTTAACCAACCTACTTGAATTAAGCTGTCGAAAGGAACGGAGAGAAAATCAATTCTGACCCCCATAAACCAGCAAATAGCCGCTACGAATACCTGCATTAACAAGCGCGAAATAGGAGTTAAATTAAATAGATCGTCGGCGAAACCAATGGCAAAATAGCAGATACTGCCTATAATTACCGCCCAAATTTCCCCTTCGCCTCGAACGGAAACGGTGGAAAATCCTCCCAGTCGCCAGACGATTAGCAGGGCGGTAATCGTACCAACAAATATAGAAACTCCTCCGACACGAACGACTGGAGCTTTATGAATCTTCCGTGCATTGGGTCGATCTACCATACCTAATTTAAGACCGAGCATCTTAACATCGGGGATTGTCCACAACACTACGGTTACGGAAATTAGAAAGGCAATCAGATGAAATAGTTCGGCAGGCATCTGAATTTATGAGGTTCTCGATTTAGTTCAATTAGGAGACGAGCTACTGCAAATCCTAATTTAAATTCTCGCCGGTACGGGAACTTGTAAATAAGGATAGAGAGGAAAACGATCGCACAAAGCGGCTACACGTCGCAAACAATCGTTTTGAACTGCCTCGTCTTCAGGACTGAGCAATTTGTCTGCAACAATGTTAGCAATCTCTTTAAATTCTGTCTCCCCCATTCCTCTGGTAGTCATGGCAGGGGAACCCAGACGCAAGCCACTGGTAACGAAAGGAGATTCTGTATCGAAAGGCACGGTATTTTTATTGGCAGTAATGTTAATTTGGGTCATCAGGCGATCGCCTCGTTTGCCCGTCATGCCAATACAGCGCAAATCGACCAGAATTAAATGATTATCAGTACCTCCGGATACTAGTTTGAAACCGCGAGCGATTAAAGTTTCTGCCATCGCTCGGGCATTGGCAATTACTTGAGCCGAATAGTCTTTAAACTCGGGCTTTAAAGCTTCCTCGAAGGCAACCGCTTTAGCAGCAATAACGTGTTCTAAAGGTCCGCCCTGACTGCCAGGAAAAACAGATTTGTTGAGTTTTTTACCCAGTTCGGGATCGCGGGACAAAATTAAGCCCCCTCGAGGTCCCCGTAAAGTTTTATGAGTAGTGGTGGTGACTACATCGCAGTAAGGAATGGGGTTGGGATGATGCCCGGTTGCCACCAAGCCGGCAATGTGAGCGATATCTGCTAGTAAATAAGCTCCTACTTCATCGGCGATCGCTCTAAATTGGTCAAATTCAATGGTTCGCGGATAAGCAGAATAGCCGCAAATAATTAGTTTGGGACGTTCTTTAAGGGCTAAATCGCGAATCAAATCGAAGTCGAGACATTCGGTTTCGCGGTTGACTCCATAATGAACGACATCGAACCATTTACCAGAAAAGTTGACGGGAGAACCATGGGTGAGATGTCCGCCGTGAGACAAATCCATACCCATGATCTTATCTCCTGGTTCGAGAAGAGCCAGAAAAACCGCGAAGTTTGCCTGTGCCCCTGAATGGGGTTGAACGTTAGCCATAGCAGCATCAAAAAGTTGCTTCGCCCGGTCGATGGCTAATTGTTCGGCGCGATCGATAATTTCACAACCGCCATAGTAGCGTTTTCCGGGCAACCCTTCGGCATACTTGTTGGTTAACACCGAGCCTTGGGCAACCATTACCGCAGGGGAAGTAAAGTTTTCGCTGGCGATTAACTCTAAATGCGATCGCTGGCGTTTGACCTCTAAATTGATAATTTCGGTAATTTCTGGGTCGGTTTGAGCGAGAAAATCTAAATTGGTTTTGGTCACTGAGTTTCCTTATTTTGATAAAAAAGACTGGTAACTTTAATATACTCAATAACAAAGCAGAGCAGATTAGCGCAGATTAATGAAAAAACTCGACCTAGAAACTACAATTAAGATTCTCAATACGATTATGGAGTACGAACTGGCTGGAGTCGTACGCTATACACACTACTCCTTAATGGTAACTGGTCCCAATCGCATCCCTTTAGTAGACTTTTTCAAAGCTCAAGCCACTGAATCTTTGCTTCACGCTCAACAAGCGGGAGAGATAATTACTGGTTTAGAAGGAGGTCACCCCAGCCTTAAAATTGCTCCAGTTAAAGAAAGTTTTCATCATGCCATAGAAGATATCTTAAAAGAAAGCTGGGAACACGAACAAAAAGCTTTAGGTCTCTATAAAGAACTGTTAACAGTTGTTGAAAATGCCAGCATTTATTTAGAAGAATTTGCTCGCACTATGATAAGTAATGAAGAAATGCACGGGCTAGAATTGAGAAAAATGTTACGCGACTACAGAATTTCTGCACCATCTTCTGCGCCATAGCTATTTGAGTCCAACTATTAAGCTATGTGGCAAAAATTACATTTTACGGTTGTCAAAAAACTAGAATAAGATTAGAACTTCAAAAAGTCTCAAACAATGTAATTATGCTAGTAATGATTGCAGAAGAACAAATAGTTTCTTTAGAATCAGTTTGTCAAAATTGCCTGATGGCAAATCAAAGTGGTTTGCCCCGGTGGCATCAGGGAAAGCTAAGCTGTGGTCAGGCAATAAAGCAAGCAACAGATAAAAGCGCGACTATTTACGAGTGCCAAATGGGATTTCGAGTTACTGAAATTGAATAGATGGCGTTAAGCGATCGCACCGTGTATTCGCTACCAATAAAGATAAGCCTGCGCTACCATAACAACTATAATTCTAGGCTTTAGTATTAGAGGTAAAATTATGACCTGGCGCGGTTCGACAGATACCAAAGACCGTTTATTTGCAGCGATTGTCTACTTAATACCGCTATACGAAGCCTTAAGTTTTAGCGGATTTTTGCAAGTTCAATTGCCTCTGTTATCGCCTCTATTTAACCTACTAAAGACTGTACTCATTCCTATAGGGATAATTTACAGTATCAATCCCTTTATGAATCTAATAGTTTTCTTCGTCTTGCTGTTAGCAGTAGTTAGAAACGAAAAAATCGCTCATTTTATCCGCTTTAATACCATGCAAGCGATTTTAATCGATATTGCCTTAGCATTGTTAGGAATTATCTTAGGTACGATCTTAGGCTCGCTAGGTTTTATTATCGCGATCTTGAGCAGCATTATCTTTATCATTGCAGCGGCAGCCTGTATTTATGGAATAATTCAGTCAGCTATGGGTCTTTATGCTGAAATACCCGCTATTTCTGATGCTGTATATTCTCAGGTTCGATAGTATACTTCATATTTAACAGGCTTCTGATCCGAACGAGAAATAATCACTCTCGATACTTTAACATCTACGGCGATCGCCGATCCTTGATTTCAACTAAATGTGTTACCTGGTTAGACAAACTACCAATTCCTTCAATTTCCACTCTAACTACATCTCCAGGCTGCATAGCCCCTACTCCCTCTGGAGTACCAGTCAAAATCAGATCTCCAGGGTTTAAAGTCATGATTTGGGAAATATAAGCCACGATCGCCGCAGGAGAAAAAACCATTTCTGTAATTGGTGCCGATTGACAGAGTGTATCGTTTAAAAAAGTTTGTAGTTTCGCTTCAATACTCAGTTCGCGGACGATCCAAGGTCCTAAAGGACAAAAAGTATCGAATCCTTTAGCTCTCGTCCACTGTCCGTCTTTTTTCTGCAAATCTCTAGCAGTTACGTCATTAGCGATCGTATAACCCCAAATAACTTTTGCTGCCTGTTCCAAAGTTAGGTGTCGGCAACGTTCGCCGATAACTAAAGCTAATTCTCCTTCATAGTCAACTCGCTGAGATTGAGATGGGTAATAAATCTCTCGACTATCAGCAACTAGAGTAGTAGGAGGTTTGAGAAACAATAATGGTTCTTGAGGAACGGGAGAACCCATCTCGTCAGCGTGTTTGAGATAGTTTTTACCTACCGCCACGATTTTAGAAGGAGCACAAGGAGCTAATATTTGATAGCTATCTGGTTCTAATTCGATATCTGTTTGTTGTCCTCCCAACCAAGGAGGTGCATCTAATACCACTATACTACGATTTGCCTGCAGCAACCCATAGTAAATTTGTTCGCGGTCGGATTTAACTCGGACGTAACGTAGTGGCATAAACAAAAAAGAAACGGAAATAAAGATTAAAACAATAATAATAGACCTGTCTTGAAAATAGAAGTCAGCTCTCAACGGTCAGAATGAAGCTATGTTCATCACCAGGTGGTGAACGATAGCTTAGAGCATCTTTTGGATGAATAAAAGTTAAATTGCTTTTCCCTGGCTCGTTAACGGCATCAAAAAACAGCAGCAAACTTGAAAAATTCTTCATTGGCGATTGCGATCGAAAATCTAGGTTTTACCAGCAAAAATTAGGCTAAAATAATATATCCTTGCTTCTTGGCAAATTAATGGGACGAATTTGCTGGGTAAACTGCCGTAACATGGCAGTATGAGTTTTCATTAGCCTCGGCTAGAGACAAAGGTTCTTGGGTTGAAGTTTGCGTAGTGGCAATGAAATTTCTCTCGGTGAGACATTGGTGTCTTTTCACACCAACTTGGTAATGCGTTCCAGTTATTTGTTGAGAAGCCTTATCGTCCATAAGGAGATTAATTCCATGAATAGCTACGAAATAATGTATATTTTGCGTCCGGATCTCTCTGAAGAGCAAGTAAGTGAGTCGATTGACAAATATCAACAATTCTTGAGTGAAAATGGCGCAGCAGAGATCGCTATAGACATCAAAGGTAAAAGAAGATTGGCATATCCAATTGGTAAATATCTCGATGGCATTTACGTTCAAAAAAACTTTCAAGCAGATGGTTCTCAAATTGCCGCTTTAGAAAGAACGATGCGTTTGAGCGACGATGTAATTCGCTATTTAACCCTGAAGTTGAAACAGAAATCTGCGGTAACCCAAACTACGGAAGAAGCACCAGAATCTGTAACCGAAGAAGTAGAAGCTTCTGTATAGCCGAGATTATACTAGCCAGCCACGAGTAATTTTCAACTGCGAACTTTTAATACCTTTAGGCGATCGCCAACTCGAACTATTCCCGTATTGCGGGGAATCATATATTCGCCAAACATAACTCCCTGTTCGCTGAACTGTCGAAAAGAACCGAGAGTTCGCAGGGGTTCTTTTTGTGAGTTTTTTTCTCCCCGTTTCTGGTCGATGGTAGTGATAATACAGCGACTACAGGGTTTGACCACTTTAAATTTTACTTCTCCAATTTGAATCGATTGCCAGCGGTCTTCAATAAAAGGTGTTTCGGTAGTTAAGACTATATTGGGTCGAAAACGGCTCATCGAAACTACCTGTCGTGGCTGCTGATTAATCTCAAGTATACGCTGGTTTAACTCTTCTAAAGAAGCAGTTGCCGTCAACAAGTAGGGATAAGAATCAGCTAGACTAACTCGTTCGCTATCTCGTACTGAATGTTTTCGGTCTACCGAACGAATACGATCTAATGATTGTCTGACTAAGCGACATTCTTTTCCCTCTTCTAATTCCAAAAAGCGGTGAAACCAGCCCGCGGCTTCATCTCCTTGGTCGATCGCCACGGTGCGATCTCCCCAGATTTCCACATCCATTTTTGTTCCGTCCGGGGTAGAAATAAAAGTTAAAGCTGGAACACTCTCATCTTCTGAAGACAGAGTAATGGTTTCATTGTTGATATTGAGATTTACCCGAACTTTAGCCAACAGAGGATACTGTCTTTGAGTGAGACACTTACCAGTTTTAGTAACCAACATCATTTCTCGATCCCAAACAAAGCCTTTAGGCATTACTTTCGCTCGTTGCAATTTAATCCCTTGACAAGATTTAATGGGATAAATGTAAATTTCTGAGACAATCATAAGCTGAGGTAAAACTGGCAAAAAACAGATAAATAGCTATGTGCTCGATAGCCTAAAAAAGGTTGCCAGTTATCAGTTGGCAAACGATTTAAATGTCAAAAAACCAGCAATTTTTACGGGGGATGGGATCGCATTTTTTGTCGCTCAAATAAATCTTACTCTCTGTTTTTTAAGGCAAAATTCTCAATTCGTCCACTTTTCCCACTAAACCCGCTAGAAAAGTTCGAGAGCAGCAGCCAGACGTAAGATTAATGATTCGCGGTAAGGAGCGGCGATAAGCTGAACTCCCAAAGGTAACGAGTTAGACTGCTTAATTGGAACTGATAATACGGGAAGTCCAATAAAAGAAAGCGGTTGAGTAAATCGACCCAAATTAGGGCGAATTAAGATTTCTTCTCCGTCAATTCTGATTGTTTCTCTACCTAGGGGTGTAGCAGTGCAGGGAGTAGTGGGAGCGAGAATTAGATCTACTTTAGTAAATATTTGTTGCAGTTGCTGGCGGTACCAACGGCGAAACCTTTGAGCCTGTAAGTACCAAGAACTAGGAATTAATGCTCCTGCTAGAAAGCGATTGCGGGTGGCAGGATCGAAGTCTTGTGGGCGAGACTGTAGATTGTGGAGATGTAAATTTGCTCCTTCTACTGCCGTAATAATATATGCTGCCGCTTTGGCTCGCTGGCTTTCGGGTAGGGTAATTCTTCGGGTAACCTGAAGTTGCTCAGCAACAGCACTGACTGCAGCGATCGCTTCTGGTGCGGCACCGTGTTGAAAATAATCGTCGGCGATCGCAATTCTCAACCCCGTAATTCCCCGATCTAATTCTGGTAGACATGGTTGGTGTATTTTTTTACTACACGCGGGATCTAGGGAATCTTCCCCTTGTAAAATATCGAAAACTGCTGCCAAATCGCGAACTGAATTGGAGAAAGCTCCAATACAATCCAAACTACTGGAAAATAACTCCATTCCCCGACGAGAAAGCCGTCCGTAAGTCGGTTTAAAACCGTACACGCCGCATAAAGCTGCAGGCACGCGAACCGAACCATTAGTATCCGAACCCAAGCTTAAAGGTACTAATCCTGCTGCTACTGCCGCCGCCGAACCCCCAGAAGAGCCACCACCAATCCGAGTCAAATCGTGAGGATTGCGAGTTGCGCCGTAGTGGCTGTTTTCGGTAACAAAACCATAGGCATATTCATCCATGTTGGTCGCACCAACTAAAATAGCACCTGCCTGTTTGAGTTGGACAATAGCCGTTGCGTCTGCGGTAGCTGGAGGACGTTCGCGATTTATTTTAGAACCAGCTAGAGTGATTAAACCCTCAATATCGAACAGATTTTTTACGGCAAAGGGAACTCCTGCTAGAATTCCGGGATTATTACCTCCGGCGATCGCTGCATCGATTGCTTGGGCTTGGGCGATCGCTTCTTCTTCGAGAACTGTAGTAAAACAGTTTAGTTCGGGGTTGCGTAGTTGAATCTGCGCTAAAGTTATTTCAATAATTTCACTAGCCGTAATTTCTCTGTTAGTGATGGTACGAGATAGAGCGATCGCATCGCGATACTGATTCATGGTTCGAAAGTAGGCGCAGGCTCTAGATCTTTAGATAAGTCGAACTCCATTACCAAAGCTGCAATTTCCGTCAGGCGATCGAAGTTAGCAATAACTCCAGGCAGATACTCTGGGTTTAATTCTAACCCCATCAATTCGGCTGTCTGTTTGACATATTCGGTAGAGTCTAGTTTAACTTCGCTCATATTCTTGAGTTTCTAGAAAATTAGCAATCGCCACTGCAATCTGTTTTTTACCTACGACTTTTTGTGGTTCTTGGTTTTGAGTTACTAAGTAAGCTATCTGTTCTCCTTGCTGCTCTGCTTCTTCGCCGCGATTAGCTACAATTACTTGATAACCTTGTTGTAATCTAGCATTAGCAATGGCAATTAATTCTTGATGAGAAACATTTTCTTGATATTTAAAAGTCACCATATATAGATTGGAAAATTTAGCTCGAACTTCAGCAATAACTTTTGCAGTCGGTATCAAGTTAATTGTTTGCCCGTATTCGCCACTAGGAATTTTCCCTGGATATACTCGCTCTGGTTGATAGTCGGCGACGGCGGCAGAAAAGATTGCCAGTTGATGTTGATGCTGTTGTAATTCTTCGATTACTTTAGTTCGGTATTCATCGTATGTGTTAACTACCTGATAGGGAAGATAGTCTGGGGGTGTATAATTTCCTCGCCCATGAATTAATCTTACCTTCGCTCCTCTAAGATAGAGTTCTTCAGTCAAGTATGCACCGAGTCTTCCAGTAAAGCGATTAGTAAGCAGGCGAATCTTGTCAATCGGTACTGGAGTCGCACCACCCGTAACCAAAATAGGAACATTTTTCAGACTCGAGCGACTGACAGCACGGCACACTTCAGAGGCGATCGCCATTTCCGATGGTAAATTGTTTTTACCGTTGGCAACCTGAGGCGGAATCATTCTGATCCCCATTTTTTCTAATTGCTGTAAAGATTCAGTCAAAATTGAGTTATGGAGACTGCCGTGCATGGTAGGGGCTATTAAAACCTCGGTTTTACCTCGCTCCATTCTCCCAATCGCCGAACCGATTGCCGCAGTAACTACACTGTCAGCGATCCCGTAGCGGATTTTGTTAATAGTATTGTAGGTTGCGGGAGCGACTAGATAGGCAGCAAAGGGATTGTCATCACTAAGATGCTCGGCAGCGGCAGTTAGCTTGGTAATTACAGAATTAGTCGTACTCCACTCTAAAGCATCGATGGTAGTGTATCTTAGAGCTTCAGGAGAGGCAAAAGCCACTACATCCGCACCGTGGCGGCGCAGCGTCCGAGCAATTAAGGGTGCTTTGAGAGCGGCAATACTGCCTGTAACTAGTAAAGCAATGCGTCGATTTTCTAGATGAGTCGATTCTAAAACGACATCGCGATCGCCCAACTCTGATTCTTCTGGCGGTTTAAATTTCCAATCATTCATAAATAGATCTATTGGAAAAAAAGCGAGCTAGTATTTTATTTTTTAAATTGTTTCAAGAATTAAACTAATTTTACGTCATAATAGGCAACTAACTATAAAAGGTTAAAGATGAATATTTTTACTACTCAGTAATTTGATTTTATAGCATTATCAACAATAGTTATAACATCGAGCTTATTGTCACTTAGTTTTGCCTTACAAAGTAAATTTGTGATAGTTTTATAAACTTATTGCTATAACATCCCGCTTTTTTTATTCTAAAAACTTTAAAGATATACCAACTAATGAATTGTTTTATTCATTGATACTAACTTTGTCGATTACAAAGCATATGACTAACCAAACGCCCGCACTAATAAAAATTGTCAATAGTAATCTTAAAATAAATAATTTGATATCTGATAAATCTTGACTGAAATTATATATTAAAATTGCATCAACTGCTGCTGTAAAAAATCCTATAGCTTGTTTTAAATTATTATTAGACATCTCTTCCTTCCTTTTAAACCTAAGTTCGATCGCCAGCTAACTAGTTGGATAATATTTTTACGTACACGGCTATTTTAAAATACCCACTAATAGGAGGGAAACTAACAAGCTATAGTTATCTCAATTAGATTTACGTAGATTACTTGTATAATTTAAATTTTAGATATTCCTTCTTCAAAGCTGGTTAAGATTGTTTCCAGGTTAAACTTAGCTTTAGCACTGTTATATCCCCGTTCGGCTAAAGCATCGGCAAAATCGCGATTGCCAATTACTTTTTGGATTTGTTTACTGAGAGCGATCGCGTCTCCTGGAGGAAATAACAAGCCACTAATCTCATCTTCAATGAGCTCTAATGCTCCTCCGGCAGCAGAAGCAATTGTAGGGCGTCGAGCTAGCTGCCCTTCGACTATAACTCTGCCAAAGGGTTCTGGTTCGGTAGAGGTATGAACGATCGCATCGCAGGCTTTCATTAAGCTAGGTATATCATCGCGAAATCCCAACCAATGAACGCGATTTTTGAGTTCGGGTTCGTCAGCTAAGTTTTTCAAGTAGGTAAAGTATTCTTCTTCGCCAAACAAAACATCTCCGACAAACAAAGCATGAATTTGAGGCAACTCTTTCAGAGCTGAGAGTAAAATATGCTGTCCCTTCCAATAGGATAGACGACTAAATAGCCCTACTACTGGGACATCTTCAAGCCCTAAGCTTTCGCGCAACTGTCGTGCCTCTTGAGTAGTTACGCGATCGAACGGTTTTGAGTTGAAGCCATTATAAACTAGGCTGGTTAAAGCTTTCTTACCTCCAGCAGCCACAAAAGCTTTACCCGTAGCTTGAGAGTTAACTAATACTTTAGCTGCAAATCTATTTGCCAAAGTAACTGCGAGCCGACGATTGATCGCGCTAAAGTGTTGTGCCGTCAAAATATCGTGTAGGTACCAAACTACAGGAGGACTATTTCTTAAAGTTGCTAATGCAGCAACGACAAATGCTTTTTGAGAATTGGCGTGAATCAAATCGAATTTTTTGGCTTCTTCGGCGACGATCCCAGCCAGCAACCATAATTCTGGTATAGTTTTAAGTGCGTTTAAACCTCCAGAAGCACGAATTTTTAATACTTTTTCTGAGACTTCAATAACTTTTACTTCCACTCCTACACTTTCGAGACGCGATCGCAAAACTCCATCGGCAAACAGCAACACCTTACTTTGATGGCGATAGGCAGCTGCCAAATCTAACAAACTGAGTTCAGCTCCTCCCAAGACAGCCGTATGGTCGATAAAAAGAATTTTACGCTGTTGCATATTTTGTAAGTTAACTTAAAAATTAGTTTTGGATAGCTAAATTTACTAATTTACGTCTGGCAAAATCTTTAATTAACGGTTGCAGAATATAGTTATCTTTTTTTTGAAAGATCAAATAGCGGTCTTTTAGAGAGTTTAAACTTTCTAACTTTTGAGATGAAGATTGAGAGCAAGAAATAATTTCATTTAAAGCATCAATACTACTTTCGCAGCAGCATATGGCTAAGATATAGACAATTTCTTTCTCTAAAAGAGATAGATAGTTTAGCTCTTGCTCTAATAACTGTTCTATTTCTTTTAATAGAAAAATGTCTTTTAATACCAGCTCGATATCTTCTGGCAACAAATTTTTCATACTGCCGATGGCAATACTTAGCAGTAATGGGTTATGCATACAGTATTTACTTAAGTTTTGCCATTGAAATTCGGTTAAATTAGTTTTTAACCTTTTACTAAATATCTTAATAATGCTTGATTGTTGAAGTCCTTGAAGATTGAGAAAGAATACGCGATCGGTCGAATAGTAGTTGAGTATTTTAGGTTTAACGCAGCTAGTCGTAATTAATAAGCTTTGATGCTGAGTTGAAATTAGACAACGAAGTAACTGTCCGTATTCTTCATATCCCTGAAGGTATGAGATAGTATAATCTCCTACTTCGAGTATTGCCTGTAACTCATCTAAAATTAATAAACATCTATATTGGCGTAGATAATTGAGAACGTTAGCTAGTAAATGATGGAGACTTTCGGAACTCACATCTGTTTTTATATTCAAACTAGAGGTAAAAATTTGTAGATAGTTATTTAGCAACAATTTTACTGAAGGAGCATCTGTTAGAGAAAACCAAATTACATACTCAAAGCGATCGCTTACCTGCTTGGCAAATTTGGTGACTAAGCTAGTTTTGCCGCAACCATGCATACCTGAAACCACGATACATCGGCAGTTAGGGTTTTGACTCCAGGTATCTAACCAAGCTAATTCTAATCCCCTACCTTCAAAACTAGAAACCTCAGGAGCAGTCATCCAATAAAGCTCCCTATTGCTCAATACTATAGTGTTCCAAACTGCCTTTTGAGAGCTTTGAGAAGATGTTAGCTTACTTTTGGTTCTAGTATCGATCTGATTTCTCATGAAAGGAACGAAAGTACTCTTGCTGATTTGAGTACCAAATGACTTTGAGAGCAATTTCCATAATTCGTACCCCTTGGTTTTGACGTACTCCATATCATAGTTAAAGCTAGTGGCAATTTCGGAATACGTTTTTCCTTCCCAAACTTGTCTGAGTATAATCTCTTGTATCTTATTTAAATAATAGGGTTTGATAACTTCGTCAATTATTGAGATTGCTCGGTCAAAGTCATAGTAATTATTAATCATTATTTTAGCTATGAAGATTAACAATAAGTCAAAAATTGCTCAGTTTACAACAACTTATCGGGGGGTACCTCGCTCGAGCAGTGCTGAATGAATAATTACTTCTTTAGAGGCTTTAATTGTATACGTCGTAAAGCTTGCAGTATTGTATGTATCACCTGAAATTACCAAGCTCCTTAGTACAGATAACAAAAATAGAAGATAACAATAGAATCTTATGAGTAATCTTATGAGTATATTTGAAGTGTACTCGTGCTAATTTTGGCATGTAAAGGCTAGAACCATAGTAGAGTTTGCTTATCTTCTGTCTTACGTTGTCGATAATTTTAGCCTTTGTCATTCGCAACTATTGTATCAAGTACATCATTTGGCTTTTTTTTCAAGTATCTTTTGATGCTTTTGTTGGTTATTGGTGACTTTCAGATCACTTTACAGTTACCTAGAAATCCTATAGAAATACTTCTGTTTCCAGTTTTCTTAGATATATTGACCAAGAGCGGGTAGATCGAATGGCTCGGTTATAATAACTAGTTTTTTACCATAACTTAATAAAATTAAGTTTACAATGGTCTAACTGCTCTGGAGATAAAGATTTCAACAAGATATTTTGTCAAATTTACCAACAGTATGGAGGACTCGACTTTAGTTGTAAATTCTGTTATCAGACATGAAATTTAGAGTCGAGAAGTTTAAATGAAAGTAGCGTTAGTACATGATTATTTAACTCAAAGGGGCGGTGCTGAAAGAGTATTTGAATTGCTGTGTAAGTATTTTCACCAAGCAGATGTCTATACCTCCGTATATAATTTATCAAGGACAATAGACTTAGGCGATCGCCCCATCAAGACAACTTTTCTACAGCAAGTTCCCGGCACCAGAAAAAGCTTTCGAATTTTTGCTCCTCTGTATTACCCAGCATTTCGATTTTTAGACCTTCAAGACTACGATTTAATTATTAGCAGTACCTCTAGCTTTGCTAAAGCGGTAAAGAAACGACCGGGAGCGATGCATATTTGCTTCTGTCACAACATTACTCGTTTTTTATGGGATACTCGTACCTATTTAGAGGAATACGGCAGCCTGAAAAAGTATTCGCGATTGCTCGAACCCGTACTTAAATCACTACGACAAGCAGACTTGATTTACTCACAAGAACCAGATTTATACATCGCCAATTCTTCGACAGTAGCCCGACGTATCGAAAAAATTTATTCTAGAAAATCTTTAGTAATTAACTATCCTATAAATACTAAAAAATTCATCTTTTCGGCTAAGAAGGAAGATTTTTATCTTATTTCCTCCCGAATGATAAGTTATAAACGTTTAGATATTGCAATTGAAGCATTTAACTGGTTGGGGTTACCCTTGGTAATCATTGGTGATGGACCGGAACGAAAACGTCTGCAAGCCAAAGCTCTAGATAACATTAAATTTCTAGGATTTGTAAACGATGAATGGCGCACTCACTTAATGGCGAAAGCCAAAGCAGTGGTAATCACGGCTCTAGAAGATTATGGTTTAGTTCCTATTGAATCTAATGCCAGTGGTACGCCAGTAGTAGCTTATGGAGCCGGAGGGATTCTCGACACCCAAATAAATCGAGAAACAGGAATTTTGTTTAAACCCCAATCTCCTGAAGCTCTTCAAGCAGCTT
The DNA here is from genome assembly GCF_053543375.1 of Myxosarcina sp. GI1(2024). Lineage (NCBI taxonomy): Bacteria > Bacillati > Cyanobacteriota > Cyanophyceae > Pleurocapsales > Pleurocapsaceae > Myxosarcina > Myxosarcina sp. GI1(2024). The sequence continues at coordinate 15,201 of NZ_JBKGTY010000011.1, read as the reverse complement.
TGTTTTACGCAGAGCAACAGCAGTGGGATTACTATCAAATTCGGGCTCATGCAGTTAATAATTTCTCCGAAGCAGTATTTTTCGAACGAGTCAGAAAAACGATCGAAGAGTTTTGCGGTAAATCTATCATTGACAGTTTAGAACTTAACCTAGAGTTAGAAAGCGATCGCGCTTTAGTGGAGGTAAATTAATGGAGCGAGTTAACTGGGAAGAAGAACACGGAGATTTAGGCTACGGTAAACTGTTTGAAATTTTCTGGCGACGCCGGTTTTGGTTCGCAGGAGTTTTTGTTGGAGTTTTAGCTGCGGCAATCCCGCTGACCTTAAGCAAAGCTCAGACCTACGAAAGCTATATGCAGCTTTTGGTCGAGCCCAACTATCAAGGAAATAGAAATACTGGAGACGCAGAACAAACCTTTGCTGATTCTGACATCCAAATTGACTATGCTACCCAGCTTAATTTAATGCGTAGCTCCGAATTATTGCAGCAGGCAGTTGAAAAATTACAAGCTGAATATCCGGAGATAAGCGTCAAAACTATCAAAAAATCTCTCATTCTAGATCGTTTAGTAGAAAAAGAAGAGGAAGGAGAAAATACAGACACCAAAATTTTTGAAGTAGTTTATTCTGACGAAGATCCCGAAAAGACCCGAAGAGTTTTAGAAGTTATCAGAGAAGTTTATCTCAACTACAACTTAGAGCAACAACAGAAACGACTTCAAGAAGGACTCAGCTTTATTGACAACCAAATTCCCGAAGCCAAAAGAACTATAGCCCAAGCCGAAGCCGAATTGAAAGAGTTGCGGAATCAATACGGTCTGATCGCTCCCGAACAAAAAGCCACCACCTTGACAGAAATGCTGGATAATATCGAACGAGAAAGAACGACTCTCAATGCAGAATATCAAGCTACCAAAGGTCGGGTCGAACAACTACAGCAAGTATTCGATCTATCTCCTGATAGTACCCAGACAGCATCTCGTCTCAGTCAGTCCTCTACCTATCAACTTTTGTTCGATCGACTACAAGAAATTGAAACTCAGTTAGCAGCCGAAAGAAATAGATTTACTGAAGATAATCCCATAATTCAAGATTTAATCGCCAGAAGAAATAACAAACAAGCTCAGTTAAGACAAGAAGCTGAAAGAATCTTAGGCAAAACTCCCCAAGGATCTCTACCGGAAATTTCACCCCAACAACAAAAAGTTGATTCCGATACAGAGTTAATCCAAAATCTAACTGAAGCTAAAGCAGACCTAGCAGCAATTGAAGAGCGCGATCGCGCTTTGGCCGCAACCGAGCAAAAATTGAGACAACAACTCAACCAGTTCCCCGATATAATCGCTCAATACGCTAACTTGGCTCAAGAGTTACAGACCAAAAGAGATACATTGCAGATGTTGCTCACTGCCAAACAAGAGTTGGGTATCGAAATCGATCGCGGTGGCTTTAATTGGCAAGTAGTCGAACCACCGCAATTGGGAGAAGAGACGGGAGCGACTACCCTGCAAGAAATACTTATTTGTGTCGTTGTAGCTACCTTTTTGGGAGGAGTAAGTGCTTTTTTGAGAGAAGCTGTAGACGATCGAATCTACAGCTCAAAGCAGCTTCAAGAACAAATAGATCTGCCTATTTTAGGTACTGCTCCTAGTCTATTGCCCTCTCAGAACCATCCTTTTACCGTAGGACTTCCATTTTTGTCCTCTCGCTCGACTAAGCCACAAGACCTGATTCGCTGGCCACCTTTTCGGGAATCTCTAGATTTAATTTATGAAAACATTCAACTAGTGGGTTTCGAATCACCATTTAAATCTATTGCCATAACTAGTCCCACAGAAGGAGAAGGAAAATCCACCTTAGTTATGGGTTTGGCATTAAGCGTCGCTCGCCATCATCATAAGGTTTTAATTATCGATGGCGATTTACGTTGCCCTACCTTGCATCAAAAGTTTGAGCTCGATAATGACTGCGGGCTGTCTGACTTTTTAAGTGATAAAACTGTAGTTCCTCATCTCCAAAACTTATCTTCGGTCGAGGAAAAAATTGATGTGTTGACTGCTGGTTCTAAAACTCCCGACCCAGTCAAGTTATTAAATTCCTCTAAATTTAAGCAGTTAATTCGTAACTATGAAGAAATATACGATTTAATTTTAATCGATACACCTCCAGCAATTGGAATGGCTGATGCAATCAAAGTTGCCTCTTGCTGTGATGGAACAATTTTGATGACTCGTCTCAATCAAGTAAAAGCTTCAGAACTGCTTCAGGCTGTTGGTTTGCTGGATAAGTTAAATGTCATAGGAGTAGTCGCCAATGACTCTAAAGAAGTAGTAAAACAGTACAGGAAACAAAAACGCTATTTGTTGCCCGAAACAGTGTAAAAATTTCACAAAGATCGAATATGACTGACAATATCTTGCTAACCACATCTAAACTTTTAAATCTGGACTTAGCTCCCACTCGAGTAACTAATAATCACTTGCCTCCTTGTAGTCTAAAATGGCGCAAAAAAAAGCTATGGATTGAAAAAACAAGCGATCGCCAGAACTTCATATTACCAGCTTTAAAACGCCAACAGTGGCTGAGAGAATGCTTGAAACGCTCTTCTGTAGAGCAAGTTTGTGTCGATTCCAAGCTGGGAGAAACGGGAATAAAAGTTTGGGCTGATGCCTGTCTCGAAACCAACAAACAAATTTTTTTGCGTATTCCCTCTAATCCAAAAATTCTGCAACGGCAAAAAAGCTTTTACTGGCAATTTAAAAGAGTTATGGACTGGTGTGGTGCTGCCATTTTACTGCTGATACTCAGTCCTATCCTGCTAGGGGTTGCCGCACTCATGAAAATTTCCTCACCGGGGTCGATTTTCGTTCGTCAATGGCGGGTCGGCCAAAGAGGCAAGCTGTTTAAAATTTATAAGTTTCGCACGATGGTCATCGATGCCCAACCTCAGCACCATCAGCTCTCGAGCACGGATCGAGGGTTGTACCAGCGAGAAGAGGAGCTCCCCATTACCTCAATCGGACAGTTTTTGCATAAATACGGTCTTGATGAATTACCTCAATTGTTGAACGTGCTTAAAGGGGAACTCAGCTTGGTAGGACCTAGTCCCTGGGCTTTAAATGATGCTTTAGGCTTGGGAGAAACCAGAAAAGAAAGACTGAATGTATTACCTGGAATTATAGGTGCTTGGTCAGTAGAAAACCGCTCTAATTTATTAGAGTTAGATGCAGTTACTAATTGCGATCTAGAGTATCTCCAAGGCTGGACTTTGAAAAGAGATTTAAAAATCTTACTGATGAGCGTACCTAGAGTATTTTCTAGTTTTGGTGCCTATTAATTTTAACTTTACTGTGTAAGAATGCTAATAAGCTTTAAATTTGCTTTTTTATTAGGTAACTTAGTAAAAGCGACCGAATTTTGGCGAGATAACTCCATAATTCTGCGCGAACTCAAACATTTTCGTAAGATTGCTATTCTAGCATTGACCTGTACTTTGCTTGCTGCAGTTTTTGAAGGAGCTACGGTAGGTTTAATTGCTTCTTTTTTACAAGGTTTGACCAACCCCAACGAACCCCCCATACAAACAGGCATCAGATGGTTCGATGTTTGGGTATTGGCGACTGAGGCGACCGCAGGGGCGCGAATTTATCGCCTATCTGCGCTGATTCTAGGCGCTGTATGGTTACGCTCCTCATTACAGTACATTGGAGCCTATAATCTCAGGCTTTCTCAATCTAATTTATGCGATCGCATTCGCAAACGTTTGTTCGATCAATTTCAAAGTTTGAGCCTGAGCTATTATTCCAGCAGTCGCTCGGGAGAACTAATTAACAGCATCACTACAGAAATCAATCAGCTTAAAGCTGCTGTTGACATCTACTCTGGGCTGATTACTCGTACTTCTACTATGTTGGCTTACGTAGTTTCCATGTTTTGGATCTCTTGGTCACTGAGCGTGGCTGCATTGATGCTTTATTTTCTACTATCTGTAGGACTGTCTAAATTAATCGCCAGAGTCCGCGAAGCAAGTTTCGCCGTACCTCGAGCAAATGGCAGACTGGCTTCGGTTGCTATTGAATTTATTAATGGAATTCGAACTGTCAAAGCCTCGGCAACCCAAGAATACGAACAAAAAAGATTCTACCGAGCCAGTAGAAACATCATCAATACTGAAGACAAAGTCGCTACCATTTCATCATTGGTACAGCCCATAGCTGAAGCAGTAGCCAGCACGATTTTAATCGTCATGGTTATCGTGGCATTCAATTTATTTATCGTTGGGGGAGAGTTTAAGGCAGCTTCACTGCTGACATTTATGTTCGTCTTGTTTCGAATGATGCCTTTAGTTTCCCAAATTAATGCTAAGAGAGAACATTTAAGTCGTTTTCGAGGCTCGATCGAGCATCTTAAAGAACTATTGAGGAAAGACAATAAAACCTATCTTAAAAATGGCGAGATTCAATTTTTTGGATTGAAGCGAGGAATAGATTTTATCTCGGTAGATTTTAGCTACGAGCCAGAAGAAGATTTGGTGCTAAAAAATATTACTCTATCGATTGAAAGAGGCAAAACTACTGCTTTGGTTGGAGCCTCCGGTGCGGGTAAAACTACATTAGCGGACTTAGTTCCTCGATTCTACGACCCTAATAGTGGTGAAATTCTAATCGACGGCATCAGTCTGCGTCAATTAGAGATTAATTCTCTACGTCGTAGAATGGCTGTAGTCAGTCAGGAAACTTTTATCTTCAACAACACAGTAAAATACAACATTGCTTATGGATTAGAGGAGGTAGACGAAGAAAAAATCATTGAAGTAGCCAAGCAATCTAATGCTTGGTCTTTTATTCAAGCGATGCCTGAAGGATTCAATACCGTACTCGGCGATCGCGGCGTGCGGCTATCGGGAGGACAAAGACAGCGTATTGCGATCGCTCGCGCTCTGTTGCGCAATCCCGAAATTTTAATTCTCGACGAAGCAACTAGTGCTTTAGACTCCATTACCGAACGACTAATTCAGGAATCTTTAGACAAGCTTTCCCAAGATCGAACCGTTATTGCGATCGCCCATCGACTGTCTACAATCGTCCAGGCAGATAAAGTAGTCGTCCTAGAAAAGGGGCAAATTGTCGAACAAGGCACATATGAAGAATTATTGAAGCAACGAGGTGAACTTTGGAAATATCATCAAATGCAGCATGAATTTACTTGATATCAAGCTGCGATTTAGCGATAGGGAAGATAAGGCAAAGGCATTGCAACATCTCATAGCTTACAAGCCATAATTCGCTAACGGCGCTGGGAAATAAACTATTTTATTAACGATACGGTAAACTCAAGTTGATAATTAACTCAAACTACGATGGGAAAAATATCGTGAAATTTTTAAGAAGTCTTTGTCAGCGAGCGGTATCTTAATAGATATGCTCGACGTTTTTAGCTTTCTATCGAAGTTAGCACTGATTACATTAGCTCCAATACCGCTCTTCACATAAAATGAAATGAGTTGTTATGAAAATTGCTTATATCGTTGAATCCTTTCCAGTTTTATCGCAAACCTTTATTATCAATCAAATCATCGGGACACTGAAACGGGGACATGAAGTTCACATTCATCCTATCGGAATTCTTCACCGAGAAGATAATTTGAATAAAATTCACCCTATCGTAGAAGAGTATCGGCTTTTAGAACGGACCCATTATTCCCCTTCTTTACCCAAAAACTATTTCTGGCGAGTTCTCAAAGCTATAGGGTTATGGTTAACATATTTGAGACGAGGTTCTCTAACTTGTTTGCCTCTATTTAATATTTTTAAATATGGTAGAGCTGCATATTCTTTACGCTTGTTTTACCAAGCAATCGGGCTTCTTAGCAATCGCTCTTATGACATAGTACACTGTCAATTCGGTCAGTTAGGTCCGATAGCTCAGATTTTTCGTGACTGTGGTTTACTTCAAGGTCGTTTCATCGTTACTTTTCGTGGCTTTGATGTTAGTTGCTATATTCAAAAACAAGACAGCCGAGTGTACCAGCGACTATTTGCCGAGGCAGATTTGTTTATAGCTAACTGCGAATTTTTCAAACAAAGAGCAATTTCGCTAGGCTGCAATCCCCAGAAAATTATCGTTCACGGTTCGGGAATAGACTGTAGTAAATTTGCCTATAAACTTCGGTTTTTAGCTCCTGATGGCAAAATTCGACTGATTACCGTAGGGCGGTTGGTAGAAAAAAAAGGAATTGAATATGGTATACGTGCCGTTGCTAAACTGGCAGCAAAATTTCAACACATCGAATACGAAATCGTCGGCGATGGATCTTTAAAAGCAACTTTGCAAGAATTAGTAGAAAAACTTAAAATCGAGCATTTTGTCAAATTTTCAGGAGCCAAACACCAGGAAGAAATTATCGCCATACTAGATCGCTCCCACCTATTTCTTGCTCCTTGCATCAAGGCAACTAGCGGAGATAGTGATGCTCCGATTAATACTTTAAAAGAGGCAATGGCAATGGGATTACCTGTTGTCAGTACCAAACACGGCGGGATACCAGAGTTAGTACTCGATGGAGTTTCGGGGTTTCTCGTTCCAGAAAGAGATGTTGAAGCACTCGCAGACAAGCTTTCTTATCTCATCAAACATCCAGAATACTGGTCGGTAATGGGTAAAGCCGGTCGCGCCAGAGTCGAAGCTAAATATGACATTGAAAAGCTCAATGATGAGTTAATCGAAATTTACCGAAAACTATTGTCCTCAGAAACAGATAGTCTGAAATTCGAACGACTACTAGTAGCTTAATCTCTACTCGCTAAAGTACTACCCTTTTAATTCAAACAACTAACTCATGCTGAATTCAATAGCTGAAACTATGACCCATTCTCCAGACAAAAAACCTCAAGTAACTATCGTGGTAGTCCCCCGCGAACGCTTTAGCTGTACTCAAGACTCTCTAGAAAGTATTTACGAACATACCAAAATTCCGTTCCAGCTAGTCTATGTAGACGGTAATTCGCCTCCTAAGATAGCACGATATCTTCAAGAGCAGGCGCAAACTAAAAATTTCCAACTAGTGCGCTCTAACCATTATCTTTCTCCTAATACGTCTCGAAATTTAGGTTTGAGCTACGTCAAGACCAAATACGTAGTTTTTATGGATAATGATGTGATTTTAACCTCAAACTGGCTACAGCCTCTCGTTACCTGTGCTGAAGAGACAGGAGCAGCAATAGTCGGACCTTTAATGTGTCAAAATCTACCGCTACACGAAATAGTTCATTTTGCTGGCGGAGAATCTCACATTGTCACTGATGTTCATGGTAAGCTGCATATCCGTGAAAAAATGTACAAACAAGGTCAGAAAGTAGCGGAAGTACGACCGAGACTCAAGCAAATGCCTACAGAACTAACAGAATTTCACTGTATGCTAGTGCGTAGTGATGTCTTCGAGCGCGTCGGTACTTTTGATGAAGCCATGCTCAACACTAAAGAACATCTCGATTTTTGTATGACGGTTACTGCAGCTGGAGAAACCGTTTACTTCGAACCCAACTCGATAATGACCTACGTCCAAGGTTCTCTCGACTGGACAGACATTCACTATTTTATGCTTCGTTGGAGTGATGCCTGGACTGTAAACAGTTTGGAACATTTACGCCAAAAGTGGAACTTAGAAATCGATGGTTACTTCAAAAGCAAATATAAAAAGTTGGGATGGCGGCGGAGAGAGCAAATTATTACACCACTCAGCCGTCGTCTTAGCTTAGGCTTAAATCCTAAATACTTGCGTAAAATTTTGAGGGTATTAGATAAAAAAGTATTAAATCCCTATCTTACCTATCGTCACGCCCGTCAGCAATTTGCAGCTCGAAAAGAGTTATTAGAGTCGTCACCGCAACCAGCTAAAGTACTCGAACGAGTTTGAACTCGGAATTCTAGCCTAGACTGTTTGATATATCGATGTAAAACTTCTAGTTTCCCCCAAAGCGGAATTTTTACAGTGGCTAAGTTTGTGGCTTGCAGTAGAGTGAATATTTAACTAGAATCGGGTGTTTGCTTTGAGGTTGGACGGAAAAACCAGCGCCGAATATGGTTTTGAGTCATTTGTGTTTATGTCAGGCAGCTAGACTCTATCCCGTTCAAGGCAACTTAAGTATAGGAGATATCTTATCGAACAGAGCTATAATTTTTTTTTATTTCCTAGCCAGCAGTGAATGATAATACTTTTATCTTAATCTACTATTTGTATCTGCTAAATGATTGAGGTTAATAAATAAATAGTCTATAACAGTTTTAGCAATTTATTATATTGGGCAGAATATTGGGTAGAACAATATGAACAAACTAGTATCTGTAATTATACCGTGTTATAACAAAAGCGAGTGGATTAAAGAAGCAATTGATAGTTGCTTAAATCAAACTTATTCTCATATAGAAATTATTATCATTGATGATGGTTCTACCGATAATTCTTTAGAAATTATCAAAAGCTATGGAGATCGAGTGATCTGGGAAACTGGACAGAATAGAGGAGGCAATCATGCCAGAAACAGAGGCTTTGCTCTGTCAAGCGGTCAATATATTCAGTATCTAGATGCTGATGATTATCTATTACCTGAAAAAATAGAAAAGCAGGTTCGTTGCTTAGAAAAGACAAATGCCAATTTAGTTTATGGAAATGTAATCTGCAAATATTACTCAACGGATGGAACTAGTTACTCCAGTGAACTTCAAACTTGTGGACCTCATGATGATATGCTGGAATTTCTATTATCTTTTGAGTATTTTATTCAAACTGCTAGTCCTTTGATCGAACGTCAAGCAATAGCTAACAGTGAGGGATGGGACGAAAATCTTCAAGCGGCGCAAGACATAGATTTTTTTCTAAATTTAGCTATAGATGGAGTTAAATTTGTTTATCAGCCTGACTGCTTTACAGTATATAGATATTATAATAGCGATCGCAAAATTTCTGCTGATAAGAGTAAACTATGGACTCATCGTTTATTAGTGATTGAAAAAGTAGAAAGAAAGCTGCAAAAACTAAATAAATTATCAGATAAATTCCAAAAAGCTTTGGCTTATGCTTGTTTTAGGGTCGCGCTGTTTGGCAGTATTCACCTCAGTCTCAAGCAATACTTAAACTTGTTAAGAAAAACCATTACCCTGTATCCTTCTTTCCGTCCCGATAGTTCTATGCTAAAAAACGGTGCCAAATTATATACAATTCTCCATAGCTTTTTAGGGTTTATGCCAGCTAGCCTAGTCTACAAATACATAAAATATTTGACTTCTATTGCTTATCAAGAAAGCTACCACTATAGGGGGTTAACAGCTAAAAAGACGGGATAAAACTGAGAAAGATGAAAGATGAAGATTTAACAGGAATCGCAGACTGACTAAAACACCAAAATGCAAATAAATAATTTCGCTTTAATTATTGGAACTATGAAGGGCGGAACTACTAGCTTGTTCAATTACTTAGCAGAGCATCCAGCCATTTCACCGTGTATTGAAAAAGAGCCAGAATTCTTCTCGGATCGAGCTAAATTAGCCAAAGGTTTCGACTATTATCAAAGTCTATGGGATTGGGACAGAGCTAATCACCAGATAGCTCTCGAAGCTTCTACCGCATATACCAGAGTTACTCACCCTCAATTTCTCAATGCAGCAGAAAATATATATCACTACAGGATCGATAACAATGTTGACTTTAAATTCATTTACATTCTGAGAAATCCTATAGATCGAATCGAATCGCACTATACTCATGGTCGTGCCTGGGGTTTTGGAGAAACGGCGAAAAGCCTAGCTGGTGGAATCGATCGCGAAGTCTTAGAAACCAGTAAATATGCCATGCAGATTGAGGAATACTATCAAAGGTTTGCTGCCGAGAAAATTTTACTCTTGAATTTTGTAGATTTAAAGCAAAAACCTCAAGCCGTATTGCAAAAAATTTGTCAGTTTTTGGCTATAGACGATACGTATAATTTTGACAATCTCAACACGATTCACAATCGGGGAGAATCTAGAACGACGATTAAATTGCCTGGATGGTATAAAATCAGAAAAACCAAAACTATGAAGACTTTAAGCGAGAAGATACCTATCGAACAAAAAAAGCTATTTCGCAGTATTTTTGGTCGTCAAGTCAAAGACCATATTAGACTATCCCCAGAACAGAAAATTTCAGTCTTGAGCGAACTACAATCCGATTTAGACAAATTGCAGGATATACATGGATTTGACATTTCTAAATGGCAAATAAAAACTTAAATGTACGAGCAGATTTAGTCATGTTACTCTAAATCTTAAAAATAATGAAAATTGACAATTTTGGTTTGATTATCGGCACGATGAAAGGGGGAACAACCAGCTTATTTAATTATTTGGCGCAGCATCCACAAGTATGTCCCTGTAGCAATAAAGAACCTGATTTTTTTTCTTACCAAAGTCGTCTATCTAGAGGATTTGATTATTATCAAAGTTTATGGACTTGGGATCCCAGTACACATAAAATAGCAATTGAAGCCTCAGTAAGCTATACCAGAGTTACTCTAGAAAATGTTTTAAATGCTGCCGAACAAATAGCCAAGTACAAAGAATTTGTCAACTTCAAATTTATTTATATCTTGAGAAATCCTTTAAAAAGAATAGAGTCTCACTATTCCCATGGCATAGCCTATAAAAGCAAAGCAATACCTGATTCCACAGTTGAGGCGCTAGACCGCGAAATTCTTGATACATCTAGATATTCGATGCAGATAGCCCCATATTATCAAAGATTTCCTAGCGATAGCATTCTGCTACTAAATTTTAGCGATCTAAAACAAAAACCTGTGACATTAATGCGAAAAGTCTGTTGTTTTTTAGATATAGATCCCGGCTACGAGTTTCAAAATTTGTCCAGCATTTATAACGATAGCAATAACAAAAAAATTAGAATAAATTGGTATGGATTGAATATACCGATGAAAAAAAATATTCGCTCTCTAGCATGTAAATTGCCGACAAATTGCAAGCAGGCAATTCATAACTTGTTTGGTAAAAAAAATCAATACTATCTCAAGCTATCTAACCAACAAAAAAAACATATCTTAGCAGAGTTGAAAGACGATTTACAAAAACTAGATCGAATTTATGGCTTTGATGTTTCTCAATGGAACTTAGACATCTAATTCCGAAACAATAGCTATCGAAAATTAATAATGTCGATTAAATCTAATCTCAGAGCATGAAAATTCTGCTTACCATTCATGAAAAATTCGACCCTAATTCTGGGGCTGCCGGAAGTATCGCCAAGCTAGGAGCGGAATATCAAAAGCTGGGTCATGAAGTACATTATCTTTCTATGGACGATCTTCCTAAAAGAATGCATCGTCTAGTTAAAAGAGTTCTATTTCCCGAATTCGTAGCCGCTCGTATTGCATCAATATCAGCAAAATCTGGTTTAGATATAGTTGATGCCTCTACAGGAGATATCTGGTTCTGGGTACAAGTTTTGCAAAAATTCAGCATTAAACCTCCTTTGTTGGTTACGAGAAGTCATGGATTAGAACATCTTTTGCATCAACAGTATGTCAAAGATGTTCGTGAAGGAAATGCAAAGTTAAGCTGGAAATATCCTTTGTATCGGGGAAGTATCTACCTCTCAGAAATAGCCACATCTTTAAAAAGCGCAGATTTGGTTTATTTGCTCAATCGTCAGGAACGGGAATATGTGACTGATAAGTTAGGTGTTAAAGCTGAAAATATTCATCTAGTTGCTAACGGAATTCCCGAAACGTTTCTCAATCTACCTTTCGAATCATTGTCGCTCAACCCACAAGACACCATACGCATCGCTCAAATAGGTACTTACATTCCTCGAAAGGGCATTAAATATGGTTCGCCAGCTATTAATGCCATATTACTAAAATACCCTAACGTAGAAATGACTTTTTTGGGGACAGAGTGTCGTGAATGTCCCAGTATTGAGCCTATTTATGCAGACTTCGATCCCGTGGTTTGCGATCGCATTACCATTATACCGCGTTACACTCATGAAACATTACCCACTCTACTTCGAGGACATCAGATTAAACTGTTTCCCACTCTTTCGGAAGGCTTCTCCCTATCTCTACTTGAGGCAATGGCTTGTGGCTTAGCTCCCATAACCACAGCTCATTCAGCAGCTTTAGAGACAGTCAAAGATGGTCATGATGCTATTGTAGTTCCATTACGCGATCGCATTGGTCTCGAGCGGGCTTTAGAACGAGCGATCGAAGATCGAAATTATCTCGAACGTTTGCGACAAAATGCTCGCGCTACCGCTCAGCGATATAGCTGGAATTGTATTGCCCGACAAAGCTTGAAGATATATCAACAAAACTTACAATTGAAACAAAGTCAAAAAATGAACTCTATATCTGGTTCTGCGAGCAAGTACAGAGGTTAAAAGGGTTTAAAATCAAGTGACGACTCGATAGATCGCAACCGAGCGTCACTTTTCCTAATAGCTCACCAGCGATCGTCATAACTTATTCTCTACTGCTCTTATGCCAAGTTCGATTCGTAATAGTTTAAAGCAACAAAAATTTCTTAGCTTACTTTTTCGTCCGACGACAGCTTGGAAAGCAATCTTTAGCTGGATCGGTTTTTTGTCTTTGTTTCTTTTAGCCGGCTTGGGCAAATTCTTGATTTTGTTATTTCCCTTGAGTTCGGTTGCTGTCGGCTTATTTTTGTACTTTCGTGCTCCAGCATTATATATCGGCTTTACTTTTTGGATCTGGTTTTTCGGCGCCCTAATTCGGCGTATCATTGACTACCAAAGCGGCTATTTGACTCCTGGACCTTGGACTTTTACTCCTTTGTTAGTCACTATGATTACTTACCTCACTATAGTTCGGGAGTTACCTAAAATACGCAATTACAAACAGAATTTACCTTTTATTATCTGTTTTGGCGCGTTAGCATATGCATTTTTAATCGGACTGATCCAACATCCATTAGATACAACAATAGTTAATTTTTTGGATTGGGTTTGTCCGATGAGTTTTGGTTTTTATTTGTACGTTAATTGGAAAAATTATCCTCAATATCGCCAAGTTATTCAGCAAAGTTTTTTATGGGGAATAATTTTCACGGGACTGTATGGAATAATCCAATTTTGTACTGCGCCACCATGGGAACAATTTTGGTTTGACATGGAAGACGTCAAGACTTTTGGCGTAGCAGAACCTTTTGGTATCAGGGTAATGAGTTCGATGAATTCCCCGCAAGCTTTCGCCACTATGATGATGGCAGGATTAATTCTTTTATTTAGCGATCGCAGCAAAACTTGGTTTTTACCAGCTAATATACTCGGTTATCTAAGTTTTTTACTCTCTAGAGCTAGAGCTGCTTGGATGGGTTGGTTGATATCTCTATTTATCTTTGTTTCTTCTGCAAAATCTAGTACCCAAATGAAGATAATTGTCAGTATTACGCTCATCGTGCTGGTAATGCTGCCGTTAATTAATCTCGAACCTTTTTCAGATACTATCATGTCTCGGCTAGAAACTCTGTCTAATACTGAAACTGACACTAGTTTGAATACTCGTTTATCAGCTTATGAAGATTTATTCGGTTTAGCTATCCAGGAAGTAGTTGGCAAAGGTTTGGGATACAAAATAGATCTAGCTGGTTTTGGTGAAAATGATGGGGCCATTTTACCCACACTCTTTATTTTTGGCTGGTTGGGAATCATACCTTTACTAAGTGGTGTTGGTGTGATGCTTTTCAAGCTGTTTTATGCAAAAATCAACAAATCTGATGCTTTTAGCGTTGCTACAAAAGCTATTTGCGTGGGAATTTTAGCACAAATAGGATTTAACTATATTTTTTCCTCGACAATAGGTTTGATTTTTTGGAGTTTTTTGGGAATTAGTCTGGCAAGTCAAAAGCACTATTTATTTCAATTAAAATCTGCACTAACCAAGCCGACTACTTGATTCAAACGAGCGAAAAAATATTTCTATTTTAAAACCATTAAAATTCTTACAGCCAATGTTTAAGTTAGCAGTAGATCGAATCAAAAATTGGATTTTTGTGACTGGGGTAATTAGAAGTGGCACTACATTCGTCGGAAAAATTTTAAGCCTTCCATTACAAGTGGATTATATTCATGAGCCTTTTAATCCTCTGTGCGGTATTCCAGGAATGAAAAAATGGTATCGATACGTAGAACCTACCTTGAGTACCGAAGAAATGAAGGAGTTTCACACTCTAACTAAGTCTATTTTTAGCTACGATTTTAAGCTAAGAACCTGGTATCCTAAAAGCGATCCACTACTGACGAGAGTAATTAAACTTGCTGTTGGCAGCAGAGGACCTTTTTATCTTCGTTTAGCTAAACCAAATATTTTTCACCAAGCAGCAGTAATTAAAGATCCTACTGGCAATTTATTAGCAGAATATTTATATAAGCACTTCGCTGTTAAACCCGTAATCATTATTAAGCATCCCGTATCTTTTATTGCTAGTCTCAAACGAGTAAACTGGTGGCCCAAACTAGAAGAGATTAACGACCAAACTCATTTAATTAGAGATTATTTCTATGACGAAGCAAGCTTTATGGAATGTAAATTTAATAATTCGGTTATGGCTGCTGCTGCTTACTGGCGTGCTAGTTATAAAGTGCTTTTGACACAAGCAAGTAAACATCCTGATTGGCAGGTTTTTACCCATGAAGAATTAAGTCAATCATCAGTTGCCACGTTTAAAAATCTTTATGAAAAATTAGATTTACCCTGGTCAAACTCGATTAAAAATAAAGTACTTAAATTAACTACTGGTAATAATTCTGCAAGAGCGAGATCGGGAAAAGTTCAAGACTTTAGAAGAAATAGCGCTGATATATTTAAAACTACTATAGAATCGACGACTTTACAAGAACGGAGAGAAATATTTGAGATTGTCAAAGACGTTGCGTTACAAGTATATGAGCGAAAGACTTTTACAATAGATTAAGAGCATTAAAGATAAACTTCCTAGTTTTACCCAGTTGTAGACAAACTCAACCGAGAAAAACTCGATAGAATCGGACTATCTTAAAGTTTTTTATGAAAGCTAGCTAGTAATAGAGTTAAAATAATAGAGTTGAATTTTAATAATGCCAATTAGTAAGGATTCAGGTGCAAGGGTACTGTTGCAAAAACTTAAGACAAACTTGTAGTATTTAACAAACGTAAAT
>NZ_JBKGTY010000010.1:0-180707 GCF_053543375.1 Myxosarcina sp. GI1(2024) | reverse complement strand
ACATTGTTCTTATCCTTCTCTTATTCCTCATGCTTGCACCTGAATCCTTACGTTTCGAGAACCTCTATCTCAACTAGCAAGCACTGAATTTTTCTTTACAGTCAGGTAGCTAGTTAAGCTAAATTGAAAGTACTACCTACTTTAGCTACTACAGTTTGGATGTGTGGAGAGAATATTAGCTGGCAAAGCTTAAGCCACAGAAACTTAAGAGTATTCAATTGTAAGCTAAATTTAACAGTACAATCTTGTCAGATTCCTAGATCGACGAGCGATATAAAAGACACTATATCAAGAACACTAAATTAATCCAGTATGCAGCCTACCGATTCAAGTAAATTTACCGACCAAGCTTGGGATGGAATTGTCAAATCGCAAGAAGTAGCCAAACTGTTTCAAAATCAGAATTTAGAGGTAGAACATTTAATTTTGGCATTGTTAGAACAGCAAGGATTGGCAAAGACAATTTTAGATAAAGCCACCATCGATCCCTTTCGTCTCAAACAGCAGTTAGAAGTTTTTACTCATCGCCAGCCTAAAACTGGAGCTACCCAACTCTATCTCGGTCAAGGATTGGATACTCTGTTAGATCGTGCTGAAGCCTGTCGGGAAAGTTGGCAAGATAAATTTATCTCGGTAGAACATATTTTAATGGGATTTGCTGAAGACAATCGCATCGGCAAGCGAACTCTACGCACTTTTAATTTAGACCCCCAGGATTTAGAGAAAGTAATTAAATCGGTACGGGGAACCCAGAAAGTAACCAAGCAAAACCAAGAAGAACAGTATCAGGCATTAGAAAAATACGGCATTGACCTCACCGAAGCTGCTAAATCAGGCAAATTAGATCCCACGATTGGTAGAGATGAAGAAATTCGCCGCGTCATTCAGGTTCTCTCCCGTCGGTCGAAAAATAACCCCGTGTTGATTGGCGAACCAGGAGTCGGCAAAACTGCGATCGCCGAAGGTTTGGCACAGAGAATTGTCAACAGCGATGTTCCCGAATCCCTCAAAAATCGCCAGTTAATTTCTTTGGATATGGGTAGCCTGATTGCGGGAGCTAAATATCGCGGCGAATTTGAAGAGAGACTGCGAGCAGTATTAAAAGAAGTAACCGAATCGAGCGGACAAATCGTCTTATTTATCGATGAAGTGCATACGGTAGTGGGTACCGGTTCGCGAGAAGGGGCGATGGATGCAGGTAACCTGCTCAAACCCATGTTGGCGCGAGGAGAATTGCGTTGCATTGGTGCCACCACCCTAGATGAATATCGCAAGCACATTGAAAAAGACCCCGCTTTAGAAAGACGTTTTCAACAGGTTTATGTCAAACAGCCTACGGTAGAAGATACCATTTCAATTTTACGGGGACTCAAAGAAAGATATGAGGTTCATCACGGTGTCACCATTACCGACTCGGCATTAGTGGCAGCAGCAACCCTATCCCATCGCTATATTACCGATCGCTTTTTACCAGACAAGGCGATCGACCTAGTAGACGAAGCTGCAGCGAAACTGAAGATGGAAATTACTTCTAAACCTACAGAATTAGAAGACATCGATCGCCGCATCATGCAGCTAGAAATGGAAAAAGTTTCGTTAAAAGGAGAAGGTCAAACTCAGCGTCCTGGTTTTAATACGATCGATCGCGCCGCTAAACAAAGATTGGAAAAAATTCAGGCAGAAATTGACGACCTAAAAAGCAAACAAGAGGGATTGGCATCTCAATGGCGAGCGGAAAAAGAACTGCTCGATTCAATCAATGCTCTTAAAGAACGAGAAGAACAGTTAAGATTGCAGGTAGAACAAGCACAAAGAGACGGCGATCTGACTAAGGCTGGGGAGTTACAGTACGGTAAATTGCCAGTTTTACAGCGCGATTTAGAAGCCAAAGAAATCCAATTACTCGATATTCAATCTCAGGGTAAAACCTTACTGAGAGAACAGGTAAGTGAAAGCGATATTGCTGAAATCGTCGCCAACTGGACGGGAATACCTGTAAATCGCCTTTTAGAGTCAGAAAAGAAAAAGCTGCTACAGCTAGAAGGACATCTCCACCAGCGAGTTATCGGACAGCAAGAACCCGTAACTGCTGTGGCTGCTGCAATTCGCCGCGCCAGAGCGGGAATGAAAGACCCCAACCGACCGATTGGTTCGTTTTTGTTCATGGGACCGACTGGAGTTGGCAAAACCGAACTGGCGAGAGCTTTGGCGGCATTGTTGTTTGATAGCGAAGATGCCATGGTGCGGATCGATATGTCCGAATATATGGAAAAACATGCCGTATCTCGTTTAGTAGGTGCGCCTCCTGGATATGTCGGTTATGAGGAGGGAGGACAGCTATCGGAGGCAGTACGCCGTCGTCCCTATTGCGTAGTGCTGTTAGATGAAGTAGAAAAGGCACACAAAGATGTATTTAATATACTCCTCCAGGTTCTCGACGATGGCAGAATTACCGATTCTCAGGGTAGAGTGGTAGACTTCCGTAACGCAATTATCGTTATGACTAGTAATGTTGGTAGCGAACATATCCTTAACTTTACCGGAGATGACGATTGCCAGTACGAACAGATTCACAAGCGAGTAACTCAGGCTTTGAGAAATCACTTCCGACCCGAATTTCTCAACCGCATCGACGATCTGATCATTTTCCACAGTCTCAAACGAGAAGAGTTACGCCAAATCGTTGGAATTCAGATTAAGCAAATCGAGAAGCTACTCGAAGAACAAAAAATCGCGATCGAACTTTCTACTGCCGCACGAGACTACATCGTTGAAGTAGGCTACGATCCTGCTTACGGTGCGCGTCCTCTCAAACGAGCGATTCAACGAGAACTGCAAAACCCTATTGCCACTAAAATTCTAGAAAATACCTTTACCAGAGGAGATACAATTTTAGTCGATCGCGCTGGAGACAGTTTGACTTTTGCCAAGAAAGTCGCCACCGAGTCTAAAGCGACATTAAACTTAGTTCCAACTCAAACGGGTAGTAAGTAGTTAACCCTATAGGTTTGAACTCAAGCAAGCAGTAATTGCTCTATTCCTACAGCAATGTCGGGAAAAGCAAAAGGTTTTACATTTCCCGAAGTAAACACTTGTCATTCCCAATACAGCCCGGGAGCGAGATCTGAAAGCACGAGTAACTATAACTATAGTATTTTTTCCAAACCATAAACTAAAGAAGTAAGTTCGGTAACTTTGCGAATTGCCAGTAAAACTCCGGGCATATAGCAGGAGCGATCGCTGGTATCGTGTCGCAGAGTATAAGTTTGTCCAGTCGCGCCAAAAATTACTTCTTGATGGGCAATTAAACCTGGTAAACGAATACTGTGAATGGGAATATTGCCCTCGCCATTACCGCCTCTAGCTCCCGAAATAGTTTCTTTGGACTGTACCTTTGGTGGATTAAAGTTTTTGCCCATTTCTGCCAACATTTGTGCGGTTTTAATCGCCGTACCGCTCGGTGCATCTGCTTTGCGATCGTGATGCAGTTCGATAATTTCTACATGCTCAAAATATTGAGAAGCAGTAATAGCAGCCTGTTGCAGTAAAACCATGCCAATGGAAAAATTAGGAATGATTAACGCTCCGGTGGTGGCTTTTTCAGCAAATTCAGCCAAATCTTTAATTTCTTTATCGCTCAAACCCGTCGTTCCTACTACCGGACGAACTCCATAGGCGATCGCACTACGAGTATTGTCATAAACACTATCAGGATGGGTAAAATCTACCATTACTCCCTGAACTTTTTCCTGAGTGGCTAAAACCAGAACACTTTGCAGATCGTTAAGTACGGGAACCTCTAAGGCACCGCAACCGATGATTTCGCCAATATCCTCACCGAGATGAGCGGGATTTGTATCGATCGCTCCTACTAGTATCATGTCTTCGGCTTGAGCTACGGTTTTAACTGTCTCGCGTCCCATTTTCCCCAAGGCACCGTTTACTACTACTGGAATTGGCGATCGTGTCATTTGCTGCATATCCTCAACAAGTTCTCAGAAGAATTTTAGATCGAATTGTCGGACTAACAATTTTTGGAGGGAACAAAATTTTGACGAATTTACAGTGTCTTTATAAATACCTGCTAGATTTAACGCTCTATTTGGGTATTTTGAGTTTATGGACTCGTCTGTACATCTATAGTCATCAATTATTTAGCTACTAATTATAATTGTCTCTTAAAAATTTGCTCCATGAATCACTTTAATGACCTATCTGACCGCGATCGAACTGATGAACTTGCTGAATGCATGGCTAATTGCAAACAAATTTTCAGACTCATCGATGGGGTTTTGCCTTTGGAATTATGTCTTCACCATGAAATTTTGCCAATGGAGTTAAATAGCGATCGTCTAACCATAGGAATGGTAAATCTGGAAGATAAGGACGCACTCAATTTTATTCGCCCAATTATTAACTCTTTTGGCTATACTCTCAATCCCAAATTAATCGATTCACAGACTCATCAGCAAATTTTGGTAAATTATCTCAAAAAACCTAATTCTGCCGAACTTCCTGACGAACCCCGTCACTCCAATTACGCTCCAACGGTTATTGGCAGACCAGACGAACTGCCAGAACTTCCCGACGAACCTCTCTCTTCTGACTTGGTTAATAAATCTGTAGAGCGGACCGAAAAACCTGTTTTTGACCGCTCAATGACTCTAACCGAGATTCCTCCAGACTTTAATTTGGCTGAGATGAGCGAGCCAGCGACAAACACTACAAAATCTACACACCAAACTAAATCCGCTACAGTAGATTCCACCGCAAAGATTGCCAACGAATCAGCTACGGATTCGTCAAATCCGTTTCCTGACGCAACACCTCATCAGGTTTGGCAAAAGCTCTACAATCAGCTTCTCGATGGGGAAATCGATCGACTTTGTTTGAGAAGTAACCACAATCTTTGTAAAATTACTGGCAGTCGTCTTGACACGATCGAATTGGCTTGGGAAAGAATCGAGCCTGCGGTTTTTACCGCCATAGTTAACAAAATTAAAGCTTTACTCAAGCTACCTCCAGTTCCTTTGAAACAGCCCAAAAAAGTTGCCTTAGAGAAACTGCGAGATCGAGAACGGGTATTGCTGCGTATTGAGTTGACACCCAGTCATCAAGGTGAAGAAATTATATTTACAGCCATGCGAGGTAAAACCTTGCAGTCTCATAAGCAAAAGCAGATAGATCAAATGGGCGAACAGGCTTTGTTTTTGGCTCTTAAATTAGAAAATATTCTTAAAAAGTTGCGACTGAGTTCGGCTCATGGAGAACCTAAAAATCTAGCCGCCTTAAAAACTGCATTGGCAGAAATCGAGAGTCAGTTAGAGCTAATGAACTAATAAAAATAAAATAGTCCCCATGAATTAAATATGAGGACAAAAAATCTTTAAACTATTAAGTTTAAGCAAAATAGAGAGGCTGTCACTCTAAGATAGCCTGGTGCTATTTTTTCATCATTTATGCCAAAAACTACGAATTGGAAGAATCTCGTCCTAAAACTTGGCTCTTGAGCGACTGAAACTCTTGTCCTAATTCTTGGCGAGAGTCTTCTTTTAAGAGATAGCGATAGACAAACCAACCGGTGTATCCTAAACCTACTAGCTTAAACAAAGGAGACAATAAGGGGATACCGTCAACTGCGCCTAAAATCGCTAAAACTATTTTGATCGTGACTAATGCTGCAATGAATAAGACGATATACAACAGTGGTTTCGTGTTAGCGGAAACGAAGTTGCCTATATCATCTGGAAGTTTGTTTAAGAAATCTAGAATTGGTGCCAAAGCTTCTTGCACCTGTTGACCTGCGGCAGTTTTACTAGGTGTAGTAGTTAACTTACCTGGAGATTCGCCACTAAAGTCGGCTGGATTTGGGGTCTCTGTTACTTGTGGGGTTTGAGATTCCATATTTATGCACTCCTGTCATCTAAATTAGTATTAATTGGAGATTACTCCATTTTGGGACTTAATAAACACTTGAATTAAATTCGAGCATCGACCATTTTTAACATAGCAGAGCTTTTTTTTACCAACAGTCAGAGGAGAGCGGGTCGCCTGAGGTCTCTCCAGGCACTGGGCGTACAAGCTCTGGAGGTTTCCTCCAGAGTCAGCCCCTTGTTTATGCCGCCCGTCAGGTTGCGGAGCTATCTTGCGCAGTAATCTCTGACTGTCGATCCAGTACTAGCTCAGTTTACTATTCGAGGGAACTTTTGCTCATATTATCAAATACTTATAGAACTTACGCAGTCAAATCCAAGCTATATTAAAATTCATCATCGAGCGCCAAGGAATGCTTCATTCTCAGCTGGAGCTTTTATCGAGACATTACTGGTTCTCGTTCGGTTTCTGCAGCAGCATTGTCTGCTAATTGGCGACAGTCAATTTCGCAAGAGTTGTTGGGACTTTCGATTAATTTAATTTTATCTAATTCCACACCTAGTTGTTCGATCGGCGATCGCAACAATTGGGCGATCCGAAGGGCAATATTTTCTGCTGTCGGTACCACTTCAGCAAAGTAGGCAATATCTTTGTTCAAAAAAGTATGATCGAATGGTTCGACGATATGTTCGTCGAGCGCCTGTTGCAGAGCGACTAAATCTACTATCATGCCTGTACGAGAATGGATTTCACCCCTAACCGTAACTTCTAAATGATAGTTATGTCCGTGACCGTTGGGACGGGCGCACTTGCCATAGATTTCGGTATTTTCTGCCAGGCTCAGGCTGGGTAATGCCAAACGATGAGCGGCACTAAAATGAGTTTTGACTGTGAGTGATGCTTCCATATCTTTTCCTTGATAATCAGCCCAAAGTTCGGGATGCTCGAATAGTTTGATGTTGGTTAAAGGTAAATGGGGTGCTAGTCTTTGCCAAATGATTCTGGCAATATTTTCAGTAGTAGGTAAAGTTTGCTGAAATTCCTGCCAAGTATCATTGAGATAGGCATAATTTAGCTGGCTGGTAACTTCCTGTTTAATTACTTGTTTGACATGAGACAAATTTTGCACCATGCCATAGTCGTCTAATTTTCCTGTTAAGGATACATAGAGAAGATAGTTATGTCCGTGACCTGGAAAACGGCTGCAAGCACCAAAACAACGCTGGTTTTCAACTGCATCTAATTCTGGCAACCAGTAGCGGTGACTGGCGGAAAACTGAGCGCGACGATTAATGGTACATTCCATAAATCTAAATCTTGAGTTGATGTTAAAAAATGTAAATTTAAGTAAACGAGATTGTTTCTAGGATAACTAATTTCATACCGCTATTTGAGCAATACTCAATCGCAGCGCTGGATTTTACATCCAGCGACCGATTGAGTAGGGTAAAGTAATCTGTCAGCGATCTTCAAGCATAATTAATTAATTTCATCCCGAGCGCGATCGCGCAGCTTACTGGCAATTCTAAAGATCTCCTGTCCCATATGTAAGCTGTGGTAGTCATAGTTAAACGTAAACCACTCTAGTTCTTTGATGCCGTCTCCAATTCGATCGAGACAATAGTAGATATGAACGGCTACGCCAGCTAATTGGGATGGATTTGGCTGAGACTCTAGAGTTTGTCGGGCTAATTGTAGATTACTGCGACAGGTTTCTAAATAAGCAATAAAGTTCTCCATCAATTCATCATCGAAAGGGTCGGCAGCTAATTCGTCAATTTCTGCCCCTAGAGATTGGAGGATCTCCAAAGCCAGGCGATCGATCGGAAAATAAATTTGTTCTAACCAGAGTTGATAATTGAAGTCACTAGCTTGCTGGGCTTGCCGATAGCGACGATATTGCTGATGCGCTCTTGCACTTCTTTGCTGACGATGAGAAGAATCATCGACTGAGTTCAGCTGTAGCTGGCGATCGTAAATTCGCCGATTTTGAATATTTCCTAAGACTTCATAAGCGGCGTTAAGAGCGACAATTTTATCGCAGTTAGCTTCGGTTTGACTATCGGGATGAAACCGCTTTGCCAAACGTCGATAAGCCTGCTTGATTTCTTGCTGGCTGGCTCGCGCACTGACTTGAAGAGTTTGATAGTGATTCACGGATAGCACTAATGATGATTGTTAGTTACGACAGTAGGTATTTCTAAATCTTGGAACAGGGGAGTACTTAAATAGCGTTCGCCAAAACTCGGCTGGATCGTGACGATTAGTTTGCCGCGATTTTCCGGTCTGCGAGCGAGTTTTATTGATGCTGCTAAAGCCGCACCTGTAGAAATTCCCGATAAAATGCCCTCTTCACGGGCTAAACGACGACCTAGGGCGATCGCTTCATCGTCAGTAACTGCTATAATTTCGTCGATTAATTCTACTAGTAAAACTTGGGGAATAAAACCCGCACCGATCCCCTGAATTTTATGGGAACCTGGCTTACCCCCAGACAACACCGAACTAGTAAAGGGTTCGACGGCGATCGCTTTAAATTCGGGCTTATATTTTTTTAACACCTGAGCGACTCCCGTAATCGTTCCTCCCGTGCCGACTCCCGCTACCATCATATCGACTTTACCGTCGGTATCTGCCCAAATCTCTTCAGCAGTAGTGCGTCTGTGGATCTCTGGGTTGGCGGGGTTATTAAACTGTTGCAAAATGTAAGCATTGGGAGTGGTTTGCTGTATTTCTTGCGCTCGTCGAATACAGCCGCTTATCCCTTCATGTCCTGGGGTTAATTCTAATTGTGCCCCGTAGGCTTTTAACATTGCCCGTCTTTCCTGGCTCATAGTTTCGGGCATAGTTAAAATTAGATTGTAACCTTTGGCAGCGGCTGCCATGGCTAGAGCGATCCCCGTATTGCCAGAAGTGGGTTCGACTAATACAGTTCGGTCGGGACTAATTTTACCTTCTGCTTCGGCAGCATTAATCATATTGACCCCAATGCGGTCTTTAACTGAGGCGGAGGGATTCATTCCTTCTAACTTGACTAAAATTTCTGCTACGCAGCCTTCAGCTTGAGGAATGCGGTTGAGTCTGACCAGGGGGGTTCTGCCGATTAGTTTGGTAATATCATTAGCGATTCGCATAGTCTCTAAAAATAGCTTGAGTTATCTATTATGCTATCAAGATCGTCACCCAGCTATTTCTATTTTTAAAATCTCTCGATTGATGAATATTCAAAATTTCAGCAGGCAATCGAACTCACTAGCAATTAGCTGATAACATTCACAGGTACTAGCTTCTAGTTGTTTGGAAGAGATGATTTTTATCCAGCCTCGTGTATATTGAATAATGCCCGATTGTTGATAACCAATAGCAATATTTGTTATTCCAGCACGCCGCACCCCTAGCATCTGAGAAATAAACTCTTGAGTTAAGTTAAATTCATCTTTTTGGATGCTGTCTCGTACCATTAACAGCCAACGAGCAAATCGCTTTTCGATAGTATGGTGGCGATTACAAGCAGCAGTTTGTCCCAGTTGGATGATTCGAGCTTGAACGTAGCGCATTAACAGACGCTTTAATTCTCCTTGACGGTGTATTTCTTTTTGGAGCTTATGGGCAGCAATTCTATATCCATCTCCGCCTACCTGAACTACGGCAGTAGAGTTGGTATAACCCGTTTCTAAAATAATTGGTATTCCTACCATACTCTCATTACCAATGACTCCAATTTCTGTAGTCGAGCCATTTTCCATAATCGCTACAGTAGAAACAATTGAGTGCGAGGGAAAGTAAGCATAATCATAGTTGTCCCCCGCATGATAGAGAATTTGATGTTGGGCAAGCTTCACTGGTTGCAAATGAGGCGCAAGACGTTGATATGCCTGTTGCGGTAAAGCGGCTAATAGCCGATTGACTGGGTTAGACGAATCTGATTGTGAAACTGACAATTTATTATTTAAATCTCAAATTTAACTACACACTCAGCCCGAATTGAGACAAGTAAGACAAGTTCTTTAAAATTCAACCGAACTCTATCTAAAGTAGTATTGATTATACTTAGATTACTGTCCACTAGCGGACATTGAATCAACAAACTCAACATTTTGAAGCTGTGGCAACTATCGGTCAAATTAGATACATCTTGTAAACGAGAGGCAATTCTTGACTTTTTACGGTATCTTTGGAGGAGAGAAGGAATCAGGAGTCAGGAGACAGGAGAATATCTGCGTTGCTCAATTCTTGCTGCATAGGAATCTAGTAGTTTACTTACTTCTTCTAAACACAGCATCAGTTCTCTACTATCACCATATTTAAGGTCTGTAGATGCGGTTTAATCGGTCTGCATACTGCAGTAACTCTAGAGAAGAGGCTTGATTTTGACAATTTGATAACACTCACAAGCAATTGCTTCGAGGGCTTCGCGGTCTAGAATCTTAATCTTACCTCTTTGATAGTCAATGATTCCCTGCCGCTGAATTTCTTTGGCGATTTCCGATACTCCGGTACGACGTACCCCCAACATCCGAGAGATTAATTGCTGGGTTATTACAAGCGTGTTACTATTAGTGCGATCGTCGAGCATCAGCAACCAGCGAGCGGTTCGCTGTTTGACTGTATGATGGTTGTTACAGGCAGCACATTGACTTACCTGATTGAATAATTGCAGGGCGTAGCCCAGCAGTATTTTTTGTAGCAATTTGCTTCGATTGAATTCTTCTTGCAGCGCCTCCACATCTATTTGCATTGCCGCCCCTTTAATCTGTACCATGGCACAACTATTAGATACTCCATCTCCCAGAAATTGTGGTGTCCCTACCATTCCTTCTTTTCCGACGAGACCAATCTCTGTAGACGAGCCATCCTGCATCGTTGAGATTAAAGACACCACTCCTCTGGTTGGAAAATATAGCGATCTAATCTTTTGATTGGGTTCTAATAGTATTTCATTCAGGGAAAGTCGTACGGGTTTGAGGCGGCTGCCAAACCGTTGATATTCTTGTTGGGTTAATGCTGATAATATTTGATTGTTTTTTGGTTGGTTCAATATAAAGGAAACTTTCTTTTCCTACTGAATTAAATTCTAATTTAATCCTGTTACTAGCGACCTTCTTACAAAAATTTCTAAATTAAGTTCAGTTACTGCGGACCATAGAACTTTCATACACTCTATTTATCCGATTTGATAATTCCAGAATGTCGAAAGGCTTAGTAATTACTTCTACATTTTCTGTAATTCGCGATTTAACTATTTCCTCGATCCCAACCATAGCTGTGATAAACATAATCGGAATCGAACTGGTAGTTGGATCGGATTTGAGTGACTGATAGACATTTAGTCCATCTATTTCCGGCATTGCTATATCCAGTAAAATTAGCTCTGGTGTTTCCGCTCTTGCCTTGGCAATACCTTCTTTGCCACTTGAAGCCGTGAAAATTTGCCAGTCGGTATCACTTTCTAAAATAAATTTGACCAGTGCGACCGTATCATCGTCATCATCTATCAGTAAAAGGCTATGAGAAATCATTGGTGATTCACTGCTGTGTGGATTAATTTGAATTAAACTCCTTTGTCGATTCAATCGACCGCAATTTTATATAATTAATTTCTCATATTTTTTCTGCTAGAACTATACGGTAGCCTACATAAGCCTAAGAAATGGAACGTTTGATTAAAATACTTTAACTTTTGTAATTTTTCCCAATTGTTAAGGTAACAAGGTAACTTTTTCTGCCGATCTAGCTCATACGCACTCATACGCAATACAGCAGCAAGATTACCTCCATTTTCCTTGAAGCAGAATGAAATTTCCAAAAAACTATCCGCTCTCACAAATTGATAGTTGAGCCAACAGAAAACTGTTAATTCGTCTATCGGGTCGTGAGAGCGGTCTAGGGGATCTCTTAGTTGAAACCTAACTGCCGGAAGGAACTCCAACAGATAGCAGTTGAATTTCTTCCTGAGAAGAAAAAACAATCGCCTGCTAGAGAGCGGCTCCGGCGCACAGCCGGCTAACTTCAACTAGGAGACCCATGTTACTACTACTATCTATCATGGGCATCACCTCCTATATCCCTAAACGGTGTTTCGATAATTACTTATCTCTAGTTAATATAACTGAGTTTGATAATTTCGACAATATTCAATAAATTTTTGGGGGAGAAATTTAAATTCGCCAAAATGCAGATGTAAATATGAGGCGTGGAGTCGGGCGATTTGCCAGCCTTCTGTAGTGCGACTTCGATCGGTATTAAAGTTTTCTAACTGCCATAGAGGTTTTTCGGGAACTTGGGTTAGCTGGGAGTGATGAAATTCATGTCCGCGTATGGTTTGTCTGGCGCAAATTAAAAGATTATCCTGCATCGCTGTTGCCTGACGATAGCCGAGAGTTAGTTGTTTGGGTTTCATGACTGCCGTAGTGGGGACTACTCCCACCAACGATCGCTCTTGACCTTCAACATCGATTAGGCGATCGCATAAATACATCAAACCACCACATTCTGCATAGGTGGGAATGCCTGCTAAAATTAGCTGTCGCAGTTGTTGTAAAATTAAGTGATTGGCAGCTAATTCGGCGGCGAATACTTCGGGAAAACCACCACCAAAATAAAATCCATGAATACCTTGAGGTACTTTTGAATCGGATAGGGGACTCCAAAAAATTAGTTCCGCACCACTATCTTTCAAGATATCGAAATTGTCTTGATAGTAGAAATTAAAAGCGCGATCACGAGCTATAGCGATTTTTACTGGGTCTGAGGTTATCGTAGTAACCATGGGTGTGTTTTTCAGATTGAAAGCAGGCTGGGGTTTGAGAAGCGGGTAAAGTTTATCCCAGTTGAAGCATGTTTGGGCGAGGGCTGCGAGTCGAGCAAAAATAGTTGTTAACTGGGGTAGTTCTTCGCTGGGAATTAAGCCCAGATGTCTATTTGGTATGGTAACTACTTGGTTACGGCGCAATACTCCGAGTATTGGCATATTGATAGTATTGAGAGCTTCTTGAAGTAATTCGAGGTGGCGATCGCTACCGACGCGATTGAGAATGACTCCTGCAATTTTGACTTGGCGATCGAGATTGGCATAGCCGGAGGCGATGGCGGCGATGGAACTCGAAATACGAGAACAGTCCAAAACTAAGAGAACGGGTAGGTTTAATAATCTGGCAATATGAGCGGTACTGGCATAATCGTGCAGAGATGAATCGCGAATTTCCCCTATAGAGCGAATACCGTCGAATAAACCCATCACTCCTTCAACTACGACCCAATCGGCATTTTGAGCATGGCGGGCAAAACAAGATTTAACGTAAGCCTCGGAAGTTAATACGGGGTCTAGGTTTCGACAGGGGAGTCCCGTTACCGCAGCGTGAAACATTGGATCGATGTAATCGGGTCCTACTTTAAATGATTGCACTTTATGAGTTCGGGCTAAAAAAGACAAGATCGCTAAGGTAGCTGTAGTTTTCCCAGTTCCAGAGCGATCGCCTGCTATAACTAATGCCATGTTTGTGAAACTCGAACTTGGAAATGTTAAATTCGATTTTAGCTTTAGCTATATGCTATTAATCTTTTAATTCAAGCAAAAACAAAATCACTAGCTTCAATCTCTTCAATACCCCGTAAAATTGCTAAATCTGGATCTAAGGCATTAACTATGGTATCACCATCATCTTTTATCTACTCCCAATTCAAAGTCGGTAATAGTGTTAACCTTTTCAGGTAACTCTGCCGTAACCATGCAAAAACTATCTCGACCAACACTACTAGTCAGAACATCTTTACCTCTACTAGCAAACAAGCTTTCATCTCCCTTATCGCCAAAAGCACGATCGCTCTGAACCTATATCGTCGTAGTCAACAATGCGATTGCGGATCTAGAAGAAGCTCCGTATTTTTGAAAAGGGAACTCTAACAATCGACAATCATCTCACGATATGGAACGAGCCTGAAGTTTACAGCCGACAGTAATTGCTGTTTTTTCTCGCTCGATTGAGTGTCAATAGCTACCAGAGAGGTGCGGAGTATAGGGCAAAGCTTTCTTTAAATTAGATATGATTTATGATTTGAACCTAGTTGCTAATTTTAATAACGGTTTGTTTTTAGTAAGGCTCGATCGCGCTACATTGGTTAAACCGATAATAAAACGCAAAAATTAGAATTATTTGATACCTAGAGCATGAATAAAACTGTCGCTGATGTGATGACATCCGACCCGATCGTTGTCAAACCTCAAACCTCACTACAAGAAGCAATTCAAATTCTGGCAGAAAAGAAGGTTACTGGTTTGCCAGTAGTGGACGATCGAGGCAAGCTGGTGGGAATAATTTCAGAATCCGATTTGATGTGGCAAGAAACGGGAGTAGAACCTCCGCCTTATGTAATGTTTCTCGATAGCGTGATTTACTTGCAAAACCCCGCTCGCTACAACAAAGAGATTCATAAAGCACTGGGGCAAACTGTAGGGGAAGTAATGAACGAAAATCCCATCACGATTACTCCAGAGCGCTCGGTAAGAGAAGCGGCTCGAATTATGCACGAAAAAAAAGTGCGCCGTTTGCCTGTCGTGGATAAAGCATCTCGACTAGTTTTAGGAATGATTACTCAAAGCGACGTAATTCGCATGATGTCTTTGGAAGAGTAGTTAAATATCGAGCAAATCTAATCTGTCTTAGTAAGTAGTATTGACAATCGATTTTTAATTTGCAATCGGATAGAAATTTTAAACCATGAGCATTAGTCCAGAATCCATCAAAGAGTTATTAAATTCAGAAAATTTTGGCGAGCGAATTCGAGGTTTGAATCAGTTGCGACAAATCGATCCAAATGTCGCTTTTGAGATGATTCAGCCGATGATAACCGACAAAAATACTCGCGTGCGCTATGCCGCAGTCAGTCAGTTAGATACGTTAGGTAAAAATCACCGCTCGACTGCCTTAGAATTATTGCGCGATCGCTTGCATAACGATCCAGAACCAGATGTTCAAGCGGCGGCGGCGGATGCTATCGGTGGTTTGAAGTTGGTTGAGGCTTTTGACGATTTAGCAAATATGTACCACCAGACTTCAGAATGGCTAATTCAATTTAGTATTGTGGCTGCTTTAGGAGAGATGGGAGATAGTCGGGGTTTCGAGCTGTTAGAAGAAGCTTTAAAATCAGACAATAATTTATTACAAACCGCAGCCATTGGTTCTTTAGGAGAATTGGGTGATGTTCGTGCCGTCCCTTTACTAATACCTTTTGCCGATAATGACGATTGGCAAATACGCTATCGTTTGGTTCAGGCTTTAGGCAGATTGGGAGGAGAAGAAGCTCATGCTACTATCGCCAAGCTGAAGGAAGACGAAGTAGAACAGGTAGCTTTAGAAGCCCAAAATAATCTCAATTAAAAATCTACGAACGAGAATAATCGACATCTTCTTAGTTTTCCCGAACGGTTTCTGCCTCTCAAGGCTGTTTGAGTTAGAATATTGCGCTGTGATTGAAAATTTATTTAGTAATATTTATTGTCAAGCCCGAGGCATAATTTACATAATTTGGCATGGGAAAAATTACCGTCAGTTTCTCAACTACAATGCCAAGTGAAAAGAGTGTAGCTAATTTACCGTGGTAAAATCAAACCTTTTGCAATCTTGTTGGTTATTATTGAGTGTCATCGCCCTGATTCAAATTGAAGGAGCGAGTGCCAGAGAGCCTCTAATTTTATCGTCTAGCAAAAATGAGCCGTCTACCATTATCGTTCAGGCTAACGAATCAGAGTTAAACGAGCTATTGCTTCAGGGAAAGGAATATGTCGAAGCCAAAGACTACGATCGCGCTTTGGCGATTTACGAACGGGCGGCAACTTTAGATGCTAATAATGCGCAAATTTTCTCGGGAATTGGCTATTTACAAGCTCAGAAACAAAATTATCAATTAGCGATCGCTGCTTATAAGAAAGCGATCGCTCTCGAACCCGACAATGCCGAACTTTACTACGCTTTGGGCTACAGCTTTGGTAATGCGGGAAAAAATGTTCGAGCCGCCCAAGCTTATCAACGAGCCATCGCTCTCGAGCCAGAAAATGTTCAAAACTATATCGGTTTGGGTATAGTGCAGTTAAGAGAACAACAATACGATCGTGCCCTAGACACCTATTATCGCATTCTCTCTCTAGCTCCCGATAATCGAGAAGCATATCAAGTTATTTCCACAATTTTAATCGAGCGGCAACGTTATTCTGAAGCTATAAATCTCTTACAAAAGGCGATCGCCCAAAATCAGCAGTTTGACGAGCTGAGGCTAGAGTTAGCAAAGGCTTTATTAGACCGGGGTGACACCGCACGAGGTTTACAGACTCTACAAGTAGCAAAAAAATTAAATCCTCAGAACTCTACTCTCTATCTCAAAACTGGAGAAGTTTTACTACAGCAAGGGGATTTAGATGCTGCTCTAGCAGAATACAAACAGGCTTCTATTTTAGAGCCGGATTCGGTCGTAGCTCAAGAAGGAATTAGCAATATTTATTTGGCACGGCAAGACTATTTACGAGCAGTTGTTGCCTATCGGCGTTTGACGGAAATTGCTCCAAAAAACCCTGCTGGCTATTATGGTTTGGGTATGGCTTTAAAAGCTAGAAATCGAAATAATGAAGCGATCGCATCCCTCAATCGAGCTTTAGAATTGTACCAAGAAGTTGAAAATACCGAACAAGCCGAACGAGTCGCTCTGTTAATTGAAGAACTGGAAAACGATAATTAAACTCTAAAAATCCCTATCATCTCTACGCATTGGTTGGACTTCTGAGTTGGGAAATCTGGCTGAGGATTTCTTAAAGCTTTTCCTGTTGACTTCTCTCAGTATATGCAAGCTTTGAATAGACGAGATTGTTTAATCGCTCAGGGCGAGATTTGGAGTTTCTAGCAATTGCTCGCGAAATCGAGCGAATGATTGATGGTTTTAACCAGCCCCCAGGTTATTAAGCCCTCTATCTTTAATACTCATACTTCAGCAGAATTAGAAAAGGTGATTAAAACTATCTTCCCCTACTTACTACTTCAACAGTCTAAGGTGCGATCCAATTCCCAAGAAGTAATCTGATTACTGTATTCTTTCCACTGTTGATATTTAAGCTTTAAATAGGAAGCCATAAAGGATGCACCAAGAGCTTCTGAAAAGACTGTATTGCCTTCCAAACAGCGCAGTGCATCTAGCAGGTTACTAGGAAGTCGTTTGAGATGGTTTGAAGATGAAGGTTCGGTGTAGCTATTATTATCCGAGCGATCGCCTGGATTTATTTGACGCTCTATACCATCTAGTCCCGCAGCAATAATAGCGGCGGGGAGAAGATAGGGATTTGCCGCACCATCTGCCAGTCGCAATTCAAAGCGTCCTGGCTCGGGAATGCGAATAGTATGGGTACGATTGTTACCACTGTAGCTAATAGTATTGGGCGACCAGGTAGCTCCCGATCGGGTTACTGGTGAATTAATCCGCTTATAGGAATTAACGCAGGGATTGGCAAAAGCGCATAAAGCTGAAGCTGAATTGAGCACTCCAGCGATAAATTGATAGGCTAAAGTAGAAAGCCCCAATTCTCCTCGTGAATCTAAAAATAAGTTGTTATTGCCCGAACTATCCCAGATAGAAATATGGATATGACAACCGTTGCCTGTGAGATTGGCAAAAGGCTTAGGCATAAAGGAGGCACGAAATCCGTGTTTTTCGGCAATGGTTTTGACCATGTATTTAAAAAAGGCATGGCGGTCTGCCGTAACCAGAGCATTATCATATGTCCAGTTCATTTCAAACTGTCCGTTAGCATCTTCGTGATCGTTTTGATAGGGTTGCCAGCCTAATAACGACATAGCATCACAAATTTCGCTAACCACATCAAAGCGACGCATCAGTGCCTGTTGATCGTAACAGGGTTTAGTAGCGCGATCGCGACTGTCGGAAATTTCGCCGCCATCGGCAGATAAGAGAAAATATTCGCATTCTACTCCGGTTTTGATTAGATATCCTCGTTCTGCGGCTCGTTCTAGTACTCGCTTTAATACTAGCCTGGGTGTTTGTGCTAGAGGTTTTCCATCTGTGCCATATAAATCCGCTGCCATCCAAGCCACTTCGGTTTGCCAAGGTAATTGAAATAAACTGTCGCGGTCTGGTATTGCCAGAACATCGGGGTCGGCAGGAGACAGATCTAACCAGGCAGCAAAGCCGGCAAATCCCGCACCATTGTCTGCCATTTCATCGATGCTGCGAGCGGGTACGAGTTTAGCTCTCGCTACGCCAAATAAATCTGTAAAGGAAATCAAAAAATAACGAATTTCGCGCTCGTGGGCAAGTTGAGATAAGAGCATTTTAATTAGCAATACTTTTAAATAATTAATCCATACTAAAAGTGGAATCCTGTAGTTATTTGTAGCTATAAATACTGTTTGAAGCGTTACTCGGAATTCTAATTCCGATAATTACCCTTATCGGAATTAGAAGTTTTTAGCTTTCCACAGAGGTTCGAACCATAGCACTCACTATTATGAAGCCAGAAACACCGTAACAGAGCGATCGCAGTATTGATAGAAAATTATTATTTATTGAGCTAGCTGCAACTTAATATTAGTATCGTCGGATAGAGCAGATACTTCTTCATAAATTAACTTGAGAGATAAATTGGGCATTAATCCGATTGAGGTAGAGGCGATCGCACCATTTCCCTGAGAACCAATGCCATAACCTAAATCCAATTTCCATCGATATTCATTGTTCTCGAGATTCAGTTTAGAATGTAAACTACCTCCCCAAACGGTAAGAGTTTCTCGTTCTCCCCCTGACTGCCGAGTTTCATATTTAAAAAAGAGCGAGCAGCCAAAATTATTAGGTAATGAGTCTAATATATTCAAATCAATTTCCGATTGAGATTTGAGTCTATTAGCGGCGTGAATTAATCGTAAGCTACCTAGTTGAGAATCGAGGCGCCAATTCCAATTCTGGTTATTCTCGAGTTCTGCTCTAGCAAATAAAGAAAAGAATTGGCTTTTTACCGCTACTTTTAATCCCGCACTTAAAGATTCTTGTAGGCTATTTCCTTTTGCTGTTAGACTCAAACCAGAAAGCATCGCCCAATTTAAATCAAATTTTTGTTCCTCTCGTTCGTGATAGTAATTAATTACAAAATCATTTGAAGGTTTAAAACGAAGATGAGAATGAACTTCTAATCCGCGATCTCCTGTTAACAACGAGACAGTAGTACGTAAAGGAAGAAAATTACTTTGATAAGTAAATTGACTAAAACTTTGCAATAAATCTTCGTAAACAAAACCAATGCCAAAGGTGAGAGCATCTGACAAACTTTGATGATAGGTAACTCCACCTCTAAAATCTTCAAATTTTCCTAAAAAATTATTAGAATGATTATTAACTGAATTTCGCTCTCCGCCGCCAGAAATAGTCAATACAGCTTTCCTTGGAGTTAACAGGGGAGCTTCATTAGTGTAATTAAGTTGAGTTAAGTTTAGTTGCTTCTTAACCCGATTTTCTCTCAAATACTCGACAGTAGTTACACCCCAATATCTCCGATTTTGACTAGACCAAAAAGTGTTTTGAAAACCAAGAATTAAATCTTCTTTTTCATACTGATAGGTAAAAGGCTGTTGATTTAATCTTAAGTTCCAGTCGCTAATCGTAATTAAATTGAAGCTGTCAAAATCTACGGCTTGCAACTTATCAATCGAAATAATCTGATAGATATTGACAGCAGGAAAAAAAGTCGGTAATTTATCGTAGGTAAGCAGATTGGCTGAAACAGCAGCATCTGACGCTCTTGACGGTTTCTCTAGTTGAGAATCAGCTAAGGCAGGATAATTAGCAAAAGAACCACAAAAAAAAATAGCGATCAGTAGATTTGCTACAATGGGTTTCATTCATTTTAATTATTTAGGCGTGTGCAAGAGACAATAATTGGTGTTCGATCTTTTTGTCGAAAAAAACCACACCGTAAATTTTCTGCGGTTTGGTAGTAAAAAAGATTTAAGTTATAAACTTGCCAGATATTTATGTAATTGGCGCTCGAATTACTTTCAGACCAATAAATTACTTAATTTACTTACTATTTTATTGTGAGAGTTTTAAAAATGCCAATATTAAAGATTGAATAAAGATTAAATCTGATAAATTGAAGATTTAGTGAAGTGTTTGTGCTAAATTGTTGAGAAAAATTAAGTTCACCACGAACTATTTTGTACTGTACTTATTTTAATAAAAACGAAATCTATGAAAATTTTAGCTGCGTGTAAAAATCTAACTTTTAGATGTAGCCTGTCCCTTGGTTTTCTGCTTAGCTTGGGTATTTTGGGCGGTTTTACTAACTTAGTCCGGGCGCAAACTGCTGAAAATATACCGGAAGAGCTACAAACAGTTATTGCCGAAATACAAGCAGCCGCTAATAGCCAAGATCTCCCAGAGGTCATGCAGTACTATAGTCCCGAATACAGTAATACCGATGGCTTAACTCGTAATTCTCTTTCTCAAGCTTTAAGGGAAATGTGGAAGGACTATCCCCGTATTCGTTATTCTACGACCATAGAATCTTGGGAAGATAATGGTGATGAGCTAGTAGCCGAAACCATAACTAACATTAGCGGAATTCAAAACAACCAGGGAAGAGAACTCCGTCTCGAGTCTACTGTGCGATCGCGCCAGTATTTTCAAGACAATAAATTAATCCGTCAAGAAATTTTATCAGAACGAACTAAATTGACTTCAGGACAAAATCCGCCGCAAGTTGAAGTTTACGTTCCCGAAGTTGTAGAGTCGGGCGAGAGATACAATTTTGATGTTGTCGTTACCGAACCTCTCGGAGAAGATGTACTTTTGGGTGCAGTTGAGGAAGAAAGAACGGGAAGCGATCGCTATCTTAACCCTACTAGTTTAGAATTACAGCCTCTGCCAGCAGGAGGAATTTATAAGTTAGTCACTGCACCATTACTTCCAGATAATAATTGGCTATCTGCTATTTTGGTGCGTGGTGATGGTATTACTATGGTTACTCGCCGAGTTAGAGTAAAAAAGCGTGCTACGGAGTAATTACATCGTAGCTTTCGCTGGCTAGGCTAGTCGATAACTGGCTTTTCAATAATTTAATAACCTCAAGTCTCAAAGATTAAACCTAGGTCACTTGAGGCTTTTTTTTGGAATTTGTGTCAAAATTAAAAATATGATATAAATTAGCTTGTTTAAGCTACTAGAGAAAGCGATCGCCAGGAGAGAGAAAAAATCTGTACGGTCGATCGATCGACAAGCGGCACGACTAAATTAATCTATAAACTGCAGCAATGTTTAGGTTCTGTTGACGTAAAGAGGCAAAGATGAGAAAGTACCTGAAGTTGCTGATTTTAGTCAAAAAATTCTTCATGAAATCTCGTGTTAAGTTGGACGATTCTGCTTGGCAGCAAATTTTCGTTGTTCTGAGCCACCAACAAGACATCCGTATCAAAGACCCCAAAGCTTGTCGTCGTTTTCTGAATGCGGTTCTCTGGATTACTCGCACAGGTGCTCAATGGCGTGAATTACCCAAACGTTTTGGCAACTGGAACAGCCTCTACAAACGATATCGGCGTTGGTGTCAGAAGGGAGTTTGGCATCGTCTCTTGCAAGAAATGTCCCACTCTGCTGACTTAGAAAGTTTAATTCCCGATAGCACCATGATTCGTGCTCATCCCTGTGCAGCAGGAGCAAAAGGGGGTCAGAAAAACACTCTTTAGGAGGTTCTTGTGGCGGATTTAGTACCAAGTTACATGCTGTGGTAGATGCGTTGGGCAATCCGCTGCGGTTGCTTCTGACTCCAGGGCAAACCGCCGATATCAGTCAAGGAGAGGCATTGGTGGCTGGTTATCGAGCTCAACAGGTAATTGCCGATAAAGGCTATGATTGTGATGCTTTTGTGGTCTTGATTGAGGAAACTGGTGCTCAAGGCGTGATTCCGCCTCGTTCTGGTCGCCTCAACCCTAGAGATTACGATTCACATCTGTACAAGGAGCGACATCTAGTTGAGTGCTTTTTTAACAAACTTAAATACTATCGTCGCGTTTTCAGCCGTTTTGACAAAACTGACGAATGTTATTTGGGATTTGCCGAATTTGCTTCGGCTTTAATTTGGTTGCGTTAATTGTGTCAACAGAACCTAATGTATCAAAATTAAAAATATGACACATTTTTTTTAAAGAAGCGATTTTTCACAGAGGTTCTACAGAATGTTAGCTAAGTTTTCGTCTACAGCTGGTAAAGGTTTCACCATCTAAATTTATCCTCACTCGTGACTCGAACTTTTCACCACACATCGTATCCGTACACGATTGCTGTTGAATGACAATGAGTATATTATGCGCCTAGGGTTCTCATCGGACTTGCCTGTGGTTAATTTAAGTGGCTCAAAAATGTACCGTAATTGATAAGATTTAAAGTAACCAAGAATGAAACTATAGTTTTTAGAGCGAGCGACATTTTATAAAAACCGACTCAAGTCAAACTCTTCGTCAGTAGTTTCTACTTTAAATCTCTCTCCATTGAGAATCAGTAACAGTCTTTCGGTATAATCTACCGCACCCCGTAACTCCTCTCTTAATTTTTCCAGTCCACCATTAGCATACTCTTCAAAGATCGCGATTCTTTGGGCTTCTGCTATTAAATCGTGAGTTCCAATAATGTTTAAATCTTGAGTTTCGGCGATCGCCAGTAGTTTAATTAAACTTTCGTAACCACGAGAGATAAATACTTCTAAGCTAATGGGTGCGGGTTCGTTATGGGATACTTCTTTAATAGGTACGCGATATTGATGCTTTGCTCCTAAGCTAGCAGCAAACGCCACCACATCAGCGTAGGTTTGAAATGGTGCGGTAGAACCTTTAGCATCGATAAGATTTCGTACCAATTCGGCTTTATCTTTGGCTATTTTGATTCTGGGTAATGCCATGATTGAAATTCCCATTATTTATCTATAGCTTAACTCCTGATTTAATGTGTCATAAATTTAAATATGACACAAATGAAAATAAACAGCATTCTGAAACTATTGTTGTCCTTAAGAAAAATGCTTATGAAGTAACGCGGGGATAAAAGAGCTCGAGAATTAAACCGCTTTCAGATAGAAAACTGGAGTTTCAGCTAAATCTCTTTAACCTAGAACTAGAAAAATTAAAAAATAGAGTTTTCAAAGTAGATGTAGTTTATTTTAGCGATCGCATCTTTAATGATTTGGATGACGCCAAAGATCTTTGTGCCATAATTAAACTTCTGACACAAAAAGTAGCAAAGATGTTAATCGACGGCAAAAAATATACCTATAAGCAACTGATCGCAGAGACGGGTTTATCGAGAAGCACTCTACATAGAAGAATTAAAGT
Source organism: Myxosarcina sp. GI1(2024) (assembly GCF_053543375.1). Classification (NCBI taxonomy): domain Bacteria; kingdom Bacillati; phylum Cyanobacteriota; class Cyanophyceae; order Pleurocapsales; family Pleurocapsaceae; genus Myxosarcina; species Myxosarcina sp. GI1(2024). Next base: position 157,467 of record NZ_JBKGTY010000010.1, on the reverse strand, counting down.
TCTTAAAGAATCAGGAGTTCCTCTAACTATAGGTGCGATCGTGCGTTTTCCTACCACTTGGGCTTTTTACGATCGACAAGGAAATTTTTATTCGTCCAAAATAGATTACTCGGTACAAAAAAGTATTCCCTACTATAAAATGTTCCAAAATTCAAAGTCTGACACAAAATAGAGGCTGCAAATACTATCTAGCAATTGTAAATTTTTATAAACTATATAGCTAAAAAGCGGAAAACCTAATAAACACGGCAATAAACTAGAAAACAGGTCAAATATACTTATAAACCTCGATCTCGTTCGAGAAATTGCCTAAAGCATGATTCCGCTGCAGCTTACCCTAAAAAACTTTTTAAGTTATCGTAATGCAACCTTGAACTTTCGAGGATTGCATACTGCTTGTATTTGTGGTGCCAATGGCGCGGGAAAATCGTCCCTATTAGAAGCAATTACCTGGACGATTTGGGGAAAAAGTCGTGCTGCAACCGAAGATGACGTTATTCATGGTGGAGAAAACAACGTCCGCGTCGATTTTGAATTTATTTATAACGATCGCAGCTACAAAATTATTCGCTCCCGTCCGCGGGGGAAAAGTAGTTCTTTAGAATTTCAGGTAGCAAGCGAGTCTGGTAGATTTCGTTCTCTTACTGCCAAAGGACTAAAAGCAACCCAAGATGAAATTAATGCCTGCTTGAAATTAGACTACGATACTTTTACCAACTCAGCTTATCTGCGTCAGGGAAGAGCGGACGAATTTATGTTGCGTCGCCCAAACGAACGCAAGCAAATCTTAGCAGATTTACTAAAATTAGACCGTTACGAGCAATTATCCACTCAAGCTAAAGAAATTGCCAGAGATTATAAAGTTAAAATCGACCAACTCAAGCAAAGTCTAGCTCCCTTAGCAATAGAGTTGGAAAAAAGGCAAACAATTGAAGCTCAACTAGAAGGAGTAAAACAGCAGTTAACTCAGCTACAGCAACTACAAGAAGGCGATCGCACTCGCCTACAGCAACTACAGGTATTAGAATATCAACGGCAAAATTGGGAACAACAAATCAGTATTCAACAGAAACAATATCAAAATTTGGTCAGAGACTGCGATCGCGCCACTAGGGATATTGCCGACTTACAAACTAAACTAGAGCAACTAGCTAGCTTAATCGAGGAAGAACCAGAAATTATTAGCGGCTACGAACGTCTGCTTAGCTGGCAAACAGCAGAAACAGATTTATCGGCAAAATTAGATGCACATCAACAAGCACAGCAGCAAAAACAACAGTTAGAAAGACAATTAGTCCAGGAGAAAAATGAGCTCAACCTGCAGCTCGGCCAGATTCAAACTCGCTTAGAAACTATCCAACAACAGGAAGTAGAAATCCAAAAAACTATATCGCAGGCGGCAGAAGTAGCAGAAGCAGTAGCCAAGCTAGATAAATACCGTCAAAAACTGCAAGAATTAGACAAAATTCAACAATATGTCTCACCACTTTTGCAACAAAGAAACAGTTTGCAGACCAAAATAGAAAGAGAAGAAGCTCGACTTTACGAACGCTTAGAACGGTTGCAAACCTCAGCCAAACAGCTCGCCTCAGACATTCAAAAAGTACCGGAAAAACGCGATCGCCTGTTGACAGTAGATGCTCGTATTGAAGATTTAGATAAGAAAAAAGTCTATCAAAAACGAGTTGAAGAAAAAGGCAATGAAAGAAAAGAATTTCGTTTAAAACTACAGGAAAACCACCGTTTATACGAACGGCAAAAACACGAACTCCAGCAAAAATTAGAAATGCTGGCAATTCCCGATGCAGCTTGCCCTTTGTGCCAACAAGAACTAGACCAACACCATCGCGATCGCGTCATCGATAAAACCCGCAAACAGCAACGAGAAATCGAAGAACAAATGTGGGTAATTCGAGAACAATTAACCACCAGCGATCGAGAATTACAGCTACTGCGCCAAGAATATCAACAGATATCTCGGGAAATAATCGATTATGACTCTTTGCAACAACAATTAGGACAACTCGAAGCGCAGTTAGAAGCAACCGAAGAAATATACGATCGTTTACAAGCTACTCAAGAAGAAAAAGATAGATTAGAAAATTCTCTACGAAACGGCAATTATGCAGTCAAGTTTCAATCAGAAATTAAACAATTAGATACTAAGATTCAGCAATTAAATTATGACGAGCAGACTCATGCCTTAATTAGAGGAGAAGTAAATAACCTTAGATGGGCAGAGATTAAACAGGCAAAAATCGAAGATGCCCGCTCGCGTCAAGGAAAATTAAATCGACAAAAACCACAGCTACTACAAGAAATTACCGATTTACAAAAGAAATTAGAACGCTTAGCTATCGATTCGGAAATTCAACAACAGATCGATAGTGTAGAACGACAAATACAAACATTAGGTTACGATCGCACCACTCATCAAAATATTTTAAAATCATTACGTCAGGCACAAACTTGGCAACTCAAATATCGAGAATTAGAGCAAGCCAAACGAGAATATCCTCAATTACAGTCAAAACTGCAAGAATTAGATCGATTGTTAGACTTACGCCTACAAGATAAAGCTAACACTAAGCAGCAGTTAGATAATTACATCGCTCAAAAAAACCAAATAGAAGATTATCGTAACGATATTCAAAATCTCGATCGCACGATCTATCAACGCCGTCAGGAATTAGACGAACTAATTTCTCAAAGAGGTAGTCTCCAGCAATCTCTCGCTCAAATCGATCGCTTGGCAACTCAATATGAAGAAGGGGAAAAGCAATTAACCGAATATAAAAAACAGTATCGGATCCATCAAGAATTGACCCAAGCCTTCGGTAAAAATGGCATTCAAGCTCTGACAATTGAAAATGTCTTGCCGCAGCTCGAAGCAGAAGCCAATCAAATTTTAGCCAGACTGACGGGAAATCAATTTCACATTCAGTTTCTTACCCAAAAAGCTAGTAAAAATCGTTCCAAGAAAAAAACCAAATTGATCGATACCTTAGATATTTTAATTGCCGATGCCGGAGGAACTCGCCCTTATGAAACCTACTCTGGAGGGGAAGCTTTTCGAATTAATTTTTCCGTTAGATTGGCATTAGCCAAACTTCTAGCTCAAAGAGCGGGAACAGCCTTACAAATGTTAATTGTCGATGAAGGTTTCGGTACCCAAGATGCCGAAGGTTGCGAACGTTTAGTGGCTGCCATTAACGCGATCGCCTCGGATTTTGCCTGCATTCTTACCGTTACCCATATGCCTCAATTTAAAGAAGCATTTCAAACCAGAATCGAAGTTTACAAAGGCGATCGCGGCTCTCAATTACAAGTATCTAACTAAGCTAGGTTCGAATTAAGCAGATCGGGTTTACTCTTTGGTGGTAGCGATCGCCAGCCTCGCTCCCTCCACTTGGCGCAGAAGATCCATAACCTCAACTACGGTTCCGTGAGTGACTTGTTTATCGGCGTTGATAATTACTACAGATTCGGAATTCGGCTCGATCTTCTCAGTCACAGCAGGTTTTAACTTATCTAGTTCTATTGGTTGACGGTCTAAAAACAAATCTCCGTCGGGTTCGATGGTAATATTTATCTGTACCGTCTGCTTGGGTTCTGCTGTTTGTGCTGCAGGTAAATCTACCGGTAAACCTTGCGATCGCGTCAGAAACAGTGAAGAAATAATGAAAAAAGCCAGAATTGAAAAGATGACATCAATCATCGGGACGAGATTGATTTGAAAATTATTGTCTGGTTCATCTAGGGGACGCATATTCTCTTATTTATTTATACTTATTCGGTTTCAGTCGACTGAAAATTTTCGCTCGCTTCAGGAGCGCTGATCCCTTCACCCTGAAAACCAAAATACCAAAGAGAAGCTGCTGCTTCGGCACGAGTTACGGGTTTTTGAGGTTGGAATAAAGTGGTGTAACCAAAACTGCGTCCGATATTAGAGCGATCGCGATTTTGAAAATCGGCAAATAAAGCTTTTAAAGCAATAGAGTCGATATCAGCCGTATCTTGAAATCCCCAAGTTTCCTTAATTGCTTCGATATCTGCTTGAGGTAGAGCTTTGCGCGTATCCAATGGTACTTTCCAAGTTACTAAATCTTCTCTAGTTAGAGGAGCATTGGGTTGAAATAGTAGGTTGCTGCTATCGTCAGTTAGAATTGAGGGAATCAAACCAGCTTCTGCCAAACCCTGAATTGCACTAAAATCAGGGTGATCGAAATTTACATCATTAAAAGCAGGTTTTTCTGGATTTTTGGTTTCATAAATTTTTTGACTGGGTGAATCTCGATAATATTCGTTATTAGCAGCAATTAACCAGCGAGCATATTCACTCCGGGTTATTGGTTGGTTCGGAGCAAACTCGTTCATTGCTACATTTCCTCCTTGAGTATAAGGAGTCAAAATTCCCAATTTGGCTACGTCTCGTACGTACTGTTGGAGTTGTTCGGGAACTTCATCGAGATCGGTAAAATTTACCTCGGTTAAAGTCTTAACCGGAGCAGCTTTTGCTTCGGTTTCTACTGGCTCTGAGTTATCTAAAGTATCATTTGTTGTATTTTCCAGCTCTTCGGCAACGGCAGTATCTGAAGGAGCAGAGCGCAGTTCTTCTGGGGTTGCCTGGGTGAGAATTTCTGAATTCGCTCCTGATTTGGTAGGTTGATAGGAAATAGTTAACTGAGTGTTAGCGGTATCCGTAGCCTCGTTTGAAGACAATTGTTCGAGAGAAACGGTAATTTCCAAATTATTCTTAGTAGCTATTGCTTCAGAGGTTTCGATTTCGGGAGCGAGATTGAATGGTTGAATAATTTCCCAGCGTTCGCTTCGCAGTCGTTCTTGATAGTAGCCAGCTATGCGATCGATTTCATCTGGCGATCGCCACACTGCCGTTCCCTTCTCATCAGTTGCTTCTAATTCGGCTTGGTCTAGCTCTGCTGGACGATAAACAGGGATAAAATCGGGAAATCGAGCTAAGTTAGCTTTAGCTTCGGGTTGGGTTTCTGAGGTAGCTTTTGATTCTAGAAAACTATCTGCAGAATTATTGCTACGTTCTGTTTGTGGTGTAGCAGTTTCAGCACCTTCTATCTCTTCGCTGTCATTGGCATTCTTGCTTAATTGAGGATCGGCACTGACTAAATTTTCAATTGCACTACTGTTATTACAGCTAGCCAGCAAAGCTAACAACAAAGTGGATATAGTCTGAAATGTTATTGTCTTGATCGATCGATTGAATAACACGTTCGCTCGCTAAAAGTCTAGGTTATTTAATTTTACCAAGTTACCGAATTTAAAATCGACTGCGTTTGATGCGACGGCGATATTGGGGTTTAGCTGCAGCTATTCCTCCAAGCTCTCGGCTGACTTCTAAAAATACATCTCGCTGTAGCCAGGGATACTGTCCGATCCAGAGATTGTAGTCGGGAATGTAAGCATCGGTAATTTTATCGACTGTAGATAGATCCGGGCGATTGGACAATACTACTAATTCTGCAATGCGACCGGGGGCGATCGCTTTGTGAATTCGCTTGAGAGGCGTTTTTACTTCTAGTTCGAAACCAGTCTCGTCTACTAAAATCAAATTAAGCCAGCGTTCGCGGTTTTCAATAATTACTAATTCGCCGCGTTTGTTGACCGTTTGCTCTTCCCCAATTAATTCTTCGGTTAGATATATTTCGAGTATTTTTCCCTGCCAAAAACCGCCATACTTGAAGCGACGAGCGGTAGAGTTACGGACACTTGCCGAATACACCGGAGACCACAGCCAATAAAGACCAGCGATCGCGCCTAATAATAGAAACAATGCTTGTCCTGCTTCGCCAACCACCAAATCTATAATTAACACGACTACTATTGACACTACCGATACCAGCAAACGGTTGAGTAAATTTTGCCACTTCCCCCAGTAGTAAGAGTACTGCTGACCGGTTGCTATTAAAGGAATTAACTGTTCTAATTTTTCTCGTGTCAAAGGTACTAACATAAAATATTACAGTGACTGTTAAAGACTGGAGATTTGAGAAACAAGTTTAATAGTTGTGTTGTCTATGTTGACATATCCAATTAGCAATGCCACAAAGTTTGCAGTTGGTATGATTAACCAGGCTGATATGGGCAGAAAATAATTATGTTCGATCTCAATACATTTGGCTTTAATAAAGCTATTGTAATCTCTCTTTCCTCTTTTCTTTTACCAGCCGCGATCGCAACTGTCACTCCGACCGTAGCCACCAAGGCGTTGACGACGCAATTACTCGCTCGAGCTCAATCCAAGGTGATTGAACCTGAAATCTTGGCGGAAATCAATCGAGCTAGAACCGATCCCCAAGCCTATGCAGACTGGTTAGAAGAACAAAAGCAATACTACGAAGGCGCTTTGTTGAGACTTCCAGGAGAAACAACTATCAGAACCAACCGTGGATTTAAAGCCTTACAAGAGGCGATCGCTTTTTTACGCCAACAACAACCCCTACCTCCTCTAACCAGTTCGGAAGCTCTTGCTGCTACGGCAAAAACTCAGTTAGAAACCATCAGTAATTTTCCCACAGCTAATAATATTAGTATCAATAACATTAGCTACGGAATGGTTACTCCTCAGGCGATTGTCATGCAGTTAATTGTTGACGATCGCTTTCCCGACCGCCGCCGTCGTCGTAGCTTATTTGCCACCCAGTTAGAGCAAACCGGAATCGTCTGTCAATCCGACGAACGCTATGGTAATATGTGCGCGATCGCCTACCAACCAGAAACAGGCGCGATCGCTGCTGAGACTTCTCCAGATGCAGTTCCAGAGATCGTAGAAACTGCTAGCAATAATCAAACCCTACCCCAACCGACTCAGCCTAGAAACTCTGAGGAGACGACTACAGATAATTCTCAAAATACTAGTCTTCCTACTGGGGAAACGATTCCACCTTCTAATTCTGAAGCTGGTGTAGAAACTGCCGTACCACCTGTGGCAACCGTTCCCAGTTTAGACGAGACCGATCGAAATACAGAAGACAGTGCGAGCGATCGCGTGCCACCCGAAGTCACCGCAACCCAAAATTACTCCCAATTATTAGAAAAAGTAGAACGAGGAACTTTAGAAGCTGGAGACAACACAATTCCCGACGATGGCAGTTTTTATGATTCTTATCCTCTCGAAGGTCAAGCAGGTGATTCGTTTGTTATCAGCCTAGAAAGCGATGAATTCGATACTTTTGTCGCCGTTTTGGATGCAGAGGGCAATATTTTAGAACAAAACGATGACATCAGTGACGATAATAGCAACTCTCGCTTACGAGTAACGCTTCCCGACAACGGAATTTATAGTGTAATCGTCAATGCCTACGATAAGGGCGGAACGGGCAGCTATGTTTTAACTATAAGTCGTTGAAAAACTCTAACGGCTTCGGATAGAAGAGGATTTCAACAATAGTTATTAGTCGCGCATCGAGTAACGCGATCGCAAAATCATATTGTATCGAAAGTATAAAAAACAAGTAAATTTCTCTTTTATATTCGTACTCACCAATTAGCTCAATCGTATATAGTAATTCCGATACAAAAAGCTTTATATTCCATATTGGAAATCCTCTAATAAGATATCTCGTTCTTTACTCAAGCATTATTGAAAAACTTGAAGAAGACTATGGCGAACCAATATTTTCCGATCGCTTAGGAGAACTAAACTTAGCATAAGCAAAAACCAAAATTTGTTATTGGTCTAATTGAAATTTAATGCCTATACCAATTTTAGAAAAATGCACTAAAGCAGACTAACTCCTTTGCGCCTTTGCGCCTTTGCACGAGAATTATTTTAGCTCATCGTTCCATTTGCTCGACTTTTCTGCTGCTTTTAGTCGTCTCTTGTTGCTAGGTTTGGGTTTATTAACACTGGGTACAATTTCTAATTGTCGATATGCAGATTTATCTTGAGTCTCCCCCCGACGACGTTGAGAAGTTCGTTCTTCGCTGGTATTTTCGGTAACTACTTCATAGAGAATTGCCTGTTTGTTTCTAGTTTTTCCTTTGCGCAATACCCTACCGAGTCTTTGAATGTATTCTCGTGTCGAACCCGTTCCCGATAAAACGATCGCTATTCTGGCATCGGGTACGTCAACACCTTCATTCAGTACGTGAGATGCAACCAAGGTTTTATATTCTCCTCGTTTAAAACCCTGTAGGATCTGATGACGTTCTTTTACGCCAGTTTGATAAGTAATGGCGGGAATGAGAAACTCTTGCGAGATGCGATAGACAGTGGCGTTGTCGTTAGTGAAAATTAAAATCGGTTCTGGATCGTGTTTTGCGATTAAATCGTTCAGTACTCTTAGTTTAGCCTCCGTACCCAAAGCAATTTCCTTAGCTTCTCGATGTGCCAGCATGGCTTTTCTACCTTGTGGCGATCGCGCGCTGGCTTGGACGAATAGTTGCCAACCTTCGAGACTGCCTAAAGAGATATTTGATTGACCTAAAAAACTATTACGGATGGCGATCGCCGTGTCGTATTTGATTCTCTCATCGTCAGCTAACTGTACTCTAATTTGAACTATTTTATGTTGCGCCAAGGCACGTCCCGAAAGTTCTTCGGCAGTTTTACGATAGACGACTTTACCGATCAGAGTATCCAGAAGTCGGTGGCTACCATCGCTGCGTTCTGGAGTCGCCGTCAAACCCAGACGATAGGGGGCGATCGCATATTCGGCGATGACTTTAAAAAAGTCGGTAGGTAAATGATGGCATTCGTCAAAGATTTGTAAGGCGTAGCGATTGCCCAAAGTTTCGGCATGGATCGCCGCACTGTTATAAGTGGCAATTAAAATTGGCGTGCGATCGCGAGAACCACCTCCCAACAAACCAACTTCGGCACGGGGAAAGGCAGCTTCTATTTGAGCGTACCACTGATGCATGAGATCTAAAGTAGGAACCAAAATTAACGTAGTGCGGGGAGTCGCCTCCATCGCCAACTGAGCTAAATAGGTTTTCCCTGCTGCTGTCGGTAAAACTACCACCCCTTTTCTACCTTCACGTTTCCACGCTGCTAAAGCTTCTTGCTGGTGGGGATAGGGTTCTAAATTAGTTTGAGAATCGAGTTGTAAATTGTAAAATTCTCTAGCCTCGTCGATAAATTCTTTTTTATCTGCTTGCAAGGCTTCTACTAGGGGACGATAGTAAATTGCTGGAATGCGAAACTTTTCGACGCGATCGTCCCAAGTGGCAAAATCCAACCAAGCTTTACCTCTTGGCGGTGGATGCAATAGTAAGGTTCCTCGGTCAAATTTTAGTTTTGGGGATCGCGGCATATCGGCGAGACGATTATATTGACTATTTAATTATCAATATCACGTCTTCGGTTAAAGCGATAGGATATCTTCGATCTATAGCAGCGATAAACAGTTTACTTTGCTAATGACTCTCTTATTAAGTCGAGTAGACTCGAACCACCCCAAACAAACCCAATTAGAATCGAAATCGAAAGAGTCGCACCCAAAGCACAAATTAGCAAACCAATCAAGCTAATGATGCCATCATCCTCAAACAAACCCAAACCAGTTACAAAAATGCCCATTGCAGGTAAAGTGTTGGTGCCGGGAATGGGAATCATCATCGAAATCGACATTAGCGCGATCGCGATACCGATCAGTACTTTACCACTGAAACTAGTGCAAATATAGCTGAGACGAGGTTTGGTTAGAGCTTCAATTCTCCTCAACCAAGGAATGCCCTTGCTAACGAATTTCTGTACCGTAGTTAATGGCATCGAACCCTTGCTAATTTTCTCTGGCAACCAGGGGCGATCGCGACCTACGATTAGCTGTATGGCCAAGAAAAATATCGCAATGCCAAAAGGAATTGAGTAACCAGGAGCGGGTACCGGCAAAGCAGAGGGTAAAGCTAAAATTACGCACAAAAAACCAAATATGCGCTCTTCAGCTAAAGCCAAGATGTCTTCTAACGTTACTTCTTTTTCAATTCTGGCTTCTTCAAAAAAATAGCGATTGAGTTCGACAGAAAGTTTAGCCATAAGTAAGTGTAGGAATAGCGATCGCCAGCGAGAGTATTCAAAGATAAACTCTATAATTAAAACCCTTTCGTTGGCAAAATACAAGCCAAAAAATTGGGACGTTCCTAAAAACATCCCTACTATCTAACTAATCTAACTAGATAAACTTAAGTACCTTCATTCCAAGAGTTAATGTATTTGACTTGCTCTTCAGTCAGAGTATCGATTTCGACTCCCATACCTTTGAGTTTTAAGGCAGCGATATTTTGGTCGATTTCTTCGGGAATAGAGTGTACTTTAGGCTCCAAATTACCTTTATTTTTGACCAAATATTCACACGCTAAGGCTTGGTTAGCAAAGCTCATATCCATAACTGCACTGGGATGTCCTTCAGCAGCAGCCAGGTTGATCAGTCTACCTTCACCTAAAACGACAATCGATTTACCGCTGGATAATTTGTACTCTTGAGTAAAGTTACGAACTTCTTTAACTTCAGTAGCAGACTCTTTTAAAGACTTAAGATCGATTTCGAGATCGAAGTGTCCCGAATTAGAAACCATTGCGCCATTTTTCATCACTTCAAAGTGTTCGGAACGAATGACGTGCTTGTTACCAGTGAGAGTAACGAAGAGATCTCCTTGAGGAGCGGCTTCGATCATCGGCATGACGCGGAAACCGTCCATTTTGGCTTCGATCGCCCGTACGGGATTGATTTCCGTCACGATTACGTTAGCACCCAGTCCTTTAGCACGCATGGCAACTCCTTTACCACACCAGCCATAACCAGCAACTACCACGGTTTTACCAGCCAAAAGAACGTTGGTAGCACGAATAATACCATCTAGGGTAGACTGACCAGTACCGTAGCGATTATCGAAGAAATGCTTGGTTTCGGCATCGTTGACGTTCATCGCGGGGAAGCTGAGTACTCCATCTTTAAACATCGCTCGCAGACGCACGATTCCAGTAGTAGTTTCTTCTGTAGTACCAATGATATCTTCAATTTGATGCTGGCGCTCTTGAACCATGGTTGCTACTACATCACTACCATCGTCGATAATGATATTGGGCTTGTGGTCTAAAGCGATTTGAACGTGACGGTGATAGGTTTCGTTATCCTCTCCTTTAATGGCAAATACGGGAATACCATACTCTGCAACCAAACAAGCCGCAACGTCATCTTGAGTAGAAAGAGGATTACTAGCGATCAGTAGTGCATCCGCACCACCAGCTTGTAGAGCGATCGCTAAGTTGGCTGTTTCGGTAGTAATATGAGAACAAGCTACCAACCGCACTCCAGCAAAAGGCTTCTCTTGGGCAAAACGCTCTTTAATTTGTTTGAGAACGGGCATTTCTCTACCCGCCCATTCAATTCTTTGTTTGCCTGCTGAAGCTAGAGCTAAATCTTTGACTTCGTATTTTAGTTTAGAGGAAGTTGCGACCATAGTTATCAAAAATAAATTTCTATACGTTGTTGCATAGAGATTTTAACTGAATTAAGTCTAAGTTTGCTGTAAAACTAATTATTTCTACCAGTCTGTCAGGCTATTAAGACAGTTGAATTAGGATATATTTACTTAAATCAATCTAAAGATAGAGGGAAAATATCGATTAGTAGAGACTATAGAAAGATGCGCTCGGCTCGCTCGATAAGTTAATTATTGATTAATAATTGCTTATCGAAATCATTCTATCTGATTTAAAAGCGAAAAAATATCGCGTGAAGATAAAGACGGTAAGTTAAAATCTAACACTAGATAAGATAAAAAAGGAAAGTAAATATGACGAACTTACTTTTAGCTGTTGCCGCTCAAGAACCCCATTTTCCCTATGCTGCAACTGCAGTTTTAGGTCTTGGCTTTATTGCTGCAGTAACTATCGGTTCGATCGCCTGGTATAATTCCAAACGCCCTGCAGGATGGGAAGATAAAGAGCGTCCCGACATAGTGCCCGACATCGATAAATAAAACATATTTTCAAGTAATAATAAGTTATAGCGATTTGTCATTAACTTGATAAATCGCCTTACATCATAATAATTTGTTTTGTTTCACTCAATGGGAACGAAACCATCTTGTTAGATGAGGCTTCCTCGATTTAAAGCTACAAGACTTAACGCCTCTAGCTACTCCCATTTTTTAACTTCATCGAACTTACCTTGAGATAAGGTATGGCATCCGAAAGTTTAAGGAGTTATTTCCACTATCGTGATTCTATCTGTTACTTCTAAATCTATCGAATTGGACTTGCGCTGTGTTTTTTGAGATTTGTTATCGAGGTGAGGCTGGTATATAGCCACTTTCTCAACTAAATCGCCAAAATTGATAGTTAAGTTTCTCGACGCTCTTTCAATCCTTGTTTTGGTTTCGAGATCGAAACTAAGTACTTCTTGCCATACAATTAGATAAAATCGTCCATCTTTTTTTTGCAGAAGCGTTTGATGAATATTTTTAGTATTTCCTTCAATACTGTAATCTAAAGAGCCGAGAGGTACTACTGCCGAGGTAGCGGCAACGTCAGAACTATCTAAAATATCAATTAAATTCTCAACCGCCACAAAACTAGGTTTTTTAGAACCATCTGCCCTTAAAAGCCCAAAGTTAAGAGTTCTGTTGGTAGGGTCAAAACGCTCGTTTAACAGTTCGTACATGTAGGTGCGCTCGATACCAAGATTAAAATATACCATTAACAATCTCGGTAAATATATACCGGCAGCTTCTTCGGATACGCCTCGCTCGTAGGTCGGCGTATTGGTGTAACCAGTTTCGGTTATAATAAGCGGTTTTTCCGGACCGGCAAGCCCCTCATAGAAGGATAAATGCGAAAAAAGAGCGTCTTTATATGGATGTTTTCCAAACGGATAGTGATGGGCGTTATTAAAATCGGCATCTACCGTACCCAATTCCGGTATGTGGGATTTTACATCAACGCCATTTGACATCGAGGGAGCGATAACTGGAATGTGAGCGGTATCGGGATCGCTTTTTATGGCTTGGTAGAGATCTGATTGATAATTGCTAAGTCCTTCGGGAAAATTTTGACCTTGATAGGTTTGTGTTCTACTATGATTCCATTCATTTGGACCTTCTACTGACTCTACCGAGTCCCCAAACATTTCAACAAGCTCGACTGATTCACTGAGACTGAGTCGGTTGGGATCCATCACGAAATTGAACTCAATTCCTAGTTCTGCCAGTTCTTCTAGCTTAGCAACGTTTTTCTTTTCATTAGGATTGATGTTAGTTCTAAGGTGTCGAACACCTAACTCTTCTAGCCTAGGCTTGACGATTTCATCAAACTGACCGTAGGCAGTTTTAGTATGTCCTACTTGGACTATCACTCCTATCGAGTCAATAAAATCATCAGTGCTGCGAGCTACAACCTCGTTTATCGGGGTAGAGCGGTTCTCTAAATCATCTAAATTATAAGTGCTGTTGCGAGCTGCGACTTCGTTTATTGGAGTAAAGTGGTTTTGAAACTCTAACCAATTGAGATTAAATTTGCCACCATCATTTACTTCCAAACGCAACACTCTATCTTCGCCCCCAGATAGTCGGACATTTTCTATGCTGACAGTCTGCCAATTTTGCCAGCCATCGGTACCTGTAATAGTTACTTTACTAAGCAATTCATCGTCTAGCTTGATGCTCAAAGAACCAGGGGAGTCAATTAATGAGGCAACTCTCAAGTTAATATCATAGGTTCCTTGAATAACATCCGTAGTATACTCGATCCATTCTCCGCTTCTCAGCCAGCCAAGATTATAGTTACCATTAACATCTTGAGTTGTCTGAATGTCTACGCTCTCATTTATCCGATAGTCTTTGCCTCTATTAATGGAATCGATGTCATGATAAGCTACTCCTTGACCGCCCAGATCGAAATGTTCTGCCTGAAGAAGCTGATTGTTATCGCCAATTAGAAATGGATCTTCATGGAAGGAAGTTTGTAGTAAATCTGCTGAAGAATCGACTACCATAATAGTTATTACTTAGATATAGATATGCGACTCGGTCTACTGAATCATAACAAAACGAGCGGTTAAATCAAGCCAAACTGTTTTCTAGTAACAATATCAGCTTTGGTTACGGAGTAGTTGCCTCTGTCATCATGATAATCCTATTTGCAGTTGGCGTTCGTTGAGGTGCAATTGGTTTGGTTTAGCTGCTCGATAATTAATCCACTAGTTAATTTACTTATAGATTTGATTTTTTACACTTCGCTCTACATCAACTTAATAAATTGCCTTACCTTAATAATTTGTTTTGTTTCACTCAATGGGGACAAAGCAAGCTTTAGTTGGCAATTGAAAACTAGGCTGAATTAATCTCAATTTAAGGCATAAAATTGAGTAAAATCTAGATATTTATTAGTTTTGACTAACAGCAAAATTATCGTTATTGGAGCTGGTATTGCGGGTTTGAGTGCCGCTTGGCATCTTCAGCAAAGAGGGATAGGAGTTATCATATTAGAGGCTCGCGATCGCCTGGGAGGACGAATTCATACGAGCGATCGCTGGTTGGATTTGCCGGTAGACTTGGGTGCCTCTTGGATTCATGGTATCGAGGGCAATCCTATCGAGCATTTAGCCAGACAATATGAGCTTGCCACTACAGTGACCGACTATGACAGTATTGCTCTTTTTGACTGTGAAGGTAAACGAGTTACTGAATTTAATTGGGACAAATACGCCAAAATCTTGCGACGAGCCGTAAAAACTGCTCGGAAACATTGGCATCAAGATGGCTGTCTGCAAACTGCTTTAGATGAGATTTTAGCCAAAAAAGCTCTATCGAAGATTGAATTACGCCAGTTAAATTACTTGATCAATACTGAAATCGAACACGAATATGGTGCAGACATTAGCGAACTGTCGGTGTTTAACTGGGATCGCGATCGCGAATTTAAGGGAGATGATGTATTTTTTCCCGATGGTTATGCTCGAGTTATCGAGATTCTGGCACGAGGATTAGATATTCGCCTCAAACATCAGGTAAATAAAATATCTTACAATTCTCAACGAGTTACCGTCAGTACCGAGCAAGGAGAATTTAATGCTGATAAAGTAATTGTCACTCTACCATTAGGAATTTTAAAAAATCAAACGGTAACTTTTTCACCCCCTTTACCTTCACCTAAACGAGAAGCAATTGCCTTACTGGGATTTGGTAGTTTGAATAAAACTTATCTGCGCTTTTCTCAGAGTTTTTGGACAGATGACACCGATTTAATTGGCTATATTGGCGATCGCCAAGGAGAATGGATGGAGTTTGTCAATATCTACAAATACTCTGGGGTTCCCACATTATTAGGCTACAACGCGGGACGCTACGGAAGTAAGATTGAAGCCTGGAGCGACGAGCGAATAGTCGCTTCAATGATGAGAGTGCTGCGGACTATCTATGGTGAAAGTATACCAGAACCTCAAGACTATCAAATTACCCGCTGGCTGAGCGATCACTATGCCTGTGGTTCCTATTCGTTTATGACTCCAGGGTCGAGCGGTAAAACCATCAAAGATTTAGCCGAACCTGTAGACAATTGTCTATTTTTTGCCGGGGAGGCTACCGAACTCAATTATCCCGCTACAGTTCACGGTGCTTATCTTTCGGGCATCAGAGAAGCCAAGCGAATTTTAAGCTGAACGAGATAATTTTGGCAAAAATGACAGTGAAATTACTGAATTGTCAAGTGTTTGTGAAGTAAAGCTTAACAAATTGCGTCAAAAATCAATTTTTCGCATAATATTTTGCTGAGCAATAACTCAAGCAATAATAAGCTGTTTGTTCGAGCTTAGTCGTTTTCTCAATCGAGAAGCGATCGCTCGATTCAGTAAAGTCACGGGCGATAATTGAAGTAATTTAAGTGTCGAAATTCATACCCAATAAATTGGCTGATTCAAACAACGAGCGATTTTTTCGTACTGCTCGCTTAAAATCAGAGCTCAAGCAACGTTCGGTTCGTGGTGGTGCAGTCACAATCTTAGCTCAAGCCGGTAAATTCATCTTACAGACGGGTTCGACTGCGGTGCTTGCCAGGTTACTCGTTCCTGAAGATTACGGTCTGATTGGGATGGTGACAGTTTTCATTGGTTTTGCCCAGTTATTCAAAGATCTGGGTCTTTCAAAAGCAACGATTCAAAAGGCTGAAATCAATCATCAACAGGTTAGTACTTTATTCTGGATTAACTTGAGTATTAGCTGGTTGACCGCCCTGGCAGTTGCAGCTATGTCACCCTTGGTTGCTTGGTTTTATAATGAGCCGCGCCTGACTTGGATTACTCTCGCCCTTGCCAGTAACTTTGTATTTGGGGGTTTAACCGTTCAACACCAAGCATTACTGCAAAGACAGATGCAGTTTACTAGTCTTGCCAAAATTGAAATTACTTCGATGATAACTGGTATAGCAATTGCCATGGTGTCTGCTTGGTTTGGCTTGGGATACTGGGCATTAGTGTTAATGCGGATAGCGATTTCAGTGGTTAATGCTGTAGGTGTTTGGATTGCTTGCGGTTGGCGACCTGGAAGCCCAGTCAGAAAATCTGGAATTAGGTCAATGTTGGCTTTTGGAGGAAATATTACGGGTTTCAATCTCGTTAATTATTTTTCAAGAAATTTAGACAATGTTCTCATTGGTCGCTACTGGGGATCTCAACAGCTAGGTCTTTATGCTAAAGCCTATCAATTAGTATTGTTGCCCATTAACCAAATCAATAATCCCATTAGTAGTGTTGCTCTGCCTGCCCTAAGTAGTTTGCAGTCGGAACCCAAAAAATATTGCCAGTTCTACTACAAGGCAATGTTGCTTATAAGTAGCTTAGGAATGCCCCTAATTGGATTTTTATTTCTGGCGGCAGATAAGGTAATTCTGTTGATGCTAGGAGAGCAATGGCTAGGTACAGTTACTATTTTTAAATTTTTGTTGCCAGCAGCTTTCAATGCCACCATCGGCATAGGTTTGGGGTGGGCTTATCAATCTTTGGGTCATGTCGCTCGCCAATTTCGTTACGGAGTAGTTGCTTCTATTATCAATATAGTCTTATTTGCACTGGGCGTTCGTTGGGGTGCAATTGGTGTAGCTGCTGCTTATGGTTTATCCCGTCCTATTTTTTTAGTAGCTGGATTTATCTATTGTTTCCAGGGAACACCTCTCAAGGTAGAGAATTTAATTAGTAACATCTGGCAACCAGCTTTAGCTTCTTTGGGTGCAGCTATAGCATTAACAGGAATTAACTATTGGTTTCCAATTGATATTAATCGACTAGTTAATTTACTTATAAATTTTATTTTTTACGCTTCGCTCTACATCGCTATCTGGATAATTCTTCCTAATGGCAAGCAGACTTTTTTAAGTATTTTAAAACTGTCTAAAACTTTTAAGAAAAAATAATATTTGCTAAAAAAATGAGAATATTAATTACTAATACAGTAATGCTCAATACTGGTGATGCAGCAATTCTTCTAGGAATACTTAAAATTTTCCGTAATATGTTTAATGAAGAGATAGAATTTATTGTTTACGATAAAAATCCCGAAATTGCTGCCAAGTATTATCCAGAATTGACATTTCGGAGATGGCTTGACTTAAGTAAGGCTAGAAGGTTTACTGGTAAACCTTTAAAACGAATACTAGGTTTTTTAAATTTGTCTCGCTTTTATTTTGCTACCTGGTGCTGTAAAAACCAAATGTTTTTCATCGCAAAAAGTATTTTAAATAAAGAAGAATTTCAAGGTATTTTGGAATATATTTCTGCTTCTCTAATAGTAAGCAGTGGCGGTACGTATTTAGTGGAAAATTATTTACTCAAGCCCAGAATATTCGATTACAAAATCTCATTATTTCTAGATAAGCCACTAATGTTTTTTACCCAGTCTATGGGTCCATTTACACATCCTAAAAATCGGAAAAGATTTAAGAATATTTTCGAGAAGTCGCTGTTGATTCTACTACGCGATCGCAAGTCTAAAGAAAATATACTAGATCTCGGCGTTAAAAATGCGAATATTCATGTCGCTGCCGATGCCGCTTTTGCCCTTGCCGATTCTTCCGCTATTGAAGCAGCAAAAAATATTGAAGGTTTTCCTTCTGTACCAAACATTGCCATCTCGGTTAGAGATTGGCAACACTTCAAAACTATTTCTCCCGATCTAGGCAGAAAAAAGTATTTAAAATCTATAGAGGCTGGAATAGAGCATTTAGTCAAAAATCATGGTGCTAAAATTACTTTTATTTCTACGTGCCAAGGAATATCGGAATATTGGACTGACGACTCCAAAGTAGCATTAGAAATTACCAAAAACTTGCTTCCCAATGTCGCCAATTATGTTAGTTTAGACCGTAATTTTCATAGTCCACAAGAGCTTGCAAAAATAGTCAAAACTTTTGATTTAGTAATTTCAACCCGATTACACATGGCTATTCTATCTCTTGGTGCTGGTATCCCAGTATTGCCTATAGCTTATGAATTTAAAACCCAAGAATTATTTAAAAACTTCGATCTAGAGAATTTAGTTGTAGATATTGAAGAGATTGATAGACAACTAATTATTAACTCGATCGATTCATTTATCACTTCAATAAATGAAATTCGCCAGAAGCTTTTTCCTGCAGTTCAAAAAGAATACGAACGAGCTTGGACATCAAATGCGTTAATTAAAAAAGCCTGGAAACAACTGCAAGTAAATAACCAATAAAAAAAATAAACCAATTATTGAGTATTATATGAAAATTAATTGCTGTTTTTGCTGGTGGAGTATTTCCCACTCTTTCCAAGACATTTATCATCAACCAAATTACCGAATTACTAGATCGCGGACATCAAGTTGATATCTATGCAGAAGAGCCAGAAAATCAAACCGTAGTCCACCCAGACGTAGAGAAATACGATCTGTGGAGTCGTATTTATTATGATTTTCCTACTAAAGTGCCTAAAAGTTTCTTGATGCGTTTGCTGAGAAGTCCCAGTATATTACTAGGTACCTTGGCTAAGGAGCCACTGGTTATCCTCAACACTTTGAATGTATTTAAATACGGTAGGCAAGCATTATCTCTATTTCTAGCATATCGGGTCATTCCCTATCTGGGAAAACAACCATATGTATTCATTGTCATTTTGGTTTTAACGGTTTGAAAGTTCAACTATTAAGAGAGCTCGGCGTTCTTAAAGGCAAGTTGATTGTAACTTTTCATGGTGTGAGTATGTCAAGAGACCTTGAAGAGAAAGGCGATCGCATATTCGATAAACTATTTGAAACAGGAGATCTCTTTCTACCAATCAGCGAACATTGGAAACACAAGCTGATTGAGCTGGGTTGTGACGAAAAAAAAAATTATCGTTCATCACATGGGGATTAACTGCGACGATTTTGCTTTCATTCCTCGTGAACCGACTGCTGATAGTAGTACCAAATTAGTTAGCGTTTGTCGATTGGTCGAGAAGAAGGGCATAGAGTATGCTATCCGTGCCGTTGCCAAGTTAGCCCGAAGCAGGCGCAACATCGAATACAATATCGTCGGTGATGGAGAGTTAAAGCCAAAGCTGCAAGAATTAATTACCGAATTAAATATTGGCGATCGCATCAAGCTACTGGGTTGGAAACAAAAAACCGAAGTCATCGATCTGCTGAATAATTCCGATCTTCTCTTGGCTCCTAGCGTAACCGCTCGAAATGGCGATCGCGAAGGGATTCCGGTAGCCTTAATGGAGGCAATGGCAATGGGACTTCCCGTAATTAGCACTTTACATAGCGGTATCCCCGAATTGGTAGAGCATGGTGTTTCCGGTTTTCTAGTGCCAGAACGAGATAGCGATGCCATAGCCGAAAAATTGGAATATTTCCTCGAACATCCAGAAGTATGGACTGAGATGGGTAAGGCTGGTAGAGAAATAGTCACACAAAATTACAATATCGACAAATTAAATAATCGCTTAGTAGAAATCTATCAAGATTTGAGTGCCTCGTAACGCTTCGCTATTTGACAAACTCGTTAGCAATTTATCTAATTCTTTTTTGGAAAGCAATTGAAAATTATGCCAGTTAGCTCGAGCTTCATCAAACAACCAGTGAAAGTCGTCAATAAAGCTTCAAAACTACTTAAAACAGCATATCTCAACCGAACTGCCCGGATTCATCCTGAACCGATCGTCATTCTTGGCAATCCCAAATCTGGTACGACTGCGATCGCCTCACTTCTAGGCAAAGCAACTGGTAAGGAAGTGATTATCGATCCATTCTATCGAATCGAAAATAGTGTCAATTTGAGGCAAAAGATACAAACAAAAGAACTTACATTTCGAGATTTTATCCAAAAGCATAAATATTATTTTGCTCCAGAAATTATTAAAGATCCCTATTTAATTTTTATCTATGAAGAATTTTTGGAATGCTTTCCCCAAGCAAAAGTAATTTATATTAGCCGCGAACCTCGTGATAATATTCGCAGTATTCTCAACCGCTTAAAAATTCCTGGTAACCTTGAAGTTTTAGACAGCTGTTATCTAGATGAGCTGCCCCATAAGAGTGCGTGGAAATTAGTCTTAGAAGGTCAATTCCCCCTAGTTCCCGGTAATAACTATATAGAATAGAGAAACTAGCTTATCGCTGGAATTTAGCAACAGATATCTACATGGCTCACAGGGAAAATATAGTTTTGATTCGATATGAAGATTTTCTAACGGGACTTTGACAATTTTTACCTATCAAAAAGGGGTGAAAGCCTGATATATCAATTATTTAACCTCAAAACAGCTAAATTCTTAATATATCTGGGTTTCAGGCGATTTTACCTCGTCGAGGTAAAATCGCCGTCTGGTGAGGCTTTCACCCCTTTTTGATAGGTAAAAATTGTCAAAGTCCCGCTAAAAAATAAGGTGACAGCGATCGCCAATTTAGCCGAACGAATTGGCTGCGAGTGCATAGACGATATCTCAGCTCAGGTAAACGTACAGTATCAGCCGCGCGGTGCTCGCAATGTTAACCTGGTAGAATTTTTTGGCATCGATAATCTGCGACGAATTGAGACTATTTGTGCCGATCGCATGAAGTATTTTGATTACTAGATTTGGTATCGCCTGCCTGAAGTTCCGTACCTGGCTCAACTAGAAATTAGCTCTGTAACTGATCGAGCTGGTATTTTTTAGCGATCGCCGTTGATATGGACGACTAACTCTCGCTGATGAGAGCGTTGACGATGTTCCCAAAGGTATATTCCCTGCCAAGTACCTAACGCCAGTCTACCTCCGGCAATGGGAATTTGTTCGGAAGTATGGGTGAGTGCCGAGCGAATATGAGCTGGCATATCATCAGCACCTTCGGCGTTATGGATGTAGCGCGTGGGATCTTCGGGTACTAACTTGGCAAAAAAGTTAGACAAGTCTTGCAGTACGTCGGGATCGGCATTCTCTTGAATTACCAAAGATGCTGAAGTGTGTCTGACGAAAACCAGACACAAACCCGTACTAATTCCCGATTCACCTACAATTTGTTCGATTTTACTGGTAACTTTGTGAAGCGATTTACCGGTAGTTTTGACTCGAAAGGCTTTTTGGTACTGTTTCATATGGAAATTATAGTTTGGTTTACTCTGGTTGACTCTCGCTTTGAGAAGCAGGGGAATTATCGGCGTTGTTTGGGGAATTGGAGGAATTAGCTTCGGCAGAAGCAGGATCTAAGTTACACCGAGCAAACAAGTGTTTGATTACGTTTTGCTGTTCTTCAGGGAGTGCGAACCACCAGGGAAGATGTCCCTCTGGTGCTTGCTCTGGATTGAAGTTTAATTGGTCGTAGAGTAGGTAACCTCCGGCACTGGCAACTTCACCCTGCTTCCAGCCAACTTTAGTGGCGAAACGCCGCCAAGTTTCGGTTGAAAAATCCCCTTCTTGATTGACATTTTGCCAAACTTTTTGTTGCGGAGTAAAGCCAAATTGTTCGCCGCTATATTTTTGCCACAGACTATCGATAGTTCTGATATCGGTGCAGGAAAATTCAGCAATGGTTTTTAGTTCGATAAAGATGTTTTGGTTTTGTTGTTTGGCAGATTCGATAATGCGATCGATTAATTGATAGGTTTGGCGATCGGCTTCTTCCCATTGTTTGGCTTTGAGAAGTTCTCGTAAGGGCTTGTAGTCGATACTAGTTTTAGTAGAAACTAAATTTTGTCGGACTCCCGGTTCTCTCAATGCGACTTCCTCTGAGGTTGTAGAATTATTATCCCTATTTTCAGAAGCATCGAGCGGAGTTGAGGATTCTTCGGTAGCGTTATGTTCGATCTCTGGAACGTCTTCGACATTGTCATCAGAAAACGTCGGTATGGAGGAAATACCAGATTCTGGTGAAGCTGACTGTTCTTCTTCAAGGTCTGTTTCGGAGGAAGTAGCAGTTGCTGTAGCAGTATCGTTTTGAGATGGGGTATTACTATCGGCAGTTTGGTTAGAATTAGATGTTACTGGTTCAGATGGAGAATTATCTTCTTCTGTAGGCTGAGTTTCGAGAATTATTTCTGGTACTTCTGGTACTTCTAAGTTGGGATTTGAATTGGAATTTGTAAGAGGAGATTCACCTCGAGCGATCGCCTGTTGATAGGCAGCGATCGGGATTGCATAGTTGGAGGTCCCTCCAGTAACGGCATTAATATTAGCTTCCCCATGAATGCCGATTAAATTGCCATAGCGATCTAGTACGGGACCGCCGCTCATTCCTGGGAAAGCTTCGCCATTGTAAATCAAGGAGTAGCCATTGGCGGTGGAATTGGGTAGGATACCTACCAAGTTGGCAGCAAAAAAGCGATAATAGCGACTGTCTTCTTCTCTCAGCTCTCCAGGGTAACCAGAAAAGTAAATACTTTGTCCTTCTACTAAGTTGCTCGAATCACCAACTTCTGCCACTTGATAATTTTGCTCGCTGTCAAATTTGACAATAGCTAAATCCAATCCTTTTATCTGTCTGATACTCGTAGGATTGACTTGATGCTGCCTACCATCAATAGTTTGTACCGTGTATTGTCCTGGATATTGCATTACGTGCCAGTTAGTCAATACGATATAAACATTATTTGACTCCTCAATTATCACTCCCGAACCGAGATTGGCACCGTCGATACGCACTGTAATTTGTTTGGCGCGAAGATTGATTTGTTCTGGTGCCAGTGCTTGAGCGAGTTTTAGCCGTGCTTCTGTAGGTCGGGTTGACCGAGAAGTCTCACTCAGGTTTCGCTGTATTTCAGCCGTCCGGAATGCAGTGATTTCACCAACGGTCAGAGGAGGGCGCGTCATCTGAGGCAACCTCAGATGTTTATGCCGCCCGTCAGGCTGCGGGTTGCGGAGCAAGTCCGTTGCGTAGCTTCTCGCCTCGCGAGTAGGACTCACTTGTTTCCGCAGTAATCTCTGACTTAAAGCTGGCTCCATGGTTGCGGCGATCGCACTTCCAATAAATAAGATCGGGATTGTTTGAAAAAAGTTCATTCTTGATTTTGCCTCCAGTAAGTCTGACCGCCGGCTCAAATTAAGATTTAGATTTATCCAAGCGCGTATTCTTATTGAGTAACTCGCTTAGTTATTTAATTTATTTTATCGTTAATATCAGCTAGGGCTGTAGCTAACTAACATGCTGGTTATCGTGTTAGCTCCAGCAAAGCTTAAGGGAATTGTTGGGCTGATTCTGGTAAATCTTCGCAGTTCTTAGTTGCTTCGGCTATGGCTTTCATGCGAGGAATTAATTCTGCGGGATTGTCATTGCCGTCGGAATCTAAAACGATTGACGTCCAGTTGGAATCTTCAGCTAGTTCGGAAGTATCGGGCTTGAGAGATTTGAGCCTTGGGGTTAGGCTAATTCCCGTTTCGATGGGAATCGCCAGACTAGAGCGAGTAATCAATTCTTGCATCGGGGGACAAGGTTGAGAGCCATCAGCATAAAGATCGGGTGCTTCCCACAATGGGTAGGCGTGTTTGCCATTAACTCCAATGACTTTTCCATGGCGATCGAGCAAAGGACCGCCGCTCATACCTCTTTTAACGTCATTGCTATATCCAATGCGATAGCCTTCTTCTAATGGTCGCTCTAAAATGACTTTGATTCTTCCTGACTTGAAGATATAGCCGGGTAATACGGAGTTTTTAGAATCTCCAATTGCTTTGGAATTGTTAGTTATCGTGCTATTTTCTAAGGCAAAACCAGCCGCAAATGTTGGTTCTCCTACTTCTAAAGATGAGGAACTACCAATATTCGCCTCAGCATATTCCTCGGCACTAGTAAACTGTAGTAATGCCAAATCGTATTTATTCGAGGCTAGTTCAGACAATTGGGCAGAATGAATTTTCCCATCTGGCGTTTGAATGGAGTAGGGAGCTTTTCCTCCTCTCAATACGTGTTGATTGGTAATAACCGTATAAGTGCTTCCTTGTTGTTGGATGACAAACCCCGAACCCAAAAAACCCGAGCCCAAAATTTTAACGGTAATTTTACTGGCAGCAAGATCGACTTTAGCATTTAGGTCGTTGGAAAATAACAACGCTAAGGTTTTACTGGTTAATTGCAGCGTACTACCAGATAAAAATATGCCGATGCCAGCCAAAACAATAATTAGTTTGGCTGTGCGCGGCTTTAAAGTTAGATAGCGTCTATTCGGGGAGGAATTTAAACGACGCTTATGTTTTTCATTCTGTTTGAGCAACTTGGTTCACTAGCTCGCTCTAGCGGTTTATCTTTACTGTTTATTTTGCCTAGTTTTACTCATTAACGGGAACTTTTTCGAGAAATCTTTCGAGATCGACATAAAATTCACCATCGCTATAAAAACCAGGATCGTCTGCACTTAAGGTCAGGGTCTGACCGCTGACGCTACGACGAAAATCAACCAATCTGACCAAGATTACTTCTGGGTCGGTTCCCTGCTTCAGAGTAATCAACACATTGGGGTCGGGACATTGACCATTGCGAGCTTCAGCAACACAAATTACTGGCTGTTGGTTGACACTTCCCGTACGAATATACTTTAAGTTACCTTTATCCAAAAACTGTTGAAAACGGCGAGAGATTTCCAAGCATCTCGTTTTTGGCGTCCATCGATCGGAAAACGAATTTGCCCACTCAATTAGAGTTACTCTGCCTCTAGGAGTATTGACAAAAGTGTTCCATTTGCCGTTAAGTTGGGCGCAATAATAAGTGTTATTGTTGACTCTAGCTAGACTGGCTAAAGGAGAAACGATCGCTCCTCCTAAGACGAAGCTCATTCCAGCAAGCATTCCGACTAGCGATCTTAGTTTCATAGCTTTCGCTCTCTATAAATAAATATATTTAAGTTTATAATACGACGAAGCTATACTTAGTATGCAGTATAAAGCGATATATTTTACTTATATTCCAAGTAGTACGAGTATGGGATTTATTTTAAAATTGCCGCTTCTACCAGCTTTTTATCTAAATTACGTCCAATCGCAACCAAGCGAGTTTGTCGCAGTTCCTCAGGCTGCCAAAAGCGGTCGTAAAAGCGATCGAAACGATTACCTACTCCTTGTAATACCAACCGCATTGGCTTTGCCTTTACATTGACGAAACCTTTAATGCGGTAAATCTCATGCTGTTGTAATAGCTTTTGTAACTGTGCGATGAGAGTTTCTGGTTCAAAAGCGCGATCGCAAACGATTTCGATCGAATTAATTTCATCGTCGTGTTCGTGGTCTGGTTCATCATCGTGATGGGAATGACGGTTGCTCAAATCGTCTTCGACAGCAGCATTAAAACCCAGTAACAGCTCTGGTGCGATTTCTCCTTTACTGACGACTGCAATTTTTACCCCGGGAGACAATTCACTTCGGAGCCAAGTTTCGATCTTTTCTCTATCGGCGGAATTTACTAGATCGGTTTTGGTTAATAGCACCAAATCCGCACAGGCTAGCTGGTCTTCAAATAGTTCTTCTAGGGGTGTTTCGTGTTCTAAATTGGGATCGGCTTGACGCTGGGCTTCTAACGCCTCCAAATCTCCAACAATCGCACCGTTAGCTAATGCCTGACAATCTACTACGGTAACTACTCCGTCTACCGTGGCACTATTGCGAATTGCCGGCCAGCGAAAGGCTTGCACTAGGGGTTTGGGTAATGCCAGTCCTGAAGTTTCGATTAGCAAACAGTCGATCTTATCTCTCCGCTTGAGTAATTCTTGCATGGTCGGATAAAACTCTTCCTGTACCGTGCAGCACAAACAACCGTTAGTTAATTCGATAATATTGCTCTCGGCAGTTTCTACTTCATCACACACCTGACAAGACCTCAATAATTCGCCGTCTATTCCCACCTCGCCAAATTCGTTGACCAGAACGGCAATTCGTCTGCCTCGATTATTTTGTAACAAATGGCGCACTAAAGTTGTTTTTCCCGCGCCGAGAAAACCAGAAATTACGGTTACCGGTATTTTATGCATTGATTTTGTCGATTGTTAATAGTTGATGGTTAATTGTCTTTTGCCTGAATTTTTTCTCAACCGATGAGCGTATTAGTGAAGAAAGCCAAACCCAAACCAAAAACGGTAAAACCCACAAAGCGCAAATTCAAATTAGCCTTATTGTCCGACAGAGAGCGAGCGATAATTAACTTGCCCACAAAAAAAGCGATCGCGCTAATTACTAATTGAATTAGACAAAAACCCAGTAAATAAGCACCGAGAGGAGTCATTTCCGCACCAAAAATTGCTTCTCCATAGGCATAGCCGTGGAAAATTCCCGCTACAGCTGCCAAAACAAGATATAAAACTGACTTATTATGTTCTTGTCGTGCTAGGTAAATCCCAATAAGCAAAACCGAAGCAGCAATAATTAGTTCTGTTAGAGGTAATTCGACACCGAGTAGATGTATTCCAGTTCCTAAAGCTGTAGCAACAATAAAACTTACTGGAATTATCATTCCCCATCTAGAGTTTAAAGCTGCTAGTAAACCGACAGCAATGGTGAAGGACAGATGGTCGATACCGATAACTGGATGACCCAAACCAGATAAAAATCCTTCAATAAAATTACTGGGAACTTGACCGCCAAAAGGATGATGGGCATGGGCTGGTTCGATGCCAATAAACCAGATAAACAGCAGCAAACAACCAAATAATAGTGGGACGATCGCCTGAGATTTTTTCAGCGATCGCAACTGAAGCGATAGAGCAGACATTATCCGTACCTCGCAGATAAATGTGATTCAAGTTTTAAAGCTACCAGCGGCGGGCATCCTGACTTAGAGCATCTAGAGTTACTCCTTACAGTTGCGGGACAGCGTCAGATTTGCACTGAACTTTCCCCCTTGCGTCTGATGGCTGATCCCCATCAAAACCGATGTTGCAGATGCAGATAAGTTTTAATCTACCACAAGATTGGTATAATCAGCTAAAAATCAAAAAATATATAAATCGTTGAGCATAATGGCAGACTGGCAGGTAGTAAGCGGTGGTATAACTGCACCCAAAGGATTTAAAGCGGCTGGAATCAGGGCAGGATTGAAGGCTTCGGGTGCCAAGGATTTGGCATTAATTTTATCCGAATCTGAGGCGATCGCTGCAGGAGTATTTACCATCAGTCAGGTGCGGGCTGCTTGTGTCGATTACTGCCGTCAACGTCTCCAAGCTAAAGCTAGCGCTAGGGCGATTCTTTGCAATGCCGGACAAGCTAATGCCGCTACGGGAGAATCAGGGTGGCAAGATGCTCTGGACTGTGCTGAGTTATTGGGTAGAGAATTAAATATTGCTAAAGATTCAATTCTACTGGCTTCTACAGGTGTCATCGGTCAGAGAATTAAAATGGATGCTTTGCGACGAGGAATACCTCAATTAGTTGCCGCAGTTTCTGTTGAGGGGGGTAAAGATGCTGCTAAAGCCATTATTACTACCGATTTGGTTACCAAGGAAATTGCTTTAGAAACTACTATTGAAGGTCGTCCCGTTAGAATTGGCGGTATTGCTAAGGGTTCGGGAATGATTCATCCTAATATGGCAACCATGCTGGCGTTTGTTACCTGCGACGCGGCGGTTTCCACTCAGCTATGGCAAGAAATGCTCAGGCGAGCTACCAACCGCAGTTTCAATCAAATTACCGTCGATGGCGACACCAGTACTAACGATACTCTACTAGCTCTGGCTAACGGACAATCCCGTACTTCGGCGATCGTGGATAATAGCAAAAACTCTGAAAAGCTAGAGGCAATGTTAACCGCAGTCTGCCAACATTTAGCCAAAGCGGTTGCCCGTGATGGCGAAGGAGCTACTTGTCTGATTGAAGTACGAGTATCGGGAGCGATTGACGACCGGGCAGCTTCAGTAGTAGCTAAAACCATTGCTGGTTCGTCTCTAGTCAAATCGGCAGTTTTTGGGAGCGATCCTAACTGGGGCAGAATTGCTGCTGCCGCAGGTAGAGCAGGGGTTAAGTTTCATCAGGATGAGTTAAATATTACCTTGGGGGATATTCAACTGATGCAAAATGGACAGCCCCTTCCTTTCGATCGCACTGCTGCTAGTGATTATCTCGCTCGGGCAGCCGCAGGAGAATACTTACAGAACGACACGGTATTAATTACGGTTTCTATCGGCGTAGGTAAGGGAAGCAGCGTCGCTTGGGGTTGCGATCTGACCTATAAATATGTCGAAATCAATGCAGAATACACGACTTAGAAGAGAGGGAATAGAAATAAATAAAAAAAAGAAAGGGTAATAGCATAAATATTTACCCTTTACTCTTAGTGAGTCTAAATAGTCTCAATGTCAAAGCAGATTCTTCTTTAAGGCACAGTAGCCGTAACTTCGTCCCTTAATCCATTGAACATCTATCTGTGTCTTCGAGTAATTAAGCTTCCTGCCAGAGTTGTTTGATTTTTCCTGGCAGAAATTCTCCAATTTCGGCGACTCTTTCGGATGATAATTCATCTTTGGTCGCCGAGAAAATTGCTTTGACTACTTTTTCGGCATTGGTACCTTTGGGCAACCCTCCTTCCTGTTTAATGCGAAAGAGAAAAGTTTCATCGTCAAATTTTAACGGAGGACGAACTTTACTCAACCAAGACACGATGGGATTTTCATCTTTCCACAGTTGGGCAATTTCTTCCTGTAGTCTCTTTTTATCGGTAGGTTCGGCAGGTCGATGTAATTCTGATTCGACTTTTTCTGCTGCCTCGGTACTCATTAAATCTCGCATCGTGCGATAGACTACGGTGACTAAATCTCTGGCATCAAAGATATCGGGAAGTTCGGCTTTGAGAGCAACTTCTTCTAGAAAAGGTGTATCTTTGCCGACAATTGTAGTTACGGGACCCTCATCCAATGCTGACGGGGGGCTTTCTTGCATGCGCTCGAGCATTTTTTCTCCTCTATCGGTCAATGCGGCTCGTTTGAACCGAATTAAATGAGGTAGGGGTCCATCGGGAGCACCTAAAGTATTGGCAACGCGAAAATCTACTTCTTTAGAATCGATTACATCGGGTACGTCTTCTTGATTGGCGTAGGCATTACCCGTAAAATCGGCATCGATATACTCTTTTTGATTGAGATAATCTAAATGTCCTAGAAAATCCGAGATGGTCAGATTTCTACCAGTAAAATCCGTACTTTTAAAATCTACCGTGTGACCAGTGTTTTCTCCTGCTTTGATTTTTTGTAGCAGGATGTACATAATGTCCTCTCTTAAATTAATAGGCATATTTTTTCTTTTCTTTTATGAATTCTGTATTTATTTTTTGCTAAATTGAGCCTCTTGGCAATAGTCGAACTGAGTTAATATTTATTTATATTTATTGAGAAACCGCTCGATTCCAGTCTCGGATCGATTTATACTTCTGTTTTACAATACTTTTTTTATTTAACATCTACTAAAAGAAATAGATTTATTTTGAACTTTGGTTCGCTCGGAGATGACGATTGGCTTGAAGATAGAGAAGACTTTTTGTAGTCTGTAACCAATCTAATATCCTTTGCCATTGGCGATCGCACCAGCTACTCATTAATAATATAGTACAGAAAACTACTGAAGGATTACTGGTCTAGAAGTTTTGAATTCTTATTTTCAACAGAAATAAACATTCAAGCAGTTGCCACTACTTAAAACTATAAATAAAATAATATTTTATAATTTTTACTTCATACCTTGTTGCTAACAGCACAGTATTCTTAGATTTAATTGACAATTCAAATTCTTTCCTCCGCTAGAGGAAACAGTGAAACGGTTTTATTTAAGGTGATAAAACGTAGAACAGTTGTTGAAAATATAAATTTTAGTAAACTTGGGTCTATTGGTAGTTATTAAAGACAAAGCAAAAACTGAGAAAAACTAAAACTCAACCATTAGAACAAAAATGCAATCATGTCAGCAAGAAATAGAAAAATTAAAACAAGAACTGGCAATTTATCGCTCGCGCTACGATCGCTTGCTCGCCGCTAGCAAAGATATTGTTTGGCTGGCAGAATCGCCGGGAATTATTACTTACGTAAATTCTAATTGGCGAGAATACACGGGGTTAGAAATTACGGAAGCGCTCGATCGCTGTTTTCTAGAGTCGCTGCTGCCAGAAGAACGAGACGGTTTTCAAACTCAGCTCGCCCGAATAGACCATCTCAGCAGTGGCTGGCAAACTACACTGCGGTTGAGAGATAAATTTGGCGAGTATCAGAGCTTTTGCTTTGAAGTCAAGCCGATTCGCGATCGCCAAGAACGCATCGTTGAATGGATGGGAGTCGGCAACAAGATTGAAGCATCGCCACAATTGGCTCGCGAATTAACTGCCGAACGAGAATTCATACGCGCACTGTTAGACAATCTTGCAGAAGGAATCGTCGCTTGCGATCGCCAAGGGGTACTGACTTTATTCAATCGCGCTACTCAAGAATTTCACGGGCTGCCGCAAAAAGCGATCGCGGCTGCCGATTGGAGTAAGCACTACGATTTGTACTATGCCGACGGGGAAACTTTGATGAGGCAAGAAGATATTCCTCTATTTCGGGCTTTGCAAGGAGAATCAGTGCACAATGTCGAAATGGTAATCAAACCTCAAAACGCTAAAATGCGTCATCTTTTGGCCAGCGGCGAGGCGATCGTTACCCCTACAGGAGAAAAATTAGGCGCAGTAACAGTAATGCGAGACATTAGCGATCGCATTGCCGTAGAACGGGCTTTAAAAGATAGTCAAACTCGGTTTAACGGCGCATTCCAACAAGCCGCAGTCGGCATGGCAATATTATCTTTAGAAGGTCGCTGGCTAGAGGTCAATCCCGCTCTGTGTAAGATTATCGGTTACACTTCAGAAGAATTAAATCGTACTACTTTCCAAGCTATCACTCATCCCGAAGACCTACCGCGCGATTTAGAATTGACTCGGCAGTTAATCGACGGAGAAATTGATAGCGTTACTATAGAAAAACGCTATATTCACCAGGAGGGTTATCCGGTATGGCTCAACATCAGTACTTCGATAATGCGCGACGAAAAAGATGAACCGCTCTATTTCGTATCGTTATTTCAGGATATTACCAGAATCAAACATACTCTTCAGGCATTAGAAGAAAGCGAGAAACGCTATCGTTTGATTGCCGAAAACTCCAGCGATTTAATTTCCATTCAGTCTTCAGAAGGAATTTATCTATATGTTTCTCCTGCAATAGTAGAAATTTTAGGCTATCAACCCGAAGCGACGGTCGGAAAATCTCTCTTTGACTTTCTTCATCCCGAAGACGCGCTGGCATTCCAAGCAAATATCAGCCAGAACCAAAAACAGCCCGACATTTATACCCACACCTATCGAGTTCGTCACCGAGACGGTAGCTATATCTGGTTAGAAACTACCAACCGCAACCTCTATCAACCAGATGGAAAATCCATTGCCGAGATTGTCTCCGTATCCCGTAATATCAGCGATCGCAAACGAGCTGAAGCGGCAATTACCGAGCTTAACGAACAGTTAGAAGCACGAGTCAAACGACGCACCGCACAACTAGAAGCAGTAGACCGCCACAGAAATTTATTACTAGATAAAGAGCGAGAAGCACGAACCAAAGCAGAAGCAGCACAGCAAAAAATCGAGCTTTATGCCGATATCGTCAAAAATATTCAGATTGGAATTATCGTCTGTCAATGGAAAAATCCAGAAAACTCCGATAGTTTTAAACCAGTCGATGTCAATCCCGCTGCCGAGCGGTTGGCTGACTGCGACGTACGGCAGTTAAAAGACCGTTCGATGTCAGCCTGTTTTCCAGGGTTGGTCGAACTGCAAGTTGCTCGAGCCTACATCGAAGTCATTCAAACTCAACAAGTGCGATATTTGGGAGAAGTAGCCCATTTAAGCGATCGCGTCAGGGATTCAATTTTTAATGTCCAGGCTTTTCCCCTACCAGGACGCTTGGTTGGTTTGACTTTAGAAGATATTACCCAGCGCAAACAATCGGAAATAATGCTGGAAACTAGAGCCACAGAACTAAGTAAGTTAAATACCATGCTTTTGACAACTACAGCGCAGCTAGAAAAACGCAATCAAGAATTAGATCAGTTTGCCTATGTTGCTTCTCACGATCTCAGAGCGCCCCTAAGAGCGATTTCTAATTTATCTGAATGGATTGAAGAAGACCTAGAAGACAAATTAACCGATGAGACTCGCTATCAAATGGATTTGTTGCGGGGCAGAATTCAGCGCATGGAAAATCTGATTAATGGTTTGCTTGCCTATTCTCGTGTCGGTAGATTGAGAGCCGAACCAGAAAACGTCGATATCGGAAGTCTACTGCAAGAGATTATTCAGCTTTTAGATGTTCCCGATCGCTTTACAATTGAAATAGGCAATAATATGCCCACTGTAGTTTCCGAACCTTTGCCCCTACAGCAAGTTTTTACCAATCTGATTGGCAATGCCATCGTCCATCACGACCGCTCAGACGGCACGGTGTCGATCGCCGCTACCGATTGCGGTGAATTTTATCGCTTTAGCATCAGCGATGACGGACCTGGGATTAATCCAGATTATCATCAAAAGATTTTCACGATCTTTCAAACCCTTCAGGCTCGCGATCGCAAAGAAGGTACGGGAATTGGTCTCTCAATCGTTAAAAAAGCAGTTGAAGAACGAGGAGGGAACATTGAAATGGAATCCGAACCAGGTAAAGGTACGACTTTTTACTTTACCTGGCGCAAATCAGTTTAGTAAGTAACATATATTGGATTATGGAAGAACGAATTATTAATATTTTGCTGGTAGAAGACGATGAAGTCGATATTATGAATGTCAAAAGGGCATTCAAAAAACACAACATCTATAATCCTCTATTTACTGCTAGCAATGGAATTGAAGCTTTAGAAAAGCTTGGAGCGATCGAGGGTAACCAAGAGGTTATTCCCGCGAGTCGCCGCTTAGTTTTACTCGACCTTAATATGCCTAAGATGAATGGTTTGGAATTTCTCCACAAATTGAGGGAACATCCCGAACTCAAGTTAACCCCAGTGATAGTTTTAACTACGTCTGACGAAGATCGCGATCGCGTCGAGGCATACAATCTCAATGTAGCAGGCTATATTCTCAAACCCGTTACCTTTGGTAATTTTGCCGAAGTCATGATTGCTTTAAATAAATACTGGACTCTATGTGAAATGCCTTAGAGCCGATAGCTATTTAAGTCTCGACCTCCAAGCAAATAATTCAGAATGCCCGACTTTAGTAATGGATGAAACCTTAAGGATTTTGATAGTAGATGATGATGAAGTAGACCGTATGGCGGTAAAACGCGCTTTGCAAAAAGGCGGTTTGAAAGTAATTTTCAGCGAAGCGGAAAATAGTGCTGCAGCTTTAGAACAGTTATGTTTTAACTCAAATCGCCACGATTTTGACGTAATTTTACTCGATTACTATTTACCAGATAGTAACGGTTTGAGCCTGATCGAGCAGCTGAATAATTTAGAGGTCGCAGTACCTTTAATCGTGCTTACGGGTCAAGGAGATGAAGAAATCGCTGTAGAAATTATGAAAGCAGGAGCCGCCGATTATCTATCTAAATCACGAGTTTCTCCGCAAAACTTGATTCAAACTATTTCTAGTGCGATTCGCGTCAACCGTGCTGAGAAAGCGGCAGCAATAGCAAATCAGCGATTACGAGCGACTAATGAACTGCTGATGCAAAAAAACCGCGAATTAAAACTACAGCAGCAGCAAATTAAATTACAAAACATTCAGTTACAGGAAGCCTCTCGTCTCAAATCTGAGTTTTTGGCAACTATGTCCCACGAACTGCGAACTCCAATGAACGCCATTATGGGGTTTTCGCAACTGTTATTGCGTCAGTATCCCGATCCTTTAACCGAGCAACAGTTAAATATTGTCAGTCGAATTTTTAACAATAGCCAAAGTCTCTTAGAAATGATTAACGAACTATTAGATTTTTCTAAAATCGAGGCAGGCAAATTCGAACTTAACTTTCGCCAATTGGAACTAGACCGATTAGTTTATCTCACCGTTGAAGAACTGCGATCGCTTGCAGAACAAAAAAAAATCGAGCTAACCACAGAAATCACTCTACAAAATCCCACCATATTTCAGGACTATAGTTGTTTGAAAAGAATTCTGGTCAACCTTTTATCTAATGCGATTAAATTTACCGAACGCGGTCGCGTCAAAGTTAAAGTATGGGAGCATGGAGACGATATAGTAATTTCGGTTGAAGATACGGGGATTGGCATTAAAAAAGAGGATTACAAGCGAATTTTTGAAGCTTTTCGCCAAGCAGATCAATCTATCTCACGCTCTCATACTGGTACTGGCTTGGGATTGGCAATTACTGATTCTTTGATTAAGATGCTTCAGGGCACGATAAACGTAGAAAGTGAAGTGGGAGTAGGTTCGGTTTTTTGCGTCAAAATCCCTCGTAAGGCTTATATTTGAAGCTAGAACATTATTTTAAAATTATTAGATAGATATAATCATCCCTTTATAAAAAATTTATTTTTCTATGTCGTCCGCTATAGCTTTAAAAAAAGACCGGATTCTTGCTGTAGATGATACCCCCGATAACTTATTTTTATTTCAATTAGCTCTAGAACAAGAAGGTTACGAAGTTTGTTTAATTGACGATGGCAAAAAAGCTCTCGAAAAGATCAAACAATCTCCGCCCGATTTAATTCTCTTGGATGTAATGATGCCTGGAATTAACGGTTATGAAGTAACTAAGCAAATTCGCCAGGATCGCAGTTTACCTTTTATTCCGATTTTATTAATTAGTGCCTATCAGGAGTCTAGCGTTATTCATGGTTTGGACGCAGGGGCAGACGAATTTATTCGCAAACCGATTCAAATTGAGGAATTGCAAGCTAGGGTTCGTTCGCTGCTGCGACTCAAGCAAACTATCGATCAACGGGAAAATTTCGTATCTTGTCTGACTCATGACCTGCGCACCCCTCTAGTTGCAGCTAATAGGATGTTGACTTTAATGCAGCAGGAAGTTTTCGGAACTATTTCCGATGAAATGAAAGAAGCAATTTCTAACATTAATAGTAGCAATGACAATTTGCTCAAAATGTTAAATACGATGCTGGAAGTACATCACTATGAAGTAGGGAGAAAAATTCTGAGCTTTATCGAATTCGAGCTCTCAGAATTGGTTGAGGAAGTAACAACAGAACTCAAACCTCTGGCAGAAGAAAAAGGCTTGGAGTTGAAACTAGAGGTTCTACCCGACGTGACTGTCAAAGGCGATCGCTTAGAATTGCGTCGCGTTCTATCTAATTTTATTAGTAATGCAATTAAGTTTACCGACAGTGGCTTTGTCGCGATACGCTTACGAAAGAGTGACGAAAGAGCGATTTTGGAAGTAGAAGATACGGGAATCGGCATTCCTCAAAGCGAACAAAAGTCTATTTTTCAGCGTTTTCATCAGGGCAACCATCGCCGTTCTGGTAAGGGTTTGGGTTTATATTTATGCGAGCAGATTGTTAATTCCCATGAAGGAAGTATTGAAGTCGAATCAGAAGTCGGTCGAGGAACTATCTTTACGATTAAACTACCTTTAAAATAGTCATCGTCAATGTAAACAACCATCATAAAAGTACTCAGTTTCGAGCGTCATAGTATCGAGGTCTTTTGGTTAGCTGTTTAGAGGCACTTCGAACATGACATGGCTCTGTTGTCGATCGAATCTATGAAATCTATTCTGATTCGTGCGTTAAATTTAACTTAGCAACGCCTCAATTGAAAACTTTGACGATCGACAACATTTATGACTTTTGTTCCGGAATTTATTGGAGAGTTAGCAGCATTGAGTGCTGCTTTTTTATGGGCAGTTGCTTCGATAGTTTATACCCGCTTGGGAGCGAAGATTTCACCACTACGACTTAACGCTTATAAAGGTGTTATCGCGATCGCACTGTTAATCCTGACTCTGTTCTGGCAAAAAGCCACCATTAACCAGCTAGCTTTATATCCCACGGTCATGTTATCCCTTAGTGGCATAATTGGCATTGGTTTGGGAGATACTGCTTATTTTGCCGCTCTAAATAATTTGGGCGCGAGACGTACTTTATTACTCGAAACCCTGTCCCCTCCCATAGGGGCACTTTTAGCCTTAGTTTTTATTGGCGAACGGCTAACGGTTAGTGCCTGGTGTGGCATTCTGCTTACCCTTGGCGGTATTATTTGGGTAATTAGCGAACGTATCCCCCTTACTTTTCAGCAGCATACTCGGCTACGGTTGGGAATTATCTGGGCAGTTTTAGCGGCGATCACTCAAGCCTTCGGTGCTGTTATTTCTCGTTTTGCCCTGTTATATTCCAATATCAGTCCCTTGAGCAGCGCGACAATACGTTTAATAGCCGGTACTGCAGTCGTCTGGTTGCTCTTACTAGCTACCGAGAGCAAACAAAATCATTCCCCTCAGCCGCAACTATCCCAACGTAACTGGAGCGCAGTGGCGATCGCCGCCTTTGGCGGTACTTATTTAGGTATCTGGCTACAGCAAATCTCGTTGAAATTTTCACCTACAGGTATCGCTCAAACTCTCTTAGCCACTAGTCCTCTATTTATTTTGCCCCTCGTAGCATTAATGGGGGAAAAAGTTAGCCTGCGTGCCATTTTGGGAGTGCTGGTTTCATTAGCAGGGGTGGCATTTTTATTTGTAGACGTGATTTAGCTCGACAGGCGATCACCACAATCAGGTTTAGCTATGTCTAGCGACCAAAACCGTCAAGAAGCTCGTTACAAAACTTGACAGAAATCAAATTATTAGTTAAGGTTTAAATGTGGATGAGAAAACACATTATATTTTTATCTCGTTTCCCATCCAGTTCAAATAATCGAACCTTGAAAACTTAAATAACGCAATTATAAGCACTATGACAACTACACTAAGCAGAAGCGAAAATCGCAGCGCTTGGGAGAATTTTTGTCAGTGGGTAACTAGCACCAACAACCGCATCTACGTCGGTTGGTTCGGTGTATTGATGATCCCCACCCTCCTAGCGGCAACCACCTGTTTCCTAATTGCCTTCGTCGCAGCACCACCTGTAGACATCGACGGCATCAGAGAACCAGTAGCCGGTTCTTTGCTTTACGGCAACAACATCGTCTCTGGAGCAGTAGTACCGAGCTCTAACGCCATCGGACTACACTTTTATCCCATTTGGGAGGCAGCATCCCTAGACGAATGGCTCTACAACGGTGGTCCTTACCAGCTGATCGTCTTCCACTTCCTGATCGGAGTTTTCTCCTACTTAGGTCGTCAGTGGGAACTGAGCTATAGACTAGGAATGCGTCCTTGGATCTGTGTAGCCTACTCGGCACCAGTATCTGCAGCGACTGCAGTCTTCTTAATCTATCCCTTAGGACAAGGAAGCTTCTCCGACGGAATGCCCTTAGGAATTAGCGGTACGTTCAACTTCATGTTCGTCTTCCAAGCCGAGCACAACATCTTAATGCATCCCTTCCACATGTTGGGTGTAGCAGGTGTATTCGGGGGCGCACTATTCAGCGCTATGCACGGAAGCTTGGTAACTTCTAGCTTAGTCCGTGAAACCACTGAAACCGAATCTCAAAACTACGGTTACAAATTCGGACAAGAGGAAGAAACTTACAACATCGTAGCCGCACACGGTTACTTCGGTCGTTTGATCTTCCAATACGCGTCTTTCAACAACAGCCGTTCCTTGCACTTCTTCTTAGGAGCATGGCCGGTAATTGGAATCTGGTTCACCGCAATGGGAATTTCCACCATGGCGTTCAACCTCAACGGATTTAACTTCAACCAGTCGATCTTGGATTCTCAAGGACGTGTCGTCAACACTTGGGCAGACGTACTCAACCGAGCTAACCTTGGATTTGAGGTCATGCACGAGCGCAACGCTCACAACTTCCCCTTAGACTTGGCAAGTGGTGAGACAGCTCCTGTAGCCTTAACTGCTCCTAGTATCAACGGCTAAATTAATCAGTTGATGGTCAATGTAAGTTGACTTAAAACTTAACTAAATCAAAAATGCTCTCCAGAAATGGTGGGCATTTTTTTATAGCAATACGTACTGTTATTAGGACACTTCTTACTCATTATTTACGAACTAGTAACTAAACTTGTCCTAACCAATTAACGTACTGCGATCTTAGCTCGATCTAAGGCAGCGATCGCGTGTTGAAGAGATTTTAATGTGATGAGCTGTTCGTTGCTGCTTAGATTATGTAATCAGAATTTAAACTAAGATCTTAAACAGTAAGTAGATCCTATGTTGGCAATTCGATTTATCATCTCGTCCCTTATGATCAAATCTCCCCAAATTTCCCAACCAACTCACAATTCTTCTAATAATCACTCTTCAGCTACCGAAAAAATTACTTTAGATGTAGGAGGCATGAAGTGTGCGGGCTGTGTCAAGGCAATAGAAAGACAGCTCGAGCAAAATTCTGGAGTGATCTCAGCCAAGGTAAACTTAATTACGGAAGTGGCAGTAGTTGAATATGAAACTCAAACAGTAAATCCAGAAACCCTAGCGGAAAAATTGACGCAAACCGGGTTTCCTTCCCAACTGCGCCAGAGCGATCGCGGCATTTATCAGGTTGCTATCGATAACCGTTCCAAACGTCAACAGCAGCAACAGCAAATTCGGCAATTAATTACTGCCGCGATCTTGTTAGTTTTTTCTGGTATTGGACATCTCAATCACTTCGGCTTGCCC
The DNA here is from genome assembly GCF_053543375.1 of Myxosarcina sp. GI1(2024). Classification (NCBI taxonomy): domain Bacteria; kingdom Bacillati; phylum Cyanobacteriota; class Cyanophyceae; order Pleurocapsales; family Pleurocapsaceae; genus Myxosarcina; species Myxosarcina sp. GI1(2024). The sequence goes on along the minus strand of NZ_JBKGTY010000010.1, from coordinate 118,336 downwards.
TATATTCCCGTACTGAGTAATATTTGGTTTCATTGGGGATTGGCGACTTTAGCCTTATTAATTCCAGGGCGATCGCTACTAGTCGATGGCTGGCGCGGTTTGGTTCATGGTATGCCCAATATGAATACACTAGTTGGTTTGGGTACGGTTAGTGCTTATCTCGCTAGTTGTGTGGCTTTAGTATTTCCCCAATTGGGCTGGGAGTGCTTTTTTGACGAACCAGTGATGCTGTTGGGCTTTATTTTATTGGGACGTACTCTGGAGGGAAAAGCTAGAAATCGTGCTTCTCAGGCGTTAGAAAAATTAGTCTCGATGCAACCACCAGTTGCCCGTCTAGTTAGTAAAGATGATGCGGAAACGGCAGAAATCGAGCTACCCGTAGGGCAAGTCAAGGTGGGGGAATGGCTGCGAGTTCTACCAGGAGAAAAAATTCCCGTAGATGGAGAAATAGTTTTAGGAGAAACCGCTGTTGACGAGTCGATGCTGACGGGAGAATCGCTTCCCGTTAGTAAAAAGTTGGGAGATTTAGTGCGTGCGGGTACGATTAATCAATCTGGAGTCATCACTATAAAAGTTAAGGGCATCGGGAACAATACGACTCTAGCTAAAATTATTAGTTTGGTTGAAGATGCCCAAACCCATAAAGCCCCCGTACAGAAATTAGCCGATACCATTGCGGGGTATTTTGCTTACGGGGTAATGGCGATCGCTACGGTGACGTTTCTTTTTTGGTATTTTATCGGTACTAAAGTTTGGACGGAGGTTTTAGTTACTACTTCTCACTCGATGGCAGGAATGACTACGAGTACTTCGCCTTTATTGCTAAGCCTCAAACTGGCGATCGCCGTACTGGTTATTGCCTGTCCTTGTGCCCTCGGTTTGGCTACTCCCACCGCGATTCTAGTCGGTACCAGTATTGGTGCGGAACGAGGGATTTTGATTAAAGGTGGCGATATTTTAGAACGAGTCTGTCAAATAGATACGGTCGTCTTTGATAAAACTGGTACTCTAACTAGCGGTTATCCTCAAGTTACCGATTCTATCCCATTAGTCGAACTCGAGGGCGATTATGCTCCGCATACCGCTAAGGGCGATCGCCTCTTGCAATTAGCTGCTGCGGTAGAAAGTGGTAGCAATCATCCATTAGCTAAGGCAATTATTAGTAAGTCTCAAGAAAAAGAGCTTTCTCGCCTCAAAGCAACAGATTTTCACAGTGAGTTGGGTTTGGGAATTGCGGCGATAGTGGCAGGAGAAAAAATTTATTTAGGTAATCGAGAATGGTTATCTCAGCATGATATTTATCTCGATGATGAAAGCGATTGCTTAGCCGCATCTCTCTCTCAGTCGGGAAAAACCTTAATTTATGTAGGAATTGGGGAGCAATTGGGCGGATTAATTACTTTAGAAGATAGCCTCCGCCCCGATGCTGGTCAAACCGTTAGAGAACTACAGTCAATGGGTTTAGAAGTGGTTTTATTAACCGGCGATCGCCAAGAAGTGGCTCAAGCCATAGCCCGACAACTCAATGTCAAACGAGTGTTAGCTGAGGTCAAACCCGAGCAAAAAGCAAATGCGATTAAAGAGCTACAAAAATCTCATCAGGTAGCAATTATCGGCGATGGTATTAATGATGCGCCAGCTCTAGCAGTAGCTGATGTAGGCATATCGTTACAAGAAAGTACGGATGTCGCCATTGAAACTGCCGATATCGTCCTCATGCAAAATAAGCTCAGAGATGCGATCGCCTCGATACAACTCAGTCGAGTGACTGTCAATAAGATCCGGCAAAATTTGTTCTGGGCTTTAGCTTACAATGTACTGGCAATTCCCATCGCGGCAGGAATATTGTTACCACAATATGGCTTACTCTTATCTCCAGGCTTGGCAGCAGCGGCGATGGCAGCTAGTTCGTTAATTGTGGTTGGTAATTCACTTTTACTAAATCTTAATTTTTCCCTGGATAAACGATAATTTATGTAAAAATAATAGATAAAAAATAATAATAGATAAAAAATAAAAAATTATTACTGCACCGATGGTAGCGTAACTATCTCAGTTTTTAGGGGCATGGAGTAATCAGGTTGGATTTTTAGGAGCTAAAGTTACGTTTCGTTTCGGTCGTTAAGGGCGCGGAGTAATTGGCGACCCAAAAAAATTATCTGCCCATTTGGACTTGTTAATGGCTGGAAAACCCGCACAACATCGCGAAGAACACGTATTAATTGTCACCGATGGCAAAGGAAGAAAAGAAATTTTACTCAGGGAAGAAATCTATTCTTTGGGAAGGGGAAGTCAATGCAGTATCGTGTTGCAATCACAGTTCGTCTCACGCCATCATGCTACTTTAGTTAGGCGTTTGCGAGAAGATGGTAGCTATTATTATCGAATTATCGATGGAGACTCTGAAGGAAAAGTTAGCGTTAACGGTTTGCTAATTGAAGGTCGTAAAGTTCGCTTTCACGATCTTAAAGATGGTGATAAGGTAATTTTTGGACCGCAGGTTCATGCGATATATCAATATCGACAATATGACATTTTTCCTACTATTCCTCCAGACGATCCTTTTGACATTACTCTAATCGATCCTTCAAACCTCGATGTATCGGTCGATCTAGAAAATTAACCGATGGATTATTTTGCCGATTTAATCGGTCAAGACAGGGCAGTTAAACTCTTACGGCAAGCTATGGCACTAAACCAAGTCGCACCAGCTTATTTATTTTACGGTGCTGCTGGTATTGGTCGCAGCATAGCCGCCAGAAATTTTGCCGAACTCTTGCTCACTGCTAATTTGCCATTAGCAAGACAACTTCGAACCATTAAAAAAATTAAATCTCGCAATCATCCCGACTTGCTGTGGGTGCAGCCTACTTATCTTCATAAAGGAGAACTAATTTCAGTCGAACGAGCCGCAGAACGAGATTTAAAATTTAAAACCTCCCCTAAAATTCGCATCGAACAAATTAGAGAGATTACTCATTTTTTAACTCGTCATCCATTAGAAGCATCCCGTCAAGTCGTAGTCATTGAAGAAACTCAAACCTTGGTAGAAGCTGCAGCTAATGCTCTACTTAAAACTTTAGAAGAACCAGGAAACGCCACCCTAATTTTACTGGCACTCGATAAAGATTTGCTACTACCTACTTTGGTTTCTCGCTGTCAGCAAATCCAATTTCACCGCCTATCTCAAGACGATTTGGCAACAATCTTACAAAGGGAAGGTCATTCAGAAATTTTAGACAATCCCCAACTAATTCAGATCGCCCAAGGAAGTCCAGGAGCTGCGATCGCGTCTTGGCAGATCTTACAAGCAATTTCTCCGGATTTACTCCGGCAGTTATTACAATTACCTCAAACTCCTCTAGAAGCTATCAGCCTGGCTCGAACCATTAACGACCAGTTAGATCTAACCGAGCAACTTTGGCTGATAGACTATTTGCAAAACTACTATTGGCAACAGGGAGTATCGGGGGAAACTATTAAAACTTGGGAAACCAGCCGTCAGTATCTTCTCGCTCACGTTCAACCGCGTTTGGTCTGGGAGTGTCTGCTGTTATCTTTAATCGACCAAAAGCTGGCTATAAATAGCCGTTCTCAGTTAAAAAATTGAGGCTAATCTCATCTGGTTGCCCTTGTCCCTCTGACAAATTACCATTAGAGAAACCTCTCAGATTCAGCCGCACCGCTTGCTCGACGTATTTACCCAAAATATCGCTCTCTAAATTGACCAAATCTCCCCTTTGTAGGTAACGTAGATTGGTTTCAGCATGGGTATGGGGAATGACGGCACAGCTAAACCAACTGCGATCGCCAGCCAGTTCGGCGATGGTCAAGCTAACACCATTGACAGCAATACTGCCTTTAGCAATTAAGTAACGAGCGATGCGATCGCGCCAGAGTTGGTCTGTATCGGGAGGAGTACCAAAACGCATCAACCAGGCATTATCTGTGGCTTGAGACTCCAGCAAACAGCCGATACCGTCAATGTGTCCCGTAACGAAATGTCCGCCAATTTTACTTCCGGCTTTTAAAGAAGTTTCTAAGTTGGCATATTGAGCAGTGCGCTCGCGAACCCCTAAAGTAGTTCGATCTAGGGTTTCCGGAGAAATACTGGCGATAAAACTTTGGTGAGAAATAGTTTCTACCGTCAAACAAGCTCCATCTACTGCAACGCTGTCCCCAATTGCTAGCTCGGAAACAATTAGGGTTGCCTTATCCTCAGTGGGAAAAATTTGCAGGCGACTTCGATCTTGAAAATTAATCGAACCTAAAGACTGTACTAAACCGGTAAACATGGTATTGATAGAAAAAATTCAATCCTATGATAAAGACAGCAGCGGTTTTTGGAATACAATAAAAATTATCTAGTTACGCTGTAGAACTTATAGAAATACTAATTTTCAGGGAACTAATTACCCCTAGATTAAAGACTAAATACTGGGAGACTGGTGGCAAGCGGTTAGTTTACACTTAAAGAAGTTTCTCATCTACTAAAAAAGGCAATGACGTTTTTTACTTAGCATACTTTTTACCAATTATTTTAACTTTTTCAGCGCTTGGTCAACGTCAATAAATTAAGGCATACTGTGATTAAACGTCATCAAGTTGAAGCAGGCTCCGTCTTATCGTCATTCGACGAGTCCGTCTTTGAAAAAGACGCTACAGTCTCGAGCTGGCGAGGAGACTTCGCTAGTCACTACCTCCTTTCCGAGGACTCGCCACTTTTAAAGCGGAGTACCTTCGACTAAAGCAGAAAGAGCGATCGCTATTGAGATTTCTTGCTTGTTTTAGCTCTTAATTACTGCCGAGATATATCCTTACTTCTTCAGAGGCTAAATCCATGATTGAAATGAAAGTTGCTGGCATCGCACTAGAAGCCGCTAGCCGTAGTCCATTTATACTACTCAAAGATAGTTCAGAACGTCGAGCACTACCTATTTTTATCGGACAGGATCAGGCTAGATCGATTATTGGCGCTTTAGAAAGGCACTATCCTCCTCGTCCTCTAACCCACGATCTGATTACTAATATTTTTGACTCTTGGGATTTGAAGTTAGAAAAAGTCATCATTCACTCTCTAAGAGATAATACTTTTTATGCGGTTCTCTGTCTTCAAAAAGGGGAAGTGAAAAAAGAAATCGACTGTCGTCCCAGCGACGCAGTTGCTATTGCTTTGCGCACTAATAGTCCAATTTGGGTAATGGAAGAAGTTATTGCTGATGCTTCAATACCCGTAGATCGAGACGCTGATGATGCCGAACGAGAAGCTTTCAAGGAATTCGTCTCAGATCTCAGTCCAGAGGAATTGATCAAACGAGGCGGTTACAAGCAAAGTTAGGCAATTAGACTACGTCTATGTTAAAAACCATAGTTTTTATCTAGATATTTTGGGAAAATAAACTTAAGCTCATCCCACCCATAAATGGTGTGGGATTTTGTTATATAGTCGATCGCGTTTGCTCGTCACGGACAAATTTTTTTATTCATGCGTCAGCGAAGATTTGGCAAAACTAAGCTCGACTTGTCGGTGTTTTCTCTGGGAACGATGCGCTGTTTAGCTTCTCTAGATTTAGCCATCGATACAATCGCCAGAGCGATCGCGCTAGGAATAAATCATTTAGAAACCGCTAGAGGCTACGGCAACAGCGAAACCTATGTGGGAAAAGCTTTATTTCAGCTAAAAATACCGCGATCGCAAATACATATTACCACCAAGTTACCGCCCACGTCAGACGAGAAACAGATGAGTTGCTGGATCGACGAGTCGCTGGCAAGATTGGGTTTAGAGTATCTAGATTGCTTGGCAATTCATGGGATTAACACCAGACAACATTTAGACTGGGTAACAAATTCTTCAGGCTGTCGTAGGGCAATTGAAGCCGCGATCGCCGATGGTAAAATAAGGCATTTAGGCTTTTCTACCCATGGCAGTTTGGATTTAATCTTGGCAGCGATTGAGACAGATTTATTTGAATTTATCAATCTTCACTATTATTACTTCTCACAGCGCAACCGAGCCGCGGTCGCTCTTGCTGCTAGTAAAGACATGGGAATATTTATTATCTCTCCTGCCGACAAAGGAGGGAAGCTCTACACCCCTCCCGAAAAATTACAGCGCTTATGCAGTCCTTTCTCCCCCTTAGAATTAACCTATCGTTTTTTATTGAGCGATCGCCGCATCACTACTTTAAGCGTTGGTGCGGCAAACCCAGAAGAATTGTCGGTTCCTTTGCAGGTTGCCGATAGAGATTACCCCCTTAGCCCTCGAGAACTAGAGATCTTTGAGAGATTAGAAAGACACTCAGAACGGGCTTTAGCAGGGGAGTTCTGTCGGCAATGCGATCGCTGTCTTCCCTGTCCCGAACGAATTAATATTCCGGAAATATTAAGACTCCGCAATCTTGCTGTAGCCTACGATATGAAAGATTACGGCAAATACCGCTATCGAATGCTAGAAAATGCCGGACATTGGTTTCCAGGTACTAAAGGCAACCGTTGTACTGATTGTGGTGACTGTTTGCCTCGCTGTCCAGAAAATTTAGACATACCCGCTTTAGTTAAAGATACTCATCAGCAACTAAATGGTTCTGCTCGCCGTCGCTTGTGGGAAGAAAATTAATAGCTAATTTGTAAGGTAACAGAAGCCCGAACGGATTGTTCTACACCAATTACAGGTGTATTAGCTCGAGCATCTGCACTCATAAGTCGCTCTGCCTGAATGAGTTGTGGTTGAGGAACATTAGCTCCATTAATTTGAATGCTGATAATTTCCTCTGGACTAAAATTAAGCGTTTCTAATACGGCATCTGCCTGCGCGCGCGCATCAGTAGTTGCTTGACGGAGAGCTTCTTTTTGGGCGGCAGAAATAGCTGCTTCAGTTGCCATAAAACTTACGCCATCAATGCGGGTAGCTCCTGCCTGTACTACTTCATCTAATAAACTAACAACTTCCTCTGTTTCGGAGCGAAAGCTGACTGTGTTAGTACCGATATAGCCGATTAGGTTTCTTCGATCGTTGCTGTAATCATAATTTGGCTGTAGCCGAATGCCAGTGGTTTGTAACTGTTCGACTTCGGCAGAACGTAAAAAATCTACTACTGCTGAGGTGCGCCTAGCCACTTCCTGCTGTACTTCTACTGCTGTTTTACCCCGAATTTCTACTCCTAGTTCTACTTGGGTTAAAGTTGTGGGAATTTTTTCCGTTCCCTGTCCCGTTACTGTCAACGTTCGCAAGAGTTTTTCCTCTGTCATAGCTGGCTTAACTGAAATTAAGTTGACCAGACTAAAAATAGCCAGAAAAATGCCAAAACGTCGATATGGTAAAGCGAGTCTATTCATCGATTATGATTGATTTTTGCTCAATATTTAAATTTATTGACTGAATCGACGACTATTTAGTTGCATATTAAAGTAACAACCATAATTCAGATCTCAGATATTTCCCCAAGCGGAGACTATTTTGTACGGAGCCGCTCCAAAAGATAAACATCCAATGAAGGGATTTCCCTAAATCTGCTTCATTCGGAATCATTATTGAAGATTTACACTTACTGCAAGTCTCAGAAGACTTCGAGCGTAACGTCCTGTATCATTTTCCCTTTATCGGCGATCGCTTAATTATCGGTAAGTTCTGCTCTTTGGCAAGAGGTGTAAAATTTATTATGAATGCCGAGAATCATAAAATTGGATGGGTTTTCGAGCTATCTATTTCAGATTTTCAACAATGATTGACAAGATTACAGGCAACTTATGAATATATAGTATAGTAAACCTTTTAGGGTTGGTAGAGATTTCCCCATAGCGGTAAGTTTTGAAATTGGTATGATAAGATTTAGCACTCTCAGCTTAAGAGTGCTAAATTTGCATATGGAATACATAACGGAACTCAAAGCAGAAGACTATGGCAAAAATCGTTTCGTTTGATGAAAAGTCAAGAAAAGCATTAGAAAGAGGAGTTAACTCTCTTGCGGATGCGGTAAAAATCACACTCGGTCCGAAAGGACGGAATGTTTTGTTAGAAAAGCAATTTGGCGCACCCCAAATTGTCAATGATGGTATTACCGTCGCCAAAGAAATTGAATTAGAAGACCCGTTGGAAAATACTGGTGCGAAGTTAATTCAGGAAGTTGCTTCTAAAACCAAAGACATCGCGGGAGACGGTACGACTACAGCAACAATTATGGCTCAAGCACTGATTAAGGAGGGCTTGAAAAATGTTGCTGCAGGTGCCAACCCTGTCGCTTTGAGAAGAGGTTTGGAAAAAACCACCGCTTTTTTGGTCAAAGAAATTGAGGCTGTAGCCAAACCCGTAGAGGGAGAAGCGATCGCTCAAGTGGCTACTATCTCGGCGGGTAACGATGAAGAAGTCGGCGTGATGATTTCTGAAGCGATGAAAAGAGTAACTACCGATGGGGTAATTACCGTAGAAGAGTCTAAATCGTTGGCTACAGAACTAGATGTAGTTGAAGGAATGCAGATCGATCGCGGCTATATTTCTCCCTACTTCGTTACCGATCAAGAAAGACAGGTAGTAGAGTTCGATAACGCGGCGGTTTTGATTACCGATAAAAAAATTGGCGCGATCGCCGATTTAGTTCCCGTGTTGGAAAAAGTCGCTCGCGAAAGCAAGCCCTTGTTAATTATTGCCGAAGATTTAGAGGGCGAAGCTCTAGCTACCTTAGTAGTTAATAAAGCTAGAGGGGTGCTCAATGCAGCCGCAATTAAAGCTCCTGGATTTGGCGATCGCCGCAAACAGATGTTGCAGGATATTGCCGTATTAACCGGCGGTCAAGTAATTTCTGAAGAGGTGGGCTTAAGTCTAGAAACCGTTTCGATGGATATGCTAGGAACCGCTGAAAAAGTAACCATCGACAAGGAAAATACTACTATTGTCTCTGGTGCGGGCAACACCAACGATATCAAAAAACGAGTCGAGCAGCTACGCAAGCAGCTAGAAGAAACTGACTCTGAATACGACAGCGAAAAAATTCAGGAGCGCATCGCCAAGTTAGCTGGTGGAGTCGCTGTGATCAAAGTGGGAGCCGCTACCGAAACTGAGCTTAAAGACCGCAAATTACGCATTGAAGACGCGCTCAACGCTACTAAAGCTGCAGTAGAGGAAGGTATAGTTCCCGGTGGCGGTACGACCCTAATTCATCTGGCTCAAAAGCTGGCTGATTTTAAAACTACTCTCAGCAACTCAGAAGAACAAGTGGCTGTGGATATTTTTGCCAAAGCTCTGGAGTATCCTTTGATTCAGCTTGCCAATAATGCTGGCGTAGAAGGCTATATAATCGTCGAAAAAGTCAGGGATACAGATTTTAACGTCGGTTACAATGCTCTGACTGGGGAGTTTGGCGACATGATTGCTGCAGGTATTATCGATCCCGCTAAAGTAGTACGCTCTGCCGTACAAAATGCTGCTTCAATTGCCGGTATGGTCCTAACTACCGAAGCGTTGGTTGTAGAAAAACCAGAACCCGAAGCTCCGGCCGCGCCTGGTGGCGGCATGGGCGGCATGGGCGGCATGGGCGGTATGGGTGGTATGGGCGGTATGGGTGGTATGGGTATGATGTAGATCCCTATCCCCCAAGCGATCGATATCGTCTATAGTTAGTTTGGGGCAGTTTAAATTAAACTGCCCCGTTCGATAGTGTGGGCTAAACTAAATTATCTAAAATTAAATAACCAACGGTAATTAATAAAATCAGATTGCAGACTAGCTGAATTCGGGCAAGCAAACTCAGACTTTTTTCCAATCTCTTCAATCTTTGTTGCAGGTAGTTATTGGTTAGTACCGGAGTTATCGTAATTGCTATTGTTGTCCCCAGGGCTAGATTCCGTGCTAGGCACCTGTTTTTCTAAATCTTCAACCTGCGTCGAGACCATTTCAGGTCTTTTGACTTGGCGAATTGGCAAATTGGCGGTAAGAGCGGTAGTTCGGCGGTCGTTCGATAGAGTAAACTCCATTTCTTCGCGGTCTACGTCCACATACCGTGCTACTACTTCTAGGATTTCTTCGCGCATTGAAGTCATCATTTCTGGGTTTATCGAAGCGCGGTCGTGAGCTATAATTAGCTTGAGGCGGTTTTTGGCATTATTGCGGCTATTAGTGTTATTTTTCCAGGGAAAAAGCATTTTTAGAAGTTCTGCGATCATGAGTAAAGTTATCTAAATTGGAAAAGAGAAACATGACTGTCCGTTGGCTGAGGAAAATTGAAAAGGCGAAAAGACGCTGATATCGTTGTCTTGACCCAGGGAGTTTTCGATCTTGCCGTCTAACCGCCGAAGATACGGCGTAAACGCGATAGTAGGTTTTCGTGATATGCCATTAAGTCTAAAAATGGAACTTTCTCGCCTTCTAAACGCCGAGCAATATTATTAACAGCTATTGCCGGCAAAGAATCTTCTTCTCCAATTACTAGAGGCTCCCCCCTATTAGTAGCAACAATTACTCTTTCGTCATCGGGGACGACTCCAAGTAAAGGTACTCCTAATAACTCTAGCACGTCTTCAACGCTCATCATCTTATTACTCTGCACCATGGCAGGTTTGACTCGGTTGACGATTAAATAGATCTTATGAATGCCTTCTGCTTCGAGTAAACCAATTACGCGATCGGCATCACGTACTGCAGCAATTTCGGGAGTAGTAACAATCAAAGCTTCCTTGGCAGCAGCGATCGCATTGCGAAAGCCCAGTTCGATTCCCGCCGGACTATCTAAAATAATATAGTCGTAATCTTCTGCCAGAGAACTAGTTATTTTTTGCATTTGTTCTGGCTGCACCGATTCTTTGTTACGATTTTGCGCTGCAGGTAACAAAACCAAGCTTTTAAGACGTTTATCTTTAACCAGAGCCTGAGTTAGACGACAGTCTCCAGCCAAGACATCTAAAGCCGTGTAAACGACACGCTCTTCTAGTCCCAAAAGCAGATCGAGGTTTCTCAGTCCAAAATCAGCATCCACCAGAGCTACTTTACGGTCTAATTTAGCCAGGGCAGCTCCTATGTTAGAGGTAACCGTGGTTTTACCCACTCCTCCTTTGCCAGAAGTAACAACAATTATACGAGTCATATTGTGATTGATAGCTGTATTTATTTAATTCGATCTTTCTCAACCCAAACGCTGCTTGACGGCGAAAAAATATAGGATTTATTGAATTCTAAAGTTTTCGCCAATCGCATTCCTTCCTCGGTCATAAAAGCTAATTCAGAAGTAAATTGCTTGGGTCTGACTTTTGGGGATCTGGCTACGGCATCGGCGATGCGCAGTTGGGTGAATTCCATTTGTAGTGCAAAAATTCGACAGTGACGATTGCCCTGTGCGCCGGCATGAGCTACACCACGCAAACGTCCCCAAACAAAAATATCTCCTGCAGCGATCACAACTCCTCCTGGATTTAAATCCCCAAAAATAATTATCGTACCTGGGTGGCGAATTTCAACTCCCGAACGCACGGTAGTTTGAATATATAGTGGCTCTGCCAAAGCTGATGCCACTGCGGTTGTCTCCTTTAGGGACTCGTCCGCGTCCGAGCCCTGGAGAACCGAGTAGCCACTGGTTGCTGCCGCCACAGCCGTTTGCCTGCGACTGGTGCTGACCGTAGTCAAACACAATTCTACTTCGCCTAGAATTTCGACAATAGTTTGTAGCTGTCTGGCATCGAGCAAGCGATCGCCAGCAATTAGAGTAACTGCCGCACCTGCTTGCCATGACCGCTCTTTTACCTGCAGTAAATGCTTTAGTTCTTGCCAAATTTCCGACCACAGTACTTCTGAGTCAGAGATTACTCCGTCACGTCCGTCATAAACGCCTGGGGGTTCCCCAGGCGACGCGGACTTGTAAGACGACGGAGCCTGACTTGACGGACGTTCCCTCGATGAGGTTTCCTCATCGGGGGAACGTCGCTGCTCTGACCGTTGGTCCGGTAAGACCAGTAACAGTTTATCTCCCTCGTGTTTGAGAGCTATGGGCAAATAACGCTCGATTAGAGGTGAAAACGACGAATTATTGGGTTCATCTAGGGAGAAAGTAGGCTCTAGATTCATGCAATTATACTATTTATCGCTCGAGCGAAAGCCATTTCCCGGTCGTAAATTTTTTAAACCTTATGCGGATTACGGATTTCGCCTTAGCAGGTCATTTTCTCTTGCACATATTAGCGTAAGTCATGGGCGATCGATCGAAAATTAGAAATTTGTTAAACGCTGCCAAACTTGAAGCAAACTGTCGCGATCACCCACATTGCCAGGAAACAGAACCACGGGCAAATTGGGAAAGCGAGGATGAGTTTCCGGAGTACGCACTACAGAACAGCCGGGTAGAATTTGCCCCAAAAGTCGAGCTGTCTTTAAGTTCAAACCGGTACTCAAGACATCATTAGAAGTAATGCCTCCCTTACTAATTAAAAAACCGATTTGGTCTGGCAGATTTTGGACTACGTCCATTAATAGAGCAGAAACGCTAGCTCCAAATTCGAGGCGTTGGCGAACATCGGCAAAACTGAGTTCTTCTCTACTGGTATAGATTACTGGAGTATGCTCGCTGGCAAAAACTTGTCCTACCCGATCGAGGGTAGACTGCAAGATTTCGGCTCGTTCTCCCGGGCGATCGCGCAACCTGACTACATCTACCTCGATACCTTTGACCTTAGGTTCTTCTAGCAATCGCTCTAGCTGCTCGGTGGTTTTACGGACGTGAGAACCCACTAAAACCGCTCCTGGCTTTTGGGTGGGTTTGTATTGTGACATAGCAGTAGGCGCAATTGGCTGTTTCCCCAATCTGGCTAGGGAAGTCAGCCAACTAGCTGCAGAGCGGAATAAAAACCGTTTGCCAGCGGCAGCCGCGCCTAAAATAGCTGTCGCCAAGCGATCGAAGTCCCCTTGAGTTTCCCCATCCACTACTACACATTGATTGTCAGTAAACTCTGACAAACGTTCTTGCAGACGATCGCCACGCAGATCGGCTAATAATAATCTTTCTACATTTGCTGCGGCAATTTTTCCCTGAGTCTTTTCGGCTACGTAATCTGGTAAATAGCTATGGGAGTAGCCAAATACGGAATCCCGGGCAAATTCGGTTGCGGCTACGGGAGTTTTGACATCGTCTACGAGTAGATAGTGAGTGCTATCGAGGGTAACTCTACCCCCTTCAAAAAAAGCTGGAGTTAAAAAATGAGCGTCAAAATCTCCCAATTCCTCGGCGATAATATTGGTTTCTACAGGATAGTGTCCCCGCAGCGTCGAATCCGAACGGCTAACTACGAGAAAATCCTCGATCTTCAATTCGGCGAGGGCGATTTGTAAATTGTGACAAACTTCTCTAGTAGTAACTGCTGCCTCCTTGGGACTCATGGCTCTAGTATTGGTCAAGATAAACAGAATTGGAGCGCTATCTTGTAGTCCTTGCTTGAGAGTTTCTACATCCCAAACCATTAGCAACAAACAACTGTGGACGGTTTGCGAACCTGTAGGATCGTCATCGAGAACGATAATTTTCGGTTGAGAAGAATTCATATTTGTTTAGAAAAGTTAACTACGAAAGGTATTTTTACTAAATTAATTGGAAATATGTTCTGCAATTTAAAAAATTTACGCTAAAATGCTGGCAAAAATTAGTTAGCGATTTGCTAGATAAACTCGAGTCGAGGCGGATGCATCAGCTGAATAACGGCGTAAACTTAATGTTCGTTCGCAATGAAATTTCAAATTTAATTGGTCTAAATTGCCTAGTAAAGCGCGATTGACCCGCAGTTATTCAGTAATGCCAGACAAAACCCAGCTTAAAATGGGACGAGAATTATCTCGGAACCTCTATATTTAGTATTCTTATATTTATTTTTACTTACTATGGCAGTCAAATCTAGCCTAACAATGAAGTCTACAGTACAGATTCCTCTCGATTACTACCGGATCTTGAGCGTTCCCGTAACGGCAACTGAAGAACAGTTGCAGCAGGCTTATCGCGATCGCTTACAACAAAAACCTCGCAGAGAATATGGTGAGGGGGCGATCGTCGCTCGACAACAGTTAATTGAGTCGGCTTACGAAGTTCTATCGGATTTACAATGTAGGGCAGAATATGACTCTCAGTTCTTTGGTAAATTTAGACCCGAACGGCGGCTGGCAGAGACAGGTGCAGCATCTGAAAACGCAACTTTTAGTTCGGCCTCACTAGAAACAACCCCGGTTCATCCCACTATCGAAATTCCTACCGAACAAATGTCGGGAGCCCTGCTGATTTTATATGAGATGGGAGAATACCAATTGGTTCTAAAATTGGGGATAAATTATCTCAATAGCCATGAGTATGCTAAGTCGCAACCACCCCAGAACAAGGGCAAAGCTCTGGCAGAACGGGAAGATATAATACTTTCCTTGGCTCTATCGTATTTAGAGTTGGGTAGAGAACAATGGCAGCGTCGAGAATATGAAAATGCAGCTCTGTCGGGAAAGTTGGGTTTAAAGCTCTTGGCGAAAGAAAATTTATTTCCTCAAGTCAAACAAGAACTAGAAATAGATCTCTACAGGCTTCAACCATACCGTATCTTAGAATTAATCGCTCACAATCCAGTAAATTCGCCCCAGCGAAACAAAGGATTACAGCTTTTGGCAAATCTACTCCGCCAGCGTCAGGAAATGGAAGCTCGCGGTCAAGCCCACTCTAAACCTAGCTTCGAGCAATTTCTCTGTTTTATTCAACAAATTAGAACTTATTTGACCTCAGCAGAACAAGAAGAATTGTTCGTTCGAGAAGCTCAGCACTCTTCAGCTATAGGTAATTATCTGGCGGTTTATGCCCTTTTAGCTAGAGGCTATGCTCTCAAGCAACCAGCCTCAATCTTGCGGGCTCAAAATATGTTGGAAACTTTGAGCCAGCGACAAGATGTGTATTGGGAACTAACAATATGTTCCCTACTATTAGGGTTGAGCGATCGCGCCCTCAGTTTAATGAGACGAACTAAAGATCGCAGCAAACTCAATGCGGTTCAGCAACACTGCCAGGGTTCTGAAGACTTACTGTTAGGACTATGTGTTTACGGCGAAGATTGGTTGAAAAGCGAGGTGCTCATGCAGTTTTGCGATTTAGCCAATAGCCCCATAACTCTCAAAGAATACTTTGCCGACCCTCAAGTGCAAAGTTATTTAGAAAAACTGGCACCCGCAGTCACCACCGAAGAAACCAAGGAAACGCCAAGAGCAAAATCGGCAAGCTCGGCGGCAGCAGCACGGCGCTCGAGATTTTTCTCTCGCTGGGGTAAAAAACTAAAAGCCAAGGTCAGACAAACTAAAGCGCTGGCAGTCTCTCCCTCTCCTCACGCCGAGCGCTTTACCCAGCCTTTAGTAAGTGCGGCTACTACTGTACCTGGTGTCGCTAAAAATACTTTCAATAACAATACCAATTCTACACCGAAGGGACATCAGCGCAGAAAAGCTCGGCAATCTCCTCCAGCTAAAGGAAGAGGTTCGACCGTTCCCGCCTCAACAGCACCGTATCGGAAAAATTTCGTCCCTACTAAGAAAAATCAGCCATCACGTCAGAGAATACGGGGCGCTCGCCGTAGTTCTATCGATCCGACCTTATTGAAATTACTGTTTTTGTTTGGTTTAATCTTTGGCTTAGGAACTCTGGGGTTTGCTGCGATGAAACTATTTTTAAATCGCACTCCCCAAAGAGTAGAAACCGAACCGCAATTATTTATTAGCCTCAATCGTTCTTTACTAGAGTTACCTCCAGTCCAGGCAACTACTAATGCTCCTACTTCGCCCCAACCCAAGCTAACTTTTGCCGATGAGGCGAAACAGGTAGTCCAAAGATGGTTAGATAGTAAATCCGCAGCTTTTGGCGAGGCACATCAAGTCGAAAAATTAAATGAAGTTCTCATCGGTTCTCTATTAACGACTTGGCGCGATCGCGCTTTAAACTATCAACAAACTAATACCTACCGAGAATACGACCATAAAGTGACGATAAAATCGGCGGTTGTCGATAGTGATAACCCCGATCGGGCAACGATAGAAGCGGAAGTTAAAGAAGTAGCTCGACACTATTACCAGGGAAATTTAGATGACTCCCAGTCTTACGATGATGACCTTTTAGTGCGCTACAATTTAGTCCGTCAAGGAAACAAGTGGATGATTGCAGGTTCTGAGGTCTTAGAGATTTTCTAATCTCATTTAATCACCTCATTGGTTCTTTAAGGTAACTTGTAGCTGGCAACTCTAATCTGTAGTTGTCCTGGTCGAGGGTTACTGGTAAAAATAAACGCACCCTGCTGAATTTCTCCTCCGGATAAATAATCTATTTGTTGCGTACCCCTTTCGCGCTCTAATTCGGCAATTATTTCTATCGATTCAGCCGTTTGTCCTCCTGTATTGGTAACTTCAAAAGGAACGTAATACTGCTGGTTTACCTCTCTAATTGGAGTACCGATGCTAACTTCTAAAATTGGCGGATTGTCTTCCCCATTTATCCAACTAAAAATTAGTAAAGCCACAACCAGGCTCAGAACAAATAAAGCAATACTAAAGCTAATTTTCTCGGCTGTCGAACGGTGCAAAGAGTTAATTGATTTCATTTAATTTAGATGGCTAAACGTCCCGCCGCCCCACCAATACTGGCAGGCAAGCCTAATATTATGCTGTAGCGCAGCCATAGAGTCCAAGGATCTTGAAAAGATAGTCTTTGAAAAAACCAGAGCATTACTACTGATGCTAGTAAAGAAACCAAATAAGAAACAATTGTTTCGCTCTGAGGTTTTTGAAATAATCCCTGTTGTTGTCTTCTTTCTGCTTGATTGGTAAAACCCGAAGCAAACACGATGCCATAGGAAACTAACAAAGAGACAAAAATAATTAGAATCGACCGAAAAGGAGTAGCCGCAGCCGCTAGAAAGGGAACTTCATCAGTAGGAGCGATATTAAAAGCGATAATAAATGCTCCAATTAGCGTGGCACTAAGATCGGCTAGAGTATCGAACCAAGACAATTTGTGGCGATCGCTAGAGCTAGATTTGGCGGAAGATTTCTGATTGTTATTTTTGGTTACCTCTCCAGTCAAAATAGAACGGGACAGAACTACGCCCAGAGAAAAAGGCATTGCTTCAAAAACAATTTTTCCTAATGCTTCAGTTAGTGAGGTAGTAAAATCGATACGTTGTAAGACGATTAACATTATCGTGGCACAAACAATACCGATTGCCAGAGCCTCTATACTTTCGGCGACCGGCGAAAACTTGCCATTGCGTTGGTAACGGCGAAAACCTTCAACTTGATTGAGTAACAATATTACCACAAAGGTAATCAAAATGATTCCCAATAAGATTGGCGGTCGCAGATAAGAACCAATAAACCAGACTTCCATTGTATAAATTAGAGGAATGCCGAACAAAAATCCCCCAGATGCGCCGCTAATTAATTCCCCCAATTCTTCCGACCAACCATCAGCAGGTTTTATTTGGTCGGGGCGTTTTGATGTCATTTAATTATTTGTTGGTTGATAAAATTTTGATTAATTTATTAATTTTTGATTGTAATTTAAACTTAGTTCGATCTCAACTACCGTCAGACTAGCGCGATCCCGCCCAACTTCACAAAAACTGCTTCTAATTCTAAGTGTTGCTGTTGTTACTATCGTAGGTTAAGGAGATGATACAAGATAGGCTACTCGATAGAAGGTATTTGTGCCATTATTTGTACCGAGCTTTGAGATCGCTCTTACCTAAGATATATGACTGATACAAAAACCTTAAGTGCCATTTCCCAAATGCCCCCTCAAGGCAATTTAACCCACCTATTAGTAATGCTTCATGGTTGGGGCGCGAATTACCACGATTTAGCTCCCTTAGCGCAAATTTTCAACTTGCCTGGGTTTGGCTATTTATTTGCCAATGCTCCCTACAAGCACGAACTAGTACCAGGTGGTAGAGCCTGGTATGCTTTGGAAAGTGAAGAGTTTGACGGGTTGGCAAACAGCAGACAAATGTTACGCCAGTGGTTGTTGTCTTTGGAAAATGCCACTGATATTCCTTTAAATCGGACGATTATGGCAGGTTTTTCTCAAGGGGGAGCCATGAGTTTAGATGTAGGTCTAAGCTTGCCTCTAGCTGCTATCTGCAGTCTTAGCGGTTATCTTCATTACGAACCGCAAGGCACGACTACTGCTTCTTATCCTCCGGTTT
This sequence comes from Myxosarcina sp. GI1(2024), assembly GCF_053543375.1. NCBI lineage: Bacteria > Bacillati > Cyanobacteriota > Cyanophyceae > Pleurocapsales > Pleurocapsaceae > Myxosarcina > Myxosarcina sp. GI1(2024). The sequence continues at coordinate 100,156 of NZ_JBKGTY010000010.1, read as the reverse complement.
TGATAATACATGGCAAACAGGATCCTGTAGTGCCTTTGTCTGCCGCCCAGCAAGCTAGAGACAAATTGACTAAAATTGGCGTTTCCGTTCAGTATCGAGAATTCGAGATGGGACACGAAATACAACCTCCAGCTATTGAGTTGGTGCGGCAGTTTATTCTGTCAAAAATTGGCGAAAGGTAGTTAAAGTGATTTAAAAGATTTTGTATGAGTATCAATGGTTATTAAAGAAATTGAGTATCGAGATGAAGCAGAATTGCCTCGCGAACAGGTAATTAATCTTTATTCCCAATGTGGATGGTCATCGGCAGAAAAGCCAGATGCACTGTTATTCGCTCTTTCAAACTCTCAAACAGTCATCTCAGCATGGCATCACAGTTCGCTTATTGGGCTTGGTAACGCTATTTCAGATGGAGCATTAGTTGTTTATTATTCTCACTTATTGATTTTGCCCTCATATCAAGATAACGGCATAGGAACAGAAATCGTAAAACGCCTTCAAAGCCGCTATGTTGATTTTCATCAGCAAATCTTGCTAGCAATAGTAAAGTGCCGTTCCATTTTATGAAAAACTTGGTTTTAAGCATTCAAGAGGTGTCAGAGCAATGTGGATCTATGATGACAGCGACATTGATACTGCTAAAGAATAGTAGTTTTAGATTACTACTAGAGCGTCAAAATTAATTGAGAGACAAAATTTAATAAGTATTTTTTTCTTTTCCTCTGCTTGTTTTACTTGTTTTAATCTAGCAATTTAAATTTGACAGACTATTTAGTAATTATGGCTCATTCATACAAAAGTTCTTCAAAACAAACCTGTCCTGTTTCGATTAGAGCATCTTGAGAGACTTGGTCTGTATTGGAAGCGATAGTCAGTTCTTTAAATTCTTCGAGAGTATACTGCTGTTGAAATTTGTCGAGGGTACAGTCACACAACTTGTTGGCTTCGGCTTCTTCTAAACCTTCTGCTATTGAGGTGCGAACGCACTCTTGGGAATAATTTCTAATAAATTCGGGAGGATATTGCTCGACAAAACTAGGATCGGGAGGATTTTGCCCTACCAACAAACTACTAGCCGCGATCGCCGTCAATGATATTACTGAATAAAATTTCATACAATGAAGAATTTCAAACTATATCGCATCATATAGCAATCTTATTTAAATTGGCAGACTCTATTGCCATCAATGGTAATGACATCTTCATCTTAGAGTATGTCGGGTTGAAATTGACGTAACGAGGGGTATGGCAACGATTCGCGAATTAAAAGGTCGTATTTTCCTTAAACCCCTTATTAGTATAGGTTTTGGATGTAATATCGAGGAGTGAGATTATGGGAATTAGAAATAATTTAAAACATTCATTATAACGCTCCCATTATGTTGCAACAACTAACAGGGCAATTCAAACCTCGTACTCGTAACGCGCAATGTAGTACTCAGATCTTGCACCAAAAAAAGTTGGTAGGAAAATGGATAGCTGAAGTTGTTGTTTAGAGGGGATAGCAGCTAGTTCTCTACTAAAACAAGAGAACTTAGCTCAAAGATTAATAAAAACTCTGAAGCAAGGATGATTTATTCAACCCGATGACCAACTTTTTCTTCATTGCTATATAAATCTGACCAACTTTCATTTAGTCCATCTATGGCTTTAGTCAATTCATCAATTTGAACCCATCTAACTACGGCTAAAACGCCATCTATGTGTGCTTGACTTCCTGCTTTTCCTAAGTGTTGAAACTGAGAATATTCATTCTTTTTATTAGTTTTGGGGAAAATGGTGGTAGTTGCTTTGAGTTGATAATACCAATAATAATGTTTAGCTCCTTTAGCTTGATATCGTGCCACATAACATCCAGGTGGTGCGACAACCCCCTCTGCTTCAATTTTTGACAATTGTTCCCGTAACAGAGCAATTGTGCTTTGAATCCGTTCTGCTCGCTATCGTTTTGGACAAAAGACTTTACTTGGAGTTTATCGCTGGTTAATTCTTTCTTTTGTTTCCTATTTATTATCATACTGGATATATTTATATTTAGGAGATTATGATAATTTAGACTGGTTCTCCTCAGCACAACAAGCATTAATTTTACTGCTACCTCATATTTTACTTCTCTCTCTTTTGAATCAGTTAGAGGTAGTTAGACCCTGGTTAAATGAACTTGGTTTTGATTTTTCTCTGATGAGGTGCAAGATCTGAGTAGTAACGCCCAACTTGTCGATCGCTGTGATGTCGAAACCCAAATCTTTCATATACCAAGCGTAAACGCGAACGATCTGCTGCACAATCTAGACGTAAGTATCGCTTGCCCAGTTTTCGGCTATGATCGACCGCCCACTTCATTAATGCCGTTGAAACTAAACCAACTGCAAAGCTTCGCCGCACAGCTAGACGATGAATAAAAGCTGAATCTCCTTGTGGAACGTCTGACCAAAATAATAGATCTTCTGTCTGAAACTTCACAACACCAGCAGCAGTGCTTTCATAAAACGCGATGTAGAACAAACCAGCTTCGATGTCTTGACAAACAACCTCTGGCGACACCTCTGCTTTTCCCCATAGCGCCATGTTTTGCTGTTCAAGCCACAAAGCAACTTCACACAGAATTTCTGAAACCAGTGAAATATCTTCTAGAGTAGCTTGACGCACTGAAATAGACAACATTTGTTACTTGAGTTAGAGGTTGAATACCAATATACGAATTCAAAGAGCAGTCTTATCCAAAACTTTCGCTAGATTGATCCGAAGCACTAGCAAGTAACTTTTTAACAATGCCCCTACTGATAACCTTGCAACATAACGTTAGACTGCGTCGCTTACTTAAAGTCCAGAAATCTGTGCGTTCCTAGGAGTTTGTCGGCGGAGTAATTAGGAGTTGTAGTGGGGAACCACCCTACAAAATCGGCGATCGCACTTTACCTAACGAAGACACTCGGTTCGGCTTCGATTCAATGTTAGCGTTTGAAATCGCCAAATAAAAACCACTGCCGCGATCGCCACTGCAATGAAGAGTCCCAGCCACAAACCAACAGCACCCAAATTCCATCTAAATGCCAACCAATAAGCTATACACCAGTAGGACAGGAAACTAAATACCATTGGCACACGGGTATCTTGTAAACCTTGCAACGCGCCATACGCGATTTTTTGCATTCCATCAAAGAGATGGGAGATCGCTGCAATGCGCATTATGGAAACAGCGAGCGATACGATAGAAGCGTTTTCTGGTGCAGCCACATCAATATATAACCCAATGATTTGTCGTGGGAATAGTAAAAGCACAGCCACAATCGCAATGATCCACACAGTTCCAGTCCCAAGACTCACAAGCCCGGCTTGACGGATGCCTGATACGTGCTGTTGTCCAAACCACTGACCAACTCGAGCCGTTGCTGCAAACGACATACCCAGTGGCACCATATAAATTAAATTGATGGTTTGAAAGACAATTTGATGCGCGGCTAATCCATCAGTCCCAAAGGCTGCCATCAGATAACTCACGGCTGTATATACACCAATTTCCAGAGCAGAAAAAACTCCAATAGGCAATCCGAGGTTGACTATCTGCCAAAGCATTTGAGGCTTAACCTGATTCAAACATGAGAAGAATTGATAGGTTTTGAAGTACTGACTAACCAAAAGACATAGAATTAGTGCACCAAACATTCCCCACCAGGTCAAAGCAGTAGCCAAAGCCAGCCCTGTCAACTCTAAGCGGGGAAATCCGAATTCACCAAAGCCCAAAACATAGTTGCCTAAAACATTAAAGCCTGTTCCTACGGCTACAATCCAGAAAATGGGACGTGCTTGAGACAGGGCTGAAACTACACCTCGCAACATAGCGAAGCCTAAAGCTGGAAATAGCCCCCAAAGTACGATATCAAGGTATGTGGTTACCAGGTCTACTGTAGTTGCATCTAACCCTAGTCGGCTCATTAGATTATCAAAATGGGCAATTGCAATCATCATTGGAATTGCCAAAAGCAGTGATAGCCACAACCCCTGCCGAGTAATTTGTTCAATACGAGCCTTGTTACCTGCACCATATGCTGCTGCCACTAACGGAGTGACACAGCAATTCTCATTTTAAGATTTCATGACATTGAAACCCAGTCCAGAATCGTTACAAGCAGAAGAATTGGGAATTAGTTCTCTATTCAACATAGAGAACTAAAACAAGAAGGGGCAATTAGCTTAAAGTAAAAGGCATTAACCTTCGCTGGAGTGGCAACATGGGTTTAGCAATAGGGATGCCTGAATTATTATCGATGCTAACCGACGAGTTAGATGAGCTGCCCGATGAAAGAAAACAGGGCAATAACACCAAATATAGGGTTGAAGAAGCGATAAAAAGTGCTTTTTCGGTCTTTTTCATGCAATCGAGGTCATTTTTAGACCATCAACGCTTGATGAAAACCCAGAAAGGGAGAGATAATGCGGCTAGTCTGTTTGGGATCGAGCGCATCCCCTGTGATAATCAGATTCGTACCCTGCTCGACCCGGTGCCAGCTTCAACGGTGTTTGGGGTCTTTCGCTCCGTCTATGACGGTTTGTCAAAAACGGGAAATCTCAAGCCCTATCAGTGCTTTGGTGGAGAATTTTTACTGACTCTCGATGGCACTGAATATTTCTCGTCCAAGAAGATTCACTGCTGTCACTGTTGCCATCAGACACATAAAAACGGCAGCACCACCTATTTTCACGCTGCTGTAACACCAGTATTAGTGGCTCCAGGACGACCACAGGTCATCAGTTTAGAACCTGAATTCATCACTCCCCAAGATGGTCACGACAAACAAGATTGTGAAAACGCTGCTGCCAAGCGTTGGATTGCTGCCCATGCCTGTGAGCCACAAGACCCGCCTGTAACTTTACTTGGGGATGACCTCTACTGTAACCAACCCATCTGTGAAAAGGCTTTGAACCATGGCTATCATTTTATCTTCGTCTGTAAGCGAAGCTCCCATCCAGAAGTTTATGACTGGGTGGATTACCTCGAACGAGTCGGTGAAGTGCAAACTCTGACCGAGATTGAGTTCCATGGACGAAAGCGTTTGTCTGATCACTATCGTTTTGTGAATAAAATTCCCCTCAGAGCCACCCAACCAGCCCTGGACGTAAACTGGTGTGAGGTGACGGTAACAGATACCAGCAACCAGAAAACTCTATACTACAATGCCTTTGCTACTTGCCATGAAATTCATGCCCAGAATGTGTCCGAGATTGTCACTGCTGCTCGTGCACGCTGGAAGGTAGAAAATGAAGGGAATAATATTCTCAAAACTAAGGTTTATCATCTCGAACATAATTTTGGTCACGGTCAAAACCACCAGGCAGAACTTCTATTTTGCCTTAATTTATTAGCCTATCTCTTCCACACCACTCTGGATTTAATCCACATCACTTATCGTGCCGTTCGCTCCATGTTGGTTACTCGCCAAACCTTCTTCAACGAGCTTCGGGCACTGACCAGATATTTATGGTTTGAGAGTTGGCAGACTTTGTTCGAGTTTATGCTGAGGGAGGGAAAAGCACCTGACGGGGTTAACTCTAGCTAAATTTCGCGACTGTTGAACCTGAACCAATTCGCGCCCCTTATAGCTCTACAAAGTAATAGCTGGTTGTTCCAAGTATTACTTGGCTTTTTCATGGCTCAAAACGAACTTGCTCAGGGATGATAGCTGCTCCGGAGCTTACTTTGACTCACAATCAATTAACTCTTCGACTTTGTTCGCGAAAAAGTTTCGCGAACAAGTTCCCAATTTTTATCTTTTACCCTCTATTTTCTTCCGTTCAGGTTTCAAAATGAGAATTGCTGGGAGTGACACCCATTAATATCCCACTTGTCGCTACAACGATTGAGAAGAAGGTAATTGAGGATAATGCTCCAGCCGCTAAAATTTCGCGCCCCAAGCGCCCCATCATCACGGTATCGGCAACTCCCGTTGCGATCTGAGCCACTTGAGCACTGGCTAGGGGTACTGCCAGTTGTAGAAATGCTTTCACTTCTGTGCGAATGCCCATTTGCTGAGCATTGGGAATAGTCATACTCAAAAAACTCCGTTACTATAATCTGTAATTCATCTATTCTCCTTACAGATTAAGGACACCTAACAGTTTGGGATATCAAAATCTTCTGAAATTTTCAAAATCCTGCTCTCAGTTCTGTAGAAGGCGATCTTCTGATGTCAGCTTCTCATTCTGCAAACGACCAGCATCTAAACTTACCAGTTGCTTCTAGTCAAAACTTGGGCTGGGAGTCACTTGTTGTTAAGGAGTATCAGCAACCATCTGGAGGCATGAAATTTCAAGCAGAAGTCGATCCAGTTGTTGTTTTAATCCTTACTACAAAACCTCATCGAACCCATGAGACTATGGGCGAGAATCACCATGTTGGAATGTATTATCAGAGTGATCTTTGCATTACACCAGCGAGTATCCCCAGCAGCTATTTCGCTGAAGATAGACATCACTATTTATATGTACAAATTTCCGCATCCTTTCTTCAAAAAATTGCTGAAGAGAATTTCAAATTAAACCGAGATAGAGTAGAAATGATACCTGTGTTTCAAGTTCGAGATCCACAATTAGAGAAACTTTTGCGATTACTGCAAATTGAAATGCATCAGGGTGGACGGATGGGGCAACTTTACTTTGAGTCATTAGCAAATGCTCTGGTGATAAATTTGCTTCAGGATTACTCTACTACTTCCCTTCATATTGTTCAGTTCAAGGGAGGACTGGGCGATCGCAAGTTGCTTCAGGTTATACGCTACATTGATGACACTTTAGACCAAGACATTAAGCTTGCCGATCTTGCCCAATTAGTTGAAATGAGCCAGTCCCATTTCAGTCGTTTATTTAAGCAATCGATGGGGTTATCGCCTTATCAATATCTGCTACAACAGCGGGTTGAACGGGCAAAGCAGCTATTGAAGAAGACAAACCAATCTCTAGTTGAGATTGCTCTAGCTTGCGGTTTCGTTAGCCAGAGTCACTTCACCAGACAATTTCGACAAGCTACAGGAGTAACCCCAAAAGCCTACCGCACGAACTAAGCGGTCGCACCACGGGTCAGTGAATAAGCTGTCTAATAACCTCATAAGGACTAACGGCATTTACTTGCTATTTTCCCGCATCAGCTTAACAAACCGCTCGAATAAATAGTCCGCATCGTGAGGACCAGGACTCGCTTCTGGATGGTACTGTACCGAGAAAAAAGGCAGAGTTTTGTGACGCAGACCAGCTACGGTTTTGTCGTTAAGATTGAGATGAGTAATTTCTACGTCTGCACCTAAAGACTCAGAAGCGATCGCAAATCCGTGATTTTGGCTGGTAATTTCTACCTGTCTTTCCAAACCTGCGGGTTGATTTAAACCCCGATGACCGAATTTTAATTTAAAAGTTTCTGCACCCAAAGATAAACCTAAAATTTGATGTCCCATACAGATGCCAAAAGTAGGTTTACCCGCCTTTAATAATTCTTTGGTAGTAGCAATACCGTCACTGACTGCGGCTGGATCGCCGGGACCGTTAGAAAGAAAAACTCCATCGGGATTATAAGCGAGTACTTTGTCAACAGGGGTGTTAGCTGGAACCACTATTATGCGACAACCATAACTAGCCAGACGGCGTAGAATATTGCGTTTGATGCCAAAGTCGATCGCCACTACAGTTAACAGCGTGTCCCTGGGATCTTTAGGAGCAAATTCCCAACTAGCATCAGTAGTTTCCGACCACTCGTAGATATCTTTGGTGGTGACATGTTGAACCAAATTTAGCCCCTTCATGTCTGGTGCTGCCATTACCCGTTCCAGTAAGCGGTCTGGTTCTAAAATTTCTGTAGAGATTCCGCCATTCATCGCCCCTGAAGAACGAATTTTAAGAGTCAAAGCACGAGTATCAATCCCGTAAATGCCAGGAATATTTTGTCCTACGAGATAGTCAGGTAGAGACTGGGTAGAACGCCAGTTACTCGGACGATAAGTAACATTACGGGCGATTACCCCCTTGACTTGAACCCCGTTTGATTCTTCATCTTCCGGATTTACTCCCGTATTGCCTAATTCGGGATAGGTAAAAATCACGATTTGCCCAGAATAACTCGGATCGGTCATGACTTCCTGATATCCGGTCATTCCCGTGTTAAACACTACTTCTCCAATTGCCGTTCCTTTGGCACCAAAAGACCGACCTCGATAAACTGTGCCATCGGCTAAGACTAGTATTGCTGGCTTGGCTTTGCCTTGAAGCATAGTGAAATATCAAATAGTGATAGTGTACGTAGTTGACTTCGGGTTCGGCAGCCACGGCAAGCGCGGTCTATTTTCCCCGATAGATAGGTAAAGCTAGATTTATTCAACCAGAGAACAATTTATCAGTTATTGGCTGAAGTCTGACAACGATTTATAAAATTAGCAACAAAATTATAGTTTTGACTGTATTTGAAGTTACCAACCTTAGTTTGACAAGATAAAATATAAAATAGTGCCAAAAATTATCTAGGTAAAATCGCTTACTGGGTGAGTAACTAGACTGCGCTTCCTCAACTGAGGAGATTATAGCTGGCATAATAAACGGATAGGTTGATAGAGAAAGCATGAGTCCCAGAAAACTAACAGAAGATGATAAGCAAGAAATTCTTCAGCTTTATCGAGATTCTCAAGCCACTACTTCTACTTTGGCAGATCGATTTGGGGTAAGCAGCTCTACTATCAGTCGCTTTCTGAAAAACAAATTATCTAAATCCGAATACGAAGAACTAATTCAACAAAAACGGTTGGCGCGTACTCCTAGAGGTGATAAATCCAGTACTGCTGCTAAAAAAGCAGCTGAAATTAGAGACTCTCCATCAGAAGTTGTTGCCGATCTCAGCTCATCTCAGAAAGTAAAGGTTGCAGAAGATTCAGCATCGGAATTGGGTACAGATAAAACCAAACGTCGTCGCTCTTCAGCAGTTGCCAAGGAGGTTGCCGAAAAAGAAACTCCAGTCAAAGTAATTCCAGAACCAGAGAGAATATCGGCAAAAGCTAGCGATCTCCTCGTGCTTAAAAGTCAGCAAGTTGAAGACGATGATGAAGATGATGGTGTAGATGTGGCTGCACTCAGCGAAATGATTGGTGAAGAACTAATTGATATCGAAGAAGATGAAGATGAAGATGAAGAAGATGAGGATGAAGAAGACAATCTAGACGACGAGCTTCCCTATCGCCCAGCTAAATCTGGACTAGAATTAGAAATCTTACCGCTGACTGAGGCTGCTTTTCCCAAAATCTGCTATTTAGTAATCGATCGCGCTGCGGAATTAATCGTCAAACCATTAGAAGACTTTGGCGATTTAGGCTCGATTCCCGAAACTGAAGTTCGACAAAAAACTCTGCCCATATTTGACAATCATCGCATCGCCAAGCGTTTTTCCCATCGTCGCGAACGGGTGATTAAGGTTCCCGATGGCAAAATGTTCCAGAAAACTTCTCATCAGTTGCAGGCTAAAGGAATTACTCGCCTGTTATTCGACGGACAAATTTACGCTTTGTAATCTTACCAATCAATGTTCGGTAGCTATCAACGGCTAAGTTAACCCATGTCCTCTAACTCTCCCCAATACGGCATAGTCCTAGTTACAGTTAGTTCTCCTGAAGAAGGAGAAACAATCGCTCGCACTTTATTAGCTGAAAAATTAGCCGCCTGTGTCAATATCTTTCCCATCGATTCTATCTATACTTGGCAGGGAAAAATCGAGCGCGATCGCGAATGGCAATTAACTATCAAAACTAATTTAGCCGTTTTCGATGAGCTAGAAACTAAAATAAAAACACTTCATTCTTATGAAGTGCCTGAAATAATTGCCGTACCGATAATAGTTGGTTCGCAACCTTATCTCGAATGGATAACAAATAGTCTTACCTAAACCTATCGTTAATCTGGTTTATTCAGAAAACCGAATAATATCGTCATCTCCTAAGTATTCCCCGTTTTGCACCTCAATCATCACTAAAGGAATAACCCCGGGATTTTCTACCCGATGACGGGTATTCATGGGAACATAAGTCGACTGTTTCTGCATCAACAACTTTTCTTTACCATCGCAGGTTACTTTGGCAGTACCAGATACTACTACCCAGTGTTCGCTACGATGGTAGTGCATTTGGGTACTCATGTGCTGTCCTGGATTCACTTCGATACGGTTAATTCGATAGTATTCTCCTTGTTCTAACATCGTAACTTTTCCCCAAGGTGGAGTACGCGTACGTTCGGTTTTGGCAGTAGAGGGCTCGTTTTGAACGCTGCTTTGTTCGCTCATAATCGGTTTTAAAAAATAGTGATATGAATTTTTAAGTTGGTTCTTTTATACCCAGTCTAATCTTATTTTTGTTTGATTTTAAAAATCCCTTGCGACCGATTGGAAACTTACAGTTCTTCTGCTTTGTAGACATAAAAATTATTAAATATACCGATAGTCTCAACTTGATAACTGGTTATAGGTGCGGGTATTGGTAAGTTAGTTTGATAAATACTAAATAAGAAAAAATTATGTCTTAAAGTGTGAGTATCGATGGTTGCAGCTAAATAGGGACGGGCTGTATCTACTAAGGTATAACAATGATTTTGCAACCATTCTCCAGCTACATTGTTAGGTTGTTGGCAAAATTCTTTAAGATGGGCATTGAGAGTATGAGCGGCATATTCTCGGTAATCTTGTTGTTGTGGATTAGTTAAAAATGCGATCGCGCCAAGCCCAATGCTAACAATTCCAGCAATACTAATTAACCGTGAATTCATCTATATAAGTTCGAAATTTTTACCTACAATTTTAAACTAAGTTAATGATTACTCTGTACAAAGGCGTTGCCCTATTCGAAGACTGTTCTAGCGTAGCGACGCTTGCCCGCTTCGCGGGCTGCTGTCGGAAGAAGCCAAGTCCTCTGGACTTGCTCCACAACCCAAAATCGCGTCCTTTTATAACCATTGGTTCACTGTGCCCAAGCCAGAACAAAACGACTGATAAATTCTTGACTGTGCTCGCCAATACCTGAATTTACTGCCTTAAGTTATGTTATAATAACTCAGTAACGCGGCGGACGTAGCCAAGTGGTTAAGGCAGTGGGTTGTGGTCCCACCATTCGTGGGTTCAAGTCCCATCGTTCGCCCTAAGTTTCTTCCTGTACAGTGACACATTAAATATCATTAGAGACAAACTATTGTCATCGAGCCAAATTGTATTCTTGGAGAGACATTGTTGTCATTGAAGTGGTAGTGACGAGTTGACTTGAATTTGGGGTCTGCCTGAGAATGATTGTCTATTAGCTACAGAAATATCTTTTTCTAATTGGGGTAGTAATTACTAGGTTTTTTTTCTTCCTCTTGCTTGATAGTTATCTACACAAACTATGTCAATTTCTAATTCTTTTAGTCTAGTAACGCTCGCCTTTCTCGACCATCCTAATTCAGTTTCTGCTTTACGTGGTGAGCTACTCAAATAATCTTCGGTCAGTTTACCATAAAAATCCTCTTTATCGAGCCCGTTAGTTTTTTGGCAGCATCTTTCTAAAGGTGATTTAATTTTTTTGTATTTTAAGTTATTCTGCCTTTCCAGCCCTATTTAAGGATAGATCTAGAAACAACATTAGGTATCCGAAATCCAAAATCAGTAGGTGCAATAGGTTCTATCTCTCGATCGTATCCGCCTACTTGATTGGTACGAATTACCCACAGGGTCGCTCCCAGCTGCAAGAAGATCGTGGCGATTACGTCGTTGGTCAGACGCGGCAATAGGGTTCGCCAACTGGCCAAAGCATTAATCATCGTTTTACCTGGAGTTTCTCCAGGAAATCTTCCTAGGTTTAGATCCCCATACTTCCAATCACGACGGATTAATCCAAAAGGAACCAGATTAGCTTCAAGTGTACTGACTAGATTGGACAATAACTGAAAGCGGTGGGTCTGTTCGTGGTTAGGATGCTCTCGTAGCCACCTCAACATTAGGGGGTTGAGTTGAAACTCAGCGATCATCCGCTTGAGAGAGCTGTAAAGTGCCTGACTCGAATCTTGCACGCAGGAATTGACAGGACTTACAATGGTTGTCCCCGTACCGTCACCAATCCGATATCGAGCCGCCATCACATCTAACTCGCGAATCAAATACTCGAATGGAGAAAAGACTACTCCATCAAAATTGTAGTCTTCAGTCAAAGGGGGAAATGCAATCGCAATCTCGGAAATCGGACGCGTGCCCAACCACCCAAACTGGCGATCGCCCATATAGCGCGTCCAGCAATTGGCTCCAGAAATAATTCCATCGGTGTTGTGAGTATAGATCTGACGGTATTCAATCTCGAAACGCAACTTATCTGTTAACGGTTCTGTTAACGGTTCTCTCACGACGCGCGCAATTCCATAGGAAAAGTGACCAAAGAAAATAGGAGTCACCGCTGCCGGTTCTCGTTTCTCACCGCCAATTCCACCATAAACATGCATTAGCAGAGTGCGCGTTCCCTCTGGAAAAATTTGACTCACATCCTCAGACCAGCCCTCTTTACTCGGCTGTGATGAATTGGGTTGGGTTAAATTAGAAGGAACTGTAGCTCGTTTTTCTGCATTCGGTAACAACAGTGCCGTCGTCAGCTTTCCTTTTTGAGCTACCACATTTTTCCAGTAGTCAAAGTTGATGTATCTGAGGGTTGCTTTCTTGCCGCAAATCACCAGATCTGGTTGTAGAGCAAAGAGCCGATAGGGGGCGAGAGCTTGTACCACAAATTCGCCGTCAACATTTTGGGCACCAAAAATATACCATCCGGACTCATTGGCAGGAGACTGCTCGAGCCGATTGTTGGAAGCCGGTAAGATGCCATCACGATTGGCGATCGCGGTGGGAAGGTAAACCACTGACAATGCTCCATCAAATTCCTGAGACTCTCGACAGTAGTGCTGTACCCGAAACCGTTCCTCTCCCAGAGGCTCTCGTATTTTTACTAATCCGTAATACCGTCCTGAAATTTGAAGGGGATCGGAACGAATGAGCAGTGTCGGTTCATTCAACTTGCGATCTAGCACCTCTATAGGTTCTTTGAGTGCCACCACAACGTCATCTTGAGGATGAGCCCCGGCAAGAGATTCTAGAGGGTCTACTTTTTGCCAGTGGTTGAGTCGCTCTGGGTGAATGTTTCCCTGTCGCTGACTGAGACGCACTTGACTTTCAAAATGTACGTCGTAGGTGACTAACTGAACGTAGGACTGCACCTTAGGGTCGTCACTCCACCGTAGGTTCACAACTCGCCCCACCAAGGCATTGTAGTTCTGAGGAGCGTGATAGAATTCCAGACGCACCCCTGTCCCTGATGACGCTCCTCAAGTCTAGGTAAAATCAGCCGACCCAGCCAAGTATGGGTAGGGCAGTACAGTTCCGAGGAGATAGATTGTCGAATGGGATAGTATTCAGGTCGATTAAATGGAGCGGCTTGATATCTCTCATAGTTACTGACTCGAAAGATATCGGCAGGATTGAGTCCACTAAGAGCCCAATCCTTGAGCAAAATTCCGGTAACTAGATTGAGTGTTTGCTGTAAGTGACTGCGACCATCTTCTAAATAGGCATCAGCTCCTAAGGGACCAGACTGACCATTGTGACCCACCAGTCCTAAAGGAATGATGCTGATTTTACCTCGTCGCTTGGCTTGGTTCCAGTTCGAAGAAAGGGCAAGTGCCCACCGAGACCGAAAACAAATCGATCCTAGCTTTTCGACCAGATCTTTAGCTCCGACCAAATGGTATAAATGTTCGGTTTCCATCACTCCCGTGTTACCGGCGATCACGCCACTAATGGAAATGACCTCAATCGAAGTCTGGGTCGCCTCTCGCAAATAGGTTACGGCGCCCATTGCCATCTGTCCTCCTCCACTGTTGCCAATTAGGGTAATTGGTGTTTGACTTCCCGTCTGGTATCCGTGATGTACGAGACTGTTAAGCAATACTCGAGCGAGTCCTAGATTATTCAGGGGACCGTAACGGCGGTCGGCAGAAACCGCAACGGCAAACACATTGCGAAGATTGATCGCGAATCCGATGGGGTTATTGGGGTTTTTCTGCGTTAATGATTCTACAATTCGCCACAAAAAGCCAGAAGGACGAGCTTGAGAAAGTGGTCGATTGCTCACCGAATATGGCATGATGCCTTTGACCACCAACACATTGGGCGGCAATGTCTCCACTAGCTCGTCCAAGAAGCGATCGACTTCTGGTAAACAGGCATAGGCTCCCTGGTTAATGCCATCGAGATAAATTACGTAGCAGGCGATCTCAGTATCTGGCAAGGGCGATCGTACGGGAATACCCGGGTTGAGGGGTCCTGGTTCTTTCCAACCCGCCCACCAGCTCAATGCTTCTAGGGGAGTCAAAAGAATCGAGATCAGCAGGGCAATCAGACTAATTGCAACTAAGTTTAGCGTCAATCGAACCGTTCTAGACATTGCCTCGAACCAAAATGTCAACCATCCCTGAGAAGTGAAGATCGACCCAATAACGATAAACGCGATCGCGGCGATCGCCAAAAACTTAAGAATGTGGCGAGTGGGTTTCGAGTGTAACTGAGTCGCTGCTGCATTAACCCAATCCCAGTCCATCAACTCTGCTACTTGTGGATTTCCAGCTCTAATCACTTCAGCCAAACTTTGCCGCTCGACAACCAAATTCGTACCCGCAAACAGGTGCTTCAGCGAACGTCCCATAGCCATTAGCGGGCGACCTGCTGTCCGCTGTAAAAGCTGCAGTACCACCCAACCTAAACCAGAACAGGCGAATGCCATCCAGAGAGACAGGCTGCCAAGATTTTGCAAGCCGACAACCAGACTCAGCAGACTCCAGATGGAAATCACTACTGAGATGGGAATACCTAAGTAGGGCAGGGCGACCAGAAAACCAAACAACTGTGGGACATAGCTGAGTGCCACCCAACTCATAACGCTAAGCAACTGCAACTGGGCTCTAAAAATGAAGTGTCCGACCAACCAAACACTCCACGCCCAAAAGATATAGGTAAAAGCAAACAGAAACGCAGCAACCCCCAAACAGAGGAAAAACCGCAGTGGCTTAACGCGATTAACGAACAAAACAAAGCTCTGACCGATCGCTTGAGATAGACCAGCCGCCAGGACGATAAGCAATGCTATGGTTCTGCTAAAAGGTGATTCGGTAAGTTTAGTATAAATCTCTGGATTGAGAGTAAGCACCTCTGCGATCGAATGCCAAAACTGCTGAAAAAAGTTTTCTATCATCTTCTCTCACGAGTGCCACTATACACTATAGTCATTATGCTGAGATTATTTTGCTTCAAAATTTTAAAATCGCTAATTTTATCTAGTATTGGAACAAAAGTCATGAGAACCGATTCATCAGCTTCTTCGCTTATGGTTACGAGATCTAGAATGCCGAAACTCCAGTGGTAATATAATGAATCAGATTCCACTGACTATTAAACTTGCCCCAACTAACAGACCCAATAACCAAGCTGCACCCAATTTTCGATTAACAATAAAAAGAGTTCCTAAGCCAATCGAAATCACTCCGCTCATCAGCATCCAATTGCGGGCAGAGCCGGGGCGCAAACTAGAAACCATAGCTACTTCCAGCAGTCCCTTGGCGAGAATAATAATCCCCAGTAACATTGATAAAGAGAGGTATGGCTGTATTAGCTTAGTGAAGAGCAAGAGACTAGCAACCTCGTTCAGAATACCAGTGCTGAGTTTAAGCCATAATCCGGGACTTGGACGCGATTGAAATGCATAGACAATGCGAATCAAACCACTAATAAGAAAGACCCAGGCTAGGATTAATCCTACAGCCTCTGGTGCTAACAACGGTAGGACAATGGCTCCTAACCCCAACAGAATCAGCAAAACCCCAAGGATAAAAATCCAGGTTGTGAAATCTTCAACTGGTCGATTATTGGGATTATTCATGAGTGCTTATGGGTGAATTGTTTCACTTTACCAGACAAAAAATAGGTTATAAGCTGTTATTCCAAATAGAAACCATAGGTTTATTAGTAGTATTTTTAACCATTCATCATTTATCTATCATAGTTGTTCAATTTTTTCGAAAACATATGGAAATTAATTAGAACGACTATAAGTTTGCAAAATTATACAGAAAAGAGGGTTTGATTAATAGTAGCTACACTTGCACTTCGTCCTCGTGCATCAGATCGGATTAACTTAATCTATAAGAGCGCATTCTCACTAAAAAAATGTGTCTGACAGTTGAGTTTTTACTTATTGTTTAAAAAATCCTTAATTAAGGCTTCTTGAAACCAAGTTTTGATTACAATTGATAGCGGAAGAGCCAAAGCCAAACCTAGAAAACCGAAAAAGGTAGTAAAAAAAATTTGGACAATAAGTGTGGCTGCTGGTAACAAGTCTACCTGTTTTTTCATCACTATCGGACCCAACCAGTAAGTTTCCACCTGTTGAATGATAGTATACCAGACTAGCACCGCGAGGGCTTGACCTGGTGAACTGAGCAGGGCGACCGCAATGGGAAACACTGCACTGAGTGTTGGTCCAATGTTGGGAATAAAATTAAAAATTCCAGCTAAGATTGTATGGGCAAAGACGAAGGGAATTCTCAGGAACAACAATCCGAAGCCACACAGGACAGCAACAAAGAGTGATTTAATTCCCACTCCTTTGAGCCAAGCCAGCAGACCGACTTCACTCATGCTGATAATTTCCCGTGCTCGTTCTCGATAAGAAGCAGGTAACAACTGCAACAGTAAATTACGATACGCCAAGGGTTCGACTAAAAACATTATCGTTAGTACCAAAACCAGCAATAATTGCAAGATAACCGCAGTTGAATTAGAAAAGAGACTTAAAAAATTGCTGAATACTTTTGGAGCTAGAGAGCGTAGTTGTTGAGCAATTTCAGAAAAGTTTGGTAGCAATTCTGAATCAAACTCCGGAAACCATAGGGGTGGATTTTCTTTAAAGCTGTTACCCCACTGCAACAGTTGTCTAAATCCAATGGGAATTAATTGAATCAGTTCCTGAAACTGACCGACAAAAGGCGGAATGATAAAAATAATTAAAAGTATAGAGATTACAAATACTAAAACTAAAGTAGCAAGAATACTATTATTCCTACTTAAATTAAACTTTCTCACCAGCAATCGCACTAAACTATTCAGAGCTGTTGCCAGAACGACTGCTGTAAAGATTAACAACAAAATTTGTCGAAACTGCCAAAGAATGATTATGGAAGCAACTAGACTAAGCAATCCAAGCCAATCATTAAACTTCATGCCACGATATCCTTATTTTTCTGGTAATTGAACTTTGCCGGTCAGATTGTTGAAGTGAGTTGAAATTTGCTCGAATGAGCAAGTAGATTATTTTTACAGTACGGTATGAAGTGATTATATAGAGCTGTTTCTTACCTTAAATAAATATTGGTAGTCCTAAAAAGGAAAGGATGAATGCACAGGTAAAGAAGCATTGTAATGATGAATAATATACCAGATTGCACTAATGTAATTTTCTAGCTTCTTAGAGAAAGATAGAGTTTTTCTGACCAGTCGTGATACCCGTTGTCGTAAAGTGCAGTTTAATCGCTCTATATAGCTTGTTAAGCCAGTTTCTTCTTGAAACAATCGCTCATGGGGGTTTCCCCCATGAGCGATTGTTTCGCTTTTCCTACTGCTCGATGACGATTGCTGGGAAAAGCTACAGGATAAGAAACCCAGAAATCACTATAAAATAAAATACTGCACACTGTCGATAAACAGCAGGTAGCGCTCGCCAAAGAGCTGGCGCTGATTCTCTAGAGCGCTCGCCAATGTAACAACCTACAATTTCACGAGTGACGACATCCAGAGCAAGCCACACCCATTGTTCATTGCCCTTATCATTCACAAATGACCAGTGTTCATCCATCTGAACGGTTAGACGCCCTTTTGGCTTGGGTTGTACTGCCACTTGTCTAGGAACAGCGTCATATTTCCCATTCATATGGTTTTGTAGCCAAGGTTCGGAAATCTTGAGAACACGAGCAATACCAGCTAACGGAATCTTCTCTAAGAGCAAATAGCAATAGTCCCTATGCCTTTAAATCTAATTTTATATATCCATTATTCAGACGATGCAATTAAGAGAAAGTATTTACCAAAACCGCAATAGATAAAATAAATAAGACTTACAGAATTGCGATCGCTCATTCTACGTCTCTTAACTCGAAAGATAGGAGAATTACCATCAGATGCGATCGCGCAAATTGAAAAAATCTCTCCTTAGAACAAATAGAAAATCTCGGTGAAGCTTTGTTGGATTTTCAAGAGATGGCAGATCTAGAAGCTTGGTTGAGGGAAGTCAGTTAGGACAGTGAAAACAGTTGGGACAGTACGAATCTCTATCAAGCTATTGCTCTAACTGTTGCTACTTGCTATCCAACAGCAAATCTGGCAATGCTTCTAAAATTAGTCGGTCAGTCAAAGGTCCACGAGTAACACTACCCCAGAGGTAAAAGTCTACAAAAAATACTCGACCTTGCTGAAAAATTTGCATGGAGTTAAGTAAAGGATTTTTCGCCCATTTTTTTCGTAAGACAGATTCAGGATTATAAAAACTTTCATCACTCCAAGACAGAACAATGATGATATCAGTTTCAATCTTAGGTAACATCTCCAGAGAGATTTCAGTCTCACCTTGTGTACCCTCTGGCGCAACTACTTCAAAACCAATTTCTTGTAATAATCTGGCTGTAGTGCTTTCTGGTTGTGAGTTGATATAAGTAGTCAAATTAGAACTAATTAAAAATACACGAGGATAGGCTTGCAACACGGGTTGTAATGCTGCACGGGCTTGAGCGATTTGCCGCTCGAATGCTACTAACAATTCTTCTACCTGGGCTTCTTTTCCTAAAGCTTTAGCAATTCCTTTGATATCGTGCTGCCAAGAATATTGTCCATCTGCACTTTGGTCGCTAAATAGTAAAGTGGGGGCAATTCGAGTCAGTAAGGAATACTCGTCCTCATTAGCCCACTTTTCTCCCAAGATTAAATCTGGTTGGACAAGAGTAAGACGTTCGAGAGAAGGAGAATAGCGATCGCCGACACCTAATGGCTGTGTAGTTACCCATTTGCCAAGATAGGGAATTTGTTCTGTGGGATTATCGTAAGTTTGAATTTTTACATCCTTGGCTTCGGCATAGGCAGCAGGCTGTACTCCTAGTGCCAACATACTATCTAAAATATGAGGGCTGAGAGCTGCTACTTTCTGTGGTTGACCGCAGATTTCTGTTTCTCCCATCTCATGCTTGACCAAACGACAGGATTCTGAACTAACAGATGTAATAGGATTGCTGGTAGGAGAGTTTGGAGGGCGATCGCAAACCACAATTAAGATGACGGTACAGATTCCTATAATTAATAAACGGTATAGCTTAGACATGAGCAGAGGAGACGGGGTGATGGGAAGCTTATAGCCACGGACGCATTCGCGTCCCAGTCGTCTTACGACGATCTGCGCGTACGCGCTGTGCTTAAAGCTTATAGACTTTGATTAAAACTCTATTGACACTGTACCCAAGACCGTAAACGGCACACCAGGATAGATTAAACTAGTATTCTGTGAGGATTCAAAATATTCCTTGTCAAACAGATTCTTAAAATTAAGTTGAACTCGCCAGTTATCGCGATCGTAGAAAAGACTGGCATCGGCGCGTACATAGGAAGGTACGACAAAATCATTGGGGATTTCTGCTTCTACATCCCCTACATAAAATAAACCCGCACCAAAACCCAAACCTTGTAGACTACCCTGTTGAATTTCATAAGTCGTCCACAAACTAGCACCGCTACCAGGAGCATTGATTAAAGTGTCATCTTCAGGATTATCTTCATCTCCCTCAGAGATAAAAGCGTCGTTAAAGAATAAAGAAGCAATAATATTCCAGCCACTTACAGGTTCTCCTGCCACGTCTAATTCAATTCCGCGACTTTTGACTTCTCCAATGGGAATGGAAAAATCGGGATTGTCAGGATCGGTTCGGGTAATATTAGTCTTAGTAATTTCGTAAGCAGCTAGGGTAGTAGAAAAATCGCCAAATTCTCCTTTAATCCCTACTTCATACTGCGTACCCCGTTCTGGCTCGATTGTTTCCCCATCGCTAGTTATATCGGCATTGGGAATAAAGGAACGACTGAAACTGCCATAGAGAGAAATTGGTTCGATGGGTTGATAGACTAAACCCACACGAGGAGAAAAGGCTTCACTGTCAAATTCGCTCTCTTCAATAAAAGGTTCGCCATCAAATACTGAATCAAGTTCATTTTCATCGGTGACAAAATCAAATCTACCACCTGCTAAAAGTTTGAGATTGGGCAACAACGTAACTTGGTCTTGCAGATAAAAACCCAAGTTACTAGCTGTACGGTCGCGGTCGAAAAGGTCATTACGACTATCGGGGCTAGGGATTGGTGCGCCATATTGCGGGTCGAACACATTAATCGCAAAAGGTTGATTTTCGGGGTCGAAAAGATCAGCGTTATCAGTACCAAAATTAATCTGGGCTAGCTCAAATCCTGCTAATAGCTGATGTTCCACCGAACCAGTCTTAAATTCACTAATTAAATCTGTTTGCCAGGAAAGGTTATCGCTAAAGGTCTCACGATCGGAGAAAAATCTCGTGAGCCGATCGCTTTCTGGGTCGAATTCATTGGGGCGAAAAGCAGTTAAGGAACTGTCTGTGATTTCCGCAGCAAAGCCACTACGCAGCTGGATATTCTCGTTAAATCTATGGTTTAAAGTTAGATAGAAACTGTGGGTAGTAGTATCAAAAAAATCATCTGGTTCGCCTAAAAATCGTTCTCTAGGTAGTTCAAACACAACAGGATCGATAGGTAAACCATCATCAAAAGTTTGATTGGACTCTATATAATTATATTCAAAGGTTAAGCTGGTAGCATCGTTGAAGTCATAGTTAATAACAGGGGCAATAGCTAAAATTTCCGAATCGACAAAATCTCGGAAACTACCGCCATTTTGATAGGAAAAGTTAAAACGATAAGCTAGCTTTTCGTCTTCAGTCAAAGGTCCCGCGAGGTCGATGGCTGGTTCGATAAAACCAAAACTCCCCGCAGTAAATTTCAAATTATAGAATGGATCTCGCAGAGGCTTTTTAGTAACAAAATTAATAATTCCTCCTGGTTCTACCTGACCGTATAATACCGAAGCAGGACCCTTAAGAACTTCAATCCTTTCTACTGTACTAGGAGGAATGGTAACTGCTGTAAAACCACCACTTCGTAATCCCGATCTAAATCCGTTTCTCAGGGTTATAGAATCATCAAACCCGCGAATACTAAAGCGATCGGTTATATTGCCAAAATCTCTTTGAGGTGTCACCCCCGATACGTTACGTAAAGCATCACCAATCCGAGTTATATTTTGGTCTTCAATGACCTCTTGGGGTACGATCTGAATCGATTGAGGAATATCCCGTAGCAGTGTATCAGTTCGCGTGGCAGTTGTGGCATCGGGAACATAATAATCATCATCTTCTGCTTCACCCGTGGCAATAACTTCAATCTCCTCATCTGGTTCTTGCTCTGCCGTCGTCTCATCAGGTGTGACGCTTAAAACTAGATCGTCTCTTCCTGGTACTACTTCCGCGCTTGGTGCTTGGTTCTCTCCCGTCATCCTAACTCGAATACTATTTTCCTCGGCATTATTGACCGTAATCCTTCTAATCCCTGGAGCGGGATTGAGTTCGGTTACGCCATTCCTAATCGAAAAAGCCAAAGTCGCATCGAGAATATCGATTACCAAATCATTCCCTTGAGGCAGAATCAACGGCACTAATCTCTCACTTCCCGCCACCGTTTCTAAGACTAACTCCAATCCTGACTCAGTTTGATTAAGTTCTACCCCCGTAACCCGTGTCACCCCTTGGGCAACCAGATCCTTATCCCTATCCTCCTGTAAGGACGAACGACCGTTCGCCCCTACCGCCTCTGCCCCTACTGCTGGCATTGCAACCAGCGATAATAAACCCGTCAATACAAATAACCGTTGCAGTCGATTCACCATAACTCCACACACCTTCTACGTAAAGGCAAAACCTTTTCCATCTATTGCTATAAATTCTTAATAGAGAAATCGTATCAGAAGGGGAGTTAGGTCAAAACACTAAATGTAGCCCAAACGGAATTAAAATATGACCCAAAGGTAATTATTATTCAGCGTGGGTTCTGGTGGCGCATATAGGCTAAAATGCAGGTTAATTTTCCTCAAGCGCACATCCCATTTGATATTGTTTGGGGGAAACGCCGTACTTTTTGCGAAACCCTTTAGAGAGAGAGGTATAGCTTGCAAAACCCACGCTGTGGGCAATTTCTGAGATCTTCAGACGACGTTCTCTTACAAGCTGTAAGGCTTGTTCTAGGCGATAGTCGTGTAGGTAGCCAAAGGCAGTAGTGCCAAATACTTCGCGAAATCCTCGTTTAAGGGTGCAATCGTTTAATCCTACCTGTCGCGCTAATTCGATTAGTGATGGTGGATTATCAAAGTTAGCGGTGAGAATGGCTTTTGCCCAATGAATGCGATCGATATCGTCTGATTTGAGGGAAGATAACTTTTGTGTTGAGCGATCGCTTTGTTTAAGCTGCTCTAATTTTAAAGTAATCAGTTCCAGACACTTACTCTCTAGATAAATTTGTTTGGTTTTTCCCTGAAATGGGCAATTAAAAATTTGCCTCAATGCGGATTGCATGGCAGGAGTAATGTGACCGATTTCACATAAACTGTTGCGATCGCCAATCCGCTGGCGGGTTTTTGCTGGCAATTCTTCCAAAATTTCCGCGACTGATTGAACCAACTCATTAGCAGACTCTAAATGAATATCCACCTTTAGTAAAGGATCGTTAGCATATGTAATCAGCACGTATTCATCTGGTTCGTCAAAACTTCCCCACTGAACAAAGTTTTCTCCCGTACGCTTGCCATAGCGATCGCCCGATAAATGAAAGCCAAACTCACGGGTGATATCGGATTCATTTTCATCTTTCCTGATTATGAATAGATCCTCATGAAGCTGATAGTTGAAGAGTGATAGCTCGATGCCGTGCAAATTAATCGACTGAATATACCCTTGTCCTAGACATTCTGGAACTAACTGTAATGTTTCGGAAAAATCCGCAGACTTTATGTTTTGAGAAGATGGATTTGCCTCCTGCCAAAGCGCGTCATAATCCGAACCATATATTGTAATTGTCATAAGAGCGATAAATTTAAGTAGCAAATAGCAACACTTTTTCGACAGTACTTTAAATTGCTAATAATTATCAATATACTCAAAAAGAGCGCATGATTGGCAAGGCGATCGCCCGCCAATAAGCTGAGGTCTATCTGCTGTAAAGATAACCTCTGTCCATACGCTAAAATTGTTGACAAGTATATCTGGGAATAAAAATATAAAATGACCACAACCAGTCGGCAGTTCACCCTAGAAGAATATCTTAACTACAGTGACAGCAGCGATCGGTGTTATGAGTTGGTCAATGGAGAAATTAGAGAAATGCCACCTGAGTGGGATTTTAATAACCAGATTGCCTCATATTTATTTGCAGAATTGTTGAAGGTGGTTTCTAGTCGTCTCATTCGCTGCAAGGGAATTGAAATAGTTGTGAGTGGAGTTCGAGCAACAACCAGAGTTCCCGACTTAATGGTGTTGAGCGAAGAATTACGCCTGGCATTGCGACAATCGCGACGGGGAACAATTACCTTAGATATGTTGCCCCCTGTATTGGTGGTGGAAGTAGTCTCATCTGGGAAAGAAAACGAAGACCGAGACTATAGATACAAGCGATCGGAATATGCAGCACGAGGAATTGCTGAATATTGGATTGTCGATCCAGAACGCTCTCAGGTAGTAGTTTTGACTCTGGTAAATGGGTTGTATGAGGAAGCAGTTTATCAAAGAGATGAACACTTGACTTCAAAAACCTTTCCGACTCTGAAAATAACCGCAGAGCAAATTCTTCGAGGAGGAGAGATTGCTTACTAATTAAAAATATGCTGCTGGTAAATCCTCAAAAGTACCCGTCATCTCAATCCTACCGCGATCGAGTAAAATAATGCGATCGCTTCTTTCCAAGACTGTAGGGCGGTGAGAGACGACGAGATAGGTTGGAGTCCAGTTAGGGTTAGATGAGTGAATTGAGAAGAGGCGCGACCAGAGTTTTTGTTCGGTTTCCACATCTAAAGCACTAGAAAGGTCGTCGAATACCAGTAGGTCAGGTTGGCGAATTAACATTCGGGCAGTGGCAGCCCGTTGTAGTTGTCCACCCGAAAGACGCATCCCTTTTACGCCAATGGGGGTATTGAGTCCATTGGGCATAGCGGCAAGATCTTCTTCAAAGACGCCAAGAGCGATCGCCCGTTCTAATTGCTCATGACTTGTTTCTAGTCCTAGTAAAATGTTTTCTCGCAGCGTGTTACTAAATAGCTGTGGTACTTGAGGCGTATAGGCACTACGAGGCGGGACAAAAAAGCGATCGGGGTTATCCACCTGCTGTCCATTCCAGTAGATTTCTCCCGACTGACTGGGCAACAATCCCATTAGCACTCGCAATAAAGTAGTTTTGCCAGAACCAACTTGTCCCGTAATAACCGTAAAACTACCCCGTTCGAGTTGCAGTGAAACATCGGTGATGCCTCGATCTGTTCCTGGATAGTAATAGGTTAGGTTTAGTGCCGTGAGATTTTGTAAACGATCTGACTCTGAAGTTGTCGAAGATTCGATCTGAGGTAGTTTTGGAGTTCTTCCGACAATAGGTTTGATATAAAGAGGATGGTGGGCAGAAATGTCTGAGGCTTCGCGAGCGATTAATCCTGCCAGGCGTTCTACGGACACTTCACTTTGTTTGGTTTGGGTGAAAAATTCTCCTCCAAAGGCGAAGAAATTAGTGATGTAGGAGAGATAATAAACAAATAAAGCCAAGTCACCAACCCTGAAACTATCATTAGGAGATTCCATCGATTGGGTTGCAAATAACAGAATTACTCCAGTACCGATACTGACTAGATTCTCAAAGCTCGATTCTAAAATTGCCGTTAGTAAGCGATCGCGGATCGTTAACTGTCGACGGCGATCGCAGGTTTGGCGCAAACGATTCAAAACGCTCGTTTCTGCATTAGCTACTTTAATCGCTTGTACGGCTGAAAACATCTCTCCCAACATGCTAGTAACCTGTTGTGTTGCCTGACGGCTGTCACGACGATAGCGTTTGAGGCGATCGCCAATACGCTGGAGGATAATTACGATTAGTGTTAAAGGCAAAAATACCAAAAAAGTAATCCTGGCGTTAACACTAAATAACAGTATCAGCGAACCAAAAGCAAATATTCCCTCGCCAGCAATTTCATTTGTCCCCACCACGTTATTTTCAAGCTGTTGAGCATCATCCCGAAAAAAGCTGATTATAGCCCCTGGGGAAACAGAGCTATTACCCTCCTTATTATCCATTAACGGCTCTGCTCCTGGACGCTTCATCAATCCTCTGAGCAAGTTGTGCCGAACGAGAGCACTCATGATAAAACGATGCTGAGTCTTAGTAATGCGCCCTGTAAAGATAGCCACAATGTGAGCTAATCCAATGGCTAGAAATAAGGCAATCCATTCCCAAACCGAAAGTAAACCCGCAGATTTTGCAGTAAGAGTATTGAAGAATTCGCGAATAATAATCCCTGGAATAGCTGGCAATCCGGCGATGAATAGCCACAGAATCGTATCTACCCAATACAGCCGTTGGGCATAGCGAATTAGATGCCAAATAGTATGCCAAATAGAAAAATTCACGATGAGTGTAGAAGCATTAACAATGAATTCTATAGCTAGGGGTGAGGATTGTCTGGTTTTATCGGTGAGGTAGTCGGTTAGCAACCAATAATTTATCTTCCATAAAAGTTTGAAAATTTCGAGAGCGAGTACATCTTATAATTATTAAATATTTATCTCAATAGCTTGCTGTTAAATTAATCGCTTTTCTATGACTTTTACTATTTCTGATGCAGAATATTATCTTTTTGCCAAGAAAACTGCCAATCCCGTAACTGTAATTTAGTCCTCGATAATTACGAAATCCTGCTCGAACCACTAAAATGCCTAGGGCAATATGGATATATCCACCTTATGGAATTGTTACCTGGGGTGGAGTTGAGTATTGGAAATCGCAGAAGCGATCGCGATTAGAAAATCCTCCTTCTATTTTAGAATTAGCTATGGCACTCGCTCCCGATCGCCAGTATTCTATCCCAGGCTATGCTTGTGTAATGCACTACTAGCGACCAGTCAAGTTATTTTCGGTATTTACTTTTCTCAAAGAAATTTGTTGCTAAAATTTTGCATTTAATTTTAAAATTAAATGCTAATAGAGCCAGGGCTTAAACTTTAAGAGGTTATTATCTATTGCTAACAAATGAAAATAATTACAGAAGAGCAACTATTAGAGCAAACTTTAAATACGGGAGGAAAAAGAGAAACAAGAGATAAAATTGATGGATTCGATCGCATTGACAAGCTGCAACATAGTTCTTATCAATGTATAAATAAAGAAATACAACTGAGTCAAGGACTATTTTTAAAAATTACTAATGCTACTTGTTTGAGGCAAATTAATTGTGAAGTAGATCACAGCGATTTTAATTTTTTAGCCTCTAAATTTTATCTCTCTGGCAAGCAACGAGTAATCTGTCCTAAACTAAAAGGAGTAGCAGAAAACTACGCCGAAATTGAAGGGTACAACTATTTATTTTATTTGCCAAATATTGTAGAAATCGAACAATATTTTCCAGATAAAGCGATCGATCTAATTACTATTTATATTAATATTTCTTTTTTAAGTAATTTTTGTCGGGATTTAAAAACCGCACCCTTAATCCTCAAATCTTTGCTCGAAAAAAGTAAGTCTGATATTTTTCATTTGCCTGTAGGAAAAATTTCACCAGCAATGCAAACAGTTTTGCGACAAATTACATTAACGCCATACCGAGGAATGTTGCAGCGAATGTATTTAGAAAGCAAAACTTTGGAACTATTGGTTTTACAGCTAGCTCAGCTTTTAGAAACTGAAACCAATAGAATGGCAGTTACTAACTTAAAAGCTGGTGAAATTGACAAGATTTACCAAGCAAAAGAAATTCTAATTAATAATATCGCCGAACCACCGTCTTTAATTGATCTGGCACGGCAAGTAGGACTCCATCATATGAAACTCAAGCAGGGCTTCCGACAATTGTTCGGTACTACACCATTTGCTTATTTACGTGACTATCGGATGGAGGTGGGGCGTGACTTATTGCTAGAAGGTAAATTAAATGTATTATCGGTAGCTTCTGCTGTAGGTTATGCCAATGCAAGTCATTTTGCAGCAGCCTTCAAACAAAAATTTGGCATTACGCCAAAAGCCTGTAGTTTGGGAAATTCAAGCCTGTAAACTTTGGGTTTTGTCCTTCAGGGGTTGAAACTTGTCCTCTTGGGGTAGATTTAATTCGCTAAAAATACGTAGACTCCTCTCTATGGTTGAAAATGAGAATTTTTAGCAATTATTTTTTATCGGTCAGGAGAGGGAAATTGCTCCAAAATAAGTTTAATTTTAGCTTATCAATCGTTTTAATTGTTTGTTTGTGGTCTCAGAGGGTGATTTCGCGAAGCGAAGCGGCAGAGCCGATCGCGCAATCGGCAGCTCGAAACAATAAACCAGCAGTTATGAATCCAGATTTACTGGTTCAAAACAATAATCTCAAAATTACCAACATCAGGCTAAACAATACCGACAATGGTTTACGGCTAATCGTAGAAAATGATTCCAAGCGACAATTAATACCTTTGATACTGACAGAAGGAAATAATTTAGTTATCGAACTTACAGACGCAGAGCTAGATTTAGCAACTGGAAATAATTTTAGAGAAACTAACCCCGCACCTGGAATTACAGGAATTAGCGCTAGGCAAATAGATGACAACAACATTCGGATAACTATTACTGGAAAAGATCGAGTACCTGCTGCTGAAGTCACACCATCCCAGGAAAATTTAGTATTGAGCGTCACTCCAGAAGCAAGTATCACACTAACCGAAGCGGATGAAGAAATTGAGGTTATCGCTACGGGTGAAGGAGAGGACGAGAGTTATTTTGTCCCCGATGTCACTTCTGCTACGCGAATCAATACCTCCAGACTCAATACCCCGCAATCGATTCAGGTAGTTCCCCAAGAAGTATTAGAAGACCAACAGGTTATTCGCCTCGATGAAGCCCTGCGTAACGTTAGTGGAGTTACTTTTGGCGGTACGGATTTAGGAAGAAATTTGCAGTTTAGTATTCGCGGTTTTGATGAGGCTCCAATTTTGCGTAACGGTTTCAGGCAGTTCGGTGCGGATGTCGTTCCAGAGACGGCAAACTTAGAACGGGTGGAAGTATTAAAAGGACCAGCCTCAGTTTTGTATGGCGAGATCGAACCTGGGGGTTTGATAAACATTGTGACCGAGAAACCCACATCCGAGCCTTTTTATGAAATTCAAACGCAGTTTGGTAACCGCGATTTTTTCAGTCCCAGTATCGATTTTTCGGGACCGTTGACGGAAGATGGCAACCTGCTTTATCGTCTTAATGCCCTATATCGTAGCAGTGACGATATTCAGGATGTTGACGAAGATATCGAACGGTTTTTTATTTCACCCGTAGTGACTTGGAAAATTGGCGATCGCACCGAGATCGATTTTGAGTTAGTATACTTTGACGAAACTCGCCCACCCAGTTTTGGTATTCCTGCTATTGGTAACGAAATTGCCGATATTCGCTTCGATCGCATTACCAACGAACCCGATGATTTTGGCGAGGAAGAGTTTCTCAGTGCTGGATATGACTTAGAGCATCGGTTTAACGATAAGTGGAAATTGCGCAACGCTTTTAGCTATACTCAACAAAATGCCCTATTAGAAGTGGCTTTTCCTGTTGAAATCGACGAAGAAACGGCTACTGTATTTCGCTTTTGGGCTACCCAACCCCAAGAAGGAGAGAGTTATTCTTTACAAACCAGTGCCGAGGGAGAGTTTGCCACGGGAATAGTTAACCACGAGGTATTATTTGGCTTAGATCTTAATTTAACCGAAGATAACTACAACGATCTAATTAGACTAGATGCAGAGACTTCTTTAGAATTAGATTTGTTTAATCCCGTATACGGCACTTTCCCCAGACCAGACTTCGATACCTTACCTCTAATTAGCGATCGCGAAACCGAAACGCGCCGACTGGGAATTTTTGCTCGAGATCGAGTCTCTTTTAGCGATAATTTCTTTCTTTTAGCAGGGTTGCGTTACGACACCGTAGAGCAAATCGTTACGGACAATTTAGAACTAACGGAAATTAGCGATAACAATGATGCTCTTACTCCTCGCGTGGGAATAGTTTACAAACCCATTGAAACACTCTCGCTCTACGCCAGCTACTCACAATCTTTTCTCCCTAACCCTGAAACTAATAGCGAGGGAGAGCCTCTAGAGCCTGAAGAAGGCAAAGGCTTTGAAGTGGGAATCAAGTCTGAGTTTTTGGAAGGCAATTTATTCGCGACTTTAGCTTATTTCAACATTACTAAGCAAAATGTAGCGACTGAAGATCCTAACGATCCTTTTTCTTTTGTCCCAGTAGGAGAACAACAAAGCCAGGGAATCGAACTAGATGTGGTTGGCGAAATTCTGCCTGGATGGAATGTTATTGCTTCCTATGCTTATATAGATGCCAAAGTTACCGAGGACAATGTTTTTGAAGTCGGCAATCAACTTAATAACGCACCCGAACATAGTGGTAGTTTGTGGACGACCTATGAAATTCAACGAGGCAATCTTCAAGGACTCGGTTTGGGATTGGGTTTTAATTTTGTTGGGGAAAGACAGGGGGATTTAGATAATTCTTTTGAGTTAGATAGTTACTTTCTGACCAATGCGGCTGTGTTTTACGAGCGCAATAATTGGCGTGCGGCACTTAATTTTAAAAATATATTCGATGTGAACTATATAGCAGGTGCTTCTACCGTAAGAGTTAGAGGGAACGACCGCGGCGAGCCGTTTACCGTGTTGGGTTCGATTTCGATTGAGTTTTAACTTGAGCAGTTGAAGACGAGAAGATATTTAAAACCTTTGAACAGATTTAGTATGATAGCTAACTTTAATTCCAGCAGTTGGTGGAAAGCAAGATTGAAGCAGGTATTGAAACTAAAGATCCTGAGCGCGATCGCCACTTGCTTTACTCTAGCCTGTAGCAATACCAATTCTGCTGTAAAATCCTCTTCGACTAATTGTCAAACCGTACAACACGATCGCGGCATAACTAAAATCTGCGATCGCCCTCAGAAAATTGTCGCGCTCGGTCCTAATATGTTAGAGCTACTATTAGCTTTAGGGATACAGCCGGTAGGTTATGCCGATTATTTTTCTTTACCTGCAAGTAAATTCGATCGCACCAGTCAACAAATTCCTTTTTTGGGTAAAAAAATTACCAACCTTTTGGGTAAAAAAATTACCAACCAGCCTGTAAATACTGGTTCGACCGACGATCCTGCTTTGGAAACTATCGCCCAACTACAACCAGATTTAATTTTAGGAGGCGTGTCTTCAAACCAAGACGAATACGAGCTGCTTTCCCAGATTGCACCGACTTTGCTCTTTACCTATGCAGTAGATGACGAATGGCAGGAACAAATAAGAGCGATCGCTCTGGCCGTGGATAAGTCGAAACAGGCAGAACGAGTAATTAAAGAACATTCAGAAAAAATTGCTCGAGCAAAGCAAGCCTTACAACCCATTGTCACTAAATATCCTAAAGTCTTACTATTAGGTTCGGAAAAATTAGAACAAGGAGTGCAGATCGATCCCTATAATCACGACAGCTACTGTAGCGCGTTACTGGCAGACATCGGCTTTCAAATCGTCTTTCCTCCTAACTCCTCAAGACGAGAAGCTCAAGGGGGTAAAGTATCACTGGAAATGTTACCACAATTAGCTGCCGATCTGATTATCGTGCAAGGATATAACCGAGACTTTAGTAATGTAGAAGGGGATTTAGTCAACCATCAAATAGCTGCGATTAAACAGCAGTGGCACAGTAATGCGATCGCTCAATCTCTACCAGCCAGTAAAAGCGATCGCATCTATTTTACCAGTACCTATCTCTGCCGAGCCTTATCAGGACCTATTGGTGCAGAAATTTTTCTAGATCGCCTGCAAGAACAGTTATTAAATTAGTGGTAATGTGGTCATTGGAGAATCATATCGGTGCGATTTGATATTTTATACACAATTACAATGCATGATTATTTGTCTAGCACTACCCTAAAATTCTCTTCACAGGCAATTCAGAATCTAGCTATATTTAGAGCGGCAACGAAAAAACACCATACAGTCAAAATGCGATCGCAACTGTGCGACATAAAAAATTTTCTAAAACGTTGTCAGACGTTGGCAGAAATTTTATATAATTAGGGACTTACTCGGTGTAAAATCGGTCTGAGTATATCAAGCGGCGAACAAAAATCGATTACTCTAATCGATCGCGCTAAACAGTTCGTCGTTAGTTAATCAAACAGCGATCGCATTTTCTCATCATTAATTATGCTCAATCCCAATTTGGAAGCAATCGAACTTACCAAAGAGGACTATCAGAGATACTCTCGCCATATCATTTTGCCGGAGGTAGGCTTAGAAGGACAAAAACGTCTCAAAGCCGCCAGTGTTTTGTGTATTGGTACGGGAGGATTGGGTTCTCCTCTACTGTTGTATCTTGCCGCAGCAGGAATTGGCAGAATTGGTATCATTGACTTCGATATTGTCGATAGTTCCAATTTACAACGACAAATCATTCACAACACTGCTTGGGTAGGTAAACCTAAAATTCAATCGGCAAAAGAGCGGATTTTAGGTATTAATCCTAGCTGTCAGGTAGACTTATACGAAACTGCCCTAACTTCTGCTAACGCTCTCGATATTCTCGAACCATACGACGTTATAGTTGATGGTACGGATAATTTCCCTACCCGCTATTTAACTAACGATGCTTGCGTTTTACTAAATAAACCCAACGTCTACGGCTCGATTTTTCGTTTTGAAGGGCAGGCAACCGTCTTTAACTATCGAGAAGGTCCTAACTATCGGGATTTGTATCCCGAACCACCACCACCGGGAATGGTTCCCTCCTGTGCTGAAGGCGGAGTTTTAGGAGTTCTCTGCGGCATTATCGGCACGATTCAAGCCACAGAAGCTATTAAAATTATTCTAGGTGCGGAAAATACTCTCAGTGGCAGATTGCTGCTTTACAATGCTTGGGAGATGAAATTTCGCGAACTGAGACTGCGTCCCAATCCCGATCGTCCGGTTATTGAGAAGCTGATCGACTATCAACAGTTCTGCGGTATTCCTCAAGCACAAGCTGCTGCCGCCAAGGAACAAACGGCAATTCCCGAAATGACCGTACGGGAGTTAAAACAACTGATAGATAGCGGCAGTAACGATTTTGTTTTATTGGACGTACGCAACCCCAACGAATACGAAATTGCACGAATTGCTGGTTCGGTTTTAATTCCCCTATCGGAAATCGAAGACGGTAGCGGTATCCCCAAAATCAAAGAACTAGTTAACGGTCATCATTTAGTAGCTCATTGCAAGCTAGGAGGGCGATCGGCAAAAGCTCTTAATATTCTCAAACAAGCAGGTATCGAAGGGACCAATGTCAAAGGTGGTATTACCGCCTGGAGTCAGGAAATCGACCCTAGCATTCCGCAATATTAACGCAATATTCAATTATTAAATTAATTTAATTAGTCAAGAAAGGAGGCTTGCGGACGCAGTTGCCGCGATCGCCTCCTTTTCTGGTTTTTGTGATTACTTCAGTACAGCCACCTCAAGCTAATTCTCGCTCTATGCGATCTATTGTCTGGCGTAAAATACTAGCTTCTATCCAACCAACATAACCTGCATACAGACATTTCTCACCCCGAGCAACATAGACATGGTTGATGCCGAGGAGATTTTTCCAAGTGCGAATCGTAATGTCATCGCCAAAAGAGAGCGCAACTTGCGATCGCCCGAAGTCTTGATAGCTAGCATCGGTCATTCCCGGAACTAAGCGTAAACGATGGATAATCTTGTTAACCAAATTATCTGATGGCGATGGCGATACCTGGGGATTAGCCCAAAATTCCTGAATAATTGGTACTACTGCGGAATGACATTTAAGAGCGGCATGACCGATTCCCGACAACAGCACGAATTTAGAGTAGGCGAATTTGCTGCTTTCGATAGCTACCATACCATCATGTCCCCAACCCAGATCGCTAGCTATGGAGAGAGTAGGAATCTGGCAAGCAATTTGTTCGGCGACAGCGCGGCGATTTCTGCCTAAATCTCCAGCAATGGCAATTCCAATCCCAAAAGGATCGATCGTACGCGCCAAGTCTGCACCACTAATAGGGGAACCCATAACCACTAGAGAATGTACTCGATGGTGCCATTCTGGATGGCGTTTTAATACTTCTAGCCAAATCAAACCTCCCATCGAATGACCGATGATTCTAATTGGAGTTTGCAGATATTTATCGAGCTCGCCAGCAGCAATTTTTTCGACACTTTTAATTAATGGCTCGATTCTAATCGAAGTTTGCCACCAATTTAAACTAGGAACGATCGTGCGAGTTTTATTAGTAGCTAGAGTCTGTGCCAGTTGTCCGATATCTCTGCCAGTATCTGCCCAGCCATGTTGAGCGAATAGTAAAAAAAAATCAGGATGGTTATCTCCTAAACTCATATTTTAGTTGACTGGAACTTTTAAAGAAATTCGCTCCTGTTTGGAGCGATGACAAGCAGCGAGAATATCGACGATTTCTGGCGGTCGATTGACTAAAAAGTCTGGTTGAAATTCGGCTAATATTTCGCCAGAGTTAAATCCCCAGGTTACTGCAATAATACCAATACGGCTTTTTCTTGCGGCTCTGATATCTCGGGTTTCATCTCCTACATAAATAATTTCATTTCTAGTTAATTTATTTTGCTTGGTAATGCGATTGATGACTCGATGTTTGCCAAAAATGGATGTACTCGAATAAATAAGATCGAATAAAGAACTTAAATTGTTTTTAGCTAAAAATATTTCAACGTTGTCTCTATCGTTGGAAGTAACTATGCCCAAACGGTAACCACAAGCTTTTAATTGGAATAAAACTGTATCGATTCCTACAATCGGCTTGAGTTCTGCGATTTCTTTAGCTAATTCTCTGCGGACTCGCTTGACTAAAAAAGGTATTTTAAATAAAGAAACTTCAGTTTTTTTAACTATTTCTCGAGAACTGAGATTTTTTAATAGTAATAGTTCTTCTCGATCTACAGGCTTGTAGCCAAATTCTGAAGATAGTTGATTGATAATATCGGCAATTGCTTGATAGGTATCGGCGATCGTGCCATCAAAGTCGAATAAAACTAACTTGCCAGTCATTATAAATAATTGGTATCTTGGTAAGAGATAAGTAAACTAAGATTTATAAATTTATTATAATTATACTTAGTATTGTAAACAGTTCGAGCTGGCGTTTAAGTTTTTATGTAAGGATTCAGGTGCAAGCATGAGGAATAAGAGAAGGATAAGAACAATGTCCAACTGTAGCTTGTAAAGTCTGTTGAAAAAAAGTAATCACCGAACGTCCTTGCAAACGACAAGATTGAATTGCACTCAGCAGGTTGGCTGTATGTTGAAACCGTTCGATGGAACGAGAGCCACCACAAACTTTCCGCTTGGTTACAGCAGTTCTCAAACATCGTTCAGCTAGATTATTGTCGGGGGGTATCTGAGGATGTGTCAGAAAATACCACCATTGCTCCGCCTTATCACGCAGCGAACGTAGCAGTTTTCCAGCTTCATGACCAGCATTCTTGAGCCAAGTCTTAATTGCGCTAGTCACTCGCCTTCGGAAATCCTCTGCCCAATCTCGATAGTGGCTTTCCTGATGGGTCTGTCGCCAAACCCGATGTTGCTTAAATGCCTCATCAATTAGAGACAGAAAGGTGGTAGCAATTTCTTGGTTATCTACCCCTTTAGTCTTTAACAGTTTTTGAAAATGACGACGTAGATGAGCCAAACACTTTTGTTGTCCTGCTACTGAATAGCCGTTGTAGACACTAAAATCGTCGCTAATCAAAACTCCATCATAGAATACTCCTAATACAGCTTCCAATTCTCTGCGTTTTCTAGTATCGCCGGCATGAAACAGGCAGAACTCTGACCCAGCTAAAACCCAGAGCCATTCTTTGACTCCTTTAACTGAGCAGGGGGTTTCGTCACAATGTAGAGGAGGATGCTCTGAATTAATCGACTTTTTCAACCCTTCAACACTGTTGATACTCGCTTGTTGTACTCGTTCGTTCATTGGTGGCAACTAAAGTTCCCCTACTAATTTCTATTGCTCCCAGTTCCCACAACAGTTCTTGCTGTTTAGCATAGGACATATGAGCATAGTTTCCCAGCCAGGAAAGTAACCCCTGTAGTCTGACTCCCAAGTCTTGACCTGGAATCATTGTGGGAGACCGTCGAGCTGCCTCTATTGCTCCACACTTGCCGCATTGACAGTGATGACGTTGGTACTCTACGACTTGTATCGGTTTTGCCACCAACTGGGCTACCTGTTGAGTATCTACTCGTACCCCCTTAGTCTTCCATTGTTGATTTCCACAGTTGGAGCAGATGGTCGGTTTCAATACTTCGTAGCGGTCTACACGCCCAAATCCTTTTCTCGTCTTCCCTTGATGTCCTGGTTGTCCTCCTGGTTTTCTTTTTGTCTCTTTTTTGGCTTCTTCCAACCCTACTTCTGGTTTTCTCTCGCTTTTTTTCAGCAAGTCAGTTGAAGGGGGTTTCGATGAGGTTTGGCTGTCGAGGTTGAGGCTCTGTTCCAGTTGTTCTATTCTTTTTTCTAGCTTCTCAATCAGCTTTTGTTGGGTAGTCACGATTTCTGCCAGTTTCTCATTGGACAACTGGCGCAGTTCTTCGGCTTTGAAGGGGTGATTAGCTTCGCTCATTATTGGCTACTTTAATCTCTTTTTCCTTTTTGTCAACCCTGATACCTGAATCCTTACCGCAGCTTTTTAAGAACCTCAATAGTATTAACTTTCTCCGCCCTTTTTTTTCGTCGTTTTGACGGATTGGCTGTCAGCGATCGCTACTGTAGACTGTCGAGATTTATGTTCTTTTTCTTTAACTAATTCCCTCATTTTTTGGTTGATGGTTTCCCAAATTCCTTTCTTTTGCCATCTTCGATAATAGCTATATACAGTTGAAGCAGGAGGGAAATTCTGAGGAAGATATTCCCACTGACATCCGGTTTTTAAATGATAATAAATTTCATCACACACTTGTCTTATGCCTGTGGTTCGAGGTCTTCCTCCTGGTTTGGCTGGGGGAAGCATAGGGGCAATAATCTTCGATTCCTCGTCACTTAAATCACTCGGATAACTGCTTTTCATCACTACAGGGCTAAACTACAATACACTCTCTCTGTTTGATTTAAAACCAATAATCCCTAACTTCAACACCTTTTTATATTTACTTTATAAATAACCTCTAAACTAACACAAATAATATTACTTGGGTCGAGCATTATTTCTTGAGCCTTTGCCGAGAGTTTATCTGGTTCAAAAATCGTCCAAAGTAAACTATGAGTGTCAAGCAAATACTTCATTCTATTCGATTATTCCTAGGAATTTGGCTTACAATAGTTTGCCAATTATGCTTGAGTTGATTTACGGTCGAGCTTAAATTTTAAGTGATAAAGCTTTTAAAAAGATAAATTAAGCTTATATTTTTTAACTATATATTGCAAGATAGATTTATTTAAAGAAAATTTTTATTAAATTATATATTTAAGATAAACTGACTTGTCGAACCAATTGTCATGAATTCATTAGAAGCTTTTTTACTTACCCGAATTTTACTTAATTTCGAGGATAAAGCAGAAGATATTATCTGCGATGTTTCCGCTGCGGCTTTTACTCCCGATGGTAATTTGTGGGTGGGTTCTGATGAAATGATTGGTATCGAACGTCTTTCGCCGGTTGGCAGGTATAGCTATGTTAATCATCAACGTTTTTTACTACAAGATTATGTAGAACTGTTCAACACCGATGATGAAATCGATATCGAAGGAATGGATTTTGCAGAAGGATATTTATGGATTACTGGTTCCCATAGCACCAAGCGCAAAAAGCCAAAAGGTAAAGATACAGACTTAGAAAGATTGGCAACGGTTACTACCGACCTCAATCGCTTCATTTTTGCCAGAATTCCTGTAATTAATGGGAAGTTGGTCAAATCCTGTACTTTAAAAGATGGCGAACCTCTAACCGCAGCTTGTTTGCAAACTATCGATAACCGCAACTTATTATTCGAAGTTCTTCAAGAAGACGTTCATCTCAAATCGTTTATTACTGCAGGTATTCCCTCTAAAGACAATGGTTTGGACATAGAAGGTCTAGCTGTTAGAGGCGATCGCTTGTTTGTTGGTTTGCGCGGTCCCGTACTGCGAGGATGGGCAATTATTTTGGAGATGGAATTTGAGTCAAGGGAACCAGGAGTTCTTACATTTAAAACCATTGGCGACGAAGACACAAAATATAAAAAGCATTTTCTCGACCTCAACGGTTTGGGCATCAGAGAAATATGTTTTCAGGATCGAGACTTGATTATTCTAGCGGGTCCCACTATGGATTTAGAAGGGGAAATGCAGCTATTTCGCTGGAAAGACGTTCTACAATATTCTGAAAGTGGGATTTACCACCAAGATGAAGAGGGACTAATTCCTTTATTCGATCTACCCTTTACCATCGGCTACGATCACGCTGAAGGATTGGCTTTATATTCATATTTAGAGGAAAAAGACAGCTTAATGATTTTTTACGATTCTCCCAATCCGAAAAGAGTTAGGGGAGAACGAAGTGTCTTTGTCGATGTTTTCCAACTGTAATTTTGACAGGTAAACATTAGACTTGTTAGGAAATAAAAGATGAAAAGTCAACTTAATTGGAGTAGAACTTTGAAACAGGATTGAAATTAAGCAGCCATCAAATAAAAAAATACTAGGACTACTAGGACATACTGGCAGTGGAAAAACTACCCTAGCTCGGCTTTTGCTAAAATTTTATGATGTCCCTCGAGGAACGATCCATTTAGGAAATGTGGCGATCGCTCGAATGTCTATATCGGAGTTGCGTCAACGGATAGCAATAGTAACTCAAAATGTGCAGCTTTTTCAAGCCAGCATTCGTGATAATCTGACTTTTTTTGGTTCTACTATTGAGGATGCAGCGATTTTATCGACGCTAGAGTTATTGGGAGTTACAAACTGGTGGCGATCGCTTATTTTCTAATCTAACTAATAAAATCAATCCATCTGACGAACTATTGCACTAACAATAACGTTCCTAGCAAAATCAACTCCGTTCCCAAAACCATCTCAATCTTTAACGAATTCCTACTAAACTAAATACTTTTCGATCTCCTCTGCTCTTCAGCTTTGCTGCCCTTCTGTTTTCTCAATATTCTACGCCCCATTGGGATACACATAGGAGTATCTGTTAGAGGATCGGGGACAATCCGACATTCTAAGTCAAACACCTCCCTTATCATCTCTTCTGTCATTACCCGTTCTGGAGTTCCCGTAGCGTACACTTTTCCTTCCCTTACGGCTACCAAATAATCGGCATAGCGACAAGAGAGATTGAGATCGTGCAAAATCATGACGATAGTTTTTCCTTGGCTTTTATGCAGTTCGTCCAGCAAATCTAAGAGTTCTACCTGATGAGATAAATCTAAGAAAGTTGTCGGTTCGTCTAGCAATAAAAGATCTGTATCCTGAGCCAACACCATTGCAATCCAGGCTCTTTGTCTTTGTCCTCCAGAAAGGCTATCTAAACTGCGGTCTGCTAATTCGGTCATGGTAGTAATTTTTAAGGCTTCTGCTACTTTTGCTTCATCTTCAGTAGACCACTGCTGCAACCAGTTTTGGTAGGGATAGCGACCCATTGCCACCAAATCTCTTACGGTTAATCCTTCTGGAGCGATAGGACTTTGAGGCAGCATTCCCAACTTTTTGGCTACAGTTTTGACCGAGAGTTGAGAAATCGCTTTGCCATCTAAGTAAACCTTTCCTACTTTTGGTTTTAATAGTCTTGCCAGTCCTCGTAAAAGGGTAGACTTACCACAACCGTTAGCACCTACCAGTACGGTTATTTTCTGAGCGGGAATTGCTAAATTTAAGTTTCGAATAATTGGCACACCATCATAGGCAAGGGTAAGCTGTTTGGTTGCTAAGGGATGATTGGGAGACTGGGAATTATTATTTCGCTCGCGATACATAAGTTTTGAAAATAAAATTTTTACCGATAAATTAGGAGCCAAACGACGTTTGAAAACAATCAATGAAAATCAATGCTCTGAGGGAGGCTGGCTTTGCCGATCACATTAAGTATTCATTGTTTTCGATTACTGATTAATAGATATACAAAATATGGCGCACCGATAGCCGCGGTAATAATCCCGCAGGGAAGCTCTAAAGGTGCGAACAATACTCTTCCCAATAAATCGGCAATTACTACCAGCATTCCTCCCATCATTGCCGACACGGGCAAAAGTCCTTGGTGGGCAGTTCCTACTAACTGTCTTGCTAAATGAGGTGACATCAAGCCAACAAAACCAACTGCACCTGCGGTAGCTACCGAAGCTCCTGCTAGAGCTACACCGGTCAAAAGCAATAAACCTCGCTGCCACTCGACCCGACTACCCAAACTGCGTGCCACTTCGTCTCCCAAATTTAAAGTATTTAATTCTCTGGCTAAAACTAAAGCGATCACACCAAAAATAACAATCCAGGGAAGCAAAGCCAAAACTTGCGACCAGGTACGTCCGTAAACACTACCCGCCAACCAAACCAAAGCCTGAGAAACCGTATTTATCTCGCCAAAAGTAATCATAATGTTCGTTAAGGCATTAGCAATTAAACTAAAGCCAATACCAACCAAAATTAGCCGCACGGGAGAACTACCACCTTGCCAAGCCGAGAGATAGATTAAGATGGCAACCGTCAGCGCACCTATTAAAGCAGCAAAAGGAAGTAGAGATGGGGGAGCATTAGGCATTAAAATAATTAAGGTAACAGCAGCTAAAGTCGCCCCTGCATTGACTCCGATAATACCAGGAGCTGCTAAAGGATTGCGAGTAATGCCTTGGGTAATCGTTCCCGCGATCGCCAGTCCTACGCCGACTAAAAAAGCGACAATGGTTCTTGGTAAACGCAGGATATTAATAATAAAGGCATAATCCCCATTCGCTGTAGGCAAACCCAATAAAGTCTTAACTACATCTAGAGGTGAAACGGGATACTCTCCATAGCCGACGCTAATTATCATTGCAACTATAGTTACTAGAGCGAGAATTAATAAAATTCCTGGTACTCGGCGATCTAGATGAAACGATATTGGTAATGCTGGTGGGCGAATAATTAACCATTGTTTTGTCATTTTGTTAGTTGCTTGTAGCTCTTGGCTTATGGTTCGTTGTTAATGGTTCATTACTATATACTCATTACTAATTATTTTTTGTCTCCTCTGCTTCCTCTGCTCAACTGCTTTCGTATTTTACCTGTTTAATGAGAAGATTTATAATTAAGTTTTGATTTAGTTTAGCTAGATGAAAGTATATACCGACGCAGAATACGATCGCCTCTATAGAGAAACTCTATCTTACGAACAGATAGAAACCAACATTCGCGGATTCGATCTAGTTAAAGCTATTAGAAATCAGTGGGATGAAGGGCAGCAGTATGATGCAAATTTGTTATCGGGAATTAAATTAGAGGTTGTAGACGAACAAATATTCCTTGATTGTAATAAGTTAACAAAACACGGAGATCGCTCTATTCTCATCGCTAAATTTTATTTAAGCGGTTATCATAGCGTTATCTGTCCTGGTATTGATGGTGTTGCGCCAGAATACGCGGAAACAAAAGGGCGGAACTATTTATTTTGTTTACCTGACATTGAAGAGATCGAACGGTATTGGCAAGGCGATCACTTACAAATGCTTAGAATGGAAATAGATATAAGCACTGTTAGAAACTTGGTTACAGAATTAAGTACTATACCAAAACAGTTGCAATCGTTAATAGAAGACGAAAATCCCTCACGATTTCACTTGAATGTAGGGGGCATAATGTCCCAGATGCAAACAATAGTCGGATAGATATTCCATCATCCTTATCAAGGTGCGATCGCTCGAATGTATTTAGAAGGTAAGGTTTTGGAATTATTAGCGTTGCAGCTAGCTCAATTGACAGAATCAAAACCAGATGAACTCAAAACAACATTTAAACCTCAAAGTATCGATCGCATCTATCAAGCTAGAGACATCTTGGCGAATCAATTAGAAAATCCACCGTCAATCTCAGAATTAGCCGAACAAGTCGGACTGAGCGAAAGCACCCTACGCCGTGGTTTTCGGCAACTTTTTGGCATGACCGTTATTGGCTATTTGACTTCGTTGCGGATGGAACAAGCAAAACTGCTGTTAAGAGAGAGAAAACATTCTATTTGCGAAGTCGCTAATTTGGTTGGTTATTCTCATTTAAGTTATTTTAGTACTGCTTTTAAACATCAGTTTGGCATCACCCCTAGTCAATGTATGACAGGTGAAAAATTACCATAAATATAAATTAATAATTGTTACGATGACTGTTTAGTTAAAAAAAATCCCGTTTTTGGATAGACAGGCTAAAATCGATTTTAATACATTACTCCTCATCAAGTTATTAAGAATATTTCTAAATAAGGCGGTTATTCGCTTGGTTTGAGGAGCAAGAATGAAATTATCGGTATTGTTATCTGTTGTGGGTGTTTCGAGTTTGGTTTGGATTTGTCCCGTTAGTGCAGAGGTTTCTCTGGACGTGGAGACAAGGGGAACAAGGGAGACAAGGAGGACGGCTCTGGTAGAGAAATCCCCTAATCCCCCATTCCCCCATTCCCCCATTCAGCCATCTTTGGTCAACTCAGAGCAAAATCCTCTCAGGGGTACGGCTGCGGATTTAATGGCACAAGGCGAGGTGACGCGGGTTACGAGTGTGCAGATTAATCCCACCGAGTCGGGATTAGAGTTGGTTCTAAAAACAGTAGCGGGAAGTGAACGGTTAGTACCGTTGATTTTGTCAGAAGGAAATGATTTAGTAATTGATATCCTCGATGCTACTTTGGCATTCTCGATTAGGAATGGGGTAACAGAAACTAACCCCGCACCAGGAATTAGCAAGATTACAGTTAACAAAGCCGATGAAAATAGCATCCGAGTCAGGATTACAGGAGCAAACCAGACACCAAGCGCAGAAATAGTACCAGGAAGAGATGACTTGGTATTAAGCATCACTCCCGATGGGACAACGGCAGAACAAGAGCCAGATCAAGAAATTGAAGTCATTGCTACAGGACAAGCAGAAGAAGGCAGTGATTAATTT
Source organism: Myxosarcina sp. GI1(2024) (assembly GCF_053543375.1). Lineage (NCBI taxonomy): Bacteria > Bacillati > Cyanobacteriota > Cyanophyceae > Pleurocapsales > Pleurocapsaceae > Myxosarcina > Myxosarcina sp. GI1(2024). The sequence goes on along the minus strand of NZ_JBKGTY010000010.1, from coordinate 57,584 downwards.
GTTCCCGATGCGGGTGTGACTCGTATCGACACGCCGATTATTGATACACCAGGTACAGTTCAAGTCATACCCCGTCAAATATTTGAAGACCAGGGAGTAGTGAACTTACGTGAGGCTCTATCCAGAAATGCCGTAGGTGTAGTTAGTAATGGTGCGCCGAGATCGAACTTTAACAATGTATTTATTCGTGGTTTTAATGTCTCTTCAAACTTTTTGCGGAATGGAATTCCCGAATCGCTTTTCATCTCACCACCGAGAGATTTGAGTAATATCGAGCGACTAGAAGTTTTATCGGGACCTGCTTCGGTAATTGGGGGTCAAATTTCTCCAGGGGGCATTGTCAATATTGTCACTAAACAACCTCTGTCATTTCCTTTTTATGAATTATCCGCTAGCTATGGCAGTTTTAATACTGTAGAAGGCGCATTAGATTTTTCGAGTCCACTCAATGAAAATGAGACGGCTAGCTATCGTCTTAATGCTTCTGTTGACTATTCCGATACCTTTTTCGATGTAGATGATGTAGATGATGTAGATGATGTAGATGTGACTCAATTAGCTGTCGCACCAGTTATTAGCTGGAAAATTGGCGAGAGAACTAAACTTAGTTTTGAAGGGCAATATCTCGATAGTCGAACACCTCAGAGAGTTGGTTTACCTGCTGCGGGTACAGAAGGTACATCTTTAGATAATCCGAACGGCGAAATCCCCAGAGAGCAATTTGTCGGCGAACCTGATTTTGATGCTAACGATCGCATTATTGCCCAGATTGGGTATGACTTAGAGCATAGTTTTAGCGATAACTGGTCATTGCGTCATGCTTTTCGTTATACGAATCTTCAGGTTGAGCAAAGAGAAGCATTTGTTAGGGCTTTAGGAGATGACTTCCGAACCTTAGAACGTAATGCCGATAAAACTAGTGAAGATATCAATAATTATCAAGCTACTGCTTATGTAACTGGTAAATTTAAGTCTGGCGGTATCGCTCACGAATTACTGGCAGGTGTAGATTATGTCTTTGATGAAGATTTTTTTGAATTTGAAGACTTTGAAGTGGGAAACATAGACCTCTTCGATCCAGAATTTACAGGGGTGGGAGAGGCAATAGAAGATTCTTCTGGTAGAGAATTATATACCAATGATGGAGTGGGGATTTATTTACAAGACCAAATAAAATTCTTTGACGATCGCTTGATTTTAGTTTTAGGTGGACGAGTTGATTTTGTTGGTAGTTCAGTAGAAGACTTAATCGATGAAGCTGCTGAATCAGCATCTCAAGACGATAGTGCTTTTAGGTTCTGTTGACACAATTAACGCAACCAAATTAAAGCCGAAGCAAATTCGGCAAATCCCAAATAACATTCGTCAGTTTTGTCAAAACGGCTGAAAACGCGACGATAGTATTTAAGTTTGTTAAAAAAGCACTCAACTAGATGTCGCTCCTTGTACAGATGTGAATCGTAATCTCTAGGGTTGAGGCGACCAGAACGAGGCGGAATCACGCCTTGAGCACCAGTTTCCTCAATCAAGACCACAAAAGCATCACAATCATAGCCTTTATCGGCAATTACCTGTTGAGCTCGATAACCAGCCACCAATGCCTCTCCTTGACTGATATCGGCGGTTTGCCCTGGAGTCAGAAGCAACCGCAGCGGATTGCCCAACGCATCTACCACAGCATGTAACTTGGTACTAAATCCGCCACAAGAACCTCCTAAAGAGTGTTTTTCTGACCCCCTTTTGCTCCTGCTGCACAGGGATGAGCACGAATCATGGTGCTATCGGGAATTAAACTTTCTAAGTCAGCAGAGTGGGACATTTCTTGCAAGAGACGATGCCAAACTCCCTTCTGACACCAACGCCGATATCGTTTGTAGAGGCTGTTCCAGTTGCCAAAACGTTTGGGTAATTCACGCCATTGAGCACCTGTGCGAGTAATCCAGAGAACCGCATTCAGAAAACGACGACAAGCTTTGGGGTCTTTGATACGGATGTCTTGTTGGTGGCTCAGAACAACGAAAATTTGCTGCCAAGCAGAATCGTCCAACTTAACACGAGATTTCATGAAGAATTTTTTGACTAAAATCAGCAACTTCAGGTACTTTCTCATCTTTGCCTCTTTACGTCAACAGAACCTAATATCAATTATCAATCTTTCCTCGTTCTTTCGTCTTCTTCCCAGTCTTCCCTACTCTACCGCTTCATCTTAGACTTAATCAAATAGATAAAAAACGGCGCACCAATTAAAGGCATTACCAAACCCACTGGCAATTCACTCGGTTGAATTATTAATCGACCGCAAAGATCGGCAATTAAGACAATGGTTGCGCCAAAAATGGCGGCATAGGGCAAAATCCAGCGATAATCGACTCCCACTAGAAAACGAGCTATGTGAGGGACGATCAAACCGACAAAGCCAATTGGTCCAGCGATCGCCACACTCGCACCTGCCAGTAAAATAATGCTAATTGCAGCGAGTATTTTGATTAATGCTGTAGACTGTCCCAAACTTCTGGCAGTATCTTCTCCCAAACTGAGGATGGTAATCTGTCGACTTAGAGCGATCGCTAGTACTAACCCAATGCAGATATAAGGTAATACTTGCAGCAGTAAATTCATGTCTCTACCCGCTACCGAACCAGCTAGCCAAAACCGAATTTCTTCCAAAGTACGCTGGCTGAGTATTAAAATACCGCTAGTAATTGAAGTGATAAATGCCGTCAGTGCTGCACCAGCGATATTTAGATTAAAAGGAGTCAGTCCTCCTCGTCCGAGAGAACCGAGAAAATATACGGCGATCGCGCTAATAGCCGCTCCCGCAAATGCATACCAGGTATAGATAGTTAGAGAACTACTGCCAAAGATAAACGTTCCTACTACGACAGCAAAAGCTGCTCCCGCATTAACTCCTAAAATGCCTGGAGATGCTAAAGTATTGCGTGTCAGCCCCTGCATAATTGCACCCGCTACGGCTAGAGACGCACCGACTAACATGGCAATCAGCGATCGCGGTAGGCGTACTGTACGGATAATTAATTGATTGGTAGAACCATCAAAGGCGGTAAATGCCTGATAGATATCGTTAAAAGCAATATCGGCTGCTCCCCAGGTAATACTAGCCAAAAGACAGGTCAGCAGAACCAGACATCCTCCGATTAAACCAATTATTAGTAATAATTTCTTTTGCTGGGCTGGTTGAGAAATAGCTTGATTCACTTTAATGATTTGCGCTCGATGCAACCGCTCAATTCTTGATTAATTTTCTGATAGTTGCGACCATTCTTCAGGCAGCACATTCGCTACTAGCTCAAAATCGCCATTACCATCGGGTTCGAGCACATAGGCAATACCCATTGGCTCGGGATAGATTCCCGTCGCCGCCTCAAAGATATCGTCATGTCCGACAATTACCGTGTTCGTGCCGCTTTCTGGTTCGGCAGTCAATAATGGCATCACGTTTTCTTGCATCTGTACTACTTGTTCCTCGGTGTAGTCTTCATAGGGCAGGAAGTTGAGCGCGGGATTTTTTTCGTAGCGGTCGAAAGCGATCGCCGCAGTCTGCCAAGCTCGGCAATACTCGCTAGAGATTACATCCCCCACGGGAATCGAATTTTCTGCAAATCCTTCACCAATCGCCTCGGCTTGCTGCCATCCTTCCTCACTGAGAGTGCGTTGCGTCGAACAATCATTGACATCGGCACTAACCTGGTCGGCATAATCCTCTTCGGTTTTAGCGTGTCGAATATAGATGACGTGACCGCCTTGCTGTAAAGCATTTAGTAACTCTGTACCAGAGAGTTTATCTTGAAAGTCGGCATTAGCCTGTTCTCCAGGACTCAATTCTTCGCTCCCTTCTGCACCTTCACCGCCTTCTTGGGCGATGATATGAGTAGATGCGGTAGGTTCTTGAATAATTTCTTCGGCATTAACCATCGGGTTACTCGCAACACCAATAGTAGTTGCCAAACCTAAAGCTAAAAATAATTCTAGGGATTTTAATTTTTCGTTCATGTTTTTAATTAATTTCCTCACAATTTATTCTTTGTCGGCAGCGATCGCCATTCTGGCTCCTGGTACTTGACGCAAGCGATCCATCACTTGGACTACCGTTCCGTGTTCGACTTTTTCATCGGCATTGATAATCACCACCGAATCAGAATCTGGGGCAATTTTTTCCGTCAATGTACTTTGTAATTCATCGAGCTGAATTGGTTGACGATCGAGAAACATCTTGCCATCGGCTTCAATGGTGATATTCATCTGTACCGTCTGCTCTGGTTCTGCCGTTTGTGCCGAAGGTAAATCCACTGGTAAACCTTGCGATCGCGTTAAAAATAAAGATGAAATGATAAAAAACGCCAAAATCGAAAAGATTACGTCAATCATCGGTACGAGATTGATTTCAAAACCCTCTTCTGGTTCATTTAGTGGACGCATACTCTCTAACTCCCTGGTGAAAACGACGATTGAGCAATTCTAATTGACCTCCTGCTTCTTGAATGAACGCCAATTCTCGCAAATATAGTCCGCGAAAAGCATTGGCAAACAACAGGGTAAAGATTGCTACTACTAAACCCATTACCGTTGAAACCAAAGCTTCGCTCAAGCCCCCCGTTATTCCTGCCGAGTTACTGCCAGCAACATTACCCAACTCCATCGAAGCAAAGGAGCGAATTAAACCCAAAATCGTACCGAGTAGTCCTAAAAGGGGAGAGGCGGCAATAATAGTCTGAAACCAAGTCCCAAACCGCCTTAAAGTTGGTATTTCTGCTTGAGTGGCACTATCTAATGCCAAACGAAACTCATCGGGTGTCGGTTGTTCCAACTCTAAAGCTTCAAGAAAAATACGGGCAATCGGTAACTGAGCATTTTGTTTGAGTTTGGCTGTAGCACCAAGAGGATCGTGGCGATAGAGAGACATTGCCTCCTTGACTACACGGCGCTGTTTGCGTTTAATTCGCAGCCAAAAAATAACTCGTTCTATAATTAAAGCTAATGCTAAGAGGGAAAATCCCAGCAAGGGAATACTGACGATACCCCCCGCCGTCCAAATACTATCGATTGACATAAACTGCACTCAAGCTAATTGCAAACAATTTTCATCTTACTGATTTAAAACTCTACCACAAGTTATTGCGAGTTATTATTGAGTTAATCATTGAGTTTTTTTAAGTACGGCGATCGCTTTGCCAATTGGGTACTTCTGCAGACAAGTCAGATAATTATGCTTTTTTAAAGAGTATTATGTCTTCTAGCAAGTCAAAATTGTGAGTTCGAACACAAAAGAGATCTTGATGTAGCGATTTATTTTTTCGAATTAAATGATATATATTAACAATAAGCTTGACAAGCATGGTGTAAAAACTCGTTAATTATTTCAAAAGCTTCTCAACAGGTCGGAGTGATAACTGCAATTATCACAGAGAGACTTCACTCTTCAGCAGCGGAGCTTCCTCGATCTTCGTCTGAGATAACTGCGGAGCTTGTCTTTGCCTGTCTGAGCATCGGTTAATCTCAATCGTCCATCTGGGAAAGTAAATTGCCTGTTATGTTTACCTCTAACTTCTGCATTCAAAAACGTCAGCAAGAACGACAGCGACTTAAAAAATTACTTATATTTGGTTTTGCTAGTTCGGGATTGTTTCACGGCATACTCGCTTATGCTGTTCCTCGGTGGTCGATTGAATCGCCCAAAACCGAAAAACCGATGGAGTTGATTATTGTCGATAAGCCCAAACCGAAAGATAAACCCCAACCCGAACCTAAAATTGAATCCAAACCAGTAGTCGAACCAGAACCCAAGCCCCAACGCCAACCCGAACCAGTCAAAGCCAAAACACCCCCTCCTCCGGTAAAACCTCCAGAACCAGTAAAAACGCAAACGTCTCCGCCCAAACCGACACCGCAAAAAGTTCTAACTTCTCCTACTCCAGCAGCCACACCTTCAATTGTTTCTGCACCAATTCAAGGTACTGCTCGACAGAACTCTCTAAGTCAAAGCTTTACTGCTGAGAGTAGCTCGGTGTCAGCGTCCTCTGACAGTAGCGGTAGCAATCCCGGGACACCAGGGACAGTTGCTATCGGTAGTAGTGCGCCACCACGTCCAGAACCGAGCACTAGTGAAGGAATTAGCTGTGTCAGTAACTGCGAGCCAGAGTATCCGGCGGCTTTAGAGGGAGCAGAAGGTAGTGCAGGAGTTAAACTGACTATCGATGCTGGCGGTAATGTTATCGGTGCCAAACTTGCTTCAGCTAACAGCAATAGCCAACTAAATCGTCAAGCATTACTCGCCGCTAGAAAGATGAAATTCGATTCTCCTCCTGGTGGTGGTAGCGCGTCAGTTAGAGTCAAAATCGATTTTACTGTAGCCGGTTCGGAATACGACCGCGCTGCACGTCAAGAACAAAGAGAGCGGGAACAATTAGAAAGAGAACGCCAACAACAAGAAGCCGCACGTCAACAGCAGTTAGAACAGGAAAAACAGGCACGTCAGGAACAGTTAGAAAGAGAAAGACAAGCTGAAACACAACAGCAGCAACCCGTTTTAGATCCTTCAATCGAACCCAAACCAATGCCCACTACCTCAGAAACTGAAGTAGATTCGGAAATGTTACGTAAGTTTCGAGAGCGCATCGAGCAGCATCAACAAGAGTAAGTAATAAGTAATAAGTAATAAGTAATGATTAATCGGACTAATCTAATCTCTAAATTTACGATAATTTTCGCTTTGACTTCCGGTTTGAGTCTAAGTAGCCAAATTGCGACTTTAGCCGAGGTAGTAGAGGTTAGCGGTGGTGGTAAGTGTGAAGGAGATATTACTGCCGACAATCTTAATGGCAAGGTAGTTTGTATCTATAGTAATGGCGATCGCTATGAAGGACAGTTTGTCGATGGTAAAAAGCAAGGTCGGGGAACTTATACTTTTGCTGATGGCGGCAAATATCAGGGGACTTTTGAGAACGATACGATAAGCGGTAGCGGCACGAGAACTTATGCTAACGGCGATCGCTATGAAGGCGAATTTAGCAACGGACAACCCAATGGTGAAGGCACCTACATTTCTGCCGATGGGGGACGCTATGAAGGACGGTTTAGCAATGGTACTCCAAGCGGTGCTGGTACTTTCATCTATCCCAATGGCGACCGTTGTTCGGGAGTAGTGAGTAACGGTCAACTAAATGGTGAAGGAGAATGCACCTATAGCAATGGCGACACCTATAAAGGACAGTTTAGTAATGGCAAACCATCGGGTCGGGGAACTTACAGTTTCGCTAGTGGTGGTAGTTATCAGGGTGATTTTGCTCGAGGTGAATTCAATGGCAACGGAGTAAGAAAATACGCCAACGGTAACACCTACGAAGGAGAATTCGCCAACGGTAAACCAGAGGGTACGGGTACGTATACTTTTGCCGATGGCAGCAGTTATCGAGGTCAAATGAGTCGGGGAGAATTTTCTGGTCAGGGAGTATTTACCGATGCTTCGGGGAACCGTTATGAAGGAGAGTTTAGTAACGGTAAGTTTAATGGTGAGGGAACTTATATTTTTGCTAATGGCGATCGCTGTGAAGGAAATTTTCAGGATGGACAGCTAAATGGCGAAGCGGTTTGTGACTATGTCAGTGGCGATACTTATCAAGGAGAATTTAGTAACGGTCAAAAACATGGTACTGGTATTTATACTTTTGCCGACGGTACGGTAGTTGAAGGAACTTGGCGTGATGATGAGTATCAGCAATAAATCGATACTTATTAGAGTAAATGTAGATTGCTAAATTAAATTGTATTGTGACACAGAGTAACTGCGCTTTTCAGTTGAATAGAACACAACAGATCGACTTTTTTCCTCTGCCTCCTGCCTCAAATCGAGATATGGTCTACCCAAACGAAAACTGCTGTAAGATTAAGATTATAGGGTAAGAGGTTTTATAGCTTAAGCAGCGTATAAATTTACTTTGCTGGCAATCGAGTTTTGAATGGTATCGATCTCGACAAACTTATCTGCCAAAAATTGCAATCTATTTCTGACAGAATCTTGGGAAGCAACAACTGTTAGCTCTACATTACGTTGCTTAATTTCTTCGATGACAGGATAAAAATCACCATCGCCACTGATTAAAATAAGGCGATCGCCTGGCTTGACTTCGTTTAAAATATCGATACAAATTTTTAGCTCATCGCCAATATTTTTAACAGTACCGTCTGGACGAGCAACTTTAGGCAAACAGATAACTCGATAATTTAGTTCGCGCAAACGACTACTTATATATAAAACGAGTAGTCAATTTATTTACTAGCAATTTTGGATATGAGCAGGTTTTGACCGACTTGCAACTCAATCCAAAAGCTCAAGATCTCAAAGAAGAATTTGCCGACTGGCTTCAAGATCCAGAGCGGTGCGAAACTGACAACTGACAAGGTAGTTAATCAAGCTTAAGAAACTAAACCGTACTAGTTAGTCGTGCAAACCGCTGTATGAGGACAAAAGATGATTTTAGCATCGAGCAATTTTTGCTTTTAAACGATCTCCAACCACTTTTCTACTTCTGGAAAGCCCATCCCTTTACGGACGATCGCGGGTTGCTCTTCTGTAAAATCGATAATCGTCGAAACCTCAAATCCTGGTTCTAGACCGCTATCGATGATAATATTGACTTGTTTTTCTAAAGCATCAAACAATACAGCTTTTTCTACTCCCATAGTGGGAAAATCTCCTTCTTCATCGGGGATATGTGCCGAGGTTGAGATAATCGGATTGTTCAAATTTTTAAGCAATTCTTGGCATAAGATAGAATTGGGAACGCGAATACCTGTAGTCTTACGTTTGGGACTTAGAACCATCTTCGGTACTTGTTTGGTAGCGGGCAATAAGAAAGTATACGTTCCAGGAATCAGGTGTTTCATAATGCGATAGGCGCGATCGCTAACCTTAGCATATTCGGCAATATTAGATAGAGAAGAACATAAAAAAGTTAGCGGCTTATCGTTTGAAAGCTGCTTGATTTGTCTGACTCTTTCTACAGCAGATTTATCGTTTAAGTCGCAGCCGATCGCATAAACCGTATCGGTAGGGTAGAGCATTACCGCTCCTTTTTTTAAGGCAGTAATTATTTGTTCGACCGAACGTGGTTGGGGATTTTCAGGATGTAGTTCGTATAAAGTAGCCATAAAAAATCTTTAATAAGCAACGAGCAAATGTCAATAGTTAAGATCGAGTGGAGGTTTTACAGAATACTCGTGGTAGTTTTATTTTATGAGTAAAGTCGCTTATTTGGAATGTCCTACGGGAATTGCTGGGGATATGTGCTTGGGTGCATTAGTGGATTTGGGTGTACCCTGGGAATATTTGCTCGATCGCCTTCGTAGTCTCGGTATCGAACAAGAATATCAGTTAAAACAGGAAAAAGTTAACCGTAATGGTCAGCTAGCTACTAAAGTTGGCGTAATTCTGTCCAACCATAATTCTCATCACCATCACCGCAGACACTTACCTCAAATCGAAGCAATTATCGCTGCGGCTACTCTAAGCAATCGTGCCAAAGACTGGAGTTTGCGAGTTTTTAAGCAATTGGCAATTGCCGAAGGAGCAGTACACGGCATCCCACCAGAAAAAGTGCATTTTCACGAAGTCGGTGCGACTGATGCGATTATCGATATCGTCGGTACCTGCTTGGGTCTAGACTGGTTGGGAATCGATGAGCTACATTGCTCTGCTCTGCCCACGGGTGGTGGTATAATTGAGACTGCTCATGGTAAATTGCCAGTCCCCGTACCTGCAGTAGTCAAGCTGTGGGAAATGGCGAAAGTACCAGTATATAGTAATGGGATCGCCAAAGAACTGGTTACCCCAACGGGTGCGGCGATCGCCACTACTTTAGCTAATAGCTTTGGTTCTCCCCCCGCCATGACCATCGAAAAAATTGGCTTGGGTGCGGGTTCGCGAGATTTAACCATACCTAACATTCTGCGGCTGTGGTTGGGAACTTCAAACAATAACGCTGCTTCAGCAATGCCTGTAGATCGTCTCCAACGGGAAACTGTAACTGTTTTAGAAACTCAAATCGACGATCTCAGTCCTCAAGCTATCGCCTATACTCTAGAAAGACTATTCCAAGCTGGTGCCCTAGACGTATTTACCCAAGCGATCGCCATGAAAAAATCGCGAGTAGGGGTGTTGTTAACGGTTATCTCTCATCCAGAATTAGCGTCTACTTGCAAAACGATTATCTTCCGTGAAACTACTACCTTGGGCATTAGAGAAACAACTCAATCGAGAACTATTTTAAATCGCGAAATAGAGACAGTAGCAACTGAATATGGAGCGGTAAGGATTAAAGTCGCCAGTTGGGGAGAGGGCAACGAGAAACAAATTGTCAACATACACCCAGAATATGAAGACTGTGCCGCTCTCGCCAGTCAATACCAACTTCCTTGGCGCGACATTCATCAACAGGCGCTCGCGCTGTGGCACCAGCACCAAAATAACTTTTAAAGATGCGCTCGCTCCCCGATCCACTCGACGATTGCACTCGATTAAAGCCAGCCTTTGAGCCGATAAACCAATAAGCCAATATATTCTTTAAGTGCCATAGTAGTACGATCTAAATTACCAGAGGAAGGAATCAAACTTAAAATTCTGGTTTGAAGATTGTCTCTAGCTTCATTGAATTTACGGTCGGTAACTGTAAAATCTGTAGGTGCGGGAATAGCGGCAATATTTTGTTTGGCAAAGATAGCCAGCGATCGCGGCATATGCATGGCAGAAGTTACCAATAAAATTCGCTCGATCCCTTTTTCTGACAAAATTTTTTTAGTATTGACGGCATTTTGATAGGTATTTAAAGAATCCGGTTCTAAGATCGACGCTCCTTGGGGAACTCCCATCAACTCCAGCAAAACCGCCATATCTTCTGCTTCTGAGATACTTTCACCATACCAGGGAATACGTCCGCCAGAAAGAATAATCACGGGAGCCTTATTATCTCGGTATAGTTTAGCGGCATAGAGTAAGCGATCGCCATGTTGGTTAATCTCAGGCATCAGCCTTGGTGAATCGTTACTTTGGGTAGCACCGCCCAAAACTACTATGGCTTCAGCAGTGGGCAAATTTTCTGGAGGTAAATTTTGCCATTCTAGAGACTTAACCAGAAAAGTACTTACCCTTTCATTGCCAGCCAGAAATAAAATTATTAAAGCCAACAAAACAGGAACGAAAGTATCGCGCGATCGCTTTCTAGCGAAAAATAACGCCCACAGTAACAAAATACAGCTCAACCCTACGGGATAAACCAACAAAGGCAACAGTTTTGATAAAAATAGAAAATCCATATCAGCTAGGCGAGCGATTTTTTATTTAGTGTAATTATTAAATATTACTTTTTCTCCCCGTCGTCCAGTCACCTCGTCTTCTCCCTGCGCCGCCCTGGGTTTTCCTTCTCATGTTAGACTATATAGGTTTTTCAAATTCACACATTCAAGGTTTCGGGTGTTTTCTAAATTCACAGAAAATCGACACTGGACTCCTCAGCTACAGAGATTGCAGTAACCGAGTCCCCCTTGAATGGAGGCATCAACCCGAACAGGAGTAAATAAAATATGCCAGTTGTATCTCTCGCAGAACTATTAGAATCTGGGGTTCACTTCGGACATCAAACTCGCCGTTGGAATCCTCGAATGTCTCAGTATATTTATACGGCTCGGAATGGCGTTCATATTATTGACTTAGTGCAAACCGCTCAGTTGATGGAAGAAGCTTACGAATATATGCGTTCTGCTTCCGAACAGGGCAAACGAGTTTTATTTGTCGGTACCAAACGCCAAGCAGCAGGAATTATCGCCCAAGAAGCCAGTCGTTGTGGAGCATACTATGTCAACCAAAGATGGCTGGGAGGAATGCTGACTAACTGGGAAACCATCAAAACTAGAGTCGAACGACTTAAAGAATTAGAACATTTAGACGAAAGCGGAGCATTAGCTAAAAGACCGAAAAAAGAAGCTGCCGTTTTACGCCGGGAACTGAGTAAACTACAAAAGTATCTCGGCGGGATTAAAACTATGCGTAGGGTTCCCGATATCGTAGTAATTATCGATCAAAAACGCGAACATAACGCTATTTCTGAGTGTCAAAAACTAAGCATTCCCGTAGTATCTACCCTAGATACCAATTGCGACCCCGAAATTGTCGATATACCAATTCCTGCTAATGACGATGCCATTCGCTCGATTAAGCTAATTGTCGGCAAACTAGCAGACGCAATTTACGAAGGTCGTCATGGCGAATTAGATACTCAAGAAGATTACGATTATGAAGAGTTTGAAGAGGGTATCGAAGACATGGATTCTGCTGAAGCAGAAGAAGAAGTCGCAACCACTGCTGAAGCTGCCGATTCTGCTGAATCTCAAGTTCAAACTGCTGCCGTTGCTGCTAACCCTGAAGTCACTGCAGACGACAGCGAAGAGTAACGTAATTTGATTGAGTTGGCAGAAGCTCCGTCCTGTCTTGGCGAGACTTGTTGTGGAAAGGTTTCTTCTCCACGAGCTCGCCGCTTCCTCAGTGGAGTCTCTCTGAGAAAGACCGATTTTAGTTAACTATCCGGCGTAAAAATCATCCTCTTAGGATCTAAAATCATCTTGTCATCACTATATTTTAAGTCTCACATTAGGAAAAAACCCATGGCAAACATATCGGCAAAATTAGTCAAAGAACTCCGCGAAAAAACAGGTGCGGGAATGATGGACTGCAAAAAAGCTCTCGCTGAAAGTGGTGGAGATATGTCCAAAGCTATCGAGTGGTTACGCCAAAAAGGCATCACTTCAGCGGATAAGAAACAAGGCAGAGTAGCCGCAGAAGGCTTAGTAGAAAGCTATATTCATACTGGCGGACGTATTGGCGTGTTGGTAGAAGTAAACTGCGAAACCGACTTTGTAGCTCGCCGTGAGGAATTTCAGCAATTAGTCAAAAATGTTGCCATGCAGATTGCAGCTTGCCCGAACGTTGAATACGTTAGAGTAGATGATATTCCTGAAGAAATAGTAACTAGAGAAAAAGAAATCGAAAAAGGTCGCGAAGACTTAGCCGGCAAACCAGAAGAGATCAAAGAAAAAATTGTCAGTGGTAGAATTGGCAAGCGTCTTAATGAGCTTTCGTTACTGCCTCAGCCTTATATTCGCGATCAAAGCATTACAGTAGAAGAATTAGTCAAGCAAAGCATCGCCCTGTTGGGAGAAAACATTCAAATCCGACGTTTTGCTCGCTTTGTTTTGGGTGAAGGCATCGAAAAAGAATAGTCTAATTCTGCTAAAGAAGTTGCGGCGTAAACGGAACAGAAATAGTCAAAAACGGTTATTCTTAAGTTAAGAATGTCCTTATCTAGCTAATGGGCGATCGCAACTTACTCAAGTTTAAGCTATAGCCAACTAAGCTCGAGAATTACTCCGTCGCCTGAAGGCGGAGTGAACTTGTTAAAAGATCGTCTCAATTAAGAAATTAGCTTTCTATGGGTTTGATAAATTAGTGTCGTATTGCTTCGATTTGTTGCAATTTTGTAATGCGTTGTCCTCGATGTTTAGAAGATGTCAACAAAGCAATTAAACGCTGTCAGTGTGGGTTTGCGTTTGATGACGTGTTATCAACAGATTTACCAGCTTGGTTTCTCCAGGTCAAACAAGTTCTAGAAAGTTCGTATACTGCAGCACCAACACCTTGGCAGCAATCGGGTATGAGTGGCACATTTGAGGAGTGGACGCGACTGCGCGTGCCTAACCTAGCAGCGGTGAATCGACCTGGCAAGTATCTCGATATTGGTTGTGCTAATGGATACTTGCTGGAGTGTTTAGTTGCATGGTCGCAGCTGAAGGGAATCGAGCTAACCCCATACGGTATCGATTACTCAGTCAAACTGGTTGCCCTAGCTCGAGAACGTTTGTCAACTTATGCCGACCATATGTATGTCGGTAATGCTTGGAATTGGTCTCCATCTCAACGCTTTGACTACGTGCGGACTGAACTGAATTACGTCCCGCGCAATTATCAAAAACAGTTTGTCGAGCGATTGATAGCGAAGTTTGTTTCTAAAGATGGTCGATTAATCATTTCGCAATACCGCAACCGCCGCGATAATTTGACCCGAGGCTGGATCGAGCGTGATTTAGTAGCGTGGGGTTTTGAAGTTACTGAAATTCATTCGGGTTATAGCGAAGATGATTTAGAATTATGTCGCGTAGTGGTTTTGTAGCCATAAACACATAGGTCGGCAGGATCGTACCATTAATTTCAACTCAGTCCTGTTGCTTACAAGTTAGTTTTGCTATAACTAAAAAAAAATAAGATGGCAAAATCAATTCAGCAAATTCAACAAAATTTAGAAAAATTAGAATCAAGCGTAGAGAAGACTGGGCGAGAACTTCAAGATGCTTACGCTCAATATTTAGAGCTATTGAGCCAGTCGGCAAAACAACAGCTTATTTTAGCAAGCTATCAGTTATGCACCCAAATTTATCCCGAGTCTTTTTTACGCCTGTCCTTAAGCCAAAAACAAAAATTACAGCAAAAACTGAGAACTTTAGGCAAAGAACTTAAGCCATTAATAATTGACTGTGGAGCTGCAGAAGAACTTCAGTTAGCTCAGCGCGAACTCAATTTACTGGCAGAAATGATTAAAAATCTGCCTATAACCTCAATTGGTAAAGAGGAGTTAATCGAACTCAATCGAGAAAAATTCCCTCAACAGACAGACCAGTCAGCGTCGGAAGACGAGGAAGACTCGTTGGAGAAACGAGAAACAAGAGGTGCGGAAGAAACTTCCTCAGGTTCACAGCCCATTTATAACCCTGCCTCGCCTGAAGAAACCTCAAGACAAGAGTTAGAGGAAGTCGAACTAAATGAGAGTTATGGTTCCGTCGTTGGTGACGGACACGGTGGAGCAGTCTCTGACTCCGATACCAGCGAAGCGGCAAACACAATCTTTTCTTCGAGCGAAGGAGATTTAGGCAATTTCCAACCCCTGCAACAAAAATTAGATTTCAAAAATCCCGAACATCTCCTTCTTTGGCATCAACAGGTGGAAAGCAAAATAAAAAATACTTTAGACAATCTGTCTAAAAAAGCAAATAAGTGTTTGCAAGAAGCTACAATTATTCCCACTCGCCTACCATCTAAAGTTCTTGAAGTAGCACTTCAAGCTGAGGAAGTCAACTCTAATCTTGGCGATCGCCGTAATAAAAATTTGCCTAATATTCTCAGTTTAGTTATTGAAACCGACAAAGAACAAAAATCTAAATCCTCGAAGATCGAACAGATCGATCTACTGCGTTTGCGTTTATCAGAAATTGAATTTACCGATACGATGTTGAATGTTCGACGCAACCAGATTCGCGCTGTAGTGGATAAAATTAGCAAATTACAACGTCAATATCAAGATCTCAAACGAGACTATACTGTGGCAGAGGCGGAAGCAGCTTGGCGATCTAGTTGGTATGAAGAATAATGGAGTAACAGTAACACCATAATACTAGGGATGAGCGAGCCAGATTGGATTAGGTTGCAAAAAGCACTGGCAATAGAAGCAGAACGAGGTTACGGCGATTTGGTAGGTAAGGAATATCGCTTTAGTGAGTTTCTCTGTCTGAGTTTGGGAAAACCACCAGCAAATGTACCTCGGCAAGAGCGATCCCGCTGGCAAGATTTGGCGGCTAAATTTGCTCACTATCCAAGACTATCTTCAGCCCAAAGACATCAACTAGTAGTTGGCACTCGTAACTTTTTGCACCAGCAACGGGCGATCGCCGAAACTGCCAGCCAACCTCCTAAGCCTAAATTGCCCCGCACTGCGTCTTTAAATAACACTCGCAATTCTAGCTATTTTACACCTAAGCTGACTCTCGATCGACCTTTAAGTCAAGTCATCGATGTGGGACGGAGAAGTCATTATTTAGAACGCTTGGGTCTGTATATCGTTCGCGACTTGCTATTTTATTATCCTCGGGAACATCTCGACTATGCCCGTCAGATGCAAATTGCCCATCTTACTCCAGGAGAAACGGTAACGGTCATCGGTACGGTCGTAAGCTGTAAGTGCTTTAGCAGTCCGAAAAATAAAAAATTAACCATCTTTGAGTTAATTATGAGCGATGCCACGGGAAGACTTAAAATCAACCGTTTTTTAACCGGCAATCGTTTTAGCAGTCGCGCTTCCCAAGAAAGTCAAAAGCGCAGATATCCTAAAGGTTCGATTGTCGCCGCTTCGGGGTTAGTCAAGCAAAATAAATACGGGATTACCTTAGATAAACCAGAGATAGAAGTTTTAGACGGTGCGGGGGCGAGTATCGAATCGATTAAAGTGGGGCGAGTATTGCCCGTCTATAGTTTGACGGAGGGGGTTCCTGCCGATACGGTAAGAAAATCGGTAATCGCGGTACTACCAGCCGCCGCCCAGCTCAAAGACCCTTTACCAGCGGCAATTCGCAACCACTATGGCTTGATAAAACTCAAACAGGCGATCGCCGATATTCATTTTCCCGACACTCAAGAGCAATTGGCTCAAGCTAGACGCAGACTAGTATTTGACGAATTTTTCTACCTCCAGCTAGGCTTTTTACAGCGTCGCCAACAGCTCAGGCAGAACCAAACGAGTGTTAATTTCGCCCCTACTGGACGATTAGTCGAAAAGTTACAGCACCTCTTGCCGTTTCAACTAACAAATGCTCAACAGCGAGTAGTCACGGAAATTTTTCAAGATTTAGGTAAAGCCGATGTCTCAATGAACCGCCTGGTTCAAGGTGATGTCGGTTCGGGAAAAACTATCGTCGCGGTGTTTGCTATCCTGGCAGCAATTCAGTCTGGCTATCAAGCGGCACTAATGGCACCGACTGAAGTCTTGGCAGAACAGCACTATCGCAAGTTAGTTACCTGGTTCAATCTGCTGCATCTTCCCGTAGAGTTGTTGACTGGTTCGACTAAAATCGCCAAACGCCGCGAAATTTACTCCCAACTTGAAATTGGAGAATTGCCTCTGTTGGTAGGAACTCACGCTCTAATTCAAGATACCGTTAACTTTCACAAGTTAGGCTTGGTAGTAATTGACGAACAGCACCGTTTTGGGGTGCAGCAAAGAGCCAGACTTTTGAGTAAGGGTAAATCGCCCCACGTTCTGACCATGACTGCCACTCCCATTCCCCGTACCCTAGCATTAACCTTACATGGGGACTTGGATGTCAGTCAAATCGACGAATTACCTCCAGGCAGACAGACAGTTACTACTAAAATGAAAACTGGTAGAGATCGTAGTAAAGTTTACGATCTAATTCGCCGTGAAGTGGCTCAGGGAAGACAAGCTTATATTATCTTTCCCTTAGTAGAAGAATCAGAAAAACTCGATCTTCGCGCCGCAGTCGAAGAACACCAACGTCTGAGCGAAGTTATTTTTCCGGAATTTCAAATTGCCCTGCTACATGGACGCATGAGTTCGGCAGATAAAGATGCAGCATTAACTGCTTTTCGAGACAATCAATGTCAAATTATCGTTTCCACGACGGTAATTGAAGTAGGAGTAGACGTACCCAACGCCACAGTAATGGTTATCGAACACGCTGAACGCTTTGGTCTATCCCAACTACACCAGTTACGGGGAAGAGTAGGCAGAGGCAGCCACAAATCCTACTGTTTTCTAATGAGTAGCAGTAAAACTCCCGATGCCAACCAGCGATTGACCGTATTGGAACAGTCCAACGACGGTTTCTTTATCTCCGAAGCCGATATGCGTTTTCGCGGACCAGGCGCAGTGCTAGGAACTCGTCAGTCTGGCTTGCCCGATTTTGCCTTGGCGAGTCTGGTAGAAGACCAAGAAGTGCTAAATTTGGCGCGAGAAGCAGCAGAAAAAATAATTACGGCAGATAATAATTTGACCGGCTTTCCCAGTTTGCAGCAGGAGTTGGAGATTCGCTATCGCCGCATGATGGGGGGTGAGATCTTAAATTGAATTGATAATTTCTTCTGCCTTCTGTCTTGCATCTAAATTCCACTACCCAAGATAAATAAACTGACCAGAGTACCGCTATTCCATAAGCTGTGCAGTAACATCGGAGCTAAAAGATTGCGCGATCGCGTGTAAACTATTCCTAAGATTATGCCTAATGTGGCTAGGGGTAAAACTTCCGATAAGCTGAGATGAGCGACGGCAAAGATTAGTGCGCTAATCACAATTGCACCCCACACTGGTACGTAACGAGTTAGAGAAGGTAGTAAAAAGCCACGAAACATTACTTCTTCAAAAATCGGTGCGGCAATCGAAGCGGTAATAAAAAATATTGTTAGAGCTACTCGATCTTGAGCCTGTAAAGCTAAAAATAATAGTGGGTTGCTGCCCCCTTGTCCGTTCCAAATTTGCTGATTGATTAAAGATACTAGCAACACTGAAGGTACGGCAACTAAATAGCCACCGAAGCCCCAAAGTATCCAGTTGCTGAGAAACTTAAATTTGAACCAATCTTTGGGTAAAGGTAAAAAAGATTTAATCGAAAGATATAACACTAAAATTCCGCTAGCCGACATCAAAATATAAGTGCCAAAAACGTATATGGCTTTTAGTCTTAAGGAATAGTTAGCAGGGTTCAAGCCCGATAAACCAAGGACAAAGGGCAAGGCAAACTGACCGATAAAAAAGAAGCCGACAATCAAAACTTGCCAGGTAATTTCCCAATTCCAGGGCGTCTGCCAAGTTTTATCGCTGTTTGTAGCTAAAATGGCCTTCTCTTTGTTGAGAAACAGTTGAACGATTAAGTAAATCGCCAAGATTATGCCGCCAAAGCCTCCAAATACAGGAATACCACTAATTAAAGCTAGTTTGACCAGAGAGTCTCTAGCCAGTTGTTGTTCTCGTTGCTGAAGTATCGCTAGATCTTGGGAACGATCTTCTAACCGATATAGCCTTGCCAAAGCGCGATCGCGAAACCAGCCATCGAGATTAGTTTGAATAATCTCTTCGCTATTGTTGGCTATAGTCGGTCGTTCTTGCCATAGACCAATTAATACTTTTGCTGTTTGCTCATATTTGTCTTGAGAACCATCGCGGGAAATTATTTGCTGCCAGAGAGATCTAGCTTGAGATAGTTTATCTTGCGCGGTGTAGAGGATGCCCTGTTTTAAATCTAGTTCGTTAATGAATCGGTCTATTTCCCCAATTTGTTTGTCAATTTGCAGTCGCTGAGGGGGAGTGAGGTTAGTTGGTTCGTTATCGGCAACTATTTGAGCCTCGCGGCGATCGCCACTCATCTCTACTTGCTGTAATTGTGCAGTATATTTTTCGCGGCTGATTTTAGCTTCTTTACGGGCTTTTTGGTATTGTTCGATCGCTTTGGCGTAAGGTTCTTCACCGATCAAAGAATCGACTGCTTTGAGATACTCGGGATTGTTCTCACGCTGTGGCTGGAATTCTGAAACGTAAAGCACCAGATTGGTTTGATAGAGTTCTAGGCGGCTTTGAATCTGGGGCTGAGAAAGACTGTCGTTGAGGGAGAGAAAAATTCTGGCGATCGCCACTAAAGTAATTAAAGATAAGATTATTCGCTTGATAGTCATTAATACTCGCTAAGAAGATTTATGGCGCATAATTAGACATTATCCCTAAAAATTAAAATTAATTGCGATTCCACACAGTTACGCCACCTGGTTTATCGATTAAAGTAATACCTCGTGCCTGTAGTTTATCTCTAAGGCGATCGCTTTCAGCATAATTTTTCGCTTTTCTGGCTTCTTGACGCTGCTGGATTAAAGCTTCGATCTCGGCATCGCTTAAGCCGCCTGTAGCTTCCTGACTATCTGTTTCTGGTTGGACGACAAAACCCAAAACCTCGGCAAGCTCTACTAAAGTACGCCACTGGGATGCTAGTTCTGCAGCAGTAGTTTGGGTTTCTCCCTGGTGAACTAAGATGTTACCTTCTTTAGCCAAATTTTTAGCAATTTCAAACAGAACCGCCAAACCACCAGCAAAGTTAAAATCGTCATCTACTGCATCTTTAAAGCGATTTATCAGAGATTGGCGTGTTTTTTCCTCTATGGCTGACGTATTCAAACCTAACTGCTCGCCAAAGCGATCGCCAAACAGCAATCCTTCTTTGAGAGTATGCCAGCCATTAGTCGCCGCCTCTAATGCCTCGTCAGTAAAATCAACTGGTTTGCGATACTGTGCCTGTAAAATAAACAATCTTACCGCCATAGGATCTACAGGTCTGTCTAAAAGCTCGCGAATAGTGGTAAAATTGCCCAGCGACTTTGACATCTTTTCCCCACCGACTTTAACCATACCGTTATGCAGCCAGTATTTCGCCAGAGGCTTACCCGTTACCGCTTCTGACTGTGCGATTTCGTTTTCGTGATGGGGAAATACTAAATCGCTACCGCCTACGTGCAGATCGATCGTTTCCCCCAATCTCTCTCTAACCATTGCCGAACATTCAATATGCCAGCCAGGACGACCTTTTCCCCAAGGTGATTCCCATGCTGGTTCGCCTTCTTTCGCTCCTTTCCAGAGAGCAAAATCGAACGGATCCCGTTTCTTGCTAGCTTCGGTATCCTCTACCGCCACTCTACCGCTAGCACCAGCCTGGAGGTCTTCTAGCTTGCGTCCCGATAGCTTACCGTATTCGGGAAATTGACGCACCGTATAGTAAACATCTCCTGCAGTAGGATAGGCAAAACCTTTTTGTTCTAGTTCGTATACTAAACGTTTAATTCCATCTAAAGTATGAGTGGCACGGGGATAGGCATCGGCTTTGCCCACACCCAATCTCTCCATATCTTCAAAATATGCTGCGATAAACCTTTCCGATACGTCCTCCATCGAGGTTTTTTCTTCTCTAGCACGATTGAGAATTTTGTCATCAATATCGGTAAAATTTTGAATATATTCCACCTCGTAGCCAGACCACTGTAAATAGCGACGCACTACATCCCACACCAGACAAGTCCGTGCATGACCCAAATGGCAATAATCGTAGACGGTAATGCCACAACAATACATCAGTACTCGATTGGGTTCGATAGTTTCAAAAGCTTCTTTGCGACGAGTAAGAGTATTGTAAACAGTTAAAGACATGAGGATGGATTAAAGCTCAGAGATTATTGCAGACAGAGAAATTATACTAAAAGCGACGAGGAAAGCCCACTCCACATTTGTTGATGGTTCATTGTTAATTCTTCATTTCCATTGACTATCAACCATCAACAATTAACACGAAATTCCACGCTATTCACCAATGGGATGAGCTTAATTTTGCCTTTTAAAACTTGCTACTACTCTGTCAACATTGTTTTGATGGGTATTTGTCTAAAAACAAATAAATTCCTTTAACCTTTTCCCCTTTCCCTTTACCCGTCAATTGTCAATTGACAAAACACTACTTTTTACTTTTTACTTTCTAAAGATGCCAAACTTCTCCACGTCCGCGACGACGACTTAAAATAGCTTCAGCATACTCTAGAGAATGACCAGGGGCTTCGATCGCAATTAAATATTTACCCCGTTGGAAAAGCCGCTGAAAAAATCGCCAACATTGGTCAGAAGTACCAAAAAATTGTCCGTCAAAGCGATCGCAAGTATGCAAACCATCCAGCCAATGATATCGCCAACAGTCACGGGAAATAAGTTTAATCCAATTTAGAGGAAAACCTGCATCTCGTAAGTCTTCTATAGCTACTTTGGCATCTCGATGATGAACGAATACTCCTACAGTGCGTTTGTGTTGCTCGACTTGAGTAGGCTCGATCTTAGTTTTAGTTTGTGTGTGAGGTAAAGTTGCTGTCATCACGATTTCAGTCGCTCTGCTATCGATTCTATTTATTTATGCCCAAACATAGCAACTAAATGTGGCATTTTAGTGGCAAACTTATCGGTACTTAAACAATCAACAAAGCCAAAAAGAGATAAAATACTTGCCAAAGTTGTGTTTTACGTCAAAGAAGTAACCAATGAAAGAAACCACTCCCGCAGCAATGCCTCCTTGTTTTGATAAATGGTGCAAACGCTTTGACGATTTATTGAAAACCAAAGCGCAAAAAAGAGGGTATAGAGATTATTTAGGAGGATTATTAGGAGAAAGTGAGCGAAAAAACATATATCAGATGGCTTCTGATGCGGTAGGAGTAACGTACCATAAATTACATCATTTCTTAACTGAAGCAACCTGGTCGGCAAACGAAATAAACGAGCGTCGTCTAAAAGTAATGAACCAGTGCAGACAGACCCAAATCAGTAGAGGATTTAGCTTAATTATTGACGATTCAGGACATAGAAAGAGCGGCAACTTTACCGCAGGAGTAGGACGGCAGTATATAGGGGAAATTGGCAAAACAGATAATGGCAATGTGTTAGTAACAACTCATCTCTATGATGGTAAAAAAAGTTTACCTTACATCTTTTCTGAAGCAATTAGAAATAAACAAGCTAAAGTACATAGGAGGAATCGCAAAAAATCGTAAAATTTTAGTTAAAAGCTCCGCTGAAAAGTCGGAAACAATCAGAATAGATAAATATGCCAAATCAATATCCCCAAAGGAGTTTAAGGAGATTCAAATTCAGGGTGAAAAACTTAGAACTGTGTGGGTGGCAATCGTAAAAGCAGAAATATCAAGGCTAGACGGAATCAGAAAAATAGCTATCGTCATGAGTGCACCAGTCGTTGAAAATGCCGAAGATATTGACTACTTACTCACTAACGTTGAAGAAGAAATAGTAACAGAGCAATGGATAGTTAAAACTTATGCTCAGAGAAACTGGGTAGAAGTTTTCTATCGAGAAGCCAAGGGATGGTTAGGATTAAAAGAATATCAAGTTAGAGATAAGAAGAGTTTAGAAAGACATTTCATTCTAGTTTTTTGTGCTTATACTTTTATCCTTTGGCATAAGTTAACTGGAGGTTTAAGACGACGTTGGGCGAACAAACCTTTGAATACATTTCCTGAAGCATTAGAAGCTTTTCGTACAGGTATATCTTATCGTTTTGTCGCATGGCTGAACCAAAATCGCGACGTATTCGTAGCTTATAAAGCTAGTTTAGGCTTTGTTTGGGCATAATTTTTGTTTGAGTACCGTTATGAAGATTATTGTTAAAAAGTATTTTTCAAACACCAGATCTCCAATAGGTTTGACCAGAACCGATCGAGATGATGTAGCATCTAGATAAAATTTTTGAGTCGATTGAATTTAATGGCAAAGAAAAAAATTGGGCTTTTATTTGGCGGACGTTCGGGAGAACATCAAGTCTCCATTACTTCAGCAAGAGCGATCGCTTCGGCTTTAACTCAGGCGGAAAATACTAATAAATACGAAGTTTTGCCCGTTTACATCGATAAGAATGGTGCTTGGCATAGCGGAGAGTCGGCAGATCGGGTTTTAACTACAGGCAAACCTTTAGAAGGAAAAAGTCAAGATAATCTTTGGCAATTTCCCCCACAAGCCGGAGAAGTAGAGGTTTGGTTTCCCATTTTACACGGACCAAATGGCGAAGACGGCACCGTACAGGGTTTACTCAAACTGATGCAAGTTCCTTTTGTCGGTTCTGGTGTCTTGGGTTCGGCATTGAGTATGGATAAAATTGCGATGAAAGTAGCCTTTGCTCGGGCGGGACTACCTCAAGTAAAGTATGTAGCGGTAAATCGTGCCGATGTTTGTTCTAGCTCCTGTTCTGGTGCGCTACCCAGTGCGTCTTACGCTGACGCGGGGTCGCACCGTTTTCCCAAGCTCTGCGATGAGATTGAATCAACCTTAGAATATCCCTGTTTCGTCAAACCTGCGAATTTGGGTTCTTCTGTCGGGATTGCTAAAGTGCGATCGCGCGACGAATTAGAAGCGGCTTTAGACAATGCTGCAAGTTACGATCGCCGTATCGTAGTTGAAGCTGGTGTCGTCGCCAGAGAAATAGAATGTGCGGTGTTGGGTAACGATAATCCCCAGGCTTCGGTATTGGGAGAAATTACCTTTGACAGCGATTTTTATGATTATGAGACTAAATACACTGAGGGATTAGCACGGTTAAACATACCCGCAGTCCTTCCCGAGGCAATAAGCGATCGCTTGCGCTCGATGTCTCTTGAAGCTTTTGCCGCAGTTGATGCTGCTGGATTAGCTAGAGTTGATTTTTTCTATGTCGAAGCTACGGGAGAAGTTTTTATCAATGAGATCAATACTTTACCTGGTTTTACCGCTACCAGTATGTATCCTCGTCTTTGGGCGGCTACGGGCATACCTTTTCCTCTGTTAGTCGATCGCCTAATTGAGTTGGCATTAGAGCGCAGCGAAGATTCTTAAAATTTAGCTTTGACTAGACGACAGGTTAAAAAAGGGGAAATTTGAGTTAATCTGGGATTTGTAAAAAATTGTAACTAAATTTGGAGGGAGTTGATGGAACGCACCTTTATCATGATTAAACCAGATGGCGTACAGCGTCATTTAGTAGGAGAAATAGTTAATAGATTTGAAGACAAAGGTTTTACCTTAGTAGGACTAAAAATGATGTCGGTTTCGCGGGAACTGGCAGAAAAACACTATGAAGTTCATAAAGATAAATCTTTTTTTTCTGGTTTAATCGATTTTATTACTTCCGCTCCTGTAATTGCGATGGTTTGGGAAGGTGAAAGCGTCGTCTCTGCTGCTAGAAACTTGATTGGGGCAACTAACCCCATTTCTGCCGCTCCTGGTTCGATTCGAGGCGATTTTGGCGTGAGTATCGGACGCAATCTCATTCATGGTTCTGATGCCATTGAGACGGCTCGCAAAGAAGTAGCTCTTTGGTTTGACGACGAAGAATTAGTTAATTGGGAACCAATTCGCAAATCTTGGCTTTACGAATAGTGCCGTAAATATTTGTGGGTTAGACGAGGCGATCGCATTCTATCTTATCGTTCGATTATTCAGGCGATCGCTTTTATTGTTTATGTTCCGGTTCTGTTAGCTCTAAAATCGATCGTCAACCAGGGACGATTGACAAAAGCACAGAATACCAATCGGTATTTAATGTATCTTCATACAAGTAATTGTTGAAAATGAAATTAGCTGATAATCTTGTGGTTGCCGATTACATTCCACTAGTTTTTGGGTGATGGCAACTACATGGGCGCGACGACACATCCTATCTTTAATCGATTTTACTGCTGCTGAATACGAAACTATTTTGCAAACTGCCGTCGGTTTCCGGGGAGTGCTATCGGGTAGAACTAAAAAAGTCCCCGCTCTTCAAGGACAGGTAGTTGCTAATATGTTCTTCGAGCCTTCCACTAGAACTCGTAGCAGTTTTGAATTGGCTGCCAAACGACTATCGGCAGATATTCTCAACTTTTCTCCTGGTACCTCCTCCTTAAGCAAAGGTGAGACTATATTGGATACGGCAAAAACCTATCTAGCCATGGGTGCGGACATCATGGTAATTCGACATCAACAGGCTGGAGTTCCCCAGGCGATCGCCACAGAGATGGATCGACTCAATTCGGGAGTTAGCATTCTCAACGCGGGAGATGGTTTACACCAACATCCTTCCCAAGCGTTATTAGACTTATTTACTCTCACCACGGCACTAGACCGAGAAAATCCGCGATTAGAAGTATTAGAAGGTAAAAAAATCGCTATTATTGGCGATATTCTTCATTCTAGAGTGGCACGTTCCAATATCTACAGTTTGACTACTGCAGGAGCAGAAGTACATTTAGCTGCGCCACCAACTTTACTACCCAAACTGTTTTTAGATTTAGTCGGTCGCCCACAGAAAGATAAATTATTTTTGCATTGGGAATTAGTACCAGCTTTAAATAATGCTGATTTTGTCATGACTTTAAGATTGCAAAAAGAAAGAATGACCGCTAATTTTATTCCTAGTTTGCGAGAATATCACCAACAATTTGGCATTACACGCGATCGCCTCAAATTGTGTCATCCCCAGGTTAAAATTTTGCATCCAGGTCCGACAAATCGCGGCGTGGAAATAACTTCAGACTTAATGGACGATTCCCAATTGAGTTTAATTCCCCAACAGGTAGCTAATGGGGTAGCAGTCCGCATGGCGTTACTGTATTTAATTGGTAACGTGAGTGATGTTTGAGCAGCAGCTAAAATATAGTAGTCAATAGCAACAGGGCTTCTGGGCTAAATGATTCTTTTTTTGAAAAGGGGCGATCGCATTGTTAGCACTGAAATACACAATACACCAATTACTACAGTTCGCAGGCGATGGGCATCAGTTAACTGCAATTCTCCTAGATAATGGGAACCAGACAAGATAGTATGAGCTACGGCTAGCACTAAAGCAGGAACGGTTAACAAATGAATTCTACGCCAGTATTTTCCCAAACTTTGCTGAAAGCGATCGTTACTGGTAACAGCAGCAGGAAACATCAATAATAGTGCCAATATACCAACAATAATACCTATCTGATGTTGAGGCAGCATAAAAGCGATCGCCTGAGTATTCCAGTTTAGAGAATGCTCTAGCATATGTCCGGTGTGAGCTAATGCCAAGATAAAAGAGGCAACGCCAATCCCTCGGCGATACCGTAAAGGTGCAGCATAAAAACTACTGAGGGGACGAGCTACCAACGCTAGCATCAACAAAATTAATGCGCCATGTCCCGTGTAGTCTATCATCGCATCCGTTCGTAACAGAGTTAAGATACCGATCGCCAGCGTTATCCAACCACCCATACGAAATAGTTGTCCCCGTTTGTCTACGCTTAAGCGAGAAGCCGATACTCCTACTCCCAGCATCGTCGGCATGGTGCCCAAACCAAAACTAAGCATTGTCAGCGCACCCAACCAAAGATTACTCGTTTCTACTGCCTTAAGCTGTGCCGTATACAAGAAGCCACAGGGTATTAGTCCCCAAACTCCTCCTAATAAAGCAGGTGTCCACCATGTTTCTCGAACGGCAAGCTTCATCATTCTAGAATTGAGCCGCTCGTGCAATTTTCCCTTGATAGGATGTAAAAAGGGCATCTGAGGCAACCAGTTAGGCTTTATTTGTCTCAAACCCAACCAAATTAGTAGCACTCCCGTAAAGATTGTTATGGCTTGACGTAAACTACTGCCAATTCCTGCTAGTTGACCGCCAGCAATCAAAATCGAACTCAAACCGCCTAAAGCTGCGCCTACCAAAGCATAACTTATGATTCTGCCACTATTTAGCAGTAAATGACATCTCAACCCGCTAAATTTCTGAGATTTGTCTGGCTGAGACAAAGAAAAAGCTACCGTCAAAGGACCGCACATCCCCACGCAGTGACCAAAACTTCCTAAAAATCCCAAAGCGACGACCGAAAGCAAATCTATCATCTTGCAGTGATTAGTGATTAGTTGTTTTTTTCATAAACTCTATAAACTCGATCGAATTCATCCTATCTCGCTTCTATGCAAGTAATTAAAGTATGACAGCCTGTCGTTGGACAAGAGAAGTTAACTTTACTTAAAGTGAAAGATTAGTAGATACAAAAGTATCTTTCGTTCAGTGTTAACAAAAACAATGTTATTTTCTTCTGTCCATAAATCTCTATTATTCATTGGTGCAGTTACAGGTTTGGCAACTCCCGCTTTATTTTCTCAGGACACACAGGCTCAAACGGATACTCAAGAAATAATTATCACCTTCGACGGACGAGTAGGCGACGAGCAATTTAGCTGTGGCGAAACCTATTCGGGTTTAGGTAGTTCTGAAGCCGCCGTAACTGCTACAGATTTTCGCTTTTATGTTTCCGATGTAGCTGTAATAGATGTCGAGGGAAATCCCGTCCCTGTAGAATTAGAGCAAGACGGTAAATGGCAGTATCAAAATGTTGCCCTGCTCGACTTTGAAGATAAAACTGGTGCTTGTGCTAACGGTACGGTTGAAACCAGAAATATAGTAGTAGGTACGGTGCCTCAAGTAGATTATCGAGGTTTACAGTTTACCTTGGGAGTACCATCTCAACTCAATCACGAAGATGCTGCGATCGCACCTTCGCCTTTAAACCTCACTTCAATGTGGTGGAATTGGCAAGGAGGCTATAAATTCTTACGAGTAGATTGGGAAAATCGAGCTACCGCGATGAATAACAAACAGATGAATCACGGTGAAATGAATCATGGCGAAATGCAGCACGGTGAAACCGAGCGAAATGTCAGTAGCAATAATACTTTCTTAATTCATATTGGTAGTACTGGCTGCCAGGAGACAGGAAGCCAATCTTATGAATGCAGTAACCCTAATCGCAGCGATGTCGTGTTAGAAAATTTTGACCCCGAAAACAATGTTGTAGTAGCAGATTTAGCCAACCTAGTATCGCAAGCCGATTTAACTAGCAATCAACCAGATACCCCTGCTGGCTGTATGTCTTCTCCAGAGGACATGGACTGTATGCCGATCTTTAATAACCTCGGTTTGTCCTTTAATGAAGAAACTGTCGAGGAACTTACTTTCTTTCGTGTTGAGTAATAATAACCGTGGAAGTAAAAATAGTTTGGTTTGATGCGCGATCGCTGGTTTAGTTGGGCTTTAGTTTTTGCATTGTCTATTTGCCTGTCAATTGGTTTGAGCCGAGTTATGGCAATGGACGGTAACTCGGCTGTAGCTACAGAATACGACTGGAATTTACCACAGTGGACACCCGAACCAGTCGTTCCAGAAACTAACCCCATGAGTACCGCTAAAGTAGAGTTGGGCAGACATTTATTCTACGATCGCGCTTTGTCAATTACGGGTGAATATTCTTGTGCTACCTGTCACAAACAATCCCTAGCTTTTACCGATGGTAGACGAGTGGCAATTGGAGCTAAAGACGATCTCCACCCCCGTAACACTATGAGCTTGACCAATATTGCCTATAATCCAGTATTGACTTGGGCAAATCCTCTAATAACTCGCCTGGAAAGTCAAGCACTGATTCCCATATTTGGCGAACATCCCCTAGAAATGGGTATGGTAGGTAGAGAGCGAGAAATAATCGAGCGGTTGCAAAACGATCCTGAATATTCTCAAATGTTTGCCAAGGCTTTTTCAGCAGAAAATCCCGTAAACATTGACAACTTAACCAAAGCATTAGCTAGCTTTCAAAGAACTTTGCTATCTTTTAATTCAGCTTACGATCGCTATCGTTATGAAGGCAAAAGCGATGCGATTAGTGCGGCAGCTAAAAGAGGTAAAAAACTTTTTAATAGCGAGCGTTTGGAATGCTTTCACTGTCACGGCGGGATTAATTTCAGCGACTCGGTAGTTCACGAGCGCTTGGCATTTACCGAGATTGCCTTTCACAATACTGGTTTGTACAATATTGACGGTAAAGGCTCTTATCCCCCACAAAATACGGGAGTACATGAAATTACGCAAAACCCTGAAGATATGGGACATTTTAAAGCTCCTACCCTGCGTAATATAGCTCTAACCGCTCCTTATATGCACGATGGTAGTATTGCTACTTTAGAAGAGGTTATCGAACATTACGAAGCTGGAGGTAGAGCGAGTTCCAAAGGTTATAACCCCTACAAAAGCGGATTTGTTAAAGGTTTCAAACTAAATTCTTCCGAAAAGCAAGATTTACTGGCTTTCTTACGTAGTTTAACTGATAAAGAGTTTATTAATAATCCCGCTCTTAGTAATCCTTTTAAGGAGTAATATGTTCACTTTAAGGTCTGACATTAACTGTATAGCTTAACTCAAATGGTTGAAAGGAAGTTCCATCTTTTGCCGTGCCGCTGATTACTAGTTCGTAGGCTCCCGCTTGAGGAAAGCTAATACTAGCACTAGGAATTTCTCGATATTTTTCCACATCAATTGCTTGCAAAGTAGGTTTTAGGACTGGGCTAGGGTTGGCAGCACGAGGTAGAGTGTACACGTTTAATTCACAGTTGCATTGAGATAAGGGAATTGTTTTGCCACCACGTCGAGTAAGGGCAAACCAAGCTACAGTTGATTCTGCCGCACGAGGATTGTGATTGGGTTCGATATGAAATGTAGCTGCTACTTCATTTGATATTTCTACATTATGAGCTACTACTGGAATTGCTAACGTGGTCAACAACAACCCTATGACTAAATTTTTTTCAAACGAATTCTTCATTTTGTTAGAGCTAAAATTTTAGCAGTGTCTTGTAAGGTCAAATTATATTTGACTTCGTGCTACTCGATCGCGCGAGTACTTAGAATTTACCCTATTTGACTCGGTTGAGAGTAAATAAGCTGCTGTTTGAGATTTGAAACTCGTTCGTAAGCAGAAAGCTCTTCTCGTTCTTTGTATTGCCGTAAGGCAGCATCCAAATCGATAAATGCCGCACGGTCGTTTCCCATTCGATGCTGCAAAATTCCCCGATTGACGTATGCTTGAGTAAATTCGGGTTTTAGCTGCAATACTTTAGTAAAATCCTCAATGGCTGCTAGATAATTTCCCCGTCGATGATGAGCGCAACCTCGATTAAAGTAAGCTGTATAGTTACGATGTTCCAAGTCAATAGCTCGTTCGGTATCGGCGATCGCTCGTTTGTAATCGCTCAACATCATATAAGTTAGAGCGCGATCGTTATAAATTAGAGTTTTTTGTGGAGTAGGAATAGAACGAGGAGATATTAAAGCTAAATTGTAATTTTCTCTGGCTTGTTGATAATTTTTCAAAGCAAAATAAGCTAAACCCAAATTGTAATAAGCTCGATAGTCATTAGTATTTTGTCGAACAACCTGCCGATATTGAGCGATCGCTCGTTCGTATCGATCTTGATGATAATAACTCAATCCTAAATTAAGATGGGCTTCAACATTTTTAGGATTGCCAGCGATAGCCATAGTACAGTCAGCTTCAGCAGCAGCATAGTCTTGTAACTGCAAATTAACCAAACAGCGATTGCTATAAGCCGCATCAATAAAATTATCTTGGCGAGTAATTACTTGAGTAAAATTATTTAAAGCTTGTCGATAGTTATGCTGACGTAGATTATTGACTCCAGCATTAAAAATATCGACAGTATTTATCTGGGACACGGCTAAAACAGAAGCATCAAACCAGAAAATTGTCCCCATGGAAAACAAACTTATCACAAAAATTCGGTACAAAATCACCATTGAGTTTAGTTATAAAGTACAGATTAGAAACCAACATTTAATACATGCCCAAACTCAGCCAAAAATTCAACAGACAACTAGGTTCTGTTGACGTAAAGAGGCAAAGATGAGAAAGTACCTGAAGTTGCTGATTTTAGTCAAAAAATTCTTCATGAAATCTCGTGTTAAGTTGGACGATTCTGCTTGGCAGCAAATTTTCGTTGTTCTGAGCCACCAACAAGACATCCGTATCAAAGACCCCAAAGCTTGTCGTCGTTTTCTGAATGCGGTTCTCTGGATTACTCGCACAGGTGCTCAATGGCGTGAATTACCCAAACGTTTTGGCAACTGGAACAGCCTCTACAAACGATATCGGCGTTGGTGTCAGAAGGGAGTTTGGCATCGTCTCTTGCAAGAAATGTCCCACTCTGCTGACTTAGAAAGTTTAATTCCCGATAGCACCATGATTCGTGCTCATCCCTGTGCAGCAGGAGCAAAAGGGGGTCAGAAAAACACTCTTTAGGAGGTTCTTGTGGCGGATTTAGTACCAAGTTACATGCTGTGGTAGATGCGTTGGGCAATCCGCTGCGGTTGCTTCTGACTCCAGGGCAAACCGCCGATATCAGTCAAGGAGAGGCATTGGTGGCTGGTTATCGAGCTCAACAGGTAATTGCCGATAAAGGCTATGATTGTGATGCTTTTGTGGTCTTGATTGAGGAAACTGGTGCTCAAGGCGTGATTCCGCCTCGTTCTGGTCGCCTCAACCCTAGAGATTACGATTCACATCTGTACAAGGAGCGACATCTAGTTGAGTGCTTTTTTAACAAACTTAAATACTATCGTCGCGTTTTCAGCCGTTTTGACAAAACTGACGAATGTTATTTGGGATTTGCCGAATTTGCTTCGGCTTTAATTTGGTTGCGTTAATTGTGTCAACAGAACCTAGTCAAACTTAATTTTATTTCTCGCTCGAACTACAAAGCAGTTAATCGTTAGAAGTAAAAAAATAGTTGTATTTAAAGCTTAGGGTGCCACTTACCGCTATACCAGCGCAGTAGCACTCTAGCCAACTGAATCGGATCGTGTCGGACATAACCGTTTTTCTGGTCTTCTTCCATGACATTAGCGATTACAACCCTGCGATTGAGATAGCCAACTTCTTCGCGATCGAGATAAACGGGATAAGAATTTTCTCTAGCGTAACGTTCCAAAGACTTGGTAGAAGGAGATTCATGGTGGACTAAAACCGCATCGAATAATTGCTGTTTACCAATGCGATCGATCGCTTTGATGTGATCGCTAACAGTATAACCTTCGGTTTCTCCTGGTTGGGTCATGATGTTACAAATATAAATTCTAGGTGCGCGAGAACGAGCTACCGCATCACAAATTTCTGGTACTAAAAAATTAGGAATGATACTGGTATAGAGACTACCGGGACCGATAATGATATACTCAGCTTCTTTAATTGCCGCTACTGCCGCAGGTAATGCTGGTGGAAATGCTGGCGTACAACCGATACCGCGAATTCGACCGCCAGCTTGGGAAATATTCGATTCTCCCTCAATTAATCTGCCATCTTCCATCTCTGCCCACAAACTTACATCGCTAAGGGTGGCAGGTAAGACTTTTCCTCTAACTGCCAATACCTGAGAACTAGCTGCCACAGCCTGTTCTAAATCGCCAGTAATTTCACTCATTGCCGTGAGAAACAAGTTACCAAAGCTGTGACCTACCAAACCATCTCCGGCTTGAAAGCGATATTGAAATAATTCTGTCAGCAACTCTTCTTCATCAGCTAAAGCTGTCAGACAATTACGCAGATCTCCAGGGGGCTGTACGCCAATTTCTCGTCTCAATCTCCCTGAAGACCCCCCATCGTCAGCTACAGTCACGATTGCGGTAATATTACTACTATATTGTTTGAGCCCTCTTAACAGAGTTGAAAGCCCCGTACCACCGCCAATGACAACAATCTTGGGTCCGCGATTTAAGCGGCGACGAGCGAGCAGGAGATCGACTAATTCTTTATCTTTGTCTAATTTGAAAACATCGCTAATCGATCCTACAGTGCGCGATTGACCCCAAAACATTAAAAATAGTCCTGCGATTAAGACAAGCGGACCAGAAATATAGTTGGGAATAATCGTAGCTAAAAATCCCAAAAGTCGTGAAGTCAATTCTAATAGGCGGTATATTGGAGTTAGCTTGACCCAAATCGCGCTACCAATAACTGCCAAAAAAAAGCCGGTCGCACTAAGCAGCAGCCAGCGTTTGATAAACAATCCAGGTGATAGCCACTTATACCAACGGTTCGATCTACGAAAACTTTTTTTCTTCGGTAAAGATGAATTTTTCATCTCGATATTAGAGTGTTATGGGTCGTTACTATTTGCCCCATTTAAGGACGAACATCAACTATCGTAGTAGAAACCCCGATCTCGATTCTCGTTCCTAGTATGCACTATAGATATTGACCAATGATCAGAAGAGGAAGCTTAGCCATACAGTAAAGTACTGCCCATCAAACTTACTGTTTATCTCAATTTTTGGCAACTAGCCCTCTAATTTTTCTAGCTTTTCGGTTTACCGCTTGCTTTAAAAATGAGAATTACGTTAAATTTAATTAAGAAGAAATAATAAAAGGTAAAATAGACTTGACAATTTTTTTTTTTTGAATAAGAACAAAAACTAATTCAATCGGCTTTAGATAATACCACTAAGCGTGTTGTAACCATCGCTAAAAATTATAATTAGGTATCGATTGCCCATAAAAACCAAAATAATCTTAAATATATTCAATTCAAATAACAATCAATCTACCTTATGAAAAAATTTTCTTGGAGAATCGTCATCCTGTGGACATTACCCTTGCTAGTCGTGGGTTTTTTCCTCTGGCAGGGAAGCTTTTCCTCAGTCGCTAATTCTGGCTTGGGAGGTAATACTGCTAGCACTAGAATGACCTACGGTCGTTTCCTCGACTATCTAAACTCTGGCAGAGTCAATAGTGTAGAACTATACGAAAACGGTCGTACGGCGATCGTCGAGGCAGCAGATCCACAGTTAGATAATCGTTTGCAAAAATTAAGAGTCGATTTACCGGCTAATTCCCCGGAACTAATTGCCAAACTGAGAGAAGCAGATGTTAATTTTGATTATCATCCTGCCGGCAATGATGGAGCAGTTTGGGGACTTTTAGGTAACTTGATCTTTCCCGTACTGTTGATTGGTGCCTTATTTTTCCTTTTCCGCCGTTCCAACAATATGCCAGGCGGTCCCGGTCAGGCAATGAATTTTGGTAAATCTCGCGCTCGTTTCCAGATGGAAGCGAAAACGGGAATTATGTTCGATGATGTCGCCGGAATTGACGAGGCTAAAGAAGAATTACAAGAAGTCGTTACTTTTCTCAAACAGCCCGAACGCTTTACTGCCGTAGGGGCAAAAATCCCTAAAGGAGTATTGTTAATCGGACCTCCTGGAACTGGTAAAACCCTACTCGCTAAAGCGATCGCTGGTGAAGCTGGCGTACCTTTCTTTAGTATTTCTGGTTCGGAATTCGTGGAAATGTTTGTCGGTGTCGGTGCTTCTCGCGTCCGCGACCTGTTTAAAAAAGCCAAAGAAAGCGCACCTTGTTTGATCTTTATCGATGAGATCGATGCAGTCGGTCGTCAAAGAGGTGCCGGTATCGGTGGCGGTAACGACGAAAGAGAACAGACTCTCAACCAGTTACTGACCGAAATGGATGGTTTTGAAGGTAATACAGGAATTATTATTATTGCTGCTACCAACCGTCCCAACGTACTAGACTCGGCATTAATGCGTCCCGGTCGTTTCGATCGCCAGGTTAGCGTCGATAATCCCGATATTAAAGGACGTTTGGAAATTTTAGAGGTTCACGCTCGCAACAAAAAAATTGCCTCCGAAGTTTCTTTAGAAACCATCGCTCGTCGGACACCCGGTTTCTCTGGTGCTGACTTAGCTAACTTACTCAATGAAGCAGCCATTCTCACCGCCAGAAGACGTAAAGAAGCTATCACCATGCTAGAAATCGATGATGCCGTAGACCGCGTAGTGGCGGGTATGGAAGGAACGCCTTTAGTAGATGGTAAGAGCAAACGTTTAATTGCCTATCACGAAGTGGGACACGCCATCGTAGGAACTTTGGTTAAAGACCACGATCCGGTTCAGAAAGTAACTCTAATTCCTCGCGGACAGGCTCAAGGTTTGACCTGGTTTACTCCTAGTGAAGAGCAAGGATTGATTGCCAGATCGCAGTTAATGGCGAGAATTGCGGGTGCCATGGGCGGACGAGCTGCTGAAGAAGAAGTTTTCGGTCACGATGAAGTGACTACTGGTGCTGGGGGCGACTTACAACAGGTTACCCAAATGGCAAGACAAATGGTTACGATTTACGGTATGAGCGATCTCGGTCCAATCGCCTTGGGAGGACAAGGAGGAGAAGTCTTCCTCGGTGCGGGTTTGACCTCTCGTTCTGAATATTCAGAAGAAGTTGCTTCTTTAATTGACGATCGCGTCCGTCAAATTACCGAACAAGGACACAACTTAGCTCGCAAAATCATCAGAGAAAACCGCGAAGTAGTCGATCGCTTAGTCGATCTGTTGATTGAAAAAGAAACTATTAGCGGTGAAGAGCTCAAACAAATTGTTTCTGAATACACTCAAGTACCAGAAAAAGAACAATTCGTTCCTCAGCTATAAGTCTGATAATTTAATTCAATTAGTTTTTTGGGGCGATCGCTATAGCGATCGCCCCGATTTGTTTGCCAATGTCCGAGTTAAATCCCCAGCAGCCAGGCGGGCTATGATAATTAATTGGCAGTAGTTTCATCGTTTGGAGAGCGCTGCTGCTCTAAGATTCTCTGCTCTTGTAGTTGTTTGAATTCAGCAGCAGAATTATTAATCTGTCCTTGGGATTCTACTTGAAACTCTTCAGCAGTACGACTATTTCTCAGATTGGCGCGGTGAATTAAATCTACAGGATCGATTCCAGTAATACCATCACCATAAAGAGAATCTTTTTCATTGGATTGATAACCAGAATCGGCGGGTTCGCGATATTGCGCCAAAGCAGATTCGTATAAACTACCAGAACCCAGTACGGTAAAAGCTGTGGCAAACGTCAAGAAAAGACTTTTATTGATTGGCATTTTTAACTCCTCACGAGGGAAGACATTCAAACAAAATTCGTTAAGCAAAGCGGCGGCGCAATAAAGGTTGGATCGTTAGTAAGACTACAGCATCAAAAACTAACAACACCAGAATAACACCTCCAAAACTAAATTCCAGCCAAGGAGTACTTAACACGATGCTGCCAATTGCCCAATCTCCATGCAGGTAGATGTAGCGAATTGGTTCGATCGCATAAGTCAGAGGATTGAAACTGGCGATAACTTGTAGCCAACCCGCCATAAACTCTAAAGGCGCGAGAGCAGTACTGGCAAACAAGAGAGGTAAATTAGTGACAAATACTACTGCAATTAGTTCGATGTGTCCTGGTAGGGCAAATGCCAAACCCAGACTCAATGCCGTTACGCCTAAAACAATGAGGAATACGATCGCCGCGATCGCGCTCAAGCCAGCAATGCCTGGCAATCCCGCACCCAAAAAGGCACTGGCAGCAATAATTACTGCAGTTTGAATGACACTGAGAGCAATAATATAAACCGTTGAAGCCGCGACAATCGAATAGCGAGTTGCTAACGGGGCAACGAGCAAACGGTTGAGAAAGCCAAACTCGCGATCGAACATGACGGGTAAACCGGCATTTAAGGCACCAGAGAAGGCGGTAAACACGATTACTCCAGGGGCGAGGAATTTAGCATAACTCAGGTCGTTACCAAATAGTCCTTGAGGAGCTTTGCTAAATAATGCACCAAACAAGACCAACCACATAAAGGGCTGAATGATTCCTGCGATTAAAGTCGAGGGACGACGTTGCAGTTGAATGAATAGTCGTTTGGTAAGTGCTGAAGTCTCTTGGATAAAATCTTGAATCGGACTGGAGCGATATTTAGTTTCCCGATCGAGTGCCGAGTTGGGAGCTAATACTGAATCAATTTTTTGACTGGCATCCATAATGTTTACTTGATGTTCTGATTATCGATCTTTTGAGATAGAGCAAATAGCCCTTCGGGTTCGGTAGTCGCTCATAGGGGAAAGATGAGGGGCTGTCACCTGAATTAATTTCAGGTGCTAAGCCCCTTCCAAGACCACGCCACCTCACCCTTTGCCCCTACAAAATAAAAAATTACTTCATTTGTTGTTTTTTCTCTTTTTTCAAATCTCTGGTACTCGCTGCTGCCATTTCCGCATCTAATATAGTTTGTCCCGTGGCTGCGAGATAAACGTCATCGAGACTGGGACGAGATTGGGCGAGGCTAAAGGTGGGTAAATCTACTTCAGCCAGAGATTGCTCGATGTTGCTAAGAGAACTCTGTCCCGATTGCACGATTAAATTAATTGAGTTTCCCTGAACTCGGTTAATAATCACTTCTTCAACAAAGGGCAAAGACTCCAAAACGTGCTTGGCTTTATCGGCTTCTGAGTCGGGAGTAAACTCACGGATACGGAGAGTGACGCGATCGCCACCGATTTTATCTTTTAATTCGGAAGGGCTACCTTCATCGATTACCAATCCGTCACCGATAATTGCCAAGCGATCGGCTAGAGCATCAATTTCTTCGAGATAATGACTGGTGATTAATACTGTAGTTCCTGCGGCTTTTAGCTGTCGCAAAAATTCCCATACTACTATGCGGCTTTCAATATCCAAACCAACGGTAGGTTCGTCTAAAACCAATACTTCTGGTTGATGTAATAATCCCGCCGCTAAATCCAAACGTTTGCGGATACCGCCCGAATATGTACCGGTTTTTTTATCGGCGTAGTCAGTTAATCCTAAAACTTCGATTAATCGATCGATTCTCTGCTTCATTCCCTGTTTGGGAAGATGATACAGTGCGGCTTGCAGTTCCAGTAACTCTCGACCCGTCAACACCTTATCGATCGCTACTTCTTGTGCCACATATCCCAATCGGTTGCGTACTGCTTTGGGATTGGCGATCGCGCTAATGCCACTTACTTCAATTTTCCCCCCGTCGGGTTTAGTGAGAGTACACAGACAGCGAATTGTGGTAGTTTTACCCGCACCATTAGGTCCGAGTAAACCAAAGATTTCTCCCTGCCTGACAGTAAAAGAGATGTCTTTGACGGCTTGGACATCTCCATAACTTTTTTGTAAATGTTCGATTACGACGGCAGCAGCCATATATCTTTATACAGTTAGGTTTAAAATATGCTCTTTAGTATTTATTGTAATAGTTTTGCCTTGGTTTAATGAAGATTTGTAACTACGAGTTGGGGTAAACGTATAGAAAAACACAGTATTTTTTAAACTTTAAGCCAATAAATATCCAGGTCAGCTTTCTGGCGGACAACAACAGCAACTGGCGATCGGTCCTGCTTTGGCGAGGCAGCCCAAAGTAATGCTGTTTGACAAACCAACCTCGGCACTCGATCCAGAAATGGTTAAAGAATTATTAGAATAATTCATTTTTTTCTCCTGTTTGGGTGTTTTTTACAAATAGCTCTATAAACTGTGATGATGTTTTTCAATCCAGGCTCTTACATCTCGATCTGAACCAAAAGTATGTGATTTTTTAGTGGTATAATCGTAAACCCGCCAAAATGAATTTCCGTAGCGATCGCGTTTTTGTTCGACTTGAAACTCGGTTTTTTTAACTAGCAAGTTATGACCGATGTTTCTCAAGGTTTTGGCAACCAAGCTAATAATTTTCACAGTTAAAACCTCCAGCAAAAATGGTTAATTAATAGCAACTATTAAAACAAAAGGTTCATTCACTTTTAGAATAAAAAACAACTTGAGATTCATCGTAATTTTGAATTTAGAAAAATAGGGTATTGTTTTTACTCAATTGGCGAATAGACAAAAAAGTTTGCCTATAAGTTGTGTTTGGCTATATTAGTTTAATTCGTGCTTATTTTACCAGTTACAATCGATCGTAAAATAATTTTCATGTTTTGCTTCTATTTACTTGCTTTAAATAAACTGTAGCGATTAAAGTTTTTAGTAACAAAAAATTGTTTGCATGGTAAACATGAATAAAATTAATAGATAAATATTTCTATCCTTACTCGGCTCTTACGATAATCTGTAGAAATAAGACTGAGAACGCCAATTACTAATCTCACTGGATATTTCCCAGAGATTGACAATTAAATCTATGAGCGCGATCGATCCATACAAACTAAAAATTTCACAGCTACGAATTCTGGTTGCGGTAGCAGATTATCACAATTTTAGTGAGGCGGCTTTACATTTAGAGATTTCTCAGTCGGCAGTCAGTCACGCGATCGCAACTTTAGAAACGGAATTGGGAGTCATTTTATTTCATCGCGGACGTAATGGAGCAAATCTCACTTCTGTAGGAAAACAGTTAATCGTGCCAGCTAGAGAAATACTATGTTTACTCCAAAAGATAGCGACAGAAGCCAATCGAGCTAAGGGTTTGGGAGGAGGTAACGTTAGATTACTAGCCTTTCGCAGTGCTGCGACTCATATATTACCCTCATTAATGGCTCAGTTTCGCAGTAAGTTTCCCTCAATTAAGATTGATGTTAACGATGTTGACGAACATTTTGAGATTGAAAGTATTCTACGTTCGAGCCAAGCTGATATTGGAATAGTTGACTTACCTTGTTCCGAAGAATTCGAAACCTGGGAAATTTATCGCGATGAATATGTAGTCTTGTTGCGTCGCAGTTCAAAATTAAAACAGACACAGTTAACTTGGAAACAACTGGCTAAATTTCCTTTAATTCTTTCGGCAAAAAGTAGCTGTTCTTTAGCAATTCGTAAATACTTACAGCAGTCGCCAAAACCAGTAAATATTGCCTATGAAATGCGGGAAGACTCTACTATAGTTGCTATAGCCATGCAGGGTTTGGGTGCGGCAATTATGCCGCGACTAGCTGCCGAACCCATTCCCGAACAATTAACAGTTTATTCTTTACCGACTCCTCTAGAGAGAAACATTCAAGCGGCAATGCTAAAAGATGCTCTCCATACTCCTGCAGTTTTTGCTTTTCTAGATGTTTTAAGAACCTACAGCGCGATCGCAGACTCAATTTTATAGTGATTTCCAATAGAAATCGTAGTTATGAAGGTTAACAAAAGTCAAACATAACTATAAATTGACAATAATCAAAGCGTACGGAAATTAACTCGAATGACTATAATTTCGAAATTTCCGACGATCGATAATCAACAATTGAAAATACGGTTATTCCCGAAGGAGCCAAAACCGTTGCGGCAATTATTGTCGAACCAGTGATTTCTGGCGGTGGTGTTATCATACCTCCCGATGAGTACTTACCTATGCTGAGGGATATTTGCGATCGCTACGGTATTCTATTAATCTTTGATGAGGTGGTTAGTGGTTTCGGAAGCTTGGGCAAGATGTTCGGACACGAACACTGGGAAGTCAAACCAGATATAATTACTTTGAGAAAAGGTATTACCAGTGATTATTTACCCCTGTAGGCAACAGTTACCCAGGAACATATCTTTGAAGCATTTTTAGACAAAACTGATGCTACTTGCCATTTTCGCCATATTAATTAATACCTATGCCGGTAATCCTGCCTCTACCGCTCTATCTTTAAAAAATATCGAGATTTTAGAAACAGATCTTCTTACTTCCGTATTTTTTTTGTAAAACGAATATTTATAAATTAGGCTACTTGGATTGCCGAGTTGTTCTTAGCCCAAATCACTGAAATTATGACAATTGCACTATTAACTCTTACAAAATATTATTTCTGCTTTGCATTTTCATCGGTTCGGTAGTCAATCTCGGTTCCGTGCTCGATTTTAGCGATATTTTGGCACTGGTTATGTCCCTACTCAATCTATTAGGCTGTTTTTTTATGTCGGGGTTAATTGCTAGAGAGCTAAAAAATTATATGTCTCGTACTCAAGTCTGGAGAAATGCTAGCAGAGACGATAGAAGCCAGAGAACCCTTGTTGAAATAGAGGAAGTAAACTATGAGCACTACTAAAAAATCCATTCTCGTTCCGATTGATTTTTCGGAACTGTCATATCAGGCGATCGCCACAGCTAAAGAATACGTAGAAGATATTTCATCTCTCAAGCTAATTCACGTTCTAACTCCACTCCATCCAGCCGATCCCGCAGCGATGTGGAATACACTAAACGATGCCGAACGCAAGCAAAAAGTTACAGCCTTTCTACAAAGTAAGGTCGAAGAAATGGGATATAAAGGAGTCGAAATTGGCGTGGAGATTGGCGATCCCAGCACGGAAATTGTAGACTATGCTCAGGAAATTGGAACGGATTTAATCGTCATGCCTTCTCACGGACGCAAGGGCGTAAGTCGCTTTCTACTGGGCTCGGTAGCGGAGCGGGTAGTCCGGCTGTCTCCCTGTCCAGTTCTGATTCTCAAATAAATGGATCTGTATGGAAATGAATATCTGATTGTTAGTGGTATTACTTTTCTGGCAGCATTGACTCAAAGCATTACTGGATTTGGCTTTGCCATTGTTGCCATGTCTTTTTTGCCTCAAGCGATCGGTCTACAAATTGCAGTACCATTAGTTACCCTAGTCAGTATTACGCTTAATGCGATAATTTGGTATTATCATCGGCGCGACTGCAATTTCAAAGCAGTGGGGCGACTGACGCTCGCTTGTTTAATTGCTACTCCCACGGGTACTTTATTACTAGATCGCCTTCCTGAAGCAATTGCCCTAAAAGGTTTGGGCATTTTAATTATTAGTTACGCTGTCTATGATTGGCTCAATTTGTCTTTGCCTAGTTTGAAATCGACTATCTGGACTTATATTTTTGGTGGCGTATCGGGGCTTCTTACTGGAGCGTACACCGTTGGCGGTCCTCCAGTAATTATCTATGCTAACTGTCGTCGCTGGAGTTCGAAAGAATTTAAAGGTAACTTAACTGCTTTATTTTTCTTTAATTCTTTACTGGCCACGATCGCTCATGGCTGGCAGGGAAACATAACCGTATCCGTCTGGAAGTTTGCCGTTTGTAGCCTTCCTGGTTTTGCTTGCGGACTATGGCTGGGGATCGTATTTTCTACTAAACTAAATCCTATTATTTTCAGGCGCATTACCCTGGCTTTGCTAATAATTGCGGGTTTGAGATTGCTAATTTAACTTTAGAGCGACAAAATTTAATAATTTAACTTTAGAGCGACAAAATTTAAATTAATCCCTGTAGACGAGAGCGTAAATATCCTTACCATAGCCAAGCCGAGCGGTAAATAAATTGAGACCATCTTAATCGTGGTTGTATTTAAGCTAAGCTCCACTAGTCATGAGACAGATAATTTCTCCCTATTTCCTTATCTCCCCATCTCCCTACTAATCATTTGTATTAACTAAAAAATAAACCATATTACACTTTCAGCCAATTTTGTCCGTAAAGCTGTTTGGCGATCGCGGCGTTAGTTAAATTATATTGTAAAGGGGTAATAGTAACATAATGCTCGCGGATTGCCTGTACGTCAGTCAAAATATAGGGCGGTAAGTTGTTATCTATTGGTTGCTCGATATCTTCAACAATCTCTCCTGCCAGCCAATAGTAGCTTTTGCCACGAGGATCGAGTCTTTTTTCAAACTTTTCGATGTAGCGGCGCAATCCCTGACGAGTGACCAGCATTCCCGCAATCTCTGTTTCGTCTACTGGCGGAATATTGACGCTGAGTAAGGGCGGTTGGGAAAACTCAGTTTTGACTAGGCGATTGACTAACTTAAGCGCGACATTAGCGGCAGTTTGAAACTCAAAGTTGCTAAAGCTTGCCAAACTTAAAGCGACACTGGGTATTCCTTCTAAAGCACCTTCCATCGCCGCCGAAACCGTTCCCGAATACAATACATCTGTACCGAGATTGGGACCGTGATTGATCCCCGACAGAACCAAACTGGGGCGATCGCTACATACTGCATTGAGAGCAAACTTGACGCAGTCGGCAGGGGTACCAGAACAAGACCAGGCAGTAACTCTCTCGTCAAACATCGAATCGATCTGCTCGGCGCGAAGTGGGTGATGGATAGTCAGTCCGTGTCCTGTTGCCGAACGTTCGCGATCGGGACAGACGACGGTAATTTGGTAACCTGCTTGGGCTAGTGTATTGGCAAGAGCCCGCACTCCTAAAGCAAAAATACCATCATCGTTGCTGATTAAAATATTAAGCGATTGTCGGTCAGTCATGTTTAACAGTAATAGAGTATTTTTTAACCTGGTTAAATATTTGGCTGGTAATTTTCGGTAAACTAAGATGTGCCGCAATTAAATAACATCTATCTTCGATCCCTCCAAATTGTAAATCTAATTAGTAATGAGTACCTCCCCCATTCAGTTCCAACTAGAAAAACTACAAACCGAAGCCATCAGTGCGATCGCTGGTTCTAGTAGCTTAGATGAACTAGAACAA
Organism: Myxosarcina sp. GI1(2024); assembly: GCF_053543375.1. Taxonomy (NCBI): domain Bacteria; kingdom Bacillati; phylum Cyanobacteriota; class Cyanophyceae; order Pleurocapsales; family Pleurocapsaceae; genus Myxosarcina; species Myxosarcina sp. GI1(2024). The sequence goes on along the minus strand of NZ_JBKGTY010000010.1, from coordinate 14,036 downwards.
ATCAGAGTTCGATATTTAGGCAAAAAGGGACAACTATCCCAAATTTTGCGAGGAATGGGTAAATTAAGCCCCGAAGAACGTCCTGCTGTAGGTAATAAAGCTAACGTGGTCAAAGAGGCAATTCAAACTAAATTAGACCAGCAAAAAGATAAACTACAGCAAGCAGAAATTGCCGCCAAGATCGCCGCTGAAACTATTGACGTTACTATGCCTGGAGTCAGTCGTCCTTTGGGTAGAATTCATCCCCTAAATGGTACGGTCGATCGCGTTTTAGATATTTTTGTCGGTTTGGGTTATACGGTTGCTACGGGACCTCAGATAGAAAGTGACTATTATAACTTTGAGGCTCTCAATACTCCCCCAGACCACCCCGCTAGAGATATGCAGGATACTTTTTATTTGCCAGGGGGAAACTTACTACGTACACATACTTCCTCGGTGCAAATTCGCTACATGGAGAATCACGAACCGCCAATAAGAATTATTGCCCCCGGTCGCGTATATCGCCGCGATACGGTTGATGCTACTCATTCAGCAGTCTTCCATCAGGTAGAAATATTAGCAGTAGACAAAGGATTAAAATTTACCGATCTCAAAGGTACGATTAAAGAATTCTTACAGCGAATGTTCGGTTCGGAGTTACCAGTTCAGTTTCGCGCCAGCTACTTCCCCTTCACCGAACCCTCAGCCGAAGTAGACGTGCAGTGGCAAGGAAAATGGTTGGAAGTCATGGGTTGCGGTATGGTAGACCCTAACGTACTCAAAGCAGTCGGTTACGATCCTGAAGTATACGCGGGGTTTGCTGCGGGTTTTGGTGTAGAGAGATTTGCCATGGTATTACACCAAATTGACGATATTCGCCGTTTGTATAATAGCGATTTAAGATTTTTGAGGCAGTTTTAATATGTGCATAATCTATGCTAAGTCTCCAGTGACTTTTGAGAATTAATCTCATGAAGAACAAGGAGAGCCAATTGACGATCGCCGATTTCTCTTTGCAGTGCGGTGCGATATTGCCAGAAGCAACCATAGTTTACCAAACTTACGGAGAACTAAACAGCGATCGCACTAATGCCATTCTCTATCCGACTTCCTACGGAGCGCAACATACAGATATTGACTGGTTAATTCGTCCTGACAGTATTCTCGATCCGAGCCAGTATTTTATTATCATTCCCAATATGTTTGGCAATGGTTTGTCCAGTTCTCCAAGTAACTGTGAAGTTTGTGGTTTGGCAGAAACGGGGTTTTGGTTTACCCATTTAGATAACGTTCGCGCCCAAGAACAGTTGTTAAGAGAAGTATTTCAAATTGAAAAGCTAGCATTAGTCTATGGTTGGTCGATGGGGGCGCAGCAAGCCTATCATTGGGGAGGATTATATCGCGATCGCGTCGAGCGTATCGTTGTCCTCTGTGGCACCGCTCGTACTACCGATCACAATAAAGTTTTTCTACAAAGCCTGCGTACTGCACTAACCGCCGATCCTGCTTGGAATGGCACTAAGTTTGAGAGTATACCAGAGCGCGGTTTTCGAGCTTTTGCCCGCATTTATGCCAGTTGGGCGGCATCTCAGGCATACTATCGAGAGGGAATTTATTATCAGTTTGGATACGCGACTTTAGAAGATTATTTGCTGCGAGGATGGGAAGCTAACTACCGCAGACGGGATCCTCACGATTTATTGGCAGCGATCGACACCTGGCTGCACTGCGATGTCAGCGATAACCCAACTTACCGAGGAGATTATCAACGAGCACTACAGTCGATCGCCGCTACAACTTTAATAATGCCAGGAACGACAGATTTATATTTCACTCCTGAAGACTGTCATACTGAAGCCCAATTAATTCCCAATGCCGAATATCGCCCCATTCCCTCAATTTGGGGACATCGGGCAGGCAATCCCGCTCAAAACCCTGAAGATGAGAGATTTATTAGAGAGGCAGTCAGAGAATTGCTGAGCAGAGATACTTAATCTTGCTTACCACGTTGAGTATGAATCTTGAAGTTATTCGCCAAACCAAGCAATGGCACTTCTAATCCACTCTTCAACATTGGGATTTTTTAACAGTAGCTCGTTTTGGGCGATCGCGTTAATTGCCTGTTCGATCTCTTCATTGGTGTATCCTAAAGCCAGTAAAGTCATTTCCAAATCTTCGAGAATTTCTGGCTGAGGCATCAAAGAAGAGCTAGATGTTTTGATTTCTACTCCAGCTAGTTTTCGCCATTGAGCGAGTTTGGTTTTTAATTCGAGGGCGATCCGTTCAGCAGTCTTTTTGCCTACTCCAGGAATTTTACACAGTGTAGAGACATTACCCGAAACGATCGCTCCTACTAAATCGGAAATTCCCAAAGTATCGATCGCTGCAATTCCCAACTGCATTCCAATACCGCTAACCCCCACTAACTGACGAAATAAATCTCTTTCTGCTGCAGTGGCAAAACCATAGAGAACTTGTCTGTCTTCTTGTATTTGCAAATGAGTAAAAATTCTTACGGGTTCCGGGTTTTCGCTCGATAGCTGACGTGCCAAACGCGAAGGAATTTGAATTTCGTAGCCGATGTGATTAACTTCTAAGACTAAGATGAGGCGATTGTTAGTAGTTTTAATAATCTCGGCGGTCTTTCCTTTAAGATAACTAATCATTAGTAAGGTTGCGAGCTAAAAAGTTGGCAATTAACTTTCAAGAAACTTGAAATATCTCAAGCCTTCTAAAATTCCTCCAGCACAAGCTGCCCGAGCAAAATATAGAGATTGATGTTGGTTTTTTCGATACCACTGACTTAATTCGGGTTTGGCATTACCGACAATAATTCCTTTTTCTTCACCTGCTAATAGAGCGATATCATTGCCAGAATCGCCGCAAGTCACGGTTTTAGCAGCAGCAATATTCCATCGCTCTCGTAGAAATTTGACCGCCAAACCCTTATCACCATTAGGAGGTAATAAATCTAAATCTTGACCGCCACTGTAAATTAATTTTACTTGATAACCGCGGTCGCTCAGCTTGGTTTTTAATTTATCGATTACTTCCTCGGCTATCGATTGCGCTAGATAATAACTAATCTTAAACGGATTTTGTTCGGAATCGGGCTGAAACTGTAGCTCTTTTATATTACTTGCAATCGATACTATTTCTTCGCGATTCCATCCCTGAGACAAAATCTCTGCCCACTCAGGATCGCAAACTTCTCGCTTCGAATCGAAATACATTTCTGTACCGACAGAAGTAATTAAAGCATCTGGAGGTAACAAAAATTTCGCTTTTGCCAGTAGCCGATAGAGATAGAGAGAACGTCCGGTGGCATAAACGATCTTAGTGCCAAACTGTTGGCGGTGAGCGGCTAAGAGTTGATTGAGAGTTTTTAAAGCTCCATCATCTCCAACTAATGTATTGTCCAAGTCAGTTACAAATAAAAATGGATTCATCTCTGCATACTTTAAAATTACAGTCGAAATTTTTAAGTTTTACCTAACAAGATTGAAGCTCGCTCACTCTTACCAAACAAAATAAATTTATAATATTTTCGGTTAAATATACGTGAGCGTCCAACGAACTAGGTATTCGTTAAGTCTGAAAGAAACAGAAAATATCAAGCCTAAAATATAACCTCCTTTTCAGTTATTTGCTACCAAACGAGCTGAGGGGATTAAATTTTAGTTTAGCCTCTCAAATAGCAATTGAGTCTTTACAATTGCAGACAGAAACTGCTTAGCTGGAGAATGGTCGAAGATTACTTTGGTGGTCTGGACTTAATTTTGGAGAAGAGGATTGATGCTTTGGGTGTAGAACTTCGCAGTTATGTATATTTAGACAGATTACAACTCCAGCACGCAGCATATATTGGTACTGTAGCGTTGGGTTTTTTACCTTTGCCTGGAGATGCCTCTTTGTGGATCGAAATTTCTCCTGGTATTGAAATTAATCGAATTACGGATGTAGCTCTCAAGGCGGCTGTAGTTAGACCGGGAGTTCAATTTGTCGAGAGATTGTATGGTTTGTTAGAAATTCATGCCAACAAACAAGGAGAAGTTAGAGCGGCCGGAAGAGCAATTTTACAGGCTTTAGAAGCCAGTCAAAGCGATTGTCTCAAACCAAAAGTAGTCTCTAGTCAAATCATTCGCAATATCGATGCTTATCAAGCTCAGTTGGTCAACCGCAATCGTCGCGGTCAGATGTTGTTAGCGGGACAAACTCTTTACGTTTTAGAAGTTCAGCCTGCCGCCTATGCCGCGCTAGCAGCTAATGAAGCAGAAAAAGCAGCACTGATTAATATTCTTCAGGTCAATGCAGTAGGTAGTTTTGGGCGATTGTATTTAGGAGGAGAAGAAAGAGATATCATCGCTGGTTCCCAGGCAGCTTTAACAGCAATTGAAAGCGTAGCGGGACGAGATAGTTTTAGCCAAAATGGGCATGAATAGCTCCAGTTTAATTTCTATTTCTAGTATCGAGAACAGTCAAAGACTAATTCGAGGGATAATAAAGATCTTAATGAGCGATAGTAGATCGGAGTGCAGTAGCCGCTAGCATAGCGGAGGTAATGGAGATGGCAAATGTAGAACACTTAACGAGATTAAAACGAGGTACTCAAAGCTGGATTGAATGGATCGACGATGGCGATCGCCAAGAACCAGATCTGATTGATGCCAATCTCAGCGGCATTTGTTTGCGAGAAGTTTATCTGGCGAAAGCTAATTTAACTCGCGCTAATTTGCGTGCGGCAGGATTGAGTGATGCCGACCTCAGCAGTGCTAATCTGCAGGCAGCCGAATTGAGCGATGCCAATTTACAACAAGCCAATTTAAGCAATAGCGACCTACGTTTTGCCAACCTAATCGCTGCCGATCTCAGTCTGAGTAATTTAATTGGTGCAGATTTACGTCGAGCTAACTGTCAACGGGCAAATTTCTACCATGCCAATCTGATTGGAACTTCGATGAGAAAAGCCAATTTCTACCAGGCTAGTTTTATCGGAGCCAAGCTCGATCGCAGCAATCTTAGTGAAGCCGAGCTAACTCAAGCCAATTTTATGGAAGCTAATTTAGCAGCGGCTAATTTTTACGAAGCCGAACTTCAAGAGACCCATTTTTACAAAACTAATTTACATCGTCTCAAGGCGATCGCCGCTCATTTTTGCCGAGCTTATTTATTTGCCGTCGATCTCAGTGAGGCGATCGCTATTGGTGCAGATTTTCGATGGACGAACTGCAGCTATTCCAGTTTCAAAAATGCCAATTTGCAAGGAGCCGACTTTAGCGGTGCCAATCTCACCAAAACTGATTTTCGCGGTGCCAATTTAGCAGGAGCCAATTTTAGAAGAGCCATTTTAATCAATGCCGACTTTCGCCAGACCAATTTAGCCGCAGCTAAGACCGACGAGGTAATTGGCGAGCGAACAATACTTTAAAAATTCAATTGTTCGAAAGCTACAATTCCAGCTATTTCGCTCTAAAAATTATCGGTAGTCCTGTAGAAGTAACGATCTAAAATAAACGTCGAGCTTAAATAACTCGAGAGCAAAGCCTACTTGTCCAAGCTGCCATTCTGAGAAAATTGTCAAAAATGGTCGGATTCACAACGGAAAACAAAGGTTTAGATGTAATCAATGTCATCGTCAATTTGTAGAGAAACCGCAAAAAATCGTCGTTAATCAAGAGAAACGGGAGTTGATTGACAGGCTCTGATTAGAAAGAATTTCTTTGGCAGGTATTGCACGAGCAGTTGAAGTGTCAGAAAAGTGGCTTCAAACCTATGTTAACCATAAATAAATATGCTCTAGTTCCCAGAGAAATAAAAGTCACACCCAAAAAAAGGGGAAATTGACGAAGCAGTGTGATGCAATGTGGAGGGGCTGTGTGCGGACACAGGTTCCGCACCTTGAAAGCCCCGTGTCATTTGTAGACCATCAAGGAAATAAACAATGGGTCTGGTTAGCTTTGGATTCCAAAACTCGTGAAATCGTTGGGGTAACAATTGGCGATTGGCTTTGCCACTGCGCGGAGCGCAATCGCAGCGAACAAGCAGCGCCAGAACTGTGGAATTCGCTACCTCCTGTCTATCGTCTGATTTTTGGGCAGCTTATGAGACGGTATTTCCTCAACAACCCCATCAAGCAGTGGGAAAAGAAACAGGAAGAACAAGTTATATTGAACGGTTTAACAATACTCTTAGACAAAGAGTATCTCGATTAGTGGGAAAAACCCTATCATTTTCCAAATCATTAGAGAATCATCTAGGTGCTATCTGGCACTTCGTGCATTACTATAATGCTTCATTACATCTTTAGCACTACCCAAGACACAAATTAACTCAAACAAGACATTTTTCAATTAATTCCCTAACACTACTGACGGGAAATATATCTATACTCAAGCGATCGCCTAGCTCTTTGACAGTGAAATCGTCTAAAAATCTAGTATCGTCATGCTTCAGCATTACAGAAGGTAATAACACTCCATCGCCCAATTCTCGCTCGCTCAAACCGGCGAGTAAATCTTGTCCCGTTAACAAACCAGTTACTGTAATATCCTGTCCCCAATACTCACTACGCAAGGCAACTAAGTTAACTCTCAGCCCCTCTACCATATTTAATCTTGCCACTAGAGGTTGAAAAGCCCGTTCTACAGCATTACCTACTACCCAAGTCAAGCAACGGAATTTAGCGATACTTTTGGGCAACATCTGGTTGGCTGTAGCTTGAAATTCCTCAAGAAACAGACGAATTGAGCCTACACCGTTACCAATTTGAGGATATTCCTCATAGTGAGACTCTGAAGGAACTTTCTGTCTGGCCATTAAAAACCATTCATCTGCTAACCAAACTAAGTTACTACCAAACTGTTGGCGAAACTTTGACTGTAGTTGCCCTACGGAATTGATTACCTCGGCAGCTTGTTGCTGACTGAGGGGTGTTAATTCATCCTCTGGGGGGCGAAAACGAGTCAAACCGACGGGAACTACCGCCACCGAAGCTACAGTAGGCAGTTCGCCCTGATGAAAAGAGGCTAAATCGAGTAAAGTTCTCTCTAAATGTATCCCATCGTTAATACCGGGACAAACTACTACTTGAGCGTGGAGTTGCAAGCGTCTTTCCTGAAACCATCGTAACTGAGACATAATTTGTCCCGCACGGGGATTTTTTAAGAGACGATTTCTGACTTCTGGTTCGGTAGCGTGTACGGAAACATATAAAGGTGACAGACGCAACTGTTCGATCCTGCGCCATTCGGCTTCGGTCAGATTAGTTAGAGTGAGATAGCTGCCATAAAGAAAACTGAGACGATAATCGTCGTCTTTGTAGTAAAGACTTTCCCGTTTACCTGGGGGCTGTTGGTCGATAAAACAAAAAGGACAGCGATTATTGCACTGAATCAAGCCATCAAACAAAGCAGTGGCAAATTCTAAGCCCAAATCGTCATCATAATCTTTTTCGATTTCTACCCAATGAGTTTTACCAGACTCGTCAACTACTTCTAATTCCAAATATTCATCGCTACAGAGAAAGCGATAGTCGATTAAGTCGCGGGGACGGGTATGGTTAATCGAAACGATCGCATCTCCAGGTTCAAAGCCAATCTCCGCGGCGATCGAACCCGGTAGAACTTTATTTATCTTAGCTGGTTGAATCGAAGCTTGACTCATAAATAGTTAATAGTTGCGAGCGTCTCTTCAAAGCTAGTTATCGCAGCGGTTTATATTCTAGCTAATTCGTTAGCTATTTACAGCCAATCCAAACCCAAAGCGATTAAAATAAACACCCCGAAGCCCAATCGGTACCAGACAAATACCCAAGTACTTCTGTTCTGTAAAAATTTAATTAGCCAGGCGATCGCCAAATAAGAAAATATTGCCGAAGAAATTAACCCCGCGATTAAAGGTACCAATCCCGAATTTCCCGTACCGGACTCTTCTAATAGGCTGTTTAACTCTACCAACCCTGCTAGAGTAATAGCAGGAATACCCAACAAAAAAGAAAACCGCGCCGCTGTCGCCCGTTCTAAGTTGTAAAACAATCCCGCGGTTATCGTCGAACCAGAACGAGATACTCCAGGTATTAAAGCTAAAACCTGAGCTATGCCCACAACAACCCCATCTTTTGCCGTTAAATCCTTAAAATCCCGTTTTTGATTGCCCACCGTTTCAGCTAAAGCCAGCAACAAAGCCATGACAATCGAAGCAATGGCGATCGCCGTCATGCTGCGGAGAGGAGAATTATCGAAATCGGGAATAAAAATCTTAATTCCCAAACCAGCAATCACGATCGGAATCGTTCCTACCGCAATTCCTACCGCCAGCCAAAAATCTTGAGATTGGTAATTGGATTTAGCTACTGCGGTTATCATCCCCCTGGTAATTTGGGTTAAATCCGCCCAAAAATACCACAGGACTGCAGCAATACTGCCCAACTGGATCGTTGCGGCAAAAGCCACTCCAGGATCGCCCCAACCTAAAAATACCGGTACGGCTTTAAGGTGCGCCGTGCTGCTGATCGGAATGAATTCAGTTGCCCCTTGAACGAAACCCAAGACAATTGCTTGAAACCAGTTGACTTGAGATACTGTCGCTCCTAGTTCGACTCCATTATTGGCTTGGCTTACGAGCTGAGGAGAACTAGCCCAAGCAGCAATATGTTCGAGCGAATAACTCAAAATCCAGCTAGACAAAATGCCTAAGCCCAAAAAAACCATCGATGTCAAATAGCGATCGCGCTGCTTAAACATATAAACAACCGTTCCGAGTTTTAAACTTCAACTAAGTTTACCAGCGGTTAAAGCTGGCTGGAGAATTTATTTACTAGAAAATTACTAGGTCTGAGAATTCTCGAAGCTATAGGTATTTTATCGAGCCGATAAATTTGGATATGATAAAAAAAGTAGCTAGACTACAAAATTTAGACTCGAAATTTAATTATTGGTAAATCTAATATGAGTTATGCAACCTCAGCTAGAGCAGAAATAAACGAACTACGACGTTTAAAAACTCTATTGCCTCCCGAACTACAAAGCTGGGTAATTGTCGAAGGTACGACAGAAGTAAACCCCCCTCTAATTCGCAGTGAAGAAATCGGTAAAGACGAAATCGAAATTCAGATCGATTTGGCAAAATGGGATAGTTTGGCGATCGATCAGCGCAACTTACTGTTTTGGCATGAAGTAGCCAGAATTCAAAACGATACCATTCCTCGAGAAGGATGGGAAATGGCAGCTTTGGCGATCGGTTTGGGTGGTGCCGTAGGGGAACTGTGGGTGCAAGATGGTCTGTTGCTTTTACTAGCTCTGTCTTTGTGCGGCGTTTCTGGCTATCGACTCTGGCAAAAAAACAATGCTGAAAAAACTCTCACAGAAGCAATTGAAGCAGACGAAAAAGCCATTGCCCTAGCAACTCGGTTTGGTTATTCTTTACCCAATGCTTATAAAAGTCTGGGTAGTGCTTTAAAAACTCTCATCGAACAAACTCCCAGTCGTCGCCGACGTAAAAAATACGAAGAACGTTTACAGTCTCTACGTCGTAGTGCCTCTAAAGCTAAAGCGCGAATGAAAGAACGTAGCAGCGAACCTTTAGGAAGAAGTTAAGCAACACCCGCCGCTGTAAAAGCGATCTAACTCGCTCGGGTTTCCCGAGCCCTAAATAGCGCAACAAAGGAGAGAGTTGTTTTTTCTATCTGCGTGTCAATCGTCTCGCAAAAAGCTAAGACATTGTTCGCGAGGGTTTAGACGATTAAAAATTTATTCGAGCTATAATCTGCATTGAATTATAAAATCGTAGAGCGAAGCTAGCCTACCAATAATATAATATACATGTGTATTTAGAATAATCTAACCTAAATAATAAATATTGTTTGAATGTTTATTTTTTAGGCAAGCATTAAAGGATGTTAGGCGGTGAAACTTGTTCGAGCGCCCAGATGGGGTAATCTTCATCAAACAACTCTCGATTAACGATTTCTGGTTGTAGGCTATAAGTTAAACTCAAGAAGTAATGACCGATAAAACTTCTAAAATTGAATTTCCCATTACATATTCCCAGGACAATCCTGTCGTCGAACTCCCAGAGCGTCTAACTTTGTTAGAAGCAGTAGCCTTCAAACAAACCGTGTGCCAACTGCTAACCCGAGTTAAAACCCATCAAAAGTTAATTTTAGACTTTGGTCAAACCAGATTTATTGATAGTAGCGGGATCGGGGCATTGGTCGCCAATTATAAAGCGGCACGAACAGCAGAAATAGAATTAGTTTTAGAAGCGGTACAGCCTCCGGTAATGGCAACTCTGTCAATGACAGGCTTAATCGAGGTACTTAAAATTAATTCTTCGGCAAAATGGTCTAATCGAGAAAGACCAGAAACACATCCCTCAGTACGTTCTTGGTTCAAAAGAGCGATCGATATTGTGGGCTCGATGGTAGGTTTGGCTCTTACCGCAATTATCTTCGTACCCATAGCAGTTGCCATTAAGCTCGATAGTCCCGGTTCGGTGTTTTTTCATCAAACTCGTTGCGGATGGATGGGGAAAAAGTTTCAAATCTGGAAGTTTCGCTCCATGTATGCCAACGCCGAAGCTATGAAGCATCAAATAGAAAATCAGGCTAGTGGTGCTTTTTTTAAAAACGATAACGATCCTCGGGTTACCAAAGTCGGTCGTTTTCTACGGCGCACTAGTCTGGATGAATTACCCCAGTTTTGGAACGTTTTTAAAGGCGATATGAGCTTAGTGGGAACTCGTCCTCCTACACCAGAAGAAGTAGAAGTCTATCAAGTACCAGAATGGCAAAGGTTAGATGTCAAACCTGGTATGACAGGAGAATGGCAAGTCAACGGTAGATCGCAAGTACGTAATTTTGAGGATGTGATTAAATTGGATTTGCACTATCAGCGCAACTGGAGTTTGCAATACGATCTTAAATTAATTTTTAAAACAATTGCGGTTGTTTTTGATAAAAATAGCGGTGCGGTTTAAAAAAAATCAGTTTTAATTTTAATTATAAAGTCGAGCTTAGTAGTGGACCTGTTAAATTTGAGTTAAAAATTATAAAAAATGGTTTTTATTAGGTTCTGTTGACACAATTAACGCAACCAAATTAAAGCCGAAGCAAATTCGGCAAATCCCAAATAACATTCGTCAGTTTTGTCAAAACGGCTGAAAACGCGACGATAGTATTTAAGTTTGTTAAAAAAGCACTCAACTAGATGTCGCTCCTTGTACAGATGTGAATCGTAATCTCTAGGGTTGAGGCGACCAGAACGAGGCGGAATCACGCCTTGAGCACCAGTTTCCTCAATCAAGACCACAAAAGCATCACAATCATAGCCTTTATCGGCAATTACCTGTTGAGCTCGATAACCAGCCACCAATGCCTCTCCTTGACTGATATCGGCGGTTTGCCCTGGAGTCAGAAGCAACCGCAGCGGATTGCCCAACGCATCTACCACAGCATGTAACTTGGTACTAAATCCGCCACAAGAACCTCCTAAAGAGTGTTTTTCTGACCCCCTTTTGCTCCTGCTGCACAGGGATGAGCACGAATCATGGTGCTATCGGGAATTAAACTTTCTAAGTCAGCAGAGTGGGACATTTCTTGCAAGAGACGATGCCAAACTCCCTTCTGACACCAACGCCGATATCGTTTGTAGAGGCTGTTCCAGTTGCCAAAACGTTTGGGTAATTCACGCCATTGAGCACCTGTGCGAGTAATCCAGAGAACCGCATTCAGAAAACGACGACAAGCTTTGGGGTCTTTGATACGGATGTCTTGTTGGTGGCTCAGAACAACGAAAATTTGCTGCCAAGCAGAATCGTCCAACTTAACACGAGATTTCATGAAGAATTTTTTGACTAAAATCAGCAACTTCAGGTACTTTCTCATCTTTGCCTCTTTACGTCAACAGAACCTAAAGCTAGCCAATTATTTTTGGTTAAAGTTGAAGCCTGAAACGCCCATTATTTCGTTGCTAGCGGTCGCAGTAAGCCAAATTTATGACCTACTCCTCAAAGCTTTATATAGTAAAGCTTTGACACTTATCTTGCACTTTTCCGCACATATCTCGGTCTTACCCCTCTTTATAGCTGTAGACTAGATGCTAATAACAACGCTGCTTATGCTTCCGCAAAAAACCTGTTTTTGAACAACGCCCTCAATCGTTAAATCCTGATTCTTTATTTGTGATATTTATGATGAAGCAAAAAAGACGTCTTTCCTATTTTATTCTCAGTATTCTTCTGAGCGCTTGGTTTTGTATGCACAAAATCGGTGCCAACGCAACTAACTCTCCTAACTCTCCTATCACCAGCGTTCAACTAGGCGAGATGCTGTTCTTAGATAAAAATATTTCTGTCGAGCGCAACATGGGATGTGTTACCTGTCACGATAAATCTGCCGGTTTTGCAGATCCAAGGAGTGCCAATAACCCCCGTCAAATGCCTGTCTCTCCGGGTTCTCTCCCCGATGCATTTGGCCGTCGTAATGCTATGAGTGCTGCTTACGCGGTATTTAGCCCCCCTTTTCATTGGGATGAAGTTAATCAAACCTATGTGGGCGGTCAATTCTGGGATGGCCGCGCCGACAGTCTTGCTGCCCAAGCTTCAGGGCCTCCTTTAAATCCTCTTGAAATGGCGTTTCCTAACCGGCACGCAGTGCTCGATCGTCTTGCGGAAAACCCAACCTATCTGGAAGCGTTTCAACGGCTTTATGGTGTAGACCTGCGCTCAAAAATCGAGGCAATTCAACCAGCGATATACGAAAAATTTGGTGTAGCCATAGCCGACTTTGAACCGACTAGTCTGTTTGTAGAATTTAACTCAAAATACGATCTCTGGATGGCAGGGGATTTAGACCTAAATGACCAAGAAAAACTAGGTTTAAATTTATTTAACGGCAAAGCCAACTGTGCTAGCTGTCATATTAGTGAGTCAACGGATACTATTCCGGCACTCTTTACCGATTTCACTTATGACAACCTTGGTATTCCCAAAAATCCTCGTATCGATGAATTAGCTAAACAAGAACTACCTCCAGATCTCGGTTTGGGCAGTCGCCCAGATATTAAGGAAAAGCATCCCGATGGTTCTCAGAATGGCAAATTTAAAGTGCCAACACTGCGTAATATTGCCCTTACTGCTCCTTATGGCCACAATGGTATTTTCGCCACCCTTGAAGAAATCGTGCATTTTTACAATACTCGGGATGTTCTTGGACGTGTCGAAAGCGCGGACGATCCCGGATCTGGTAATGTGGGTTGGCCGCCACCAGAAGTGCCTGAGAATGTTAACACTAATGAACTAGGAAATCTCGATTTGACTGCTGAAGAAGAAGCAGCAGTGGTAGCTTTCCTCAAAACATTGACAGATAATTTTCATCAGTGAGAACTTCAAGGCATTGTCAACGTAACTGAGTATCTCCATAAATAGATACTATTTTTCTAGCGTAAGTAGGTTCAAGGTCGTTTCGCTAAGCTTTGCTCCGAATTCTGGCGTTGATGAAAAGTAATGGTAAATAGTCCATAATATGAGACATTGAATGTCCAAAATACAACTCTACTCAAACCCCTTCTTCCTCGAGCTGATACTTGCGATGCCCGTCAGCGGTATAGAGAGAGGTGGTCATGCCGCTACCTCTCTATACAAACGCTTCTCGCGCCGACCGGCGATCGCATCCATCAGCTGCAGCCCGTCGCTATAGCTGCATACATTGACAGTCTGGCTACGGCCACGAGCGGAAGAGCAGCTACCCCACGCTTTGATGATGCACCAGCTACCAAACAGGTCTTGCTGTAGGCAGGCGGTATAGTGGCGATCGCCACATATCCAGCGGCGTGTTTTCCAGCGGTTGAAGGAGGTCATTTTGGCCATTTGAAACAGATACCATGATTACTGTTTCAATATCATAAACCCCTATGGCCGGCAAAGCCTGAAAATGCATAGCGAGAGAGCAGATAGGGCAGGGCAGAGCGCACGGATTGATGAAACAGAATTGGACATTCTGTTTCATAACGGTACTTAAACAATTTAAACAGACAAAATAAGATAGAATACCTTTGCTG
>NZ_JBKGTY010000009.1:135282-196403 GCF_053543375.1 Myxosarcina sp. GI1(2024) | reverse complement strand
CGAATTTGCTTCGGCTTTAATTTGGTTGCGTTAATTGTGTCAACAGAACCTAATCTATAGCACCTTTGATGCTATCTTTAGCATTTTCTACCTGATGGCGAACTTTAGCTTCATTTTGCTTAGCTTTTCCTGCAGCTTTATCTTCGGGATTACCCGTAATTTCGCCTAATGCTTCTTGAGCTTTTCCTTCAATGTTTTTGGCTGTAGCTTTCAGCCTGTCTTCGGTACTCATTGGAGTTGAAATTGTTTACAGTAAATAAAATAATAGTTTTTCTGGCGAGCCAAAAATTATGCGTAAACATAATCGCTTTTAGTCAATTGCTTTTTTGAGTTTCTCTTTAGCATTCTCAACTGTATGTCTAGCTGCTGCTTCATCTTGTTTGGCTTTTCCTTCTGCTTCGGATTTAGGATCGCCCGTAATTTCACCTAATGCTTCTTGAGCTTTTCCTTCAATGTTTTTGGTTGTAGCTTTTAATCGATCTTCAGTACTCATAAGTGATTTTTTTATGATATGATTAGACATTTCTATAAACAATTTTAACTAAGCAGTCGCTAAGCTATTTATATCTAAAGTCTTATTTCTGAGTTACGGTCGCCCATATTTTTTTTGCCGAACAAACAAATTAAATCTATCTTAGGTTGTATTTTAATATCTAATATCTGGCTAGTCGGTTTTAGGTCAATAAAACCTTTGGAGAATTGAAAACTGGATCGACAGCGGGCAATGCCCGCCATAGTTATTTTAAGTTTTCCTGTCTCAAACCATTAGTTAGTAATAGCTGCTGTCGGGGACAAAGTAGGTTTGAGATTGGGATTTTGATAGGGTACGGGTAAACGAGTATCTTTTTCTTCGAGTAGCAAATTCCTAATTAATCGTGCTGCCATTTTTTGAGTAAGCTTTTCAGCTACTTTTTGACCCATTGCTTGGGTTTCGGGTTTGGTAATTATTTTAGTTACCAAAGAGACTAGACGACTGGGATTAAACCCCGGAGTTTGCTGCAAAATACTTACAATATTACGTAGATGAGTAATAGTATATGAATCTTGCTGGGACTCTACAGGAGTCTGAGTTACAGTTATACCAACTCTTTGTCGAATAGCTGTAGATAAATTGGATAGAGTTCTACGACCAAAACTGTCGAGGGCGTTGACAATCTCATCGGCGATGCGATCGCGAATAAATGCACCGCGATCGCTGTATAAATAATCTAAAGTTTGATCGACCACTTTGTCGAAATCATAATCTTTAGAACCAGCAGCATTACGCAAGAGGTTTTCTAAACGATGCCAGCGAAAGCCTTCTTCTTTAAATAACAAATCTTTTAAAGAAGCCCGTAATTCTGGTGCGGGGTCGGTCAACAGGCGTTTGGCAATGTATGGATATGCTTTACTCAAAACTTTAAAATCTGGTTCGATGCCAATGGCAATTCCTTCTAAAGTTACCATGGAGCGGATAATCAGCGCATAATAAGCCGGTACGGTAAAGGGAAACTCATACATCATGGCTGACATCTGATCGGTAATACTCTTAAAGTTTAGTTCGGCAACGCTAGCACCTAAAGCATTATTAAATACGTTTGCCAAAGCAGGAATTATCGGTTTGAGATTGGTATCGGGGGATAAAAAATCTAATTTAATATAATCTTCTGCTAGAGAATCAAAGTCGCGATTGACCAAATGTACTACAGCCTCAATTAAACCGTAACGCTGATAGGGTTTAATCCGACTCATCATGCCAAAATCTAAATATGCCAATCTGCCGTCGGGCATTGCTAGCAAATTACCAGGATGAGGATCGGCGTGGAAAAAACCGTGTTCGAGTAATTGTCTGAGGGAACACTCTACCCCAATTTCTACCAAATGGGTAGCATCTATTCCCTGCGCTTGAATTGCCTCTATATCGGTCAGCTTAGTTCCCGTTATCCATTCCATAGTCAGGACGCGCTTGCCCGTATATTCCCAGTAAATTTTGGGAATGTAAATTTCTTCGATGTAGCCGTATAGTTCTTTAAATTTATCGGCGTTACAACCTTCATGATTGTAGTTAGTTTCTTCAAAAATACGTGCGGCTAGTTCGTCGGTAATTGCCACCAAATTAGACCTGACTTGTTTGATATTGTTTTGCACCCAGGTAGCAATTCGTCGCATAATGTAAATATCTAAAGTAATGCGGCGAGTTAAATCGGGACGTTGGACTTTTACCGCCACTTCTTCTCCCGTTTTGAGTTTACCTTTGTACACCTGTCCGAGAGATGCGGCGGCAATTGGTTCTGGAGAAAGTTCGGCATAAATTTCTTCTGGTGTTCTACCTAATTCTTCTTCAATAAAGCGAAAAGCAACTTTGTTAGGGAAAGAGGGGAGCTTATCTTGTAAGGTGGCTAGTTCTTCTAAATAAGTGGGTGGTACTAAGTCTGGTCTAGTAGACAGTGCCTGACCGATCTTAATGTAAGCAGGTCCTAGCTTAGTTAAGTTATTTCTTAATTGAATGGCTCTTTTACGCTCTTTAAGTTCCGAATTACCGGTGAATTTATCCCACCACAATCCCAAGGCGAAGGTGGCAAAGGTAGAGACAATCTTAACTAGTCTGCCGATAACGGTAAAAGGACGACGACGATACTGAGCAGTAATTTTATCTGGGTTATAACGCCAGTCTTCATCGGGTTCATCATAGACCACGTTGATGTCTATTGGTTCGGCGACAGGCTCAGAGGGTACTGTTACTGTCTCTACGGTTGATAATGATGGTTCTACTGTTTGTTGAGGCATAAATTTTAGACTGACGTTAATGACTCTTTGTAAATAATTGTAACAACAGAGAGCGGTCAATCTGGTCTATCTAAAAGACTAAGTAGCAAAAATTATTTAACAATTTTGTCCTCAAACCCAAATACTGCCAAAATTTGGGCTTTAATCATATTTTAATTGGGCTACTCTCCATGAGATTTTAGCTGCTCTTTTAAGGATGCTAAAGAAGACCAGCGACTGTCGATATAGGATTCACTAGTTGTAGAAGTTGGAGCGGCTCCCTGGCAGTCATTACCACATAACTGACGCAAAGGGGTTGCCAAACAAAACTGTTCGTAAAGCCAGCTTTCGGGATCGAAATAACCGTCTGGAGGGAAAGTTTCCGATAAATCTTCTGAAGATACTTCTCTTTCGACTGGAAAAGCTTCTTTAGTTTGTACGGTCGATTCTAACCAAATAATTTCTGAGGTGTCGATTGCCAGACGATGATTGTAGTTTTGCAGGCAGCGATCGCAAGTTAGGGTGACGATTGTTTCCGCTCTGGCTACTACTTCTAAAAAGTTGCCTCCATGTCTGATAACTAAAGTGCCTTTTGCCGGAGTAAGAGACGGAAATCCAACAATTGGCTCTTGAATGTTAATTTCTAATTTGCGTCCCGGTACTTTTAGCAGTCGGGGAATGTATATTGCTTCCATCAAAACCTTCACCTAAAAATTACGGTGGGAATTCATATAAAAACTCATTCTTTTGGAGAATTTTGTGTTCGGAGTTGGCAATTTATTGTCGTAACTTTACTACCAATCTTCGATTTGGTTCCTGACCGCGACTTTCTGTAGCTAAATCTTCAGCGTTCTGCAGCAAAGTATGAATTTGTTTTCTTTCTGCTGAGGATAAATTGAGTATTTCAACTTCTCGTCCCGTTTGGCGAACTTTCTCTGCCGTCGATTCAGTTAAACTCAACAATTCATCGTATCTTTTAGTGCGATAGCCATTGAGTTCGAGCGTCAGCGACCGTTGAGATTCTGAATCTAAATTTAAATTTACTAGAGTATTGGCTAAATACTGCATAGCATCTAAATTTTCACCTCGCTCTCCAATGAGCAGAGCCTGTTGTTCCAGGGTTAAATTAGCTGTTTCAATATTCAACCAATCCGAATTGCGATCGCTTTCTGTCCTGGCAAATCCTTCCGTACTTACTGCAGCGGTTAGACCCATTAATGACAAGAGTTTTTCTAACCACTGCTTACCTTTTTCTACTTGACTGTCCACTATTGCCTACTAACCTGAAGTTTTCTCTTTTTTCTTAGAACGCTTGCGCTCGAAAGGTAATGCTTCTCTGCTGGCTTCTGCTTTTTCTTGTTCTTCAACAATTTTTTGCAGGTTTTCTGGTAGGGGTTCTCGCATTAAAAACCAGGTTTGACCCATTTGGAAGAAGTTAGCAACCACAATGTACATCAGTACACCGGCAGGAAGTGGGAAGAATAAAAACATTCCGCTAAACAACAGAGGAGTTATTTTGTTGACTGTCTGTTGTTGATCTGCGCCTTGTCCCCCTGACTGGGAGCCGCTTAGTTGCTGGTTGATGTAAATTCCAATTCCAAATAACAGCACCATCGATAAAATATCGAAGTTGATGTTCCCATTCTCGTCGGTCACACCGACTCTTCCTAAAGCTTTAATAAATAAAAATCCCTTATTTGCTGCAATACCTGGAATGGTCATCTGTACGGTTGCATCTCCAGGCTCTAAGGCAGTAATCGTACCGTCATCATTAATTTTTAATCTTTCGCTACCTTTGGTTATCTCTAATTCAGGTTCGAGTTGAGCCTGAGGATTTTCAGCCAGCAAAGTTTTGAAAGATTTACCTTCAGCAGTTTGCAATTCTACTTTAGTCGTTTCACCTACAGTAAGCTTGTTACCGCTCGGTAGTAGTGCCGCTATTTTATAATGAACGCCATCATCAACATAAATATTTTTAGTTTTAGTAGCAAAAGCTTGGGGTTCGATGCGCTCGATTTGTTCTCTGGGAAAGATTTGTACGTCGATATCGTATGGAGTATCGGTAAAAGGCGATCCTCTAAGAGTAGCAAACAGGGCAAATAAAATTGGCATTTGTAATAAGAGGGGCAAACAACCGGCTAACGGGTTGCCAAACTCCTGCATTAACTTTGCCATTTCTTCTTGCTGTTTGGCAGTATCGTTTTGATATCTTTGTTTTATTTGTTCTTGCCGCTCCTTCATTAATGGCTGAACGATTTTCATCTTCCGCATGTTGCGAATTTGTCCCGCACTCAAAGGGAAAACGGCAAAGCGAATGACCAATGTTAAAGCGATAATTGCAAAACCGTAGCTGGGCACAATCCCGTAAAAGAAATCTAGGATTGGCAGCATAATGTTGTTCGAGAGAAAGCCTATACCAAAATCCATGTTTATAATTTCGTGCGGTAGTTTTTTTCTCAGTCTAGTTTAGCCGATCACTCGTTCGGGAAACCGAATCTAGCTCCCAATCAGCGATCGCCGTTTAGTTGGCTTGTATTGCTCCGACTGACTTGCCTGTTTTTTCGGCTACTCGTTCGGAAATATAGTCACATATTTCTCTAAATCGAGGAACTGCTCGCATTTCTAAGCGACTTTTATCTTTAAGAGTAATTACGATATCGCCCCATAAGCCAATTCCTCTGGGAACTTTAATTATTTTTACTATTTCTGAATAGATAATATCTGTGCGTTCTCTACCCATCCAACCGCCAATTACCGAAATACGGCGGTCGGTAATTCGATAGCGCAACCACAAGGCTCTAACAATTGCACCAACTGTCAGAGGAATACAAATCACCGTAAATGCCAATAAAATATTAAATATCAGATCTCCTATATGAGGACCACCTTCATAATATACGTCTTCTTTAATGCCCATTGATTATTTTGGTTTCGATTAGTAACTCATTTAATTCTCTCAAAAAATGTTCGTATTTGCACTTAACTGCTGAGGGTTTGACGACGATTACCACTTTCCAATTAGGGGTGATCGCCGGCAATAATTCTCTAATTGCGCCTTTGATTTGCCTTTTGATACGATTGCGAACTACGGCTTTTTTACTAACTTTTTTCCCGATGGAAATTCCAATTTTACTAGGCTCTGGTATTTCAGAGTTACTATTTTTCGGGGACAAAGCTCTTAAAATTAAGTTAGGACTGTAACGGCGGATTTCTCCTTCGTAAACAGCCCGAAACTCTCGCCAGTTGGTGAGTCGGTGGTTTTTTGGTAATCCCACTTTAGTTCGCTCATTTTCATCGATAAACAATAGGTCGAATTTTTCTATACTGCTAAACGATGTCTTCCTTTTTGGCGGCGAGCTTTAATTATTTTGCTACCATTCTTAGTCCGCATCCGAGCGCGAAAACCAGATTTTCTTTTTTGCTTGCGGTTAGTACCGCCTAAAGTACGTTTAGTCACTAGATCTATTCCCTCTGGAAGTTTAGAGTTGTTTACAAAAAATCAACAATCTCTAATTTTACCATAAATTAAGGGTTGATGTTGATAACCCAAGCTCCTAACTGTTCGCGAATGGGTAAATCTGTCGCTGGTAGTACCTGAGCGAAGAAGTAATAGGTACCTACATCGGGATTTTTAACATTAGAAAAAACTAACTCGACTTTCCGGCTTTCAGTCAGGGGTTCTTCTAAGTCAATTTCAATTATATGGCTTTCTTTATCCCAGATGACTTCTCTGATTGGCAGAGATTCTTCTTCGTCTTTTTGGACTCTAACTTCAATCTTATCCGTATCGAATTTGCCATCAAAATATTCGGGATAGGAGATAAAAAATTTCGAGGCACCGCCAATTAATTTTTTGCCTGGAATTCTCAAGCGATAGCGATCGCGAGCATCGGCTTGTCCGCCAAAGTCTAGATAATAATTAAGTACATCTACATCATCTTTGCCAAAAATAACCAAACCAGAACCCCCTTGGGCATTGGCGATCGCGCTAACACCACCGAGAGTAAAGGTGGCTACAGCTAATGCTGTCAAGCAGGATTTAAAAGATAATTTACCAACCATAACCATAATTTTACTTAAATGTTTTTTTCTTTTGAATTACTGGCGATTCGGTTCCGTCTCTGTCGGACGAACGGCGGAGTAATTTCGTGACTTGAGAATCTATTTATTTTTTGACTGTAGCAAACTTATCGTTCTATCGGACGTAGTCCGAGATAAAAAGTGCCATCAGTTGGATTGTCAGTAGCTCGAAAAAATAGAAAGCAAATAGACGATTACCCCTATTCACCTACCCTCTCAATCACAACATGTCCTCGTAATCCAAAGAAAGTTTTCACGTTTTCATTTTGCTGGCTGGGTAGAAGCAATTAATTGCTTAAATCTTTCTATCCCGCCTTTTTATGAGATAATTCTTAGACGATAAAAGATCGCTAGACTAGATTAAATCGTGACCAAAACAGCATGGGTATTTCCAGGACAAGGATCGCAAACTCTCAACATGGGTGTCGATCTACAGAATATTCCTAGCGCCCGACACAAATTTGAAGCCGCAGCAGCAATACTAGGCTGGTCTGTCTTAGATATCTGTCAAAAAGACGAAGCAACTTTATCTCGCACTCTCTACACTCAGCCTTGCTTGTATGTTGTCGAATCAATTTTAGCTGACTTGTTAATGGAAAAGCTCTCCTTACCTCAGTTGGTTGCCGGCCATAGTCTGGGAGAATACGTAGCTCTTTACATTTCTGGTGTATTTGATTTTGAGTCTGGATTGAATCTGGTCAAAACAAGAGGCGAATTGATGGATAGTGCAGCAGGCGGAAAAATGGTAGCACTAATGAACTTCGATCGCGATCGCTTAGAAACCAGTTTATCAGCAACGAATAACGTGGTTTTAGCTAACGACAATAGTGCTACACAGGTGGTTATTTCCGGTGTGCCAGAAGCGGTAGACCGCCTTTTATCCGAAGTTAAAGCTAAGCGAGCTGTAGAATTGGGAGTATCTGGTGCTTTTCACTCCCCGTTGATGGAAGCTGCATCGCAACAATTTCAGTCCGTGTTGAATACTATTACTTTCTTCGATGCTAAAGTTCCCGTCTTGTCTAATGTCGATCCTACTCCCACTATTGATAAGGAGCGATTAAAACAACGCTTGATGCGACAAATGACAGGTTCGGTACGCTGGCGTGAAATTATGCTACAGCTAGGTCGAGAAGACATAGAGCGAGTAGTTGAAGTGGGACCTGGTAAAGTTTTGACGGGCTTGATTAAAAGAACCTGTCGCGGTATTGAATTAAATAATGTCGGTACCCTAGAAAAATTACAGCAAGTTACCGTCTAGACGATTGTAAAATCTATTCAAGCCGACTCCATAAAGCCAATCCGCCACCTCGCCCTCTAGCAGCAATAAAATTTTGGTGAATCAGAAAATAGACAAAAAAGGCAGAATCGGCGATCGCTCGCTCCTGGAATTTTACTTCTCTACTATGACCATTTCTGATGTAGCCGTGATAAATCTTTAAAGAACCAATTTTTACAGTTATAGCCGTAAAATCGAATACCAAAATGTTTTTGGTCGGTAAAAACTTAACTGGACCGGTTAAAGATAAGCTCACGCTACCTAATTTGACAGTATTTTTTATTCTTCCGAGATTTGCCGATTGCCTGTCGGAACCTAAATGTGGAAGAGATTCCTCTGCGGTATGATAAACCAATTCGATGTCGATAAACTTGGGAATATAGCGTCCTGCGCCTAAAACAACACCTGCTTTTTCTCTGGTTTTTTTCGTTCCCGTTATCAGACGCAATTTCCAGTTTCCTAGTAGTTCTTCAAAAGAATGTTGGGGTTTTTCTTTTCTGTTGGTTTTTTCTGCAGCAATAAGTTGCTCGACTACTTCTGATGCAGGAGGTAGCTCGTTGCTACTCAGAGAAAGATCAGCGGCTTTTTCTAAAATAAAGAGCTTCATAAATAAACCTATTACAGAGTAATCTCTAACTGCCGAAAGCGGTGTACCGTCCACTTAATCGATTAAATCGCCTCGAGCGTAAAAATACTAAGATGTATGTACTTAGTGGGAATACTTGCTATTCTTTTTGTCTAGTTGAGAATCAGATGACTACTATTAACATAGAGGTGTTAGGTGTTTAACTAAAAGCGAGCGCTAAATGGCTAGTTTAGCTTGGCATTTCGATCTTAGACATCTAAGTAACAACCTAAATTAAATACTTATTGAAAGTTGAGATGCTATATTTTCTAATTACACAATGAGAGCCAAGATAGGAAATTAGGTTACACTTCTTATCTGCCATATTTCACCGCTGAAGCTCTTCTGAGCCACATAATTACTTTGGCATTATTTGGTAGGTAAAGATTCTATCTTAATTAAAATCGATTTAAAGTTTAGAAGTATTCTGTAAATTTTTGGCAAAACTCAGCAACAAGCTAGTAATATTTATGTATTTAATTACTGAACTGCTAGGATGGTTGGGCTTTAAGAAAACATCAAAATCTTATTGGCTGAAAATCACCACTACCGTTCCTAAATGTACTTATTACTTCGGTCCATTCGATAGCCCCTGGGAAGCTAGATTGATGCAGCCTGGCTATATTGAAGACTTGACCGAAGAACGAGCAGCAGGGATCGAAGTAAAACTGCAAAAGCGCGTTCGACCCTCACAAATAACTATTTATGATGATGAAGAGCTTCTCAAGTAAGAGCAATTAGCCTAATTGCATCTGACTCAGTATAATATCCTTCTGCTTTTAGTTGAGGGGATCGTTACCCCAGTTCATTAACCGCACTTTTATCGACCTTTGGCTTTCCCCATTCATCCCTGTTACTGGGCACCTATTGTATTAGTCGGAAATTGGCAATAATTATCGCTCTAACAGCGAGCAACGCGATCGCGACCCTGTTGTTTTGCCTGATACATCGCTTTATCGGCAGCTCTGAGCAAAGCACGAGTTTCAATTCCATCATCGGGAAAACAACTAATGCCAATGGAAACTGTAACTCCTTCTAACTTCTGCCCTTCATAAACTATGTTTAAATTCTTGATTCCTTCTCGAATTCCCTCTGCCCGAAAAATTGTATTTTCGAGCGAAGCCTCTGGCATAATTGCCACCAATTCTTCACCACCATAACGACAGGCAATATCATACTGACGGGTTTGTTCGCGCAGATATTTACTAATCGACCGTAAGACCCAATCTCCCGCATCGTGACCGTAAGTATCGTTAAAGCGTTTGAAGCGATCGATATCGAGAATCATAATTCCAATGTAGTGTTGTTTTCGCTGAGCGCGCTCGATTTCTCTATCGAGAGATTCTTCTAGATAGCGACGATTGTATAATCCTGTTAGAGGATCTCGTAGACTTTGATATCTTAGAGTTTCTTGTAATTTTAGGTTGGCTAGTGACATCGCAAGGTTTTGAGCCACGGTCTCACCAAGCTTTCGGACTGAGGCTCGATTTGCATTAGAAGCAACATTTTTTATGGTTAGTTGGGTAGCGGTACGATTTGTTTGTTTATCAGTCTGAGATGTTGCTTTAGCCAGATTATGTAAATTTTTCCAACTTAAATAAAGCAGTCCTAAAGTTTCTCCTTGTGCCATCATCGGAAAGCAAATCGTAGGGCAGAGATTGTTCGGATTGACATGAATATGATGGCAGTAAACACTGGGAAAAGCTGGTTCGCTTTGATGAATATTGCTACGCCGCAGTGCCCAGCATTCTGAGGTGGTGAAATTTAACTCGCTATTGACGGTTCCCCAAGTGGCGATCGCTTCGACAAAAGTCTTGCTGTTATTAATTAAATATACTGCACCATCAGTATCGGGAAATAAAGGTCCGAGTAAATCTGCTAGTGATTTTTGCACCTCTTCTAAAGTCAAACAGGCTTGTAAAAATTCATTAATTTTTCCTAGTTTAATTTTTTGTTGATTGCTAGTTTCTAAAGCGAGAATTTTTTGTTTCAATTGTAAATTTGACGACTCTAATTTTAATGTGGTTTCTTTGTTCTTGGTAATATCTTGAGTTATACCCAAAATTTGCTTAGGTGTCCCGTCAGGTTTACGTTCGAATACAAGATCTTGATTGTGCAACCAATGCCATTTTCCTTGTTTGTCTTCGATCCGATATTCAATTTCTAGATAGTCATCATCTTCTAAAGTCATTAAGTTTTGATAATGTTGCTCTATCGATTCAGTATCTAAAGGATGTAATAATTTATTAAACAAACTACTACAGTTTAATTTTTTGTTAGTGTTATTAAAATAGTTAGGTATTTCTCCACTAAACCGATTGCAATACATATAGTGACCAATGTCTAAATCATAAATGTAAAGCAGATTGGGAGTTAAATTGAGGATTTTTTCCTTAAATTTCGTGTTTTTTGATGAATTTTTGCTGGGTCGATCACTTTGATTTAAAGTAGCTGTTTTTTGTTCTACTTCTCTTTCTAACGCTAAATTTAGTTGCTCAATTTCTATCTCTGATGATTTGTATTCTGTAATCTGCTCTTTCTTCTGTTGGTACAGAAATTCTAGCTGTTTTAAGAAAGTAAAACTTAACTTTTTAGAGATCGAGCTAATTAAACGAAATGCCGTGTATAGAAGAATTAGAGCCATAATTGCTTTAGCAACGCCAGATAACCAATACAATGGATACCATAAAGTCCAAAATTCAAGTAGATGGCTAATTCCACACGATACTATTAAAACGCTAAAAAAAACAAAAACTTGTCTAAACGGTACATTTTTTTGTCGATTAATAAAATAAACTATAAAACTTGCAATTAAAAAATAAGCACTCGCAATCAAACTATCAGATAAGGCATGTAGTAAAACTAAAGGCGTGTGCCATAAATAACAAGAACCGTAAGGTAGATATTGACTTATTATTAATAAATTAAAATGTAATTCTGACATGAACGATCTATTAATAGCTTTTCTGCTAAGTATATCTTTGTCATTTATAGCTCGTTCTCAGTTAAAAAATATAAGAAAATACCACAGTTTGTCTTGTCTAGATACGCTCGAATCAGTATTATTAACTACGAATCGTGGTTTGATTCCTAGTAAATTACTAGTTAAGAAACAAGTTCTTATTATTTTTATATTTTTTTAATAATTTATACTGAATTTACACCAGTGTACAAATCAATTAAATACAGTTGCAATCGTCTATTTCTGAGCAAATCGGATTTTTACTGTGCTTAATATCTCTGGATATCACTATGTTGTTGCGATCGTCAGCAGTACCCAAATACTAATTTAACCTCGCCCTTGGCTAACTCGAAGCTTCAAACTAAGTCTATTCATAAAAGTAATACCAATTTTCAAAAGCAACTGTAGACTTAGTCGGTCTAACTTGTCTATCTACCATCGTTTCAGGCTCGCACTCTATCTAGCCACTTTTAATAAACTGTATAAATATTAATTTATTTCCCTGATTTCCCTATTTTCCCTAGCCATTTGAACAGACAGAAAGTAAATTTTATTGTTCGATTCGCTACATTAAGCTCGAAAACTAAAGCTAATAAATTATAAAGTTTTTTAGGCTATGTAAGCAAACCATCACAATTTTTCTTTACCTTAGTTAATTAAAGTTAATATGTAGATATTTGCAGCCGACTCGGTTTTACAGAGTAAAAACTACTCAACAGCCAACAAAAAACTAAAAAATTGTAGTTCCAACAAAACATTTAGTTCTCATGCAAACTGCTCATCAAAATGACACACAAACGCCAGTTTCAGTTCCTCACGTTGTTATTGTCGGCGGTGGGTTTGGCGGACTTTATGCCGCCAAGTCCCTGAAAAATGCTCCAGTTAAAGTTACTCTCATCGATAAACGCAACTTTCATCTGTTTCAGCCATTGTTGTATCAAGTAGCCACAGGAAGTTTATCACCTGCTGATATTGCCTCTCCTCTACGAGTAGTGTTGAGTAAGCATAAAAACACCCAGGTACTACTCGATAAAGTAGTAGATGTCGATCCTGAAGCCAAAACAGTCTATTTAGAAAGTAGAAAAGAATTAAGCTACGATACCCTAGTCATAGCCACAGGAGTAAGCCACCACTACTTTGGTAACGACCAGTGGCAAGCCGACGCACCGGGATTAAAAACAGTCGAAGATGCTCTAGAAATGCGCCGTCGAATCTTTATGGCATTTGAAGCTGCTGAAAAAGAATCAGACCCTGAAAAACTTCAAGCTTTATTAACTTTTGTCATAGTCGGTGGAGGTCCGACTGGAGTAGAATTAGCTGGGGCGATCGCTGAAATTGCTCACCAATCTCTTAAAGGTGATTTTCGCAACCTCGATACCACTCAGGCGAGAGTTTTACTGTTTGAAGGTATGGATCGGGTATTACCCCCCTATCCTCCAGAATCTTCGGCTCAGGCACAGCGAGCTTTAGAAAAGTTAGGAGTTGAAATTCAAACTAAAACTTTAGTCACTAATATTTCTAACAATACGGTTACTTTCCGGCAGGGTGAAAATACGGGCACGATTGAAGCTCACACTATTTTATGGGCGGCAGGAGTCAAAGCTTCGTTTATGGGTAAAATCCTGTCAGAAAAAGCAGAAGCAGAATTGGATCGAGCGGGTCGAGTTATTGTCGAGCCAGATTTAAGCCTGAAAAAATATCCAGACATTTTTGTTATCGGCGATTTAGCCAACTTCTCCCATCAAGGCGGACGACCTCTACCTGGAGTTGCACCCGTAGCCATGAAACAGGGTAAGTATGTTGCTAAACTTATTACCAAACGTGCCCGAGGTAAAAGTATAGAACCATTCAAATACTCCGATCGCGCTAGTCTAGCAGTAATCGGGCAAAATAAAGCTGTAGTTAATTTGGGTTTTGCTAAGCTTTCAGGTTTCTTAGCTTGGATTATCTGGGTCTTTGCTCATATCTATTATTTAATTGAATTTGATAATAAGCTTATTGTCATGATTCAGTGGGCTTGGAACTATATTACTTTAGGAAGAGGAGCACGGTTAATTACCGAAAGCCCTTCTTTCTCCTTGGATTCGACAGAAAAACCAGAAGCCAAAACCGCAGTTTCAAAATATCAATTGGTAGAAAATTAATTTGATAGTGAGAAATTGAAAATCAACCAGTGGTTGTATGAGGTGGAATTAACTTTCTTGGTTACCAATTATGCGCTCGTACTTAGTAAACTAGCTACCACCTAATTTTGTCTGTTAATAATTTGGTGGCATCCGCTGAGGACAGAGGCTTTGCAAATAAATAACCCTGTCCGTATTCACAGTTCAAACTTTGTAAAATCTGCTTCTCCGTTTCGGTTTCAATTCCTTCGGCGATTACATCCATGCCCAGTTTGTGAGCCAACATCACGATGGTACTAACTATTTCTTGATTTTTGGTTCCCTCGCTCATATTACTCACAAAAGAACGGTCTACTTTTAAAGTATCCAATGGAAACCGATGTAAGTAACTAAAAGAAGAAAATCCCGTGCCAAAATCATCCATGCTCAACTTAATACCCAGATTTTTTAGGCGATTTAATAAGGCGATTGTATTTTCTACATCTTCCATCACCATACTTTCAGTGATCTCTAGCTTTAAATTTTTAGAATTTAAATTGCTAAATTGTAAAATTCCTTCGATTTGTTCTATTAAGTTGGGTTGAGAAAACTGTTGACTAGAAAGATTAACGCTAATTAATAACGAATTGCAATGGTTAAATTGTCGTTGCCATTGACGCATCTGGCAACAAGCAGCTTCTAAAATCCATTCTCCCAAAGCCACTATCGAACCCGTTTCCTCTGCTACTGGAATAAATGCACCGGGAGAAACGAACCCTCTTTTAGGAGACTGCCAGCGCACCAAAGCTTCAAAACCGACAATTTTCGCGGTTTTTAACGAAATAATTGGCTGATAATACAGCTCAAATTCACGATTAGCAATTCCTTGTTGTAAATCTGCCTCTAATTGTAGTCTTTTTAAAGCCTGTTCGTGCATTCTGGTGGCGAAGACTTGATAGCGTGTTTTACCAGAAGCTTTAGCTTTATACATCGCCGTATGGGAAGCACGAATTAATTCTTCTGAGCTAAAGTCTTCACCCCGAGATTCGGTAAAGTTTTCGCGCTTTGAAGACTTGCAGGCTTGTCCGAGCTGATTGATAGCCAGTCCCAGACTAACTGAAACTGAAACATTTTGTTCGTTTAGCTGATAAGCTGTAGCTAATTCTCGTTCGATCGCAGTTGCCAAATCGATCGCCTCAGAGATTTCCCCGGCAATTTTAATGGCGACCCCAAATTCATCCGCTCCAATTCTGGCGACAATTGCTGTTGAATCCAAACAATGTTTTAAACGTCGAGCAGTATACATCAAGAGTCGATTGCCAGCTTCATATCCCAAAGCTTCATTAATCAGGTTAAAGCGCTCGAGATCGATACATAAAACTGCAATTAGTCCATCCTTTGCAAGTTGATTTCTCTGTTTGAGCTGTGTTAGCTGTCTGGCAAAGAGCAAGCGATTGGGTAATCCCGTAAGAGAATCATAAAAGAGCATATATAAGACTTTGTATCCCAATACCAGTCCACCACTAAAGATAAATGCCAACGCGGGCGGAAAAAGTGGAATCCATCCCGATAAGATGAACGCTAGAACACAGCTACTCCATAGTCCTATCAACGAGAAAACCCCAGCCACAGCGATTGATAGAGGATGTTTTAATTTCCAGGCGATCGCCGCTCCGACTACCGACCAACCCCAAATCCAAAGAATTTCACTCCACTCTTCCCAAAACCAAAGTTGAGTAGAATCATCAAGCACTAATCCCAAAATTTGACCGACCATATGAGCATGGGCTACTGCTCCGGGAATTAAGCTTTTTGAACCCTGATAGGGAGTGTAAAAAATATCTTTAATACTAGGCGCGCTATTACCTATGATTACGATTTTATCTTTAACTAAGTCTGGTTCTAATTTGCCTGAAAGAGCTTCGGTTAAAGTAATCTTTTGAGCGATATTAGGATAAGTGTAGTCGAGTAAGATTTGCCATCCTAATGCTTCTGAAGGCGGCATTTGATAGCCTCCAGAATTGGGTTGGAGACGAGTGAAAACTTTATCGCCAATTTGTAAAGAGTCAGGATAAACTTCAAACTCAAGTTGATGCTCTTGCAAGTAAAGCAAACTCAAACGTAAGGCAAAGGAATATAGTTGGCGATCGCCTAAACGAGCATACATTAGATTACGCCTCAGCACGCCATCAATATCTAACACTACATCATTAAAACCGACTCGGTGTTCTGGGACTCCTTTTGGGGCATTGACGCGACTTTCTCCACTGCCAAGATACTCAATAGTAATTACATTTTCCGCTTGTAGCTGTCGAGCTAGAGCCGAACTACCGGGAGGGTGAGAAATATCTCGATATAAATCTAAACCAATCGCTGTTGGTTGGTGTTGTTGTAAATTTTGTAATAACCGAGCAATTGTGGCATCGGCGATTGGCCATCGATTTTGTTTTTCAATGTCTGCATCTGTAATTTCAACTACTAGTAGTCTAGAGTCAGTATTTTCTTTGGTATGTAGATTTACCATCCAGTCATAAGCTGTTAATTCTAAAAATTGCCAACCGCCTAAACGCCGAACTGTTACTACTATAAAACTAGTAATTACAGTGAGCAATAAAATTGACCAAACATATCTTTGCTCGTGATTTTTAACTAATTTGGATTGTTTTGACAGTAGAAAAAAAAACTTTTTCATGAACACATTGTCTGCAATAGTTTTGTAGCTAAAAAATCAATTATTTTATAAGTAAAATTACTGAGATTTTAATAGCCGATCTAACTTAGTGAAAATACTAGATTGCTGAATTAAAAAGTAGTTTGAACTGAGTATAAGGTTATTTATTTTAGTGGACAATTTAATTTTTTGTTATTAAAATTATACTCATGTTATAAAAAAATATTTGTCGATATTATCAAGATGATCTCAGTAGCTAAAAATATTTTTAATAGATGCAGTAAAATTATTAGTTTGCTAATAATTTTTAACTGTTTATTAGTATTTTCTCAGCCAGTCAAAGCTGAAAAATCGAGCGATCGTCGCTCGCTAGACGAAGATAACCAAGGGTTACCGATTTATCGTCGCGATGGAGGAAGCAGAACTGGTGATTTAAATCGCTGCATAGACAGCAACCGTAATTTAGTTGCTTTAGTTCCAAAAGATCGAGTACCAGCTACTGCTTCTATCTCTCCCAATCTTTTCTTCTATGTTCCCGAAACCACCGAGCCAAAAACCTTGGAGTTTGTCCTGAGAAACGAAACAGACGAACTGGTTTACGAAGCTTTCTTGACTACTAATGGCAAAGGGATAGTTGAGGTAAACATACCTGCAGAAATTCGAACTTCAGAAATAGAAACCAAGCAAAATTATCGTTGGTATCTATCATTAATTTGCAATCCCCAACAACGGGCTCGCGATCTTGTGGTTCAAGGATGGATGCGCCGAGGAACAATTGATTCAGCCAATATTAAACACCTATTAAATAACTCTGATACTGTAGATAAAGCAGAGATTTACCAACAACAAGGTTTTTGGTATGATGCACTATCAATATTAGCCGAAAGCCGCGAAAATTCTGGCACAGAGCCAATGATAGAAGCTAAATGGGTAGATTTATTAGAATCCGTAGGCTTAGCAGAATTTGCTTCCGAACCTTTTATTCAAAGTTTTCCGCTAGCAACTCCCATTAGTAAACGCTTCTAAAATAGGCTTTTGCTAAAAACTCAAAGCATTTACCTAATTTTTAGTGGGAGAGAACGCCAGAAAAATCGGGGTAAATAGAGCATTCTTCGCCAACGCCAAGGTTCTTGATAGAGGCGGTAAGTCCACTCTAAATTATTCTTTCTCAACCATCTGGGGGCACGAGATTTTTTTTCTGCCCAAATATCAAAACTACCGCCAACCCCAATCCAAATTGAGTTGGGACATAAATGGCGATTTTGCTGTATCCATAGCTCTTGCTTGGGTACACCCAAACCCACTAAAATTACTCTTGGTTGTCTGGTTTGTAAAGTCTGTTTCCATACAGCTTCAACCTCACCGGCTATATAGCCATTTTGAGTAAAAATAGAAAGGGAAGGAACTTTTTGCTGCCAATTCCGAGCGGCATCAGCAGCCACTCCAGGTTTGGCTCCATAAAAACATACTGAATCGGCAAATGAAGTTTGTCCTAGTCGCTCTAGCAAAGATGCTGCCAGTTCTATTCCAGGGCAGCGATCGCGTTTTACACCTCGAAGGCGCATATATAAAATAATTCCCGCGCCATCTGGAATGACTAAGTCTGCTTGCTCGATCGCTTTAGCTAAAGCATTATCTTCCTGTGCCATCATAGTCATCTCTGCATTGAGGGTAACTACGTGAGTGCCAATTCCTTCTGTCAGTCTGGTTAGCAACCACTGGCAATAATCATCGTGGAGATGAATCTTTAAATTAAGCACGGAAAAAGTTCGCGCTGATGGTAGTTTATTATCTAGTCTCAACCTGGGTATCATAAGTAATAAATGAATAGTAAAGTTGCCAATTTAACAGCTACTCGACCTGCGACTGCTAGAATTTAACTGCTGTTCCCGTAGCTGTAATTAAGATTAGCACTCCCCGTTCGTCAACATTAATCGTACCAGTATCGACTTCTACTCCAATAACGGCATCTGCACCTAATTTTTGAGCGCGCTGTTTTAATTCTTCAATTGCTTTGAGCTGTCCTTTCTCAAACACTCTTTCGTAACTACCAGTCCGTCCCCCGAATGTATCTCTAATGCCTGCAAAAAAATCTCGCAATGCATTGGAACCAAACACTACCTCTGCGGTAACTATTCCTAAATAAGCTTCAATAGTTTGGTTTTGAACGAATTCGGTAGTGGTAACTAACATTATATTAGGTAAATATTTTGCTTTGAGTATCTTATCAAGAATTTAAAATTAAAGTCGTCGTTCAAACTTGGCTTTTAACAAGATACCTAATATTACTTGAGTGGTTGAAAATTAATCAATTATTGTAGCAATTTTTATTAAATTTTATTAAATTTTTAAGAATTGATTTGATTTTTTCGTTTGCTGAACTGTATTTAATGTTTAAACTTTATAAGATTTAAGATTAAACAATATTATTTTTACCATAACTACAAAAATTTTTGTAGTTATGGTAAAGCTTCCAGCTTGTCATCTAATTAGCAGCTAAAATGCGATACTGTCTTTTAAGTCGATTTCAAGGAGCGTGGTTGGGAAGTATCTTGGGAGAAGCGTTAGTCGCCAAAAATCATTTCTCCGATCGCTTAAAAATTACTAACTATCAAACTTCCCAATGGTTAAAATTGAGAAATAAAATTGCGACTGCTATCGTCAACCAGAAACACCTACAAACAAAGTTATCATCGAACGGCGACAGCTTGGCTTTAGTTTTATTACCTTTAATTTTAGAGGGTCATGAAAGTCTCGAGATATTGCAGGCAACTCTAATCCAGAATAAGTTTACCGAGTTAGAGATTACGCCGAACGGGAAACAGGAGTTCTCTGTGACCAACCCAAACCAAGTAAAGATGTTGAAAAATGTATTATTATGGGGTTACGCTATTTCTTTAGCTTTAAAAGCCAAGTTAAATGTCGATAACCCAATCGAGCAAATTTTAGCTGGTGTAGAAGCCGATTTTACTTCCGCTGCTTTAATAGAACAGTTGCACATAGTAAATTGGGCTTTAAAGCAGGGTAGAAGTTTAAACAAAATGTTAGAAGTATTGCTCTCTCTAGACGAGCACTGTTTGAGTGCGATTGCTCTATCCCTATATTGTTTTGCTAATACGCCTCAAGATTTTTATCTTGCTGTCAGTCGAGCGCGAAGTCTGCCTTATGTTACTATCGATTTTCAACAAATTACAGCAGCTCTGACTGCAACCCTATCTGGAGCTTACAATAGTTTGGCAGGAATTCCTACCAGTTGGCAAATGTTCGGCAACCACAATCAAATTTATCGACAAGAGCAAAAAACAGCAGTAAATTTATTTAACTACTGGTTGGGAGTCTACTTACTTCAAAAGCCAGCAAATAACTGTAATCTAACTGTTGTGGCAACTCCTAAAATTATTCAACCTCGTTCCTCTCTAAAAATTATTTCTCAGACAGACTACTAACAAATTATCTTCTATTTATGAAGAAAAGCTGGTATTTAGATTTATTAGCACGACGAATCGAGAGAGGGTACCAAAAACTCCCTGTCTTGGAAAGTAGGTTATGGAGCCAAAAAATAATCTGGAACTTAAATTTTTTAAATGGATCGAGATTAAAGAATCGTCGTGCAGCTAAATCGCAGCAGCTAATGATTATTTTGCTGTTTTCCGTAATTACTTTGACCAGTGTAGTAGGATATCGTTTCTACAACCAACCACAGCTAACCATTGGCAAAATTTCTCCTGTAACCATTAAAGCTCCTGAAGATGGACAGTTCGAAGATACGCAGACAACAATTCACAAAAGACAAAAAGTTCAGACGGGAATCGTTCCCATTCTCAAACAAAATCGCGGCGTGACGGATGAAGTAATCGAGCGTTTAGAGCTATCGATAGATAATCTAGAAAAGTTACGCCAGTTAACCGCTCCCTTTCCATTTGTTGAGACCACAATCCTCTCTTTACCTAGCCAAAGATACCTGCGTTCTTGCTCAGAAGCAGAATTTAAGGCAATTTTGGCTTCAGTAGAATTACCCCAAAATCCCTCCAAATCTAAATCACTACAGTACGCTCGAGAAGATTTCAATCTCCGAGCGCAGCAGGTAACTGTCGAACTGCTCGAATATCGGCAACAGGGTTCACCTGAGGAATACCAAGCATTAGTCACTCAAATTACTTTAAATCGCTATCGTTATTCTCAAGGATGGAAACAAATAGAACGAGAACCAGGAGTTAGTTTAAATTCGCAACAAATAACCACCCTGTTAGACTTGAGCGATCGTAGTTGGAAAATCACCAAACTAGCTATTCTTCAGGCAGCAGAGCGGATTTTAATTCAAGGAATACCACCGGGAATGCCTTCTAATTTATTAGAAAAAACTGTTGCAGTGCAGCTCAGCTCGGATATTCCCGAATCCACTCTGCATTTTGCCAGTAATCTACTGCTAAATACCCTCGAACCTAATTTGGAAAAAGATCGAGAGGCAACGAGAAATATTGCCGAAAAAGCCGCTAGGGCGATCGAACCCGTCATCGTTAAAATAAATGCTGGCGAAATAATTGTCAAAAAAGGAGAAAAAATATCTCAAGCTGATTTTGTGCTTTTAGATGGTTTTGGCTTAAGCCGTCGCGGTACTAACTGGGATGCTCTCAGAGAGACGGGAATATTTGTAACTCTTATCGTCTGCTTGTTTTTATCGCTCCAAAAACGTATCTATACTTCGATGCGATGCCGCGACTACCTATTGATTTGTTTGATGAGTTTGAGTACGCTGCTCTTGAGTGTCTTAAATATCGAATACACTAATTTGCCAGCAATTGGTTTTTTGGTTAGTAGCTTTTACAATCCTGGTTTGGCAGTTGGTCACGTTAGTTTGTTGACGGTATTAGTCCTGTTTGGCAATCCCGCTATTCCCTGGCAATATTTACTTGCCGGAAGTGCGGGTGGTCTTCTAGCAGCGGTATTTGCTGGCAGATCGCGATCGCGTGAAGCGATGGCTCGTTTGGGTGTTTTAGTCGGACTGCTTCAAGGAAGTGTTTGTTTTGTGAGTAACTTAATTCTCAGTTCCAGTGCCGCTGCTATTTGGTCGGCAGTTTTGCCCGGTGCACTTATTTACGGCTTGTCTGGACTAGCCTGGAGTATTATCGCCATTGGTATTTCTCCTTATTTGGAAAGATACTTTGATATAATTACGCCAATTCGCTTGGCAGAATTGTCCAATCCTAATTTACCATTGCTTAAAAGGCTGGCAACTGAAACCCCAGGAACTTTTCAACATACGATGTTTGTGGCTTCTTTGGCTGAGGCTGCCGCTAGAGAACTCAACTGTAACGTAGAATTAGTTAGAGCGGGAACTCTATATCACGATATTGGCAAAATGCACGATCCTTTGGGATTTATTGAAAATCAATTGGGGGGAGTTAACAAACACGATGAAATCGACGATCCTTATTTCAGTGCCATAATTATTAAAAAACATGTCAGCGAAGGGCTAAAAATGGCTCGCAGATATGGTTTGCCAAAAGCAATTCGCGATTTTATTCCCGAACATCAGGGAACCTTATTAATCGCTTATTTTTACTATCAGGCAAAAGCAAAAGCCGAGCGAGAGGGGACTACTGTTTCAGAATCAGATTTTCGCTATGCCGGACCGATACCTCAAACGCGAGAAGCAGGGATTATGATGCTAGCAGATGGTTGTGAAGCAGCTCTACGCTCTCTAAAAGAAGCAACTACTCAACAGGCTTTGTCGACGATTAAGAAAATTTTTAAAGCTCGCTGGCAAGATAGACAATTAGTAGATAGCGGTCTGAGTTATGAGGAGTTGCCGATTATCGCCGAAGTTTTTATTCGAGTTTGGCAACAGTACAATCACAAGCGGATTGCATATCCTAAAGGCGCTTTAGATAGTAAACGTTAAATCGATTGTGACTAAGAATACGACAAAACAAGAAACTTATTACAACCAAGCCCGTGCTAGCTTGCAACAGGCAATTTCCTGGTATGGTAGTTTTCGTCGTCATGGAAAATATCCTCCTGAAGACCGCCTACAGGTCAGTGTAAAACATGATTTACAGTCTTTAAAAACAGCACTAAATAAGTTAGACGAGCGGTTAATCAGAATTAGTGCTTTCGGTTTAGTAAGCTGCGGCAAATCATCCTTAATTAATGCTTTACTAGGAGAAGAGGCCGTAGCCACTGGACCTCTTCATGGCGTTACTCAGTCATTTACGGTTTTGCGCTGGACTCCTAATCTCTCTGACCGCTCCGACTTAATCGAAGTTGAGTTAGTCGATACTCCTGGTTTAGATGAGATTGCAGGAGAAGAAAGAGCAAAAATGGCGCGAGAAATTGCTCGAAAGTCAGATTTAATTTTGTTTGTGGTAGCTGGAGATATCACTCGTACCGAATATCAGGCTTTATGCGAACTCAGAACCAGTCAAAAGCCTCTAATATTAGTATTTAATAAAATCGATCTCTATCCCGATAAAGACCGCCAGACCATTTACAATCAGCTACAAAAATTTAATACAGCCAATAGTAGTGGCGAGCTAGAACCAATGGTTACCACTAAAGAGATCGTCATGGTAGCGGCAAAACCACGACCGATTTTAGTGCGAGTAGAAGCAGCCGACGGTACGACTACCAGCAGTTGGGAGCACCCCGAACCTCAAATTGCCGAGCTTCAAGACACGATTTATCAGATTTTGCAACGAGAGGGACGAACTTTACTCGCTTTAAATGCTTTAATACAGGCAAGACAAGCTCAAGCTAATATTGCTCGTAAAACCATTGCCCTACGTCAGGAACGAGCCGAAGAGATTATTTGGGAATACGCTCGCTACAAAGCGATCGCAGTGGCAGTTAATCCTATCGTTTTGCTAGATTTAGCGGGGGGACTGGTGGCAGATTTGGCACTGATTCGCTCTTTAAGCAAGTTGTATGGACTACCAATTACTAATTATCAAGCTGGTCATCTGTGGCGCAAAATTATTGCAAGTTCTGGTGGTTTATTGTTAGGAGAAATAGCCAGCAATTTAGTTTTGGGAGTGGGTAAAAGTGGTGCTGCCGTAACTAGTATGTTTGAAAGCAGTGGGGCATTCGCGGCATATGCTTTTACTGCCAGCTTGCAGGGAGCGATCGCCGGTTATAGTACTTTTGTTGTCGGCAATGTAACTCAAATTTATCTCGAACGAGGCTGCACTTGGGGCGATCTCGGTCCCTCAACTTTGATTCGACAAATTCTCACTCAGGTAGAACCGAATACAATTATCTATCGTCTGCGTCAAGAATTGCTAGCACAATAAATAACTACAATTATTAATGAACTGCGTTACCGTTACCGTTCCAGCTACCACTGCCAATTTGGGCGTGGGTTTTGATTGTCTTGGGGCAGCCTTAACCCTTTACAATCAATTTGAGTTTACTACCGTAGCTGCTGATGCTAAGAAGTTAAACATTAAAGTTATCGGAGATGAAGCAGCTAGAGTCAGCCTCGACGAAACCAATTTAATATACAGCTCTTTTGCTCGATTTTATCGGCATATTGGTAGGACACCACCTAATGTAGAGATTGTGATTAAGCTGGATATTCCCCTGGCTAGAGGTTTGGGAAGTTCGGCAACCGCTATTGTTGGAGGTTTGGTTGGAGCGAATCAACTGGCAGGGGCTCTTTTAAGCCAAGCAGAAATTAGGGATTTAGCAATTGCAATCGAAGGACATCCCGATAACGTCGTACCTGCTTTACTGGGGAACTGTCAACTAGCTGTAGGTGATGGCGCTCGCTGGCAGATTTGCTCGATTCCCTGGCATCGAGATATTTTACCAATAGTAGCCATTCCCGATTTCGAACTGTCTACAGAGGCTGCAAGACGGGTATTGCCGACAGCAATCGAGCGCAGCGACGCTATATTTAATATATCTCGTATGGGACTACTGATCCGAGCTTTAGCAACCCATAATCGCCAGTGGTTAGAAGCCGCCTTAGCGGATAGATTACACCAACCCTATCGTCAACAATTAATTACCGGTTACCAACAGGTGAAAACGGCAGCGCTTGCGGCAGGAGCCTACGGTATAGTAATTAGTGGCGCAGGACCTACTTTGTTGGCTTTAAGCGATCTCGCCCGGGCAGAAATGGTAATCGCAGCCACGAGCCAAGCCTGGGCAGATTTAGGGGTTAAAGCTCAGGTGCGATCGCTTAGCTTGGATTACGAGGGGGCGAAAATTTCCTAAATTTTACCAACTGCAGCAATTTTTTGAATGCTTATTTATCAACATTAATTACAGGGGTAGCGATCGCCAAGGGTTTACCCAAAAATAATAAGGCAATTAGAGCTAGCAAATGAAACGACCAATGAGCGATCGTCAAAACCCAAATCAGGCAGGCGATCAACATTCCCCCAGCCAGTACGCCAAAAATCTCATAGTTGGTGCGTAGGTATAAAATTAGGCTGAGTAATGCAGTTACGAAGAGTAAAACTGGGAACATGGGGATCGCCATATTCGTCCTCCTTTTTGAGCGATAAGGTTTATCGACGAACTTTCAAGTATTTCAGTTAAAATATTTTTATGTTTTTCATTTAGTTTTCTTATAGTTTTACTTTAACGCAACTTTAAACAGGAAACCGTTAACTAGATAGCCAAAAGATCGATAACGTCAAACTTCTTAGCAAAACTTAAGATCGAGCGCCTATTATCGGGATCGCCTGGATAAGCTATTAGCTAGCAATCGGATGCCAGTTTCCCATAAATCTGTTGAAGAGCAATTTCAGCGGCGCTTTTTTCAGCTTCTTGTTTGCGACTACCTCGACCGACACCGTAAACCTTATTTTCAATTAACACTCTGGCAGTAAATTGTTTGGCATGATCGGGTCCTGTTTCGTCGATGATTTCATAGGTGGGAGTAGTTCTGCAATTTGATAATGCCCACTGCTGTAAACGATTTTTACTGTCGATAAAGGTTGAACTCGCTGTTGAATTTGCCTTTGCGCTGAGATGATAATTCTCTACTTGTTGGCTGGCAAGAACGGTAAAGATCGGTAAGAGATAATCGCGGACGGCAGAAATTCCGGCTTCTAGAAAGTACGCTCCGATCGTGGCTTCAAAAGTATCGTTGAGTAATGCAGGATTAGTTCTGCCTCCCATTTTTGCGGCACCTTTACCAAGACGCATTAATTCTCCCAGACCTAATTCTGCACCGAGTTTTCCCAACTGTTTTTCGTCTACTAAACGCGATCGCAAGTGAGTTAATTGAGCTTCATTCATAGTCGGATAGAGTTTGTAGAGCATCTCTCCCACTATAAAACCCAATACTGCATCTCCCAAAAACTCCAATCGTTCGTTATCACCTTCTACGTCGGGGTTTTCATTGGCGTAGGAACGATGGGTCAAGGCTAAATTAAATAAAGAGCGATCCCGAAACACGGGTAGTTTTTTATTCATAAACCTCTCCAGCGATCGGCTCGATCTCTTTGGGCAAACCCTAAAGGGTCGAGGGTATACAGTTAATACTTCTATAAATTTTCGCTCAATTCTGCTGCGGCTTGTTTGAGAGATTCGAGTAAAGTGAGAGGCAGCCGAAACCTGTTTAAGCGAAACTTTTCTGAACCGAGTTTACCAGAACTAAAACCATGATAATCAACTCCACCAGTAATTAATAAATTGTTATCACGACAAAATTGTCTCAATTTATTAATTTTAGTTGGAGAATGATATGGATGATAGACTTCAACTCCTAGCAACCCCGCAGCGACTAACTCTGGTAAAACCGCTTCAACTTCACCACCGCGAAACAAATAGGGATGCGCCCAGACGGGTACAGCACCGCAGGTACGAAGTAAGGCGATACCTTCGAGCGTGGAAAATTTTTCATAATGCACGTAGGCGGGTCGCTCGTCTCCGATAAAACGGTCAAAGGCTTCTTTAGTTGAGTTGACATAACCAGCTTCGACCATAGCGCGAGCAATGTGAGGGCGAGAGACTGCCATATTATCTGGTGTTTCGGGTAGTTTTAGAGGATATCCCATGTCAGCTAAGATAGCTAATATTTTGTTAGCTCTTTGTTTTCTGCCCGCAATTTGCTCTACTAGTGACTCTGCTAATAATTCTGGTTGGGGATAGTAACCTAAAAGATGGAGAGATCGCCTATTATGTACCGTACTGAGTTCGATTCCCGGTACGATTTCAATTTGATATTCTCGAGCCGCAGCGATCGCTTCATCCCAACCTGCTATAGTATCGTGGTCGGTAATGGCTAGGGCTTTAACTCCAGCATTAGCTGCTGTGGCGATTAACTCTCGTGGAGTTAAAATTCCATCGGAATAAGTGGTATGGGAGTGTAATTCTAGCATTTTTTATAAGATTTAAACTATTCTAGTTTAGTTAGAGCGAGTCACAATTTGACGAATTAAGGCGATCGCTTCAGGGACAGTGTTGGCGATCGAAATATTTTCTGGAGACAAACTAGTAAAAAACCGTTTGCTTTCCTCGTTTTCGGTTAACAAAATAACTTTTTTGCCATTTTTTAATGCCAAAGCCACTTCCGAAGCCGTACCGGCACCCATACCACAGGCGACCGTTACTCTAGCTGAAAGAACGTTGATATTGTTACGAGCATTGCCCAAATCTGTAATAATGGCAAGATCTACCGCTGCTGACATTCCCTGAGTATCGACACCAGGCAAAATCCCGACCGTTAAACCCCCTGCCGCTTTTGCCCCTTTGCTAGCTGCATCCATGACACCAGCTTTTCTTCCGCCAGTAAGCAGCACCCAATCATGCTCGGCGATCGATTTACCCAACTCGTAGGCATTCTTGAGATCTTCTGCGGTAGCTCCTTCTCCTGCACCCATAACCCCGATAATTAGTTTAGCCATTAGATTACTATCGCGATCGCATTTAATTGCTTACGGTCGTCTCCGTTATAGTTTCGTTACCAGATTCAAGCAGGGGCAAAAATTTGCGAATCAAGCCAATAGTAACTGCAGGCAGCTCTAGCTGGGGAGTAAAGCCAACATCATCTATAGTGTAGAGGATACGGATTGCCTGGGGATTCATTTCTGCTAGGCGGCGACCGACTTCAGGACCAGTGAATTTTGACGCTTTCCCCCAAATTAAAGCAGTAGGAGTAGTTAAGCGAGGGATATCTTGAGTGAGATCGAAACAAAGATCGCCCCGTACGAATGACAGTGCCGCATATTCTGCATTGGGTTGTCGGGCCGATTGTAGGTAGGCTTCTACGATTTCGGGATAAATTCGGTCTGGGTTGGCAAACTGACGCTGTTCGAGAAAACTACGAATCCCGAAACTGGTAGCGACACCAGTATTGTAAAGTAGGCGATCGATAATTGGAGTACCTGCCAGCTGAGTAAAAAAGTTGTTTTGATAGTCGTTACCAAACTCTGATAGACCTGCTGCAGTAGTCAAAATCAGAGATTTAAACAGTTCGGGACGAGCGATCGCTGCTCGAATGGTAAATGCTGCTGTCAATGCCGAACCAACAACCGTGACGGGACTGGTACAGGCTTTAGTAATAAATTCTTCAATGGTAGTAACGTAGTCCTCTACTTGATAGTCTCGCTCTGGATGTTCCGATCTTCCCCAACCGAGCATATCGGGAGCCAGAATACGATATTCTGCCGCAAAAGCCGGATAAACTTTCGACCATTCATAAGCGGAAGAGCCGCCGCCCAAACCATGTAAAAATACTAAGGTAGGTCTGAGAGTGTCACTTTCCCAAGGTTGCCCTTCATTGGTGTAATAGACGATTTCTCCCAAACTGGTAGCTAGAGAGTTTTGCACGAAGCCTAATGGTATAAACATAGCGACATCCTTTAAATTAAATATAAATATTCATCAGCCAAAATATTATTTCGACCCAATGTTTACAAATTACTCTCTCGTCTCACCAGGGAGTAATTTTGGCATACTTCGATCTAAAGATTGTCTCAAAATCAACTAGATAAACATCGCCCCAAAGTCATATCATTGTTTGAGAACCAGATTTTTAAGCGTCTCTGTCCATTCGAAGTTTAAGTTTGTCGAATTTTTTTGGTTGGGAAAGATTGTCAATCGTTTATTGTTTTTGTAGATCGATGAGAATATTTTGAACCTGCTGATAGAAATCATCGCCGCGATCGTAGTATTGTTTTAATTCATTAAATCGATTGACAGTTAAGTTATTATCTCTAACAATTTGCCGCGATTCATTACAGTAACGCTCCGCAATTTGGCGCACCTCACTACTTAAACCCTGAAGAGTTTCTTGTCGATTACAAACGATATTAGGTGGTGGTTCGGAGATCAATGATTTAATTTCTTGATATGCTTTTTGCCTGAGTAACTCTACTTGAAAACCAGCTCTGGCATAGTTGCGGGCTTCATCTTCAGTGTAGTCTCTAGCATAAGCGTAACTAACGATAGAAATAGGAAAAGACTGAAAAGATACTTCTGGTACCAAGCCGCACATGATTTCCATTGCCGCTATAATGCCTGTAGTCGAGATACGAGTCAAAATTTTACTTAAATTACCAATAGACATAATCGCGAACATAAAGATTAAAACGGACTACTGTATTGTTTTGAGTTATTTTTAACTGTAGATGTTCCTGATTTTTATTTTCTTCAGCTAGGGTACGATATTCGACTCTAACATGTGCGATCGATGCTCTAATCTGTAGCGGTCAAATCAACCTAAGTCAGTAAGAATTCTATGTATCCAGTCGTGTAACTCAAGCACTCTGTAGTGGTAGAGCAAGAGCAGTTCCATTTCTCTAAAAAGTTTTGGCACATCGATTGCTATGGCAATATCTCGACTCATGCTAGTGGTCGAGGGTGGCTTTGGGGAACTATCAGCTAATGAATTGGTGACAAAAAGGGTCGCTCGATCGGAATTAATTTATCAAGTAATGTGGCACAAAAAAATTTGAAATCCCTTAATATTTTAGGGATCAATCTCAAGCGTTTTTAAAGTTTCCCCAAGCTTATCGGCTATTCCCTCGATCCAGCTTTCGTCCTGCTTAGTATAGCTACGGGGTGCATTTGCACCCAAAATCAACACCCCATTTTCGCCGAGAGGCTGGCAAATCACTCCTTGAGTATTTTCTGGTAAATAGTCAAATTCAAATCTGCCGGGATAGAGAGCGAGATTAACTAAATAAACGGGTCGGTGTTTATCTAGTACCCTCTGCAGAATAGTTCCTGGTTTAACTACGGTATTTTTACCTAAAACGCCGCGTCGCAGTAAAGTTTTGCCTCGCTCGTAAACTACCAAAGAGCGCGTTGTCGTATTGGTCAAAAGTAAATGGGAAGCCCAAGCTAGTTCGGTTTTAACCTCATCGGGAAGTTCGGAAGCAAATTCTAACCCCTGTTCCCCTATTAAAGTCACTGTCTCTGGCGATCGCGGCTGAATCTGCTGCCAAATTAGACCGATTAAGATTAATACTGCCGCTTCAATTACACCCACTATATCAGAACGAGCCTGAAAATCGGTAAGCTGAGATGTTAGCAATCGATTGACCAATAACAATAACCCTCCCAATCCTCCAGCTACAATCGGCAATAAACGTAAAATACGGTTGGGATCGGATTTACTCATTTGTGTGTCACCAATGAATAATTAACCAAAAGCCAGCTCGTGGGGAACTTTAAGCTCATCCAAGGTCTCAAGGAAACAACTCACCACAAAGTGAGTTTCTTTCCGTGGTGCTTTTGATAATCAACGTTCGCCAGTCACTAATCATTGTTCTCCTTCTTCTAGAATGCGCTGAAACAGATAACCCGTTCCTCTGGCAGTTAAAATTAGTTCTGGGTTACTAGGATCGTCTTCTAATTTGGCACGTAAGCGAGAAATGTGAACGTCTACTACCCTAGTGTCTACGTGTCGTTCGGGAGTATAACCCCAGACCTCCTGTAAAATTTCCGAGCGCGAGAAAGGTTCGCCAGAACGACTGACCAATAATTCTAAAAGGCTAAACTCCATTCCAGTGAGTCGGATACGTTCGTCGCCTTTATATACTTGTCTTTTGTTGGTATCAATTCTAATCGAACCGACATGAATTACTCCCGAACTGGGAATCCCAGGTGTGCCGTCTTTGTCTACCCTTCGCAATACCGAACGGATTCTCGCTTCTAATTCTTTGGGAGAAAAGGGTTTGACAACATAATCGTCGGCACCTAATTCCAAACCAGTAATGCGATCGGCAACGTCACCCAAAGCTGTTAGCATAATAATCGGAATGTCCGATTCTTTGCGTAGTTCCTGACAGACGCCATAACCATCTAGTTTAGGCATCATTACGTCTAGAACCACCAAGCTGGGTTCGCTGGTGCGAAAGGTTTCTAAAGCTTCTTCACCATCGGCAGCAGTAACTACATCGTAGCCAATCATCGAGAGGCGAGTTTCCAAAATACGGCGAATACTAGCTTCATCGTCAACAACTAAAATCTTTTCTTTATGAGTTTCCAAACTATCGTTCTCTCCTTGTTAAAGTAAAATTA
The DNA here is from genome assembly GCF_053543375.1 of Myxosarcina sp. GI1(2024). Lineage (NCBI taxonomy): Bacteria > Bacillati > Cyanobacteriota > Cyanophyceae > Pleurocapsales > Pleurocapsaceae > Myxosarcina > Myxosarcina sp. GI1(2024). The sequence continues at coordinate 165,461 of NZ_JBKGTY010000009.1, read as the reverse complement.
CCATTCTTTAAGTAAAATCTAGATTTTTTGAGTTTTAGATTACTTTTTTATTTTTTATGAGTCAACTATTTAGGCTGAGTATTTATTTTATTGCCTTTGCGTTAACATTTCCTAGCTTTTTTCAGATTAAATTTAGCTTTGAAACTATTTAAATTTTTTTAAGTTTTATATTTATTGTCTGACATTTAATTGATTTATCCCAGGTATTTTCTTAAGATTTTTTAAAAAATTGACGTATATATGGCTAAGTCTAAACAAGTTTATGTCTGCAGCGAGTGTGGTGCTGAATATACTCAATGGTTTGGTCTTTGCAAAGAGTGTAACGAGTTTGGCACTATTTCTGAAGAACCAATAGAAGTTACTCCTGGCGGAAGTTATACTCGTGCGGGATGGCAATCCCACACGCGATCCTTTGCTAAAGTTTCTACTCAAGCAAAGCCGAGATCGGCTTTAAAATTTTCCCAGATTAATAATGACGTACAGGCACGATTTCCCTCTGGCTACGGTGAATTAGACCGAGTTTTAGGTGGCGGGGTCGTACCTGGTTCTTTGGTATTGATTGGTGGCGATCCTGGCATCGGTAAATCGACATTGTTATTGCAAGTAGCTAACCAACTTTCTTATCGCCTACCCCGCATTCTTTATGTTTCAGCCGAAGAATCGGGACAGCAAGTAAAGCTGAGGGCATCTCGTTTGAATGTGGATCGAGCTCCAGACAGAAATTTAGTAGATGCTGCCAGTAATGGCAACGGTAATGGCAAGTCCGCCGGTGCCGAAAGTAATAGCAATCTCTACGTGATGCCAGAAACCGATTTAGAGGAAATTTTACGGGAATTAGAATCGTTAAAACCCCAGGTAGCCGTAATCGATAGTATTCAAACTCTACATTTTGCAGCTTTAACTTCTGCCCCAGGTTCGGTGGCGCAAGTAAGAGAATGTACTTCAGCTTTAATGCAGGTTGGCAAAAGAGAAAATATTACTTTGTTAATTGTCGGTCACGTAACTAAAGAAGGAGCGATCGCCGGACCGAGAGTATTAGAACATCTAGTAGATACGGTACTATATTTTGAAGGCGACCGCTATGCCTCTCATCGTCTGTTGCGTTCGGTCAAAAACCGTTTTGGGGCAACTCACGAAATTGGAATTTTTGAGATGGCAGATAAAGGTTTAGTAGAAGTGGACAACCCTTCTAAGTTGTTTTTAGGCAGTCGAGATGAAGTTGCTCCAGGTACGGCGACTGTAGTAGCTTGCGAAGGAACTCGTCCCCTAGTAGTTGAAATTCAGGCGTTGGTCAGTCCTACTAGCTACACTTCTCCCCGTCGTTCTACTACAGGAGTCGATTACAATCGCCTCCAGCAGATTTTGGCAGTGTTAGAAAAAAGAGTTGGCATTCCCCTATCTAAATTAGATGCTTATGTATCTTCGGTAGGGGGACTGGGAGTAGGAGAACCTGCCGCCGATTTGGGAGTGGCGATCGCCATTGTCGCCAGTTTCCGCGATCGCATCGTCGACCCCCGTACGGTAGCCATCGGTGAAGTCGGCTTGGGGGGACAGGTAAGATTGGTTTCACAAATGGAACTAAGACTTAAAGAGGCAGCAAAATTAGGATTTAAACGGGCGATCGTCCCTACAGGTCAAAGCTTACCTGACGATATTGGACTGGAAATAGTGGCGATTTCGCGAGTAATCGATGCGATTATTGCTGCTATTCCTCCAGAGCGCTCGCTAAATTAAATTGGCAATCGTGTTCGAGTAAATTGACAATCGTGTTCGAGGCTCGATGCAAACTTTTCAATCGTGATATATTTTGTAAGAACAGTAAAGGAATAATAATAATTATTTATTTAACCAAATTATTAATTATTAATTAAATCGATTGACCTTTGAGGAGATTATGAATATGAGTGAAGGATGTTTGAAAGTCGGGCAAGAAGCTCCGAATTTTACCGCTACTGCCGTATTCGACCAAGAATTTAAAATCGTCAAGTTATCTGACTATCGCGATCGCTATGTAGTGTTATTTTTCTATCCTCTAGATTTTACTTTTGTCTGTCCGACAGAAATTATTGCCTTTAGCGAACGCTACAGTGAATTTCAGGAAATAAACACCGAAATACTGGGTGTATCTGTCGATAGTGAATTTTCTCATTTAGCCTGGATGCAGACCCCCCGTAAAGAAGGCGGTATCGGCGACATCGAATATCCTTTAATTTCCGATATTAAAAAAGAAATTAGTACGGCTTATAATGTTCTCGATCCAGAAGCAGGAGTTGCTCTAAGAGGACTGTTTATTATCGACGGAGATGGTATTATCCAGCACTCTACGATCAACAATCTCTCTTTCGGTCGCAGTGTCGAAGAAACTCTCCGAACTCTTAAAGCAATTCAATACGTTCAGGCACATCCCGAAGAAGTTTGTCCTGCAGAGTGGGTCGAGGGAGGCAAAACTATGATTCCCGATCCTAAAGACTCTAAGGTTTACTTTTCTTCTGTTAATTAACTTAGGGTTTAATTCAAAGCTTCACTTAATTTGAACAATAACGGCAATCAATTTAAAGGGTCTCGTTTTTGGGGAATGTTCGCTAGCTGTCTGTTATCTAGTTTTTCCGAGCGCAATTTGCGACTCGTATGTTCTGCTCGGTCGCTAGCTGAATTCGATAAAATCTATAGCTTAGGTTAGATGTGGGCTGATTGAATTGTCTTTTAAAGTTGCGATTAATTTAAGTTAAAGGACAGCATCTTATGGGTTTTTTAAGTAAGCTATTTGGCAAAAAAGAAGAAGAGAAAGCAGCAAGAACGCCTAAAGTGTCAGTTTCATCAGCAGCTAGAGAAAATTCTATTCCTCCAGAAAAAGTAGGAATAGATGGAAAGTTTGATGAGAGCGGATTAGCCAAGCGTGTTGCTAAAGCTTTAGATGTTGCTAATATTTCCGATGATGTAGGACTTTGGGTGGCTCAATCAGGCAGCACGGTCGTTCTCAAATATAATGAGGATGCTAAAAGTATATTGAAAGAAGCGGAGCGAATCGCTAAAGGTGTCGAAGGAGCAACTGAAGTAAAAACTCAACCTAATGCATAACTCCTTTCTAGAAAGGATTAAAGGATCTCGAAATTTGAGCTAGTATGTTTGGTTACATCTAGTTTTTTTTTCTTTACACGATTGTTTCTAGGTATAGTTGGCTTTATTAGACTTGTTGCACAATTTATTATTAATTAACTACTTAAACTAAGGGTAAAAGGATAAAGGTCAAAGGGAAAACGATCTGATTATCTATTTTCAAGACAGACACCATGCGCGATCGCGCACAACAAAGAAATGAAAATCTGGTACACTTCCTTCCAGGCAGTTGATCTAGTTGATCTAATGGATTGCCGATTTATTACGTCACGGCTTATTAAGAGGCAGCTTGATCCCGCCCCTACCTCAACGAGACTTAAGAGATTTAACTCGCCAACGTACTAACCTGGTCCGAGAGAGAGCAACGGTAATTAACCGTCTTCAGAAGGTGCTGGAGTGGGCCAACCTGAAACTTGCTTCCGTAGTCACCGATGTAACGGGTGTCTCTGCTCGGAAAATGCTCAAGGCGATCGCTCAAGGGGAGACAGATACCCAGACTTTGGCTGAATTAGCTAAGGGACGTTTGCGTCGGAAACTCCAGGAATTGAAACAAGCTCTTTTCGGTCAACTGCGCTCACACCATCGCTTTTTAATTTCCAATCACTTAACTCATCTCGATTTCCTGGAAGAGCAAATGGCTGTTTTTGATGCTCAAATTAGCGAACAGATCCGCGCACAGACCACCTCGGGACAACTGGAAGTAACAAATGCACTGCTCTCAACTGAGTCAACCGAACAAAACTTATCTCAACTAGAAAATTTATCCCAGAGCTGGGAACAGGCTGTTGTTTTATTGGATACCATTCCTGGGGTGGGACGTCAAACCGCAGAGTTGTTGCTGGCGGAAATTGGTATGGACATGAGTCGATTCAAAAGCGAAGCTCACTTAGCGCTCGTGGGCTAAACTCTGTCCTGGTAATCACGAAAGTGCGCCTTCTGCGTTACTCTGGTCGAACTGGTCAGGGCAACCGTTGGTTACGCAGTGGTTTAATTCAAGCAGCTCACGCTGCCGTGAGGTATAAAGGTACCTATCTCAAAGCAGTGTATCAACGTTTGGTTCGACGCCGAGGTCAAAAAAAAGCCATTATTGCTGTTGCCCATAAGATTTTAACGGCGGCTTACCATATTTTATCGAAACAGGAGCCTTACAGAGAATTAGGGGAAAATTATCTAGACCAGCATCGTACTGACAAAATGCTCAATCGCTTACGCCATCGCATTGAAAAACTTGGCTACCAAGTCTCTCTGGAGCCTAAACTCAAAGGAGCTGGTTAAGCTGCGATCGCTCCTGACTGATAACCCTACCTCAAGATCAAGTTTATTTTCAGAGGAGATCTATTAATGACTTTTGGTCTATGCTGCAAATTAAGAGATAATTGAAAATTGTTTATCGCTCGCGAAGAAAATGGCAAGTAAATTAAAGAAAGGTGCGTTAGTACGAGTAGTTAAAGAAAAAATTGAAAATAGTGTCGAAGCTTTGGCTAGCGATCGCACTTTACCAGGCTACATTTTTGAAAGCAAAGGCGAAATTTTAGATATGGATGATGCAGGGGAATATGCTTTGGTGAAATTTTACGTTCCCACTCCCAGTGTTTGGTTGAGTCTAGAAGAACTCGAACTCGCAGAATAACTCAGATGCGATCGCGTCCTTAAGGCTTTTCTAAGTGCCACACCTCTGGTAGATTAATCCTAAGACCCAGTTTTTAGTTTATTTTTAGATTTGGGTCGAGTCAGAGATTACTCCGCCGCGTCCGTCATAAACAAGGGGCTGTGACTCGAATTCACTTCGAGTCCTTGTGACCCCCGCGCCTGGGGACCCCCCAGGCGACGCGGACTTATAAAACGACGGACTCTGCCCTGACCGTTGGTTAATTTATAATTTTGTTCCACCATAACTATAGGCAACAGGAGGATAATAGTGGCAAAAAAAACCGTAGCGAGTTTAACTGAAGCAGATGTAGCAGGCAAAAAAGTTTTAGTCAGAGCTGATTTCAACGTACCACTCGACGATAGTGGCAACATTTCCGACGATACTCGCATTAGAGCTGCTTTACCTACTATTCAAGATTTAATCGGTAAAGGCGGAAAAGTCATTTTATGTAGTCATATGGGTCGTCCTAAAGGAGAGGTAAAAGAAAAATTACGCCTAACTCCTGTTGCCAAACGCCTCTCTGAGTTACTCGGACAGGAAGTTATTAAGTGTGACGACTGTATTGGCGAAGAAGTAAAATCCACCATCGATGGAATGGAAAACGGTCAGGTGGTTCTACTAGAAAATCTACGTTTCCACGATGAAGAAACCAGCAACGATCCCGAATTTGCCAAACAACTGGCAGCTAATGCCGATTTGTACGTCAATGACGCTTTTGGCACCGCTCACCGTGCTCATGCTTCTACAGAAGGAGTAACTAAATATTTAAGTCCTTGCGTAGGTGGTTACCTCATCGAAAAAGAACTAGACTATCTTCAAAATGCGGTTGACAACCCCCAAAAACCTCTAGCCGCAATCATCGGCGGTTCTAAGGTATCAAGTAAAATTGGCGTTATCGAAACCTTACTCGATAAATGCGACAAGCTGCTAATTGGCGGCGGGATGATTTTTACTTTCTATAAAGCTCGGGGTTTGAGTGTCGGTAAGTCTTTGGTAGAAGAAGATAAGTTAGATTTAGCTAAATCTTTAGAAGCCAAAGCTAAAGAGCAAGGTGTGGAATTTTTATTACCTACTGATGTGGTAGTTGCCGATAATTTTGCTGCGGATGCTAATGACCAAGTCGTCAGCGTAGAGAATATTCCCGATGGCTGGATGGGTTTGGATATCGGTCCCGATTCGATTAAAGTTTTCCAGGAGGCTTTGGCAGACTGTAACTCTGTGATTTGGAACGGTCCTATGGGGGTATTTGAATTCGAAAAGTTTGCTAAAGGTACAGAAGCGATCGCTAATACCCTAGCAAATAAACCAGATGCGATCACGATCATCGGTGGTGGAGACTCAGTTGCTGCCGTCGAAAAAGTAGGCGTAGCTTCTAAAATGAGCCATATTTCTACCGGTGGCGGTGCTAGCTTGGAATTACTTGAAGGTAAGCAATTACCTAGCATCGTCGCTTTAGACGACGCCTAAATGTAGCTAAATATAACTCAGACCAATTTTGCTGAGAACTTTACCTGTAAACTAGCGATTTTTAGTTTGCAGTTTTTTTGTTTCTATGTCTAGTTACAGGTAGTGGGAAAACAGAATTGCTCGATATTAATCACAGCTTCGCCGTGGTCGGGAATCCAGGCAATCCACTCCCAGTTTGAGATTTGACAAAGCAGCAAAGCTTCCTCATGACAATAGGGATTGAATAATTCCAACAGCTTTACCCAAGTATTGGAGTTGGGTTGAGGTGCATCTGTGCTACCTCGAGTTCGATTCAGAGGAACCGAACACCATTGCACTGTGGATTGTGACTCGCTTGGTTTTAGTGTAGACATCATTCCTCCCCGATCGCTTAACAGCACGTACGAATACGAGCAAAAATAGTTTCTGTATACAAAGCTACAAAATTGCTTGTTTTTCAGTCAAGTTAACGTTTCATAACTTAACCCGGCTGCAACTAAAATTATTATTCTCGCTCCCGATCGAGCGTTTTATTTCATTAAGTGAGAAGGAAGTACGATTTCGGGAATAATCGGTCTGAGATCGTCTACCGAAACGGTGCCAAAAGTTAAAATAGTAGGCACTTCAACAGTAAAATCGACTAAAGTTCCGCTTTGACCGTATTTGCTTTTTCCTCCATCTACAATTAAAGGGACTTTATCTTCATAGAATCGCACTGCCATATCAAAAGTTGTTGCCTTGACACCTGTTGAGACAGTTACTGGAGCACAAACCAGTGGGTTAGAGACGGCTGGAATTAGGTCGTAAATAAAGCGATCGGGACAAACTATGAAAACATTTTTAAACCCATTGGTTACCGTCTCCGGTAAAGTATTTTTGGCTGGCATAATCATCGTTACTGGATAAGGAAAATGCTTCATTAGTTGCTTGGCAGCACGATTGACCACAACAATTTCTTCAGCTTTTTCTTGGCGACTGAAAAGTGCCATAGGTTGCAAATGACTGAATTGTTTGAGCTTTTTTATTCTATTTATTGCATTGGAATTATAAGCATCGGCAACGAAGGCATATACTGTATCAGTAGGTAAAATAATCACTTCCCCTGCTTGAAGACGCTGGGTAATCTCTGGGATTAAACTGGAATCCCGTTTGGCTATTTTCGTTTTCATCAATAAATTTGTAACAACTAATACAGAATTTTACAACGATTACGGTCTAGGAATCAGTACGATTAGAAGCCAATTGAGAATTTCCGCTCTAAAACCGTTAAATTTTTTATTTGTAGTCTAAGAAGTTCGATCTTATCTATCGCATTCGAGGGTAAGGTAATAGAATAATTAAGTAAGCTGAGGAGCATGATTTTGCCCGAAAATATTGCAAAATTAGTTAACGAATAAATAGGTAATTTTTAGGTAATATGACAGTATAAAACCTGTAATGATACTGAAAAAATCGATGGAATCTTCTTTCATCCTATAAATATAAATAGAAAAGGTTGAAAGAATAGTTATGCCCTCTAAGAATGCGTTTGCAACCTTGAATAGACTGTTTACCGCAGGTTTGTTGGTGATTTCCCTAATCGCTTGTCAAGGAATGACCGAATCAGAACATCCTGGTTCTAAAACTCAAAATGAAATCGACGTTAATATCTCTCGCTAGCGATCGCTGTTCACTAAGATAGCTTCGCCGAACCAGTATTCATCCATATCTTTAACAGATTTAATTTGCAAGCCGTATAGAGGGTTGGCAATAACTAAAAGTTTTTTCTGGCGATCGCTCGTTAAATATGCCACGGCATGAGAAAATCTGATGTCTTTTCTAGTTTTCTTTTTTTCTTTGACGTGGAGTAAAGCAGGTCGATTGAAATTTATTAAGTCTTCTAAAGTTAAATTATGTCGATACTGTGGCTCTAATCCCAGCCGTTCCATAGCTTTGATTTCTAATAGGGTAGTCGTACCAAAACGATTGGTTTTAGTTAGTTTGACTACATCTTTTTCAGTTATATCGGGATGTTTTTGAATATAGCGAGCGATCGTGGCAATGCTAGCAGGAGAGCAGGTATAAGGAGTAGATTGTATCACTATATTATTAATAATTATCGAACTTTTGACAAAAGGCGCTACGGGCTGCAAGAAGAATAATAAAATACTTAAAGCTAGAGAAATAATACCGCTGGCGATGATTGACTGACGAATTCTTCGGCGCGAAGATTTACCAGCTAATTCCAAACTAACTAATAATCCCAAACCAAAAAATCCCAATCCTAAAATAGTTTCATTAAAATAACCTGCCAGGTAAATTAAAAATAAAGGAGGAAATATTTTCGGTAAGATCGAGACTAAATTAAACTTGTCGATCGCAATTAAAATTCCTAAAAGTATGGCGATCGCAGCTAAACCCCATACTAAAGGTTTTTGAAAATTTTCCAGTGCATTATCAGAATTTATCCCAGTAGCAGCCAAAACTCTGCCAAAAATAGCACCGCCAATAAAAGCTAAACCGCAAATTATCGCTAAAGTAATCATTACTAAATTAAAAACAATAGAGTTAGAGATCCCGTCGTCATCAAACCACGAGGCGGAGGAGATTTTCACATATCCTCAATGCCTAAAGTGACTTTAACCTTGGTTATCGCAGTACGTTAATTAATTAGGACAAGTTTAGTTACTAGTTCGTAAGTAATGAGTAAGAAGTGTCCTAATAACAGTACGTATTGCTATAAAATTAATTATTCCCAGAACGAGTTGAATACTTAAGAAAATGGCAGAAATTTAGGAAAAAGATTCAATTCTATCGAGCTGTATCGTTGTAATTTATTCACAGACAAGTTCGATCGCATCACCAGGGAATGTAAATTAAATTTTCATTATGTTTGAACTTGTACCGAAAAACTCTGACAAATAAATCAAGATAGAAGTCAATATATTAAACTCAATTTAAAAAAATTTGGGCTGAATTAAGATGGCTACGAAACGGCTTCTACTGATCGACGATAACGAAGACAATAGAATTTTGGCTGAAGGGGTGACAAGGGAGCTAGAAAGATTGCTGGATAATAAACATAGCTCGTAGACCCCTCTGGTAAAAAGGCAGCTTATTGAGATTGAGCCACATCAATTTGTTTATCCATTCCTTCATCAAGGTAAATGAAACCAGCCAGCTACTACCATATAAACCAAGCCAAAAGTAGCTGTTGCGAGTCAAAGATTGTTTAATTTTTCGATGGCGACCGATGTATTTAGACTGACCTCGAAGGCTAAGAGTATGTCCTTTGAACACCGAGTGAGTGTAAGCAATGGCGATGAGCAAAACTAGACGAGTAAGGCGTTCAATCTGAGCTTGCGACCCCTCGAGATTGTAGCCACCTGACTTGCAATCTTTAAACATCGCCTCAATCCCTACGCGCTTTTTATAGGCTTTGACAGCTTCAGGTAAATTGGGTAAATTTGTCAGCAGATACCAGGGTTCCTTTGCCCCCATGCCTCGGTAAATACGTCGCCAATAGACCCCTAAATAAATCCCCGAAACTTGATGCAGTTGAGTGACTTTAGTTTCTTGATAAAACCGTTGGTCTCCTGGATTAACGTCTAGGTCTTTTAAGGGAGTAAAACCTAATTGAGTTACCATTATCTTCGTACTCTTTCTCTGTCGAAGCACAAAGTAGACCTGCTGCTGGGTCAGCCACTTAGCTAGTTCAACACTCTGGAATTCTCTGTCTCCTAAAATAACGATTTGGTGTTGTTTAAACAGCTTCAATACTGGACGTAATATGGCTTTTTGTTGAGCGAAGTTACTGGCTCCTTTCTTCTCTAGAAACTGCCAGTATATAGGCAAAGCTCTTTTCGCCATCACTACTCCAACCATGAACAGATTTTTATCTTGCCATTGAGTTCTATCTAAGACTAGATAAATTGTCTGGTCTGGCAAGAATTTCTTTTGAACTACTTCTTTGACTATGGGAAACCAGACTAACGAAACTGATAAAGCTGAGGACTTCAAAAACCTTTGGATTCGGCGACGACGGCTCTCATATTTAATTGGTAAAGGGAAGTATGCAGCTAGTCTTTCTATCTTTACTTGTTTGTAGGTCTGGATAAGGTATACCAGCACTTCCAAAGTAATTAGTTGGTCATCACTCAGATAACGTGAAAGATGATTGCGGTACAATTGGTTTAACATTTTTTAGGGTTCGGTCGGATTCTCAATAACTGACCGAATCTTTTTTACCATAGGTTGTCTCTGTTCCCTACACTGTCTGACTTCTCACAGGGTTGTCACCCCGTCAGGAATTTTGGTTAAGTTTGCTCTCGAAATGAATCGAGACTGGAAAGTTTTCTTAGCATCGGATGGAATAGAAGGTGTTACTAAGGCAGAATTAGAACGTCCCGATGTTATTTTGTTGGATTTGGTTATGCCACACTTAGATGGATTAACTGTCTGTGAAGTTTTAAAGACTAATCTAATTACTCGTTCGATTCCGCTTATTTTTATGACAGCAATGACGCAAGACAAGATAGTCGCTCGATTGGAAAATAGTTTAGCCGAAGGAATAATTTTCAAGCCTTTTAACCCTCTTAACTTAGATTCTCAAATAGCAATAATTTGTCAGTGGCGATCGAGCGAGAATGTTTTAGTTTAATTGCCATATTTTAATTTTGTTGTGATTGGTTTGTGCTTGAGTGCTTATAAGTATGTAACCGCACCATAATGAGCTAAAAAATTAAGTATGATTATAGATAGTAAGTAAGTTTAATTTGTATCCAAAATACATAACGACATAAGAATCAAATCTCTCGTTTCTTTTTGTGCCGTTGAAGTTGTAACAGCTTCTTGAGCTTTATCGAAAACAGCAGCACATTATAGAGGTTTTTTCTGATGTCTCGAGACCGTTCGCACGCAGCTAATCGTCTTTTAGCATCTTTGCCAGAAGATGAATATCAACGCCTAGAGCCTCACCTAACGTCCGTTCAACTTCCTGTTAATACAGTTTTATACGAAGCTTCAGAAAAAATTGAAACTGTTTATTTTCCTAATACTGCAATAATTTCTATAGTTAGTATCTTGTCAAATGGAGCTACTACTGAAGTTGGTTTAGTCGGAGGCACGGGAATGGTCGGTCTTCCGGTTATTGTTGGTAGTGGTTATAGTAGAAACCGCGCTATCGTTCAGGCACCAAATGAGGCGATGAAGATTTCCGCTAAGATTTTGCAACGAGAGTTCGAGCGAGGAGAAGAGTTACAGAAGCTGTTACTTCGCTATATCGAAAGTAGACTGAACGAGGTAGCCCAATTAGCGGTTTGTAACGCTCATCATACTATTGAAGAGCGTATGGCGACATGGTTGCTAACAACTAGAGATTTAATCCAATCTGATAATTTAAATTCAACTCAGGAGTTTCTCAGTCAGATGCTAGGAGTTCGTCGAGCGGGCGTAACCATAACCGCACAAATATTGAAACGAGCGGGAATGATTAGTTACAGTCGCGGCAGGATTCAAATTTTAGATTGCGAAGCATTGAAAAATACTACCTGCGAATGCTATCAGCTTTTCTATGACAACTACCATCGACAGCAACTTTCGTAGCTAGAAAGTTAATTTTGAAGCTTTTGGTTGAGGCTAAGACAAAGAGTTATATTAGACGATCGAGCAAACTGATAATCACTTTAAAATTGTTGAATGCGCGATCGCTCTAGTCTGACATCCCAACAACAAGCCGCCGCCTATGCACCCGGTAGCGTCGTCGTTACTGCGGGTGCGGGAACGGGTAAAACCCATATGTTGGCGGAAAGATATGTATATTACTTACGAGAAAAGCAGCTTTCGCCGTTAGCAATAGTTGCGGTTACCTTTACCGAAAAAGCTGCTACGGAATTGCGATCGCGCATTCGTAATTTAGTCAGGCAGCAATTACCAGAACGCAACGATACTTTAGCAGAATTGGAAGCAGCTCCAATTACTACGATTCATGCCCTTTGCAGTCGTATCTGTCGAGAAAATTTTCAGGTTATTGACATACCCGCCGATTTTGAAGTTTTCGAAGATTTAGAAGGAAGGGTATGGTTGAATGAAGGTTTAGCTGCGGCTTTAGCAACATTACCGCCACAACTTTATCAGCTAATTCCCTATTCTTTAATGTCGGATATTATCGACAATTTATTAGCAGATCCTCATACGGCAACAAAAGCTTTTGAAAGAGGTATTGGAGACTGGAAGAAATTAATTATTGAAGCTCGCACTGCAGTATTAGAAAATTTGACGAGCGATCGCCCTTGGCTAGAAAATCGAGAAATTTTACAGCAATATCGAGGAAAACCAGGAGATAAATTAGAGTTCACTCGCGAAAATGTTCTCGAGGCAATGGCAGACATTGAAGCGCAACGAGATATTGAAAACGCGCTGCTGACGATCGACCGAATCAATCTCAGAGTCGGCAGTCAAAAAAACTGGCAAAGCGATGCTTTTAAACAAGTCAAAGATGCTCTGAAAGCCATCAGAGAATTAATTAGAGAAGTTGAAGCAAAAGGATTGATTAGTTTGGCGTTAACTGAGGCAGACGAACGGCTCAAAACTATCTTTCCCGCACTCAACGAAGCATATTTAGAAGTAAGTAATTACTTAGATCGTCTGAAGCAACAGGCAAGAGTTTTAACTTTTAACGATTTAGAAATTTATGCTTTAAAAGGACTGCAAAATCCTTTGGTCAAACAATATTACCAGCAAAGGTGGCAAGTATTTTTAGTAGATGAATTTCAGGATACCAATCCTACTCAAGCCGAACTATTAACCTTACTGACCGATAAAGCAGAATTAACCGTTGTCGGGGATATCAAACAGTCAATTTACGGCTTTAGACGAGCCGATATCAGAGTATTCCAAGAATTTCGCGCTCGCCTGCTCGCTAAGCAAGGTCGAGAAGTCGTTCTCAGTCAGAGCTTTCGCACCCATCGGCAATTGAGCGATCGCCTCAATCGGATCTTTGCTCCCTTGTTAGCCGAAAATTATCAGCCGTTAAATGCCCAACGTCAACCAACAAGATCGGAAGCCAGCGACTATATTCAAGTCTTGGCAATTGATGCCGACAATAAACAAACCAGTAAAACTCAACGTCAGTATTTAGAAGCCAATCTTCTGGCGGAGCGACTCAAGCAGATGCTGGCAGAGCAAACTCCAGTTTACGACAAGCAAACTCGACAATTACGTCCCATTGAACCGCGAGATATTGCCATTCTCACTCGAACCTGGCAACCTTTAGAACTCTATGCCACAGCCTTAGCTGCAGTAGGTATTCCCGTCGCTCCAGCCGGAGGTGGCAATTTACTCGCCACTAGAGAAGCCAAAGATGCCAGCACCCTGTTGAGGTTTCTTGCCGATCCCAGAGACGATCTGGCTTTAGTAGCATTGCTGCGCAGTCCTTTTTTTGCCGTAAGCGATCGCATCTTATTTCAAATCGAGACAGAAACTGGTTCTTCAAAGAAAAAAAAAGAAAAAGTCACTTGGTGGCAGAAAGTTAAAGCCTCGAAGATCGGCGAAATAGAGCATCCAGTTAAAATTCTTCACGAGCTTTTGCAAATTCGCCACACAGAAATCCCCTCGCGTCTGTTACAGATCGCAGATCGCCTTACTGGTTACACGGCAGTAATTGCTAATTTACCAGGCGCAGAACGCCGCCAAGCAGACTGGCAAGGATTTTATCGCTTAGTCCGAGAATTAGAGGCAGGAATTAAAGATATCTTTAGCGTAGTGCGCCGGCTCAAAAGTCTCTTCGACAATGAAGTAACTGTACCGCGCTTAGTTTTAGCCAGCGATAACGATAACGCCGTCTCCCTAATGACTGTTTTTGCCGCTAAGGGTTTGGAGTGGTCTTTAGTAGTAGTTGCCGATCTCAGTCGAGAATATTATCCTGCTTCCCCTCCGGTATATTTCGACTCGCAATGGGGAGTAGGGGTTAAAGTTAAAGATGAGACAGGAGAAACTCAAAAACCTCTACTTTACTCCTGGTTGGAATATTGTCAGCAGCAGCGAGAAGAAGCAGAAGCACTGCGAGTTTTATATGTCGCTTTAACCAGAGCTAGAGACTATCTAATTTTAAGCGCCACTGAGTCGGACAAAGGGGATTTAAAGCGATTGAGTTCTGGTTTAGCTGAAGCCGAACTTGCTATCGAAACTATTCTTTTCGTAGCAGAACGAGCCCTACCGCCCATTCCGCTCACTCCTCCCGTTCCCGAGGTTTTACCCCCACTGCTCTTAAATTCTGCTGGTGCTAGCTTATCAGAACTCCCCGTATCGGCTTTAACCGAATATGCACGGTGTCCCCAGCGATTTTATCAGCAATTTATTCAGGGACATCCAGGTATGGGAGCGGGAATTTCTTATGGAATGCAGGTTGGCTCTTTAGTACATAAAGCTCTCGAACACAACATCATTCGTGTAGAAGACTTACAGGTGTTTGCTGATGCTAGTTGCGATCGCTATATGGTTGCCGAAGCTCTGGCGATCGCCAAGCAATTTTTTCAACTACCAATGTATGAATACTTCCGCAATACCGCCATCGCCAAAGAACGGCAAATTAGCTTGCAAATCGGACAAATTACTTTTAACGGCATTGTCGATCTCGTCGGACGAGACTGGGTATTAGACTATAAAAGCGATCGCCAGATCGGTCCCGACGAACATCGCTTTCAACTCGGAGTATATGCTCGTGCTTTAAACTCAGAGCAGGCTCATATTGCCTATTTGCGCCATCAACACATACATACTTTTACTAAGAGCCAATTAGAAGCGATCGCTCGAGAAACTGAAGCTCTCGTCGAACAAATTAATTTGGGTAACTATAGTGCTACCCCCATAGTCGAACAATGCGTTATTTGCCCCTATCTGGCTTTATGCGATTATGCTGCTTTTTAAAAGTAAAGTATTCAAGAAAATAGCGAGCAGATAACCCCAGAAGGATTATCCACAACGCTATGGCTAAATACCGCCCTAACTTACTCTAGTATTCAGCTATTTTATTGTTACGTACGATCGCAATAAATTTATGCACGATTATAAACAGCGATTTCGCTCGGAGTTTTTTGACCTCTTCTTAGTATGACGAGCTGTCTTTTGACTGGGATCTATAGTATCGCTATGATACACACTACTCAAAAAACTATCAGTAAAATCAAATGGCGATCGGCAAAACACAGAAACATTCGATTGAGAAACAAAAAGCAAAAAGACAGCTAATTAACATCGGCTATGCGCCGCATACGGGGATCGTTACTATCGGCGTTTCTCCTCATGGCTTTATCTCCATTGGTGCAGTTCCTCATGGCTTTATTTCTATTGGACTCGTACCAATGGGTGTCTTATCATTTGGTTTAGTTTCCATGGGGTTGCTCAGTGTAGGAAGCGTTTCCATGGGATTACTGAGTTTTGGCAGAACTACAATGAGTATCGTCCAGCCTCACGAAGGACATATGATGATGCAGGAGGAAAACTCAAATTCAGAAATGGAAATGCCTGGATTAGAAAGCAATTAAACCCTCCCAATCACAATGTCTACATAAGACTGTACTATTCTAAATAAAATAAGGTAGTGAACGTCAATGCGACTGGTTTTTGTGGTGAACTATTTTAATGAATTTAATAGCATCTCTAGGTTCTGTTGACGTAAAGAGGCAAAGATGAGAAAGTACCTGAAGTTGCTGATTTTAGTCAAAAAATTCTTCATGAAATCTCGTGTTAAGTTGGACGATTCTGCTTGGCAGCAAATTTTCGTTGTTCTGAGCCACCAACAAGACATCCGTATCAAAGACCCCAAAGCTTGTCGTCGTTTTCTGAATGCGGTTCTCTGGATTACTCGCACAGGTGCTCAATGGCGTGAATTACCCAAACGTTTTGGCAACTGGAACAGCCTCTACAAACGATATCGGCGTTGGTGTCAGAAGGGAGTTTGGCATCGTCTCTTGCAAGAAATGTCCCACTCTGCTGACTTAGAAAGTTTAATTCCCGATAGCACCATGATTCGTGCTCATCCCTGTGCAGCAGGAGCAAAAGGGGGTCAGAAAAACACTCTTTAGGAGGTTCTTGTGGCGGATTTAGTACCAAGTTACATGCTGTGGTAGATGCGTTGGGCAATCCGCTGCGGTTGCTTCTGACTCCAGGGCAAACCGCCGATATCAGTCAAGGAGAGGCATTGGTGGCTGGTTATCGAGCTCAACAGGTAATTGCCGATAAAGGCTATGATTGTGATGCTTTTGTGGTCTTGATTGAGGAAACTGGTGCTCAAGGCGTGATTCCGCCTCGTTCTGGTCGCCTCAACCCTAGAGATTACGATTCACATCTGTACAAGGAGCGACATCTAGTTGAGTGCTTTTTTAACAAACTTAAATACTATCGTCGCGTTTTCAGCCGTTTTGACAAAACTGACGAATGTTATTTGGGATTTGCCGAATTTGCTTCGGCTTTAATTTGGTTGCGTTAATTGTGTCAACAGAACCTAGTTTATTCTCCAGTAATTTGAACTAAAACACTACGATGACGAGGACCATCTAATTCAAAAAATAATACCGATTGCCATGTTCCCAATGCCAATTTACCATCAACCAGAGGAATGGTTTCACTGTTGTTAAGCATCATGGCAATTAAATGGGAATGTGCATTTATTGGTTCGTCAGGTGGAACATCTCGTAAGTGTAGATCGTTGTGTAAATATTTAGCTGTAGGTGGTGCTAATTTGTGAAAATGATTTTTTAAGTCTTCTAGCAATCTAACTTCATATTCGTTAATTGCTAAAGCGGTGGTCGTATGACGAGAAAAAACTATAACTTGACCGTTTCTAATCGTGGTGTTGGCAATAATTGTTTCTATTTTAGAGGTTAAGTTGTGAATATCTAGCTCTGTTTTGGTTTCAAGCTCGATAAACTGATTGATAATTGGCATTTTTTCAGTTTTCTCAATCTAAATTTATTTACGATCTTTTGTTTATTAAAATTTGCTTATTATATATATTGTTAGGAGATTGAGTAAATTAACTGGCAGAAAGTTTTGCCTCCTGTTTGGTTTTTACTGTCAATTATTTTGATGGTAGGACTGCATTTATGGCTACCGGTTAAACAGCTGCCAAACTTGGTTTTTCTCCAGGCGTGGCGTTTGTGCTCTTCGCTGCTGTGCTAGTGGGCAGCACGATTAATATTCCCCTTTACCAGGTCGAATCTAACGTGACAATCGTTCCCGATCTCAGGGATATGTGGTTGCAGCAATTTTGGGGGATTCCCTTACGCCAGGTCAAGCAAAAAACCATTATCGCTCTAAATGTCGGTGGGGGTTTAATTCCCGTAATACTAGCAATCTATGAATTAATTCGCTCTGATGCCGTTGCCATTTTGGGGGTTACGGCGATCGTGACACTGGTCAGCTACTTTTCAGCCCAAATAGTTCCAGGAATTGGCATTCAGATGAATGCCTTAATTCCTCCCCTAACTGCTTCCATTAGTGCTCTTCTGATTATCGAACCATTAGCTTCTTCAGTCGCTTTTGCTGGAGGAATATTAGGAACGCTGATTGGTGCCGATTTACTGCACCTTAAAGAGATCGAACGCATGAGTCCTGGTGTTCTTAGTATTGGTGGTGCGGGAGTGTTTGACGGCATTGCTATGTGTGGTTTGTTTGCTTTACTTCTTACTTAAATCCATAACTGATTTCATTTAGTTTGGACTCTAAGTTGATAGAAATATCTTTCTGCTGATTGATGAAAGCGATCGCGACCGTTGATACGGTAAAAGATGAGCGGGAATGCGCCAGAGAATAGAGTTAGTGGTAACGAAAACGAGTTTTAGTTATCTTTTCCCAAGACGATATTTACCGAACCGAGCAAATCCAATCACTCGAACCAGGTTGAGCGCAACTGGGATTGTGGCGATCGCCTAAATTCCACGAAGACATTTGACCGCGAAACATATTTCGATAGTATTCTTCACCATTCTTGACTAGCTGCGCATTCTGTAGAGCTTTATGAGCTATATATCTGTAAAAGTCAACAGAGATGATTTTTTTGCAGAATTTTAAGCTTTGTTTTTCGTAATTGTTTTTGACTAACTCTCAATTCAACCTATTTCTTTAGAGTGAGGAGAAATCGACGAACTGCTACCTACGCTGATAACAAAACCTATTAAAATCCGGTAAGTTAGTTATCAATGAAGAATTTTAAAAAATGCGATCTCCACCAAATAACCCAACTTAAGTGAAACAGCTTCTCAAACTTTTCAAACAGATACTGCTCGAGAAAAGGTAATTGAGACAAACGGAAGCATCTTATTCATTCCCTTAGGCTTTGTTGCTGTCGTTTGGATGGTGCTCTTTGTCTCGCGCCTGAATTTTTGGAAAAGCGTCAACCGTAGAATATTACCTCTGAGAAGATTTCCCAAATCTTCTTGTTCGAACTGCCGTTTTTATCAAAATAATTGTTCTCTTAAATGTGTAAATGTGCCGTACATCCTTCTAAAGTTTTTAGTAATCAAGCAACAGACTGCCTTGACTTCTGGTCACAAAATGACGATAAGTTTCTTCGCTCTTAAGTCGTACAAGAGTAGAGCTTCGTATCACTAAGCAATTAACCAACAAATTATAAGGAGATCGTTTATATGGATATGTTAGGAACAGAAAACCTTGGCGAGCAAGCATTTAACAAATTTGCTGAATTAGCTTTATCTTCTCAACTAGAAGATTGCGAGCGCTTAGAAGTTAAAGTCAAAACCGCTCCAGAAAAGCTAGCTACCGGCGAACTAGAATCACTCTTAATCGAAGGGGAAGGACTCGTTATTGAAACCGATTTGCGGGTTCAAGTGCTAAAAATTGGGATGAAAGCGATCGCTGTCGAGCCTTTGAAAGCTCTGACGGGCAATATCGAGCTTACCCAGCCCACTGAAGGAACCGCCCATTTAGTTTTAACCGAAACCGACCTCAATTGCGCTTTAAACTCACCAGACCTTAGAGCCAAAATCGATGTTTTAGACACGTATTTATCAACAGCAAAGAGCAAGTTGACCGTTCCTCAAAAAAGATGCCAGCTTCGCAAAAATGGAACGGTAGCAGTAGAAGCTTTGGTTGAGTTACAACCATCGGGCGAAACTAAAGAAGTTGCCTTTACTACAACTCCCAAAATTGCTTCAGGAGGCAGGAGCGTAGTGCTGGAAGATATTCAATACGAGTCTGGAAAAGAAGTATCAGAGGACTTAACTCAAGCCTTCCTAGATAAAGCGTCAAAAATGCTAGATTTGCGTAACTTTGAGAAACAAGGACTCGCTCTACGCATTCAACACCTTAATGTAGAAGCCGGTCGGATAACGCTATCAGCAGCAGCAGATATTACTGAATTTCCCACACTTTGATTAGCAACCTCTACATTACTACTGGGGATAATGCTACCGCTTCGGCTGCATTTCCCCAATTGTTCTTTACGGCAGAAGAAATCTTATCTGCTTAGTCATTTCCCATTCTTACCTCATCGATGATTTAATTCTCCTGGCAATTATTTTAAAACTCTGGCGATCGCTTTGAAACTTATTAATATTAACTAAAAATTCTATCTCTAGTACGAGAAACTATTTAACGCTTCTAGTCAAAATGTACGAGAATTTAGAAGATTTTGGTTTGAATTATTATGTCCGATCGTAAAAATGCTACTAGCAAAAGCCCTACGGTAAAACCCAATACGAATGCCGAGGGTCAAATAGATACAGCTTCCAAGCCAACAGTCGATCCAGAAGCAGTTACTGAGGAAGCACCCGCAGCAGAACGCGCTGAGGAAGCACCCGAAAACGAAGCGGCTACTAAAAGAGAGGAAACGTAAATATTTGACAACCGCTACCTAATTTCAACTATATCCAGCAGCGACGGGTTTAACCGCATTCCGCGGTTAAAGGGCAAGGGGCAAAGGGAAAAGCGATTGTCTTGAATGTCAAGTATCTTCTTTTTTCTTCATGCGATCGCTTTTTGTGACAGTTAGAATTACACAACTGAATAATTCTTCTAAACTATAAATGGGACAGACAGATTTTGACCTGGCTGCCTGACACAAGTGCCTCAAAACCTTACACTCTATAGAATTTGCTTTTTTCTCTAAAAAGACATTTTCTAAGAAAGCGATCGCTTGAAAGCGTTGATTTATTGTACTGGAAAAATTCAATTATCACGAAAAATATGAGTTTGACATAGATGTGTCAGGCAGTCAGGATTTTGACTAATTTTGCATCAGCTTATCTGGTTTATCCTTTATTTAACAGAGAATGTCATCTAGGGCAAGCTGTTTTTACAAAATTATGACCCATACGAGCAGTAAAGGTCATAAATATTAAGTATATTATATTAGTGTCAGCATACTACGTAGTGTCGTCTAGAAAATTGAAGTTTGGCATATGTCCTTGCTGCCAGCGCAAAGTCGATTTAACTTTTCATCATCTCATTCCCAAAAAGATGCATCGAAGGGAATATTTTAAGAAAAAATACACCAAAGAAAAGTTAAACGATGGTATAGATATTTGTAGATTATGTCACGATGGTATAGATATTTGTATGATGAAATGAAGTTGGCAAAACAATTCAACTCAATTAAGGAAATTAAAAGTGACGAATCTTTACAAAAACACTTCAATTGGGTTGCCAAGCAAAAAGCATAGTTTAGCAAATTTTCATTATAGAATACGTACTGTATATTAGGACACTTCTTACTCATTACTTTTTACTGATTACTTACGAACTAGTAACTAAACTTGTCCTAACCAATTAACGTATTGTGATACTAATGAGAGCACATTATAGTGAACGGTTTTTGTCTAGGCAGGATGCCTTAATGGCAAGTCTTTTAGCAAATTTAAGGTGTTAACCATTTCCCGCTCTCATTAGTAGAAGAATATCCTAACTAGTCAGATAGGATTTTAGTTGATGGTTGACAGTTAATTGATTTTTAACCCATCGATTTGAACAAGAGTGGCTTTTAGCCAGCGAATCACTTTTAGAAAGCTCGCGATCGCTGTTTTGAGGAAGTACTAGATATTCAAGGGTACGGAAGAAACTGCCGAATACAGTACGGACGACTTAAAGACTGGCTCGTTCAGCTGAATTCAATTCAGGTGCTTGCAAAGCCAGCCCATTCCTCGTTTGAGGTTTGCTCGAATTTCCCGTTTTTTCCCGCTCAAAACTACGCCGCATCAACAACCAACCCAATAGTAAACGGTTTAAACCAATAAAAGGTCGACATTGGCTATGAAATATTAACTAATAATTACAGAAAGTAGGTTCTAAAAGTTATTGTCGAAGTAACGGTAAGCAAAACCACCAATAGTATAATCGTCCAGGTTTTATATTTGCCGCTGGCAGCTTTCTTTTCGAACGAAGACTCTAGTTCTGCTAGCTGCGATCGCAACTCGTTAATGATGTCGGTTTGTTTGACTCCTTGTTGAGTTAATAGATTGTAATTATTCGTTTCTTTCTCTAGTTGTTCGTTTAGTCGAGCAATTTGGCGATCGCGATCGCTTAGTTGAGTTTGCAAAGTTTGATGGTCATCTGTCTGTTGCTGCAATAGGTTCTGTTGCTCGGTCAATTGTTGCCGTACTGAGCTAAGAGTTCGTTCTTTATCGCTTGCTTGCGCTTCTAAATCCCCAACTGTTTTCTGTTTTTCTGCTAATAACTCTTGTTGTTGCTGGTTTTCCCGTTCGAGGTTCGTAACCTGCTGCTGAGTTTCGTTTAACTTTTGCTCTAATGCTTGCTTATCTGCCGACAGGCGATCGCCTTCTGTTTTTCTTTCCTGAATTTCTGCTTTTAAACTATCGGCTTGTTGCTGTACTGCAGTAAGCTGGGTTTGAATATCCCGAGAGTCATCCATTTGTCGGGATAATTCATCCTGTAATTCTGCAACTGTTTGTTCTGTGTTAGTAACTTGCTGTTGTAAATCGTGATTCGCCGCTTCTAAAGAGGCTCGTTTTGCTTCTAGCTGTTGCTGGAGATTTCCAGCCTGTTCTCGTTCTTGAGAGAGCTGCTGGGATAACTCGTCAATTTGCGACTGCAAACCCTGACGTTCGTCGTGGAAACTGCTTACTTCGGTTTGTGCTGTTTCGAGCTGCTGTTGGAAATCTTGACTCTCTTCCCGAGTCTGAGATAGCTCGTCGCTCATCGTGTCGATTTGCTGCTGTAAACCGAGATTGTTTTGGGTTTGACGTTCTAAAGAGTCTCGTTCTGCTTCTAGTTGATGCTGGAGATTTTCAGCCTGTTCTCGTTCTTGAGAGAGCTGCTGAGATAACTCGTCAATTCGCGACTGCAAACCCTGACGTTCGTCGTGGAAACTGCTTACTTCGGTTTGTGCTGCTTCGAGCTGCTGTTGGAAATCTTGACTCTCTTCCCAAGTCTGAGATAGCTCGCTTTGCAACTCCTCCAATTTTATTTCTGAAGAGCGAGCTTTATTTTCTTGTTGAGCCAACTGCTGTTTTAATTCTGCAACTAAACTAGTTTGCATTTCCAACTGTTTCATTTGTTGAGAATCTGCAGTTTCTCGTTCTTTTAACTGTTTTTGTAGTTTGGCGAGTATTTGTTCCTTTTCTTCGAGCTGACGTTGCAAATCTTGAGAGCTTTCAGCTAATGCTGTTAGTTCGCTTTCTACTTCTTCTACTAAAGATGATTGCTGTTTCCAGACTTCGGTGGATACAGAAAACTGTTCTTCATTTTGACCGACGAATCCACCTTCTAACACTTTGATTCTATCTGAAGCAGAGTCTTGGGTTTTAAAGTCGGCTATGGCAATAGTTTGTGCTGCGGAGCTACTAGCGATAGCAATTTGTCCGAGAACCAGGCTTTCGACTAGCTTAGATTTACTCAATCCGGTTTCTTTAACTATCAAATTCAAATTTTTCATAGCTTCTGAGGTTAGGGAAATTCCTAACTGAGATTTTTCTAGAAAACCGATATTTTTTCTAGTGTTTTTGTGTTTTTTACGCGCCATTTAGTTTACTCCAGTTATTGGGCTCAAACTTGTTTTTAGATAATATTGAGTTACTTCAGGCTAATAGTTTAGCTATAGACCATCAAACTTTAGAAAATTAAATTTTATTTACAGGTAAATGTTAAGAACCGAGTAGGTCAACTCGATCGAAGTACTTAACCAAGGATTGGGGTTGGCAAATTAGAACTCAACAGAGAAACACGGTAAATTATTTTGGCATTACTCACTGCTCGATCGACTTAGATTTTCGGCTGCGGCAAGTTTGGCTCCGTAGGGTATGGGGTGCGATCGCACCCTGCCAACTACAATATTATAGAATGATAAAGCTAAAAATATAGAGGCGATTGCTTTTTAGGTTTTGGCGGAAAAAGTCAGAGATTACTGCGCAGACAAGCAAGTCATACTCGCGAGGCGAGAAACTGAGTCTACGACTTGCAAGGACACGGGGCGCGAATTCAGTTTGCGCCGGACTCGCATCCGCGAGCGCGCCCCTTCTTCTAAATTTAATGAAGGAGCGCGGGTCGGTAGCTCCCCAGCTGTCCGCTCCGCAAACGCAACCCACAGCCTGACGGGCGGCATAAACATCTGAGGTTTACTCAGATAACGCGCCCTACTCTGACCGTTAGTCAATTCAACACCAACAGACACGATAGTACTTCCTCTAATTCGATAATTTTATGGTAGCTACCTCTCGACCCAGATTTGTAGAAGCTGGTCAATGTTTAATTTTTTGCGAAAATATTCTGCAAAATTCTGGCAAATCTGAAGTTCTATTTTAGAATAGAAATAGGGCGGAGACAGATGTTTCCGTTCACTCCTCACACCACACTCCGTCCGGTAACATAACGGACGGTTTTCTATTTTTAAACAAGATAATAGCAAACAAACCAGAAATAAACACTCCATTACGGTAAATTATCTTTAAGATCTTTGCCTAGTTTATTAATTATTGATATGAGATAAGCCCATCTATCTATAGAGTAATCTCCGATCGTGATAAAATCCTGTAATATTGAATAGAATTGTGCTAAATAAGGATTTAATAGGCATGTCATCAGCTGCCCCAGTAACAGATTCAAGTTTTACGGAACAAGTTTTAGAAAGCGAAGTTCCCGTACTCGTAGATTTTTGGGCACCTTGGTGCGGACCCTGTCGCATGGTTGCGCCAGTAGTCGAAGAAATAGCCGAGCAATACGAGGGACAAGTAAAAGTAGTCAAACTAAATACTGACGAAAATCCTCAAGTTGCTAGCCAATACGGTATTCGCAGCATTCCTACCTTAATGATTTTTAAGGACGGACAGCGTGTGGATATGGTGGTAGGTGCAGTTCCCAAAACTACATTAGCTAATACTCTGGAAAAATATCTTTAGTTTTTTCAAAGTATAATATTAAAAATAATCTATCAAACTGTAGCTTCAGTCGAGCTTTCCCTTGAAAGTTAGCTGAGGCTATTTTTATCGCTCGAATTTATTCTGCGTCATTTATTCCGTTATTCCGTAAAATTGCTTATTGATCGCCACCAAACAAAATTAACCGTCAAAGATTGGATAATTAATTATTAGTAAGCTTGTCGAGAAACACCGTCAGGCTAGTACACCTCCCGCTACTGACAAAATGTAGCGAATATTACCGTCTATTGGGTAATGACGATTAGCCAGCTACAATACAAAATAGCCGCAGAGGTTATATTATATGGTTTTATCTTCCTCACAAACTGACTGGGAATCTTTACTCAGCCAGGAAATCAAAGAGTTACTCGATAGCTTGGGCAAACATAAAAATAAACAGTGGATTGAAAGAGCCCTATCAGTGTTGGTTAGA
The DNA here is from genome assembly GCF_053543375.1 of Myxosarcina sp. GI1(2024). Lineage (NCBI taxonomy): Bacteria > Bacillati > Cyanobacteriota > Cyanophyceae > Pleurocapsales > Pleurocapsaceae > Myxosarcina > Myxosarcina sp. GI1(2024). Next base: position 140,452 of record NZ_JBKGTY010000009.1, on the reverse strand, counting down.
CTTGCCCGAGAAGATACCGAACGCTTGGATTGGAAAATATTAACGGCCTCTTTAGAAGATTTAGAACAGGGATTTAAAAAATTTTATCCCTACCGTCACGTCAGAAAGATCGCTATTTTTGGTTCTGCCAGGATAGCTAGTGATACTGCCGAATACCAAATGGCAGTTGATTTTGCGCGTCGAGTTACTCAGTTGGGATTTATGGTAATTACTGGCGGTGGAGGCGGAATCATGCATGCAGGCAACATCGGTGCGGGAAGAGCCAATTCCTTTGGTCTTAACATTAGGCTGCCTTTCGAGCAAAATGCGAATCAGGAAATTGTCGGAGACGACAAGCTGATTGATTTTAAATACTTTTTTACCCGCAAGCTCTTCTTTTTACGGGAAAGTGATGCGATCGCCTTATTTCCAGGGGGATTTGGTACCCAAGATGAAGCCTTTGAAACTCTAACTCTCTGTCAAACTGGTAAATATGGTCCCGTACCTTTGGTTTTAATCGACAAACCAGGAGGAGACTATTGGTATTTTTGGAACGACTATATTCATCAGCAGTTGTGCGCTCGTGGTTTGATTAGTCCGGACGATCCTAGTATTTACACTATTACCGACAGCATAGATGAAGCTTGCAAGACGATTCAAAATTTCTATCGAGAATATCACTCTAGCCGCTATGTAGGCAAACAGTTCGTTATTCGCCTTAATTCCGAATTAAGCGATGCTACCGTAGAACGCCTCAACGAAGAGTTTAGCGATATCCTGGTTAAAGGTAAAATTGTCAAAAGTGCGGCACTACCAGAAGAACGAGAAGATGAAACTGCCGATTTGCCTCGTTTAGTATTTCACTTCAATCAACGTAATTTAGGACGTTTGTATCAGTTGATTACTGTTATCAATCAGTCTAGTATTTCCTGTGAAGCTACGGAACATCCAGAACGAAAATAATTATTAATGGCTGGTTGCTGCTTAATCGTTTCGTTGAAACCCGATACCAAGCACGATCGTTTATCAGTTCATCGTGAATAATATCGGTATAGCGATCGCCAGTCTGCGGCAATTAACAGTTTCCTTCATGAGCTACTGTCTGAGATATTTACGCCAAACCCGATAACTCCAACTAAGTACTAACAAAATTTGTCGGATCTTTTGCAGTCTCAGTTGTAGTAGTTTATAACGATGTCTAAAAAGATGAATATTGCTATGTCCCCGAGCGAGAACTGGGGGAGCGATCGCTAGAACGTAGCGAAAATAATTCTCGTAGTTGACTAAAATTGAGTCAATTCGCTTGATTATTTCTCGCACTTGCCAAATTTTAATTGCTAAATAAATATTGAGCAGGGTAATCGACAAATTAATTAGGACAATCAGGACGATCGTTATTTGATGTTGAACTAAAAAATTGTAAATTAAGAGCAATTCTTAAAAATAAATATTACGACTAATTACTGTCTATTCTTTTCTTTTGCTTGACTCTTGGAGCTGTACTTGTGGCGATTGCCTTAGAAATTAATGAAACTACTAATTTTGAGTAACGGTCATGGAGAAGATCTAATTGCTATTCGTATTATAAAACAATTACAACAACAAGCTGCCTGTGGATTAGAGTTAGCTGCTTTGCCAATTGTAGGGGAAGGATACGCCTACACTAAATCTAATATTCCCATCATCGGTAAAGTACGGCAAATGCCTTCTGGTGGTTTTATCTATATGGAAAGCAAGCATTTGTGGCAAGATGTCCGGGGTGGTTTAATTGGATTGACTATCGAACAAATTAATCTAGTTAGAAAACTCAGTCAACAATGGCTGGTTTTAGCAGTAGGAGATCTCGTTCCTTTACTCTATGCTTGGCTGGGAAGCAGTAACTACGCTTTTGTGGGAACGGCTAAATCAGAATACTATTTGAGAGACGAAACTGGATGGTTGGCTCGAACTTCTTGGATAGAACGTTGCTTCGGTTCGGTATATCTTCCTTGGGAACGGTGGTTGATGGGTAATGCTCGCTGTAAAGCCGTGTTTCCCAGAGATACTCTGACCACTAAAATTTTACAGCAGTGGTCGATACCCGCTTACGATCTGGGCAATCCGATGATGGATGATTTGGAAAATAAATCTAGCGATCGCCTTGCCAGCAAGATCGACAAACGAGATAAAGTAAAGGTATTGCTCTTACCTGGTTCGAGAATGCCAGAAGCGTTACGTAATTGGCAACAAATAGTTGCCGCACTATTTGGAGTAATCGCTCGTTTCAATCGTATTGAATTAGAATTTTTAGGAGCCATCGCACCTAGTTTGAACCTCGAACCATTTCTAGAGTATGCGATCGCGCAAGGCTGGAATATATCTACCCAGCCAGAATCTACAGCCAGATCTTTAACCCAAGCTAACGCTACTTTATACTTAACTCACAATAGCTACGCTCGATGCTTGCAGCGAGCGCAAATCGCGATCGCTATGGCCGGTACTGCTACCGAACAGTTTGTCGGTTTGGGTAAACCGGTAATTACCATGCCGGGGAAAGGTCCACAATTTATCTACGCTTTTGCCGAAGCGCAAACCAGATTGTTAGGCTGTTCGGTTATTTTAGTCGAGAATTACCAGCAAGTTGGCAAAGCCATATTTTCAGTTCTAAACAATCCTCGGCAGCTAGAGGCGATCGCGCTTAATGGTAGAAGGCGCATGGGAAGTGCTGGCGCGTCTAGAAGAATCGCTTCCTGTTTGCAGGCGAAATTATTGGATCGAAATCTCAATTTAAGGGGATAGAAGTAACAATAGTGTACTTTGCAGCAGGACTCGGTTGCGATCGCACTAAAGCGATCTTGGCTATGGGTTCGACTAGGTGAAACGGAACAGAAGATATGGTTTCCTTTTGCCAATGACGAGAGCGCGCTACGGTAATATGAGGCTTGAAGGAGCGTTCCTCGGCAGAAATTCCCAGATCCGAAAAACCTCGATCGAAACATTGGAAAATATCGTGCAGTTCGGGAGAGCGATCAATTTGAGCAGCTAAAACTCGGGGTTTTCGACTTGAAGGAAAAAGCGTTAGTTGCTTGATTTGAAGTAATGTAGAGGGTAAATTATCCGTTGCTTTGAGAAATGCTGTAGTAAAATCGTCGAGCTTTGTGTGGTCTACATTTCCGATGAATTTTATTGTTAGGTGTAATAACTCGGGTGCTAAAATCCGTACTTTTGTTTGAAGTTTTTTAGACCAGTTTGCTGCTTCTCGATTGAGTCGTTGTTGAGTAGTTTGGCTAGGGAAAATCCCTACAAACAGACGTAATAGCTCGCTCATATACCCAAATTTATCTTTAAAGTTTTTAACTTGTGAATGTTTTTCGACGAGATTTTAGTAAAGAATACTCGTTATTTTTACCACTTATCAAAGGTAAATAGAGCAAAAACTAAGTTTTTACAGACAAATATAAATCTAATATTTAAGTTAGACTGGGCGGAATTAGTCGGTCAAAAATCTAACCGTGGTAAGATTGCATCTTTTTTTTGATTATTCGTTAGATGTCAATCCTGTTTGTTGATTCACGGAACATTTAAACCATGCTAAGGCACGAGACTAAATCTATTTCAGCAATGATTTGAGATTGCTACATCGCCCTCTTCATACTAGCAAGATAACGATAATCACTTAAATCTTTAGTACCTGTATTGCCCCAATTGTATTTAGTAAACGGAAAATTGCTATATATAATAAGACCTCGATCGCCATGAGTTTAGCCATGCAAAATGCCAAATTATTCCATTGAATTAATTATGCTTGAGATAGATGCAAATACAATAAATTTTTGAATAAATATTTAATAAGAGTTAATTTTTATATCGATTAAATAAAAGTTAAATAAAAGTTAAGTACGAGAGTTTATTGAATTTTGAGGTTAAATATTATGGATAAAGAGCTCGGGTGCTACAAACGTGCTGCTGGATTATTTCATAGCCGTGATGAAGCAGAGGCTGCGGTTCGCGCCTTGAAAGATGACAACTACGATATGGAGCACGTTTCCGTAATTGCTCGAGATGCAGATGAAAATGTTGCCGGAACAGAAGTTACCGACACCGAACGAGTAGGCAATAAAGCCGATGAAGGTGCGACGACAGGAGCAATAACAGGCGGTGCTTTAGGGGGAATTGGAGGCTTGCTAGTTGGTTTAGGAGCTTTAGCAATTCCAGGAATTGGTCCGATCGTGCTCGCTGGTGCCGAAGCAACCGCTATTGCTACGACCGTAGCTGGTGCGGGAATTGGTGCCGTGGCTGGAGGTCTAATTGGAGCTTTAATTGGTTTGGGTATTCCCGAAGAAAAAGCTAAAGTTTATAGCGATCGCGTTGCCAGTGGCAGCTTTTTGGTGCTGGCGACAGGTAAGGCAGCAGAAATTGCTCGTGCTGAAGCTATTATGAAGCGTCATGGAGTAGAAGAATTTGGCATTTACGATGTACCTGGATCTACTCCAACGGCAGTTTCGGATGTAGATGACGATATTCGAGCCAGATCCGATCTCAGCGATGCAGACAAAATTAGATTATACGAAGAACGTCTGATGGTTAACAAACAGCGAGAGAAAACGGGAGAAGTGGCGATCGGTAAAAAAGTAGCGACAGATACGGCTCAAGTCTCGGTTCCGATAGAAAAAGAAAAAGTAGTTGTCGAACGTACGACTCCTGACTCTACTGCAAGAGTAGCTTCCGATCGAGTCGATTTTGATACGGAAGAAGTAGCTCGCGTTGATGTTTACGAAGAAGCGGCAGACATCAAAAAGCAGGCTTTCGTTAGAGAAGAAGTCAACATTCGCAAAGAAATAGATCGAGACACAGTAAGTGCTAGTGAAAACGTCCGTCACGAAGAATTAGAAGTAGACGTAGATGGCAAACCTATAATTAATAAGCCTTCAGGCGATCGCTAAATCGAACGTCTAGTTAAGAAAATCAATAATCAATTTTGGGTAGTACTAAAGATGCAATGAAGCATTATAGTAATACACGAAGTGCCAGATAGCACCTAGATGATTCTCTAATGATTTGGAAAATGATAGGGTTTTTCCCACTAATCGAGATACTCTTTGTCTAAGAGTATTGTTAAACCGTTCAATATAACTTGTTCTTCCTGTTTCTTTTCCCACTGCTTGATGGGGTTGTTGAGGAAATACCGTCTCATAAGCTGCCCAAAAATCAG
>NZ_JBKGTY010000009.1:132560-134715 GCF_053543375.1 Myxosarcina sp. GI1(2024) | reverse complement strand
TCGAGTTATTTAAGCTCGACGTTTATTTTAGATCGTTACTTCTACAGGACTACCGGACAGCAGAATCAACGCCACGAGCGCAACCAACAGACACCCGCACCCCAGAAGGAACAAGAGGCAACAACGAAGAGAGAGCAGCCGAAGCACCAGGGGACGGAGAACGAGAACCCGAAAAACCGACGGAAACCAAACCAGCAAACACGGAAGACGAAGCGAGAACAGACACGGCAAACAAAAGAACCAACAACTACAATTATAGCACGACAGCCACGCAAAGGAAAGCCAAAAACCAAGCCAGGACAAGGAACACAGCCAAATAACAAAACCGCCGAAAAGCGGTGCGACCCCGCGACGGCGCAAGACGCAAGGGAACGCGCACCAAGACAGAAGCGGACACCACACCCATCCTCTCTCTCTTCTCTCTCTCCCCGCGATTAACTAGTGGGAAAGCAGATTAATCCTAACTAGTGAGCGTAGCACCCAAGATTTTGATGAAAGCACCGCCATCAAGCGAACGATGGGAGCGATCTTTTGGAGCGACCCAAATAAACAAAAGGGGCTACCACAAAAAAGAAAACAAAAAATAGCCCCATCCTTACGATGAGCGACTGGCTGTGCTATGCTTTCCAATTGTTGCGAAGCGAGCGTAATTACCGAGCGATTAGCGAGACGAACTGAGTGTAAGGCACTTTAGGTTTTACCAATAACTATGTAGATAGGGCGATCGCAATTATCAAAGTAGCTAAACCAATAGAACCGAATATTATTTAGTACAGTTTTCTCTACCAAAATATATTTAATTAGTTCGGGCAGTAAACCATACTAGCTATGGGATACAAGCCACACTAACTAATCTTTTATTGCTTGATTAATATAAAAATAACAAAGCAAATAAATTTAAATTCTAAGTTAACCAACTATCAAACTGTTAATCAAAGGAGACACAACTATGGCATTAGTACGTTACAATCCTTGGCAAGAAATTAGTTCTTTACAACGCTAACTAAACCGTTTATTTGATGACGCTTTAACCCCTGCTAATTGGGATAGCTTTGATAATTTAGCCAAAGTACCTGCTGCGGAACTAACCGACACCGATGATGCTTTACATCTAAAACTAGAAGTTCCTGGCATGGAAGCCAAAGATTTAGACATTCAAGTAATGGCAGATAGAGTAGCTATTTCTGGCGAACGCAAATCTGAAACTAAATCTGAAGAAAATGGTAGAACTCGCTCGGAATTCCGTTACGGCAAATTCCAAAGAGTAATCCCTCTACCCGCACGTATCCAAAACACTAACGTTACCGCAGACTATAAAGACGGTATCCTCAATTTGACCTTACCCAAGTCTGAAGAAGAAAAAAATAAAGTAGTGAAAGTAAATCTTTTAGGCGAAGCTGCTGAATAATCTTCCAAGGGTAACGAATCTAGTCATATAGATTAATAGTAAATCCCAGTTGCTTATATGGTGACTGGGTTTTTTGTTGTAGGGCGATTGCTCAACACAATTAATCTTACTGTAAAGTGCGATCACAAAAATAAATTGCCCCCAAGTGTTGCAATTGAGACTATAAATTTTTTTTGAGGTTAATATTGTATTGATTCAATAATTTTCTAGAAATTTTTCTTAAATTTCTAACTTTTATGATGTTTAACTACCCTACTCCTATTTTTAGGATTTTCCTAGATGCAGAAGTGTTTGTTAGTGCTAGTTTTAATTATCAAAATAGTTCATTTAAAAAGTTAGTAGGTTTAGTTGATAACGGTGAGTTGGTATTATATCTAACAACAGTAACTCGCCAAGAAATTTTGTCTAATATAGAAAAGGAGGTAAATCACTCTGATTCTAGTCTGAAGACACTTCATAAAGAGTTTCGTAAAAAAGCAAGAATTTTTTATAATCATCAGAATTTAAAGAGTTTATTTTCTTTGAATTATAATAAAGATGAGATTTGCCAAGAATTAAAAAATCAGTTTTTAGATTATCTAGAAAAAACCGAAGCCCAAATAATATCTGTAGATAAAGTTTCGCCAGAAGATATTTTTGTAAGGATTTAGGTGCAAGCATGAGGAATAAGAGAAGGATAAGAACAATGTCCAAAAGTTTCGCCAGAAGATATTTTTGTAAGGATTTAGGTGCAAGCATGAGGAATAA
>NZ_JBKGTY010000009.1:126295-129796 GCF_053543375.1 Myxosarcina sp. GI1(2024) | reverse complement strand
GGCTACTTTAATCTCTTTTTCCTTTTTGTCAACCCTGATACCTGAATCCTTACATATTTTTGACAAATATTTTAATAACTTACCGCCTTTTAAAGAAGGCAAAAAGAAAAATGAATTTCCTGATGCATTTGCCATAGCAGCATTAGAAAAAGAAGCTATGGATAATGACTTTAAAATTTATGTTATTAGTCAAGATAATGATTGGCAAACGGCTTGCAAAGGAAATAATAATTTAATTGGTTTAGAAAATATTGAGAAGTTTCTAGAACAACAAATAATCATAGCTACTAAATATAAAGATATTAATCTATATTATGAATTTTTAGATAGTAATTTTGAGCAATTTAAGCAAAAAATCTCAGATAAATTTGAAGAACTAGAATTTTCGTTAGGTGGTGGCTATGACTTCGCAGATTGTGGTAGTGAGGAGATAGAGATTACAGTGGAGTCTGTAAAATTGGAAGACAAAACTTTGGTGGAAATTGATGATGAAACAATGACATTTGAATTGAATGTCGAAATTAGTTTCTTGGCAGATGTTAGTTATGATAGTTTAGAAGTTGCAGTTTTTGATAGAGAAGATGATAGATATTACAATGTTGAAAGAGAAGAGCAACAAGTGCATCAACAGATTACAATACCTGTTGAAGTCCATATATCTTATTTAATAAACACTTCAGGTAATTTATTATTAGATGAAATTATAGATATTTCGTTAGATCCCCATAATTCCATCAACACTATTGAGGTTGATTCTGAATATTATGATTGAAGATTTTAATAAGAGCGAACCAACTTTATTCCTCATCTTTAATAAATTTATTATTGGTAATTTTTTAAAAAAAATAGTTCCATCTAGTTTTTTTTATTCTTGTGAATCTAAATTAAACACATAATTCATGTGTTTTTAAGTTCTTTAAATAAACAATCCCACATCAACTGAGAAAAATTCAGCTAAAGCTTTAGCCTGTGCCTTGCTAATAGAGCGTTTACCATTAACTACTTCGGAGACAACACCTCTCGAACCAATTACGCCAACTAAGTTTTCCTGCTTGATCTTATTGGATTCCATTAAGTGTAGCAACATAGAATGAGGTGTCCCTTTAGAAATAGGATAGTTTTCATCCTCAAATTTTTCAATCAAGGTAACTAATAATTCGAGAATCGCATCTTCCTCGTAACTGCGATTAGCTTTGTGTTCCAATTCTTGTGCTAATTCAATGGCGCGATCGTTTTCTGCTTCGGTTTCAATCACTTTGGGTTGATATTTAGCCAATAATTGAGCGTAGTCTGAGGGATTAATAGTAAGGGTCATTTTTCCACCTGTTTTTGTCATATTCGGCGTGAGTTAAAACATACTTGATATAAATTCTTTGCTGCTCGTAGATAATATCGACAATTAAACGATAGCGATTGCCTTTAATGTTGAAAACGGTAAAGTTACCAACGGCTTCGGCAGTTTTGTAGGTAACTTGGACTTCGGTTAAATTCTGCCATCGAGCTTTACTGGCAACTCTGTACCAGTCGTAGAGAGCATCGCAGGCATCGGCATGGGATTGACAGTAATCGCGGAGAATCTTTCGACTAATGACACGCACATTGGTTGACTAAATTTAGCTGTCATTCTATGTTCTCGAATTGAGAATAAAATGTCAAGTTCTCAAGTTCTTTAGTTAAAAATTACCGTTTTAAACATATAGTCCCAAATAACGGTACAGTAAGGATATTACTGACTGCGCTATCGGAAATAAGTGTTTCCAAGAGCGATTATAATGGGACAAATTACTTCTCGCGCGTTCCCATGTCGAGGAAACCTCGACGGGGCCGCTCCTCCTTCACACTTAGAAAAATCTTTCAATGCCAAAATTGAGAGACATTTTACGAATTCAGAACCTGACGTGCTAGCCCAATTCCCGAGCGACAAACGCAATCCCAGTACCAGAAAAGCTTACTCTAAAGACCTTAATGACTTTTTTCGGCTAACTACAGGACAGGTTGCTACTAAAGATTCGGTGCTGGAGTTTTTGCACCTGGAGCGTTCGGCTGCTGTGGGAGTGGTGCTGAATTATAAAGCTAAATTATTCGAGAAAGGGTTAGCAGAGTCTACTGTCAATCGGCGGTTGGCTTCGATTAAAACTCTTTGTAGCATGGGTCGCAAGTTGGGCATCTGTCAGTTTACCCTGGAGGATGTGAAGGGGGAACGGGTTCAGCAATACAGGGATACGAGCGGGATTAATGCAGAGGAATATCGTAAGGTGTTGGACATTTGCGATCGCTCTAAGATACAGGGGATTCGGGATTATGCCCTGTTGAAGCTGTTGTGGGATAATGCCCTGCGACGCAATGAGGTAAGTTTATTAAACCATGGGGATTTTGAGCCACTGTCTAGGGAATTAACTATATTGGGTAAGGGTAAGGGGACGCAGACAGAGATTATCGGCTTAAGTACCTCGACCACTAACGTCCTGCTGGATTGGACTAAAGCTTACAAGCACAAGAAGAAAAAAGCACCGTTGTTTGTGGCGTTAGATTTTAAGCATAAAGGACATCGGATAACTGGGGATGGGATTTATAAGCTGGTGCGTCGCTATTGCAAACAGGCGGGAATAACCCAGCGGATGAGTCCCCATCGGGTAAGGCACAGTTCGATTAGGCGTTGCGACAGCAAACGGACAAAAAACAACGCTGGACGTATAATTATAATTATTTAACTCAAGTTCTCGATGGTTTACGCAGAGGTCTAAGACTTATTCTTTTTGATTCTTTCTCGATATCAAAGGGAGGCGTTGCATAATTAAAATATGAATTAGCGAAAAATCATGCAATGTCGAGAATGTAAATCGGAACACATCCGAAAGAATGGAAAAAACAGACAAGGAAAACAAAATTATATTTGTGTCAATTGCGATCGCCAGTTCATTACTGATTACGAAACCAGTCGTGGCGATTCAGAAGAGACTAAGGGTGAATGCTTAAAAATGTATGTTAACGGCATGGGTTTTAGAGCCATAGAAAGAGTCAAAGGAGTCCACCATACCACCATCATTACTGGGGTCAGAGAAGTTGGAAGATTACTTGCAGATGCTTATGAGCCAGAAACAATTCCACAAGTAGGAGAATTAGATGAATTGGAAACCTTTGTTGGTCAGAAAAAAACCAGATTTGGCTCTGGACAGCAGTAGATCACTTCAGACCAGGAATTTTAGGGTGGGTTTTGGGCGATCGCAGTTCCGAAACTTTTGAACCACTCTGGGAGATTGTCCAAAAATGGCAGTGTTATTTCTATGTTACCGATGGCTGGAAAGTATATCCTGGTTTTATTCCCGACGGCGACCAAATAATTTGTAAAACTTATATGACCAGAGTTGAAGGAGAAAACACCAGGCTGAGACATTATTTAGCTCGATTACACCGCAAAACGCTTTGTTATTCAAACATCAGTTGAGATGCTCAAGCATTCAATCCGACAGCTAATTCACTATCTCAGATTTTTCGATGTTC
>NZ_JBKGTY010000009.1:116409-126111 GCF_053543375.1 Myxosarcina sp. GI1(2024) | reverse complement strand
TGACAATTTTCTCAGAATGGCAGCTTGGACAAGTAGGCTTTGCTCTCAAGTTATTCAAGCTCGACGTTTATTTTAGATCATTACTTCTACAGGACTACCGCCTATCCTACAAATTTTTTATTGCGAGATAAAGTTAACTTATCCTGTAGTTCAGACTTAATCCGATTGAGAATAGATCGCTCGTCTAGAGAATCAAGAATGGTTTTAACTACAGTTTTTGGGCTTTGTTCTCCCCAAGTGGCACCATTAGCTAAATAGGTTTTAGTAATTTGTCCGATCGCGTAGGAAGATACTCCCGCCACGCTGCCTTGAGCGATCGCCACTGAGAGATAGGGAGCCAGAGAAATTCCCCCAGTTATGGGAATCGTAATCCCTAAAATGCCTTTTAGAGAACTCAAGCCAAGGGTGGCGAGTAATTCGCTCGCGCTCACCCCCCCCATGCTCAGAGCGATATTTTTTAGGAGTTTGACCGCTCCTGCTTGGGTCATGTTAATCCCATAAAGACGAGATAGAGAGATAATCAGCGAGACATCTAGTAACCCCCCAGCAAACAAATCGATCGCCGTCACGGGGTTGAGGGCTACTGCCATCGCCTTGAACATTGTGGCTTTTTGAATCAAATCGTTAGCGGCGCGATCGCGAATTTTCAATTTGCGTTGTAATAACCGTTCGTTTACCTCATCGGCAAAAAGCATACTGTTAAGAGCTACCAAAGATTTACCTTCTCGCTCCAAAAGCTCTAAAATCTTAAGCTTTAATTGCTCTACCTGTGGTTTGCCACGAGCGCGCCTAACTTTTAATTTGCCATTTTTGTCTTTAATCCCTCGAATTTCGATGGGAGAAGCGGCAACCATAACGATTTCCTCGGGAGAAATCAATTCTTTAACTCTCTCCTCTTTAATTTTATGGTAAATCGCTAGGCGATCTGCCTCGGGATACTGGTCGATTTTATTAAACACCAACAGCATTGGCTTGCCCGCTTCTCTTAGTTTGGAGAGGGCACGATACTCTACCTGAGTAATATCTCCTGAGATAGTAAATAAAATTAAATCTACTTGTCGAGCTAAATTACAAGCCAGGGCTTCTCTAGTTTCACCATTAACCTCATCAATCCCGGGAGTATCGAGTAACTGAATTTGTCCTCCCGTAGTCGGTATGGTAAGACGCTGGAGATTTTCTGTACTGTTGGCAATTGGTTCTGGCTGTAGTTGCCAATTAGTGGTACTTACCTGGCGCGTTACCCCATGTAGTGCTCCGGTCGGAAAGATATCTTTACCTACCAAAGCGTTGAGTACGGAAGATTTGCCCCTGCCTACCATGCCGAAAGCGGCAATTTGCACCACAGAATGTTCTAGCTTGTCTAACATCCCGCTCAGGCGCTCGATCTCCGATTCTAGTCCCGAGCGCTCCTCGGTGGTTAAATCGAGATTATCAATTAAATTGCGCAAGCTCTTTTGGGCTTTGCGATAGTTAATTTCGGCGGTAATTTCTTCGAGACTGAGAATTGTGTTATCTAATTCTACAGCCTGCCAAAATTTTTTTGGTCGATCTGACAAAAAGCACCTCTTAGTTGAGTAGTTGGATAGAATTAAATTTATAAGGAGATAGGAAGATATAGAAAGTTTTCACGAGTGTTATCAATCCTGAAGCATTTTCGCTCCTTCGTTCTTCATCCTTTTACTATTGTAGAATTTAAGAAATATAACCGCCTCGCGATAAATAGTTGCTATTTATAAATAATGAAAAATCTGCTTCCTAACTGGCGAAAATCTCAATGGTTAGTGAGTAGTATTACAGACACTCGTTATGCCCTAGTTGAAGCTTGTCTAATTGGTTTATTTTCGGCTATGGCAGCTTTATTACTCAAACAGGGAATTGGCTGGCTGGGACAGTGGCGGGTTAAAACGGCAGCAATTCATGGAGCTTATATATCCCTTCCTCTGATGGGTTTTTTCTTTGGCTGTCTGGCAGGTTGGGCGATCGAATTGTTGTCTCCTTCAGCCGCAGGAGGTGGTATTCCGCAAGTTAAGGCAGCTTTGGCGCGATATCCCATCGTGTTAAATTTGCGGGTTGCCTTAGTTAAAACTCTAGCTACGATCTTTATCTTAGGTGGGGGTTTTACTTTGGGTCGCAGAGGACCTACGGTACACATCGGAGCGGCATTGGGAGCGCAAGTCAGCCGCTGGATCCCTAATTCTCCGACTAACCGCCGTCAGATGATCGCGGCAGGGGCAGCAGCAGGTTTGGCTGCGGGTTTTAATACCCCTATCGCCGGGGTACTCTTCGTCATTGAAGAATTGATGCGAGATATTTCTGGCTTGACTTTAGAAACTGCGATCGCGGCTTCGTTTACTGGTGCGGTTATTTCACGGTTTCTCGGTACGGCAGATCTCAATTTACCGGAGGCTTTATTGGATGCAACTCGACGCGGTAGCTTTGCCCCTGCAGAAATTCCGTTTTATTTATTGTTAGGAGTTCTGGCTGGTATTTTAGGTGGTCTATTCAATCGCTGTATCATTCGTGGCATGAAGTTCAATCGCGGTCTACCCATGCCCAGACCTCTAAAAATTGGCTTTGCCGGGTTAGTTTCAGGGTTAGTAATTGCTTTTTTGCCTGCTTACTTTCGTAACTATGCTGGTCTACGGGAGTTTTTAATTGCTGGGGAGTTGAGTTGGCAATTGACCGCACTAGTGTTTGTCTCCCAGTTTGTTCTGACCATTGTCGCTTATAGTTCTGGTGCCCCTGGAGGTTTGTTTTCTCCTGCTTTAGTTTTGGGTTCTGCCCTAGGCTATATTGTGGGAACTTTTGAAGTCAGCGTCATCGGTACCGAATCTCCCTATACTTTTGCTTTGGCAGGGATGGGAGCTTTTTTTACGGCAGTAGTTAGAGTTCCGATTACGGCAATTGTAATTGTCTTTGAAATGACGGCAGATTTTAATTTAGTGTTGCCGTTGATGATCGTTTCGGCAGTGGCTTACATCGTCGCCGAAAGCGTTTCTGCCGGCTCATTATACGAACACCTTTTAGAAGCAAGCGGCATCGAACTAACCGAAGAACATCCCCATCACGATTTTTTAAGCGAACTCACTGCCGATGATGTGATGGAGTCCAAAGTAGAAACTCTATCGAGTAACCTGACTCTTGCCGAAGTAATTAAAGCCATGTCGCGATCGCACCATCGTGGCTTTCCTGTAGTTGAAGGTGATCGCTTAGTCGGGATCGTTACTCAGTCGGATATTCCCAAAGATAGTCAAAAATCCGGCAGTATGTTACTGAGAGATATTATGACTCCCTCGCCGATTGTGGTCAATCCCGCCACTTCCATTGCCGATGTCCTCTATTTACTCAATCGCTATCAGCTATCGCGCCTGCCAGTTACCGAAGGTTATAAACTGGTGGGAATTATTACCCGCAGCGATATTATCAAAGCCGAAGCTCAACAGCTAACTCACGAGCGCCGCACTAGAATTAAGTCAGAACCAGCCTATGTCGTCTATCGCACTCGTTCTCCTGCCACTGGTAGAGGGCGAATTTTGTTGCCCCTGGCTAATTTGGAAAATGTATCGGGGTTAATGAAACTAGCTTTGGCGATCGCCCAACAGCACAAGTACGAAATTGAATGTCTCCAGGTCGTTCCCATCCCCAGTTATCTTCATCCCGCCCAAGCGAAGGTAAATACTCTTGCTAGTCGCAAGCTGATGCGCCAAATGGAACGTTGGGGACGCAAAGAAAATATTCCGGTACATACTAAAGTCTGTTTGGCTAACGATATTGCCGAGGCGATCTTAGAGACGATTACTAAAGAACATATTAACTTGCTGTTAATGGGTTTCAAAGGTAAGACCGCCAATCCCGAACAAATTTTTGGTAGTGTTACTGATTCTCTAATCGCACAAGCTACTTGCGATCTGTTGTTGGTTAAATTGGGTAAATCTGCCAATTATTTTCCTCTCCGGCTTAATTCCCAAGCTAAGTGGCTGATTCCTACAGCAGGGGGTAAAAATATTCAACAAGCGATTTCCATACTTCCTGGTCTGGCGAGTATCTATCCCGATGCCAATCCTCCAACTGTCGAGCTATGCCAAGTCTATTTTCCCCATAAAACTAAACCGGCTAGCAAAGATGTCCAACAGGTTGTCGATTTTCTGCAAAGCCAAATCAATTTAAAGGTGCGTCCTCTATTGATCCGCGCTCATTCGGTTTCAGAAGCCATTATTAACCTCAACAAGGTAGCTCACTACGATTTAATTATTTTAGGGGCGAGTAACGAGGGTTTGTTACAAAACGCCGTTAGAGGTAATATTCCTAAAGCGATTGCTAAAGAAGTAAATAGCACGGTAATTATCTTTCGCAGTGCCCTTTAAAAGAAGTAGCAGAAGCAGAAGTTTTTCAAAGGATAAGGTTAAAGGTGTGTATGATTTTCCCTTTTACCATTTGGCGTTGCTGATTAAAGTAATGACGTGCAAAATAATACTGTTCGTAAGTCTCTCAATCAATTGTGGCCAACTAAGTACGAGCGCTCGATAAAGAATGAGACTGATGCTCAAAAAATTAGCTCGGAAAAATACTATTTGCGCTTAAGAGCGATCGCGATCGAAAATTATTTAAACTCAGTGTAAATAATCGCAATCGAGAAATAGATAAGGTAAATGTAATGTATTGGTATGATGGCGAACTAAACCACCAAGATACCCTGCAACTCAGTATTAAAGATCCCGGATTGCTCTACGGTACAACGGTTTTTACTACTATGCGGGTTTACGGTTGCTCTTTAAGCCATTCCCTGACTAATTGGAAAGCTCACTGCGGTCGCCTAAAGGAGAGTTTGATAACTTTTGACTGGCAACAACCAAATTGGCAGCGCATCCGACGAGGTTCAGAAATATTATCAGCTTCTTTTCCCGTGGTCAGAATAGCGATCTTTTTCGATGGTCGCGAGTTAATTACGGGACGGGAGCTACCTCCAGATTTAGCTCGACGACAACAACAAGGAATTACCGCTTGGGTAGCTAGAGAAAGTATATTTCGCCGCGATCTAGCTGCATACAAAACGGGGAATTATTTAGGTGCCTACTTGGCTTTACAACAAGCTTATAAACAAGACGCGACAGAAGCGATTTTAGTAGACAGCAAGGGCAATTGGCTAGAAACCAGTACGGGGAATCTTTGGGGCTGGCGCGATGGCTGCTGGTTTACTCCGGCTTTAGAGAGTGGCATTTTACCGGGAATAGCGCGAGCGCAATTATTAAGCTGGCTACGAGCCGATCGAATTCACGTGCGCGAAAATCTCTGGACTCCCGAATTCGTTCGAGATTTACAGGCGCTTGCCTATAGTAATTGTGCAGTAGAAATCCTTCCCATTCATACTGTTAGAGATAAAAACGATCGCATTTACCCTCAGAAACAAGTACACGAGCAGTTACGCGGTTATTTCTCAAGTTACCACACTAATACTAATAACTTTTTACAATAAACTTAGGCTAGGAAATTTTAATTCTGGCAATTTGCTATGACCCACAAAAATAATCTGAGAATTGTTTCACTGTTGCCTAGTGCTACAGAAATCGTTGCCTGTTTGGGAATGACAGAGGCATTGGTGGGACGCTCTCACGAATGCGATTATCCGCCATCAGTTATAGATTTACCCGTCTGCACTGAAGCAAGATTGAATACAGATAAAAAAAGCGGTCAAGTAGATGCTGACGTGCAAACTCTTCTGCGCAATGCGCTGAGCATCTATAGCATTAAAACCGAGGTACTAGAGCGATTAAAACCGACTCATATTATTACTCAAGACCAGTGCGATGTCTGCGCTGTTAGTTTGACAGATGTAGAGCAAGCCATAGCCAAACTTACCGATGCCACGCCTCAAATTATCTCCCTACAGCCAAATTTACTGGCAGAAGTTTGGCAAGACATCGAACGAGTCGCTCTAGCTTTGGAGGTTGATTTTCAACCAGTCTTGTCTCAGTGTAAAAACCGTCTTGAGGCGATCGCGACTACGGTTAGAGACAGAGCCAACCAAATACCTACTGTAGTGGCTCTAGAATGGACAGAACCACTAATGGCGGCGGGAAATTGGATTCCCGAACTAATAGAAATTGCCGGAGGTAAACCTCTGTCGAGCGTTAAGGGAGAGCAGTCTCCCTATCTTTTCTGGGAAAGTTTGATTGAAGCAAATCCAGAAATAATTATTATTATGCCTTGTGGTTTTAATTTGGAACGTACGGAACGAGAAGCGCAAGTTTTAAGGCAACGTCCCGAATGGAGAAGTTTGACCGCAGTTAAAAACGGCAAAATTTTTCTAGTGGATGGTAATGCCTATTTCAATCGTCCCGGTCCGAGATTAGTCGATTCGACAGAAATTCTCGCAGAAATTCTTCATCCCGATTTGTTTGCATTTGGCTATCAAAATAAAAGCTGGAAGTTTATGGTATAAAGCGTTGAATGAAGAACTAGTAATTTCAACGAGCGATTCATTTAAACTCCGTGACATTTTTTATACTTTTTACCGCTACCACACCAGCACGGTTCGTTACGCTTGGGAATTATCGGTGGCAGCAACACGCCATCTAAGTATAACCAGAGATCGCCTTCTTTGATAAACCGAGAACGTTCGTGTAGCTGTTGGGGTTCTCTGACTAAATAAACCGCAACAAATTCGACAAAGCCAATTTCAGCTGCTGGTTGCCCTTGGCTAGTATCGATAATTTTCAAATTCAACCAGGTGGTATTCTTAGCACTGTGAGATAATTTCAGGCGATCGTCAAATTTACGCTTGCTAGGATGCAGCGTAGCAATTAAATATTCAATATTGCTTTTGTAAAAAGCCGTATAGCGCGATCGCATTAACCGTTCTGCCGTTGGCGCAGTTGCTTTACCCGACAAATAAATTTGGCAACAGTTGGGATACTGGAGATTACTTCCACAAGGACAAACTTTTGGTGACATCGATAAAATACCAGAGTAATAATTAAAATTTCTCTCTACAAGCTAAGTACGATACAATATACATCTCTAAACCCAACAGATAAGAGCAACATGGGTAATACCTTCGGACATTTATTTCGCATTACTACCTTTGGCGAGTCTCATGGTGGTGGGGTTGGTGTGGTTATCGATGGATGTCCGCCCCAGCTAGAAATTAGTGAAGCAGAAATACAGGTAGAGCTAGATCGCCGACGTCCGGGACAGAGCAAAATTACTACACCCCGTAAAGAAACAGATACTTGCGAAATTATTTCTGGCGTGTTTGAGGGTAAAACCTTGGGAACCCCGATCGCTATTTTAGTACGTAATAAAGACGCTCGTTCTCAAGACTATAAAGAGATGGCGGTAAAATATCGCCCTTCCCACGCTGATGCTACCTATGATGCTAAGTATGGTATTCGCAACTGGAAAGGAGGGGGACGTTCCTCGGCCAGAGAAACTATCGGCAGAGTAGCAGCAGGTGCGATCGCCAAAAAAATTCTCCGGCAGGCAGGGGGAGTCGAAATCATTGCTTATGTCAAGCGGATTAAGGATCTTGAAGCTGTAGTAGATCCCGATGCGGTTTCTCTAGAACAAGTAGAAAGTAATATTGTGCGCTGCCCCCATAGTGACTGTGCCGAACGCATGATCGATCTAATCGATCGCGCTCGCCGAGATAAAGATTCCCTCGGTGGGGTAGTAGAATGCGTGGTTCGTAACGCTCCCAAGGGTTTGGGAGATCCTGTCTTTGACAAACTAGAAGCAGATTTGGCTAAAGGAGTGATGTCCCTTCCGGCTACTAAAGGTTTTGAAATTGGTTCGGGTTTTGCGGGAACCACTATGACCGGAAGCGAACATAACGATGAATTTTACATCGACGATCGGGGGGCGACTCGCACCGTTACCAATCGTTCGGGAGGAGTACAGGGGGGAATTTCTAATGGAGAAAATATTATCATTCGCGTTGCCTTCAAACCTACGGCAACCATTGGTAAAGAGCAGCAAACCGTAACCAATACAGGAGAAGCAGCAGTACTGGCGGCAAAGGGAAGACACGATCCCTGTGTTTTACCCCGAGCGGTGCCGATGGTAGAGGCGATGGTCGCTTTAGTGCTGTGCGATCGCTTTATAGTCCATCGAGCACAGTGTAAGGTATTATAAAAAAATTAAAACTGTGATACAATAATGTTATTATGCGAAGCTATAGGGGTAAGTTTGGGATTTGCTAATGTAGTGTCTCTTCCTTCATCCGATTCTAGTTTGGCAGTTAAATCGGGCATTTCTTCCCAGCAGTGACGGCAAAACCAATAGCTGCGATTGCCCTCGAGACAGTGTAACATCGAATTAGAACAACAAGGGCAGATTTTATTAACGTTCACGATTATTTACACCTCTATTAAATGAAGAAATATTAAATAGCTGATTTCTTAATTTCAATATAGATATTAATTTTTCAACTTTAAAGATTTAGGCAAATTACGCAACAGATTCTTTAAAAATCTTTAAATAAAGTAAGAAAGTAAACTACTAGCCGTTCTCAATTGGATTAAAGCAGTGTAGGTGGTAGACAAATAACGAGGGACATTCTCGATGTGGATGTAACTAAAAGATCGGTGGAAGTTCCTTGAAATCTAGACCAACCAAAACAAGCTGTTGCTCGAGTTTATCGCGGCGATCGCACCTCTGAAAAATCTGGCGAACTTTGTTTGAGTATTAGTCAGCACAGGTACCGCAGAAGCCCATACAAACAATAATTAATTTTTTACGCCCCGTCTTTCTTGCTTACAGAACCTATATGTAGTATCCTTTTAAGGATTTCATCTAGTTAGTTTTTAGTCTTGTCCATTTAAAATAAGCAAATTGTTTTTTTAAATTCTGGATAAAGATTATTTGGTAATTTAAAAAGATCTAATAAAAAAGAACCAAGATCGCTGAATAAATTTCATAATAAGATTAAGACTAGATGTTCATTATTATTTACCTTTTACTCGAGCGTGTCATAGCTGACGCGCTTTTTTTCTGTCTATTTTTGAGATGAGGTTTTATAAATTATATTGCTCTTGAAGCTCGAGTAGTTTGTCGATCGCTTCTTCGGCATTATTAGCTAATTCAGCAAAGGAAATTAGTCTGGCTAATTCTTTGCGTAACAGGTTTTTTTCTACTTCCCAAGTATCGCGATCGAGGTTGGGCGGTACCACAATAGTGTCAAATAAAGTTGCCTTATCTTTACCGGGATAGGGACGTAAAATTCTACCGCGTCGTTGAATAAATTGACGGGGATTGGTACTACTAGCCAAAATTACAGCTGTTGCGATCGCAGCAATATCGATACCTTCATCCAAACAGCGAATGGCAACTAATCCTTGTAATTCTCCTCGTTCGGATCTGTCAATAAGTTTGTGTCAAAGAAAGTTAAAGTGGAAGCCGTCCTTCAAACTCGATGGCAAATCGATTTAAAGCAGCTTTCCAATCCCGTAAAGGTCTAGTCCATCTCTGAGATAAGTTATTAATCGCAAGATAAATAACTTTGAGCGCAGCTTCATCTGTTGGAAAAATCCGATGATTCTTCAACACTTTTCTAAGAGTCATATTCATCGACTCGATCGCATTAGTGGTGTAAATAATGCGACGGATTTCTGGAGGAAACTGGAAAAACGGAATCACGTGCTGCCAGTGAGCCAGCCAAGACCTACTAATTGGGGCATAAGTGGAGTCCCACTTGTCAGCAAAAGT
>NZ_JBKGTY010000009.1:105065-113574 GCF_053543375.1 Myxosarcina sp. GI1(2024) | reverse complement strand
GTTGTTTGAGCAGCGAGTTTGCAACGGTAAATCTAGGTTTACAATGCTGAAGTGCGTAAGTCCTGACCCTGTTAAAATCGGCTTGTTGTTTTAAGGCAATCAGGGGCAAGAGAAAGTTCATGTCAAAAGTTTCTTAGTTTGCTGAAACTGAGGAAAATGACTCAACGCTTCTTCGAGGTGTTTGACAAGAGTATTTGTGGGTAATGCTCCTCGAATGTGCTGCCAGGGTAAAATTTGCTCTTGCTGCCAATCTTGATGAACGTAATAATCTAAATCTGGCAATTGTCCTTTTAGCTGTTTGAAGGCTCGTTTGTAACTACCAACCGAATCGCCATATACTCTAGTCAATTCCAGTAATTTTGCCAAACGGCGATCGCCCCTAGAAATTAAGGCTTGAATTACCGACCAATTATAGCTTTCAGGACGAAAATCGATGCCGCGCATTCTCAGTTGTTTCTCTAAATACTTTAGTCTTTTTTTAGCGTCGCGATTGACTCCAAACCATTGGAATGGAGTATGAGCTTTAGGAACGAAGGTGCTGCACCCCAAGGTCAAACGCAAACCAGGAGCAGCTTTTTTGACTGCCTCCATCATTGCTACGGTTTGCTCTACATCTGCGATTTCTTCTCCGGGTACGCCCACCATCCCGTAAAACTTAATGGCTTTCAAACCTCCCGCTCGAGCATTTACCGCAGCCCGAACAATTTCTTCATTACTCAGTTTTTTATTGATAATTTGTCTCAGTCTTTCCGAACCACTTTCGATCGCAATGGTAATGGAACGGGTATCTCTAGCAGCCAAAGTTGCGGCGAGTTTTGCGGTAACGGTATTGGTACGCACCGAAGCAATACTAAGGCGAACCTCGCGATACTGGGGTTGGGACAAATAATCGAGTAGGGCTTCAAATTCGGGATGCTGAGTTACCGATGCTCCTAGTAAGCCGATGCGGTTGGTTACTTGCAAACCCCGTTCGATCGCCGGAAGCAAAGAACCTTCTATAGAAGCAGTGCGAAACGGTAAAGTCAAATAGCTTGCCAAACAAAAGCGACACATTTCCGGGCAGCTTCGGACTACTTCTACCATATAGATATTTTCCCAAGCTGCTTTTTCGGTAACTACCGTCGAAGTTGAAAGGACGTTACCTCGGTAAGTTTGCTTCTCTACTCGAGCGGGAAGATTGGTATCGATTGGAGTTATCTTGGCGATCGCTCCATCCTGGCTGGAGTAGCTTACCTTATAGAAACTCGGTATGTAAACTCCCGGAACTGCGGCTAGATGGCGTAACTTAGTAGCGCGATCGCAGTGTTTAACTTCCCGATAGGCATCGATAAAATTGTCTAAGAGATCTTCTCCATCCCCAAGCAAAATAAGATCGAAAAAATCGGCAAAAGGTTCGGGGTTGGCAGTTAAAACCGAACCACCGCCAAATACTAAAGGATGATTATTTTCGCGATCGCGACTGTAAAGGGGTATCCCTAAAGACTCGAGTAAATTAAAAATATTAATATAGTCTAATTCCCAGGAAACCGAAAAACCCAAAAGTTCGGGATTTTTCGGTAGCGGTTCATTGAGATCGACAAACAAGCGGCTGACATTTACATCCCTTCGCCGTGCCAGAGTAGCCCAGACTACTTGATAGCCCAAGCTAGTAATACCGACGCTGTATTCATTGGGAAAGGCAAAAATAACGGGAGTTGCCTCGGCATCTCCAGAGACAGGAGTAAATAACAGTTTTTCTTGTTGAAATACGCTCACGAATAAATTTAAATCTAACAATACATCTTTATTATCGATCCCTTTTCATAAGGTATGGAGTAAAGTTTGCCGATTAATCTAGAGTAAACTCATCAAACTTAACCACTGCCGAACCCGATCGACGAGTGTTGTAACGGTAGCTGCTAATACTCCCGGTTGCGGTATCAAAAATGCTAAACACGGTAATCTCGTTGCTAGCAATATAAGGCAGAGGATTGCCCGACTCGTCCATTAAAGGTGCAATGTTGGGAACGATCGCTTCTAAACCATTGGGATCTCCTGTAAGAGCGTAGCTAAATTCCGGATCGTCTTCAGGTACGGAACGCTGGTTATTATCTAAGTGCGCCCCATAAGTATTACCAACGTTAGAAGATTCTAAAAAGTGCATTCCCGAGGGACTGGTAAAGCGATTCCAAAGATGAGAATGTCCGTAGTAAACTAACTGCACTCCTGCGCTTTCTAATAAAGGAATCAAATCGCGAATAATATAGTCTTCGGCGATGGGATATCGATAACGAACCGAAGTAATTAAATCCCCTTCGCCATACTCGATCTGAGGCTGAGGTGTAGTATAGGCAGGAACGATATTACCTCCCAAAGTATGGGGAGGATGGTGAAACATGACAATTTTGTATTTTGCCTGCTGAAACGCCGTGCTAGCAAGTTCTGCTTCTAGCCAACGATATTGAGGACTATCTTTAGTTATTGGTTCGAAAATATGCTGTCCGTAACCCCACTGCCAAGGTCGATTGAAATCTTCTTCTCGTTCGCGATATCTACCTTTGACATCGGGTTCGAGACTGGGACTGCGCCAGATATTAGTTACGTACAAAACTACCAAATGGATATCTCCAAAAGTTACGGCATAATATGGGTTGCTACCGAGATTGTCGTTATTGCTTCGAGGTAGGCTAAAAATTTCTTCGTAAGTTCGGGTGTTAAAAGAATTGTCTTCAATCCAGCTTGGGGGAATTTGGCGATCCCTAGAATCGGGATTAGTCTCTCGATAGTAGGCGGCGGCGATCGCCCGAGGAACGGCATCGTTATACTGTTGCTTTAACTGGGATTCCATCGAAAATCTCCCCATTACTTCATGATTGCCGGTCGCCGGAAACAAGGGAGCATTTTGAATGATTTTTCCCCCTCGATAGCTAGTTTTAACCCCATCCATATCTAGTTCGTAGTTGGCACGTCCTTGTAAAGCGGGAAAAAAAGCACCACCCCGAGCGTCATCGAACCATTCTGAAGCGCGGTCTGGAACGTTAACTAAATCTCCTGCGAAAAAAACCCCATCTATTTTATCGATAGTTTCTACTACTTTTTGCAAATTGGCTGCCGTCATTGGCATTAACTGATGGTCGGATGTTAATAGTATCTTCAAGGGCGTTCCAGAGGTGGGTAAGCTAGATAGAGTATGAGTACCTCTGCTGTTAATAATTGCCCCTTCGAGTTCGCTACTTACTTGATAGGGAATTCTCTGGTTGGCAGTCAAACCCGTGACTATTGCTTCATGTCGCCATATATCTCTCGAATGAGGTTTGGTATAGGTATTATCCTCAAGGTAAGAATCTTCATCTTCTCTAACTCGACTTAGTTTAGTAGTAGTCGCGATCGCTTTTTTCTCTAAATTTTGACCGTAAGTTACCCAGTGGCTAGTGCCTTGAAATTCGGTAAACCAGACTACATTAACCGAAGTTGGTGTAGGAAGTTGTAAAAAGGGATCTGTTAGTAGAGTTTCAATTGAAAGAGATTGTGGTTCTTCTCGCATGGAAATTATCATCGACCACGAAATAATTACCAAAATAATTAATAAAGTTAACAGAGTAAAATTACTGAGCTTCATTGTTAATTCGTGCTCGATTTCGTCAGTTTTGTTGCTTTTAGTTTGCCAGCGGTTAGATAATAAATTCGTGAGGCTTTGAGATTGACTTGAGCTAATTTTTAAGTAAATTATATTACTATTTGTCAAGTCAAATCTTGAGAGCTAGTAAGGATTATCACTAAACACTATTTAATTTAGGAGCGTTTGTCCCTGTCGCTTACGGTGGCTTCATTTATCTAACGAGTTATTTGAGGATTTAATAAAGTTCGGAGTTTAAACTAGATAATTTCTCTGATACGAGTTTATAATGAGGTCAGTAAATCCCAGAGTCAGATGGGTATTTTTTCGATAAAAAAGTCAGAAATTACTGTAAAACTCGTTTTCCTCAGTAAATATATCGAGCCAACTCTGTCGTCAAGCTTCCATAAAGTTTTTACCAAAAGCTTAAAGTTATTTATTTGTGTTTAGTGGTATCCTTCTAATTCCCATGCTTGGTAACGAGCGGGGAATTTTTTTATAGATAATATTTACCGGTAAATACTGCGATCGCCGAACCCGTCATATAAACCCTGTCATCTGTTTTCGACCAGTGGATCTGTAAGCATCCCCCCGGCAATTCTACAGTACAAGAGCGATCGCATTTATCATTTAGTACGCCGGCGACCACCGCAGCACAAGCACCAGTACCACAAGCTAAGGTTATACCCGCTCCCCTTTCCCAGACGCGCATTTTCAAGTAATCGGATTTCACAACTTTAATAAACTCTGTATTAACTCGTTGGGGAAAAGCAGAGTGATGCTCGAATAGAGGTCCGATAGTTTCTAGGACGATCGCCTGGCTGTCTTCGACAAAAGTAATACAGTGGGGATTGCCCATACTAACACAAGTAACCGACCAGCTGCGATCGCCAACTGTGAGAGTGCGATCGATAACTTTTTCATCTTCAGCCGCCAGAGTAGTGGGAATCTTGGCTGCCGTTAGCTGTGGCGTACCCATATCTACCGTGACTTCGCCGTTACTAGTTAGTTTTGGAGTAATTATGCCAGCTAAAGTATTGATTTTGTAAGATTTATTGGTTTTCTTTTCCCCTGTTACATCAGAGATAAACTTAGCCAAACAGCGAATACCATTGCCACACATTTCCGGTTCGGAACCATCAGAATTGTAGATGTGCATGGTGTAATCTGCACCTTGTTTGCCTGGGAGAGCAAAAATAACCCCGTCGCCACCGATACCAAAATGGCGATCGCACATTTTTACGGCTTGTTCTGGAGTTATTATAGGTTCGACGGAGTGCAAATTATCAATCAAAATAAAATCATTACCCAGTCCTTGGTATTTGCTAAACTCAATTGTCATTGGCGAATTTTCCTAATAATAACGATTTAAAATGAGTAAATTTGATAGTGGTTTACCTAGCGTCAGAAAAGTTCAAGACTATATCAAAGATAAACAAGAAGTAGAATTAAAATTAACGACCGACGATCTGCTAGTGGGTAAAATTATCTGGCAAGACAATGATTGTTTGTGCCTGATCGATCATTACGACCAACAGACTATAGTTTGGCGACAAGCTTTAGTTTATCTCAAACCTAAAGCCTAATCGTAGACCGTTGATGGTTAATTTAATTCTCTATTTGGCTAACAGAGAGCGACAACTCGATCGTTAATAGTCAATCGTCAGACTGGTATTTGATAGTCAATCGATTAATGGACGATTAAATCTATCTATAAATAACGAACTGATTGAGCAACGCTCAATCGCAGCGCTGGATATAAAATCCAGGGACCGTTTGAACAGCTATGAACCATCAAGCTCTACTGCAAGGAGCGAACCGTACTCTTTTAAGCCTAAGCTAGCTTGCTTTTAACCATAGCCTGAATTTTTTTACCGTCAGCTTTGCCTTTTAGTTGTTTCATGGCAGGTCCCATTACCTTACCCAAGTCTTTGGGCGATGAGGCACCGACAGAAGCAATAATATCGTCGATAATCTTTTCTAATTCTTCATCGCTTATCTGTTCGGGTAAATAGGTTTCAATAATCTTTAATTCCTGAGTTTCTTTTTCGGCTAAGTCGTCTCTTCCTGCTTGTTGGTATTGCTCGATCGAGTCGCGCCGCTGTTTTGCTTGTCTTGCTAGCAGTTCGATTTCTTGTTCTGGAGTTAGACTTTCTTGTCCTTTGGGACGCAGGGCGACTTCTTCTTCTAAGATCGCTTTTTTGATACTTCTTATTGTATCCAAACGAACTTTATCTTTGGCTTTCATTGCCGATTTAAGATCTTCACCGATTCGTTCTTTAAGACTCATATAAACTAAACCCCTCCTAAAAAGACTTATTATATCGTTTTAGTTGTTATTTATAATTTGCCGCCGGCGCGGTCGCATTCCCCGTACCATTAAACGAAGGAAGAAGTTCGAGGGAAGAGGGAAGAAGGTTATTTAAATAGTAGATTTAAACTACTATTTCAATGTAGACTTTTTATCTAGCGATTAAAAAGGGGACTTGAACCCAGTAGCTCAAAGCAAAAGTTAAAAGCGATCGCATTAACTACAAGCTTTAAGGATCGTTAACAGGCGGCAAAAAGACCCAACTTTTTGTCCACTTCGAGAAATCGAAAAAATCTAAGCTAACTCTCTCGCATCGAATGAGACTGCTATATACTAGCTACTCAAAAGTTGTCTTCAATTTTAATGAGTAAAGATTTATTCGCCCGCGCTGCGCTAGACCAGATACCTAAAATCTTGACGCTTCTAGATCGTAATGCTCACAGTCCTACTTACGGCTGTTTCGATCGCACTTTTTGGCAGTATAAAGTAATTGATTTTCCGGCGGGAATGTCTCAGGAGTTTGTCTATCCTCTGGCGTTAGCCTATCATACCGACCTTGAAGGCAATATTTTCTATCAGCAGCCCATAATTAGAGAATGGGTGGAAGCGGGAATACTCTACGCAGCTAAAAGCAGTCATCGCGATGGCTCTTGTGACGATTATTTTCCCTTCGAACGAGCCACAGGTGCAGCCGCTTTTTCCCTCCTTGCCTGTATTGAAAGCTATACTTTGATGGGTTTAGACAACTCAGAAGCCTTGCGGTTTTTTAGCAAACGCGCTGACTGGTTGGCACACCATCAAGAAAGCGGTCGGTTGAGCAATCATCAGGGGTTAATTGTCTTATGTCTGGAATTAGTATCTAGGTTATTAAAAAGCGATCGCTGGCAGGAGAGCAAGGAGCAAAAATTAGAACAAATACTAACTTGGCAAAATCCCGAAGGCTGGTTTCAAGAGTATGAAGGTTGCGATCCTGGCTATCAAACCCTGACTATTTCTTGTTTGGCAAGGGTTTACCAACTCAATCCCAGTAACCGTTTAAAAGATGCGATCGCCAAAGCGGTAATTCTCGCCGCTCAGTTCGTCCATCCCGATGGTTCTTACGGTGGGGAATATACTAGCCGCAATACCTATAACTTTTTTCCTCACGGCTTTGAATTAGTCGGTAAATGGTTGCCCGAAGCTTTAAACATCAACGATCGCTTTTTGCAGGGACTGGCTAACAGACTCGGTGCTTGTTATGCTGACGATCGCATTATCGGACATCATACCTGGAACTATCTTTTGGCTTGGCGCGACTTCGTTGCTACTCGTCCCGAATTACAACCTCGTCTCAATGGTCGTTTCTATCTACCAGAAGCAGGTCTGCTAATCGATCGCCGCTTCAATACCGAACTATATTTGGCTCTCAATAAAGGAGGAGTTTTTAAGCTATTTCGCGACGGTAAGTTAGTTGTCTCCGATACTCAGTTTTCTTTGCAAGTAAAAGACGGCAATCAAGTTAAAAACGCCGTCGGACACTTAGTAGGTAACTATCAAACTAAAATTACCGAGGATGAAATTGCGATCGCTGGTTCTTTGGGCTGGGCAAAACAGAAACAAATGAATTCTTTTAACCTAATTGTCTTACGGGTAGTCATGCTGTCTTTAGGGCGTTTCTTTCCCAATCTAATCCGCAAAATCTTACAAAAAGTTTTGATTACGGGTAAAAGATCGGCTCCCTTTCGTTTTTCTCGTCGCTTAGTTTGGCAAGACGGCAAGTGGCAAGTAAACGACGAACTAGCAGCTGAAACTTGGAATGACGTTTTAGCTGCCGATATTGGTTGCGATCGCACTTCAATTTATGTGGTGATGAGTCGCACTTTTCAACTAGGACAACTACAGCCTCCTTGGGATTTGAGCGATCGCCTCAAACGACTACAGCCAGGAGAAGTTTTAAAGTTAACCAGAAATTTATAGGTATCCTCTGACATAGGCGATTTGCCAGTGTTAATTGTATGGTGATTCGGTAGTCCTGTAGAAGTAACGATCTAAAATAAACGTCGAGCTTAAATAACTCGAGAGCAAAGCCTACTTGTCCAAGCTGCCATTCTGAGAAAATTGTCAAAAATGGTCGGATTCACAACGGAAAACAAAGGTTTAGATGTAATCAATGTCATCGTCAATTTGTAGAGAAACCGCAAAAAATCGTCGTTAATCAAGAGAAACGGGAGTTGATTGACAGGCTCTGATTAGAAAGAATTTCTTTGGCAGGTATTGCACGAGCAGTTGAAGTGTCAGAAAAGTGGCTTCAAACCTATGTTAACCATAAATAAATATGCTCTAGTTCCCAGAGAAATAAAAGTCACACCCAAAAAAAGGGGAAATTGACGAAGCAGTGTGATGCAATGTGGAGGGGCTGTGTGCGGACACAGGTTCCGCACCTTGAAAGCCCCGTGTCATTTGTAGACCATCAAGGAAATAAACAATGGGTCTGGTTAGCTTTGGATTCCAAAACTCGTGAAATCGTTGGGGTAACAATTGGCGATTGGCTTTGCCACTGCGCGGAGCGCAATCGCAGCGAACAAGCAGCGCCAGAACTGTGGAATTCGCTACCTCCTGTCTAT
>NZ_JBKGTY010000009.1:91492-103507 GCF_053543375.1 Myxosarcina sp. GI1(2024) | reverse complement strand
AAATCATTAGAGAATCATCTAGGTGCTATCTGGCACTTTGTGTATTACTATAATGGTTCATTGCATCTTTAGCACTACCCTAAAACCAAATCTTTCTCAATCTCAACTTGCCGCACGATTGCTATTAGCTTTTTGTATACTGTATACTGTAGACCTAAACATCTAGTATCTTGAGTAAGATTAAGCTCAATCTATGGTTGCCATCCAACGAAGTCAATCTCTACGACAGCAAGTATATCAAGCTCTGAGACAAATTATTTTCAGAGGAGATTTGGTTTCGGGAGAAAGAGTAATTGAAACTAAGTTAGCCGAACAATTGCAAGTCAGTCGTACTCCGATTCGAGAAGCAATCGGTCAGTTGCAACAGGAAAAATTAATTGTCTCTAACCCCCATGGAGGTTTTAAGGTTGCGACACTCTCTACTAAAGATGCAATCCAACTATATGATTGTCGTATAGCTTTAGAGCAGCTTTCAGTGACAGAGGCTTGTAAACTCGCTACTGCCCAACAACTTGAAAGATTAGAAAACTATGTACTGTCAGCAGAAAAAGCTACAGAATCTGGAACCAGTAAATCTGACAGCCAGAAACTTTTAGAGTTAGATTATCAATTTCATCATCTCATCGCAGAAAGTTCGGGTAACCAGTGGTTACTGACTTTGCTGGCACGAGTTTTCGACCAAATGGCATTGCTGAGAATTCAAACTACTAAACACAATCCTCAAGTTTTAGAAATACGTTTAGAACATCGACAAATCTATGAAGCGATCGCTGCAAGAAACGTAGATTTAGCCCGAGAAACTATTAAAGAACATTTAATTGCTAGTAAAACCAGAGTCGTGCGCGAACTAGAAATCATTAACCACACCAAATTACTTACACCTACGGCATAGGATTATGGCAACAACAGAATCGAATACCAAGCAAGTTTTTATTTGTGGTTCGGCTTTGAGAGGACAGCCAGATCATCACAATTTGCAATCGGCAGAATTTATTAAAACCGCAAAAACCTTGCCTCAATATCGACTTCATGCAGCAGAAAACGGCTGGCATCCTGCTATTTATCCCGTAGAAACAGGAGGAGTTAGTATTCCTGGTGAAATTTACAAAATGACAGAAGAACAGTATGAATATCTGTTAGCTAACGAACCTCCCCATATGTATCCCGATACAGTCAACCTAGAAGGAGGAGAAAGAGCGATCGCTATGCTTTATCCCCGAGAACTAGTTGAAAAATACAATTGGCCCGATATTTCCAGTCTCGGAGGTTGGGCAGCATATAAACAGTTAACGGCTGACAATGGATAGCATAAATCTATGGTTGATAATAGTTATCTAACTGCATCAAAGTATGTAGCAAGACATTAGCTCCCTGAATACACTGTTCGGGAGAGGTGTATTCGTTGGCATCATGAGAAACTCCCATTTGACTGGGAACGAAAATCATCCCCATATCAGTAATTTGAGCGAGTTCTTGTGCGTCATGGCTAGCACGACTGGGTAAATAAGTATAACTCAAGTTTAAACGTTGGCAACTTCGAGCGATCGCTTGTTGAATATAAGCCTCTGCCAAAGCAGGTTCGTTGTTCAAGCAAGGATGTAAACGAATTTGGGTATTGGTAGCGACGACTATTTCTTCGAAATGGATGCTTAACTGTTCTAGCAGACTGTCTATATGCAAACTGGATAGGTCGCGGATGTCTAGGCTCATTTCTACCCAACCGGGAACGACGTTAGCAGCGTTAGGTAGAACTTCCATTTTACCTACTGTAGCTACCTGTTGCCCTGGAGTTTTGCCGATACGATTGACAGCTAAGACTACTTGTGATGCTGCCACTAAAGCATCGCAGCGCATCTGCATCGGTGTGGTACCTGCGTGGTTGGCACTACCTTTAACGGTAATATTAAACCGTCTTTGTCCTACAATGCCTTCTACTACCCCGATTTGTTTGCCCATAGATTCGAGCATCGGTCCCTGTTCGACATGAAGTTCGACAAAAGCAGTAATGTCTGAGGAACTACGACGAGCTAGAGCGATATTATGCCAATTCCCCCCGATTTTTGCCAAACAAGACTTAATATCCGTGCCATCGGGACGACGATAATAGTCTGGATCGTTAATTACTCTACCCGATATGGCTTTAGAACCGATCATGCTACCTTCTTCATCGGTAAATACAATTACTTCTAGAGGGTGGTTCAGCCTCAGCTGATTTTCTTGAAGAACTCGTACTACTTCCAATGCCGCTAAGACTCCGTATGCGCCGTCATAATCTCCACCACAGGGAACGGTATCGATGTGAGAACCCGTAGCTAAAGCTGGTGCGTCGGCAAGTTTGCCGGGATATTTCCCGATGATGTTACCTGCCGCGTCAATCCTAATCTGCATCTGAGATTCCTTCATCCAGTGCATTACCAAATTACGCGCTTCGAGATCTTCTTGACTGTAAGCAATCCGTTTGATTCCATCATTAGGAAGTTTGCCAATCTGAGCTAAACGAGCAATACTTTGGTTTAAGCGATCGCCATTGACCAGTAGTTGAGCCGTAGTCGTTGTTTTCATAGGTAGACCCAAGACAGGGAAAATTAAGTATACTGTATACAATAAATTTTATGTTTAGGCTAGCACAATATTTTATGTCAGAAAGATAATTTGTTTACTACTCCTAATCTGGATTTGCCGCTCGGCGATCGCCTCAAGAATTTGGTTTTGTATACCAATACTCTAACTATCATAGCGATCGTCGTTATGTTGGAGAGTGTTGAAAAATCTACTAATTTAATTAAACTAACTAGATTCGCTGCTACTCATGTCTTATCCGCGAGATTTAATCGGCTATGGTGTCAATCCTCCCCATCCCAACTGGCCGCAAGATGCCAAAATAGCTCTGCAAATAGTACTTAACTACGAAGAGGGTTCGGAGTATTCCATTCCCGACGGCGATGATGCTGCCGAAATATACTTGCGCGAGGTGCCTGGTTCCTCTATGGGTAAAGGTATGCGTGACTTACAAGTAGAATCAGTTTATGAATATGGTAGTAGGGTGGGATTTTGGCGTTTGATGCGCCTATTTCAAGAAAAAGAGCTTACAGTAACTATTTTTGGTGCGGCATTGGCACTAGAAAGAAATCCCCAAGCAGCAAAGGCTATTGTGGATGCGGAATACGATATTTGCTGTCATGGTTGGCGGTGGATTGGTCATCATCTGTTAGACGAAACTGAAGAAAGAGAACATATCCAAAAAGCCATAATCTCTCTGAAAAAACTTACAGGCGAGCGTCCTTTAGGATGGTATTGTCGGTATGCACCTAGCGTCAATACTCGCCGTTTAATTGTCGAGGAAGGGGGATTTTTATATGACTCTGATGCTTATAATGACGATTTGCCTTACTGGGTAAAGGTAGCAGGGAAAACTCATTTAGTTATTCCCTATACCCTAGACAATAACGACATGAAATATTGCGTCGCACCTGGTTTTAATAGTGGCAATGATTTTTATACTTATCTTAAGGATGCCTTTGATGTTCTCTATAGTGAAGGGGAAACTACACCCAAAATGATGTCAGTAGGACTTCATGCCAGACTAGCCGGTAGACCAGGAAGAATTGCTGCTTTGGCCCGTTTTATCGACTACGTTCAAAGTCACAACAGAGTGTGGATTTGCCGTCGCATCGATATTGCCCGACACTGGATCGAACATCATTCTCCAATTTAATTAATCTATTGTGACACCAAGTTGACACCAATTTTCCAACTTTAATTTAAATATTTAAACTGTTGAGTTGATACTAATTAACTCACTAATACCAATTGGATCAAAAAATGTTATAAATACTTAACAGCGATCGCTAGTAAATTGAGCTATGTCTGGAGTACTAAAAATTGAAATTACCGAGTCAGAAGAAAGCTTAAAAAAGCTACTAATCAACCAAACAATCGGAAAAAAGAGAGAAAGAATACAAATTCTTTATTGGCTCAAAACTCATCAGGCAGAAACAGTAGGGCATTTGGCAACTCTAACTGGTCGTCATCGAGTTACAATTTCGAGATGCTTAAGTTAGGGAATGAACCGCCGTCGCACGGCGGTTCACAAGCCCTAACCGTTGGTCAATATCGACAAAGAGGACTTAATTACCTGCTATAAATTGGTAAAAGTTCAGGAAGAATACCCTTAATTTCAGAAGCAGTCAAAGAAAAACTCAACCAGGAATTGTTAGAACCAGAAGGGTTTGATAGTTATCAAGAAATTCAACAGTGGCTCTGGAGCGTCCATGATGTTGAAGCGTCTTATTGGACAGTACATAAAACAGTTCGTTATCAACTTAAGTCGAAATTAAAAGTACCTCGTCCAATTAATCTTAAACAAGAACCAGGAGCAGTAGAAAACTTTAAAAAAAACTGCCAGAATTAATTGAAAGTCTTGTAGAATAGAATCGAGAACTATTAAACAAACATGAAACAGTTCGTTGTTGGTGTCAAGATGAAAGCCGATTTGGATTAAAAACTGTTTCGCGAAGAAAGATTACTGCTAAAGGGGTTAAACCGATAGGAATTGAACAATGGAAGTTTTTGTATCGATGGTTATATGGATTAGTTGAACCGTTAACAGGAGAAAGCTTTTTTTGGGAGTTTACTCACTTAAACAGTGTCTGTTTTGAAATATTTTTGGAATTATTTTCCGAAACCGATCCGAATGAACTACATATAATCCAGTTAGATAATGGGGGTTTACACAAAGCTTTAAGCTTGAATATTCCCGAAAATATTATCTTACTTTTTCAACCCCCTTATTCACCGCAAGTTAATCCTATAGAAAGATTATGGGAAGCTCTCAAAGAAAATTTTAAATGGATTAACTTTGAGTCGGTAGAAGAACTCCAAAAAGATATTACCAAACATTTGCAGGACTTACGCAGTTGAATGAAATTTCGTTGTTTGAGCAGCGAGTCAGTAACGGTAAATCAAGGTTTAGAGTGCTGAAGTGCGTAAGTCCTGATTTGAATAAATTAACCACTCGAACTATTGCTAAAATTACTGGATGGAAATTTATTATTGATGCTTTATGTGTAGCAAACATTTAGCCAATTGGTATAAGCCAAGACTCGGAGGTGTAGAAAAAGAGAGAGCGGATGTGTAGCATTCTTTCTTCTATTTCAGATTAGTTAGCTGATTAATTGTCGTAAAGCTCAAATTCCCTTAAATCCAATTGCCTCATTCATTTCCTTGTTTGTCGGTTGCTGGGCAGGCTCGGTTATGTTGAGACGATACACTCCAATTTGATTGAGAACAATACCGGAGAGAATTACACTGCCTCCAATATACTGAGCTACAGTCGGCACTTCTCCTAAAATTAGATAGGCTGCCAAAATTCCTGCAATCGGCTGAAATGCACTAGCTAGGGAAACTTCGCCAGCGTTACTGCGCTTTAAGCCGCTAAACCAGAATAGTTGCCCTCCTACTACGATAACTGCACTGTAAACTAACATCCACTGCCACAAAACTGGCGAGGTGACATCCATGAAATGACTGGGACCGTAAAGCACGATTGTGGCGATAAAGAAGACGATAGTGCCCATCAGGGTTCTGAAGCTGCTGAAAAAACCCAAGGGTATCTGTCGCAAGCTGACTTTACTAATTAGGGTCGAAATCGCTAGAAAAATAGCAGCAATGGCGGTGAGCAACTCGCCAATTCCAATCTCGATACCCATTCCCATAGCTATCGGGTCGTTCTCTGGTGGCTGAAGCAGAATAGTCAGGGTCACACCGATAAAAGAGACAATGGCCCCACTGACAACCCAGGCATTTACACGTTCTCGCAACAACCATACTGATAAAACTAAAATCAACGGTGATTCGATCCTTCCGATTAAAATTACGTTGTTAACCATTGTCAACGAAAGGGCCATAAAGATTAGAGTAGGAGCGATTGCCGCACCTAAAATGGCTACCGTAACCATTGCCTGCCATTGCTTCGAAGTTAGTTGCCTCAATAAACCCAAGCGCCACTGACGATGGTAAATTACCCCCAAAAGCACCAGCGCACATAAGTTGCCTACAAAGAGGACATTGCAAAAGGAAATTGGATTGCGCCCATCGATCGCATATTGTGTACCGAGTTCGACTAGCTTGCGCGTTACAGTATTGGCTGCTCCAAAGATTAAAATAGCAAGCAGTAAATAGACCCGTCCAGAGCGCTGAGAGAGCATCATCCGGTTTTTCACAAGCAATTCCATACACTGTGTTGATTGAGAAGGGTTCAAATATTTTGCCTAATTGACTATGCAATTGACCAACCCTTATCTACTCTAACTTTACATTCCGCAGTCTTAAAGATGAAATATGAATCAATTAATTATGATAGTTTTTTCTCAAAAAACAGCATTAAATTCTAGAACTGAAGTCCTAATAATTGCCACAAGTTAACTGGATAGTAAATTGATTGTACACCTCGCTCGTAAGAAACCTTTTTATTAATTTGTAATTGGGGATCTAAAGTTGATTCTAAGACTTCATTAGCAGTTTTTAGGGGTTTTTCTACAGGAGCTAGAGCCAGTAAAAGTAAATTACACTCATTATTTTCTCCAGCCAAACAAATAACGGGAAGATTTTCTAGTTGTGCCGGTTTGAAATTAACAGTAGACAAATCTTTATGAGAAACAAAATAATTTTCTAATTTTCGTGATACCTCATTGCAGGTTTGCTGAAGATCGATCTCACTAGGCAAAGCTTCTTCCCTCCAATGAAATATAGGCACAATCTCTCCATCGCTGGTTTGGGCTAGGGTAGTAGAGGTATCGTTATCAGCCTGGCAAAAGAAAGTTGTTTCTGAAGATAGGTTTGATTCACCATGAGCAGCAGTAGCAGCAGCAATTATGCCACCTACTATAAAGTGAGACTAAAGTTAAATGTTTGCTTTTCATAACTCTTAGGTAGCTCATTTGGCTACAGGCTTTTACTAACATGTTATCGCTTCAAACTGGAAATACTATTAATTTAAATGAACTCAATTGATAGCTCTTGACTTAAAACAGACTAAAGCGTCTAATTTAGTCTGCGGGCACTTTACAAGTACTACTCTTCAATATTCAAAAAACTTCATTAAATCAATACTTTACAAAAATATGGTGACTGGGTACCAAATATTTTGTAAACCAGCTTATGACGCTAATTTTTAATAAAATTAACGCTGTTTTTTTGTAGTAAAACGAAACAAAAATGTAAACAATTGCTAGATACGATCTTTAAACAATTTGCAACACAGGATATTTATAGATATTCGTAAGAAACGCTGCGATAGCATTTTAGTTCCAGGAGTGCAGAGATGAAACCCAGTTATTATCTACCTCTATCTTTAGCTTGTTATTTAATTGGTTCTCAATTTAGTCATGCTTCGGCACAAATAACTTCTGATGGAACGGTTAATACACGAGTTACTCAAAATGGAAACGTCTCGGAAATAACTGGAGGAGAGACCAGAAAAAGTAACTTATTTCACAGTTTTAGAGAATTTTCTGTCAATTATGGCAATGAACTAATAACTTTTCGACTCAGTTTTGGGAGAATCTTTTGAATAGTATTTCTCAAGGCATCCAAATCTTCAAATAACCCCCACTTCAGGTCTTTTTTGAGATGTTTCCACAATCTTTCAATTGGATTAACTTGTGGACTATAGGGAGGTTGAAAAAGTAGAATTACATTTTCAGGAATATCTAACTCAAAAGATTAACGAATTTGTTCTTATACACCTAAACTATCTTGATACTGTTCCAGGCTACTGATTATCTTTTGACCTAGTTTTTTTTGAAGTTCTCGCTCGCCCCTTTTTCTTGTTTAAGATTAACAGGGCGAGGTACTTTCAATTTAGCTTTCAATCGATAGCGAACTATGTCATGAACTACTTTATAAGATGCTTTGACATCACACACTGTTTCTAACCAGGTTTGTATTTCTCTATAACTGAACAATCCTTCTGGGTCGCATAGCTCCTCTTGAAGAAGAGCGATCGCGCTCTGAGGAATGGTAGCTGGTCTTCCTGGACTAGACTTAATGGTCAGGAGCGCTTTGAGACCTCCTCGGCGATATTTGCTCAGCCACCTAGAAACCGTGGTGGGATGCCGACCTAACATTGCTGCTAAATGCCCTACGCTGTTTGCTTGATTGGTTTTGAGCCAGTAGAGAACTGGAACTCTTTCTTGAGTTTTGGCACTTTTAAGTTGAGTTAATAACTTTTTCAGTGTGGCTTCTGATTCAACAATTTCAATTTTAAGAACTCCAGACATTCACAAATTTCAGATGGGGATATTTTCTAAGTATTTATAGCATTATTTAAGTGAATTGGTATTAAAAGCTTTATCCTATTAAGTAAGTGGCGCGCTTCTTTCCCAAAATCATTCAAAATCTCATGAGTTCTCAATCGACAACCTATGATTCGGTACTAATCGCCTTACAACGTTTGATCGATGTCGTGGCACAATTGCGATCGCCCGATGGCGGTTGTCCTTGGGATTTGGCGCAAACACCTCAAACTCTAATCCCCTATGTTATTGAAGAAGCCTATGAAGCGGTAGAGGCGATCGCTAGTGGCGAGCGTGATGCGATCGCCGAAGAGTTGGGAGATTTGTTGTTGCAGGTAGTCTTGCAAGCACAGATCGCCAGCGAACGAAATGATTTTACTCTAGAAGTAGTGGCACGAGGGATTACCGAGAAATTAATTCGCCGTCATCCTCATGTATTTGGCGATATCCAAGTCAACAGTGCGGCTGAAGTAAATCAGAACTGGGAACAAATTAAAGCTTTAGAAAAAGGCGTAACCTCAGAACGAGCTAAATTATTAAGCCGCAAACTAGAACGCTATGCTCGTAGTTTACCTCCTTTAATGGCGGGAATGAAAATTTCTAAAAAAGCCGCTGCGGCTGGTTTTGAATGGCAAAATATCGAGGGAGTTTGGTCGAAGTTTGAGGAGGAACTAAGGGAATTTCAGGAAGCTTTATCTACGGAAAATAAAGAACATCAGCAAGCAGAACTAGGGGATTTGCTGTTCACGATAATCAATCTTGCTCGTTGGTACGATCTCGATCCTTTTGAGGCTTTGCAGGGTACGAATCGCCGCTTTATTAACCGACTAAAAATTATGGAGGGAGTCGCCAATCGCCCTCTCGCCGATTACGAACTTAATGAACTCGAATCTCTCTGGCAACAGGCTAAAGCACAATTAGAAGAGCGATAAGCCCTTCGGGCATGGCTTTGCTTACCGCATTGACAATTGCTCTAGTTCTCAACTAAATTTTAAACGAATTTTTAGGTCTTAAGTTAGTAAAATTACACGAATAAAGTCGAGCCGATCGGGTTGTTATTAGTTAGTGGTTAGTAGTTATTAATAGTTATTTTAAACAGCTTAATAACCGTTGGCACTGTTATGTTTATTTTGTTATGCCTACTTAATTAGTGTCATCAATTTAATTGACTTGAATTTTTTTGTAATATCTATATTATTACCTTTATTATCACTGTTGTTTGTACGCCGATTTAAAGTATTTAAAAGCGATGAAATTGTTAGCAGAAACTAGAGCCAAACTAAGCTGGGAGCAATACGACCGAAATCTCGATCGCAGCCAATTTGAACGGCTTGAAAATCGATTTTGGGAAACTTCCTTACCTAAAGACATTCCCGAGGCAAAGTTATCAAAGCGAG
The DNA here is from genome assembly GCF_053543375.1 of Myxosarcina sp. GI1(2024). NCBI lineage: Bacteria > Bacillati > Cyanobacteriota > Cyanophyceae > Pleurocapsales > Pleurocapsaceae > Myxosarcina > Myxosarcina sp. GI1(2024). The sequence goes on along the minus strand of NZ_JBKGTY010000009.1, from coordinate 93,816 downwards.
TCATTCGATTTTTACCCGAGCGCCAAGATCTTGATAGCATTGAGTTCGAACCCAAGTTTAACAAACTGGAAATTATTATCAACAACTTATTGCTAACCTTATTTACAATTATTGCTAGAATAATTGCCTCGATTGTTTCTCCTTCTTTTTTAATCTCTCTAATTAAAACTTATTCTCGTAAAATCTTAGTCTTAGGAAAAAACACAATTCGTAAAAAGAGCGACTTGAAGATTTAATGTTGCTTGTCGGCAAAATTGATAAACTCTTGTTGAAGTTTTGCTTACCTGACTTCGTTTCTCTTAAAAATTCCAGCTGTCTGTCGTTATCCATTGTCGCTCTAATTTTAATTTCGTTTACTGCTCCAATAGAAAAGCTATATACTAATCGAAATATAATTTGGGCAGAGAAATTCAATCGTTTTTAATGCTTTTGTTAGATACCATTCAATAACTAAATGACGACATACGACTGGATTGTGATTGGTGCGGGGATTACTGGCGCATCCCTAGCTTACGAACTCAGCCAACAAAACTTCAAGGTGTTGTTATTAGAACGAGATTCCATACCTGACAATGCAACCGTTTATAGTTACGGTGGCTTAGCTTATTGGTGGGGAACAAACGAATTAACCAGACAGTTAGGTCGAGAAGGCATTGAGTTACATCGTCAGCTTGCCGCAGAACTAGATGGAGATACAGAATTTCGAGAACTAGATTTGGTTTTAACGATCGATCGCGATCGCGAGCCTCAAACCATAGCTGAAAACTACGATTGCTTTGAGATTAAACCCGAACTACTTAGTGTTGAAGAAGCTTGTCAGCTAGAACCCCTGTTAAATCCGAAAGCGATCGCGGGATGTCTGCGATTGCCCCACGGACACATACATCCTCAAAAAACTACTGATGCCTATCTTCAAGCTTGTTTGCGTAATGACGGAGAAATTAAATACGAACCAGTGACAGGTTTTATCGTTCGCCAAGGGCGGATTTGGGGAGTTAAAACTAACTTCAATACCTATTATGCTGCTAACACCGTAGTTTGTGCGGGCGGCTTGTCGCGATCGCTGCTTCTCAATGCAGACATCAAAGTCAACAATTATTTTACCCACGCCGAGCTAATTAGGACTCCCCCAGTCAATCTCAAGCTCAATACTGTAGTTATGCCAGCAGTGCAACAGAGATTCGCTTTGGAAGCTATTGCCGGAGAATTAGCTAGAAAATCTGATTGGAACTCCTACCGAGAGAATAACCAGCCCAATTCAGTTTTAGATGCTGGTGCAGTACAATTTCTAGACGGGAGTTTGTGTCTGGGTCAAATAAGTACTATTTTGTCTAACCCTAATGCCAAGCTCGATCCAGTAGCAGGAGAATCTAAAATTAGGGAGCAGTTGGGCAGCATACTACCTATATTAGAAACAATACCAGGAACTTACCATCATTGTCTAGTCGCTTTTAACAATCGCGCGATCGCCCTAGTCGGTCAACTACAGCCTCTAGCAGGAATTTATCTGTTTTCTGGGTTTACCAGCACCTTAGTTTTCGCACCGATTTTAGCCAGACGCTTTGCTCGTTGGTTAAGGGGGGAGGCAGATGAGATTATTTCTCAGTTAGCCGAGAGCTTTAGTAGTAATTTTGAAAAATAGTTCGCTCTTCACACAATAAGTAATGTATAACTTTCATGTGTATTCAGTTATTCCTACATCTGATTGATTGCTAGATCGTTCATTAGCTCCACTCGCAAAAAATTTTAGCTAAGAGTCTGTGAAAAAACCCAGCTCAATTGAGAGTGGCTTGCTCTGGAGTGAGAGAGAAAAGATGGCGTAACCAAATCAAGAGATTGTGGGCTACGGCCATCCACAAAGCGACACAGTCGACTTTCGCTAGTCCTCGCACTCGCAATTGCTGAATTCCATAACGGCAGCGAGCTTGGGCGTTGACACAGTCGACTTTCGCTGCTCGAAGCTTGTCGGTCTCCTTCGCCCAGTCACTACCCATCCGCTCCCGCCAAGCAGCGATGACCTCAGAATCGGAACCCAAAGGCTGGTGAGGGTCTCGCTCGGAGTCTTTGGGTTTGGGGACGGGAGCTAAAATGCAGACGCCTTTGTCGGCCGCCTCTTCAATCGACTCCTTACTGGTAAATCCACCATCAGTGAGCCAGTGGTCGGGCAAATCCTCACAACGAGTTTCCACTTGGTCAATCATAGGTAGCATTTGGCTTTTATCGCTGCCATTGGTTAGCGGTACTTAAACAATTTAAACAGACAAAATAAGATAGAATACCTTTGCTGATTAACTTTAACATTATTCTAAAGCCCGATCGCACTT
>NZ_JBKGTY010000009.1:88338-90254 GCF_053543375.1 Myxosarcina sp. GI1(2024) | reverse complement strand
TATAAAGCTAGTTTGGGCTTTGTTTGGGCTTGATTTTTGTTTAAGTACCGTTAGTCACATCGACTCCCACAATTACCCGACTCCCTGTATCTACTGCCAATTGAAAGTTGTAGGCAGGTCGGAATCCCCCATCCGGCATTTTCATCACCCTCGCTTCAGCATCGATGATGGATACCCTGGCTCGATCTTGTTTGTTCTTGGGTTTGGCTTTTCTGGCTTGCGGCAGTTCTTTTAAGGCAGCTTCGAACCGCTCGAGGCGCTCCCGTCTGGCTCTGGCTCTAGCTTGTTGCTGTCTTGCGGTTCCCTGCTGTTCACAATCCTCCTCACTCGAAAGCAATTCTAACTCTAAGGCTTGAGCGCGACACAGGTGTTCCCTTACGGTGGCTTCTCGCCGAAAAGAAGCGGCTCCGGCGCTGGCTCTAACTCTCATTCCATCTTGAGCCACTTGTTCCAACTCGATTAAGTTTGCCTCTCTTAAGGCAACGACCAACTATCCATCAGTTGAGTCAGGGCTTTAAATGCACCTTTAGCATCGACTCCATAAACATGAGGTATGCCGTAGTCATCCCAGAGTATTTCGGTATTTTTGAGGTACTTTGTAAATTTGTTTGCCGTAAATTTGTTTGCCCGATAAATAAAGCTATTAGTAAACCGATAAGAAATAAAACTGGTTTGAGAGATTAATCAAACAAATGCTTAAAATCATTGTAGTGATGTTAACTTTGACGGTAAGCTTTGGGAGTAATTCCTGTCAGTTGACGAAAATATTTCCCCAGATGGCTCTGACTGCTAAAACCACAGTCTAAAGCGATATCTGCGATCGCTCTATCTTCTTTTTTGAGTAAGCGTTTAGCTAGTTCGATTTTTTGCTCTATTATGTATTGATGGGGAGTTTTGCCTGTCGATTGTTTAAATAGTCTGCTGAAATGAAACTGGCTGATACCGACAAATGCTGCTAAGTCTTTAATCTTAATCGATTGATTCAAACGATCTTTGATGTAATCGGTTGCTTTGAGTAATGCGCGATCGCTTAACCCTCCTGAGTAAGTTGCTACTAAGGATTTAACGCCAGAATAATTTCTTAATAGATTAACCACTAAAGCATTAGCTAAAGACTCAACATAAAGCTGTCCAACTCCACAATCACCTTGATACAATTCGGCACGCAGCATCATTGCTAGTTGTTCTATCTGAGGATTGCGAGCGCGAAATTCTGTTCGTAATTCCCAGCGATCGAGATCGATGTTAGTGGTTTCTCTGCCTAATTGTTTGAGAAGATTTGGTGGAATTCTAATTTGTAAATAGCGGTCGTCATTATAAGCCTGATAATAACCAGAAAGTCCAGCGGGAACTACAGTCAGATCGCCTTTGGTATAAAGTCCCGTATAGCTACGATTATCCATAGCTTGCCATATACGACCAGAACAGGTTGTCAAACTCAAAACAATTGTATGCTCGTGCCAAAAACCAGATGCGATTGTTCCTGAAGGCTGCTGAAACGGTAATGTTGCAAAAACTTAAGACAAACTTGTAGTATTTAACAAACGTAAATAACTACTAGACCAGATGAACTCAAAGCAACCATTTAAGTGGAAACATTTTCAAGGAGAAATAATTTTACTTTGTGTGAGGTGGTATCTCCGCTATGGTTTGAGTTATCGTGATTTAGCAGAAATCATGCAAGAGCGAGGACTATCTGTAGACCACACCACGATTTACCGATGGGTGATGATTTATGCACCACAAATAGAAAGAAGAGCCAGAAAGCATCTCATCTCAACTAATGACTCTTGGCGAGTAGATCAAACTTATCTCAAGGTCAAAGGAAAATGGAAATATCTATATAGAGCAGTTGACAGCAATGGTATTACCATAGAGTTTATGTTTAGTGCCAGGAGAGATAAACAAGCTGCTAA
>NZ_JBKGTY010000009.1:67012-86598 GCF_053543375.1 Myxosarcina sp. GI1(2024) | reverse complement strand
TTAGTTAATCACAGGTATATTCTCTCTGTTCGGATTTTTTGCAACAGAACCGTTTATCTCGTAAGTACCGAGATTGAAGATTCAATAAGCTGCAAATTACTTGTAAATTATTTTTGACCCGATGATGTATTTCTTGTAGCATCACTTCTTTCTCTTTAAGAGATTTATTAAGGCGAGCTTCTGCTAGTTTACGGGTAGTGATATCTTGAACTTGAGCGATAAAATATTGTGAAAGATCTCGATCGTTTTTAACTAGAGAAACACTAAGCTGAATCCACACTTCGCGTCCTAGCCGATGTAAATATCGTTTTTCTATTTGATAGTTGCTAATTTTGCCTTCGAGTACCTGGGATACAAAGCCAAGATCGGTATCCAAATCATCTGGATGTATAATATCGTGAAAAGTAAGTGATAATAAGTCCGTTTTCCATTAAATGGGTAGTTCCACAGGAAATAATGAAAGCTCCAAATAGTAAAAATACTGAAGAATAAGGTAAATCTTTACGTTTACCTACAAAATACAGCAAAGCGATCGGAATCGAATAATAGGAAAGAACAATAATTAGGTCAGAAATTAAATGAAGTCCAACCAAATTAGATTGCCAAAGATAACAATGTCCGTGAGAAATAAATTGAGCAAATATTCGGTTAAAAATAAAAATATTAGTAGAACTAAACATTAAAAAATTATAGATTCTTGTCTCTAGTTTATAACTACAAACAAGTCATTAAGTCTTCAGAGTAAATACATAATTTCTCTACTTACCTACAACCCAGCGATTGGGATTGTTAATCATGTTTACTAATCGGCTTAGGACTTGATTGTAGATTCCGTAGAGTTCTCTTTCTTGCTCTACAGATAAATGTTGACCAACGGTCAGAGCAGCAGAGCAGGCTACGGAATTTATTTCCGCAGTACCCCTCTTCTGTCACTTTCCGATATTTCATATTAGGAAAAGGTTTTCAAGGAAAACAATATCAATTCATTGAGCAATTTGTAGTCAAATTTTCGTCATCCGTCCGCCTAAAAAAATTTCTATTAAGAAAAAACTCCGCGATCGCATAGTAGATAATGGTCACAGAACTTAGAATTTGCTATAGTTTTCGGAGTCTGACAGAAGAAGGGTAATCTCTGACACTTAACCGCTTATTACTGAATCCGTGTTCTAGGTCAGTATCTCCTTAAAGTTTGTCAGCCACGTGGCTGTAAAATTTTCGTTCAGAACGCGGTTAAATGTGTTCGATCTCCCTTATCCGTAAAATCTGAGGGTTATATTATGCAAGTACGTAACTTTTTTGGGTTTATGCCAGTCTTTCATTCAATCGCTCTCCAACTCTTAAAGCATTAGCAATAACAGTCAAAGCAGGACTTACCGCCGCATTAGAAGGAAAAAAACTGCTATCGACAACATAGAGATTATCAACATCGTGGGTGCGACAGTTAAGATCCAACACGGAAGATTGGGGATCTGTGCCAAAACGGCAGGTACCGCATTGATGAGCCACTACTTGAATGGGCGTACTGCCGTAAGGATGAATACCGCGAGACTGTTTGTCAGTAGCTTTGAGTATTTCTTGCCAACGATATAGCAGGCGATCGTGTGCCTCTAAGTTGTTGGGAGTATAGTCTAGATATAGTTTTTCTCCCTTAATATATACTAGGTTTTTAGGATCGGGTAAATCTTCCGTTTGTAACCACCAACCGATAGATCGTTTGGCTAACTGTTTTAAGCCAAAACCTGGCATAATTTTGGCAGCGACGGATAAAATCGGCGGAGATTCCGAAAAAATCACGTCTTGAAGAATACCACCCGCATCTTGAATGTATCCCATAGGATAGGAAAAGTCTTTGTCACCCCAATAAAAATCGTTGATGTAGAGAGTGCGTTGAAACAAACCCGAATTAGGTTGGGGAGACTGCTGAAGAATTACCGTCATCAAATGTTTCATCAGGTTACGTCCCACCAAGTCGGAACTATTTGCCAACCCTTGAGGATGTTTTTCATTTGCCGATCGCAATAATAAGGCAGCAGAGTTGATCGCACCACAAGAAAGTACGACAATATGACTCATAAATAGATAGGATTGTCCTTTAATCTGCGCCTCTACTGCTTTAACTTCCCTTCCCGAAGAATTGGTATGTAAAGCAACTACTTTCGCTGAAGTTTTTAGAGTTACGTTCTCACCGGCACGAATAGCGGGACTTATCCCCGTATCTTCTGAGTCGCTGCGTCCTTCATCACCAATACCAATAGGAAGGTAAGCCGGATGTAGTCCGTATCGAGACAGGCGATCGCCAATTTCTTGGATCTGCGGAGCGCGATCGACTGGAGTATGGGGATAATCTTCGCTTCTGGGTGGTTCGGTGGGATCTTCTCCAACTTTGCCATGAGCGCGATAGAGTTTTTCGGCGGCAGTGTAATATGGTTCAAAATCCCGATACTTTAAACCCCATTCAGGTGAAATCCCCTCTTGATGCTGCACTCGCTCGAAATCCCGTTCTCGCAGACGCAACAACGCGCCGCTATAGATTTTGGTATTTCCCCCCACGCAATAGCTAGTTTGAGGATGAAAGGGTTCGCCGTCGCGATCGTACCACTGTTCGGGGGCGTGATAATCTTCTTTTTTAAAAACTTCTACCTCAACTAATTCCGAACTTTCCTTTTCGGTAAATTCTCCCCGTTCTAAAACCAGAATCTTTTTACCAGCTTCTGCCAGTTTGCGAGTTAGGGTACCACCCCCCGCACCAGTGCCAACAATAATTACATCGTAAAATTGGTCGTCGATAATCATCTTATTTGTCCTTTGTTATTGGTTATTGGTCATTAGACTACTTCTGGGGATACTGCCAAGATGTTTTCACTGCTATATCTGGCGAAGTCTTTAACATTTAAAGTGAAAATATGGGATATTTTATTTACCTTTATTGACGCAACTAAACGAGCATCATGAACTTGAACTCCTGAAACATTAAACTTGACTACTAAGCTGCGCCATTCTCGATAAACATCTTATTCTGAGTTTTTAATAAAGCAATAAAGTCAGGAATTTTTTGTAGCTGCTCTTCATTAAGGTTATCTATTTCTTGTTTAAGGGTGTCTCTTAACATGATTTAAACTCTCGATCAAATTTTATGATACCAATTTTTATCTGAAAAAGCGATCGCATTTTGAATCTAATATAAGTCGTACTTCAAGATCGTCAGCCGCAAAAACTTTAATAAATTTTTGAATAATTTGACGGTAGTAATTTACTTTATCCATTGTCTAGAAAAATTTATATTAAATTAATTAAAAATTAAATCTAAATTAGAATATTTTTCTATTATTAATTCCCAATTTTTTATGGGTTTGAGAGATACCTCAGAACGCTTCTCGATTCTTTTAGTTTCTGAGTTTTGTCTATAAATTTCAAAGGCTGAGTCTGGTAATTCGTCTTGACAATAGTGTTGAATTTTTTGTTTGAGTACACTCTTGGTCTCCTCAAACTTTAAATCTAACTCTTTATTAAATTCATCATTAATCTTTTTGATTAATACAATATACTCTTTGATCAGTAGTCTAATATCTAGCTGCTTAGGATAATCTTCTAATTTTGTTCGAGAAAAATATGAAAAATTTTGTTCTAGATAAGCTTTGAAATTATAAATAGCATCTGATATATTTAATGTTCGTAATTGTTTTTCTTTCATTCTTTCTAATACTTTTTTAGCATTGATTGTCAGCTCGATTCTAATTTTTCCACTATTAATTGAGTAAGGACTACCAGTGACTGGTTTCGAGTGATGCTGTGCATAATTTCTTAATTCCCAAAAAAACATACATATAATATTTGTATCATGATGCTCTTTTTTTAGGTTTTTTAAAATATTACGTACATTATTTTCATCTAAAAAAAGTTTTTTTCTTTATCTTGCTTACTTTTATACATAAATAGCTCTAAATACGATTTACAAGTAGTTAGTAAATTCATTACAAGCAGATTAAACATGTGGATATTATTGAGATGAAAAGTACCATTTCTACACTGTTCTCCGAATTTATCAAAATCACCCTTAGCTTCAATCTCTATTTTTTGTATTTCGCTTTCTAGTCGATTAAAGTTTCTAACTACATAAGAAAAAAGTTCTTTGACCAAAAGAATATCCCAAGCTAGTTTTTGGGCACGAACAATTTCTTTATACTCATTTTCATCAATTTCTTGTAGCTCTTTAGGTTCGAGAAGAACGGGTCTGATTATATATTTCATCATATTTACCTAAATCAAGTTATTCATATAATTCCCAAAAATAGGATAAATGCTTGACTAGATTTATTTCCCGATCCATTAATGTAAAAGTTGAAGGCTATATGACTTCGTTGTATTGTGATCGTTGTCCTAAGCAATTACTGCCAGACATAGATCAAAATAAACAAAATAATCCAAATCACATCGACAAAGTGCCAAAATAGCGAGGTTGCTTCTACGCCAAATTGTCCCCCTTTGTAATTATCAGGAACAAAAGAACGAAACAGCATAATCGTTTGCAATAGCACTCCCGTTAAAACGTGCAAGCCGTGAAAGCCAGTCAGCAGATAAAAAATTCCGCCAAAAACGCCAGAAGTAAAACCAAATTCCAGGCTATTCCACTCTACTGCTTGTCCGTAGAGGAAATAGCTACCCATTGCCATTGTTAACAGCCAAAAGCAACGAAAACCCCAAAGATTTTCTTGGTGTAAAAATCTTTCAGCGATATAAATTACAAAACTACTAGAAACTAACACTACAGTATTAATAGCAGGTTCTCTAACTTCCAACCCTTCAATACCCGGGGGAAGCCAGTCGGACGTGGTAGTTTTGTAGATAATATATCCCGCAAAAAAACTGAGGAAAATAACGCTTTCAGATAGCAAGAAAACAATAAAGCCGAACATACTATTGCCAGCTTCATCGTGTTCGTGTACGATTTCCTGTTGGCGCGATCGCTGTAATTCTTCTTGGGTAATGGTACTATCAGTCATAATGAATGTCCTTTGTAGTTTGTCGTTTGTGCTTTGTCCTTCGTCCTTTGTCAATCGACTAGTCTAAGTCATGAGGTAAAGCATGACAGCAGTATATGTTCTTCCTCTGCCTCCTGCCTCCTGCCTCCTGCCTTCTCAAGTCTAATGATAAATAACTAACCCATATTTTCCGTCAATGGTTCATTTTTCCCATATCCATAGGGTTCGGACACGACTACGGGGATTCCTTCAAAGTTTTCGACATCAGGGGGAGAGGAAACCAGCCATTCTAAGCCGATCGCCCGCCAGGGGTTATCAGGGGCTTTTTTACCTGAAATCCAAGAACTAACCATGTTTAACAGGAAGGGGATGGTGGAAATACCCAGTACAAACGCACCGATACTAGCCAAGACATTCCAAAAGGCAAATTCGGGATCGTAGGAAGCAACACGACGGGGCATTCCCATTAAGCCTACGGGGTGCATGGGGATAAAGTTTAGCCCAGTACCGATAAAAGTCAGCCAGAAATGGAGTTTACCTAGGCTTTCGTAGTACATTTTGCCCGTCATTTTGGGAAACCAGTGATAGATGGCGGCATATAGTCCGAATACCACCGCACCGTAGAGAACATAGTGAAAGTGTCCCACTACGAAATAGGTGTTGTTGACGTGAATATCGATGGGAGTAGAAGAAAGCATAATTCCCGTGATTCCGGAAAAGACAAAGTTAATTAGTCCTCCCAAGGCAAACAGCATCGGGGTATCGAGACGGAGTTTACCTCCCCAAATCGTTCCTACCCAGGCAAAGACTTTAATTCCCGTAGGAACGGAAATCAGCATGGTGCTAAACATAAATGCCATCCGCATCCACCCAGGAGTACCGCTGGCAAACATATGATGTACCCAGACGATGCCGCTTAAGCCAGTGATAATCAAAGAAGAAACGGCGACGACTTTATAACCAAATAAAGGCTTGCGGGCATATACGGGAAAAATTTCCGAAAAAATGCCAAATATAGGCAAAATAATTACGTATACCGCAGGATGGGAATAGAACCAGAAAAAATGCTGGAATAAAACTGGATTGCCTCCCTGGGCAGGATCGAAAAATGCCGTACCAAAAGTAAGGTCGCATAGCAGCATGACCGCACCGGCAGTTAGGGCGGGTAAACCATAGAGTTGGATGATTTGGGCTGCCATTACCGTCCAGACAAAAGCAGGAGTTTTAAACCAACCCATACCGGGGGCACGCATCCGCACGATGGTAGTGACGATGTTGACCGCCCCCATAATTGAAGATACCCCAGATATTGCTACAGCCAACAGCCAAATAAACTGACCGTTAAGTAGCTGTCCGGTGGGATTTTGCAGACTGACGGGAGGATATGCCCACCAACCAGACTGGGAAGGACCGCCAGGAACGAGAAAACTGAGGATAAATAAAATACCGACTACGGGAATCATCCAAAATGCTGCGGCATTCAGACGGGGAAATGCCATGTCTCTCGCCCCAATCATCAGCGGAACGAGATAGTTAGCAAAGCCTGCCAAAGCGGGAAAAGTCCAGCCAAACAGCATAATCGTGCCGTGCATGGTAAACAGCGCATTATATACCGTGCGATCGAGCAAGTCTGGTTCGGGAGTGATTAATTCTCCCCGCATAATCATGGCAAAGATGCCAGCTAAGAGAAAGAAGAAAAATGAGGTAACTAAATATTGAATGCCAATTACTTTGTGATCGGTACTAAAGCTAAAATAACGTCGCCAGTTGGGAGGCGTTTCTTGGAGAAATTCTTGGGGATCTGTGGTGATTTGGGTCATTGGTTATTAGTCGTTAGTCGTCGATGGTTAGTCGTCAGTCGTCAGTCATTAGTCGTTGGCGATCAAGAACAAACAAGGAAGGTCAAAAGACAAACAACAAATGACAAAGGACAAGGAACAAATAACAATTTTACGGATGATGATTAACTACTGGGGCAGGTGCGGGAACGACCGTTTTCCAGGCAGCAGAATCACCATTTTCCTCTCTAAGGGCATATTCTAGACTTGCTTGGTTGGGTGCGGGAGAAGGTTTTTGTGCGGCGGCTCGCTCTAACCAGCGCTGGTAATCTTCTTGGGATTCGACAACAACATCTGTTTGCATGGCAGCAAAGTAAGTACCGCTATATTGAGAATCTCTGAGGCGATATTTACCGATGCGAATGGGAGTAAATTCGAAGTCTACGGTTTTAGGGGGAATGATATCTTGTTTTACTCGAAATGCAGGAATATAGAAGCCGTGAATTACATCCTGCGATCGCATCGTCAAATGAGTGCGTCGATCTACGGGTAGATGGAGTTCGGTGCTGGTAACGTTTTTCTCCCGATAGCGAAACACCCACGCCCACTGCTTAGAATCGACTTCAACATCGGTCATCGGTTCTGCTGTTGTTATGCCGGTATCAGCATAGGCAGATTCTATGAGTTGCGGTAGGTGAGCGATTTCTCTGGGACCATGTAAATCCATGCGATCGTACGTTTGGTAGCTAAAAGCAGCAATGCCAAAGACAATCAGCAAAGGAGTTGCCGTCCAAACGATCTCTAGAGTTAGATTACCTTCTACAGGCGGACCATCGCTGGTATCGTATCTACCCGCCCGATGAAAAATTAGGTTGTAGATAATCGCTACAGTTACGCCAAGGAAAATGAAGGTGCCGATCGTCGTTAACAAACTAAATAATTTATCGATTAGGATGGCTTCGGCAGAGGCTTGAGGAGGAAACCAGGAATAGGATAGTTGTCCCACCCACACACTAATTCCCGCTAAGACTAAAGCGATCGTGCCGATCGTTAATATTCTTTTAAATCTCACAAAAACACCTCATTTTAGTACGTTGTTGGGGTCTTGACCCAGACGCAGTAAGTTGCCCGCAGTATTATGAACGCCAAATTCGGCTGCTAGTTGCGCTCCTAAAGTGCCATGAAGATACATGACGAACATAATAACCAAACCGGCTAGCAGATATACCCACTGTACTTGTTGGCTGTTATCGCTACGCCATACATAGCGTTGAAAGCCTCGCCATACAGTCATACCAACGATCGCCGCTAGGAGAAAAACTCCCCCTACGCCGTGCCACAGCATAGTTTCCATCGCTCCTAAACCCCAAGCACTCTCGATCTCTGGAGTGGAATCTACCAGCATAATTTCATAGAAGCCGAATCCCACTGTCAAGAAAGTAACGATTGCGGCAGCTAGCATATTGTACCAACCGACATCAAAGAAATTGGAACGGGTAGCGGGAATGGCTAAATATTTGAATACAGCGCGATCGAAGGGAAACAATACCCCAACTATATCGAAAGCAATCGCGATAATAAATAATCCTAAAGTGAGATGAACTAAATTAGGATGAATCGGAATCGGGTAAGGTAGTCCATTCGCTCCTAATTGATTCGATAATTGCTCGACTAACTCTGAGTTCATTTACAGCAGTCCCTCCTTAGTAGCTTCGACTACGGGAACTGTATGTAAGCCGTATACCCAGACTAATTCATCTCCCAGGTATATTTGATAAAATACTAAGCCTGTCAGTAAAACTCCCACACCTAAGTATGCCACAGGCATTTTTTTGGGGTCTTGAGAGCGAATGACGTAACGCCAAGCTGTAATCGCCGCAATAATTCCCGATAGCGACCAGCCAATAATAGTATGTAAATTTAATACTGGTTCGACGGCATCATAAGCGATCGCCAGTCCAGCTTCGATTTGTCCGAAGACAACTGCAATAAAAATCGAGATCGTAGCAAAAAACATGTTCCACCAACTAACTTCAAAAAGTTTATAGTTTTTGCTGAAATAACCCACAACATCGCAGAGAAACGCAAATAATACCATTGCAATCACAAAATGCACGACGATCGGATGAATGGTATCGGGGTAGGGTAAATTATGGTCGTTAAGCGGTGGAAGTAAATTTTCAAACATCTTTTTTAATCCTAGTTTACTGAACTAAAAATTTGCGATCGCTCGATAAGATCAGCTTTTAGGTGGCAATGGCTGTTAAATAATCTGCAAGCGGCTCGCTCTCTAGTACTTTTAACTTCCTTAAAATAAAAAAGTAATCTTTAGACTTTGAGCTTGATTTAAGCTTTATTTCTCACCGAATAAACTAACATTTTCTAGTACTTGGCAAAGTTGTTATCATTACAAAAACTATCTATCGAGTTTCCTAAGTACGGGACAAAAAATAAGATGGGGGGTTGCAAAGTGTGATGAGAAAGAGGTTTCATGACCAGGAACCAAACATAGTCAGTAAACCCCTGATGAATCAGATTGACTTACTGCGACAGACATTAAAACCATTATTGGGATGGCATGGGGCGCGTTTAAATCTTCTAGCTCTGTTTCTAATTGCATTACTGAGAGTGAAGACAATAAACTTAGTAAAGTTAGCAACAGGTTTTCGGAGTAATGCTAAAACAAACTCGAAACATAAGCGATTACAACGTTTCTTTGATTTAGATTATTCTGTAATTGCCAAAGTTGTCGTTACTTTAATGGATATCCCGCAGCCTTGGATTCTAAGTACAGACAGAACCGAGTGGTCTTGTGGTCAAAAGCGATTTAATCTTCTTTTTTAGGATCGATAACTGTAATTAGGCGATCTGGCAATACTCCTCTAACCGTTGCCCTTTAGTCAAATCTTCTAGTCTCATTCATTGCTACCGCATACTCTAAACCTTTTCCAAGTTAGCCTAATAATTTTGGATGTGAGCGATCGGGACTTGAGTAGAGCCACGCATGGTTTTTACCATCAATCCCAATCACTTGCCCCCAGTGTCCTTGAGTATCTCTGTAACCTAACGCTGAAATCAACGGTGCAAGGCATTCGATTCAATTCGGGCAAAGACACGACGATAACAATCGGCGTGGGAAATTTCAAGAAATGTCTCCAGCCATTGAGCATGGACCTCAGCATACAGTTCAATGTTGTTTCATCCTCTGGCTTCGCCAATGCTGGCTAAGATGGCAATCATGTCCACACTCAAGAAGAGAGATATTAAGATTGAATCGAGCGACAGTTTCTCATAATTTCCTCAAATTATTTTTGTAATTTTAGACTAGGACGAAATTTTATCATAATTTGAATAGCGTTTTGATGACAAAACGTTCTCGTCATTGTCACTAAAGGAGAGAAAATGAGCGACTTAAAAACCAAAACAATCTCATGTAACTACAAAATTAAAGGTTACGTTATAGATACTCCAGTAAAAATCACTAGAGGTTCTCAGAAGGATTGCCAGGGAAAAATCTCGGGTTGTACTACCGATGGTATTTATTTTATACGCATAGATAAGTGTCAAAGAGAAGTCAACAGAATTCGCAGTCCAATCGAGCTGTTTTTACCAGATGAATTTGAGCTCATAGATTAACTTTGCTTAGACGGTTTTTAGAACATAAATTGCCGTTAAACCAAGAATACCAGCACCGATAAGATAATAAATCAGAGGAAATAGCACTCTGCGAATCAGTAACCCTTCACAGCCGCTCAAGCCAACAGTAGCAGAAGCAGCAACCACGTTGGCAACACAAATCATATTGCCAGCCGCCGCTCCCATAGCTTGTAAGGCTACGACAATTGCACCAGAAATATCGAGTTTTGCAGCTACTCCAAATTGAAATAGGGAAAACATCATATTGCTTACGGTGGCACTACCAGCGATAAAAGAACCCATTGCTCCAATAATGGGAGCAAACAGAGGCCAACTTTGAGCAGCTAAATTAGCAACTCCATCTGCCAGAGTCACGGGCATACTTGCCAAGCCAGATTCATTAAACCCAGAGTTAATAAATACTCTAGCCATTGGTACGGCAGCAGCAAGAACCAGGGCAGTTCCTCCTAGAGTTATAACCGCATTCGAGGTTGCTTGAAACATGACCTCTGTCTTCACGCTATGAAGAAAATAAGTCAAAATAGCTACTAAAATAAATATGGTTCCTGGTAGATAAAAGGGTTCAGAATTTACTCCGATTTCCGTTCCTAAAACAGCAGGAAAATTTAGTTGAAGCGCTTTGAGCAATCCTTGAAACGGTAAAAAGTTTAGTCGCGATAGCATTAGCAACAATCCTACCAAAACATAGGGAGTCCAGGCTTTGAATAAGCCCAGACTTTTTACTCCATTGTCAATTGCTGCTGTCAAACTTCCCATCCATCTATCCTCCCAGTTCGCTACTGGTGGAAAATCCCAGACTCGTTTTGGGATTAAAAATCTTCGTCTTGCTGCTGGAACTACGATCGCTAAACCCACTAAACCACCAATCAACGAGGGGAATTCTGGTCCTAAAAAAACAGCAGTCAAACAAGAAGGAATAGTAAAAGCCAATCCCGCGAACAGAGCGAAGCGCCATACCGCCAATCCTTCCCACCAGGATTTACGTCGCCCAAAATAGCGAGTTAAGCAACCTACCATTAATAAAGGAATCAAAGTGCCAACAATGCTATTTAAAACACCTATTCTAATCACAATACGCTCGAAATACTCGGCATAAGTTAGATTTAGTGCAGTCAGGTAGTTATTTACTACTACTGCTCCCTGAAGACCAGTATCAATACCCAACAGAACTGGAACGCCGACTGCTCCAAATACAACCGCGGTACTATTAGCAATTAAGGCTACCATTACAGCAGCTAGAGCGGGAAAACCCAAGGCTACCAAAAGAGGACTACAGACAGCAGCAGGAGTACCAAAGCCCGAAGCGCCTTCAAGAAAACTACCAAACAACCAAACAATAATTATCGCCTGAATGCGTCTGTCAGGAGAAACTCCTAATAAACCCTGACGAATAGTAGCGATCGCACCAGACGCTTTTAAAACATTGAGCAACAGAATTGCTCCAAAGATGATGTAGAGAATCTCTGCTGCCATTACTAAGCCTTGAATGGTAGAAGCAGCCAATACAGCAATCGGAACTTGCCAAATTAATAGAGCGATCGCTGTTGTTACTATATATGCTACTGGCATCGCTTGTTTTGCTGAACGCCTAGCAATTACCAATAACAAAAAGACCGTGACAATTGGAGCTAAAGCTAGTAAACAATAGAAGGCTAGTTCCATTAATTGTGTTGCTATCGAATGTCAATACATTTCAATCTACTACGATTAGACCTCTTGTAAGAAGAGCACGATCGCTAGTTAAAGTCCCTCGCCTTTAAGATTATTTTAGACTAGATGCTTCAAAATATTGCTTTAAGTCTAGGGATGCAGTCTAATTAAGAAATAAACAGTTTGATACATTCGATTCGGTCGCTAATTCGCTATCTGATATTTTTAGATATCCCCCTACCTTATCGATTCATGTCTTGATTCAGCAACGTCGTCAATTTTATAGCTATTTAGAGCAAACAGGCGACAGGAGATTACGATGAACCAGTTTGCTCAATTTTACGACAAAATTGCCCCTCGCTATGCCAAACAACCAATCGCTGATGAAGCAATTGCAAGTCACCCAGGAATACTTTGAGCCAGAGATGGAAGTATTGGAGTTTGGCTGTGGTATGAGCTCGACTGCCATTATTCACGCACCCTACGTTAAACTACGTTAAACATATTCGGGCAATAGATATCTCAGCAAACAAGAAAGCGGAGGCACAAGAATTTAATAATGTAACCTTTGAACGATTAACTATCGAAGTATCAGATGTAAGAGATTGCACCTATGACGTAGTGTTAGGACTGAGTATTTTGCATTTACTAGAAAACAAAGAAAGTCCAATCGCTAAAGTTTATCAAATGCTCAAACCAGGGGTAATTTTTGTCACCAGTACAGCTTGTTTGGGAGATAATATGAGTTTTAGCAAATTTTTGGTTTCCCTTTGGTCAAGGTTTTTACCACAAAAGTAGTTTAGTTGACAGAAACTTTGACTAATGCTGGTTTTGAACTCGACTACCAATGGTAACCAGGCAAAAACAAAGCGGTGTTTATCGTGGCAAAAAAGATTAAGAAACAGTAATTAAATTAAGTAATTAATTTCATGAGTGAACAAGGAACACTAATCTTCTTTTGTGGAAAAATGGGATCTGGTAAATCGACCAAAGCGATCGAACTGGCGAAAGAATACCATGCCATACTATTGTCTGAAGATGAATGGTTGACGGCTATTTATCCGGAAGAAATTAAAGTGTTTGCTGATTACATAAAGTATTCATCTCGTCTTAAGCCTTTATTAAAGAAACACGTACAAAATCTCTTAAATTCTGGTATTTCTGTAGTGATGGATTTTCCAGGTAACACCTATAATCAAAGAGCTTGGTTTAAAGAGATATTTTTAGAATATAAAATACCACATAAATTATATTATCTCGAAGCAAGTGACGCTCTTTGTATTAAGCAGATCGAACAGCGTCGAACGACCGACCCAAGTCGCAATGATTTTGATACCGAAAAAATTTTCTACGAAGTCAATAGTTACTTTCAACCTCCTACCGAAGAAGAGGATTTTAACATACAAATAGTAATTCCCGTTTCTTCTAGACTAGGGGAATAATTGCTCGATGGGTCACCAGGGACTCGAACCCTGAACCAATGGATTAAGAGTCCACTGCTCTACCATTGAGCTAGTGACCCAACCAAAAGACTAATAATTCGATTTTTATTGTTAAATTATACGTCGAGCTTTGTTTCTTCTCTATTTGCTGCTGTTAGCTGGCTTAATATTCTTCTGTTCTTTGTGTCAATACAAGTATATTGTATTAATTTATTTAACGACAATTAAAGTCAAGCGACAGAAATTAATGTTCAGACCGGACGATATAACTTACATTATCGTGAAAGCCATGAATACTTAACTTGTCAAGACCCAAGTATAAGTAACGATTGTCAACACAGCCAAACCGATGAGAGTTTCTATTTGTCTGGTCAGCATTAGACGACAGGCATGCCAAAAATAATTCAAAGCAGTGCGCCGTTCCCTAGCGAGTTCTGCCATTAAATCGGCTACTTTTGCGTCTACTTCCTCCAAGGGGATTTCTCCTCGCTGATAAGCTACTTCTAGTTCATCTAGCTGGCGCCAGTATTTTGTTGTTGCTTGAAGAAGATTGGGAAACATTGAAAAAAAATCATAACTGTGGGGATTCCTTCAAATCTAACTTGAGGAATTGAGTATGGTAAAAGCCTGAGCCATTGTTGACAGAGCTTTATATTGAAAGACAAATTCGCCATAATCAGCTAGATTATCTAAGCCAATAACCGTTAGGTAGATTTCAGCAAATAACCAAAAGATAATTTTAAAAACTAGCTGTGACCACTTGACTTTCATAATGATTTCTTGGAAAAAAAAGCAGGCAAGCACTCAACTCATTTCACAGAGTTCCAAGTGAGTGCTTTAATTTCGTTGACTCTAGACGAGACCTTCTAAAGTTGCACCGACGACTCGATAATCAGAATCCTGTCGCAGATTTGCTAGAGCAGCTTTCGCTCTGGGGTCTTCAAAATCTCTCAAGACTCTGGCTACTTGGGCACGAAGTGCAGCTTGCTCTGATTGTGCTTCTGAAAGCAGAAGCTCTAGAGCTATGGCTTCTTGAGGTGTTTTAGCTAATTGTCCTAAAATAGCGAGCACTGTTTCTTTGACAACTAAATCGTTTCCCCTAAGACCTAAAACGGATAATTCTAAGAGAGTTTCTGGATATCGTTTTAGCTCGATAGCTGCAAGAATGCTATAGCGTACTAACCAATGAGAGTCTCGTCGAAATAATTTCACCAGCTGGGGAATGGCGCGTTTGCCGTATTTAGCTAAGGAATTAGCGGCTTCAGCTCTGACATTATAATCGTCGTCGTGCTCGATTAAATCTAGTAACAACTCAAAACCTTCGTCTGTCCGTTTGTGTCCCAAACCTGTAGCCACAAAAGAACGAATGATAAATTCTTTATCGCTCATCCTTCGCTTTAGTAGAGAGACAACCAAATTAGGTTCGTAGTTCCTTAACTCGGTAATCGCTTTCATGCGATTCTGAGGATTAGAGCTGTCGAGATAAGTTTCAATCTGATGCAGTTCCATAGGAATTTCTTAAAGTATCTATAAATTATGTTAAATCTTATTAAGATATCTTGCCATAGCTCGATCGGTTGATTTGGTAGTAAAATTTCTACAGTCAACGAAGCGTTTCTGTAAACTTGTCGGCACCTGGGAATTAGAGTCACTTAATATTTGGGGTGAGTGGTTGTCGGGACACGATACATAAAGCTCTCCGAGGTGCGTGGGTTTTTCTGGAAGAAGGCGCGTAAGCTCTCGAACCAAGGGAATCCTCAGAAGGGAGCCGAATTTCTCGAAAAACTAGCGGTCCTATTGAAAAAGACGCTTCAAACTGGAGGGTTACTGGTTTAGATTGACGAGGCACATATCGCTCTCGATACTGACGAGAGCTACAGTTGGTCGATTAAGGGAGAACGCTTTTGGCTTAGTTCTTATTCTCCTGGACTCAAAAAAGTCTCCTTCTATGGAGTTTATCTCTATACTCAAGCTAGTTTTAGAGTTGGGGAACTAGTTAAGAACAAAATCGTCAAAAATTTCAAAATTTAGCCGATAAACTATGAAAAATTTCAGTAGATCGACTTACAAAAATCTTTTTTTGACTCTATCATTAATCGTAGGAACTGTTTTTGGCTTAGATAACGCTCTGACTCTAGCTGCCGATCCTTTCAGAGAAAACAATGCCCGTGAAATTGGCGAACTAACAGAGACTGCTTTTAAAACTGTTTTCTTGCAAGGCAATTATAAAACAGTTGAAGCAGAACTCGATTTAGCAGAATCTGAAGAATTTGAAGAACCCCTAATACATGCGATGCAGGCTTCTTTAGCCTACACAGAGGAAAACTGGTCGGATTTGCAGCAATACGCCTTAAAAACCCTAGAAACCGCCAGGGTATTGAGTGGTGAAGACCCCTTACGTGGCAATCTGTATTTAGCAGTGGGTCATTTTCTCAATGGAGC
This sequence comes from Myxosarcina sp. GI1(2024), assembly GCF_053543375.1. Taxonomy (NCBI): domain Bacteria; kingdom Bacillati; phylum Cyanobacteriota; class Cyanophyceae; order Pleurocapsales; family Pleurocapsaceae; genus Myxosarcina; species Myxosarcina sp. GI1(2024). The sequence continues at coordinate 70,650 of NZ_JBKGTY010000009.1, read as the reverse complement.
ATATCTCTATCAAGAAGAAGGAGCTATTGCCGCTATTGAAAAGCTGCAGTTGGTTTTTAGGCATCTCGATCTAGCAGAAGATGTCGATCGCGACGATCCAGAGTTAAACTTGATTAAAGGCTACATGGATCTAATATTAGCAGTCAACCTACCCTTTTCTAGTCCCGAGCAAGCAATCGCTCGTTTTGAAACCTACGCCGCACCAAATTATCTAGTCAACCGAGGTCTAGCCGTTGCTTATCGCGACTTAGAACAGTACGAACGAGCTTTAGAATATGCCGATAAAGCTCTAGAAATAGCTCCGGATAATCCCGAACACTACTATCTCAAAGGGCAAATTTTAAGACAAATTGGCAAAAGACAACAGGACATTACTACTTTAGAAGCAGCTCTAGAGAATTTCACTATTGCTGCCAACCGCTCCGAACAATTACCAGAATCTGTAGTCGAACCTTTAGAAAGAGAAATCCGACAAACCCAAGAAAAAATTGACGAAATTCAGGCAGTATCTAGGGCGACTTTAAAATAACTTTTAGGGTGATTTACCAATCGCTCTCCTCTACTATAATTTTCAGCCAAAAAAAAGCGATCGCTGTTTTAAGATTATTATTAAAGCTCGATAAATTTACTATAGCCTCAGAAAAAGATGTTTTTAACTATTCAACGCGTACTTAGTTTACTATTAATTTTAGCGATCGCGATGATTTGGCTGTTGTTAGATGCTCATCCTACTGTAGCTCAAGACAATGCAATTAACTATACTTACAGCGAAATCCGCAATCGAGATTTTTCTCACAAAAACTTAGTTGGTGCGGTTTTTGCGGCTGCCGATGCGCGAGGCAGCAACTTTGAAGGCTCTGATGTCAGCAATTCAATCTTGACTAAAGCAACTTTTATCAACACCAATCTAACAGGCGCAAACTTTACCAGTTCTCTGATGGATCGAGTTGCTTTGGATAATTCTAATCTAACCAACGCTATCTTTCGCGAAGCTGTAGCTACCAGTACTTCTTTTGACGGAACTACCATTCATGGAGCAGACTTCACCAACGCAATTCTAGACCGCTATCAAGTGTACCTTCTCTGTAAACGAGCCGATGGTATCAACCCTACTACAAAAGTAGCTACCAAAGATAGTTTGGGATGCAAAAACTAACTTTAAACGACTATAGCTTTAATATCATACTCTAAGAAAAAAACAGCACGGAATAAATAGCTGCGAGCGACAACTGCATGAAATATCCTCTAAAAACTTTGAATTCTCTCCATCAATAAGCTTTGTCTCTCGAGCGCGAAATAGTTCAATTCTCCAAAATATAGCAGTCACTTTCGCAATTCAATACATTTTAAATTCCTACCAGATAACAGAACCTTTTTGATTCTTGTAGAGAAGATTTTTTGTAGATTTCTAGGTTTAAGTACGTAAATTTACTATTTTCGTTCGATAAATTTAACTTTATGATTGGGTATAGGTTATAGACAAAATCGATTGTGTCATAAATATTTGGTCGCCAATTACTCAGCCATAAGAGGACTGCACTCCGGAATAAAGTTTCTTAGATGAAATAGAAAAAATTTCTAAAATTTTTCATAAATATTCTGTATTCAATTTTGCGAGTAGTTTGGCTTAGCACTCGATATATAGATTTCGATCGAACTTGATTTTAATCAATTTACACTGATACATGCGCAAAATACACTAAAAAGGCACTTATTATTATTAACTAAAATTATCATAAAAAACAGTATTTTTCAAACAACAATTAATAGCAATACAATTAAATAATTATTCTAGAAGCCAATATGAATCGACAGTCTCGGAGTAAAATTTCTCAACAATTAATAGATATCATTTCTTATTTTAAACACAAACAACATACTCAAAAAATTATCGTACAATCAGAACTTAACAAAACAAGCTGGTTCATATTTATGTGTTTTGGCAAACTGGTTTGGACTGAGGGTGGCATTCATCCTAACCGGTCATAGAACAGATTAATTAGTAAATATTGCTCTCGGGTCAACTGTGAAGATCTCAAGCTAAAAAATTCGGAACAATTTGAAACTATAGATTGTTGTATTATAAATTATTTTATTTTAAATTTTCTGATTCAAAGACAACTAATTGAAAGCGCAACAGCCTTAGAGCTAATTAAAAATAAAATTACAGAAACCTTTTTCAATCTTATACAGCTTGAAAACGAACGAGGTTTAAAAATTTCTTCAGAAATAATACCTACTTCTTCATTTTTAGTTTCAACTTCGACCAGGTCGAATTTTTTTATAGAAGTCGAAGCTATTCTCGATAATGTACGTCGCGTCTGGCTAGCTTGGCAAGAAAAAGGACTTCAAGCCTGGTCTCCTAATTTAGCTCCAACGATCGAAAAACCGCATGAATTACGAGAACAAGTATCGTTAACTGTTTATCAAAACTTTATTAAAGTGTTAAATGGACAGAGAACATTAAGAGATTTAAGTTTTCTGATGGATAAAGATATCACTACCCTAACATCTTCCTTAATTCCCTACGTTCGGCAAGGATTGCTGGATTTAATAGAAGTAGAAGATATCAATCTCCCTAAGTATACTGCGAAGTTTTGTCCCACCGATATTACCAAATCTTCAAGCACACCTCTAATTGCGTGCATTGATGATAGCCCTCAAATTTGCAAAATTATGGAGGAAATTATTACTAAATGCGACTATCGTTTTATCAGCATTCAAGAATCTTTTCAGGTACTACCAACTTTAATAAAAACCGTACCTAGTCTTATTTTTATGGATATCGGAATGCCCGTAATCAACGGCTATGAATTGTGCTCTCAACTTAGAAGAGTGTCTAAATTAAAAGATGTACCGATAGTTATTTTGACTGGCAATGACGGCATTATCGATCGCGTTCGAGCTAAGGTCGTAGGTGCAGATGATTTCATCTCTAAACCAATAGAAACTAGCAAAATTATTGATGCTCTTAAAAAATACATTAGTCTCTCATCTTTAAGTAGCGATTCAGTTCTTACTAATAAAGTTAATTCTGTAGCCGAATAAAATACTCTTAAACTTTTGTAAATTCGGTAGTTAATTTTATCGAGAATTTGGGCACTCTACACACTAGCAGTATCGCTTTGTTTGTCCTGGAGATAATTAAGTTATGAATAAAGTTTTAGTAGTCGATGATAGTTTGACCGATCGCAGAGTATTGACAACTTATTTAGAACAAATGGTAATGTTGCAAAAACTTAAGACAAACTTGTAGTATTTAACAAACGTAAATAACTACTAGACCAGATGAACTCAAAGCAACCATTTAAGTGGAAACATTTTCAAGGAGAAATAATTTTACTTTGTGTGAGGTGGTATCTCCGCTATGGTTTGAGTTATCGTGATTTAGCAGAAATCATGCAAGAGCGAGGACTATCTGTAGACCACACCACGATTTACCGATGGGTGATGATTTATGCACCACAAATAGAAAGAAGAGCCAGAAAGCATCTCATCTCAACTAATGACTCTTGGCGAGTAGATCAAACTTATCTCAAGGTCAAAGGAAAATGGAAATATCTATATAGAGCAGTTGACAGCAATGGTATTACCATAGAGTTTATGTTTAGTGCCAGGAGAGATAAACAAGCTGCTAA